>NZ_CP116805.1:1452500-2905000 GCF_028463845.1 Gimibacter soli | reverse complement strand
GACTGAGTTAAGTGGATTAGACCCGAAACCCGGTGATCTAGGTATGAGCAGGTTGAAGGTCGGGTAACACCGACTGGAGGACCGAACCCACGTCTGTTGAAAAAGACGGGGATGACTTGTGCCTAGGGGTGAAAGGCCAATCAAACCGGGAGATAGCTGGTTCTCCGCGAAAACTATTTAGGTAGTGCCTCAGGTATTACCTACGGGGGTAGAGCACTGGATGGATGCGGGGGGCGCGAGCCTTACCAAGTCTAACCAAACTCCGAATACCGTAGAGTAGAGCCTGGGAGACAGACTGTGGGTGCTAACGTCCATAGTCGAGAGGGAAACAACCCTGACCACCAGCTAAGGTCCCTAAATCTTGTCTAAGTGGGAAAGCATGTGGGACGGCCAAAACAACCAGGATGTTGGCTTAGAAGCAGCCATCATTTAAAGAAAGCGTAACAGCTCACTGGTCTAAATAAGCTGTCCTGCGGCGAAGATGTACCGGGGCTCAAGACAAGTACCGAAGCTGTGGATGTGCGTAAGCACGTGGTAGCGGAGCGTTCCGTAAGCCGTTGAAGGTGTGGCGTGAGCCATGCTGGAGGTATCGGAAGCGAGAATGCTGACATGAGTAGCGACAAACAGTGTGAGAGACACTGTCGCCGAAAGTCCAAGGGTTCCTGCGCAAGGCTAATCCGCGCAGGGTGAGCCGGCCCCTAAGGCGAGGCCGAAAGGCGTAGTCGATGGGAATCTGGTTAATATTCCAGAGCCTGGAGGGATGTGACGGATACTGTAAGTTGTTCGCTCTTATTGGATTGAGCGGGCCGCGAAGGTGTCCCAGGAAATAGCCCCTCCTTATAGACCGTACCCCAAACCGACACAGGTGGACTGGTAGAGTATACCAAGGCGCTTGAGAGAACTGTTCTGAAGGAACTCGGCAAATTACCTCCGTAAGTTCGCGAGAAGGAGGCCCATCTTTGAGGCAACTCATTGGTGGGGGCACAAACCAGGGGGTGGCGACTGTTTACTAAAAACACAGGGCTCTGCGAAGTCTAAAGACGACGTATAGGGTCTGACGCCTGCCCGGTGCCGGAAGGTTAAGGAGAGCGGTGAGAGCTGCGAACTGAAGCCCCGGTAAACGGCGGCCGTAACTATAACGGTCCTAAGGTAGCGAAATTCCTTGTCGGGTAAGTTCCGACCTGCACGAATGGCGTAACGACTTCCCCACTGTCTCCAGAACAGACTCAGCGAAATTGAATTCTCCGTGAAGATGCGGAGTACCCGCGGTCAGACGGAAAGACCCCATGCACCTTTACTCCAACTTCAGAGTGGCATTAGGGATAACATGTGTAGCATAGGTGGGAGGCTTTGAAGCAGGGACGCCAGTTCTTGTGGAGCCATCATTGAAATACCACCCTTGTTGTTCCTGATGTCTAACCACGTCCCGTGAAGCCGGGACTGGGACCCTCTGTGGTGGGGAGTTTGACTGGGGCGGTCGCCTCCCAAATGGTAACGGAGGCGCGCGAAGGTAGGCTCAGACCGGTCGGAAATCGGTCGTTGAGTGCAATGGCATAAGCCTGCCTGACTGTGAGACTGACAAGTCGAACAGAGACGAAAGTCGGTCATAGTGATCCGGTGGTTCTGTGTGGAAGGGCCATCGCTCAACGGATAAAAGGTACGCTGGGGATAACAGGCTGATACTGCCCAAGAGCTCATATCGACGGCAGTGTTTGGCACCTCGATGTCGGCTCATCACATCCTGGGGCTGGAGCAGGTCCCAAGGGTTCGGCTGTTCGCCGATTAAAGTGGTACGTGAGCTGGGTTTAGAACGTCGTGAGACAGTTCGGTCCCTATCTGCCGTGGGCGCAAGAGACTTGAGAGGAGTTGCCCCTAGTACGAGAGGACCGGGGTGAACGCACCTCTGGTGTACCTGTTGTGGCGCCAGCCGCATCGCAGGGTAGCTATGTGCGGACGGGATAACCGCTGAAAGCATCTAAGCGGGAAGCCTCCCTCAAGATAAGGTCTCTCTGAGAGCCGTGGAAGACCACCACGTTGATAGGCCGGGTGTGGAAGTGTGGTAACACATGAAGCTAACCGGTACTAATTGCTCGATAGGCTTGAGAGCCCTCCATAGCCAGTGATCAAAACTCACTCAGCCAAATGGAAGATCAAGCAGCATGTCTCGACATCCCGCAAACGCAACAATCGCTATTTTGTCGATCTGGTGGTTATGACAGGTTCGAACCACCCGGTCCCATCCCGAACCCGGAAGTGAAAGGGCCTCGTGCCAATGGTACTTCAGCTCAAGCTGCGGAAGAGTAGGTCGCCGCCAGATCTACAAAATAGCGATAAACATCTTCATGATTGACCAAAAAACCGCCGATCCCTCGTGGACGGCGGTTTTTTGTTGTTCAAATGCTGGGTTGGCACCCAAATCCGCAACCGAAGGGACTGATTAGCCCCTTCGGTGCGCAATTTTGAGCGTCTAGCGCTCTGTTCGGGTGTTCTTGCCCCGTATTACGGACCGCGCCATCTTGCTGAAGGCGCGTTCGCGCGACCGGCGCTCGGCAAGCGAGGCGCGATTGTGGGCATCCTCGGCTGCGAGCTTGAGCCAGCGGGCCAGTCGTTCAGGCTCCAGACTGCCGTTTTCCAGTGCCTCCTTGATCGCACAGCCCGGTTCGCTGTCGTGGGCGCAGTCTGAGAAGCGGCACTCTCCTGCCAGGGCGGCAATGTCGTTGAAAACTTCATCCAGCCCTTCCTGGACGTCGGCAAGTTGCAGCTCACGCATGCCGGGAGTGTCGAGGAGCCATCCGCCCTGTTCCAGCCGGTGCAGGGACCGCCCCGTGGTGGTGTGCCGCCCCTTGGTGTCGCCCCTGCGCACGGCGCCCGTCAGGGCATCGCCGCCGGACAGCGAATTGACGAGCGTGGATTTGCCGACCCCGGACGAGCCGAGGAGGGCGACAGTCTGCCCCTTGCCGCACCATGCGGCAAGAACCGCAGCCGCGTCGGGGTCGCGCGCGTCAAGGGTTTCGACGACGAGGCCGGAAAGCAGCCGCCGGGCCGCCTTGGCATAGTCCGCCACATCGTCGGCGAGGTCAGCTTTCGTCAGTACAACCACCGGCATGACGCCGGCTTCGCTGGCCAGAACGAGATACCGTTCCAGCCGTGCGGGATTGAAGTCGCGGTTGCAGGACGTCACCACGAACAGGGTGTCGACATTGGCAGCAATCAGCTGAAGCTCGCGGCCTGTGCCCGCAGCGCGGCGCTTGAAAAGGCTGCTGCGCTTGAGAAGCCGCACGGGGCGAAGACTGGTGCGCTCGATGACAAGCCAGTCGCCAACCGTGGGCCGGTCTTCCTCGCCGGGGGCGCCGGGCAGATGTGACTGAATGGTCGTATCGATGTCTTCCCCGGCAATGGTGACATGGCCGCGGTGGACCGCCATTACCCTGACCGCGCGCTCGTCAGACGAGGCGCTGGGGGTGAACTGAGAAGCAAAATACGGCGTCCAGCCAAGGTCGGCCAGACTAAGGAACCGTGAAGTCATTTCGGATATCTCCGGCTGTATGATTCCTCAACGGAATCGAGAAGTACGACAAAAGGCGCGGAATCCATAAGGTTTCCGATCGCCGGGTCGGCCTCTAAGGCCAATGAGCCTCCCCGCCCCACATGGGGGGCGGGATGCATCACCGGGCCTTGCCGACCTTGTCGTAAACAGCCTTCGTCACAAAATGTCTCCTTCGCGGTTGGTTAGGGCCTGGCCTTCAGGTTAGGCAATCCGCGGATATCTTACAAGTTCTCCATGATCGGCAGTTCGCGGATACGCTTGCCCGACGCTGCGAAGATGGCGTTGGTGAGGGCCGGGATGAAGGGCGGCAGCGCCACCTCGCCCGTCCCGCGGGGCTCGGTATCGCCGAAATCCATGATGGTCGTGTTGATCTCCATCGGGGCTTCAGCGAGCCGGAGCTTCCTGTAGGTGTCGAAATTGTTGCTCACCGGTACGCCTTTCTCGAAGACGAGCTTGCCGTAGCGGGCGGCACATAGGCCGTCCACGACACCACCTTCGACCTGCGCCCGCACGCCGAGCGGATTGACGGCAAGACCGCAGTCGATGGCGCTTGTCACCCTGTGGACGCGGAAGTCCTTGGCGTCATTTATCATTTCCACCTCGACCACATGCGCGCAGGTGCCCGAGAAGGTGTGGTAGATGGCAATACCCTGACCCCAGCCAGCCGGCAGCTTGCGACCATAGTTAGCCTCCTTCGCCACGCGTTTCAGCATTGCTACGAAGCGGCTGAAATCCAGAACGGGGTAGGGCCATGTCGGCAGTTTGAGCGCGGCTTTCTGGGAATAAAGATCGATCAGGAAATCGAGCGGATCGCGCCCGGCTGCATGGGCAAGCTCGTTGAGGAAGCTCTGCGTGACAAACCCCGCTGTATTATGCTGCGGCCCGCGCCATGCGCCGCGGCGCACATTGTTTTCGATGAAGCCCCATTCGCCGAGATAATTGTCGACAAGCCCCGAAGGCGGCTCCTTCGCAGCATTCGAGAGCCAGCCGCATGCCGCCGAGCGCAAATGCCAGCCGGTGATCTGGCCCTTCTTGTCGAGCGATGCCCGCATCCGGTACGCGCCCGAAGGGTTCACCAGATCCTGCTCGATCTCGTCCTCGCGCGACCATGTGACCTTCACCGGCGCCTTGATTTCCTTGGAGACAAGGCAGGCTTCCATCACGAAGTCATCGGCATATTTGCGGCCAAGCCCGGTGCCGCAGCGATAGATATTGCTTTTGATCTTGTGGACCGGCAGGCCGGTGGCCTCGGCCGCATAATTCATCGATTCCGTCAGTGACTGGTGACTGAGCCAGATTTCGGCACTGTCTTCCTTCACATCGGCAATGCAATTGTGCGGCTCCATGCAGGTGTGGGCCCAGTGCGGATGCCAGTAAGTTGCCTCCACGATCTGGTCTGCATCCTCGAACGCTGCCTGAAGGTCTCCGCCTGAGACACTGTCGACCGGAGTGCCGGTATCCAGATGCGCGAGCATCCGGGCTTTCATGCTGTCGGTGCTGTCGGCTTCGGAAATGCGGCCGTCCCACGTTATCTGGGCGGCATCAGCGGCTTTCCGGGCTTGCCAGTAGCTATCGGCAACGATGGCAATGCCGGGTGTCACCCTGCGCGTTTTGGTCACGTCTTCCGGGATGCGCTTCAGTTCCACCACGTGGCGCACGCCTGGGGCTTTCAGGAGCGCCTCACGGTCATAGGAGACGAGGGTGCCATTCAGGTGCGGGCAACGCCGGATCACGGCATGCAGCATGCCGGGGATTTCGGCGTCGATCCCGAAGATCGGCTCGCCCGTGGCAATGGCGCGGGCGTGAACATTGATCTGGTCCTTGCCGATGCGGGTGAAGGCCTTTTGTGCCTTCGGCTCCGCATTGACCGGGATGACCGAATATTCAAGATCGCGGGTGTCTGCGACCAGATCCTTGAACGGGAGGGTCCGCTTGCCTTTTGCATCCACGACTTCGCCGCCGCTGACCTTCAGCCCGCGTTCGGGGACCTGCCAGCGCGCGGCTGCCGCATGAATGAACAGGTTACGCGCAAAGGCGGCGGTGCGGCGAAGCTCGCCCCACATGGTCATGGTCGAAAGGCTGCCGCCGGCACCGTGGGGCAGCTTGCCTTCAACGGCGCGACCATCGCTGCTGCTGTGGCCGGTGAAGGCCATCATCTCGATCTTCGCGCTTGCCGGATCCAGCTCCAGCTCTTCCGCGATGATCTGTGCGGCTGTTGTGATGATGCCCTGGCCCATGTCGGGCACCGGCACGCAGATGAAAATCTCGCCGGCTTCGGTAAAGCGCAGGCAGGGCGTTACATTGCCGGCGTTGTTCGCAGCGTCGGCGGCCAGCACCATCGGATTGGCGGAAACGGAAATGACAAGGGCGGCAGTGCCCTTGAGGAAGCCGCGGCGGGAAATTGCATTCATGGCTTTTCTCCCCTCAGGCCGGTTGCAGCGACTTGGCGGCGCGCTTGATCGCCTTGCGGACACGGACATAGGTGCCGCAGCGGCAAAGGTTCGTGATGTTCTCGGCGATATCCTGATCGGTCGGTTCGGGATAATCCTTCAGGAACGCGGCAACGGCCATGATCTGGCCGGCCTGGCAATAACCGCACTGGGCCACATCTTCGGCGATCCAGGCCTCCTGCACGGCATGGAGCCGTGCGCCTTCGGCCAGTCCCTCGATGGTGGTGATATTGGCGCCTTCCAAAGTGCTCATCGGCACGCTGCAGCTGCGGGCGGCGGTGCCATCGATATGCACGGTGCAGGCACCGCATGCGCCGATCCCGCAGCCGAATTTGGTACCCTTTAGCCCGGCGCCTTCGCGCAGATGCCACAGAAGCGGCATCTCGCCGTCGCCGTCAAACTGGCGTGGCTGGCCATTGATTGTAAGAGAAACCCGCGTCATCCCCATTCCCCTCATGCATGTGTGTAAGCGGGAACAGTGTAACGCGATCGGGCGAAGCGGTCGCGGCGGCCTGTCGCAACGGCAAAACGCTTCGTCCCGTTTCTTTAACCAAGGTTCAGGCGAGTTTTACCGGTAAGTAGTCGATCGTGCCGGCATTCTTCTCGCGGATGGCTGCTGCAGCATCGTCATAGAGGAAGGGCAGGAAGGCATACCGCCTGCCTTTCGTCACCGGATTGACCTTGTGGAGGAGCGAGCAGGAGAAGACAACGGCGGCACCTTTCGGGATGCGGAACGAGCGCGAACCATATTCCGGGAAACGGAGCTCGCCGCCTTCGAAGTCGTCATTCAGATTGATCGATGTTGCGAAGCGCCTGTGTGCGGTGCCGGCCGTTGTATTGTCGCGGTGGGCACTGAAATGGCCGCCGTCTTCGGCCTTGTAGCAGGCAACAATAAACCGCTCCATCCGCGTGACCGTGAACTGGTGAACCTTGGCGATTTCAGGTACCACGGTGCGACGGATGCGCGTGCGGAGTTCTTTCTGCAACTCTTTATCTTCGATATGATAGTCAGAGCGGCGTTTGAAGTCGTCCTCTCGCACACCGACTGTACGGCCGTTGATTTCCCGCATCACCCCGGATTCGCGCCCGCCATGCATGTCATAAAGGCTGACAAGCCTGTCACACAGTTCGTGGCTGAAGACGTTTGGAAGCAGGATTACCGGCGCCTGCAGCTCCATTCCCGCAAACATATCGACAGGTGGCAAGGCCCTTAGCAGGTTTGTCAGTGTAACAAGATCACTGCCGTCTTTCTCGAACTGAATAATCGAAATAACCCGCAAGGTGGGGTCGAGAATGACCCAGCGGCGTGCAAATGACGCTCTGGGGTCAGATTCGTCGGCGGCGCAGGCGGCATATAGCTTGCTGATCTTGAAATCGAAATCCCAGAAGAAGCGATAGCCCGGCATGCGATTTGCGACGCGACCGTTCGTTTCATCGGTCGGGTCATTACTGACACCGAAAAAGGCTGCGTGGCGATCATTGAAAATGTCGCCCATCGCATAGACATGCTCAAGTGCAGCCTTACTACGAGAATCCGCGGCAGTAGCGAAGAAGCAAAGCACCATGTAGCGCCCGGCAACGCTGTCGAAATGGTACTTTTCCTGATCGTAGCTTCGTTGATGAAACCACGGGGCTGGGTCCCCGACTTGCAGATTTTTGAACACCGCCATTTGCGCCGAACTTTCACGACGTATCAGGGCACCAATTGCCCTTTCGACCCGCTATTCATAATCGAGCACCTCAGGCAAGGGAAGCTTCAAGCGATTTCCGAAGCGTCATGATTTCGCGCTGCAGGCGGATCAGGTCACCTACTGGCATGCCGGTCGCCGCGACAATGCAGCCGGGGATATCCTTTGCTCCGTCTTTTAGGGAGCGGCCCTGGCTGGTCAGCCTGATCCGCACAACGCGCTCGTCCGCCTTGTCGCGGTGGCGTTCGATATGGCCCATGCCTTCCAGTCGCTTCAGAAGCGGGGTGAGGGTGGAGCTTTCAAGCGATAGCTTGGTGCCGAGGCTCCCCACTGTCTGGTCGTCTTCATTCCAGAGCGCTATCATGGTCAGGAACTGCGGGTAGGTGAGGCCGAGCCGGTCAAGAAGTGGCTTGTAGACGCGGTTGAAGGCGTGCCCCGCTGAATAGACGGCGAAACAGACCATGTCATTGAGCGCAATATCGTCCGGGATATCGGTCTCGGTGCCTTGCATCGCATCTCTCCTTGAAAATACTGATCTCAATATAAATCGCACGCGATATATTTTCAAGCGATTGACAATGGAGCTGGTGAGGCATATATATCGCACACGATCAAATCGTTCGATAATTTAAAGGGCAGTGACCCCAAACCCGAAAGGAAGCAACCATGTCTGTAAAAGTGCTTTATGAAACTACGGCCCGTGCAACGGGCGGCCGCGACGGCCAGTCGGGTACGCTTGACGGATCGTTCAGTGTGAAGCTCTCCACGCCGAAGGAGCTTGGCGGTGCGGGCGGCGAAGGCGCCAACCCCGAGCAGCTTTTCGCTTCGGGCTATGCGGCCTGCTTTATTGGCGCGATGAAAGCTGTGGCGGGCCCGGCCAAGATCAAGGTACCGGCTGAGGCAACTGTGACGGCAACCGTCGGCATCGGCCCACGCTCGGAAGGCGGTTTCGGCCTCACCGTGGCGCTTGAAGTAGCGCTGCCGGGGCTCGAGCGCGCGGTGGCCGAAGATCTGGTCGCCAAGGCGCACCAGGTTTGCCCCTATTCGAACGCCACGCGCGGCAACATCGACGTCCAGCTGACCGTCGCATAAACCGGCGCTGCCATCAGCAACCGAGAAAATGGCAAGGCTTTCACGGGCCTTGCCATTTTGCCTGTTCGTGCCGTAAAACCTTTGGCGGTGGTGCCCCGCGTGCGGGGTTAAAAGGGAAGCCGGTGTGGGGGATGCCCCCAAATCCGGCACTGTGCCCGCAACTGTGAGCCGCGCCGGCGGCAAAGTCAGGAACCTGCCACCGCGTCGTCATGGGTCTTCGGCCGGGATCAGCTGAAGGACGTGGCCAGCAGCCGCGACGACATCCGGATAACGACGGATCGGTTTCATGCGGCGCTTCGTGCCCTTATTGTCTCTTTTGTTCAGCACCGCTGCGGCCGCAGAGGGGGTGCTATCCCTTGATTATTGTGCGGACCAGTATGTGCTGGCACTGACGCCCCGGCACCAGATCACTGCGCTTTCGCCAGCGGCCACCACCGCCTACAGTTATTATGCCGACGCCGCAGCCGGGCTGCCGACCGTGCGTCCGGTTAGCGAGGATGTGCTGACGACCGACGCCAGCATCGTTGTTCGCGCCTGGGGCGGCGGGTTCGAGGCCACCCGGTATCTTGGCAAGTTTGGCATGCGCGGCGTGGATATTCCCTATGCAGACAGCCTTGATGCCGCAGGCGATGCCCTGATTGCTGTAGGCGAAGCGCTCGGCCAGCCGGACAAGGCCGCGGCGCTGAAAGTCGCCTTCGATGCCGCGCGCAATGAGCTGAAGACGCGCGCCGAAGGCAGGCCAACCCTCCGCGCGCTGTATGTAACGCCCGGCGGCGTGACGACCGGTGCCGGCACCTTTGTCGATGAACTGATGCGGGCGGGAGGTGTGATCAACATGGCGGCGGAAGGCGGCCGTGCCGGCTGGTTTCCGATCGACCTTGAAGCGCTGGTGACCGACCCGCCGGACCTGATCGTCGGCGGCTTCTTCGATCTCGACCGCAATTATATCGATCACTGGTCCATCGCCCGGCACAGCCTGTTTCGCGACCTTCTGGCCTCGCGGCCTGTGGTCATGATCCCGTCGCGCTATCTTTCCTGCGGGGCATGGTTCGCGGTTGAGGCCGCTGAGCGGATCGCCGAGACAGCCTATCCGCTGCAACGCGCGGAAGGAGCCGCCCGATGATCGGCGCGCGGGTCAATCTGATGCTTCTGGTACTTCTGCTTTTCGCCTGCCTTCTGGCGCTTGCGGTTGGCAGCACCAGCCTTGGACCCGGTGACGTGGTGAAGGGCCTTGTCGGCAATCCTGAAAGCGACAAGGCCGCCCTAATCGTGCGGGAAATCCGGCTGCCGCGCCTTGTGGCGGGGCTGATGGTCGGGGCGTCGCTCGGCCTTGCTGGCGCGGCCCTGCAGGGGCTGCTCAAAAATCCGCTCGCGGACCCCGGCGTGATCGGCGTCAGTGCCAGCGCCAGCCTCGGGGCAGTTATCGCGCTTTACTATGGGCTCAGTGCCGTCAGCGCCTATGCGGTACCGGGGTTTGCCCTCCTTGGGGCGCTCATATCAACGTCGCTTCTCTATGTGTTTGCCCGGCGGGATCCGAGCGCGCTGACGCTGATCCTTGTCGGGATCGCGCTCTCGCACCTTGCTGGCGCGCTGACCTCGCTTGCCATGAACCTGTCGCCCAATCCCTTCTCGCTCGGCAATATCGTGCTGTGGCTCCTAGGTTCGCTCGCCAACCGGTCGGAAGCCGATATCCTGCTGGCGCTGCCGTTCATGCTGCCGGGCTGGATACTGTTGATGATGGCAGGCCCCTCGCTCGCGCACCTCACCTTGGACGATGACGTGGCGGAAAGCGCCGGGGTCAACCTCCGCCGCGTGCGGTTTCTGGTGGTCGCCGGCAGTGCGTTGGCGGTCGGGGCGTCGGTTGCCATCGCTGGCACGATTGGTTTCGTGGGGCTGATGGTGCCGCATATGATCCGGCCCTTCGTGGGGCACGATCCGGCCCGGCTGCTGCTGCCGTCGGCCCTTGGTGGCGCACTGCTGGTAACGCTTGCCGATGGGCTCCTCCGGGTGATCCCCACCGAACAGGAATTGAAGCTTGGTGTTCTGACCGCCCTTCTGGGTGTGCCTTTCTTCCTTGCCCTTATCCTCAAGACACGGCGGCAGATGCGATGAGCAGTATCCTCGAAGCGAAGGGACTGACCGTCAGCCTTGGTGGTCGCTGGGTGGTGGACGGCGTGGATATGGCCGTCTCGGCGGGGGAAGTCGTCGGCCTCATTGGCCCCAACGGGGCGGGCAAAACGAGCCTTTTGCGTGCGCTGCTGCGTTTCCTGCCGCTGACGACCGGCACGCTCACCCTGATGGGCGAAGATTTCTCCCTGCTGCCCGCACACCGGCTGGCCGGTCGGATCGCCTATCTGCCGCAAAGCCCGACCGTTCACTGGCCACTTACGGTTGAAGCGCTCGTCGCGCTCGGGCGTGGCACGCGTCCCTTGTTTACGCAGCAAAGCGAGGCCGACCGGGATGCTGTCGAGCGGGCAATGGAGCTGGCCGATATCGCAGCCTTGCGGGACCGGCCCGCGACTGATCTTTCAGGCGGCGAGCGCGCCCGCGTGCTGCTTGCCCGGGCACTCGCCGCAGATGCGCCGCTGTTGCTCGCCGACGAGCCGGTGGCAGCGCTTGACCCCGCCCACCAGTTGAGCGTGATGAATGTGCTGAAAGAGGTGGCAACTGGCGGCAAGGCGGTTGTTGTCGTGATGCACGACCTGTCGCTCGCCGCACGTTACTGCGATCGCCTGGTCGTGCTGGATGGCGGCCGCAAGGTGGCAGAAGGCACGCCTGGCGACGTGCTGACCGATGCGCTGCTTGCCAAGGTCTATGGCGTCAGGGTAAGCCGGGGTGAGGCTGGGGCACTGACCCCTGTATCCCTGTCCCGCTGACTGTCCTGGAAGATATGCGATGACCGATTTTGTGATCCCTGCACCAGTAACTACGAGTGTGCCTGTTGACGGCACGGATGCCCGTTTCCCCGTGCACCGCATCTATTGCGTTGGCCGCAATTATGCCGACCATGTGCGCGAAATGGGCGGAGATCCCAAATCGGTACCGCCGACCTTTTTCTCGAAGCCGGCGGACGCGCTTGTCACCGATGGTGCTGACGCGGCCTACCCGCCGATGACAGCAGACCTGCATTTTGAAATCGAGCTTGTCGTCGCGCTGAAGTCCGGCGGCGCCAATATTGCCGAGGCCGATGCGCTGTCGCATGTCTTCGGTTATGCGGTAGGAAACGACCTGACCCGGCGGGACCTGCAGGGACTGGCCAAGAAGGGCGGCTCTCCATGGGATATGGCCAAAGGGTTTGACCAGTCGGCGCCCATTGGCTCGCTGGTACCGGCGGCCAAGGCCGGGCATCCCGCTACCGGGCGGATATGGCTTTCGGTCGATGGCGCAGTCCGACAGGACGCGGACCTTGGCGACATGATCTGGTCGGTTCCTGCAATCATTGCCGAGCTGTCGCGTTTTGTGACACTCGCGCCCGGTGACCTGATCTTCACCGGTACGCCAGCGGGGGTAGGGGCGGTCACGAAGGGTGCACTCATCGAAGGGGGCATCGATGGCGTCGGCACCCTGCGTCACCGCATCGCCTGATTATTCGAAATAGACCATCACTTGGTGGCCGATCATCACAAGCCGACCGTCTTCCGTGAAGATGCGGCCGGTTTGCTGGCAATAGCCGCCGTCAGCAGCATCCAGGGAAAAGTCCAGATAGAACCATTCGCCTGTCACCTCGCGCGGATCGACGAGGAAATCGAGCGACCAGGTAAGCGAACTTGCCGTTTTGCGTTCGCGGTAATGCGATAGCATTGCGGGCGGGGGCATGTCGGCGATGGCGATCAGCCGTTCGGTCGCAAGGGCTTCATCCACCGGATTGCGGAAGCGCACCCACATGCCGATGCGGGTGGAATTGCTGCCGCTTGAAGGGATGCCGCCGCCGGTCCAGCGAATCTCGAAATTCTCGAGGAAATCGGGGAACAGTCCTTTCACAAACGGGGCTGCGGGTACGCTATCGCGTTCTTCGGGCGTGAAGGCCGCAAGGGGTGACGAGCCTTTGGTCGGGCGCGCGTCGCCAAAGGCGGCCTGTGCGACAGCCGCCACACCGCCGCCTGAGACGAGCCGGGCTTCGGCCTGAATGACCGATTTGCCGGCGCGCAGCAGGTTTGCCTCGATATCGGCCTTTTCACCGAGGAGGACAGGGGCGACGAAGGAAACGAGAAGCGAGCGCAGCGGGCGTTCATCTGCCCCGAGCTTTTGCCGCATGGCATTGACGGCAAGGGCAGCCGTCAGCCCGCCGAAGGCCGAACGGCCCTGTCCCCAGCCGGGGGGCACCGTCAGGCTGAAGCCTTCGCCCGCGGGGGCAAGGCCGTTGATCACATCACTCATCGGAATAAGGTCACTCATGGTACTTCGCCGTTTCTCGCTATCGGTCCATAATTGGTTAGGTGCACGAACTATAAGGCGGTGCGCGGCATTCGTCCATCATACAAGAGGATGGTGGTCGCGGCCCTTTGGTTGTTTTTCTCGCCTATTGCTATATTATCAACCGCTTGAGGCGTCTGGCGGTTGAATGCCGCCCTGTAGAAACAGTATCGGGCGACTGGGGGTCTTGTCATGTCTAG
Source organism: Gimibacter soli (assembly GCF_028463845.1). NCBI lineage: Bacteria > Pseudomonadati > Pseudomonadota > Alphaproteobacteria > Kordiimonadales > Temperatibacteraceae > Gimibacter > Gimibacter soli. The sequence continues at coordinate 2,891,610 of NZ_CP116805.1, read as the reverse complement.
TCTCTACGAGTGGCTCGTGGGGGATGCGGGTTTTGCGCCCCATGGGTATTGCCTGATCTGGGATGACAGGATCATCCATCTGCATGTTGGCTCCGATGCGGCTATCGCCATCGCCTACTTCATCATCCCTTTTGCGCTTCTGAAAGTCCGCCGGGACCGGCCCGACCTGCTGCCCGCGCCCGTGGCCGGGTTGTTTGCGGCCTTCATCCTTCTTTGCGGTATCACCCATGTGTTCGGTATCGTCACCATGTGGCAGCCGATTTATGCCCTTGAGGGGATATTGAAGGCTGCGACGGCGGCGGTATCCCTCGTGACGGCGGCATTTCTCCTGATGAATATGCGGCATGTGGCCAATATGCCGTCGGTCGTGGTTATGGCGAAACTGAATGAGGAATTGCGTGCCGGCATCAGGGAGAAGGAAAAGGCTGAATCGGATCGGGATCGGTTGATCAATGAGCTGGAAGAACGCGTGAAGGCGCGCACAGCCCGGCTTGAACAGCTGATGTTGGATCACGCGGCGCTCAACGAAGAGCTTCAGGCCGAGATCGAGGCGCGTGATGCGATGCTTGCCAATGTCAGCCATGATTTCAAAACACCCCTCAATGCCATCATCGGCTTTTCCGAAATGCTGGAAATGAAGGTGCATGGCAACGAGCTTGAAGGCCGCAACCTCAGCTATGTGCGCGATATCCGCGATGCGGGCCAGCGGCTCAGCGGCCTTGTCCGGCAGATTGTCGAGGTGCAACGGCTGAAGTCCGGCGCCATCGAACTGGAACTCAGCGAGTTTGATCTGGCGGATATTTTCCGCAGTATTATCAACGAGCTTGAGCTGGACGCACGTCGCAAGGGGTTGAATATTAACCTGAATGTTGAGGGCAAGTTGACGATGGCAGGCGACAGACTGCTTGTCTGGCGGCTCTTTGAAAATATCCTGTCGAACGCGGTAAAATACACCGATCAGGGCCGGATCGAAATCCAGGCAAAAGGCGACCGGGACTGGATCAGTATCCAGGTGGTGGATACCGGGCGCGGTATCGCAGCGGACAAGTTGCCCAAGGTGTTCGAAATGTTCCAGCGTGGGGATAGGTCCGATACCGCTGGGGGGCACGGGGTTGGCCTTGCCATCGTGCGCGAGATCACTCGCCGCCATAACGGGACCGTATGGCTTGATTCCGCCGAAGGGGAGGGCACAACTGTGACCGTCGGCCTGCCCGTGCGCCAGCCGGAAATGGTAGCAGCCAGCGTTTCGGAAAATTGAATCGTCAATTTGGTTAGCCTCCCTTACAATCCCCCGCGAAATTATCTGATCAAGGGAGGGTGAGTATGCTTGTGACCAAATTCAGCGATACCGTACGGCTTGAGACCGAGGGCGATCTGGCCGTTGTGCGGGTCGATAATCCGCCGGTGAATGCACTGTCGGCAGACGTGCGCGCCGGGCTCAAGGCCGCATTCGATGCAGTCGGCGCCAATGCTGATATCACCGCCATCGTGCTGGCCTGCGATGGCCGTACCTTCATCGCGGGCGCCGATATCCGCGAGTTCGGCAAGCCGATGCAGGGCCCGAGCCTGCACGATGTGGAAGAAGCCATCGAGAATGTTGGCAAGCCTGTTGTAGCAGCGATCCACGGCACCGCGCTTGGCGGCGGGCTCGAGGTTGCACTTGCCTGTCATTGGCGGGTTGCTGTGCCTTCGGCCAAATGCGGCCTGCCGGAAGTGAAGCTCGGCCTGCTGCCGGGCGCCGGCGGTACGCAGCGCCTGCCGCGTCTTGTTGGCGCAGAAGCCGCGCTCAAGATGGTGACGGGCGGCGATCATGTGCCGGCGAAAAAGGCGCATGCGATGGGCCTTGTGGACGAGCTGGCCGATGAAGGCGGGCTTGAAGCCGCCGCTATCGCTTTTGCACGCAAGGCTGTGGCCGAGGGCAAGCCGCTCCGCCGCATCCGCGATATGGACGAAAAACTTGCCGAGGCCCGCGCCAATCCCGGCCTATTTGACGAATTCCGCAAGGCGAATGCCCGCAAGTTCCGGGGCTTTGAAGCGCCCGAGGCCAATATCAAATGTATCGAGGCGGCTGTGAACCTGCCGTTCGACGAAGGCATGAAGTTTGAGCGCGATGCCTTCATGAAGCTGATGACCGGCAGCCAATCGGCCGCCCAGCGCTATGTCTTTTTCTCGGAACGCGAAGCCGCCAAGATCCCGAACCTCGACGGCGATGTGAAGCCGCGCGCCATCGGCAAGGTTGCCATCATCGGCGCTGGCACGATGGGCGGCGGCATCGCGATGAATTTCGCGAATGTCGGCATCCCCGTCACCATCATCGAGATGAAAGACGAAGCCCTGCAACGCGGGCTCGGTGTCATTCGCAAGAATTACGAAAACACTGCCGCCAAGGGCCGTATCAGCGCGGACGATGTGGAGAAGCGCATGGGGTGCCTCACCGGCAGCCTTGATCTCGCATCCGTCGCCGAGGCCGACCTCGTCATCGAGGCGGTGTTTGAAAATATGGACATCAAGAAAGAGGTCTTCACCAAGCTTGATGCGCTCGCCAAGCCCGGCGCGATCCTCGCCACCAACACATCCTATCTGGATGTGGACGAGATCGCCTCGGTCACCAAACGGCCGGGCGATGTGCTGGGGCTGCACTTCTTCTCACCCGCCAACGTGATGCGCTTGTTGGAGATCGTGCGGGCTGAGAAAACGGCATCGGACGTGCTTGTCACAGCGCTCGATCTCGCCCGCAAGATCGGCAAGGTCGGTGTGGTGGCTGGCGTATGCCATGGCTTCATCGGCAACCGCATGCTGGCCGCCCGCCAGCGCGAGGCACAGAAGCTGATCCTTGAGGGCGCGATGCCGTGGGATGTGGACCGCGTGCTTTATGATTTCGGCATGCCGATGGGGCCGTTCCAGATGGGTGATCTGGCCGGCCTTGATATCGGCTGGTCCAAGGAAACCTCGAAGGGTGAAACCGTCCGCGATCTACTGTGCGAGATGGACCGCCGCGGCCAGAAAACCGGTGCAGGCTTCTACGATTATGACGAGAAGCGTGTCGGCAGCCCGAGCCCGGTGACGGAAAAGATCATCCTCGATCTTTCCGCCAAAGCCGGCATCAAGCGTCGCAGCATCAGCGATGAAGAAATATTAGAGCGCTGCCTCTATCCCATGGTCAATGAAGGCGCGAAAATCCTCGAGGAAGGCAAGGCCTACCGCGCATCCGACATCGATATCGTCTGGATCAACGGCTATGGCTGGCCGGTCTATCGGGGCGGCCCCATGTTCTGGGGCGAGCTCGTGGGTCTCGACAAGGTGCTGAAGCGCATGCAGGAGTTCGAGACCACGATGGGGGCGGACTTCAAGCCGTCTGCGCTTCTTGAAAGGCTCGTCAGGGAAGGCAAGGGCTTCAGCGCTGCCTGATCAGGCAGCTTCCTCCTTGCCGTCGTCATAATCCTGCGCCAATACGCGGTTCCTGTAGGCATAGACATACAGGGCCGCAAGGCAGGCCGCGGCGGCGAGGAACGGCAGGGGCTGTGCAATCTGGTAAAGCCCGATGCCAACCGCCGGGGCGAGGATGAAGGTGGAGCCGTTCACCGCCGTCACCGCGCCGGCAACTGCCCCCTGGTCGGCTTCTCCGACCGCAAGCGAGGCGCCAGCCGTGAAGCCCGGCCGCGCGAAGCCGTAGCCCATGCAGGTGAGCGCGAAGGCGACAACAATCCCGTAAAAATCAGGCGTCAGGGCGGTGATCAGCGTGCCGAGAAAGGCCATGGCCGCGCCCCAGCGCATCAGCTGCTTTGGCGTCATATGGAACATGCGGATCAGGCCCCACTGGGCGAAAAGCGTGGCCACAGCGCCGGCCATCAGCGCGATACCGATCTGGTGGGCGGCTTCGGTGGGGCCAAGGCCTGTGCGGTCGATGATCAGGAAGCCGAGCGTCTGGCCGGTCAATGCCTGCATGCTGCCCATCATGAAACCGAAAACCATCAGCGGCATGACACGTTCGTCTTTCCACGAAAGGCGGTGTTTCGCGCCCTTGTCTGCGGCGACGGCGGAAGCACCGGTCGGCCCGCCCCCGATGCTCGGCAGGCTCGCTGCCGCGCCGCCGTCCCCGGCTTTGAGGACGACCGTGTCGTTCGGCAGCAGCTTCAGGATGGTGATGGCGGTGACAAGCGCTATCACGGCGAAGGAAAAGATGGGGCCGGAAAGCCCGACAACCGGCAGGATCAGGAAGGGCGCCATGGCGGGGCCAAGCACGGTGCCGAGCCCGAAGGCGGAGCCGAGGGTCGCCAGCGCCTGTGTGCGTTCGGCCTTCGATGTGCGCGCCGCGACATAGGCTTGCGCCGCCGGGTTGGAAGCGGAGCCGAATAGGCCGAAAAGACCACGCGCCACGGTGAAGAACAGGAAAACCGCAAGGGCCGGCAGCCAGCCTTCGATGCCCGCGAAAATCGCGAGGCCGCAGGCTGTCATCGAAACCACATAGCCGCCGAGGCCAATCAGCACCAGCCGCTTGCGGCCACGCAAGTCCGACTGGCGTGCCCAGAAGGGGGCAGCGATGGTCCAGAGAAGCGCGGAGAAGGAAAAGATGATGGCAATCAGCACATCGGAGATATGCAGAAGCCGCCCGATGGAGGGCAGCACCGATTGCAGCGCCGTGTTTCCTGCTGCCACAACCAGAAGAACGGTGAAAAGAAGCGCGAAGTCGCGCCGGAATGTCGGGCTTTTTTCTGGCACCGGATGCCGCCTCCCTGAGCATCTGTCTGGCCGTTCGGTCGGTCTTGACGCCGCCCGGCCCGGCTATCACACTGGCACGGATGGGGATATGGGGCCAAGGCCAATTTTAAGACCGTTCGGTTTGATGCGGGATTGCCCGCACGGACCGAGTGTGGCAATCTGGTTAGGATCACTAACTAAATGAGGTGGTGTGTGGCGGCTGGCCCGAGGCGCACCATGGGGAGAGGACGATCATGAATCTCGATTTCACGCCGGAACAGATCGCGTTCCGGGAAGAGGTCCGTGCCTTCATCGCGGAAAATTATCCCGACAGCCTGAAGTCCAAACTGGCCGACAGCGAAGAGCTCGGCAAAGAGGATTATCTGGCCTGGCATCGCATCCTTGCCAAAAAGGGCTGGGTTGCGCCGGGCTGGCCGAAGGAATATGGCGGCCCCGGCTGGTCGACGGTGGAGCGTTTCATCTTCGCTGACGAATGCGCCAAGGCCGATACGATGATGATCCTGCCCTTTGGCATCAACATGGTTGGCCCCGTCATCTATACCTTCGGTACGCCGGAGCAGAAGGCGCGCTTCCTGCCGCGCATCCTGTCGGGTGACGATTGGTGGTGTCAGGGCTATTCGGAGCCGGGTGCAGGGTCGGACCTCGCATCGCTTCGCACCAAAGCCGAGCGCCAGGGCGACCATTATATCGTCAATGGCCAGAAAACCTGGACGACGCTCGCCCAGCACGCCGACTGGGGCTTCTTCCTTGTGCGCACGGACCCGGACGCCAAGATGCAGGAAGGCATCTCCTTCCTGCTCATTGACATGAAATCGCCGGGCATCACCGTGCGGCCGATCATCACTTTGGGCGGCGAGCATGAAGTGAACGAGGTCTTCCTCGATAATGTGAAAGTGCCGGTCGAAAACCGCATCTTCCACGAAAACAAGGGTTGGACCTGCGCCAAGTTCCTGCTGGCGCACGAGCGCACCGGGATTGCCGGTGTGGCGCGCTCCAAACGCGGGATCGAGAAGCTGAAGCAGATCGCCAAGACCGAGCAGGCAAACGACCGCCCGCTCATCGAGGACCCCTTCTTCCGCCGTAAGATTGCCGAGCTGGAGATGGACCTGACCGCCCTTGAATATACCGAGCTGCGCGTTCTGGCGAACGAACAGGCCGGCAAGGGGCCGGGGCCGGAATCGAGCCTGTTGAAAATCAAGGGCACCGAAGTGCAGCAGCGCATCACCGAACTGGTGCTGGAGGCTGTCGGTCATTACGGCGCGCCTTACTTCCGCGGATTCCCGCAGGACGGCGACAATATCTATCCGATCGGGCCGGATTACGCGCATCAGGCGGCGCCCCGCTATTTCAACATGCGCAAAACCAGCATTTATGGCGGGTCGAACGAGATCCAGCGCAACATCATCGCCAAGATGGTCCTCGGGCTCTAAGGGACGGAAGAAGAACCATGAATTTCGAATATACCGAAGAACAGACCCTTCTCAGGAACACCCTGTCGCGCTATTTCGCCGATGCCTATGATTTCGAGGCCCGCCGCAAGATGACGGGCTCGGACGCTGGCCGCGATGCCGGTGTCTGGACCGCGATGGCGGAAGAGCTTGGCATCCTTGGTGCAGCCTTCTCGGAAGAGCAGGGCGGCCTTGGCGGCGGTGCGCTTGAAAACATGCTGATCATGGAAGAGTTCGGCAAGGCGCTGGCGGTGGAGCCCTATCTTTCCACTGTCGTGGTGGCGGGCGGCTTCCTGAAGCGGTCGAAAAGTGCGGCCGCCGAAGGCATGATCGAACAGCTGATCTCGGGCGAGGCGATTGTTGCCTTTGCCTATGCCGAGCCGACGGGTCGTTATGACCTCGCCGCTGTGAAAACCGAAGCCAAGGCCTCGGGTGGCGGTTACACGATCAGCGGCCAGAAATCGGTTGTCGCCGGTGCGCCGTGGGCCACGCATTTTGTGGTCACCGCCAAAACCGCAAAAGGCGTTGCCGCTTTCCTCGTGGAAGCGGGTGCCAAGGGTATCAGCATGCGGTCCTACCCGACCGTTGATGGCGGCACGGCTGCCGAAGTGCAGTTCGACAATGTGTCGGTGGGCGCCGACGCGCTTCTCACCGCCGAAGATGGCATCGCTGAGATCGAGCTTGTGGTGGACGAAGCCACCGTTGCGGCTTGTGCCGAAGCGGTTGGGTGCCTCCATCAACTGCATGCCCAGACGATGGAATATGCCAAGGAACGCAAGCAGTTCGGTCGTGCGATTGCCGATTTCCAGGTGCTGCAACACCGCATGGTGGATATGTTCATGGAAGTCGAACAAGCCGTTTCGATGACCCTGATGGCGACCCTTAAACTCGGCGAAGATGCCAAGGCCCGCGCGGCTGCCGTGTCGCTTGCCAAGGCGAAGGTCGGGCATGCCTGCAAGTTCGTTGGCGAGAATGCCATCCAGATCCATGGCGGCATGGGCATGACGGATGAACTGGCGGTTGGCCATTATTTCAAGCGCGCGACGATCCTTGAAGGGCTTTTCGGCTCCATCGACCATCATCTGGCGCGGTATGAAAAACTCAGCTTCTGATCGGGTTTGATCTCGGGCGAAAGGCGGTCCTTCGGGGCCGCCTTTTTTGTTGGCTATTCGAACTCGAAATAGCGCAGCCGCTCCTCGACGCTCGAATAAAGCGCGGTGTTGAGGATATCGAACATCTCGTAGAAATGCTCCTTGCTGCCTTCAGGCAGGAGCGTATCCAGCACTTCGGCCAGTTCGCTTTCAAAAGCATTCATGGCGAAGCGGCCTTCGTCCGTCATCATCAGGCGGCTCGAACGGCGGTCATCGGGATCAGCCTCGCGCGCGACCCAGCCACGGTCTTCAAGGGTGGCCACAATCGGGGTGATTGTCGGCTTCTTGACGGCGGCAAGGGCGGCCAGTTCACCGGCACGCTGCGGCCCGGCACGTAAGTACAGCAAAAGCTTGTACTGCGGGATCGTCATCCGCCCTACACGGGCGGCCCGTTCGATTTCGCGGTAAATGTCCACAAAGGAGCGGACAGCAATGCGCAGGCGGCGGTCAACATCGGTCATTTCAATAGCTTATAACGACCTTTTCGTGCTTGTCATGCAGGGAAACGCGTGTCCCTGAAATTACTGTGCGCAATGCGAAGCTTTGTGCGAAAGCGTTGCGCCGAGGCGCCGAAGGGCCGATAAATCAGGGCAACAGGAGAGGAGACTTCCGATGGCAAATGCCTGGATCTGCGACGGCATCCGCACCCCGATTGGTCGCTTTGGCGGCGCGCTGGCGCCGGTGAGGGCCGATGACCTTGCGGCCTTGCCGCTCGCCGAGCTTTTGAAGCGCCATCCGTCTCTTGATCCGTCACTGATTGATGATGTGATCCTCGGCTGCGCCAATCAGGCAGGCGAGGACAACCGGAACGTGGCGCGGATGGCGGCTCTTCTTGCGGGCCTGCCGGAAGGCGTGGGGGGGGTCACCGTCAACCGCCTCTGTGGATCGGGCCTTGATGCAGTGGCGATGGCCGGTCGTGCCATCAAGGCGGGTGACGCTGACCTCATCCTCGCGGGCGGGGTGGAAAGCATGTCACGCGCGCCCTTCGTGATGCCGAAAGCTGAAAGCGCCTATTCCCGCGACGCCCGGATTTACGACACCACTATCGGGTGGCGCTTCGTCAACCCGTTGATGGACAAACGCTTCGGCACCGATTCCATGCCGGAAACCGCCGAGAATGTGGCCGAAGCTCATGGCATTTCGCGCGCCGATCAGGATGCCTTCGCCCTGCGGTCACAGCAGCGGGCGGCGAAGGCGGCAGCGGACGGCTTCTTCATGGGCGAGATCATGCCCGTGGAAGTCCGCGTTTCCCGCAAGGAAGTGCGCACGCTGGAAGCGGACGAGCATCCCCGCGCGGATACGAGCCTCGAAAGCCTCGCAAAGTTGCCCACGCCTTTCCGCGAGGGCGGCAGTGTGACTGCGGGCAATGCCTCGGGCGTCAACGATGGGGCCGCCGCCCTTGTGATTGCGTCTGAGGAAGCAGCCAAACACCACGGCCTTACCCCGCGCGCCCGTATCGTGGCGGGCACCACCATCGGCGTGGCGCCGCGTCTGATGGGGATCGGGCCGCTGCCGGCCACTGAACGGCTGCTGGCGCGGACGGGGCTGAAGATCGGCGATATCGATGTGATCGAACTGAACGAGGCCTTTGCGGCGCAAGGCCTTGCCGTCACACGTGGCCTCGGGCTCGCTGACGACGCCGACCATGTGAACCCCAACGGCGGCGCCATTGCACTTGGCCATCCGCTGGGCATGAGCGGCGCCCGGCTGGCGCTGACGCTGACCCGCGAACTGGAGCGGCGTGGCGGGCGTTACGGCATCGCCACCATGTGTATCGGGGTCGGGCAGGGGATCGCGCTTCTCATCGAACGCGCCTGAGATAACCGCCCATTGCCATTGCACCTTTCGCCTGCTTGGGGCAGGCTTGAGGCCTGTCGGTCCGGAAAGGGAGGTGCCGCATGGATATGGTCTCGGGTGAAGCGACGCTGCTTTTCCGTCTGGCTCTGGATGGCAAGGGCGGCGCCACCGCGCAGCCATGCGAATTGGGGGACGGGACGCTTTGGGAACATGGCGCCCTGAACTGGGAACCGCACGGCGACGCCCAGCCGCGCGCCGCACATACGGTCGAGTCCGCCCTTCTCGAGCCCATGCGGTCCAAGGAAACCCGCGCCCGTTTCGAGGCGCTGGGCGATGAAGCGCTTCTCATCCTCAAGGTGCCTAACCTGAATGCCGGTGCCGAACCCGGCGAGGTTGTCTCGCTGCGCGTATGGACCGACGGCAAAAGCGTGCTGACCTACGAGCGCGTCCCGATCAAGGCGGTGCGCCGTGTGCAGGAGCGGCTGGAACTTGGCCGTGGCCCCAAGAAGGCGGGGGACCTGCTATCTGCCCTTTGCCTGTCGGCGACCGAAAGCATCTCCCTGATGATCGCGGGCCTGCAAAGCGACGCCAACGATCTGGAAGACCTGATCGACGAGGAAGCCGAAGGCGAGGAGATCCGTGAGCTGATCGCCCGCCTGCGCCGCCTTGGCCTGCATTATCGCCGGCATCTTGGCGCCATGCGGCTGGCGATTGATGAACTGGTGGCCGAAGGATTTCCGTGGCTCAATCACACCAACCGGCTGGGTTTCAGCGAAGCGGGTGAGCGCATCGCCCGCATGCTGGACGAGCTTGAAGCCCTTGGTGAACGGCTGCAGATCCAGCGCGAGGCCCTGATGGGCGCGGCGCAGGATGAACTGAACCGCAACATGTACCGCCTGTCGGTCGTCGCGGCCATTTTCCTGCCGCTCAGCTTCGTGACCGGGCTTCTGGGCATCAATGTTGGCGGCATGCCGGGGGCTGAGGATGGCCTCGCCTTCTGGTGGGTCACCGGCGGCCTGATGGCATGCGGTGTGGCACTTGTCGTTTGGCTCAGGAAAGCTGGCTGGTTCTAGCCTTTATCGGTGGCTGTTCGCTATCCGGGCAGTTTCCGATTGGGTGTTGTCGGACCATTTCGGGCAGGCTATCGTCGCGCTTCCAGAATGACTTACCTTGGCGCACGCATGGCCATCCCCGGCCCAGCGCCCCAAAGAGAATGAAACCATGTCGATGAATTACAAGAAGGGGATCGTGCCCTTCAATTGGGAAGACCCCTTTGATCTTGATGGCCAGTTGACCGAAGAAGAGCGGATGATCCGCGACACGGCCCGTGGCTATGCGCAGGACCGCCTGATGCCGGGTATCCTTGAAGCCAACCGCCATGAAAAGTTCGACCGCGAAATCATCCGCGAACTGGGCGAGCTCGGCCTCCTTGGCATGACGATCCCCGAGAAATACGGCTGTGCCGGCACCAATTATGTGGCTTACGGCCTTGTCGCGCGCGAGATCGAGCGCGTGGATAGCGGCTACCGCAGCGCCATGTCGGTGCAAAGCTCGCTCGCCATGTTCCCGATCTATGCTTACGGCTCGGAAGAGCAGCGCATGAAATATCTGCCGAAAATGGCAGCGGGCGAGCTCGTCGGCTGCTTCGGCCTCACCGAACCCGACCATGGCTCCGACGCTGGCGGCATGGCCAGCCGTGCGGTGGCGGTTGACGGCGGCTACAAGCTGACCGGCAACAAGATGTGGATCACCAACAGCCCGATCGCCGACGTGATGGTCGTGTGGGCCAAACTTGATGGCCGCATCAAGGGCTTCATCCTGGAGCGCGGCATGGAAGGCCTGTCGACCCCGAAGATCGAAGGCAAATTCTCGCTCCGCGCGTCCGTCACCGGTGAAATCGTCATGGACAATGTGTTCGTGCCGGAAGAGAACCTGCTGCCGAACGCCGATGGCCTTGGCGGGCCGTTCGGTTGCCTCAACCGTGCCCGTTTCGGCATTGCCTGGGGCGCGATGGGGGCTGCTGAATATTGCTTCGCTGCGGCGCGCCAGTATCAGCTGGACCGCAAGCAGTTCGGCCGTCCGCTCGCGGCAAACCAGATCCCGCAGCTGAAACTCGCCCAGATGGAAACCGACATCGCGCTTGGCCTGCAGGCCGCGCTGCGGGTGGGTCGCCTGATCGACGAGGATCGTTTCTCTCCCGAAATGATTTCGCTGATCAAGCGCAACAACTGCGGTAAGGCGCTCGAGATCGCGCGCATTTCCCGCGATATGCACGGCGGCAACGGCGTTTCGGATGAATTCCATGTCATTCGTCATGCCATGAACCTTGAAGCCGTGAATACCTATGAAGGCACCCATGATGTGCATGCGTTGATCCTTGGCCGTGCCATCACCGGCATCCCCGCCTTCAGCAATTGACAAGAAAGGACTGGTCCCTATGACGACGCTTTTGGACGGACTCTTCAGCCTGCAAGGCAAGACGGTGCTGGTTTCGGGCGCGTCGTCGGGGATCGGCGCCGAGATCGCCCATACGGCGGCGCTTGCCGGTGCCCATGTGGTACTGGCCGCGCGCCGTACCGAGCGCATTCAGGCGCTGGCCGACAAGATCGCCGCTGAAACCGGCCACAAGACCCTCGCTGTCGCGATGGATGTGACGGACGGCAAAAGCGTGGCGGCGGCCTTCGATGCGGCTGAGGAAGCTTTCGGCACCGTCACCGTTATTGCCAACAACGCTGGCGTGGCGTGCCCCAAGTGGGCGCTGGAGCATGACGAGGAAGACTGGGACTTCGTGATGAACACGAACCTGAAGGGTGCGTGGCGCGTGGCGCGGGAAGGGGCTCGCCGGATGGTGGAAGCCAAAACCGGCGGCTCGATCATCAACACCGCTTCGATCCTTGGCCTTGGCGTGGCGCCGCAGCAGTTCGCCTATGCGACCTCGAAGGCGGCTGTGGTGCAGATGACCAAGGCGCTGGCGACCGAGTTGTTCCGCTTCGGTATCCGCGTCAACGCCATCTGCCCCGGTTACTTCAAGACGGAAATCAACGACACCTATCTTGAAAGCGATATCGGCAAGGCGATGGTGCAGAAGTCGCCGCCGAAGCGTCACGGCGAGCTTTCCGAGCTGCGCGGGCCCTTCCTGATGCTGGCGGGCGACGGGGCGAGCTATGTGACGGGGGTGGCCCTGCCTGTAGATGGCGGCCATTCGATCCGGCTCGTCTGAGCTTTCTTCTCTCTTCGATAAAAGCAAAAAGCCCGGGCGTTTCCGCCCGGGCTTTTCGTTTGTTCGCTATTCAGTCGCTTAGAACTGCGAGCTGAACGATACGCCGACAACGCGGGGCTCGCCAACGAAGGCCGACTGAACGTCAGCGCCAGCGTTGAAGGCCACGATGCCTTTCACGTTAGCTTCGTTGGTGATGTTGCGGCCGAAGAGGGCCACTTCATACTGGCCGTCGTTCCAGCGCAGGCCGGCACGGAAGCCACCTTCGAAGGTGTTCTTGGTGTAGGCTTCAGCAGCTTCGAAGAGGAAGAAGTTGGTTTTCCCCTGGAAGGCCCAATCGGTCGAGAAGAAGACTTCACGGCCATTGTCCAGCGGCTGGGCATAGTCCAGCGCCACGTTCAGCGTGTATTTCGACGCATTCGGGAGCGGGTTGCCGTCAACGCGGGCAGCAGCACCGGCAGCGGTGGTCACGATCGGATCGGTGATCGTCAGGCAGCCCGTGCAAACGCCGATGAGAAGATTGTCGTCTTTAATCTTCGTCGGGGTCCAGGCGAAACCGCCGGTCAGCGTCAGGTTGTCGCTGAGGATCACTTCAAGATCGGTCTCGACGCCGTAGCCGATAACTTTCTCGGCATTGAGGAGCGAGATGTTGTTGCCAGCGCCGCCAACGGCGGTCACTTGCAGGCCATCAACGTCCCAGTAGTAAGCGGCACCGTTCCAGCGCATCAGACCATCAAGAAGCGTGGCTTTGAAGCCGGCTTCGTACGAGATCACGGTCTCTTCCTTGGCAACGGTCGGCACGCCGAAGAAGGCGATGTCACGGCCCTGAATGGTCGGGGCGCGGAAGCCGGTCGCAACCTTGGCGAAGACGCTGAGGTCGTCGTTCACGGCGTGGTTCACAGCAACGTCCCAAGTGAATTTCTCACCCGAAAGGTCGGTGTCGAACACGGTGCCGAAGGCGAAGACGCCGTGCAGGGTCTTGTCATCTTCGGTGTAGCGGGCGCCGACGGTAACCGTCGTGGCTTCGCTCACGTCATAGGCAGCCTGGCCGAACAGAGCCCAGGTTTCGTTCGTGTGACGAACCGAAGACGAGGGGATGAAGAAGGGCGAGGTGATGATCGTGAAGTCGCTGTCGAAATAGTAGAGACCAGCCTGCACGTACAGTTTCTCGGTAGCCTGACCGGAGATGCGGAGTTCTTCGGTGACCTGCTCGAGGTCATCGATGGCATCCTGCGTGGTCGAAGCAGCCGGGCCGTTGCCGCCGTCGATGTCGCCGAGGCTGCGGCCATCAGCGGTTTCGTAGGCGGTGATCGAGGTGATCGTATAGGTGTCGTTCAGGTCGATCGCCAGGTTGAACGAGCTGCCCCACGAGTCATACTCTTGCGGGTTGTTGTGGGTGTCGTTGTAATAGACCGTATTCCAATCGAAATTGTCATTCAGGTCGTTGGTGCCCGGCGTGAAAATATGATCGCGGAACAGCGCTGCGGTGCCATCGTAGGTGCGGCCGTGCAGGTTGAAGAGCGCGCGGATATTTTCGTTCGGGGTGTAAAGCAGCTGGATACGGCCGGCCATATCGTCCATGCCGCCCATTGCGCTGTCTTCACCGGTGAAGCCGTTGTCGATCCAGTCGTCCTGACGGGTCCAGAGAGCCGAGACGCGAGCCGACAGAACGTCCGAAAGCGCGCCGCCAACGGCGCCTTCGAAGACGCCGGTGCCAAGCGTCCCGAAGCTTGCTTTCACATAGCCTTCAGTTTCCTGGCTCGGCTTCACGGTGTCGAACTTGATGATGCCGGCCGGGGTGTTGCGGCCGAAGAGGGTGCCCTGCGGGCCACGAAGAACCTCAACGCGCTCGATATCGAAGAGCGGGAAGCTTTTCAGAACCACGTTTTCCATCACGACATCGTCCATGACGATCGAAACCGGCTGCGAGGCAGCAAGGTCGAAGTCGGAGTTGCCGAGGCCGCGGATATAGAAGCGCGGAGCCACACGGCCGTTGGACGATTCGGCGTTCACGCCCGGAATGCGTGCGGCCAGGAACTTGATGTCGGCGCCGCCTTCCGAGAATTGGCTGACCTTTTCGCCGCTGAGGGTCGAAATCGAGATCGGAACATCCTGGATCGATTGTTCGCGTTTTTGCGCGGTCACGACGATCTCTTCGAAGCCGACAAAGTCGTCCTGTGCGATTGCCGTGGTCGAGGCAATGGCGGTGAGCGACGTGCCAAGCGACAGGATGCCGGCGCGTTTCAGCCAGTTGGATTGCATGGGTTTCCTCCACTGAAGGGTTAAGGTCATCATCCTGCCTCGGATGGGTATGGGCGGACGATGCGGACTCTGGTTTCTCGAAATCCGTAACCGAAATGTCACAGTCCTGCGTTATCCGCGATAAAAAAATGAGTGAGAGAGCCCCGTAACCCATACGGTTTTCGGGCTATGTTGCTGTTTGGCAACTATCCCCTTGCGCCGCGCCATCGGCCTTTCTAGGCTCCGGCGCATGATCCGCTTCACGCCTCCCCTTCTGGAAGCCCGCCTTGTGCGGCGTTACAAGCGCTTTCTGGCCGATATCGAGATGCCGGGCGGCGAGATTGTGGTTGCCCACTGCGCCAATCCGGGCTCGATGCTGGGCTGCAACATGCCGGGGTCAAAGGTTTACCTTTCGCCGAACACCAACCCGAAGGCGAAGCTCGCCTGGCGGTGGGAAATGATCGAGGTGGACGGCCATCTGGTCGGCATCAATACCGCGCATCCGAACAGGCTTGCCGAAATGGCCATCGGCGCAGGGCTGATACCGGAACTTGCGGGTTACGCCAGTATCCGGCGCGAGGTGCCTTACGGTGAGGCAAGCCGGATTGACCTGCTGCTCGAAGGTGATGGCCGGTCGCCAGCCTATGTCGAGATCAAGAATGTATCGCTGCGCGTGGGCGACGAGGCCCGTTTCCCGGATTCGGTCACCGCACGCGGCACCAAGCATCTGCACGAACTGATGGCCGTGGCAGCCACAGGCGGGCGCGCCGTGATGCTGTTTCTGGTGCAGCGCGGTGACTGCGCAGCCTTCCGCCCGGCGTGGGAGATTGATCCCAAATATGCGGGCGCCCTTAGCGAGGCGCATGACGCCGGCGTTGAAATCCTCGTCCGGGCCTGCCATCTAACGCCCGATGCGATTGCGCTTGGTGGCGCACTTCCCCTATATTTGCAGGCAGAGGGTGCCGACGCCCCTGCCGCCGGTTGAAAGTAAAGACACGCCATGACCTATATCGACGCCATCGAAAGCCCGGAATCCCGCACAGGCGCCATCAAGCTGCATGGCCCCGATGCCTTTCCCAGCATGCGCGCGGCTGGCAAGCTGGCCGCCGAGGTGCTGGATTTCATCACGCCGCACGTGGTGCCGGGCGTGACGACCGAGGCGCTTAACCAGCTTTGCCATGATTTCATCATCGAACATAATGCCATCCCGGCGCCGCTGAATTACAAGGGCTTCCCGAAATCCATCTGCACATCGGTCAACCATGTGATCTGCCACGGTATTCCGGGCGAGAAGATTCTGAAGGACGGCGATATCGTGAATATCGACGTCACGGTGATCCTTGATGGCTGGTACGGCGACACCAGCCGCATGTTCTTTGTCGGCAAGCCCAAGGTGCTGGCCGAACGGCTGGTGAAAGTAACCTTCGAAGCCATGTGGAAAGGTATCGAGGCGGTGAAGCCCGGCGCCACGCTCGGTGACATCGGCCATGCCATCCAGTCGCACGTGGAGGCCAACCGTTTCTCGGTCGTCCGCGATTTCTGTGGCCATGGCATCGGGCGGGTCTTCCATGATGAACCGAGCATTGTCCATTATGGTAAGCCGGGGCAGGGGCCTGAACTGAAACCCGGCATGTTCTTCACGATCGAGCCGATGGTGAATGTGGGCCGGCCGGACTGCAAGGTGCTGAATGATGGCTGGACGGCGGTGACCCGCGACAAGAGCCTGTCGGCGCAGTTCGAGCACACGCTGGCCGTCACCGAGGACGGCTACGAGATTTTCACGCTTTCTCCGAAAGGGCTGTTTCAGCCGCCCTATGCGCTCTGAGGCTTCATGACGGATCAGCTTTTCCCCGAAACGCCTGCAAAGGATCACACCGCCGGGCACCGCCAGCGCCTGCGCGAGCGGTTCCTGAAGGCAGGCCCGGATGGGGTGGCTGACTATGAACTTCTCGAACTTCTGCTGTTTCTGGCGATCCCGCGCCGCGATGTGAAGCCCGTGGCGAAAGACCTGATCGCCCGTTTCGGCTCGCTCGGCCGCCTGCTTGCAGCCGATGCCGGTGCCTTGCGCGCCGCCGGCCTTTCGGATGCTGTTGCCGCCACGCTCCTGACCGTGAAGGCCGCCGCCCTTCATATGGCGAAAGAGCAGGTGACGGCCCGGCCAGTGCTATCGAACTGGCAGGCGCTTCTTGATTATCTGCGGCTTGATATGGCCGATGACACGCGGGAACGTTTCCGCGTGCTGTTCCTCGACCGCAAGAATGTGCTGGTCGCCGACGAAGTGCAGGGCGAAGGCACGGTTGACCAGACCCCGGTTTACCCGCGCGAGGTGGTGCGGCGGGCGCTGGAGCTTGGCGCTTCCGCGCTGATCCTTGTTCATAATCATCCCTCAGGCGACACCACGCCGTCGCGCGCCGATATTGCCATGACGAAGGAAGTGGCTGACGCCTGCAGCAAGCTTGGCATCGCAGTGCATGACCACCTGATCATCGGTATCAAGGGGCACACCAGCTTCAAGTCCGAGGGGCTGATCTGATGGTGCTGAAGTCGCTTGTGGTTCGCCAACTGGGCCGGCGCTTCCCTCACCTGATGGCGGCGCGCCTGCCGGTTACCGTGAAGGCGGTGATCGTGTCATCCGACCGCCGGGTGCTGGTTTTGAAGAAAACCGGCGGCGCCTATGATCTGCCGGGCGGTAAGGTCGATGCCGGCGAGACAATCGAGGAAGCCCTGACCCGGGAGGTGTTCGAGGAAACCGGCCTCAAGCTCGGCCCCATCGACATGGTCACCTCATGGGTGAAGACGCATCATGTGAACGGCAACCGGCTTTTCATCGTTTTCCGCAGCGATTTTGAGAACAGATCTGCGAAGGCGAAAATTCACCTGTCGAGCGAACATGAATGGGGCGGCTTCGTGCATATCCATGAAGCCATGAACCTGCAGTTCAGCCTGGGCCAGTGCCGTGCGGTGCTGGAGGCGCTTACTCGCTAGCGTGGCGCCTGGCGATGATGGCGAGCTCGCTGTCGATCCGTTCGCGGCTGTACCAGCGCCCTGCGGCCATCACACCTGAAAGCCGGGTCATTGCCAACGCATCGGCGCGCGGGTCGCCGTCTACAAGGATGAGGTCGGCCCGGCAGGTGGCTTTCACCACGCCAAAGCAATCCTGATCCTTGAAATAGTCGGCGGGTACAGTGAGGGCGGCTTCAAGGATTTGCGCGTCGGTCATGCCGGCATGCCGCATGGCCTCGATTTCGCGCATGATCGAAAAGCCGGGGACTGAGAAGATTTGCGGCGCGTCGGAGCCGAGCGCGATCTTCACCCCGCCGTCGGCAAAGGCCTTCAGGAGCCGGTCGCGGTTCGGTGCGATCTGGGCATTGGCGCCAAGGGCGATCTGGTCAACGGTCGCTGCCCATGCCTTCACAAGATCGGGCCGCATGTAGCGGTTTTCGGGGCGAGCCAGCAGGGCTTCCTTGTCGCCGCCTGACCGCAGCAGGTTGAACAGCGCCTGCGTCGGTACAATCACGGTCCCGGATTGCAGTGTCACCTTCACCGCCTCGGCCAGTTCTTCGTCAGTCAGCACATGGTCCTGCCCGCCAAGCCAGAAGATATAGCCGTCCATATGGTCGATGGAGGATTGCCCGGCGGCAAGGGCGTTCAGGATGCCCACGTCCTGCGGCACATGGCCGCCAAGGCGGATGCCTTTCTCTTTCGCGGTCTCGGCAATCGCCTGATATTCGGCGAGGCTGAGGCCGGGATGAATTTTCAGGAGATCCCAGCCTTCGGCAGCGTAGGCTGTTACCTTCTCGCGGCCTTCTTCCACCGTCCGCACGCTGTCGCCGTTCAGGCTGGGCGCGGCGAGATAGAAGGTCGGGCCCGGGATATCACCGCGCTTGATGGCATCGCGTACGCTGAACTGGACAGGTGCGCCCAGCATGCCGCGCACGGTGGTGATGCCGCCCGCGAGATAGAGGAACAGCGTTTCCTGCGTTTCCACCTCTTCTTCCCCGCCGCGCGGCAGGTGGGCGTGCATTTCGGTCAGCCCCGGCATCAGCCATTTGCCGCTGCCATCGATCCGCCGGACACCGGCAGGCGCCGCAATATCCTTGCCCATGGCCACGATCCGGTCGCCCTTGACCAGCACCTTGGTACCGGCAGGCGCCGCCTCAATGGGGGAGATCAGCACATTTGCCTTTTCGATCAGATAATCGTCGGCCTGAACGGCACTTGAGAAGGCGAAAAGGGCGGCAAGCAATGAACGGCGCATCGATGTCTCCTTGTTTCTGCTGGCGGCATGCTCGGACTGCAGGGCTCCCCTGTCAAGCGGCAGCCTTGCCGAACGGCCCCGTTTCTGGTATCGCACGCGGCGAAACGCTTACCCCGCCTGAAATCTGTGAAGGAGCCCGCCGATGATCCCGCGCTATACCCGCCCGCAAATGGCTGCAATCTGGGAACCGGAGGCTCGCTTCCGTATCTGGTTCGAGATCGAGGCCCATGCATGCGATGCGCAGGCGAAGCTCGGCGTGATCCCCGCTTCTGCCGCCAAGGCGGTCTGGGAGCGCGGTGCATGGGAAATCGACCGTATTGACGAGATCGAGCGCGAAGTGAAGCACGATGTGATCGCCTTCCTGACGAACCTCGCCGAGCATGTGGGCGACGAAGCCCGCTTCGTGCACCAGGGTATGACCTCGTCGGACGTTCTTGATACCTGCTTCAATATCCAGCTCGTGCGCGCCGCTGACCTCATCATCGAAGACCTCGACAAGCTGCTTGTTGTGCTGAAGCGCCGCGCTTACGAACACAAGGATACGATCTGCATCGGTCGCAGCCACGGCATCCATGCCGAGCCCGTGACCTTCGGCCTCAAGCTCGCGCAGGCCTATGCCGAGTTCGACCGCTGCCGCACCCGCATGATCAATGCCCGCGAGGAAGTCGCGACCTGTGCGATTTCGGGCGCCGTCGGCACCTTCGCCAACATCGACCCGCGCGTGGAAGAGCATGTGGCCGAAGCCCTTGGCCTGAAGCCCGAGCCGGTGTCGACGCAGGTGATCCCGCGTGACCGTCACGCCATGTATTTCGCCACGCTCGCCGTTGTGGCCTCGTGCATCGAGCGCCTATCGGTTGAAGTGCGCCACCTGCAGCGCACCGAGGTTCTGGAAGCCGAGGAATATTTCTCGGCCGGTCAGAAGGGCTCGTCGGCCATGCCGCACAAGCGTAACCCGATCCTCACCGAGAACCTGACCGGCCAAGCCCGCCTCATCCGTGCTTTCGCGATCCCGGCAATGGAAAACGTGGCCCTCTGGCACGAGCGCGATATCAGCCACTCGTCCGTCGAGCGCAACATCGGCCCCGATGCCACTGTCGCCCTCGACTTCTCGCTGGCGCGCCTGACGAACGTGATGGACAATCTCGTCGTCTATCCGGAAAACATGCTGGATAATATGAACAAGCTTGGCGGCCTGCCGAACAGCCAGCGTGTGCTGCTGGCGCTGACGCAGGCCGGTGTGAGCCGCGAGGACAGCTACCGCCTCGTGCAGCGCAACGCCATGAAAGTGTGGGAATCAAAAGGTGCCGTCCACCTTCTCGATCTTCTGAAAGAAGACGAAACCGTCACCGCGAAAGTCCCGGTTGCCGAGCTCGAGGAGCTGTTCAACATGGACTATCACACCAAGCATGTGGACACGATCTTCCGCCGCGTCTTCGGCGCGTGACCCGCTAGCTATTCCGGATTGCGGTGGGCCGGTGATCAGCCCGCCGCAAATTCGTCATAGGCCCTCAGCGCATCTGCCGCATACATCATGGCTGGCCCGCCGCCCATCTGGACGGCCACGCCCAGTACCTCGGCCACTTCCTTGCGGCTGGCGCCGAGCTTGACAAGCGCCTTGGCATGGAAGCCGATGCAGCCATCGCAGTGGGTGGCCACGCCGATCGCCAGCGCAATCATTTCCTTGGTTTTCTTTTCGACCTCTCCGTCGCCGAAGGCGGCGGTGTTCATGGCCATGAAAGCTTCGGAAAGAGCCGGGGTCTCCTTCCGGATTTCTTTCATATAGGTGAGGATGTCGCCGGTGATTTCCTTGTAGACCTTGGTCATCATTCATCTCCTGTCTGATCCTGCTGCTATCTCATCACGGCGCACGATTGTTCGCAATTGACGAAATGTCGCAGGAAATCTCTTGCGCGGCTCCGGCCTTACGGGAATCCTAGACCCGGGGCAGGAAAGCCGGAAGGGGCAGGGGTTTTTATGTCGGTAGGCAGGGATACAGCGGTCAGGGACAGCCTGACGGGCTTGAGGAATATGTTGTCGTTCGAGGATCTGGCAGAAGTGATGTTCGCGAACCTGCAGCGCCGCGCGCGGCAGGCGGTGTTCGCGCGGGTCGAGATTGCCAACCTGAAAGCGGTGCGGGCAACCGAAGGCGATGAGGCAGCCGATACGCTGGTGCGCGCCGTTGCCTCGATCCTCGCCCTTCATTCGCGGGCGAGCGATGTGCTGGCGCGGGTATCGGACGGCGCCTTTGCGCTTCTGATGACCGACATGGACCCGAGCTTTGTGAATACCTATTTTGCCCACCTGATGACGCGGCTTGAAGCAGCGGAGGTGAGCACACCGAACGGCGTGGTGCGCGCCGTGCTGAACGCCGGGGTCAGCGTGTCGCGGGAGGGCAGTGTTGAAGACAGGCTTGCCCACGCGCACGAACTGGCGGCCGATGCCCGCCACATGGGGCCCGGCAAGCATCAGATTGAATTGGTTGTAACGGAATGAATATATGAGCCAGCCGGTCCTTGCCGCCCTTGTCATCATCGGGGATGAAATCCTGTCTGGCCGCACGCAGGACAGCAATCTGGCTTATCTTGCCAAATGGCTGAACGAGATCGGCATCCAGCTTGGCGAAGTGCGGGTTGTGCCTGATGTGACAGCCGATATCGTGGCGGCGGTGAATGCGCTTCGTGCCCGGTTTGATTATGTTTTCACCACAGGTGGTATCGGGCCGACGCACGATGACATCACGGCAGAAAGCGTGGCAGCGGCCTTCGGCTTGCCGGTGATCAAGCACCCCGAAGCCTATGCCCGGCTTCTCGCCCATTACGGCGCCGAGAAATTCACAGAGGCCCGCCAGCGCATGACAAGAGTGCCTGAGGGCGCCACGCTGATCGACAATCCGGTTTCCATCGCGCCGGGCTTCCAGATCGGCAATGTGTTCGTGATGGCCGGCGTGCCGATGATCATGCAGGCAATGCTCGAAGGCATCCGCCCGCGCCTGAAGGGCGGTCACAAGGTGATCAGCCGCGCGGTGACGATCTTCACAGCCGAAAGCGCGCTTGCCGAGCCGCTTTCCCGCATTCAGGACGCCCACCCGGCGGTGTCGATCGGCAGCTACCCCTTCTTCTCGAACACCGGCGGCGGCGCTCAGATCGTGGCACGCGGGCCGGACTTGGCCCAGATTGAAGCGGTGATTGCCGCCCTCAAATCCTACTGCGAGGGGCAGGGTCTGCGGTTCGAGGAAGTTGCGGCCTGAGGGCTGCCGCTAAACTGCGGTTATAGAATGTTGCGAATCTCTTTCATGTTCGAATCCTGACAGTGGCGGTCCGGATTGGCGATGGCATTGTGTCATCTTGGCTGACTTTTTGATCTGGTAAGTCATTTAAGCCAAAGCGAATGTCAAATTGTCACACGTTAACGATAAATCCGGCTTGCTGAGGCCGATTTCGGCCCATAGCATTCTCGACAGCTGAGACAGCCACAAGGCGCCAGCATCAGGCAGTGAAGGACAGGGCGGGCAACCGGTCCTAATTGTTTTGAGGCATGGTATGGATTTGATGGCTTACGAAGCTGAACGCGCGCGGTTATCCGACATTGACGAGCAGAATGCGCTGCTGTGGTTCCGCAATGTGCTGGAAACACGGGCGGTGACGCCGCGTCATTCCTCGCTGCAGGCCATTCTGGCCCATTATCGGGCGCTTCAGGGGGAAAAGGGCGGCATGCCGCCCCGGTCCGCCATGCGGCCAGCGGCGCTGAAGGCACATCTGCCTTATATCTTCTGGATGGAAATCCAGACGGAAGACCTGTCGAAGCCGGAATGCATCCGGCCTGTCGACCTGCGTTTCCGGGTTTTCGGTTCGCAGCTTGCGGAAATGGTCGGCATGGAAATGACCGGCCGGTCGCTTGCTGACGCGCCGTTCGAAAAATCGAGGGAGCTTGCGGTGCTCGGCATCAAGGTTGCGGCGGAAATGCGCGATGTGATCCGGGTGAAAGGGCCGTTCCTGGTGCGGGACGCCATGCCCATGTATCTGGAAGCCCTGTTGATGCCCTTTGCCGATGATCAGGGCCGGCCGCGCTTCCTTCTGGGCGAAGCCCACGACGTAACACATTGACGAGAGAGAAACCGTTGGTTATCGCTGCCCGTAGGGGAACGGGCCGCGCTGTGGCCAATGGGGAAACAAGGACTGCATGACTGAAAGAGCTTATGGCGACGAACGGGCGCGTATCAACGACAAGCCGGAAATCGCCGACGATGACCAGATCCGCACGGATGTGGATGCAATGCAGACGGAGCTCGAACATCCGAGCCTCCTGAAGCTGCTCGCGCACTATGAAGAGGCTTGCGAGAAGGCCGGTGGCCTGCCGCCACGCACCGCCATGAGCCCGGCGCTCCTGAAGGATCACCTGTTGCACCTGATGTGGATGGAAATCCAGGGTGGCGACATCACCGACCCGCGCAGCCTGACGGCGGAAAACTATTATTTTCGCGTCTTCGGTTCGGCATTGGCCGAACTTTATGGCTGGGAAGCAAGCGGCGGCACGATGGCCGACGGGCCGTACCCGAACCGTATCCGGGAATCGACCGTGATCCACAATTATGTGGTGGAGAAGGCAAAGCCGATGCGCGTGGCGGGGCCGCTGTTCATTCGCGACGGGGCTGAGGTCTATGTGGAAGCGCTGTTCCTGCCCTTCCTGGATGCGGGTGGTGAACCACGTTTCATGCTCAGTGAAATCCGGGATATCACCCGGCAGACGCGCCGCAAGTTCAGATCCTGATGCCGGTTGGCAGGCGAGGCCACGGCCTCGCCGGTCGCCTTACTGATCGCGGAAAATCACCGTCCGGTTGCCATTCAGAAGTACGCGGTGCTGCAGGTGCAGCTTCACAGCTTCGGCCAGCGTGACACGCTCCACATCGCGGCCAACCGACACCAGATCATCAGGCGTCAGCGCGTGGCTGACGCGCGCTACATTCTGCTCGATGATCGGGCCTTCATCGAGGTCGGCGGTCACATAATGCGCGGTGGCGCCGATGATCTTCACGCCCTTCTCATAGGCCTGATGATAGGGCTTGGCACCCTTGAAGCTCGGCAGGAAGCTGTGGTGGATATTGATCACCTTGCCGGCAAGCTTGCGGCAGGTGTCATCCGACAGCACCTGCATGTAGCGCGCAAGGACGACAAGGTCGATCTTCTCGTCCTCGATCAGGGCCAGCAGCTTTTCTTCCTGCGCGGCCTTCGTATCCTTCGTCACCGGCATATGGACAAACGGCACATTATAGCTGGCGGTCAGCTGGTAAGCGTCCATATGGTTCGACACCACGGCCGGCACGTCCATGAAAAGGTCGCCCCGCTTGCGGCGATACAGAAGATCCATCAGGCAGTGATCGAACCGTGAGACAAGGATCAGCACGCGGGCCGGTTTCTTGGCGTCATGCAGGGCCCAGTCCATGCCGAACTTTTCAGCGTGCGGCGCGATGGTGGCGCGCAGGTTCTCTTCCGTCACCTCGTCCTTGAGCGGCGCGAAGGCGATGCGCATGAAGAAGCGGCCCGAAATCTCGTCGCCATACTGGTGGCTCGAGGTGATGGTGCAACCGCACTCTGCCAGCACGCCGGAAATCTCGGCCACAAGGCCGGGTTGGTCGGGGCAGGAGAGGGTAAGGATATAGGCGCGGGTCACGGGGAGGGCTTCTTTCTTGAAAAGGCTTCGAAAATCGCGCCGAGTTTGGCCTTGCGCCGCGCCCAAGGCAACCCAAAAGAAGTGCAGGCAGCGGTTTAGATAAATTGACGTTTGCGACCGGCGCACAGCGCCCCTATAACGCGAGATACCGATCTGCCGCTCATGGGCCCGCTTGGCGAAACTGGTAGACGCAAGAGACTTAAAATCTCTCGATGGCAACATCGTGCCGGTTCGATTCCGGCAGCGGGCACCAACTACCCCATTTTCCCACTTCCCCACAGTTCCCCAACCTTCCCAAAGCGCTGGAAACGCTTGATTTTTTCGATTTCTTGCTCATATCATTTTCCCGGGAATTCCCCGGAAAGTGCGCCTGAGTGCGCCAAATTTGCGCCAAGAGTGCGCCAAGCTATGTGCAGAAGGGTGTTGAAATATGGCGACTATTCGTAAGAGGGGAGAGACCTGGCGCGTCGAAGTGCGCCGAAAAGGCGTTACAGAGTCGCGCAGCTTTACTAAAAAAATGGACGCGCAGGCTTGGGCGCTTGCTCTCGAGGCTGAAATTGATGGGGGAGCATACCGCGCGTCACGGGCTGGGACGAAAACGGTGGGTGATGCTTTTAGCCGTTATGGAAAAGAGGTTTCCTGCAAGAAAAGATCCCATTTGGCCGAGCTCCGCCGGCTCGCGTATCTATCAAATTGTGACCTGGCAAAGGTCCGGCTTGTCGATCTCGCGACCCCTGATGTTGCCGCATGGCGTGACATGCGCCTTAAGGAAGTGGCCACTTCTACGGTCAACAGGGACCTGAATCTGATCAGCCATGTTTTCACGATCTGCGTCAAAGAATGGCATTGGCTCAGGACAAATCCCTGCAGCGATCTGCAGCGGCCCAAAGACCCTCCGCCTCGTGAAAGGCGCGTAAGCGCATCGGAACTTGAGCTCATCCGGCATGTCTTTGACTATGAAACTGATACTGTACCTCGGACACAGCAGCAGCATGTTTGCTTGATGTTTCTGATCGCCATTGAAACGGCGATGCGGCTCTCCGAAATTCATTCGGTGGGGAAAGGCAGCTTCAACGCCGCATCAAATGTTGTCCAGCTTCCATTGACTAAAAATGGCACTCGTCGGCGTATCGGGGTTTCGGCGCGGGCGGCTGAATTGATTGATCTTTTTCTGAGATCTTCGGTCCGATCGACGCCGCATAATCTCTCAAAATGTTTCGAAAATGGCATCAAAAGATCAGGCATTATTGATCTCACATTCCATGACAGCCGTCATGAAGCTATCACCCGTCTGGCCCGGAAGGTGGGAGTTCTCGACCTCGCGCGGATCACGGGCCACAAGGATATCCGGGAACTCATGACCTACTACGACGCGACGCCGGATGAGATCGCGGCGAGGCTCGATTAAATTCTCACCGCCCACGAGACCTCTCCGCCCAACGCTTGATATCGTTAGGGTTCCAGCGCGGAGAGCGGCCAAGAAATCTAAGAGGCGCCGGAAAATCGGGTCTTGGTGCAAGGTGATTTTGGACTGTTTTCTTGGCGACATTGAGGTAGGTGGCGACATCATCCAGATCCCACAAATTTTCGTTTGAGGGACTGCTTTTGGCTTCCTGAGAGGCCATCAGCATGGATTGCATTCTCAGCTCAAATTCGACCATGGCTTCAGCGACGAGCTCTTTAAGTCTGAGCTCATTTTGCTCATGGGGCATTTCGCTTTCGTCGAAATTGTCATTTGCGACGGGGAGGAATGTGATGCGCTTGCGGCGGGTGTAGTTAGGGGCTGTTGACCGGTTCATGGCGGACTCCTGGCTAAAATTCAGGCGCCTTGAGCGTCATTACCCTTCGGGTAGTATCCTCAAAGTGACTGAAAATCCCAAGCCCCCCATGGAAATATTTTTTGGGACCTTTCTCTCATAAGCTGGATTGAGCATGTCGACTGTTATCGACATGGAATCCAACAGCTCCGCGCTTTTTCTATCGGTAGGGCTTTTGGGCATGATCAATACAGCGTCGACGCCTTGCCTGGTTTGGAATATCCCTAAGCTGCTGCATGAAGAGATTATTTGATAATCATCTAATCATGGACTGCTCACCGTAGCCGCTCATTCCCTTTCTCAAGCTCTTAGACGCATCTCACCTCATCACTTCTCAGGCCGCCCCGTACATTGCTTCAGCACTTCCAAGTCTGATTGGTGACGTCGATCTGGCATCTCAAGTCTGCTATTCTTCCGCCCATTGCTAATCCATATTCACCAAGGGTCTCCCTCAAAAGGGTCTCAATGAATGCAAGAGTGCCAGTTCGATGAGGGTAAATTAGTGGCGTTATAGCTGTTCGCTACAAGGGGGTGCGTATCCAAACGAACTCTGCGCGTATCCGGATAAGGCGTTGAAGCCACTGATTCCTGATGAAGCCGAGCGTTTGGGGCCGATAAGTGATGGTTATCGGGCTCCCGAATAGGCACCTATTTTCCAGTAGATCACTGCCTTATGTGGCCACCAAATCTATCTTGGATTGAAAAAGGCTGCTTTTACTGAAAATGTCATGTGAGCATCGCTGACGAATTGATATAGGTTTTCTGGTTCTCAAGAATTCGGAAACGCAGATATGGACTTGATATGACAGCTGTATTGGACCGCTGTAACAGTTTCGAGGATTTGAGGGTATGGCCTACACAACCTCGCCTGAAGGCTGCAGCTTGGTTGGATAATTTTACCGTATCGGAGCGCCCTTACGCAGAATCGCTGCTTTTGTCGTTTATGTATTTCAACGAATGCATGTGTGGACAGCTTCTTAGGAGTGCATTCTCAGGAATTGCTCGGCACTTTTATCAGTACGAGGGTACCGAGCGGCGAAAAGCGTGGAGCGAATTTTTACGGACAGCAATATTCACTTATCCTGCTGATGATAACCCATCAAAAAGTGGCCCTACTATCATTCGATTGACCCGTCAGGAGTTGGGATTTGAGGAGCATAGAATGTACACGCCTGACGAGGCTTTGGGTGCCATAGCTGATGGAAAGAGTCGGTATGTTGTTTTCGTCGACGATTTTGTTGGTTCGGGAGACCAGTTCTCCACAACTTGGAATGAAGAAAAAACACGCCTTCGGTCTAAAATATCCTTCAAACAGCTCTGCGTTGGCAACGTAACTGCTTTTTATGTGCCGTACATAGCTACCCAATATGGATTGGATCAAATTCGGACTATGTGCAGCGGAAATTGTGTAACTTTCCCTGGGCAAGTATTATCGAACAACTACTGTGCCTTTGCAAAAGATTCGTTAATTTGGAACGACGGCCAACGGGCCAATGCAGAACAGGTCATTTATGATTGTAGTCAACGCGCCGGTCTCAAGGAGCATCGAGGGCATCATGGTTTGGGGTTTGCAGTCGCAGTCCATAGAAGTATTCCAGATGTGACCCTGCCTTTATTTCTTCACCGCTCACGCAGTTGGTGCCCGCTGATGGAGCGAAAATGATGACGGCAAACCTCCAAAAAATCAGCGACCTGTTTGGGAGCTATAAGGCTGAATGGCTCAATGACTCTATCTTCGAGCTTTACAAGGAACCTGCCTATTATCCTGAGCTTACGACTTTCCGTCCTTGTGCCCTAATAGGGGGGCGAGGAACGGGCAAAACCACGGTGCTGAGAACGCTTTCCTACCAAGGGCAATTGGAACTGATAAGGAGGAAAGAACGGGAATTGCCTGATGCTAGCCTTTGGCGGCAGATGCTTGAGCAGCGGCATATTGGACTCTACTACCGTGTAAATATCCCGCGAGTGACAGCATTTAGAGGGGGTGGGGTGGATCAGGAAACGTGGTCGCGCCTCTTTAAGCATTACTTCGCTCTTACTTTTGCGCAGAAGGCCTTTGCCTTTTTGCAAGCAGCAGAAAATAATTTGGCGCAACGTCTTATAAGCAATGAATCTTTGGGAAAAATTTCTAGGGTTTTATGCATTGAATCTTGTAATGGAGTTGACGATGTTTTGTTGGGTGTCGAAAGTGCCCTTCTGAAAATTGAAATGTATGTCAATAATATAGGAATAGATGATTGTCCAAGACTCAGCGCGACTGGTGCTTTGGATTTTATATTTACAGAATTAGTTAATAATAAATTTTTTGTCGGTAAGACGTTTTTCCTAATAATAGACGAATATGAGAATTTCTTGGAATTTCAGCAAGAAATAGTTAATACATATATTAAGCATGCAACTACATCGTATACTTTTAAGATCGGGGCAAGGCATCTTGGCTGGTCTAATAAAGGAACCGAAAGCCGAGACCAATTTCTTCATCATCCTTCAGACTATGTATTGATTAATATTGCTGAAGCAATGGCTGGAGACAAGTTTGCGGAGTTTGCTGAGAAAGTTTGCAATGCAAGACTCGAAGCCGCTGGTGAATCTGAAGAAGTTCTATTGGTGAGGGACTTATTCCCGGGGCTGTCCTCAGATGAGGAGGCGAGTCTCCTTGGCCTCGGGCCACTGGCGGCTGAGCTTCGAGCTGAAGTTCGCTCATTAAAAAATAAGGATTTATGCCTGATTGAGGATAGCCTTTCCGATCTTGATCTCTACGTGGTTTCATTGTGGGCAGAAGGCGAGCGTCGCGACTTTATCGAGGTTTACAGTGAAATTAGTGAAGATCGCACTACCTGGGATAATCGACTACGAGAATACAGATACTCAGCGCTCTTCAATATCAAGCGAGGAAAGAGTGGGATAAAAAAATACTACTCGGGCTGGAACGTCTATCTGAAACTTTGCGGAGATAATATCCGGTATTTAATGGAGTTGGTTGAAAAGGCCATTCGGCTACACGCTGAAGCAGGCTGTAATTTAGCTAATCCCATTCCCGCGGATAGGCAGACAGACGCAGCAATCAGTGTCGGAAAGAAAAATCTCGGGGAGCTAAGCGGATTAACTAGCTTTGGTGCGCAATTAACGAAGCTTGTACTGGCTCTTGGCCGAATCTTTGGTTTGTTGGCGAGCGATACAGCTGGGCATTCTATTGAGGTCAATCAATTTCGACTAAGTACCAGAAGTGCCGGCCGTTTTTCATCAATCGATGACTGGCTATTGAACGCAGACTCAAAAGCCTCGCAGATATTAAGGGCAAGTGTGATGCATTTGGCATTGCTTACTTTCCCTGGAAATAAGCCGAAAGGAGAGGGGGATCTTAAGGATGAGACTTATCAGTTGCATCCGATCTTCGCGCCATTCTTCAATTACAGTCACCGCAGACGTCGAAATTTGATGCTTAACGAAGCAGAAATCGTTGACCTTATCGAAGCTCCGGCAAAAACCATTCGGTCAATCGTGGAGCGCCAGAACAGAGGTTTCGTGGAGGAGCTGCCGGGGCAGTTAAAGCTTTTTGAAGAATTCTTCAATGATTGAAGATTTTGACTTTTTTGTTTCTGAGATTTGCGAAGGTCCATTGGCATCATATCCATTGGGCTCGTGCGCCTTTATTTATGGAAACTTCGAAGAGCGCAGTAACCACTTCAGCACCCAAGATAGGGCATTCTCTAAGGTTAGTTTCTTTGAAGTTATCGAAGAGGTTAATGAAACATTAAATATTTCCGGAGTCACCTCATTCCCAAAATCCAATATTGGGGCAATGCGGAATTTCATACTTGGCATTGAGAAAGACAGAATTTTTCTGGATGTTACCGGCCTGTGTCATTCAGTTTGGGCCCCGCTTCTGAAGGTCTCTCTATCATTGCGGAAGAAAATATCAATTATCTACGTAGAGCCCAAAGACTATAAAAAGAGCGACAACCCAGCGGCCGGTCTACTGTACGATCTAAGTGAAAAAACACGCGGGATCGCGCCGATACCTGGATTTGCAAGCTTTTCCGGTGATGATGATGAGCGATATATTTTTGCAGCATTTGTCGGCTTTGAAGGGCCTAGGCTTTTTCACGCATTGGAACAACTTGAGCCGGAACGAGATACCGTTTTTCCGATAATTGGGGTCCCAGGCTATAAGCCAGAGTATCCATTCTATAGCTTTGAAGGCAACGTGATTCCCTTGATGCATTCAAAATATCAAGCATGGAAGAATATAAGATATGCGTCAGCCAGTTGTCCCTTTTCTGCTTACAGGTGTTTGGTGGAACTTCTTAAGGAATTTCCCCAAAGAAAGATCAAGGTTGGTCTGTTTGGCACAAAGCCGCATGCATTAGGCGCAATCTTGTTCAGGCTGAATTACCCAGATATTGTCGAGCTGATCTATGATCACCCTGTGCGAAAGATCAAGAGAACTTCTGGCGCTATGATTAAGCACATATTTGATATCAGTGACTTCATGGAAAATCTGCCCGCTTATCAAGAGACATTGACACGCGGAAGGTTACGTTGAATTTTCTCAGATAAGTCTGAAGCGTGGCGGCGGTACTTCAATTCCAAACGCCCTCATGGTAGTCTTGGCTAGAGGCCGCCGACACTGGAAACGAAAAGGCCAATGCCAGTTCGATCCCCCGGTTCCACTCTGCACCACCGCTACTCCGATCTTGCGGGAGAAGCATCAATGTAACAACATTGAACACGGGCCACCGATTGGTAGATGATCAATCCCGCATGGGTTGATGGGCCGAAAATAGATAAAAAAACGCTTACCTGCCCCCCCCCTCAATAAGGTGACGATAGTGTCGCGCCATTCAAGGAAAATGGCCGCTTAAGCGATCAAGATTTAACCGAATACCTCTGGGTGACTGCCTGTTCGTGCCAAGTGCAGATCCCCACCACTGATCTTGTAGATCAGCACCCAATTCGGTTCGATATGCAGGTCCCTATATCCGCGCCATTCCCCTTGCAGGACATGGTCTTGATAACGCTTTGGCAGAGTCTCCCCCGCCTGCAGAAGTGCTACCACCTCACTGAATTTCGACTTGTCCTTACCCTGCTTATCCAAGCGCCTCAAATCGCGCTTGCAAGCAGTGGCCAGCTGTATCCTAAGCATCAAAAAATCCCTCAAAAAAATACTTGCCCGAGTTTTATCGCAGCCACGCATTTTCGTGGCATTGTAGCTACAATGGTACCACATATTCCGATTTTTGTAAAGTGTCGGGCATAAAAAAAGCGCCGACCTTGTTTAGGTGGCGCTTTTTCCTTTTATTTCAGGGGTCTAGTCCTTATCGACTTCCGCCCAAAGTTCGTCAACAGACGAAACAAAAGTGCCCTTTCCAGCATCAAGCTCATCAATTGCTGCCCGAGTCTCGGCATTCGGCACTTCAATCGAGAACGGAATTTTTTGTTCATCGGCAACCCGGCGCAACATTAGGCGGATTGCATCGGAAACAGACAGTCCCATAGCATTCAGCGCGGCGGTCGCTCGGTCCTTCATCTCCGAAGGAATACGCGCCCGCACCACTGCGTCTGCGTTCATGGCTCTCTCCTATTTTTGTCGTGATTCACGTGCGCCACCTTCTTGTAGCTACATCGTGTCCACATCGCCATTTATGTTCTTTCAGCCTGTTCTGTCAATAAGTGTTTTTATATTTTTTCCTATTTTTTCCGTCTTTTATCGTGCCCTACCTACGTTTGCCCATCGGAAAACGCGATGTTTGACAAGCACTTCGGCACCACTTCGGCGCCCCGTCGGCACCGGCTCGGCTTTTTTCGGCACTAGCCCGAAGCCCCCCCCCGCGCGTCGAACTGGTAGTAGAAACATCAACGCACAAACACTGAGCCTCGACCGCCTATTGGGGGAAGATCAGCTCTGCATCGGTTGGAGGTCCGAAGATAATAGTCCTGAATATCGATGGGTCGGCATTGGAAATCAATCTCGATACCATCTGGCGCCGAAGTCAATGTAATAGGGGCCGTTTTCATCAGGTTCGTTTTTTAGCATCGAGAGTTGGAAATCCCACACCTTGCTGTATGTGGCGATGATTTCTTCAATCTCCTGGCCTCTCAGGTTTCTTCCGCGGTCTTCGTCAAACACATCGAACTGAAGATCTTGGATCATGGCGTTGTCGGGATCTGCCGCGATGATTGCCTTTTCCCAAGGGGTGAACTGGGGGCCCTCTGGCAGAAGGTCGACCTCCTTCTGGGCAATCATAATAAATCCATCACCGATTAGTTTGTTGATTAATATGACTTTAGGATGCTGCGGCTTCTCCTCGTCGAAGCAGGATCTTTGGTACTCAATGAATTCTTCTGGCGGGTTGGCCCAGGTCTTGACCAAGAGGGCTTCTGAGGCGAGTTCTTCGAGGTCATCGATCGAGATTGTTTTTGTCATCGAGGTGTCTCCAGTGTGTTATCTGAGGGCAGAATTGATCCTGCGTTTAAAGGTCGACATTCCAGCAAGCGCCGTTGCTGGGACGGACGCGCATGGCTTTAGGGTACTTCTCGAGTATTAATTGGGTGGCTAGGTCGCCTTCAGGTGTGGCGGGGTAGGCAACGAAGATTGGCCTGTCTTTAGGTAGCCAATTCCAGTCCACCTTGTGGTTTGCCAGGGAGACCACCGTGAAATTTTCAAGCTTTCGATGCTTTTGATAGAAAGATATCGCTTCAATGGCATCGAGTGTGAGGACCAGCGGGCCTTTGCTTGTTTCATTAATGAAGAAGGCTTTTTCCTTGCCCAAAGTGCCGCTGAGGAATTGCGTCACTCTTGGATCTCTGGGCCTGAAAACGAAATTCTCACCTGGGTTAAGCAGACGCGGTGTGGGGTCCGACTGCATGAAGCAGACGGCCGAACCTAGGGCGTGTTTGTGGGTGAGAAGTTTGCCACTTTTGCGAAGGTCGTGCAGGATGAATGGGTCGATACCCCATACTTCTTGAAGCCAAGACATCCCTTCGTTCCGGAGGCCATCATCTCGTCTTGAGATCAAGGAGAAAAAGGACTGTTCGGTGCTCCTTTTTTCCTCGATATGGGCGTCATTGAGCTCGTCCCTCCAGGTCGCTGCCAGCGTTAGGAAATCGACCACTTCCTGTAAGGAGGTGCCGAGTATGAGCTGTGCAGCCGTGATGGCGCCAAAGCCACGGAGGTCACGTAGCTCCTCGTTCCAGTACTGGTTTGCCTCGAGCCTAAACCGATACTCGCTGACCTCTTTGCCTTGCAGGGTGGTCAGGTCGTACCGTTTGGGCTCATCAGGATGTCGCTTCGCGCCGAGTAACCTTAGCGTCTTTGTCAGGTCAGTGGCTGCGGCTCGCTCGATATTTTCGTTTGTCAGGGACGGCATGTTGACCTCCTGGGGGAGGGTGCGAGGGAGCTCGGGGCTGCCTTGAGGGGGTGGAAAAAGTGCGATTGCGCACGTGCCGTTAATCTACCAGTGGAGGTATTGTGGCTGATTGGATCGCCAGGTGCGTTCGACGCCTCGCGATTCACATAGCTGCAAGATCGATGGTTTTGGTTTTTGGGGTATGGTCGTGCCAAATTGATGCCTCACGGTGTTTCGTGGGCATAGCCTGTCAGGCAAAAATTTGGCAGTCAAGCGCTATTTAAGATAGATTTTAAGGAATGTCAAGCAACCATTGTGTGTAATATATATTATACACGACACATCTTATGAGGGTTCATCGGCAAATCGAGCTTTTCTGCCATTTTTCCAACACCCCAGGGGTCCCTGAAAGTGCAGGAATAACTTTGTTGAGGCAGCCTGAGGCTTGCTCGCCCAATCGGTCCGTAAGGATAAGGCCAGCGTAAACACCATACGAAATGCGTCCTGCGTGGGAGCTTTTGAGCATGCTTGGCTACCTCGGCGCATGCCGATCGGGTGCGCCTCATCGGTCGTCCAATCAGCGCGTCTGGAAGTGAGCAGTTAACAACCGCCATATCGGCCCTTTTAGAGTGAGCGCACGACAAAAGATGAGGAAACGCGCGGGTCGTGTGGCGCCGACGTGTGAACAGTTAACAAATCAGCGATTGGTTAATAATCCGGGGCATTTTTAACAGGTGTCGTGTGGTGGATATGTTCCGCACAACATATTGAGGAAAAATAAGTTTTTCTGTCCGGCGTGACGTGATTTTCAGTTTGGGCTGCTACCTTTCGGTTTGAGCAAGAGTCCTCAGTGTCAGACACGCATGCGTGTCAGCCCCTGAGCAGGCGAGGGGGGGAGTCCCCCTTCTGAAACCCCCTTGGCTCGGTCATTACGAAAGGAGCAAAGAATGTCAGACGTCAGAGAAGATGGAAAATGGACGCGCCGGAAGTCGAGACTGACCCGGCCGTTCACGGTGAAGATGGCAGAGGAGGAATATGCCAGGCTCGAGGCCTGTGCCGCCGCCGCTGGCCTCATCGTGTCGGAATATGCGCGGAGGCTTCTGGCCGGCGCCTCGGTCACAGAGAGCGCTGCACAACGTGACGTTGTCTACAAAATTGGTGCCCTCACTGAGGCTCTGCAATCGATCACCAAGTCGCAAGCAGTGTTGGGGGATGCGGATGTCAGCCGGGCTGACGTTGCACTTCTCCTCCTCCTCGTGCACCGCAAGCTGGGGTTGTTGCTGCCATGATGGTGCTGCCGGATAAAAAGGATCGGTCGGTAACTGACCCGAATGGTACGGCGGCGCTCGCCTATCTTAAGGCGCTGGAGGTCCTGAAAGATGGTGAATGGATCGAGCGAGACCCGCCGCCCGAGGTGTTGTGGGGGGATCCACGAGTGGTCGCGGCTGCGATCGCGGCCACCCCTTATGCGCAAAGCTATTTCAGTGCTGTAGCTTCGTTCCACCGGGATGATATTCCGGTGGATGAAGTTCTGGCGCGAGACAGGGCCTCTTGGGCGGTGATCAACCGTTTCATGGGCGAGTTTCCAGAGACCGCATTTGCCGGAGTTCCAAGAGAGGAATGGCCGCCCTTTTTGTGGGTTGCCCACTGGCATACCGGGCGATTGGAACTCAACTTTCTTTGCCCAAATATGATCGTATTTGCGAATGGCGAAGTGCGGTCCTTCAATCCCCATCCCCCAGGGCCCAAATCACGCAAGCTCTGGAATACGTTCGAGGACAAGTGGAACTTTGAGATGGGATGGGCCGACCCGCGAGATCCCGCGCGGCGTCGCAATGTGAAGGCGCCGGATCATATCCTCAAGCAATCGGCTGAGGCGAAGCGGTTTGGAAAGGAATACCGCAATGTCAAACTTGATCTCATGTTGTCGGCAGAGCGTGAGTTTCTGGAAGGGCGGTTTACTTGCCGGGCGGACGTGATCGACTGGTTCCTGCAGGCGGGTTGGCGGGTCAACCGGATCGGAGAGGACTATTTCACCCTGGTTGATGAGGCGGGTGAAAAGCACCGCTTGAAAGGTCTGTTGTTTTCGGCAGCCTTTACCTCCCGGGAAGCGTTGCTGTCGCTGAAGAAGAGCAAGTCGCGCAAAACGGCAGAGCAAGCCGCGGCGGAATATGACGCGGCCTATGCGGATTGGCGGGACGGCATCGTCAAAAAGTATCGAGCTGCTCGGCTGAAGGAGGGCAGGGGACGACCGGTCGAGTTTGAGCCATTGGTCGCCCCGAGCGTCGAAGAGGTTGCAGCCTGGAATGCCGGCCGATCCCTGCCGACAGTCCCGCGCGATCATGCCGCGTCAATGGAATGTGTCGTCCGGAATGTCGGGAATGACCTTAACGATCCGATGACCGGCAGCGACGAGATGTTGCGTTGTATCCGGTTGTCGACAAGCGTCCGACCGCTCATCCCAAAAAGGCTCTACGATCGTGTCCTCTGGGCCGTGCCATCGAGGATTACCTTGATTGACCCCGCCGCCCCCAAGGGGGTCGTTCACATCAGGGATGAAGGGGAGCGCCTGACGACGTCTCAGGTGACGGAAGACGCCGCCCTGCTGATGGCGGCGCTCGCGAGGGCAAAAGGTTGGTCGGCCGTTCGCCTGAGAGGCGGCGCCGAGTTTCAACGGCATGCGGCTGTCGCCCTTGCCCAAATGCACATTGAACTGATCACCGACGATGAAGGCGTGGCTGCCCTTTATCGCCAAACCTGGACCAAAGAAAACGAAAGGCTGAGACATGAAAGAGAAAAGAGAAATCCCGGACACCGGCAAGACCCGGCCCGGGCCCATCATGACACCCTTGGAGCGCGAGCTGATCGACGCGGTCAGGGAGATGAACAATACGAACCAGGCCATTCTCCGCAGACTGGATGAGAGCGAGCAGCGGGTGAATGCGCTGAGCACCGATCTTTCTGCACTGCGGCGTCGTTTCGGGATAAGGCGGAGCATCATGTCCGACCTGACGGATTGATCGGTGACCAGCACGGGAAGGCTGATTTTTGTTCGGCCCGCCCGTGTTGGCGGTTCGGCGCCTCCCAAGTCGCGTGCGGGCACGCGGCTTGGGTCCCGGGCGCCTTGACTTTTGTCTTCGGGCTGCGGGCCAAAGGCCCTTGTCCCCCGATCCCATGGGGATCGGGGCGCCACGAGGGTGGCCCTGCGCCAAAACCCAACCGCCGCCCGCGCCAGCGGGCAACCAACATCTCCATCCCACCGACCGAGGGGCGGGCACCAACGGGGTGGAACGGAGCGCGGGCGCAGCCCCAAATTTCTTTATATTCAGGCGGTTAATTTACATTATTAAGTTGATCAAATACTCGTTTAAATGTATATTATGTATATCGATCAATGACTTACGGAGATATCGAATGTCGATGCGCGACCACCTGCTCTCGAATTCCATGTTGATGATCCTCGCTTGGCTCCTCAGCATGTCGCCGAACATGTCGCTTCCCTTCACGCTGCCCTTTGCCTGATTGGGTGCGGTGATGAAGCGTTTTTATGATCAGACATGTCACCGAATAGCCTGACGGGCCAAAGGCCCCAACACCTCATCCCGATTTTGCCCCAAACATCCCTCAAAGTCCCCACATGACCCTAGCGAAGCACCAGTCCCAAAAAAACCAACGTCCGACCCAAACGGTCGGCGCGGCACGCGCGACCGTTCCCCAACTCCCCAACCTTATATGACCCACCGCCCCAAACCGGCGGAGGGTGCGGCCGCATAGGCCTCAGAAGTTCCCGGCAGCGATGCCGCATCTCTCCCACCCCCCCCCTCAATTTTTTTGGATGCCCATGGTGCCTCTGGCCGCCGGGGCAGGGAGTGATCTTTATGAACGATAGAATTTCATCAACGCCTGAATGGTGGTGGCGCCTGAGCGCCCGGCAATTGGCGGCCCGCGAGCAGGCTATCTATTATTATTTGACCATGTGTACTGATGCGGTGAGTGCCTGGTCCGCGCGCTTTTTCAAGACCTCACCTGATGCTCTCTTCAGATTGGCAACGTCTTTTGACCGGGCTTGCGACGTCAGTTCTGATCATCAGATGCTGCTGATCGCGCTCGCGGCTAGCTTGGGCTGTGAAGCGGCCACGAACCGGTTGATCGATGCTCTCGAAGGGGCGTTCGCAGCGGAGGGAGCAAGCCTCACGCGCCGAATGGCAGTCCGGGACCGGCTGGAAGAATGGGCTGAGGTAAGTCCGAAAGCTAAGCTTGCTTTCGGCCGTGTTGATCAGGCGCTGACCGCCTGGGAAGCGGTGCAGCCGGCGGGATATCTGCTCGATCAACCGCTCGACACCTACGAGGACCTGTCTTTCTGGGCTCGGTTCGAAACCGCCCCCAAAGCCCCAATCGCCTCCGGCATCCAAGCTGTCCAGGTCGCCCAAACCATCAACCCGCCCAAAAGTCGGGACGCTGATTATACTTGGTGCCAGTCATTGGTGCAGCCGCTCGAACTGAAACAAACCCCTGATCTCGCGGGCTTGCAGGCGGCCCTTGAAACCGAGTTCTTCTACGCTAGGTCGGCCATCAAAACTGTGGTTGATGCCTTGCTTCTGAGGGCCGCACATGGGCAGGCCGCCTTTCGCTTGCCACCCCTGTTGCTGGTCGGTCCGCCCGGGGTCGGCAAGACCCGCTTCGCCCGGCGGTTGGCAGAGCTCGCCGGTGTGCCGTCCGTGCTTCATGGGGTGGGCGGCAATAGCGATAACCGGACGCTCGCCGGGACCGCGGCGGGCTGGTCGAGCGCTGTGCCCTCGCTCCCCGCCAAATTCATGGCAGCTGAGAAAGTCGCCAATGGCCTGCTGGTCATCGATGAAGTCGAAAAGGCCTCGCGGTCAAGTCGCAACGGATCGGTGCAAAATACGCTCCTCTCCTTCCTCGAGCCCGAGAGCGCCCGAAACTATTATGATGAGTGCCTGCAAGGCGTAATCGACCTGACAAACTTGAACTGGGTGCTGATTGCCAACAGCGAAGACAGCATTGAAGCGCCCTTGCGGTCGCGCTTGCGGGTGATTGAGTGGAACGGCCCGGAGCCCGATGATCTCTATCGCCTGATCCCGGCGATCGCCGCGGGCGTCGCGGCAGACATCGGCGTCGATCCGCGCTTCTTCGAGCCGCTCCCGGATAGCGTGATGGATGCGCTCGCAGGAACCTACGGGAAGGGCCGGGATTTGAGGGTCATTCGAAGGATGGTGGAAGACCTTTATGCTGCGGACGTCCGGCGCGATCTGGCGCCGCACTGACGTCAGAAGGAAAGGGGCCGGCTGCGGATTGCCGGCCCCTTTTCACTGTTCTTTCCTGCCCCAAAACCCCACTTTTTCTGACTGCGCCAGATTTACGCCATCGAGGGTGTAAGCGGTTCTGATGAGCCCGCCTTCGGTGCCGGGGCAGCGGCGCTGGAAGCTCGGTGTCAAAGGGGTTGCTTGTGGCGCGAAGCTTCACGGCGTCAGGCACGCGGAGTGATCAAATTACAATAGATCGGCCTATAGCAACCAGATGTTAGTCTCTTGTTTTGATTTATGATATTCATTTCGGTGTGAGAGTAAGGGGCGGTTCTTTTTGAGCATCAATCATTCTTGATGGCCATTTACGTGGCCCTGTTTCCTTGACCTCTCTCTCTGACTTGGCAAATTTCGGTCTTCATTTTTTGGGGACGGGCAAAAGGTATGCGTAATGGCGGTTTCTGTGGTGGTGATAGGAGTTTGCGGTTCCGGCAAATCGACTCTCGGCAAGGGATTGGCTCGGGCTCTGCGGTTGAATTTCGTGGAGGGTGATGACCTGCATCCCCAGTCAAATCTCGAGAAAATGTCGTCCGGACAACCACTTAATGATGAAGACAGGTTCGGATTCCTGAGCAATGTCGGTTTTGTTTTGTCTGAACATAAGAAGGCCGGTGTTGTTGTTTCTTGCTCAGCATTGAAGAAAAAATACAGGAACCTTTTGAGGCTACATGATGAATCAGTGGTGTTTGTTTTGGCAGAACTCGAGGAAAGTGTCCTGAGAGAACGCCTCATGCGCCGCAAAGGGCATTTTATGTCTGAGAAAATGCTCGATAGTCAGCTCGAAATTTTTGAACGGCCAACCGAAGATGAGAGTGTAATTTTTGTTGATGGACATTTAGGGCCCGATGATCAGGTTAGGGATATCCTCGCGAAGCTTGCCTATGATAGATCGCGTTGCAACGCTGATCTCAATGGTCCCGAAATCTAAGAATTATCGAGAGACATAGTACCAACATTAAGGCCCGGCGCATATGGGTTGTAGACCGCATTGCAGGTCAGAAATGAGGTAAGTTGTGGTCTTGTGACGACGCACAGGGGGAAATTTATGAAGTTCAGTCATTTAGGAATTCCGACCACCGATCGGTTCCAAGGCGAGATTTATTTGCCGCACCTGAAGATGACGGTCAGCGACCATGAAGCGAATCAATTTGGCATCCAATGGATGCGTTTTGACGACGACGCGCCATATCCAGATCTGGTGAAAACCGTTCCGCATGTGGCGTTTGAGGTTGATGATCTCATGAAAGCCATAGCCACCCAAAAGGTCCTTATTGAACCGAACAGCCCTTCTCCGGGATTGATGGTTGCTTTCATTGAAGTTGACGGTGCACCCGTTGAGCTAATGCAATATTGCACTGGCTGAAATCCGCAACTGGTGGGTGCGCTTGGGAGAGTCGGGCTGAAGTTTAGGACTTGTATCTCTCACAAATTGCTAAGCAGACGTACGCCCCCGAACACAAAAAAATGGACACGTCCTGAGTTGGAGGGGGCAGGACGTGTCCTGAGTTGCGCGTTGGCTGGGAGGCAATGCAAAGCATCTATTTAAGCCAAGGCGCCATTGTCCTTCACATGGCCAGAGTTGGGTGAAGGACATTGGGAGGTATTGAGATCCGCGCGCGGGAATGGCAGCAGCAGTGCGCGTACTTTGAAATGCAAATTAGATCTGGTGAGGATTGTCCTTCCAAAAACGGGAGGACACTGGTTGACGACGCTGCTGCAGTCACCTTGGGCAACTTTCCTTGCCGTCAGCGTCTTCTATCAGTCTCACGTTGGCAATACTCAGCGCCGCATTTCGGCTTCCTCTCAATTCAAAGGGGAGGTCGACGGCATTCACGTCAGCTCCCACGGCTGCAAAGCATGAAAGGCTAACGCGCATATCGCTCCATTCACCTTTGGTGGATTGCGAAATTGCCTTTGAGATATCAATCTGACCCTGGCAAGACGGCTCGCTAGTACAGCCAAGCGTCAAGAGGATTGGCTCGCTGTTTTGTTCGTCGAGTCGATATGTGAAAGCCAGCTCCATTGCGCCATTCATTTCTCTAAAGAGGTCGATAGGAACTTCGCCGTAGATTGAGACGGACCCGCCAGTTGTTGCGTCGAAAATTATGGAAAGGGCATCTTCCTGTGCATCAAAGTCAGTACCAGATGCTTGGGAATTCTGAGCCTTGATCCGCCACGGGGCTTGGGGCCTGCCTTGTGTGAAGTATATATATTTATTGAGACCGGTCGTTGCTGAGCCTACATCTTCAGACAATACGCCAAGCGTGCTCCGTGTGGCGTACTTCAGCCCAAAACCATATTTGAACAGTGGGTCGTAATTATGATCGCCGGGGTTCAATTGGCTTTGATCGGCATGCTTTGGCCATGAGAAAGAAAGCGTGCCTTCGAAATCATGTTTAGTCGTCCCATCGGGGTTGGCTACGAGGACGTCAGAAATTCCGCCCCCCTCGGTTCCTGGCCACCAAACTGCAACAAAGGCGTCTGAGGCGTTGAGCAACGGATTGACCCACATTGGGCGGCCTGACAGGAAAAGGCTGACAGTCTTGACCTCTGCGGCTTTTAGCTCCCTCAATTTTTCGAGTATATCCGGATTCGCGTAGAGCAGAGTTGGGACGTCACCCTGGAATTCCGCATATGGCTTCTCGCCATATACAGCAATTACGATATCAGGCTTTTGGGAGTAACTACCGTCTTCGCTATATTCGATGCTGCCCCCTGCATCTGTTATGGCATCCTGAAGACCGGACAGGATACTTTGCCCGTTCGGGAACGCACTGTTAGGAAGGCCGCCACCTTGCCACGTCAGAGTCCAGCCCCCTGATGCGTCGGAAATGCTGTTTGCGCTAGATCCGATAACAAGAACCTTGAGGCCAGGCTTTACTGGCAATACATTGTCATTGTTCTTCAACAGGACGAGAGACCGTCGCACTGCCTCGCGGGCAACAGATCTATGGCGAGGTGATCCGAGAATTGTTGAGTCACCTGCTAGAGGGCGAGCCGAGGGCTTCACAAGATCAAACAGTCCAGCGCGCATTTTTACTCTTAGAATACGTCTTACCGCATCATCCAATCTGGCTGGTGAAATTGTGCCATCGGAGGTCTGTGAAAGAAGGTTCTCATAGAGCCCTTTCCAGCTGTCCGGGGCCATATACATATCAAGGCCGGCATTGATCGCCGTAGGACAGTTTTCATTGGAGCAGCCGTCTACTTGACCGTGAGCGTTCCAGTCGCCGACAACAAAGCCTTCGAAGCCGATTTGGGCTTTAAGGACATCAGTCAAAAGATATTTGTCGCCGTGAATTTTTCGACCGTGCCAGCTCGAGAAAGAAGCCATTATGACCTGGGCGCCAGCTTCTATTGCCTCAATGTAGGCGGCTCCATGTGTGTCATAGAGTTCACGCTCCGACGCTTCCGAGTTGCCTTGATCCTGGCCGCCTATGGTTCCGCCATCAGCGACGAAATGCTTGGCAGATGCGATAATTTTTTCGCCTTGCATGAAAGTATTTGAGTCTGGATCACCCTGCAGGCCGAGGACAATTGCACTGGCATATTTTTGTGTGATTGCGGGGAGTTCGCTGAAGCCTTCATAGGTTCGACCCCACCGGTCATCCTGTGGCACAGCAAGGGTGGGGGCAAATGTCCAATCATGGCCCGTTACGCGCAACTCTTGCGCTGTAATTGCGGCAATCTCAGCGACAAGGGCAGGGTCGTTCACCGCTCCAAGCGCAATGTTATGAGGAAAGATGGTTCCGCCAATGACATTGTTATGACCATGGACGGCGTCAATACCCCAGATAATAGGTATACCAACTCCACCATCAGTTGTATCAACAGAGGCCTCATAGTAGGCATCCGCGGCCTCAATCCAGGCCTCTGCTGTTGCATATGGTAAACTGCCGGGTGCGGAGTTGCCGCCACTGAGTACTGAGCCGAGATTGTATCGCCTCACGTCTTCGGGACTAACCGAGTCCGAGTCAGCCTGGATGACTTGCCCCACCTTCTCTGCTAGCGTCATTCTTGCCAGAATCTCTTCGATTCTAGATTCCTGATCGGGGGTCAATCCGCGAATTTTCTGTGCTCGCGGCCAAATGTTCGGTTGTTCTGCTCCGGACGCCTTGCCCTTGTCCTCGCTGCGATTAGTGTTCTCATTACAGCCGCTGAGAATTGCCAAAGACAATGTAAGTAAATAAGCCAGTTTTTTTCGCATTGAATTGCGCATGGCCCAAGTTTCCCTTCCCCTCAGAAGCTCCTGAGTGTTTGCGGTCTCAGGAACAGTCAACTCGCACATTAGGTAACGATATATGCATCGACCAGGCAGTAGCGTGCCAAGTCTTCGGGAACCTCCTTAGCGGTCTCTGTCGGATGAGTCCAACATTTTATGGAATCGCTTCCATAAAATGTTGGGGGACATTTATCCTAGCAAGGGGGCGCAATTTTAGGGGCGGAATTTTGTCGTGGACTCACGTTTCACAAAGGAGAAGTCCAGAATGATCGGGGCAGGCTCAGGCGCGCCATTTCGATTCAGGTGGATATCAAGAAGCCGTGCGGCTGCAGCTGTAGCCATCTCTTCGATGGGTTGTCTGATGGTCGTAAGGGGAGGGGTGACAAATGAAGCGAGGGCCAAATCGTCAAACCCTGCGACCGATAGATCTTGAGGAACATTCAAATCGGCTTCGTGGGCAACCATGAGAACAGCGGCGGCCATTTCATCATTGGAGGCAAAGATCGCCGATGGTCTTTTCTCGTGGTTAAGCAAGCGTTTCGCTGCGGCAACGCCAGAGCTGAACACATATGTGCCTTCGCATATATATTCAGGATTTATACGTAAGCCGTGGTCGTTCATGGCGCTTTTGAAGCCTTGAACGCGTTCTCTGGCATCGGCATGCTGGGCATCGCCTGTAATGAAGGCAATATCCTTATGTCCCAACTCGATAAGGTGCTCAGTCATGCGGTATGCCGCTTTAAAATTATCGATTTTAATATCTGTCATTTCCCCGAAAGGGCGTCCTGGGGCGATTCTGACGGTTGGTATTTTTCTCTTTGCGAGTGCCGCCAAAACTACCTGATTGTCGCAAATTGGCGGGGTAAGGATTGCACCAGATAGACTGAGACTCGATAGGAAGGAATCGACCTGTTCGAAGGTGGTATCGTTGTCAAATAATTCTACCAGAACATGAAGCCCGCCGATTTTCGAAGCGCGTAAAAGGCCGCGCTGAATACCGGAGAGATAATCCCCCTGAGGATCATCCAATAGCAAACCGATAACATATGATCGGTGTCCGGCCAGACTTCTCGCGTAAAGGCTTGGGCGATAGCCCAGCTTTTCGACGGCAGCCGTTACGGCTTTTTTTTTGTCCTCTCGAACATATTTTTCGCCGTTCAGAATTCTGGAAACCGTCGTGACAGATACGCCGGCAAAGCGCGCGACATCAGCGATCGTCACGTTGGATTTTTTCTTTGTTGCCATAGCTTCTACAGATTATTTCTGGAAACGTTTCCGGTTATGTGATTTGTGCGTTAGGATCGATCGGCGCAAAGTCTACTCACTGCGATGCAATGAGTAGACCGGTAGTCGGTCGTGAGGATTTGTCAATATCAGTTTTTTTGGTTAACTGCCACGCTGTCTAACATATTCAAGCATCTA
This sequence comes from Gimibacter soli, assembly GCF_028463845.1. Classification (NCBI taxonomy): domain Bacteria; kingdom Pseudomonadati; phylum Pseudomonadota; class Alphaproteobacteria; order Kordiimonadales; family Temperatibacteraceae; genus Gimibacter; species Gimibacter soli. Next base: position 2,846,978 of record NZ_CP116805.1, on the reverse strand, counting down.
ACTTACGCCAAAAATCCAATTTGATTTTGACTTGGGCGGTGTTCTTCGATAAATGTGACCGGTCACAAATCCGGGGGAGTGGAGAATGACAAAGCTGAGCCTTCGGGAAAAGGTGGGGTATGCGCTCGGAGATGTTGCTTCAAACTTCTATTGGCGCATCTTCGACTTGTTCTTGCTGATATTCTATACGGATGTTTTTGGATTGCCGGCGGCAGCGGTTGGCACGATGATGCTTGTCGCCCGAATTATCGACGCGCTAACCGATCCTTTGATGGGGGGATTGGCTGATCGCACAAGAAGTCGTTTCGGTAAGTTCCGCCCATATCTCTTATGGGGCATAGTTCCACTCGTCTTTGCTGGTGTTTTGACGTTCACGACACCTGACTTGGACGTTGATGGTAAGCTGCTGTGGGCTTACGCAACTTACGTTTTCATGATGCTTTCCTATACCTTTATCAATGTTCCGTATGGTGCGCTGATAGGCGTCATGACGAGTGACAGTCATGATCGGACGGTTCTAACCAGCTTTCGGTTCATCGGTGCTTTCACAGGCGGAAGTATCGTGGCCTACCTTACGCCAGAGTTAGTTGCATTGTTAGGGCAGGGCGACGAAGTCAGGGGATGGCAAATGACCATGGCATTGTATGGTCTGGTGGCTGCGCTGCTTTTTCTGATTACTTTTCTGTCAGTCCGAGAGAGAGTTTCGCCTATCTCGCGAGAGCAGGCTTCTCTGTGGGTAGACATAAAGGACCTTGGCAGGAACAAGCCGTGGCTAGTGCTGTTCTCTTTGGCGTTGGTGATAATGATTACAATCACGCTGCGTGCCAGTACAGGTACCTTTTATCTTAAATATTATGTTGATCGGCCAGATCTGATTGGCGCGTTCAGCATGACCTATATGCTGGCGTTGATGATGGGCGCGGCAATAACGCCACTTCTTACGAAGTTTATGGGTAAGAAGCAATTGATGCTTATCCTCATGTGTGCTGTAACGATTTTGTCCGCCGCATTTTATTTCATTCCCCGCGACCAAGTATTGCTGATGTTTGTGATGCAGGCACTGATCGGTATTTGTCTCGGGCCGAAGTCTCCGCTTGTGTTCTCCATGTATGCGGACACAGCAGATTATTCCGAATGGCATACTGGTAGGCGTGCGACGGCTATGGTGTTTGCGGCCGCTGCTTTCTCCCAGAAGCTTGGTGGTGCACTAGCTGCAGCACTTATAGGCTGGCTTTTAGGGGCACTCGGCTATGCCGCAAATCAGGTTCAGACCAGTACATCTGAGGCAGGGATTGTCATGCTAATGACAATCATTCCCGCCGTCTTTGCGGGCCTTTCCGTGCTGCTGGTCCGCATCTACCCGCTTGATGAGCAATCTGTTGAAACTATCAATCTAGACCTCGCCTCCCAGCGAGCGGTAATCGGTAAGGAGTAAGAAAATGCGGGCAGGCTCTGATGCGGTTGTGCACCGGCAAGGATCTGACGTCGTGCTGACAGACCCTTTGGCAATGCCACAAGCAGGTAGCTTTCTTTGGAATCCTGAAATGATGGTCCAAATGACTTGCCGAGGATATGCAACCGCGCAGTACATGCAGCCAGAGCCGACAAAATATTCTAAGGGGCCTGTGCTTGAAGCGACCACATTTATGCAGCCGGAGCACCCATACTATTCACATCATAGCGGTCGTTTTTTCTATGTGAAGGATCGCCAGAATGGCGAGCTTTTTTCTGCACCGTATGAACCCGTTCGGGCAGCGGTTGATACATTCGAATTTGTGGCAGCCACTGATGCGCTGAAGTGGTCGATAGTCCGCCAGGGTATTGAAATCTATATCGAGTTGCGGCTGCCCAAAGCGGGAATTGCGGAGCTCTGGTCGTTGCGTGTGAAGAATGTCGATGATCGTCCAAGATGCCTGTCTATATATCCAGCTTTCACTTTTGGGTTTCTTTCATGGATGAACCAGGGAAGCACATATGATTGTGAACTTCAGGCGCTGATTGCTAATTTCGTAACCCCCTACCAGCGCGTTGCAGATTACTTCAAGCACCAACATTTTCGGGACAAGAGCTTTCTTATGGCAGAAATCAAGCCTGACGCTTGGTGTGCTCGCCTTTCTGCCTTCGAGGGCGAAGGAGGTATGCACCGCCCGGATGGGGTTATGGCTGAAGCGCTTGGAAATGAAGTGGCTGACTATGAACTGCCGTTTGCGGCATTTCAGTATGATGTCACATTGAATCCAGGAGAGAAGTTTGATGCACGTTTTGTTTTTGGGCCTGCAAAAGATCAGGCCGAACTTGTCTTTATCCGAAGAAAGTATTTTGGAGACTGCCAGGCTTTCGTGAGGGAGTGCCAGCTTGGAAGTGAGTATGTTGCTTCAGGCAATGGTGTAATCCAAATCGAGACAGAAGATCAGGGGTTTGATCACTTCGTAAATCATTGGATGACCAGACAGGTGCATTATCTTGGTGCCACCAATCGCCTGACTACTGATCCGCAAACTCGAAACTATTTGCAGGACCATATGGGCATGTCCTATGTGGCGCCTCAAAATATGAGGCAGGCAATCATTTGTGCATTGTCGCAACAAAAATTTAGCGGCGAAATGCCGGATGGAATACTGCTGCATCCTGAGGCATCGCTAAAATATATCAATCAGGTGCCTCATACTGACCATTGTATCTGGCTGCCCGTATGTATCACCGCTTATCTGAATGAAACGGCAGATTATGGGATACTTGAAGAACCAGTTCCCTATGTCGATTACGATCAGCCGGAAACAGTTGGTCGACACATCACAAAAGCAATGCGATGGATCGCCCAGAATTGTGATGGTCGCGGACTTTGCTTAATTGCGGAGGGGGACTGGTGCGACCCGATGAACATGGTCGGGTACCAAGGTAAGGGGGTTTCAAGCTGGCTAACATTGGCGGCCGCCTATGCCGCAGATCAATGGGCGGACATTCTTGAATGTGTCGGTGAGCAGTCAGTTGCATCCGATATGAGGGGCCTGGCGGAAGCATACAGGCAGGCTGCAAATGCCCACTTCTGGGATAGGCAATGGTACGCACGTGGTATCACCGATGATGGTGTGGCTTTTGGAGTGGCTTCTGATGATGAAGGGTCAATATATTTAAACCCTCAAAGTTGGGCAATGTTGGCTCGCGCAGCTGATGCTCAACAATTGCAGAAAATGTTGGAAGCTATTGAGACGCATCTTGCTTCACCATATGGCGTTGCGATGTTAGCGCCGCCCTATACAAAAATGAGGGAGGATGTAGGGAGACTGACGCAGAAATTCCCAGGCACTGCTGAGAATGGCTCCGTATATAATCATGCTTCTGCATTTCTCGCCTTCAGTCTGTTTGAGGTAGGTAAACCCGATCGTGCGTTTGAGGTGTTGCGGAAGATGCTGCCCAGTGAAACGGATTGCGTCGCTCGTGGCCAGCTCCCCGTTTATATCCCAAATTACTACAGAGGTGCGCACCGATCGCTCCCGAGAACATCTGGGAGGTCAAGTCAGCTTTTTAACACCGGCTCCGTGGCATGGTTCGCCAGGATTGTCATAGAGCGACTTTTTGGGCTGGAGGGATGCGCTGAGGGATTGCGGGTCAATCCGTCACTTCCTTCTCACTGGAAAAAGGCACATGTAACTCGCCGCTTTCGGGGGGCAATATTCAATGTGACTTACAGTAAGCGTTCAGGGGTTGCTGAGACACATGTTTACTTAAACGGGGAGATACTTCAGGACCGCATCGTAAGAAACGTCGTTGAGGGTCGCGAGTATGTTTTGGATGTCGTGATTGCGCAAGACGGGGAACTTGTATGAGGCTGAAACCTTTCTTAGCGGCTGGCATATTGGGGTTACCAGTTCTGGCGCTTGACGTGCACGCCGACGACGTAATTTTTGCCGATACCGCACCAGTTATAGATGGCGCCATGGATAAGATTTGGAGCAAAACTGAATGGCTCCCAATCGACAAACATATTGCAGGGGCTGTCCCGGGTGAGAGCGATTTTAGCGGGCGCTATAAACTGCTTTGGGATTCAGAATATCTCTACGTTATCGCCGAAATTGTTGATGACATCTTGTACGATGGCAATGCTGATCCACGCGACCGATATTGGGACGATGACTGTCTGGAAATTTTTGTGGATGAGGATGCTTCTGGTGGGAACCATCTGAATGATTTTAATGCGTTTGCCTACCACATTGCGCTCGACGGTAATGTTGTGGATATCGGGCGCGCTTTTCCGTCAGGAGGGGCAGCGATACTGCTGTTGAATGACCATGTAAGAAGTGAGTGGACACGGCAAGCTGAGCCCCCCTTCAAAGTGATCTGGGAGGTGGCTATCAAGCTCTTTGGAAAAGAGTTTGACCCAGATCGCACTGACAACATTCCTGTCAGACTGCACGAAGGGAAGCAGGTCGGCTTTATGGTTGCGTATTGCGATAATGATGGCAGCCCGGAACGGGAGCATTTTTTGGGATCGCAAAGTATTGCGCCTGTCAATGGGGATAAAAATTTAGGCTACATAACAGCATCGGTTTTCGGCAGGTTAAGGTTAGTAAATTGAGAGATATAGGGGTGGTCCGTGGCCACGATTAGAGATGTTGCAAGTCTTGCTGGAGTGTCTCGAGCGACCGTCACGCGTGCCCTGCAAGAGCCAGACAAAGTTTCTCCAGCGCGCCTATCAAGGGTCAAGGAGGCTATCAGGGTTCTGGGCTATAGGCCCAACATGTTGTCCCAGACATTCAGGAAAAATCAGGCTCGTACAATAGTGGTCTTGGCGCCGAACTTGGCTAATCCATTTTTCTCAAAAGTAATCGCGGGCATTGTGGCAGCTGCTGATGAACGCGACTTTAGGGTCCTCGTTGGCGCGACGGACGGTTCGGTTAGCAAAGAGTTTGACTTTGTCCGTATGGTGGAATCTCGTCTGGCTGACGGCATTATCCAGATGAATCCGTTCACGCTATCGGAAAGGAATGCTGTTTTGCCTCATCAACACGTGCCGGCCGTCAGCGTAGCTGGAGTGCCAGGAACGCCTTACTCATGTGTACGAATAGATAACAGAGCAGCTGCAAAGGAGTGCATTTTACACTTGGCAGCGTCAGGGCATCAGAAAATTGGGATCGTAACCGGTCCGACCCACAATAGTAACACTATGGTCAGGCTTGAAGGGGTCAAAGCCGGCCTGGAGGAGGCCGGGTTGTCCTACAATCCGAACTTGGTTCGGGAGGGTGATTTCCGAATGCTTTCTGGCCTTCAAGCAACAGAAAGTTTAATGCAGGATGGTCCCGACCCTAAGCCTACGGCCATTTTTTGCATGAATGACGAAATGGCGCTTGGCGCTATTAGAGCCCTGCATACGCTTAATTTACGCGTGCCGGAAGATGTATCAATTGTTGGATTTGATAGCTTAGATTTTTCTGCATTCTTTATGCCTCCCCTCACAACTGTCGAGCAGCCTGGGTATGATATGGGTGTCAGCAGCGCAAACATTTTGGCTGACATAATTGAGGGAGTGTCGGCAGGCCAGGAATCACATGACGTTGTCCTGCCTTATCGCTTCATCATACGCCAGAGTACGGCGCCGGTCAGGGTGGACTGATCTTTTCCCGACAGCCTCACGGCTCTGGTCATGGCTGTTGTGTGGTGAACACACATCGGACGTTATTCGTATAGGACTATTTGAATTGCGCGTCATCGGGCACGTCGGCTCCACTAGGTATGCGCGTGATTTTTTGCCGCTAGTTTGACGTGGTGGCATTTCCTGGAACTGGAATGTCGGGAACACAGCATCAGCAGTGCTCTCGTCTGTCCCTGAAGCCGTAAGGCGCAATCTGCTCACAACGCTTATGTGCCCCGAAATAAATATCCTGACGGTCCGTCCCCCGGCAATAAATTGAGAAGAGCTTTTTTAAATGCTGGGTCCTTGGGCTGAGCCAACCCTGAAGATGCATCTCTGGCATCCGCGGCGTCGCAAACGCTGCACTCTGGCGGCTTGAGGCATCTTTTCGCTCGAGGCGATGAGTGAGATCAGTCGGAATCAGGGACTGATTCTGAAAGAAATCTGAAATCGATACCAGAAATTTCCTTTTCGAATGGCCGTGAATGCAAAAAACGAAAGCAATGATGCTGATAATATATAGATTAAATGCTGCGAAAAATGGCCTCTTAAGTTATTTTGCGATGCAACAAATAATAATTTAACAATAAGTAATATAATAATAAAAAAATATATGCAGTGCGGCATGAATTATACCGCTTCGCACAATATTTTGATTCGTTAATCAGTGGGGGAAAATATGGGTTTACAAGCTGACTTTGCATGCCATAGCGTGTCATTTGACAGCGCTGTCAGTTTGTTTGTGATGAAAATATGGTAGCGTTATCTTATGTTGCAGTCGGTTATGATGACGCCCTGCTTCCGCAATCAGTTTTTCATGTGCTGTCGCTTTGGAGATTCCTCGTGAAGGAAACGCTTAGGGAGAGGGAAGATGAATACGATTATTGTTGAGCGTGAAGCAGTCAGGGGCGATGGGCCCTCACGTGCGAGGCTGTTACTATGTGGTACATCGCTTGCTGCTTTGCTAACTGTCGGTCTCGCGGCACCAGCAAATGCTGCTGAAGGCGATGAGGTTGCGTTTGAAGAGATCGTTGTTACGGGTATACGGAAATCATTGAAGGAAAGTGCCGACATCAAACGCAACGCTCGTGGCGTTGTTGATGGGGTCGTCGCTGAAGATATCGGCAAATTTCCAGATTCAAACATTGCGGAATCGTTGCAGCGAATTACCGGTGTTGCGATCAACCGTCAGGCAGGTGAGGGATCGCAGGTTACCGTTCGTGGATTTGGCGCTGGCTTTAACCAGGTGACCATCAATGGTCGTACAATGCCTACGGCTGACATTCCGGTTATCGGTGGAGATGGGCAAGGGTTGCTTGGACAAGCCAGCGACAGGGCCTTTGATTTTTCGACGCTCGCTTCAGAGAGTGTCTCTTCAATGCAGGTTTACAAGTCGGGCAGGGCAGACATCGCCTCAGGTGGTGTTGGCGCGACCATTAACGTCAATACCCGGAAGCCGCTCGACAATGATGCGGGTTTGACCGGGACTGTTGTTGCCAAAGCAGCACACGACACTCACGTCGACCAAGGCAATAAGGTAACTCCCGAACTTGCTGGCTTCATGAGCTGGAGCAACGACGAGAGCAATTTCGGCGTGGCATTGTTCGCAGGATATTCAAAGCGTGACTCTGCTGCGGGGGCCATTCGGAATGCCGGATGGGATGTAATCTCAGCCGATGCTGTTCTGGACCCAAGTAGCGGGCTCCTGACAAATAATGCCAAAGTAACCGGCCTTCCAACTGATGGTCGTAATGTGGCCATCGCTCGTGATAGCCGATATCAGTTTACTGAACTGTCCCGCGAGCGGATTAATGGGCAAGCTGTCATTCAGTTCAACCCGACTGAGCGTTTTCGTTTTACAGCGGATGCCCTCTATGCGGAATCGAGCGCAAAGGAAGATCGGACTGATCTCAGCAACTGGTTTGATAGGCCATTCGATCAGTTGGCATTCGATGACAACCCAGTCGCTACGTCAGTATTCTTGTCAGAGAACAAGGGTGGCGGTGTTAAAGACTTTGCTCTGCAGCAGAGCCATAGCGCAACCAAAGACAAGCTTGAGTCATTTGGCGTTAATCTGGAGTTCGATGCCACGGATGGCTTGACGTTTATCCTGGATGGTCACACGTCCAAAGCTTCCGTACGGCCAGATGCAAGGACCGGATTTGCCCAGACAAACGTAGGTATGGCCATGCCGGTGGTTCTGAACCATTCGGTGGACTATTCCTCTGGATTCCCGCAAATCGTGGTTAATCGTGACGATTCTATCCGAAGCAATGGCGATGGTGTCTACGACCTCAACGATGTCTCAACCCAGATATCAAACGACAACCGCGATATTTACCAGCTCAATGACATCGACCAGATTGATTTGCGTGGTGAATGGGATCTTGATGATAAGACCAAGTTCACCTTTGGTGCCAATTATCGCACTCAGCGGAACGAGACGTATGAGGCACTTTATCAGCAGGTTATGGGCAACTGGGGTGCAAATAACCCAGGCGATGTAGAGCGTTTGGCACCTGGCGCATTGGAGCTTTACGATTGGGATGATGCCTTCAAAGAATTTCCTATCCCGTCGGGTCTTGTGGGTGTTCGTGGTAATGCACTCGACATCTTTGAGGCAGCATCCGCGTACTATCTGAGCCAAGGCAATACGCTTAACCTGCAGCAGGAGAACTTTGACATTGTCGAAGAAGATGTTCTCTCCTTCTATGGTCAGTTTGACGGTGAGTTCGATTTGGCGGATCGGCGCGTCCGCTTCAGTGCCGGCTTAAGATATGAACAAACTGATGTTACTGCTTTCTCTCAGTCTGCACCAACGACCGAAATTGTTTGGCAGGGCGACCAAGACTTTGCCCGCGTTGCCGGCGCAGGCCAAGGCGGATTCTCGGTCGATGGATCTTACCACAATTTCCTGCCTAATCTGGATCTTGCAATCGATTTGACAGATACGTTCGTAACCCGCTTCTCGTACAGTAAGACTATGTCGCGGACGGGATATGACAATCTGAAGGCAAGTACTTCTTTGTCGCAGCCTTCAGGCCCGACCGCGCTCGGTGGTACACTCACAGCGAACACAGGAACTCCTGGACTATTGCCGCTGGTATCCGAGAACTTTGACGTGTCGTTCGAATGGTATTATGGGGACGATGACTGGCTGTCCGTAGGGCTGTTCCACAAAAATGTGAAGAACTTTGTAGGTAGCCGTACAGTTCAAGAGAATCTCTTCGGCATCCGTAACGCTACTTCGGGTGAGGCAGGTACGCGGTCTGGACAGGCGCTTGATGCCCTGCAAAGTATCGGCATTACCGCGACCAACGCGCATCTATTCGCCATGTCCGCCCTCATTGATCAACTTGGTTCAGTTAACGATGCCGTTTCAACCTTCCAGGCTCACGTCGTGAATGGAGCATTGGATCCAGCGTATTATGTTAGCGTCGAAACTGACTATGACGTTCGAGCAAATGGAAATGATCCCCTATGGATCATTGACGTTACTCGCCCCCTCAACATTGAATCGGCAGCTATTCGGGGTATTGAGCTCGCGGGCCAACACTTCTTTGGGGACACAGGGTTTGGTATTGCTGCAAGCTATACGCTTGTCGACGGTGATATCGGCTATGATGTGACCAAATCCCCAACCGAAAGCCAGTTTGCGCTTGAGGGGCTTAGCGATACGGCGAACCTTACACTGATTTACGAGAAGGACCGGATTTCGGCTCGGGCCTCGTATAACTGGAGGGATAAGTTCCTTTCTGATGCGAACCGGGGGGATAGTTACAATAACCCGACATTCACTGACTCGTTCGCCACAATCGATGTGAGCGTAAGCTATAACGTGACTGATGATCTCGTCGTCTCGCTTGATGCGATCAATATAACTGGCGAGAACACCTACCAATATAACAGGGCGCCAAATCAGCTTTGGTTTGCGCGTGAAAACGCCCCGCGTTTCTTCCTTGGGGCGCGCTATAAGTTCTAAGCGGATGAGATTTGTGAAGTAACAACACTATGGCACTGGGACTGCTCTGCCGAGCGGTCCCAGTTTTAAGCATTGGAGTTTCAGAAAGTCTTAGATTCTGTGACCCCTGGAGATAGGTTGGGGAGCTATTTGTGCCGAATGGGAAATGGATATGGTGGACATTGTTGCGTTGAATAATATTGATCATCATGACTTGAAGGTCTGTGGGGATCGTGGGGCCGTGTTTGGTGACAATGTTAACCAGGCGCTTGTCTTTCCCAACGAGTTTCGTGAGCTTCAGCGAGAGTATCCAATTCTTTTCCGGAAGGATCAGAATAACGAGTACCTTGCAGTGGCTTTGTTAGGGCTCGACAAAGACGAAAATGTATTCCTGCGGGGATCCTCCTGGGACGCACGGTATATCCCTGCTGTGCACGCGCGGGGACCGTTTTCCATTGGTGTGCGTAGCGGTGTGGAAGGCGTCGATGCAAATTTTGACGCCGAAGTGAATATTGACTTGGACAATCCATCAGTAGGTAGGGAAAAGGGCTATCAACTGTTTCAACCACATGGCGGACAGTCTCCTTATCTTGAATATATTGTTGGTGTGCTAAGTATTCTGAAAGATGGGATTTCGTTATCGAAAGCATTTTTTAGCGCTCTGGAAAAGCTTGATCTGATTGAGCCTGTCACATTTGAGGTAAAGATTGACGAGACCCGTCAATATAGTATTCCCGGCATCTATTCGATTAGCGGGGAAAAATTTGAGAGGCTGGGAGCGGAGGCGCTCGCTGATCTTCATAGCAGCGGAATATTAGCCTACTGCTATTGGGTTCTTGCCTCACTCAACAATGTCAGCTTGATTGTCGAGCGGAAGAGGGTGGGGCAGTCAGCATGATGGAGGGACAGGTCAAAAGAAAAGTAGTCATCGCGGGTGGCGGAACAGCCGGCTGGGTTGCTGCTGCGGCTCTTTCGAGCCAGATTGGTCAGCTCATTGATGTCACGTTGGTAGAGTCTGATGAACTTGGCACTGTTGGAGTAGGAGAGGCCACCATCCCAACCCATCGCAGCTACCATGATATTATAGGCGTTAATGAAGCCGAATTCATGCGTGCTACACGGGCAACGTTCAAACTTGGGATTTCGTTCGAGCACTGGGGCGCCCTCGGCCAAAAATATATTCACTCCTTCGGTAAGATTGGTGTCTCGAGCTGGATGGCGGATTTTTACCATCTTTGGCTTGAGGCTCAGGCTGACGGATTTGGCGGTGATCTCGGCGATTATTGTCTCGAATTGCGCGCTGCTGAAGCCGGAAAATTCGCGATTTCTCAGAAACCCGCCTTGAACTATGCCTATCATCTTGATGCAGGGCTATATGCGAAATTCTTGCGTGCGCATTGCGAGAAACGGGGGGTCCGTCGCATTGAGGGCAAGATACAGGAAGTACGTAAAAATGGAGAAAACGGGTTCATCGATTGCCTTGTGATGGAATCAGGCAAGGAAGTGAAGGGTGATTTATTCATAGATTGTACCGGGTTTCAGGCGCTCCTTATTGGGAAGGCATTGGGTGTGCCCTACGAAGACTGGTCACATTGGCTTCCGATGGACAGTGCCATAGCGGTTCAGACGCGAGCCATTTCTGTGGTTCCTCCTTACACTCGATCGATAGCCCAGGATGCTGGATGGCAATGGCGGATTCCCTTGCAACACCGAGTTGGGAATGGCCATGTTTATTGCTCAGACTATATGAGTGATGATGAGGCGCGCCACATTCTGGACCACAATCTCGACGGAGAGCAACTTTTCGAACCTCGACTTATTCGCTTCCGTACCGGTCGCAGAAAAAAGATTTGGGAAAAGAATTGTGTAGCCCTGGGGCTTTCGAGTGGTTTTCTCGAGCCTCTAGAATCTACAAGTATCCATCTTTTCCAAATTTCTGCGACCCGTTTGGTGCAAATGTTCCCATTCTCCGGGGTCAGCGATTCCCTGACCAGTTTCTATAATAAGCTTTATGACGAGGAGTTGTTGGGAATCCGGGATTTTATCATCCTGCATTATCTAGCCACCAAGCGGGATGACACGCCGTTTTGGAGAGATCGGCAAACGCTGGATATTCCGGGTTCACTGCGTGAGAAAATTACACTTTTCAAGGAACATTCGATCATCCACCAAGCTGAAACAGATCTGTTTCGGGCGGATTCATGGCTTCAGGTGATGCGTGGGCAGGGACTTCACAGTGAGGGCTATCATCACGTCGGCAAACTGATGAAGCCGGAGGTGCTCCGTGCAAATATGGAAGGCTATGCTGCCCGGGTGAAAGAATTTGTGAGCAAATTACCGCGACATGAAGATTTTGTAGCCCAATATTGTTCGGCAGATGCTTAGGGAAGAGGCTGCGCGGAGCGTGACATCCTGTGTTCGGAAAATTGTGATAGTAGGTGGTGGCTCCGCGGGCTGGATTACAGCAGGTTTGCTCGCTGCCAAGTATCCACCAATGCATGCCGGCGGGTTGAAAATAATTGTGATCGAGGCACCCGACATCCCAATCGTCGGAGTAGGCGAGGGTACATGGCCAAGCATGCGCTCAACGTTGAGGGCAATGCAGATTGATGAGTGGGATTTCGTCAGGGCCTGCAGTGTCTCATTCAAACAAGGTTCAAAATTCTGCCAATGGCGTCGGGATGATCCGACAGATTTCTACTATCATCCATTTGAAATGCCCCTTGGTTTTCGTGAGGGGAATGTAGCGGAAAGTTGGTACGAAAACTCCTCCGGAGCTTCTTTTTCTCGCGCTGTTTCCTCTCAGGAGGCGCTGTGTGAGGCGTTCCGTGCGCCCAAATTGCTGACAAGTCCGGGCTATGCTGGATTTTCTAATTACGGCTATCATCTTGATGCCAGCGCTTTTGCCGGTTACTTGCGAAATCATTGTATTAGCAAGCTAGGCGTTAAGCACATAAGCGACACTGTGATTGGGCTGGCTGTGCAGGACAATCAGGATATTGCTTCAGTCGAGACGCAAAGACATGGAGTCATCGAAGGTGATCTGTTTGTCGATTGTACGGGCTTCAAAGCACTACTATTGGGAGGGCATTTCGAAGTCGACCTCATGTCAGTGAAACATATTCTGTTTCCTGATAAGGCTTTGGCAGTACAGGTTCCATACCGTGAAGAGGTGCCGGTTCAATCAACTACGATATCTACGGCGCAGCCGGCCGGGTGGATATGGGATGTAAGCCTTTCGTCCCGACGGGGCATCGGTCATGTATTCAGCAGCGATTATATGAGCGAAGAAGAAGCGGTCGAATCCATCCGTAAATATATCGACTGGGATGAAACGCACTTTGGTGAGCTCAGTGTCAGGCAATTGTCCATAGGTTCTGGATACCGAAGGACTTTTTGGAAACAGAATTGCGTTGCGGTTGGACTATCCGCAGGCTTTTTGGAACCATTGGAAGCCTCTGCATTGATGCTTATCGAGCGATCAGCCAACATGATTGCGGACAATATGCCAGCTTCTCGGCATGCGATGGAGATAGTCGCTCGCAGGTTCAATGAAAGAATGCATAGCTTGTGGGAGAGTATTGTCCAGTTTCTCAAGCTCCATTATTGCCTCAGCCAGCGCAATGAGCCCTTCTGGAAAGACAATCGCGCTCCAGACAGCTTACCGCTGGCCCTTTCAGAGAGTTTGCGGCTCTGGAAGGAACAAGCGCCGCGTACAGCTGACTTTGAGGGAAGGGATGATGTATTTCCAATCGCGAGCTACCAGTATGTCCTTTATGGGATGGGCTTCGAGGTGAAGCCAAATTTGAGGGGCGTGCCAGCGTCTTTGCGGGCTTTCAGTGAGCAGCAATTCGAGCTAGTTCGACGAAGGACTGAGCAGCTGTTGAATATGCTTCCGGAAAACAGACAGCTTCTAGATTACTTAAAAGCGGATCAGCGCGAGTAGGGATAAGCTACTAAAAGCCCCGTGGATGAGAGCCAGGAGTACAAATGCAGAATGTGAGGGAAGTCAGGGGCATTGCGCCTGAAGATATACCATTCGAAGAACTTATCGACGGTCAGAAGCCGGTCGTTCTCCGGGAGCTTGTCAAGGACTGGGCACTTGTTAAGGCTGGCCAGAGTTCCATACAGGCTGCGATGCATTATCTGCTGAAATTTGAATCGGGTCATCGGTATGCTATGTACCGGATACCTTCTGACGACTGTGGCCGTGTTTTTTACAATGAGGCTATGTCCGCGCCGAACTATCAGGTCAGCCAAGTCAGTTTTCAGGAATTTCTTTCTGCAATCGAAGATCAACTTTCTGCCCATGAGGCAGAGTCTTATTACATTGGCTCTAGAGATGCAGAGCGATTTTTTCCAGGATTCAGGGCGGATAATGATTTGCCGTTGACCCATCCAATGTTTGGACATGGAAATTTATTCGCCACACTTTGGCTGGGGAGTAAAACGAGGGTTGCAGCGCATTATGATGTGTCTAACAACCTTGCGTGTAATTTGGTTGGCAAGCGGCGCTTTACACTTTTCCCGCCAGAAGCTGTTCACTCACTGTATCCTGGTCCATTGGAGATGACCCCTGGGGGGCAGGCGCTTTCGATGGTGGATTTCAATGCGCCAGACTACAGACTTTATCCCAAGTTCAGGGACGCTATTGCCGCAGCCCAAGTCGCGGAATTAAATCCGGGGGATGTCCTCTTTTTTCCAGCTCTTTGGTGGCATCAAGTAGAGGCGATAGAGCAATTCAATGTAATGATGAACTATTGGTGGAACGATGTTCCTGCTCATATCGATGATCCACGTGGGGCGTTATTACATAGTATGCTAGCCCTTCGTGACCGGCCTGAGCATGAAAAGCATGCCTGGAAACATATTTTCGATCACTATGTTTTTGGAGATCCGACAGTGCCGCGTCAGCATCTACCTCTGCATGTCCGCGGTTCTCTGGAAAAGTTAGATGCCGTTTCCGCGCGGGGGCTGAGATCACGGATTCTAAGGTTGTTGAACCGCTGAGTATGTAAGGGCGTTATCTTAGCTGGTCTGCAGCCGACACGAAGGGAGTGCCGGCTGCAGTTTTTGCCAAGACTATTAGCTCGGGATCATCAACCGCTTACTCACAATATTTACTCGTTAAGCATAATCCGCTGAGCATTGGCAAATTCAAATCGACCGCGTCTCACTCAATGGCTCACAATCAGAAAACTTGCTAAATGTGGATTGCTGTCAGCTATTACTAATTTGTAGCAGCGATCATCGACCACCATCCAAGATAGCCTCCTGTCAATGCAAATGAGGTGAAAGTCAGGATCATGCCAGCAGCGCGGGCGTTCCCTGTGCCGTTGGTAGCGAGAAGACACCACGCATGCAATGATCTTCCAAGAACCATTGATGCGCCCGCACTCGCGATCAGCCATGTCGCGGCTCCCGCGAGTTCACAGATCGCAAGAAGCGTAATAAAGAACGGCACATACTGGACATAGTTGCTTTGGGCCGCACGACGCCTGGCTAGGTCTGAATTGCCCGCTTCACCGAAAAAAATGCCGGTTTGCAAGCGCTTGACACCAACCTGAATGCTCAGTGGGATAAGGCTGAGTGCTAGAATCGAGGCAATTGCAGCAGTGATAGTTAATTGCGTCATCAATTTTGAACCTCTATGAGAAAAGATTTGCTGCCGACAATTCAGCTACATGGGAATGTTCAGGGCAGGCGCGATCTCAATGGAGCCGCCTATTGCGATATGAGGGCATTTCGTTGCCAATTCAGTGGCGCTATCAAGACTCTCAGTTTTAACGACCGTGTATCCTGAGACAGGGTTGGCCCCTCCATCCAGGGAGATCCCCGACTGCCCAACCGTAACCGACTTCCCGACGACCAGGCCGCGATCTACAACTGCTTCCCCTAGGCTGGACATCCAATCCAACCATTTGCCCATGTATTCCTTTCCTTCTTCCGGTGACATGGACTTCGGGCCGCCATGGTACACGAAAACATACTTCTGCATTGGTAAGCTCCCTGCTGCTTAGTGGTCATTCTGAATCTTTTTATGCACTGCTTTTAAATATGTTAAAGAACATATTTAAAAGCAGTGCAGTATAGTTGGGCAACATGAGTGATGAACTAGAGGAGTAGTCAGGTGCCCTATAGTGCTAGTCATAAGATGAAAACGAGGGGGAGGATTGTTGAAGCGGCTCGAGTTCTGTTCAACAAGAACGGATTTGAAAAAGTAACAATTGACCAAATCATGGAGGCTTCTGGACTGACCAGAGGAGGCTTCTACAATCATTTTCAGAGTAAGGAGGCGCTCTATAGTGAGGCGGTCGACAGTTTTCTCATGGGAAGAGGTGCTGAATGGCGGAAGGATGCGCAAGTAGATTCGGAAAATCCATCCATTGAAGCCGTCCGGCGTATGGTTCTAGGCTATCTTTCTGTCGAGCATCTTGCTGATGTAGAAGGACAGTGTCCCATGATTGCTTTGCCATCCGATGTTGCTCGTGCCAACCCGAGCGTTCAGGCAGCCTATCAGAGACTGCTCGAGGCTATGGTTCGGTTGTTCCAGCAAGGTATGTCTGAACGACAATCAAAGGCTAGGGAAAAGGCATTGTCTTTGGCTGCGTTATGTGTCGGGGGAATGGTTTTGGCTCGGACGATACCCGATAAGAATTTTGCGGAAGAAATCCGTACTGCAGCGCAGGAAATGGTTGAAGAATTGATCGGAGCATTATGATCCGGAAAAATGCGCCAAAGTGAGATGGATCTTTTGCCGCGGTTAAAGTGGCTATCTCCATCTCACTATGTGCGTGTGCTGGCTGGCTATGTTCAATGACTTTTATTGTTGTTACAGCCAACGCTAAGATCAGACTTCGTCAGGCGCCGCTGGGATTGCAACTCGCGAGACGAGCCAAATGCCGTGACCAGCCTTCGTCAAGGGCTGCCATGAGGGCTAATGAGAAGGATCCAATCGCTTCTGAAATACCCTCGTGTGTTAGCTCTAGATAAGTGCCACCCTCAACACTCTGCAGCTTCCAGATCACGGTGCTCGTTCCGCCATTGAATGGGGCAATGGAAAAAGTGGTGACTAATCGAGAGCAGGGAGCAAACTCTACAACTTCCCCCCATACGGTCGGCTTTCCATCATCTTTCATGCCCAGCATGTATGGTTTGCCGTGGGCCAAGGTTTCCCTGGCGGGATGGTACCACTCTCCGAGTAGCTCTTTGTCGGTAAGAAAGGCCCATACTGTTTCAGGTTTTGCCTTGATGAATGCAGTTTTGCGGATCGCTGGTGAATTCAATTTTTTCATCCTTCAGGTTTGGAATTTTGGGCTGCTTCGGCGGCTTCAGCAGCAGCGATAAGGCGCTGCAGCCTACCGGCCCAGATGCTGTCAAACTGGCGTAACCAGAACTGGATTGCTTGAAAACCACTAGGGTCTATTTGATTTATTCGTTCTCGTCCGGATTTACGTACCCTGATCAGGCCGCCCTCCTCCAGGATTGTCAGGTGTTTTTTAACGGCAGCTCTAGTCATGTTGAACTGCTCAGAGATTTCTCCGATTGACTGATCATGGTCAGTCAACATCACCATGATTTGCCGTCTTGTGGGATCTGCAAGGCCTCGAAAGGCCATGTGTGTAGTGTCATGCTGCATTCAGTTACCTGATTTTTCATCTTGAACCGGGACAAAGTCGAAAGCGCCGTCCTGGTAAAGGAATGTGACGCATTCGACCTCAGAAACACACCGGCTCACGTGAGGAAGATTCGCGGGAATATGATAATATGCCCCGGTAGCCAGAGTCTTTGCATCTTCATTGCTATCCTTCGAATACGAGTGCGTCATTTCGCCGGCCACCACGATGCCAAACATGTCTGCCGTCTTGATGTGGAGTGGGCTCTCCGTGCCTGCTGGTAGTCGTACCATTGCCATATAAGCCTCCTTGAAACGTTCCCCCTCTAAGGAAGCGAATGCCACGCCCTCAGGGGTGGTTTCGAACGCGAGATCTTCAATGTTTGCAACGCGTATTTCATCATCGGCCACAGCTTCAAATGGCACGGAGCAAACTAAGAGGCAGCTCAGTGCGGGGAGGGTTCTGATAGTCATTTCCGTCTCCATATGTAACCAAAAGGTATTACAATATGTTTTATATAAAACACAAAATCAATGGGTTGATTATAAAAATATTTTATGTGATACCAAAAGGTATCTTAATTATTGAATGGTCCGTGATGGATGATTGGCGTTGTGACGGGCGATGGGGAGGTGATGAATATGGTGCATAAAGTTCTGGTGACAGGTTCAAGTACTGGGTTTGGAGACGCGATAGCGCGCCAATTTATCGGCCGAGGTGTAAAGCTTGTCGGATTGTCGCGATCAGGTGGCGGTTTGGAGGATCTGAGGTCAGATCCAAATGTGACTCTGTATTCTGGCGATGTAACAGATAGAGCGCTGGCCGCAGAGCTCCTGGCTCGACATCGCCCCGACACGGTCATCCTTAACGCCGGTGTTATTGGTGATGTTGCGCCGATCACTCATCAGACGTGGGAGTCCTTCACTGCAACTTGGGAGACCGACGTAAAGGCTACCCTTGTATGGTGCCAGGAGGCGGTGAGGTTGCCATTGGAGGGGGCGACTATTGTTGTAATGTCGAGCGGTGCTGCAATTGGTGGTTCGCCTTTAACAGGCGGCTACGGTGGCGCAAAAAGAACGCAATGGATAATGGCTAATCATTTCCAAGAAGAATGTAACAGGATTGGCATCCAGATCAGATTCGTGACCGTGTTTCCGAGGATAACGGGGGATACCAAATTGAGCCGCGACGCTGCTCAGGCATATGGGGCACGCGCAAACCTGACAGCTGAAGAGTGGCTAAGTGGTCTCGGTCAGCCCTTCAACGCGTCCAGTTTAGCAAGGTCCGTATACACCCTATTGGAAGCCTCGCCTGTCTTGGGGGCGAACGCATATGCGATTAATGGTGAGGGCTTCAGGATAATGCCATGATCCTGCTGGGTAAGTCAGGCAGCTCCTTAATCAGGGGGGGCATCTTCTGGGGTATTGTTTCATCGTTTGGGGGGAGTCGATTAGATAAAATCGAGCGTGATATTCTGACTAGGGTCCGTAAGAGGCTTTCAGCGAGTTCTGCCGTCTTGGATGTGGGGTGCGGTATTGGCAATTTGGCAAGAGCGATTGCGCCCTATGTCAGGAAAGTGGTTGCGGTTGACCCTGTGGAGGGCATGATCGAGCGCGCGAATATGATCGGCGGCCTGCCTAATCTCGAATTTCAGGTCAAGACTCTTGATATGTGCCTGAACAATGGGGGCGTTTATTCCGCCGTCCTTTGCACTCATGTGCTTCAGTACGTTGATAAACCAGATGAATTTCTAAGAAATATTGCGAAGTTGAGTGACGACGGATTGGTAATGATCGCAGTAGCTTGCCTGGGCGAACGTCGAAGCCTTTTAGCATCAATAATAAGCTTGATGGGGGCGATAGGCATCATGCCTCGGTTCCATCAGCTAACGTTTCTGGATGTCAGATCAATTATAGAATTATCAGGGCTCAATATTGTTGATTTCGATATTTTGGATAAAGATATGAATATCATATGGGCTGTCTGCAAAAAGTGATTATTCATGAAATCATAGCGTGTTTATTTTTGTTTTTCAGCGTGTGACTTTAGTCCTATTAGCATTGAGGAAATAACTTTTTTGAATTTTTTTTGCATACATAATTTATTCATTATTGCGACAAATATGTTCTTTGAATCGTAATATGTTCGGCTGGTTACAACTGTACTGCCGTGAGAGTTCTGAGTGCTGAGCTCAAAGCTGTAGTTGTTGAACATTTTGCTCATGCCGAATGTGTCATCAATCACAGCATAATGAATTGAAACGCCAGGGAGGTGTGCCACAACCCTCTCATTTATCGTACCGGACCTACCTGCTAGCGTTGCCCTACATTTTCGTTCGGAGCCGATCTTTTCTCCTGATTGATCCCATTCCAGTACTTCATTAACGGCGGGCATCCAGTGAACGAGTTGAGGCGCATCCAGAAGAACATCCCAGACTTTGTGTGCGGGGGCGTCCATGAAGATGGTCTCTTGAATTTGTAGAGTGCCCTTTTTCATTTTAACGTGCTCCTTCAAGCTTCTAAAAAAACAGATAATTGATAAAAGTGTCAAAACATGGCACTGTTGTTTGCATGCGCAAGTTGGATCGACATCGAAGGTTGCTGGCGGAGCTGAGGCATCGGGATCATCACACAATTGATGCGCTGGCGCTTCGTGTTGGCGCTTCTCGCAGAACAGTAATTCGGGATATCGCTGAGCTCAGGGATCAGGGATATGTAATTGAGTCCGAACCGGGCCGTGGGGGAGGGGTGGCGCTGGACCCTCGATCTATCATCTCAAGGCCGAGACTAATGGCATCTGAGGTGGCTGCACTCATTATATACACGGCTGTCGCGGAGAAGTTGTCGTTATTACCCTTCCCGTCACGCACCCGTGCTGCCCTCGACAAGATCGAGGCGAGTTTGCACGCAGAATCCCTGAGAGATCTTAGGAGGCTTTTTGCTCGCATTCATGTAGGGCCTGCAAGCACAGCGAGGGGAAGAAGTGAAGTTAATCATTCGAACTTTGAACTTGTGTTCGAGGGAATTGAAAGGGCCTTCTTTAGCCAACATTGCATTGACTTAAGTTACCGCGATAGCGCTGGTCGTGACACACATCGCAAGGTCGAGCCTCAGGGCATACTAATAATGGCGCCGGTTTGGTATCTGATAGGTTTTGACACAGAAAAACAGGAGCTTAGGCATTTTCGAATAGATCGGATTTTGAAGCTTGAAATTGATTTTGATAAAAACTTCATGCTCAGAAAGCTTCATCTTGAAGGTGCCAAGTGTCCTTTTGGAGGGGGCTGACCTTGTCGGCGTCATCTCAGCGGATTACGCCTAAATCATTTTGAGTTCCTGGGTAGAACCGGTCGCCTGATCCATCAAATGGCATTGCGGAAGTATCGGGCATCTAATGTGAGTGCGAACCTTTATTGACGTGGCTTTTGATAGGCTGCGCGCAGACAGATTCCTCAAATAGTGCTCTGCGCGTGATACACTTGCCAGCATTGATAACGCTTAGTGGAACAATATCTTCCATATAATCCATGTTAATCGGCGGCGCCGGTTGGCGCTTCCCCATCCTATCACAAGGCAGCTCAAGGTGCCTGTCAGATGGCAGCGTTGCAACCATTAGGTCCCCCATACCTGCAGTTCGAGGAGGGGGCAAATGGGTCAGTTGACTGAATGCATAGAGATGAATTCTACCCATGCCATTGAAAGTCCGGCACCGAAGGGTATGTTGAAATGCCGGATCATGAGCTGGATAGTGGGCGCGTCTCAAAGCCCTATTCAGCGTGAACGTCAACTACCTGCATACCAGGATTGGGCTACAAGTCTCGTCAAGGCCAGCGAAGCTGGCTACATAGACCCTGACATACTTTGGCGGCTGACGTGTGACCTAGCCTGATTAAGGTTTCTATGAGCAAAAATCCCTGCGCCAAATTTGCGCCAAGTGCTTGTAACTCATTGATATCAATAAGGGTCTGGTGCCGGCAGCGGGCACCAATTACTTTAAGTTATTGATTTTATTTGACTATTTTGGATTTTTCTCGACGGGTTCATGCACTTCCCATGTGACCTTTCGCGCCGCGCTTGGTGCAAGATTATTCTCAGGATTTCCCCACCAGCACGAGGCTGCCGCATTTCTTGACGGCATCGACCATCGCGGATTTACCGCCTTTCTTTTTCTGGATATAGGCATTGGCGTTGCCAAGGGTCGTGAGTATCTGGTCGTAAACAGGCTGAGTTGTGGTATTGAGCGAAGTGATCCCTTTGGCATCGAGTGTTTTCAAGTCAATGGCGGCGAGCTTGTCGATCTCGGCGGAAATGTCGGTGATCGGCTCCTTGCCAAGGAGCGGGCCTGAGAAAATATGCCAGAAAAGGTCGCTGTCGTAACAGCTGAGGGTGCCGTAATCCTTGGCGAGCATGGCAAACTTGCCCATCCAGTCGAGCTTGGCCTTGGAGGCCGCTATCGTGTCATTGAGGCCCTGTACGGTTTCGGCGGCGGCGGCTTCCTTCTGCTGGGCGGCCATCTGATCGTTGATCTTCTGGACAGCGTCCGCAACGATGCTCGTCTTCGCGGCGTCAAGCGCATCGGAGGTCTGCTTCAATTCCGATGTCAGTGCATCAACATCCTTCTGCAGCGTTTCCTGAGTGGCAAGGGCCGTTGCCCATTCCTTGTCGAATGTCTGGGCGCTGTCCGCCTGGCTCGCCGTCGCCTTGTCGAAAGCGTCTTTTAGATCAGCAATCGCCTGCTCGTTGTTGCTGATCCGTGCCCCGAGCGTGGCATTGAGGCTGGTGACCGCGCCTTCACGTGCCGTCTGTTCCTTGCCAAGTTCGACATAGAAATAGGCAGCTGCTGCCGCCGCAATCAGGAAAGCAAGGATCGAGAGGACATTGATCGAGCGTATCATCTGCTTCTCCGATGCGGCCTATCAGCCGCCGATTATCACCGTGGGGCTGCCCAGCACGATGGTGCCGCCATGGGCCGTCGTATCCCCCATGCGCGCTGCCGGCATGCCACCGATGAACACCGTCGCTGAGCCCTTCACGATGGTGTCCGGCGGGCCGACGCAGGTGAGTGGCGTGCCGACCACTGCTGCGGGCAGGCTGTTGATCAGCACCGTCGGCGTCCCTGGGGGCAGGATCGGCCCGCCCACATGGGGCACGATACCGGTCACCATCGGGCATGTATGCATGTCAGTGATGCGGGCAGCGGGGGGCATGGGGGGTTCCTTCAACTGATCTTGTTCTTGCTGTCTTCAAGGGCGTCCACTGCAGCGTCGAGGGCTTCATCAGCTTCGACAAGACGGTCATCGGCCGCATCTGCTTCCTTCCACCCAGGATTACCCTTGCTGATTTTGTCCATCAGTTCCTCTGTTGCGGATTTGGTCTCTTGCAGTTGGTTACGGGTTAACTCAACAGACATGAGTGCTTTCTTGGCAATATTCTTGGCAGGGCCATTCGGGGTTGGAGGCACTGACTTGCCCTCGGTTTCATACTCTTTATTTTTGAACCCGGCGCGAACCTGCTTGGTCCGGCCGCTTCCTTCGCTGCCCCACTGGATTCCGAGAAGCGCTGCATTCTGTCCCTGTTTCACACCCGGGGTTGATCCCGTCGACACTGCTCCCGTGTGATGGCTCTTCTCGCCGTGCATATCTTTGTCAGAGACTTTCGGCTCAACTTTCCATGTGCAGTGAAGGCTGGCCCTGGGGTCTTCTATGAATTCATCCATTTGACCGGTACTCACCGCCTCGACAGCGTAGTGAACTGAATATTTGTCCTTCGAGACGGTTTTCTCATTCAGTTCATAGGCATCAAGAAGCGCCTGCTTTACCGGCTTTTCAACGTCATAAAGATGGCTGCCGTTTGCCTTGGCAGTGATGGGAAACATGTTTTCCCAGATGCCGGGGCCACCCAGATTATCGTTCAGCAGGTGTCCCCTTAAAAAGCCCTCCCCCGGGTAGTGAATCCGCAATTCCTTCATCAAAAGGTCGTGCTCCTTGCTCGACCCGGGGGATGAGCCTTTCAGGGGCTTGTGAGGGACAAGATCGGCAGTGGTTTTCTTTCCGACAGCTACCTTGTGTCCCTTCCCCTTCGCGCTGAAATCGAGTTCTTGTTGGGTGAATGCTACGTGCGAGTCCTTCAACTGCAGCAGTGCGGGGAGAGAGGTGTCTCCAAAGCCGAATTGTAGCGGGAGTGTCGCC
Organism: Gimibacter soli; assembly: GCF_028463845.1. NCBI lineage: Bacteria > Pseudomonadati > Pseudomonadota > Alphaproteobacteria > Kordiimonadales > Temperatibacteraceae > Gimibacter > Gimibacter soli. Next base: position 2,823,585 of record NZ_CP116805.1, on the reverse strand, counting down.
TGGGCATTCACGGCCATCTGCATGGCTTTCGCCCCCATTGTGTCGGCTTCCCTTTCAAGGCTCTGATCGGTGTTGACCGGCATCCCGCTCATCTTGCCGGTGGCGCTGACGCGGCCCTGTTTTTGCTGGGCGACATGCCAGGCTTCGTGCGGCAGATGCTGCTCCTGCCCCGGCGCCACATGGATGCTGGCGCCGCGCGCGAAGGCGTGGGCGCCGTATTTGCCGGGCTCGGGCGAATTGAATTGCACCTTCACATCCGCCATCGACTGGCCGGACAAGCTTTCGATGCTGGATTGCAGGTTTTCAGGCAGATCGCCCGCTGACGGTTTTCGCTGGAGCGCGACGCCGTCTTTCCCGGCACCGGGCGCTGAAGGGAGCGCGCTATCACGATGAGACTTGGATCGGGTCATCGTCTGTCCTTCAATTCTTCGGCCACAGGTGGACGCCGCCATTGTGGCCGAAGGCCCGATGAACGGCCATGTCAACAAGGGCCATGTCGTAGGTTGGGGTTTTTAGGTGGTGCCAGGTCCATTTTGCGGTCCGGTCGGCCGGTTTGATACCAGCCTTCTTGTCGGCCATGCTGAAATGCTGTGGACGGTCATTCGTGTCGATATATTCGTCCTTGCCGCCAAGCGTTTCACCATAGTCGCGGCCGCCTTTGCTGCCCTTTTTGATATTCACATGCTTGTGGTTAGCGCTGCTCCAGCCATCGGGGTTGTCCTTGGGCTGATCAAAATAGATAGTGCCGCCATCCTTGCGGTCAAAGGTCAGCTTGTAGGATTTGCTAGCGTTTGCAGGCTTCACGCTTTTCGGGCCCGACTGGCCATCATTGAATTTGGCCTGAACTACCAGGTCCGGGCGTCCGGTATAGTCGCCGGGCTCGTCAAGGCCGCCATGTTCGACTTCGTTGAGATGTGCTTCAACATCGGGACTGCTTTCAAGTTGGGCGTCTGACAGCTCGTTCACCTGGATTTCGCGGCGGACAAGTCGGCCAGTCTCTTCGCTGCGTTCCCAGACCTTTGTAAACTGCAGGGGGCTGGCACGGCTGAGGGTGAGGCCGCCTGGGCCGCTGCCGCTGGCGAACGGTGCGGGGGTCCATTCCCTTGTCTGTCGTTCTGCGGTCATGACGACTTCCCCTCTTTCGCAAGTTCCAGACGGAAGCCTTCTTCGATTTCGTCCAGTTGCAAGGTGGCGTCGCCCGCAGCAAAGGCTGACAGCCAGGCATGGCGGATGGCATTGACAATGGTGGCGCCTGATACCGTGAATTTGGTTGCCAGATGCTTTGGGTCAATGTCTTTCGAGGCAGTCTTGCCGAGGCAGTCCCGGATCAGCCGTTCGCGCATCGGTGCATCGGGCAGTGGAAAATGGATCAGTTGGTGAAAGCGCCTGAGAAAGGCATCATCGAAATTGGTGACAAGGTTGCTCGCGAGTATCGCAAGGCCCGAGAATGCCTCCAGCCGCTGCAGCATGTAGCCGACTTCCATATTGGCATAGCGGTCGTTCGAGCTGTTGATACTGGTGCGTTTGCCGAACAGTGCATCGGCCTCATCGAAGAACAGGATCCAGCCGCGCCGTTCGGCTTCGGTAAAGAGGCGGTCGAGGTTCTTTTCGGTTTCGCCTATATATTTGGAGACAAGCTGGGCAAGGTCGACACTGATGACAGGCCTTTCCGCCCTTTTGCCGACAAGGGCGGCGGCAAGCGTCTTGCCGGTTCCTGATGGCCCATGGAACAAGATTGTGTGGCCCGGCCGCAGGTGTGAGCCGAGGCCGTCGATTTCATGCAGACGACCACCATGTTCGATCCATGCAAGCACGCGGGCAAGTGCGGCACTGGTTGCAGGTGGCACCACGAGGTCGTCCCATGCGAGCCGGGAGGTGAGCAGTGCGCCCGGAACACCCGGCGGGACGACAAGCATCGCCTTGCCGCCATCGCGCAGCACCGTCATGGCAGTGGCAGACAGCGCAAGCGGCCGGGCGGTTACAGGTTCGGGGAGGGGGGCTCCTGCGCTGTCGGGAGGAAGCCCGGGACTGCTATCTATGATCCAGTGATCGACAAGTGCGCTGCCGGATTGCAGCAGCGGCAAGAGATCCAGCCGAGCGGCCGGATTGTCACCCGCAAGCAGGAAAAGGGCGGTTTCATGCGTTGGCAGGAAGCCCGCGTGGCCACGCCCCGTGAAGCCGCCGAACTCGCTGTGAGCCCGGTCGTATGTAGCGTTGCGGATGAAAAAGGGGTCGAGAGCTTCAGGCGCGATTTCTGGCGCCAGCGCGAGCATCACAACGAGCCTTTCAGGCACCGTCAATTCATGCGCGGTGGCCCAGCGGGCATAGAGGTCGGGCCGTTGCGCCAGGTCAGGCACAGGCACATCGATGGGCGACGCATAGGGGCACTCCTGCCCGAAATAGAGAGCGATGCGGGCAGCGAGCACCTCACGGAACCAGGCGAACTCCGCCATCAGGCCTGCGTGCCCGTGATCAGCGGATGTGATGTCGGTATTTACGGTCATGGCCAGTCCACCACCATCGGGCGCGCCATCCACGGGTGATAGACAGCACCAAATCCCCACGGAATCGAGGACAGGAGAACGTCTATCGGATGGGGTGATACTTGCAGCTGATCCGTGTCGCTCGCTTTTTCCAGGATGCCGCCCCGTTGCAGCATGGCCTCCCTGAGCCCCGCAACCTTCAGGCTTTGGGCCGCTGGCCAATTGGCGATGATGGAGCCAAGCAGGCGCTCGGCTTCGTCCTTGTGGGGGGCAGGGACAGGTAAACGCTCGCCGTTATCGTGATCGACACCCAGAAGGTGCTGAATGAAAAAGAGGTCATCGCCTGTTTCAGCATCGCGGCCTGTCGCCAGAAAATGAAGGGTCATGGCGGCCTTCGTCGCACCGTTACCCTCAAAGGTGCCGGTCGGGGACAGGAGCCCCAGATTGCGCAGGAACACCGGCAGGTAGGGCGCGATGAGAACAAGGCCCGCGCTGGTGGCGGGTCGTTTGGCGGCTTTCGGTTCGGCCTCTTTGGCAGGATCGATGCTCCGGCGGACTGAAAGCTGTTCGCGCACTGCGCGCTGCACCGACGCTTCATCGGTGAAGCGGTCGTAAAAACGGGCAAGTTTGGCCTTCAGTTCCGGCGCTGAAAGCGGCGCGGTCGGGGCCTGCTTTGGCCCGGCGGCCGGTTCGTCAGTTTTCTTCTGCATCGGGGACTTCCTTCCTTTCGATTTCAGCCCAGCCGCCGATGCCGTGCCGGCCCAGTTCGGCGATAACGCCGAGGCGAGTATGGCCAAGGGCCGGGCCGCCTCCCCAGAAATCGTCGAGCCATGCAAAATAGGCCTCTTCGAAGGCAATAAGGTCAGCGGCAGGAAGCGGCAGGATGTTGACCAGCAGATGGGCGGGCAGGGCTTCTGCAACCAACCAGTCGAGCGTGGTCAGGTCTGCCTGTGGCTGCCAGCGCTCCGGTGCGGCAGGAACGACCAGCGTCACTTGATGGCAAAATGCAGGGCTTAGGGCCTTGCCCCCCGCATCTGCAGGCCGCAGCAGAAGATGCTCGACAAGATAGATGCCACTGCCACCTTCTGGCTCGGCATTGCGGACGGAGGCCTCAATGGCCTTTTCCGCCGCGGCGCGGCTATCGAAAGCGAGAGTGCTGTGGGCCAGTGTCGCACCGCTTTCATCAATGAGGCTGACCCGATAGCCGGGCGTGCCGGACGCGCGCCGCGTTTCGATCCGGTAGCGGTCCCTGAGCGGCAGCGACAGGCCTGCCACCGCGGCTGCGGCCTCTGTGCTGGCCGGGTCGGAGAAACAGTCCCGGCTGAGAAGCGGCAGGGCATCGCCCCCCTGATCGAGCCTGAAGCGGTATTCCGCATCATCCGCGATGATCGTCAGGCGGTCCTTCAGGGGCGGCCCGTCGTCGTGCGGTCGCAGGCAAAGGCCAGCGGCGAGGCGCTCGAAAGGAGTGAGGCGCCCGGGTGTAGTCGGCGGCTCCAGATAGTTCCAGCCAGCCAGTGGCTGATGCGCCAGCGAGGCCAGGTCTGCAGACGGCAGCCCTGCCGGCGAAGGCAGGTCGTCCTTGGCAACAAGTGCTGCCGTGAAGCGGCCCCAGCCGCGATGAAGGCGGGCGGTCTCGGCGCTGGCCGCCAGGTCGTCTCGGCTTGCCGCCGTCAGGGCAGCGGGGGCATTTTCAAGTCCCTTGTGCAGGTGATCGAATTCCACGGTGCCAGCCGCGATGCTGCGGTCGGCGGAGGTGAGCCCCAGCAATGCAGCGCTTCCAGAGAGGCGCGCCAGAAGGTCGGCGACCGGTTGCTCCAGCATCAACAGGAATGCCTGCAGCTGTTTGGCCTGCGCCTGCCGGGTGTCGCTTGCCTTCGGGGAAAGGGACCCGCGCTTCAGGCCGTAAAGGGCCGGAAAGTCGCGCTGGACGGAAGGGTAGGACGCAAGGTCAGTTCGCTGCGTGCCATGATCAATCGCTTCGTCGTCGCCGGGATAGAGGCGTGCGCGGGGCGCGCGGCCCTGTTCGATGGCTTTCACGAGCCTGTTGAGGTCGGGTTTGACCTGCCGTCCATTGACGAGGACGGAAAGGGCCATGTCACCGGTATCCAGCATATAGGCACAGTGTTCTTCCAGCTGCAGCATGCCACCGGCGGCTTCCACTGTTGTGCCGGCGTCATCCTTGCGCCACAGGAAAAGATCGCGAACCTGCAGGTCCGCTAGTTCCTTTTCAATCTGGTCGGCGATGCTGGCAAGGTCGACCTGTGCCTGCAGGTTGCTTGCCGCCATGCTGGTAGTGTCAAAGATCCCGCGATTGACAGCGGGGCCGGAAGCGACGGCATTCTCGCCGGCGCGCTCGTCGATCCGATAGGCCGGCAGGTTCATCAGGATGGCATCTAGTGCCAGCGTTACAGCGGTCGCACTGGCCTCGGTATCGGCATCCCGCCCGGCTGCGACGGTGACCGAGGCGCCGATCAAGCCACGTTTCGCAAGGGCGATCTCGCCGATATCGGTGCCGACCAGCCGTTGCCGCACAAGGCGTTCGCGGGCGTCACGGCGCAGCCAGCTTTGTTCGGCAGGGCCAAGCGGACGAACCGTATCGATCGCGACCTGAAGAAGGCCGCCTGTTTTGCCGATAATCCACGCATTGCGCACTTCCGGTATGTCGATGAGAAGGGCGCGCACATCGCCGTCTGTCACAGGCACCGTTGCAAGGAGATCAGGCGGCGATGGCAGGGGCGCACCGCCGGGGCCTGAGGCGATGAGATCTGCCACCGGTAGCCCGATCCGGTAGCTGCAGTCGGCCAGCGCTTCGGCCAGATATTCAAGGGCCGTGATGCCTGGGTCATGGGCATTGAAGTCAGTCCAGAGACCGGGCGCAAAGCGCTCAAGGGCTTCGCGCGCACTGCCGATCAGGTCTTCATACCGGATGGGGCTTTCCTGCATCACACCCCCTTCATGCCGATTGCGCCGCTCGGGGCGGCTGTTCGGCAGTGGATGACATCCGGTGTCGGAACGACGGGGAAAGCACAGCTCCCGGGTGGCAGGCTGTGACAAGGGCGGTGTTGGCATCCCCGAGAGGCGACCTGAAAGACAAGGCCGGAATTGCGGAGATGAAAGACAGGCCCATCAGGGCCTTGCGGACGGGATCGATATCCAGCGAGCCACCAAGGCGCAGGCCTCCATCGGTCAGGGCAGCGTCGGCGATTGCCCTGTTGATCGCCTTGATCGTCAGCCCTTCCCAGCGCACCGGGTCAGCATAACGATTGAGCTCAAGCGTCGTTTCGACTGTCACGGGCTGATAGCGCGGCGGCATGACATGCACTTCCGCGCCCATCGGAGAGATGATGGCAACCATCTGCCTGATATCGTCACATAGAGGCGGCGGGACGGGGGCCCGCAGGCTGCCGCCTTCGAAAGCGGGTCGGCTCGCCACCACAATCAGCAAATGTCCTGCAGCCCGCGCGCCGTCAGGGCGTGTGGCCGGGATGCATTTGGCGCGCTCGATCGACGGAAAGGCTGCAAGGATCGCGTGCTCAATGTCATGGGCGGATGCGTTTCTGTTCCGGCTGCGGAGCCGCCGGGCCGCGGCCGCGGCAAAATGCGCCGGATTTTCACCCGACTTGCCGCCGTAGGATGCGTAGGGCTGTTGGACGCTCGTTACGGCGCTGGACGGTTTTGCCAGCCGCTTGACGGTGCCTTTCAGCGGCGGGGCATCCGGCAGCGCGGTATCGGCAGCATGGTCAAGGCTCGCACCATTCACATGGATGCCTGCGCAGCGGCGCTGCATCGGCTGGTCGCCGCGCACCAGCGCCCGCAGCCAGTAAAGACCGTCGGATCGGGTTGCCGGCAGGTGCAGGGTCAGGGCACCGCTTCGGGTAAGGTTGGCCGTATGATCCAGCCCGCGCTCTGTATCGTCGAGCGGCCGCCAGGTTTCGCCGTCAAGCACCGACCATTCGACAGCGGTGTCCGGCGCCGTGCAGTCCATGTCGATAAAGGGCAGGTCAAACAGCAGGCTCAGCGGCTTGGTGACATCAAGCCCCGAAAAGCCCAGCCTGACCTCATGCCCCCGATCCGGGCGCGGCATCAGGGTGGCAAAGTCGGGGCGCCAAATCCGGCCGCCCGGACCAACATGCTGGAGGGTGATGGCAGACGCCGGGTCGTTCAGGTCCGCTTCCAGCAAGCCGCTCAGATCAAGTGTCAGATTCTGCATCTGGAAGGAGCATGGCTGGGGCACCTTCAGATGCTCGGGCGGACGCCTGTATCGGATGAAGCGGCGCAACAGGGTGAGCGGTGCAAGGCGGGCTTTTCGCTCCAGCCCCAGCGCCAGTGGCTGGACCCGGTCGCTGACGGGGATGACGACAGGAATGATGAAGGCATGAACGAATGCCCGAACGCTTTGCCTGAGCCAGCGGATGGGATGCCAGCGACGATCCTGCCGCGAGGCTTCGGCGAGCATCTGGCCATAGAGATCATGCCCGAAGGCGAAAGGCGGGGTTTCAAGGGTCAGGTTCGCCCCGGCAACGGCTGATGTGGCGGCGCATTCCTCTGCGGCGTGGGCTTCGACAGCGGCACCGCGTCCGCCATCGAAATTGGCGCGTCCCGTCATCACCGGCTCGCCGGTGGCATCGCTTGCGATCAATCGCATGGCAAAGGGCCGTCGGTCACGTGCACTGCGGGTCAGCCGGCGGTAATAATGCGCGAAATAGTCGATAAGACTGTCGGGCATCCCGGTCCAGTTCCACGACAGCCGCAGGCCTGAAAGGCTGTATCCGGCCTCGAAGATCGGGGTCCAGACGGTGAAGGCCCCCCTGTTTTTTGGAGGTGCCCCAAAGGGGGCGGCGAGGGTTGCGGCAACCCGCTGGCCGTGTTGGTGTCTCTCGTAAAGCTCAGTGATGCCGGTGGCTTCAATGCCAACCGCCATTCCTTTGATGGCGCAGGTGCTGAATTCAGGTGCCGCCAGCCCCTGTGCCAACCGGTGGGACAGGAACTGCAGGCCCGGGCCAGCCGACGGCTCGCCCGCTTTGGGTGTGGCTGATGCTCTTGGCAGGGTCAGGCAAAGCGTGAGGATGAGGCGGCCATCTGTGCGGGCCTCAAAGGCGGCCGTCAGGTCTTCGTCCGGCAGGGGAAGCTGGCCGGTACTGCTCATGCAGGATACCTCAAACAGGGTCTGGCGGCTGCCGTTCTCCGGTAATTGCTCGCTGACCCCGTTTTGCGCAAAAACGTCGACAAGGCGTTGGGCTTCCGCCGCAGAAGCCGGCTCAAGGCTCAGCGTGACCGTCATCTGCTTGCGACCGGCGGGCAGGTCAAACGGGCGCCCGCTGAGGATGAAGCCGAACCGGTCGGTTTCGTCCGCTTCCGGGTCGGTGCTGAGAAAGGGCCAGGCGGCTTTGGCCGCTGTCCGGTCGATCCGGTTGCCTTCGAGCGTGCCGAGCGCATTGGGTGCCACCGACAGGCTTTCGATTTCCACAAGCTTGGCGGTCGATAGAAATAGCGGATCGGCCAGCGCATACTGGACTGCCTTGCCCGCTGCTGTGGCGCCACCGTCAAAGCGCGTCCCTGCCGGCACATAGCTGCCTCCGGCATCTTCTGCAGCGCCAAGCACCACATCCACCTTGTCAGCGACCGGTGCGGCGGGCCGGAGCCCCAGCCAGTCGCGGTAAAGATAGTGCATGTAGCGTGCTGGCAGCCCGTTCAATTCTTCCGCGACCCGGTCATACATAGCGATGAAAGCCAGAATGAGGGCGATGTGAGGGGCGACAGCCTCACCTTTCTGGACCATTGTCCGGACTTCCCCGACAGCGATATTGCGGACCCTTGCATCAAGGGTATCGATGGCCGCGAGGCACTGAAGCAGCAGCCGTGCCGCCTCGCTGCGGCGTTGGTAGGGTGCTGTGATGCCGGTGAGGCTGTCATATTCTTTGGGAAGTCGGGAGGCGGCAAAGCGCTGTAACGACTGCGGCAATGGGCGCGTCTCGCCCCAGAATATGATTTTGTGGAGTGCGGCGAGTTCAGCCGCCAGCCGTTCGGGGTCGCCCTTGCGGCTATTGGTACCCGACGAGCCATTGTCATTGCCACGGGTGTTGATCCAGTCCCTTAGGATACCAAGCCTTGCACCAGCCTGATCGACAAGCCGGTCGGCACGCTGGTCGAGAGCCGTTCGCTGCGTCGTCGGGTCAAAGCAGCCATCACTGCCGATGCAATCTTCAAGGAGCGACAGATAGTCGGCGGGCAGGGATTTCGCCTCGTCCTCGAAGCGAGAAGGCGGCTCGGTCGCGACGAGAGCGAGGCGGGCGGTGGGGTCTTCCGAAAGGCGATCGAACCAGGTGCCGACGCGGCTGTTGTTGTCGTCAAAAAAAGGCAGGGCCCGACCCAGGCGAATGATCCGTGCCAGCTGGTAGCAGGGGTCGCGCACCTCAAGGGGGGTGGCATCGGGCCGTGGCCCCTCGCTTTCGAAATGCAGGCGGCTGAGGCCGGGCCAAGCGTCACGGCGCGCCGCTGAAACAGGGGTGGGGACGCCTTTCATGCCGGCTGCCCTCCCTCAAGATAAAGTGGATATACAATGTTGCCGACCTTCGAGGTCGTGCGGACCGAATAGACAATGTCGAATTCGATCAGGCCAATGGCGGTGTCGGCCCGGTATTCAACACTGTTGAGGTCAATCCGGGGTTCATAGCGGTTGATGGCAATCTGGATCAGGTTGCGCAGATAGCGGCAAAGGCTGTCGTCCAGTTCCTCGAACAGATAGCGGTGCAGGTCACAGCCGTAATCGGGGCGCATCGGGCGCTCGCCGGGCGTGGTGCCCAGCAGGATGATGAGGCTTTGGACAATATCTTCCTCCAGCGTCACCATCAGGGGGGTTGCCCCCCTGCTGGTGAAGGTAGGTGGGAAAGCCCAACCCTGACCGACTATGGATTTCATGTCCTGCTTCACGGTTACTGGCCCTAGTTGATCTGGACGATGGCGCCCTTGACCACGGTGTTGGCGCCGCTTGTCCATTGTGCGCCAAGGCCACCGTTGCCCTTGATTTCCATCGATGCGTCGAAATTCACGTTGCTGGCCGACCCTTTGAATGTGCCTGCCGAGGCAGACACGGTGAGATCGGCAGCACTTGTCATCTTGATGCCGCCTGAATCCATGGTCAGGCTGTTGCCATTCTGGTCCTTGATGGTGATCGAGCCCGCCTTGTCGTCGAGGCAGATCGATTGTCCGCCCTTGGTGCTGAGCGTGACGGCGGGGTCCTCGTCATTGAAAACGAGCTTCAGGCCGGCTTTCGTATAAAGGCCCTGAACATAGTTGTTCTCGTCGGCAGGGGTGACAGGCGCCGCGCGGTTCTTGCTGTAGAGCTTGCCGATAACCACAGGTGAGGCAGCGTCGGCGCCGACGAAGCCGACAAGCACCTCATCGTCCACGTGCGGCATGAAGAAGCTGCCCCGGTCGCTGCCGGCTGCCAGCATGGCAACCCGCGCCCAAACGGGTTGTGCTTCGGCGCCATAGACCAAAGGCAGCATGACCTGCACGCGGAACAGGCCTTCCGGGTCCTCGGAAATCTTGGTGACCTTGCCAAGATGCAACTGTTTCAGAAGCCGCTCCGGCATTCTGTCGATGCCGCCGGTGTCATAGATCCTGTCCATCAGCCAGTCGCGGGCGAGCCCTGTTTCAACGATGGTTTCCCAGCCGCCGTCGGCAACGATATGCGTCACGGCCGAGACCAGCGCTGCGCCGTCGAAAAGGGTGCTGAAACCCTTCAGTTGAAGGGTATCTCCGGGGGATACTGCTTGACCGACAAGGCGCGCTGTGCCCTGGACCTTGGCGAGGCGGCTCTGGGTGAGGATGGCGCCGGCGCGGGCTGCGGGGCCGTCAACCGCCCCGCCATATCCGACGGTCAGTTTTGATACAGCTGGCTTCATGTCGGCGGCGAGGCTGGAGGCGATGGTGGAGCCTTGCTCTTTCACGCCGGGATCGGCTCCGGCGGAATTGACGCTCTGCTGGTTTTCCATGTCCCATGTCAGCGCCTCGGTGGAGGCCAACTGGTCGCGGCCATCCATGCGGGCTTCGAACGACAGAAGGCCTTCGTCGAGCGCTACATTGATGGCGGCCCCGCCGGTCGCCGAAGGCTTTTTCGACTGGATCGTGCCCAAGGCGCTCCAGACAACCTGCGACTGAAGCTGCAGCCGCGCCACCAGAAAGTCCCAGTCGGTGGTCTGGTGTTGCAGCAGCATCGGATATTCCGTGTCTGTCGCTGTAAAGTCAGTGGAGAGGCCATAGGCCCCGGCGACCGTCTGGGCGACATCGCTGTCCTTGACCTTTTGAAAAAGTTTCGTAACCGGAACGAGTGTCATTTTGAAGGCATCATCCCGGGCTTCGACAGTCAGGGACGGGGCGCCGTCCTCAAGTTTCAGCTGCAGGCGGGTGATGCTGCCCTTGAAGGCGGTTTGCAGGTCGTCCCCGCGGCCAATCTGGATTTCAAGGCTGCTGCCAACCTTGAGGCCGGCATTCGTGGTCGCCGGAAGGGGGGGCTTTGCATCGATATCGTCCAGCAGCTGGATTTCGGCATGGCCGATCCGGTTGAACGCATGCCAGATGCGCACCGACCGGACCTCGATCATTTTGTCGAGCTGGCTGCCGTTCGCGGATATCGTGAACGCGACGGGTTTGTCGGTGGATGCATCGGTCATGACGAGTTCGCTTTCAGCGCTGTGGCTGGCGGCGCACTGAGCGTCTTGTCTGAGGTGACAGAGCGTGAGCTTGTCAGGCCGTTGACCTTGGCAAGTGCGGCGGCATAGCCCGCGCTGCCGTAAGCCGCGGCGGCAAGCTTCGCCAGGCTGCTGCCAGCCGCTGCCGCGATTGCCTTGGTGCCGTCAGGGTCGTTGGCCTTTTTCAAGGTTTCGTCCGCAAAAGTCTTCATGGCGGCCGTGATGTTGGCGCGAAGCGGAGTGCCGTCGGTATCGAAAACCGTGTAATTGACGCTGGCGCGTTCAAGCTGGCAATGAATGAAAAGCGCCCCCCAGGAAACCTTGAGATAGGGCGGCGGGGAGGCGGCATCCTTGCGGGTTGTTGTTACGAACCGGAAAAGCTGGACCTGATTCCAGACATAGTCCGCCGCGAGCGTATCGATGCCGAGAGCGCCGGTGCCGTCGAGGAAGAAATTGAGCTCGAACTCTTGCGGTTTGAAATGGTTGAAAACCCGCCCGGTACCATTGTTCCGCCAGGCATTCTGGTTGTTGTAGCAGACCGCGATTGTTTCCTTGACCGTGTCGGGGTTGACCAGTGCCGTGAAGGTCCCGCCCGAGATGGCAGACGTCATGGCCTTGTCGCTGAAAGCTTCGATCTTCAGCTTTGCCAGTTTGCTGCTGATGGGCGAGGCCGCCATACCCGTCACTCCGCTATCGTTCGTTTCGTTGGTCCAGAATCCTGAGGATTTCGGCGACGCACCGCGCCACGATGTCCTTCTTGTCATCCTCCCGAAGCGGTGGGCCGCACCCTTCGTCGTCCATCACCGTAACGGGACCGCTCTTGGTATCGGGGCGGACAGGCGTATCCGGAACGATGGTTTCGGACGTCGGGAAACGCGGTGATGCCGGGGCCGATTGCATGGCAAACTCCTCAGGAAAGAAGCGGTGTCAGACGGCGGAAGTAGCGGTACTTCATGTCCAGCGTTTCGATCACCAGATCGCTTTTGGTGGCGTCGATACCTGTCGAAGTCCAGCTGGTGGGCAGGCACCCGGCCACATACCAGGCAACTACCGGATTGCCCTTCTGGTTCTTGAGGCAGACAAGCAGGTCAACCGGCACGAACCTGAACATCGATAGGGCGGCTTCGACCCAGGTGACAAAAGCCGAGCTTGTGGTCAGTGACCGTTTCAGGCTGAGCGTTCCGAAACCGACGGGCTTCGGCACAAACAGCGCTTCGGTATTCTGGCCACCTGCCTTGATCTCCTCATAGTCGATCTTGGCTTCAAGTCCGCTGACCTCCTGAAAACACATGTCCCGGTCCGGGGTCGGCAGGGCCGCAAACTCGACGCTGAAATAGAAGCCGGGCAAAGGATCACTGCTGCTCGCCATCGCCTGTCAGCTCTTGTGTTCGATGGTGAAGCCTTCGTGGGCGATTTCCATGGTTTCGATCGCGACCTCGCTGGCGCCGGCATTCATGGTCGGCCCCTCGATCTTCACAGGCCACGCGCTGACCAGTTTCCATGTCACCACGTTCGCCATCTCCTGATTGAGGAGCTGGATGATGAGTGACTGGCGGTTGGCGACGTTCCAGAGGTTCTGGCCGATCCAGTCGAAGAAATTGTTCTGCCCGACGATGATTCCGCGCTTCAGCGTCACATTCGAATATTTCTGTCGGCCGGGCATCTTCAGCGGACTGAAAGACTTGTTCATGCCGTGGTTATATTCGATCAGGTCGTTCTCACGCGTGAGCCCCGATACCTCGCTGAAATACATGCTGCCGAGCGTCGATACGGACACCTGGAACAGAAAGCTTGGAATTGGGTAGTCTTTTGCATCTGCCATGGTCGTGGTCCCTAGCTGCGTGACGAATCAGCGATTCGCCCCTCTTCTCAGGATTCCTGCATCTTGTGCATGAACCGCATGATGATGAATTCGGCGGGCCGGACAACCGCCATCTTGATTTCGATAATCAATCGTCCCTCAAGGATATCCTGTGCCGTCATCGTACTGTTGAGGCCGACATTGACAACGAAGGCGTCCTTGTCGGTGACCCCGGCCAGTGCCCCCTGCATGCGTTTCTCATGCAGATAGGCCTCGATGCTCGACTTCACCTTCATCCAAAGGTTGGAATCGTTGGGCTCGAACACGGCCCAGTAGGTCGATTTCTTGACGGACTCTTCCACCATGTTGAAGAAGCGGCGGACCGAGATATAGCGCCATTCATTGTCGTTCCCCATCAGGGTACGGGCACCCCACACGAGGAACCCTTTGCCAACAAACGGCCTGATGGCATTGACCGATTTGCCGCCTGTGACATCGATATTGAGCGACTCCTGGCCGAACGAGTCGATCTGGTGGGTAAGTGCGGAAACCGAGGCCAGGGAAACGTTGGCGGGGGCTTTCCAGACCCCGCGGTCGCGGTCGACCGCCGCATAAAGCCCGGCAATGGCGCCCGAAGGCGGCATGGTGCGCACCACGCGCTCCGCCCGTTCAACGATATTGTTATAGAGCGGGAACAGCTTGCGCAGGCTCTGTTCCAGATTGTTCAGGTGGCGATAGGCGCCTGTCTGTACGCTGGAGATCAGCCTGAGCGCGGCGCGGAACAAGGTATCCGTCTGGGCCTTCTGGTCGGCTGTCGACGCCGTAACACCGGTCGGCTTCGCGGACTTCGACAGCGCATAGATGGCCCGTCCCAGGTTGCCGAGTTTCGCGGCATCGTCATCCGCTGCAGGTTTCGTGAGGCCCGCGGCTTTGTACAGGGTGTCGATCCGCCCGAGGATGTCCGCAAAAATCTGCGGATAGTCGGATGAACCGGAGGCGACCAGATCCTCGATGAACGACGCCAGATGATCATTCACATGCTGACGCACGGCGTCGGCGTTGGCGTCGCTCATCAGCCATTTGGCCATGACGACATCAGTGAGTACCTTGAACGTCAGGTCTTGCAGGCTGCCGAGAATGGGCTTCTGGTCGGCGTCCTTCTTGACGCTGCGGAGCGCGGCCGAAATCTGGTTGTAAAGCTCCTGCAGCGTTTTCGGCCTCGCGGGCTTCGGCGCATTCGGGTCCGGCGTGACGCCGGCCGGCGGATCGGGAATCTTGTAGCCGGCAACGAACGCTTCGAGGTCCGAGGTCTGCTGGCTGCTTACGAGGTTCGGCATCACATTCACGAGCGGCGAAGTTGGCGCCAGATTGCCATAGGTGACCGTCGACATGCGGGTGGCGGTGTCATTCGCTTCGGATGTGTCGCGGATCAGGTCCACGATGCTGGCGTCGTCGGTCAGGTCTTCCAGTTGCACCGGCACCTTGTTCTTCGTGATGCGGCTTTGGAAATGGGCGAAGCCGAGCGGACGGTCCATATCCGCCACGAGATAGGGCGTATAGGCAGCGCCATATTTCAGATAGTTGATGCCCACCTTGTCGCGGAATTCCTGAACGCCTTTTTCCCAGCCGCTGGTGCCGCCTGCATCCTCATATTCGTAAAGATCGAAAATGGCGAAACGGTCCATCAGCGTGTTGCACTGGGCCAGCGCCTGTTGCTGGACGGTATAAAGCGACTGATCGGGCAGATTGACGGCATCCGGCATCAGGATCAGCGTCACTTCGTCTACCTTGGCGGCGAGTTGCAGGCCCTCGATATATTTGTCTTTGGTGATCGCGCCGGAGGCATTGATCGAAGGCAGGGTGAAATCCCCGATTGAAAGGATGTAGCAGGCCCCGCCGCCGTTCATGAAGAACATGCTGACGCTGTCATACAGATTGTAGCTGACCACCTGCCGCACGCTTTCCAGCTTGTTCTGGGCATTGATGGCAATATCGCCGATGCAGGCAGGGGGCTGGCGGCCGAAACGTTCGTGATATTCCATCAGCGACCGGATCTTGATCGGCTTTTTCAGAAGGGAAGCCCCCTGGTATTCGGCAAAACGCGTATGTCCGATGAAGATCGGTATGGCGGTTTCCACCTCGGCAATTGAGGGCGGAAAGAGGGGGATTTCCTCGATGTAGATATCAGGCGTACGATATGCTGGCATGGTCGTCCCTTTCACCAGATGGATCAGACATAGAGAAATGCGTCGGCCCGGGGCGCCGGATCGTCATGAACCATTCGCAGGCTCAAGGGCGACGGCGCGGGCAGGCCGCTGAACAGGATTTTCGGATCCCGCCCCTGACGTTCAAGCAGGAGGCGGGCAGATTTCAGACCCTGTTCCGACAGCGGCCAGGGGGTATCGGATTCAAGCGTTTCAGCCTCGGCCAGATCCCGGCGGCCGGGATCAAGCGGTTTGAACGAAAGGCCGTCCGGAGTTCCGTCAATGAGCATCCGGTTCGCGGGCTGCAGCTCCCGGCTGTTTGAAAGCACATGATACCGCCAATGAGCGCGCCGGGCGGCAAGCGGCAGGGTCCAGCGACTGCTGCCCTCCAGCAAGCTGGTCGGGATGATCAGGGCAAGAAAGGCCCGGAGGCCGGCAAGCCAGCCGGCGAGATTGCCGAATTCGGCATGTGCCCGTGTCCGGCCGACGGCAAATTCCTTTTGTGCGACCACGGGTTTCGCGGGGGCACAGCCCCTGCCGGGGCTATCCATCGGCAGTTCGGTATAGTGGAATACTTCATCGCGGCGCGCTGTGACGGCAAAGAGGAGCGGGCCATGCGGCCGGTCGTCGAACCAGGGCTTGCGATCGTTGAAGCGGGCGATTTTCAGGCTGCCATTGTCGCTTCGGGCCGCAAGGCCGTGGGCCGTCAGGAGTTGCCCTGTGGCGGGCGAGGGCACGAAGCCGATATCCGGCTCGATGGCGCCGCCCCTGTAGGCATGGGATGTGACGAGTTCAAACAGGGCAGCGCCGGGCATCATGACCTCCCCAGCATCTGGAGCAGCGCTTCCATTGCCCGCGTGCCAAGGCCGCGCACCTGCCGCGCATCCACGACGATCCCTTTCAGGCGGACAATGATCGACGGATGGTAGCGACCCCCGAGGAAAGACCAGACATCTTTCAGGTCTTCAAGGCGGAAAGAGCAAAGCTCAAGGCTCAGCACGTCAAGATCATCCGGCATCGCCGAAGCATTGGCCGCGGTAAGGACCGGCTGCGACCGGATCATCTCGATCGCACAACCGAGGGTCTTGAGCCCCTCGCGATAGTCGCTGAAGTTCGCGGCCAGCATCACATAGGCGGTGAGCTTGGTCGGCACGGTCTGATATGTTACCTGACTGGCATTCATCGTTGTTTTGCCCGGTAGCGGATTGATCCTGTCCTCTTCGAGGTTGATCAGGCTGACACCCAGGGAATTTGCCGGAATCGCGGTACGCCCCTGTTCATCAACGATCGGGCCGAGCACGGCGCGCGGCTGATCGTCCGGCAGGCCCAGACGGTGGGCGATATAGTCGCTCAGCTGGTGGCGCAACAGCTCCAGCGCTGACTCGATCATGGCCGAAACCCCCTAGGCATTCCCGGCCTACACTCGCAGTGGTAGTTTTTTGAGCAACTTCAAATGAGTGAACCGGGGAGGCTGGTGCCGAAGGCCGGTCGTCGCCTGCCTTGCCGCCTGGGATGGCCATGAGTGAGTGGCAGGAGAGAAGTGTTGCTGCGCAAGGAGTGTGTAACCGAAAGGCAAGACTCAGGGGCTGGCGCGGCGCTTCAATGGAACCAGTGAGGGTGGCATGCCCTGACCATGGACAGATAATTGTCCCCGACCGGAATGGTGTGCTGGTGGTGCTTCAGCGTGAACCGGCCATTGCGGTTGTGACTGGCGGCCCAGGCGCAGCGCTCCGCCACCAGATAGGATCGGTGGCACTGGACAAAGTCGGCGCTGAATTGCCCGGCAATGGTCTTTAGCGGCGTTTTCAGCAAAAGCTGGGTGGCGCCGCTTGCGAAAACGATCTCGGAATACTGGTTGGCGCCCTTGATGACCGAAATTTCATTGCGGCCATCCTGAATGGCCAGAAGACCCCGCATTGTGTCTATTTCAAGCGGGCGTGTCTGGTCGGCGGCTATAGCGCCGACAAGGGCCACGGCGAAATCGATATCGGCCTGCTGCGGCGCGACGTCATAGTCGACCAGCAACTGAAGCCCCCCGCCGCCGGACACCGCGATAGCGAGACGTGTGCCGACAAGGCGATAGGGTTGTCCCTCGGCATGTGGCGTGATCGCGGCCAGGGTCAGCATGTCAGGATGATCTTCATGCACGGCAATTGCCCGCCTGACATGGATGTCATTGGCAAGGAGGGCTGCTGCCGCTGCGGCTGCCGCTGCAACTGAACCATACGATCCCGCAGCGGCCTGAAACTCACCAAGTATTCGGGTGCGGCGACGTTCGGCCACGAGGTCCGCTAGCATCCGGAAATGGTTCTGCATCGCGATGCGGCTGAGGGGGTAGATGCAGATTTCATCGACATCGGCTGCCAGATAGCCAAGGACTGTTTGCTCGTCGAGATAGGGCGGCAGGAATGCGAGTATAATCAGGGTCCGTTTGCCGAACAGCCGGCGCAGGGCATGGCAGATACCGGCGCCGTCACTTGCATCCGCTTCGTGAGGAACAATAACGACGTCGAAGGCAGGGGCGGCACGCAATGCACTACCATCGAACAATGCTTCAAGCGCCTGACGGCCTGATGTAACGCACCGCACGTCAAACTTCCCGGGCTGCAGTATCCGGGAAATGTCATTGTGAAGGTAGCCGTTGCTATCGATCACCAAGAGCCGCGCCGAACAAGTCCGCGCCCGCAGCTCACTGATGCCGTCTTGCAGCTTCTTTCGCCAAGCGTCAGCAGCCCCCCGCCGGCCCATGGCATCCCCCTGTTCATGTGCATTCCGTGAAAACGCACGCAATATACAATCATAAATAGGTAATGCACACCCAAAATGGTCGAGCCTTCTGACTACCTGCCGGCGCTGACGGTCAGGCAATTGATGCAAATAAAGGTCTGCCGTAGAGTGAGTCTGATGATTGAAGCAAAGGATGCTGATTCAGGTCATTCTTCTTCATCAGTTCAGAGTGTGCCTCTTATAACGACGGGGGCCTCGTGACGCCAAAATTCGTGCGCCAAACTTGCGCCAAGTGCTTGTAACTCATTGATATAATTATAACTCTGGTGCCGGCAGCGGGCACCAATGACTATAAGTTATTGATTTTATTGATATTTTATAGCCTCAACCAGCGGGGTAGTTGCTGGTCCGATGCCGGCGTAGCGGCGAAGCTCAGGCCACTTCGTTCAGATCACGGGTTCAGTGGTGATTATCGCGGCTGGGGGCTTCAGTGATTGGGTTAGCCATGTAAGGGCCGATTGCTGCGCTTTCAGAAAGCCCTTGTTCTTCCCGTCACGTTGGTCCGGGGGATTCGCCTCGGCAGTGTCCTGCATTTTCTCCAACAAAAATACAATCGTTTGTATTGGCCTCTTGTAAAGGGTTTTTGGTCGTGCTAGGGAAAAGCCAATCGATTGTACAGAGAGCATTGGGGAGGGATTATGCTTATGAACAACGCGAGCCTGCTGGATTCTGCCTCCAGCATGAACAAAGAGGGATTCGCCGGGGCTGGGATGCGCCGTCTGGGTCTTTCATCCAGTGTCGCGGCTTATGCCATTCTGGCGGTTCTGGCCGGTAATGCCGCCCAGGCGCAAGAGCAGGGCGGAGCGGACGCTGACACTGAATTTGTTATCGACGAGATCGTCGTCTCCGCCACCAAAACAGGCGCGCGGGCACTGAGCGACGTGCCCATGGCCATTCAGGCCTTCAGCGGGGACTCGCTTGCTGCCCGCAATATTCGCGAAGGTGCCGAGCTGATCAAGCTGATCCCCGGCGCCTCGCAAGCGCAGGAGATCGGTGCGGGCTATCGCATCTTCTCGTTCCGGGGGTCAGGCGCTGGTGGCCCGGTCGGCGATGGTATGGTTGGCTATTATCTCGATGATACGCCTTTCGGTGTTCCGAACTTCCAGGCTGCGCCGCCGCTGCAATATTTCGATATCGAACGTGTTGAAGTGCTGCGCGGCCCGCAAGGTACGCTCTATGGCCAGGGCTCGATGGGTGGTGTGATCATCTATCGCACCAAGAACCCGGACCTCGAAGAATTCGGAGTGGAGGGTGAGCTTTCGCTTTCCAAAACCAAGGACGCAGACGATTTCGACTATCGTGGCTCGGCAGCAGTGTCGATCCCTGTGGTGAAAGACAAGCTCGCCATCCGCATCAGCGGCAGCTACGACTTCCGCGCCGGCTACAATGATATCTATGAAGGGGCCCCGACGGGCACACCCTTGAAGACGGATGCGAACGATATCAAGGCCGAAAACATCCAGGCAGTGGTGCTCTGGAAGCCCAGCGACCAGCTGACGTTGCGGATGCGCGGGTGGCACTTCTCGACAGACCAAGACTATCTGAATGTGATGGACTCGGTCGATCCGCCGTATGCTGCCAACCAGGGCACGTTCGAGGGTTACGACAAGCGAAGCGCCAACTATTTCTCGAACACGATTACTTATGATTTCGATACGGTAACCCTTACCAACGCGACCTCTTATCAGCGCTCGCTGCCCGGCGGGTTTGGTGTGGGGCTTGGCCTTGGCGCGCCGCTTGGCACCGGCATCCTGATCAACGGGGGCGACGCCAAGAACTTCGTGAACGAGTTCCGGCTTGCTTCCTCGGATGACGGCCCGTTCCACTGGGTTGGTGGCATGTTCTACCAGAATGCCAAGGGTGTTTACGAGTTCAGCCTGAACTTCCCGACGCTTGCCCTTGGCGGCGAGACCATCACCCGCACCGAGAACGGCTCGATCTTCTCGGAGATCAGCTACGACATGTTCGGTGGCAAGCTGGTGCCGCTTTTTGGTCTTCGCTACTTCAAGGACAGCCGCAGCTCGGACTCCGTTTCGAACGGGGTGCCGGCTGCCAGCGACGACAAGCTTGATGCATGGACGTGGCGGGCGAACCTTGCCTATCACGCGAGCGACGACTGGATGCTGTTCATCAACGCCGGTACGGGCTTCCGTAGCAGCATCCTGCAATCGCAGGCGCAGGCTGATGCCGTGATCGCGGACGGTGTGCCGAGCGATATTTCGCTCACCCCAGACAAACTGCGCAACATCGAGATCGGTGCCAAGGGCTCGCTTTTCGATAACCGGCTGCAGGTTGCTGCCAGTGTCTATGATATCAAATATACCAACCTGCAGAGCGCCTTTAACACCTCGATCGGGCTCTCGGCATTCGCCAACCTTGGGGACGGCAAGACCCAGGGGATCGATGCCGAAATCCAGTGGATGACCCCGATCGAGGGGCTGCGCGTCAATGCGATTGCCAACTATAACTCGTCGGAATTCACCAATGTGATCCCGGCCTTTGCCGAGGCGACACCGCGTGCCGCCAACGGCGAACGGCTGTTCAATACCCCGCCTTATAATGTCCGCTTCGATCTGGACTACAGCACCACGGTTGGCGACTGGGAAATGACGGCCAATGCCTCCGCCACCTTCAATGGCAAGGCAAAGAACCAGGATGCGACGGTAGACGAGCTTGATGCCTACGAGCTTTATGATGCGAGCATCGCCTTCCGCCGCGACCAGTATGAGTTCCGTCTTTTCGGCTCCAACCTCAGCGATCTGCGTGGCCCGACTTCGGCCAATGGCCCGACCCTTCTGGCAGGGCCGCGTCCCCGCACGATCGGTGTTGCCTTCAGGCTCTATATGAACTGAGGCAACCGACTGAGTGAGTGAGGAGAGGGCCGGGTATCTTAAGAACTCGGCCCTCTTTCTTTTCAGCTAGCAGGATGCCGCCTGTCAGGGCGGAGGATTGCGGAAGGGGACATATCGGGGAGGCTTTCGTGACCAAACATTCAGACCACACTTCAAATGATCGGGTCGGGCGCCGCGCCTTCCTGAAGGGGGCTGCCGTTCTCGCAGGGGCGGCTGCAGGGGCAGCCTCGGGCATAGGCGGGGTGACAGCCGCCGAGCCTGCCTGTGGAAAAGCAAGGGCCGGTCGTGACCGGCTCGTTGCAAAGACAGGTGCGGCAGTCGTCGAAACACAGTATGGCAGGGTTGGCGGTTATATCCGAAACGGGATCTTCACCTTCAAGGGCATGCCCTATGGCGCCTCAACAGGTGGCGAGAACCGCTTCCGTGCGCCCGAAAAGCCACAGCCGTGGGCGGGTGTGCGCAGTTCGTTGCATTACGGTCTGATCGCCCCGCAAGACAAGGGCATGGGCCGCTTTCACGACGAATCCGCCTTCATTTTCCAGTGGAACGACAGCGTGGCGGGCGAGGATTGTCTCAGGGTCAATGTCTGGTCTCCTGGTGTCAGGGATAGCGTTCGTAGGCCGGTGTTGGTCTGGCTGCACGGCGGTGGTTTTGTCGCAGGATCAGGGCATGACCTGCCCGCATTTGACGGCGAGAATCTGGCGCGCCGGGGTGACGTGGTTGTTGTCACACTCAATCACCGGCTCAATCTTCTCGGTTATCTCGATCTTTCCGGCTACGGCGATCGCTACGCCCGGTCCGGCAATGTCGGGATGCTCGATATCGTCGCAGCGCTTGAATGGGTGCGGGACAACATTGCGGAATTCGGCGGTGATCCGGGCCGAGTGACAATCTTCGGCCAATCGGGTGGTGGCGCCAAGGTCAGCGCGCTGATGGGCATACCAGTGGCAAAAGGGCTGTTCCACCGGGCTGTGGTGCAAAGCGGGTCGTTCACCAATGCGATTTCGCAGGATATGTCACGGCGTTTAGCCGATCTGGTGGTGGCCGAACTGGGGCTGAACCGGCAAACGGTGGATGAACTTCAAACTATGCCCTATGACCATGTCCGACTGGCGTGTGATGCTGTCATGCAGCGGGAGAATGAACCGTTCCCCGGCTATGTGGACGTGCGCCAGTTCGCCCGGAACCTCAATTTTGCCCCGGTGATGGATGGCAGCATCATTCCGTCTGCTCCCTTTGCGCCGAAGGCGCCGGGTATCTCGGCGGACGTTCCGATGATGATCGGCACCACGCTGAATGAGTTCATTAACGGCGTCATGACACCGGCAGACGAGGGGATGGACAAGGCAGGGCTTACCGCGAAAGCCGAGGCCATGTTCCCGGGGCAGGGCAGCCGGATCGTGAAGGCTTTTGCGGCACGCACGCCGGAAGCCTCTCCCTTCGATCTCTGGTCTCGGATTGCCACCTCACCTGTCCGGCAGGCGGCGATCGATCAGGCGGCCTCAAAGGCAGCGCTCGGCGGTGCACCCGCCTATCTTTATTCCTTCAACTGGCAGACGCCGGTTCTGGATGGCCGCCCCCGCGCCTTCCATTGCCTAGATATCCCGTTCGTTTTTGCCAATACCGAAAGGTGCGACACCATGACGGGCGGCGGCCCGCGCGCCAAGGCACTGAGCGACCGGATGGCAGATGCGTGGATCGCCTTCGCCCGGACAGGTAATCCCAATCATGCCGGTATCCCCAATTGGAAGCCTTACGAGGCGGCGGATGAGCCATGCATGATCTGGGACGACGAACCCAAGCTTGCGTTCGCCCCTGACAAGGACGAACTGCGCAGCATAAAGCGATAAGGCCGATAGGTCAGCGCAGGCGGGCTTTTTCTGATCCTTCGATCAGGTCAAGAAGCCCGTCTGTGATGGCCTCTTCTGCGCAGCCCGGTTTCAGGCGGGATGAGACCACCTCGAACGTATATTGGGCATAGGCCGCGTCGTGGGGGATATAGCCCGACGGCGCATACCCGTTCGTCAGCGTTGCCATCATGGTGCGGGCAAACGGGGAACGCGCCTTGAATTTCGTGGCGATGGGGTTGAACACTTCGGCATTCACCCCACCGATCACAATATCGCCCACCCGCAGGAGGCTGAGGCGAATGGGTACCGGATCGGCATCCATATAAGTGCCGGGGGCACCGGCACGGCCTTCATCCGTGCGCGTGCGACCGGGGCAGGTGATATCTTTCTGGCTGCCATAGATCGCGGGCACAGTCTCCGCCCGGTTCATATTGCTGCGCGCCACATGCAGGACTTCCTCGCCCAGCATCTGGCCCATCGATGCGATCATCTGCTCCTGCTGTTTCATCAACTTCTGGACCTGCGGGTTGCTGCGATCAAGCCCCTTGCCACCGGGCAGCATCGTGTTGCTGATGTCGATGCCGCGTGCGGCGAAGTCCTTGATGCGGATCTCGCGCAGGTCATAGGTCTGTTGGAAGAAGATCGGGTTCTGGTCGCCGGCCGCACCTTCGGACCACAGCGCGACGGCCTTGTCATCGAGTGCATCCTCAATATAGCGCGAGGTGGCGCCGGGGATGTCACCGCTGACTTTATCAAGCTGGCCGGTTATCACGGCATGGACCGCATAATTATAGTAAAGCGCAATCGGTGTGCCGTTTGCGGCTTCCACCTTCACAACGGCGACGGTCTTGTCTGACGGGCCGTCGTAATTGGGGCCTTCCCACCATTTGCGGGTTTCGGGGTCGATGATATTGCGGTTCACATTGATGAAAGAAACGCCCTCGCCGTAGGCGATGTTTGCCGGCTCCAGCCGCGCAGCGGCTGCTTTCAATGCGTCGGCAATCCTGGCTGACAGCACATCTCCCAGATCGCGTGGCACGCTGTGGGTATGGGTGGCTGTCACCTGCAGTGCTTCTCTCGGAATGCCGAGTTTTGCGGCAGCATCACTCGCTGCCTGCCAAACACCGTCCGGGATGGCGCCTGCATCGACGCTGACGAGGGCTGCTTTGCCTTTGCCGCTTTGCAGTACAACGGCACGTACGTAGACGGGATCAAGGATGCCGATAAAGCCTTCCGGCAGGCTTGCGAGGGCAGGGGTGAACTCCACCTTGGCAGCGCCGGCCTTCAGGGCGGTGGCGCCCTGATCAGCGGCTTTCGCCTGCAGGGCGAAAAGGCCGAGCGTCAAAAGCTTCAGGACAGGTTTCATTGGGTGCTCCCGATGATCGCAATTTTTTTGAGGGTGCCGCACCGGCGAGGAACCGGTGCGGCAAAGCGGACGAGGGTCAGGCCGCGGGAAGTGTTTCGCCGAACGCGCGGCGCAGGGCATTCAGCTTTGAAGTGGTGAAGAGCCGTGCCGGGTATGTCTCCGGTGCAACGCGGTCGAAACCGTGGAATGCACCGGGCACCACCAGTAGTTCGGTTGGCACACGGGCCTCAAGCAGACGTGTTGCATAGGCAATGTCTTCCTGTACGAACAGGTCAACGCCGCCGACCGCCACGAAGGCCGGGGCGAGGCCGGAAAGGTCCTCGACCCGCGCAGGCACACCCGCCGCCGGGACGCCTTTCACGCCGGGTTCTTGCCCGAGGAAGGACTGCCAGCCGAACTTGTTGGCCTGGCCGTCCCAACCAACAGTAGCGATATGGGCGGGCGGATGAATGGTCGAGCCTGTGCGGTCATCAAGCATCGGATAGATCAGCGCCTGCAGCACCAGCGGTACCTCGCCCCGGTCACGCGCTGTGATGGCGAGGCGTGCGGCGTGGCCGCCACCGGCACTTTCACCCATGACGGCGATACGGTCGGGATCAAGGCCCAGCTCTGCTGCGTGGTCGTACATCCAGCGCAGGCCGGCATAATTGTCCTCGACCGAGCCGACATAGGTCGTCTCCGGCGCCAGCCGGTACTCGACACTTACCACGATGCAATCGAGATCACGGGCGACTTCCTGCACATAGCGGATTTCCCACTTGGCAGCGCCGGCGATATAGCCGCCGCCATGCATGTGCAGGATGCCGGGGCGCTTGGCCCCAGCCTTGGCGTTTACGATGAAAATCTTGACGTCCGGCATGCCCTTGCCGACCGGAATGGTGCGTTCCTCTACCGGGATCTCCGGCAGGTGCGGCGCGGCGAAGGCAGCGCCGCCGGCCCGCAACTTGGGCAGCCCTTCCATGCTGAGGGGCGGCATGTCGGCCGTGAACTTGAGAACCTGTTCAGCTGCAGGGCGCAGTTCAGGGTCGATATATTGAAGCGGATCGCCTACCGGCTTTGCCTTGGCGGGCTCCGATGCCATGGCACCGATGGCTTTCGGGGCTGCCAGCGCGGCCAACATGGCGGTGCCCGTCAGTTTCATCAAATCGCGTCTGTTGAAGGTTGTCATCCATAGTCCTCCCGATAGAAATCAATTGCAGGCGATATCCGGTCGCCTGCCTTCCCAGAAACAGTTGGTCAGTTTTCGCCTAAATGCCGATCCAGCCATTTGGAAAAGGCCGTAAGCCATTCGCCCACGGGCATGTCCGGCGATCCGAGCCCGAAGCCATGGCCGCCTTCTTCATAGAAATGCGCCTCGACAGGGCGTCCGGCTTGCCGCAGGGCAGCCATCATGAGCAGACTGTTCTCGATGGGCACGGCCGGGTCATCCACTGTATGCATCAGGAATACCGGAGGTGTGTCGTTACTGACATGGTTCGCTGGCGACCGGTGCGCCACAAGCGGCGCCGAGGGATTGGCGCCCAGAAGCAACAATGCTGATTCCGCGTGGGTGACCGGCGCCTCGACACTGATCACAGGATAGATCAGACCGGAGGCATCAGGCCGGGCGGACAATTTGTCTGCGCTGTCAACCGGCTGATACACAGCTTCATCATAGGCGGTCGTCAGCGATGCCCCAAGGTGGCCACCGGCAGAGAAGCCGATGACGGCAACCTTGTTGCTGCCGTAGCCGAATTTGTCTGCGTGATGCCGCACCAGCCTGACGGCTCTTTGCGCATCCTGAAGCGGCACGTTTGACCGGTTTGTCCAGCCTTCGCCGGGGAGGCGGTAGACAAGAACAAACACGGTGTAGCCACGCGCTGTCATTTCGGCGGCAAGATCCACGCCTTCATTCTGGATCGAGACAAATTTGTAAGCTCCGCCCGGAATGGCTAGGAGTGCGCGGCCATTCGGCTTTGCGGGGCGGAAAATCCGCAGCTCGGGCATGCTGATGTTACGGAGGAAAATGTCGGGCCACTTTTCCGGCAGTTCCTGCGCCTTGAAGCCGGTCTCGGGCGGCGAGCCAGGCCATAGTGGCATCACGGTAGCTTCGTCCCATGCTTTCGAGCGCGGGGGCAGGGGTGGGAATTTCTCTTCGGCGCTCGCGGGCAGCCCTGCGGCCATGCTTGCAGTTGCAAGCGCGCCGACGCTGGCCGCCAGCATGAACCGGCGGCGGTCCCAAACGGATGCATGGTCATTTCTGGACTTGGTCAATGGGTTGCTCCCTTTTGTCTGCTCGGGCTTTTCAGGCTGTCTGCTTCTGGCGGGCAGGTGGCGCGAACGAAAGCTGCCTCACTGGTCCTGCATTTTCGGTATAGGGGCCGAGAAAGACCAGCTCTTCCGGGCTGAAGCCCTTGGAGATGATGCTGGCCCCGAAAAGGTCCCGCAACTCCGGCAGGCGGCTGCCTTCGCTGCCGTGGGGCAGCCACGGACCTTCCAGTTCGCGCGACTTGTACAGGCGCATTTCCATCGTCACTTCCGCGTTGGGCTGGCCTTCATACAGCCGGTCGCAGGCCGAAATCAGCATCAGATACTGGTCGCCTGCCGTATCGAGATAGATTTTGGGGACCTCGGCCTGTGTGAAATCGGCGGCGTCCGGCAGGGCGATGGGGGCGAAAAGCCTGTCGATGACAAATCCGTCTTCCGTTTCGCCAATCGTCGCGCGTGCGACAGCAGGTTTGGTAGGGCCAAGCTTGGCAGCCCAGACAGCGTTAAGGATGCCATCCCTGTCATAGAAGAGATAGGGGTCTCGCCAGGCCAGAATGGGGCCGCCCGCTTCTCCTGCATTGCTGCCGAGCTTTTCCTTGGTGCCAAGATAATAGCCTGCTGCAAGAATGCTGTCGTAATCCCGAAGCGGACATGAGACCGGCTTGGGAGACCAACCGCTGATGGCATTCGGTGTGGCGCCGTCCGCGATGCAGATGGTTTGCAGGAATTGGCGGTCATCCGTAACTTCGCGCAGCCCGGTATAGCCAAAGAGCCACTTTCCCGTCCGTGAATGGAGCACCGATCCGCTCCAGACATTGCGGCCGTCGGCCCCGTCTGCCGTGCCCCCCGGTTTGGCGACAACCCCGAGATCCCGCCAGCTGATGCCATCATCTTCCGACAGGAAGTGA
Organism: Gimibacter soli; assembly: GCF_028463845.1. Lineage (NCBI taxonomy): Bacteria > Pseudomonadati > Pseudomonadota > Alphaproteobacteria > Kordiimonadales > Temperatibacteraceae > Gimibacter > Gimibacter soli. Next base: position 2,796,394 of record NZ_CP116805.1, on the reverse strand, counting down.
CGGATATGGAAGGGGTAGTTGTTGCGGTCCCCGGGCTGGATCGCGCTGCCGTCGCGCGCCAGCCGATTCAGGGCGAGACAATAGAGATGCAATGACGATTGGTCATGGGCAGTCCACGAATCCCACAGCCAGAGGTTCGGATGACAGATGCCATTGACGAAAACGGTGGGATTGGGCGGGGGAATATCAACGTAGAATGGGCTGGTCATGCAGGTTCCTGTCCATCACGAATATTGAATGCGGTTTGCTTGGGCGAGCGCCGTTTCCACGGGCCTGCGTTGCCAGTTCCAGAAGGCTCCCGCGCAAAGCGCAGCGGCGAATACAGTTGCCAGAACAAAGCCGATCCGCATGTCGCCAGCGCCGAAACTGTCGCTCACAAAGGCCATCGCGAGTGGCGAGAAGGCAGCTGAAAGTGCGGTGAAGAACAGGATGAGCCCGGCAACGGCACCGTGATCTGATTTCGGGAAGCAGCTGATCCCTTTGGAATTAAGCGTCGGGTAAATAACCGACATGAAAAGCCCGGAAAGGGGCAAGAGATACACGGCGACCTCGCGGCCCATCAATACGCTGAGGGCGAAACAGGCGAAGATGAGCGCGGTGAAGACCAGAATGACAATTGTCCAGTCGGCTTTCTGCAGCACATAGGCGCCAAGGAACCGCCCGGCCGCCCGCAGGGTGAAGAAAATCATCACAGCGTAGGCAGCGAAATGGCCAGCGATGCCGTCGCTGATGAAGCCGTCAAGGAAGGTTGGCAGCCAGACGAAGATTGCCACTTCGCAGGCAACGTAAAGGGCGATGGCAAGCGAGAAGCCCAGCGCATAACGGTTGTGCAGGAAAGAAAGGCTGCGAGAGAAGGAGGCTGGTGTTTCGGAAGGAGCGGCCTTTTCGGGGTAGCGTGTGATCGCCGCGATAATGACCATGAGGGCGCAAAGCGTGGCCGCGATCCCGTAAAGGTGGGTCCATGAAAACCCTTGCCCCGTCAGCACAACCACCAGCATCGGCCCCATGATCGCCCCAACGCCGAAGAAGCCTTCCACCTTGTTCATCCTCACCGTGTGGTCTTCGGTGGATTGCGAGATATCGCCAATCAGAGCCAGCGCTGCGGTTTTGAAGACACCGATTGCGAGTCCCGAAATAAAGAGAAGTGAGAGATAGAGGTAGAAGGATTGGCCGAGCATGAAGCTGGCGTTTGCCACCATATAGACGCCGAGGCCAAGAATGATCACAGGCTTGCGGCCAAACCGGTCCGCGAGGAAACCAAGTCCGAGGCCGCTTGCCGCAATTGCGATCATGCTGGCCCAGTGGAAGGCACTGGCTTCGGTGTTTGAGAGGTCCATTTCCACCCTGGCGATCCTGATGATCTCGCCAACTGCATCGGTCGTCATGGCGAAAAGAAAGAACATGCCATAAGTTAATGCAGAGATGATGGTGGCGTTGGCCGGTGGTTTCGGCGCGGAAACATGCGTCATATATGGTCCTCCCCGAAGGACTATTGCACTATTGTACAAACGTTTGCAATGCCATAATACAAACGATTGTACAAAGGCATTTGCTGATATTTCTGTAAGGGTAAGAGGGGAAAATTTTGAGCGGAAGTGACCAGAAACAGGTGCTCGGCGGCATTGACGCTGGCGGCACGACCTTCAAATGTGTGCTGGCAGGTCTGGACGGAGAGATTATCGCACGCAAGCGTATCCCGGTGAGCGTACCGGAGGCGACCATCGCTTCGGTTACTGCATTTTTCAGGGAAGCGCTGTCCATGCATAATGCCACGATGAAAAGCCTTGGTGTGGCATCGTTTGGGCCTATCGATATCGATCCTGCATCTGACAGTTACGGCACCATTCTGGAGACGCCGAAGCCCGGATGGGCGTCTTGTGACCTCTGCGGGAGGTTGAGCGCTGCCCTTGGCGTGCCGGTCCATGTCGAAACTGATGTGAATGGCGCCCTGCTGGCGGAAATGGCTTGGGGTGCGGCCAAGGGATGCGCCAGCGCCGCCTATGTCACTGTAGGCACAGGAATCGGGGCGGGCATCTACACAGGTGGTCGCCTGCTGGGGCATCCCGTTCACCCCGAATTCGGACATATTCGCCTGCAACGCCATCCGAAAGACCTGGGTTTTAAAGGAAGCTGTGTCTTTCACGGTGACTGTCTTGAAGGATTGGCCAGCGCAAAGGCGCTGCAGGATCGCTTTGGTGATCCGGCGGCGCTGCCTGCGGACCATCTGGCATGGGAGATCGAGGCCTATTATCTGGCGCAGGCCAGCCTCTCGCTGGTGCTCATGAGCCGGGTCGAACGGGTGATTCTGGGAGGCGGCATCCTGCTGGCCGATGGGCTGATCGAGAAGGTCCGGGTGGCCTATGACATGCTGATGAACGGCTATGTGAAGGACAGGGCAACCATTGAATTGATCTCGACGCCGGGGCTCGGCGATGACGCCGGCCTGAAAGGCGGCATTCTGCTGGCAATGCGTGGAGCAGGAGACTGATGTTTTCAGCTTGCTGCGACGGTTGACTGACGAACGACAAGGCGGGTCGGGGTCACCTGTGAGTGCACCTCTTCCCCTGCCAGCTTCCGTAGCAGCAGGTCCACCATGATCTCGCCGCCTTCCTTGATGCTTTGGTCGATGGTGGTCAGGTGCGGAACGACCATGGTCGAGTGGCTGATATTGTCGTAGCCGACAATCGCCACGTCCTGAGGCACGCTCATGCCCCGCGCATTGACGGCATGCAAGGCGGCAATTGCCAGCACATCCGAAGCGGCAAAGATGGCATCAAACTGTTTTCCGCTATCGATGAATTCGAGGCTTTTCTCGAATGCGTTCTGTGCCCCGAAGTCAAGCCCTAGGACCAGCTCTGACGGGTGCTGCAAGCCCATAACCCGATAGGCGTCCTGCAGCCCGGAGTAGCGCAGCAACACCTCCGGCAATTCCATGTTGCCGACGAAAAGGATGCGGCGGCGACCGAGGGAAAGAAGGTGTTCGGCTGCCAGTCGCCCGCCTTCACGGTTGTCGCTGCCGACGAGCGTATATTCGTCTTCGTCCGTTTTGCCGCCCCAGACAACAACACGGTCCCTCAAGGGGCCAAGATCGTGCAGGCGGGCGCTGAGGCCAGCTTGCCCGATCACGATCAGGCCATCGGCACGTCCGGCTTCCAGAAGGCGCTTTTCAGCGATCTTCTCTTTTTCCTTCGGCATGTTGACGATGAGGTCATATCCGGCATCCGAAGCCGCATTGCCCACTGCCGCAATCATTTCCAGAAAGAAGGGGTCGGAAATGGTCTGGCCGGATTCCGGCCGCAACGGAATGACTAGGCCGATGGCTTCGCTCGTCTGGCGGCGCAAGCTGCGGGCCGAGGTGTTGATCACGTATCCGGTCGACGCGGCGACTTCGAGGATATATTTCTTGGTCTCAGGCTTGACCCGCGGGCTGTCGCTGAGCGCACGAGACACGGTGGAAATATCCACACCGGCCATTCGTGCCAGTTCCGACATCGTCATTTTTGTGCGTCGCGCGTGCATAGGGTGGTCGTGCAGATCCCGGTTTCCAAGCCAATCTCAAGCCTTTGATACCATTAGTGTGACCAACCACAAAGAGCAACAGCCTAACGTTCCTGCGTAAGGTCTATCGTTGTCGTCGTCAGTTCTTCAGGGGCGGATCGGCGGACTGGAGCAAGTCGGTATAGCGGATGACAGCGGCAGCATGTTCCCGCATCAGGGCTTCAACGCGGGCTGCCTGGCCCGCTTCAAGCGCGTCCACAATGGCATGATGTTGCATGTGAGCATAGTTGAGCCTGCGAAACTCGCGCTCCATTTCGGATGTGTTGATTGTCATGGCTTTCACCGAAGCGAACGGCAGGTGATCGTTGCGGGCGAGGGCTGCTGTCACTGCGGTGTTGCCGCTGGCGCTGACTATGGCCTCGTGGAACCGGACATTCATCGAATGATAGGCTTCCGCATCTTTTTCATCGAGATAACCCTTGGCAAGGAGCCGGTCGCCCTCGGCGAGGCATGAGCGGAGCCGCTTTTGCGTGCTTTCATCAAGGCCGCGCTCGCCAAGCTGGCGTGCTGCCAGTCCTTCGAGGACGCCACGAACCTCAACCCCGTCGACGATATCATTGTAAGTGAAGTGCCGGACCATATAGCCGCGCACGCCGGCGCGCACCAGCAATCCCTCCGACGCCAGCTCACGGAATGCAGTGCGGACCGGCATGCGCGAAACGCCAAGCCGCTCGGCAATCGCTGTTTCGACAAGCCTTTCGCCGGCTGCCAGTTCGCCGGAACCAATCATTTGCCGAAGCGTCACCATGACCAGAGAGCCGGGTTTCTGCACGTGTTTCTCCGCAAGTTTTCTCCCGCAGGGATAATGCCCTGACAGGAAAGCTCATGTCTCGATCAGTTTTATTATGGATCCATTAAATATCAATATGTGTTGACTAACGCTTAAAACAGCAAATATTGGATCCATTGTGAATGGGGAGAGACGAGATGTTCCTGAAGAATGCCTGGTACGTTGCCTGTACGCCGGATGAAATCGCTGAAGGGCCTTTGGGGCGTCAGATCTGCGGCGAGAAGATCGTATTTTATCGCGGTGAGGGCGGCCGGGTTGCTGCAGTGGAAGATTTCTGCCCGCATCGCGGCGCGCCTCTTTCGCTCGGTACGGTCCGGGAGGGCAAGCTTGTGTGCGGCTATCACGGGCTGACAATGGGGTGCGACGGTGCAACCCTTGCGATGCCCGGGCAGCGTGTTGACAGCTTTCCGCGGATCAAGTCCTTCGCGGTGGAGGAACGCTACGGCTTCATCTGGGTGTGGCCGGGCCATCGTGAGCTGGCAGATCCCGGCCTAATCCATCATCTCGAATGGGCGGAGGATCCTGCGTGGGCCTATGGTGGTGGGCGTTTCCATATCCAGTGCGACTACCGCCTGATGATCGACAACCTGATGGACCTGACGCATGAGACTTACGTACATGCAAACAGCATCGGCCAGAAGGAGATCGACGAAGCTGCCCCCACAACCACTATTGAAGGGGAACAGGTTGTCACCAGTCGCCACATGGAGAATGTGATGCCTCCGCCGTTCTGGCAGATGGCGCTGCGGGCCAATGGCCTTGCAGATGACAAGCCTGTCGACCGCTGGCAAATCTGCCGCTTCAGCCCGCCGAGCCATGTGATGATCGAGGTCGGGGTCGCCCATGCCGGGTATGGGGGCTACGACGCGCCGGATGACGTGAAGGCTTCCAGCATTGTGGTTGATTTCATCACGCCGGAAACAGGGACCTCGCACTGGTATTTCTGGGGGATGGCCCGTCGATTCAAGCCTGACGATCAGGCCATCACCGATAGCATCCGCGAAGGGCAGGGCAAGATATTCAGCGAAGACCTCGAGATGCTCGAACGCCAGCAAGCCAATCTGCTGGCTTATCCGGATCGTCGTCTGCTGGGGCTGAATATCGATGCCGGCGGCGTGCGGGCTCGGGGCATTCTGTCTCGCCTGCTCAAGGCCGAACAGGCTGCTGCGGAAAGCGGCAGGGCCGCTATTGGTGCCTGACGGGCTTTCTTCAACCCCGGCCTATTGCTGAAACAGTTTGTGCGAGCCGGCATGCGCGCCGGAGAGGGCCGTTTCTTGCCTTCCAGGCGAGCTGCGGCGGCGGTGCAATACACAAATGCGCCATTTATGGTTAAGGCATGCGATAAATAGTATTGCATGCAGACAGTATCCTAGTCATACTATTTTCGAACCGACTGCCAGGGAGGGTGTTCGGTGCGGTCTCTTCAACAGGTCTGGTCTGCCTTGAGTGAATATGGCAGCCGTTTGGCGGGTTGGGAGATGCGGAACAATTGGGGAGGGGTCCATGACCAGCATCAAGTCGCGCCTTCGCGGCGCCAGTTCTACTTATGTCATCTCTACAGTTATGGCGGCTGCCACGATTCTTGTGCCCGCAGCGGCTGCCAATGCGGCGGGGCAGCAAGAGTCCAGCGTCATCATGATTGAGGAAGTTGTGGTGACGGCGCGTAAGCGCGAAGAAAACATGCAGGACACGCCGATTGCAGTATCGGCCTTCTCGGAAAAGGCGCTGGAGCGCCAGCAGATCAACGGCACGACGGACCTTGATCGCATCACGCCGGGCCTGCAATTCACAAGCTACGGCCAGCTTTCGGGCAACAATTCGGCCGCCCAGGTCTTCATTCGTGGTATCGGCCAGGTGGACCCGACGGGGGCTGTTGACCCCGGTGTCGGCATCTATGTGGATGATGTCTATATGGGCCGGTCGGTCGGCGGCGCGATGGATTTCAATGATGTCGCCAATGTCCAGGTTCTTCGCGGTCCGCAGGGCACACTTTTCGGGCGCAACACGATTGGCGGCGCTGTGATCCTGACCTCGAACACGCCGGGCGACGAACTTGGCGGCAGCGCGAAGGTGCGGATCGGCAGCGACAACCAGCGGGAGTTTTCGGTTGCGGCAGACTTGCCGCTTGGCGAAACCTTGAAGAGCCGTGTTTCGGTAAGCCGGCGTACACGCGACGGCTATGTTACCCGCCTCGTTGATGGCCTTGACCTTGGTGATACTGACAATTGGGCCGTGAAGGGTGCGTTGCGCTGGACGCCAAGTGCAGATGTCACCGTGACCGTTCGAGCCGACTACAGCAAGGCAGACGAAAACGGCTCGCCGTTCGTGTTCAAGGAAATCAATCCCAACGCAGCATTTGTTGCAGCGGTCAGCGTTGGCGCGGGGTGTCCGGGGGCAACGTTCCCGCCGCCGAGCACGCCGGAAATCAATGATCCGCGGTGCGCCAACAATTTCTGGAACCTCGGGCCATTCACGAACGGCGGCAACGCAGATGTGAGCAGCAAGACCGAGAACTGGGGCCTCTCCGGTGTTATCGACTGGACGGTTAACGATAATGTCTCGCTGAAGTCGGTCACGGCATACAGGGATCTTACCTGGTCTGGTGTTCGCGATGCCGACAACACGCCCTTCACGATCCTGACCACTGACTATTCGAGCGTAAGCAAGCAGTTTAGCCAGGAATTCCAGGCGCTGTTCGAATTCGGCGCGCTGCACGGTGTTGCCGGCCTCTATTATTTCGATGAAGACACCAATGACTATGTAACTGTCTTTCTCGGGGCGCCACCGCCAGTGGTTGCCGCTGGCGGTGTGGGCTCGCGCGATCTGCAAATCGTTGATCTCAGCACCGAAAGCTGGGCCGGATTTACGGAATGGACATATGATGTGTCGGATCGCTTCTCGGTTTCTGGCGGGCTTCGCTACACAGAAGAAACGAAGGGGATGCAGCTCATTGCCTTCAATATCTTCCCGTCGACCCTGCCGGATCCGGATCCGCTGCCAACCAGCACCCCGGCACTGTTTGTAGAGCCCGACCTTTTCGAGACGGACTTCTCCTCCATGACCGGTACGCTCAAGGCGCAGTATCGCTGGTCTGACTCGCTGATGACCTATGCAAGCTGGTCGCAGGGGTTCAAGAGCGGTGGTTATAACCAGCGCTACAATGCACCGCCTCCGGGCTTCTTGCCGATTGCGTTCGATGAGGAACGTGCCACCAACCTCGAAGCGGGCTTCAAGGCCGACATCAACCGGGTCTTCCGCCTGAACGGTGCGCTTTTCCACACCAAGTACAAGGATATCCAGCTTATCTACCGCCTTGGCGTGGTGCCGTTGCTGTTCAACGCAGGCTCGGCAACGATCGACGGGGCGGAGCTTGAGATGGCCTTTGTGCCGACCGACCGCTTCATGATCGAAGGCAGCCTCGGCTATCTGGACAGCAAGATCGACGAGATTACCGAGGTGCCCGGCACCACGGCGACCGTTGGACCAGACAACCGCTTGCCCTTCACCCCCAAATGGAAAGGCAACATCGGCGTGAGCTATGTCTTCCCGTTGTCGGGCGATCTTGAGCTGACCCCGCGGGTTGACCTGTCCTACACCGCGTCCCAGTTCTTCGATGCTGCGAACAGCATCGAGGTTGCACAGGACAAGGGCGTCACGCTTGTCAATGCCTCACTCCGGCTTGCCGAGCGCGAGGGTGGCTGGAACCTGACGTTCGGGATCGAAAACCTGACGGACGAGCTTTATCCGGTGGCGGGCAACTCGTCGCTCTCGACAGCGACCGGGTATGCCGAAATCATCTATGCCCGGAAACGCACCTGGTTCCTGAGTGCCGGTCTGGAGTTCTGACGGCAGGGCTAAGGATCAAAGATCGGGACCTGCCCGAAAGGGCAGCAATCCCGATCTTTGAGAACAAGGGAAGTGGTGCACGCAAGGGCGCAATTTCAAACTTGTTCATGCCATCAATTGTCCATAGGTTCAGGGCTTGGTTTCAACTTGATCCGGCAAGAATATGAGTGGCGTAACTTCACTAGGCATCATTGCAAAGCGGCTTGGCTATCAACTGCACCAGACCGATGTGGCGACCATGGCGCTTCTGTCGGCGGAACTGGCGGAGCATGGCCTGACGCCTGCAAGGGCAACAGCGCTTTTCTATGTGGCCTTGCATGAGGGATGTGATCAGGTGGCGCTCGGACGTGCGCTTGGGGTCAACCGGGCCAGCACAATGAAGCTGGTTGACCAACTTGTCGCCCTCGGCGCGGTCGAGAGAAGGCCCGGGCGGGACCGCCGCAGCAATGCGCTTCACATGACGCCGGCCGGGCTTGTGCTGCAGGAAAAGGTGGAGCAGGCGACGGCGCTTCACGACCAGCACGCCTTCGGCGATCTGAGTGCTGACGAGCGCGCAGAGCTTCGTCGTTTGCTGAGCAAGGTGCGAACATCGGTTCGTAGCAAGCCTAAAGCCTGAAGCCGGATAAAGCCTTGAAAGTATGGGTATAGTTGCAAGTCGGTTATGTATGTTGACACAATTGTATCATAAGCATACTAATTGAGTCGGGATGGGAAAGACAGGTGTACGGCCGTGCCGACGCCTGCTGTTGGGGATAGCTTATGAGTTTCGATGAAGATCCGAGGTCGGTGCTTGCCAGGTCGCCGATGAAGGGCATGCAGATCGCCGTCGTGGTGCTTTGCGTTCTGCTGACGGCCCTTGATGGCTTCGACGTCCTGTCGATCAGCTTTGCGTCCCCGGGGATCGCCGCAGAATGGGGTATTGACCGCGCTGCCCTTGGCCTCGTGCTGTCCATGGAACTGTTTGGCATGTCGGTCGGATCGATCACACTCGGGCACTTTGCCGACCGTATTGGCCGCCGCCCGACCATTCTCATCTGTCTGGTGATCATGACGGTTGGAATGGGTGCCGCGATTTTCACCACCAGTATCCTGATGCTGTCGATTGTCCGTCTGATTACCGGGATCGGCATCGGCGGCATGCTGGCCAGCACAAACGCCATGGCAGCGGAGTTTGCGAATGACCGCTGGCGGAGTTTCGCCGTTACCGCGATGGCTGCGGGTTATCCGATCGGTGCGATTATCGGCGGGGCGCTCGCCTCGATGCTGCTGGTGGATGGTAACTGGCGGGATGTTTTCGTGCTCGGCACGATCATGACGGCCTTGATGCTGCCGCTAACGTGGTTCCTGCTGCCGGAATCCATTGATTTTCTTATGCAGAAGAAACAGCAGGAACGTCCGATTGCGCGCATCAATGCAGTGCTGAAGCGGCTTGGGCACGCCACGGTGACCCGGTTGGCGCCGCCGCAGGCGACCGAGAACCAGCGTGGCGGCTTGACAGCATTGTTCTCCGGCGCCTTTGCTCGCCCGACGATCCTGCTGACGCTCGCCTATTTCACCCACATCATGACCTTCTATTTCATCCTGAAATGGATCCCGAAGATCGTGGTCGATATGGGCTATGCACCTTCGGAAGCGGGCGCCGTGCTGGTGGCGGCCAATATCGGCGGCCTGGCCGGAGCCTTCCTTCTTGGTATTTCCAGCCTGCAGATCAGCACACGTTTGCTTGTAATCGGCGCAATGGCGGCTTCGGTTCTGGCGGTGGTCTATTTCGGGCAGGGACAAAACGAGCTGGCAGGCCTTTCGTTCGTTGCTGCCGTCGTTGGTTTTTGCACCAATGCCGGCGTGGTTGGTCTCTATGCCCTCATCGCGCAGGCCTATCCGGCCTCGCTCAGGGCGGGGGGGACCGGCCTCATCATTGGCATCGGGCGTGGCGGTGCCGCACTCGGGCCAGTGATCGCCGGGCTGCTCTTCACGCTTGGTTATGGCCTCGGCGGCGTTTCCCTGGCGATGGCGGCCGGGTCGCTCATCGCCGCTGCCGCGATATTTGCCCTGCGACCGACCCGGCAATCCACCAATCCGTGAAACACCAAGCATTGCGTCAACAGAATAGACATTGATCCTGGAGGGGACCGACATGACACAGACAAGCGCGACCAGGACGTTCGAGCGCCGCAACCCCGTCACCAATGAGGTGGCGACCACGGCTCAGGCCATGACCGCTGCCGAGGCAGGCATGGTTGCCGACAAGGCGGCACAAGCCTTTCCGGCATGGAGTGCCCTTGGGCCAAACGCTCGCCGTAGTTTCCTGATGAAAGCGGCGGCGGCCCTCGATGCCCGCGCAAACGACTTTGTCGATGCAATGATGGGCGAGATTGGTGCCACTGAAGGTTGGGCGCGGTTCAACCTGATGCTGGCCAGCAGCATGGTGCGCGAGGCCGCCGCGTTGACCACCCAGATATCGGGGGAAGTGATCCCGTCCGACAAGCCGGGCTGTATCGCCATGGCGCTGCGGGAGCCGGCGGGGGTTGTGCTTGGCATTGCGCCCTGGAACGCGCCGATCATCCTCGGGGTGCGAGCGATTGCCGTGCCGCTTGCGTGCGGTAATAGTGTCATCCTAAAGGCGTCAGAGATATGCCCGCGGACCCACAGCCTGATCATCGATGCCTTCGCCGAAGCCGGGTTGCCTGATGGCACAGTCAATATCGTCACAAATGCGCCGGCAGACGCTGGTGAAGTGGTAGGCACCCTGATCGACCATCCGGCGGTCCGGCGCATCAATTTCACCGGTTCCACCGCTGTTGGCCGCATTGTTGCGAAGCGGGCGGCTGAAAATCTGAAGCCGGTGCTTCTGGAACTCGGTGGCAAAGCCCCCCTGATCGTGCTGGACGATGCAGACCTCGATGAAGCCGTGAAGGCGGCAGCCTTCGGTGCCTTCATGAATCAGGGGCAAATCTGTATGTCTACGGAACGTTTGATCGTTGTCGACGCCGTCGCCGATGCCTTTGTCGAGAAATTCAAGGCGAAGGTCGCCACCATGAAGGCGGGTGACCCGCGCGAGGGGAAAACGCCTCTGGGTGCCGTGGTTGACCTGAAAACGGTGCAGCATGTCCAGTCGCTGATCGAGGATGCTGTTGCGGCCGGAGCGTCGCTCGCCAATGGCGGTGCTGCGGACGGTGTGATCATGCCTGCCCATGTTGTCGACAAGGTGACCCCTGCGATGCGGCTGTTCCGGGAGGAGAGCTTCGGGCCGGTTGTTGCGGTCGTCCGCGCGCGCGACGAGGCGCATGCCGTGGAGCTTGCCAACGACACTGAATATGGCCTCAGTGCCTCGGTCTTTACGCGCGATACGTCACGCGGACTTCGGGTTGCGCGCCAGATCAAATCCGGCATCTGCCACGTCAACGGGCCGACCGTGCATGACGAGGCCCAAATGCCCTTCGGCGGCACCAAGGCTTCCGGCTATGGCCGCTTCGGCGGCAAGGCAGGCATCGATGCCTTCACCGAACTTCGCTGGGTCACGGTTGAAACCGAACCCGGCCATTTCCCCATCTGATCAAAGATTTCCAAGGAGTTGAAACAATGACAACCGAACGTCTGGAAGAAGACACTGTCGCCGTCACCATCGAGGACGGCATTGCGTGGGTAAGCTTCAATCGCCCCGAGAAGCGCAATTGCATGAGCCCCAAGCTCAACCGGCAGATGATGCGAGTGCTGGATGATCTGGAGTTTCGTGATGACGTGGGCGTACTCGTCCTGACCGGTGAGGGAACGGCCTGGAGCGCGGGCATGGATCTGAAGGAATATTTCCGCGAGAATGAGGCCAAAGGCCTTGGTGCCGTGCGGAATGCCCAGCGCGAATCCTACGGCTGGTGGCGCCGTCTGCGCTGGTACCAGAAGCCGACCATCGCCATGGTGAATGGCTGGTGTTTCGGGGGCGGCTATGGGCCACTCTTTGCCTGTGACCTCGCCTTTGCGGCCGAGGAAGCCCAGTTCGGCCTGTCGGAAATCAACTGGGGCATCCTGCCGGGTGGTGGGGCCTCGAAAGTGATTGCCGAGCTCGTCTCCTTCCGCCGCGCCATGTATCACGCCATGATGGGCGAGAATATCGACGGCAAGACGGCCGCAGAATGGGGGCTCGTGAACGAGGCCTTGCCGCTGTCAGCCCTGAAGGAACGGGTCACCGAAGTTGCCAAGGTGTTGTTGGGGAAAAACCCCGTCGCCCTGAAGGCAACCAAGGACGCTATTCGGCGGGTTCGCGAAATGACCTACGATAATGCCGAAGATTTCCTCGTGCGCGCCCAGGAGGCTGCCAACAGCTTCGACAATGAGGGCCGCAAGGAAGGGATTCGCCAGTTTATCGATGAAAAGTCATACAAGCCCGGCCTCGGCGCCTACGACAAAAACAGGTAACCTCATGCCTGAAATTTCAGAGTTCGAACAGGCTGCGTTGCCGCGCGCTGCGGTTGAGCGTCTCCTGAGGCCGCGATCCGTGGTGATTGTCGGGGCTTCGGAAAAGCGCGGGGCGCTCGGGGCATCCGTTCTCGCCAATCTCGAGAGCAACGGGTTCACAGGCGATATTCACCTGATCAATCCGAAAAGGGAGGAGATCAACGGTCGCCCCTGCCTCGCCTCGATCGATCAACTGCCCTCCGGGGTGGATGCCGCCGTGCTGGCCATCCCGCGCGCTGCCGTTCTTGACAGCATGAAGGCGCTGGCGGCCGCGAAGGTCGGGTCTGTGGTCATCTTTTCCGCAGGCTTCGCCGAAGGCGGTGAGGAAGGCATGGCGGAGCAGCGTGAAATTGCGCGCATCGCAAGGGACGCCGGCATGGTCGTTGAAGGGCCGAACTGCCTTGGTCTTGTCAATTATGTCGATGGTATCCCGCTCACCTTTGTGGAGACGAAAGCGAAGCCGCCCGGTAACCGGCCGGGGATCGGCATCGTATCGCAAAGCGGGGCTATGGCTGCGGTCCTCGGTACCACAATTGCAAGCCGCGACCTTGGCCTCACCTTCTCGGTTTCTACCGGTAACGAAGCAGCGAGCGGTGTTGAGGATTATGTCGATTATCTCGTTGGCGATGCCGCCACACGGGTGATCGTGATGCTGGTCGAACAGTTCCGGAAGCCGCAGCGGTTTCTGGCCGCTGCCCTCCGTGCCCGCGATGCCGGCAAGACAATTGTGTTGTTGCATCCGGGCAAAAGCAGTGCCGCGCGAGAGTCTGCGGCGACCCACACCGGTGCCCTCGCGGGTGATTATGCCGTCATGCGCACCAAGGTGGAACGGGCCGGGGTTGTCTTTGCTGAAACCCTTGAAGAACTGGCGGACATCGCCGAGATCATCGTGCGCTGCCCGGCAATGCCCGAGGGCGGGGCCGCTGTCCTTGGTGAGTCCGGCGCGTTCAAGGCGCTGACCTATGATCTATGCGAAACCCTTGGCGTTGATCTGCCAAAGGTGACAGCAGAGGATTCACCAGCCTTGAGGGCTGCGCTCCCTGAATTTGTCGAGGTCAGCAATCCGCTTGATCTTACTGCGCAGGGGCTCGTTGATCCGGATCTCTATTTCCGCACGCTCGCCGCACTTTTTGATGACGGCCGGTTCGGCAGCATCGTTGTGGGCATCATTCAGACAGACCCTGTGACTTCGGGCATCAAGTTGCCGCCGATATTGAAGGCAGTATCCGAGCTGAAGCCGCAGAAGCCGGTGATCTTTGCGGGGCTTGATGAAGGAGGCGATATTCCGGCCGCCTTCATTGCCGATCTTCGCCGGTTGGGTATTCCCTATTTCCCGTCAACGGAAAGGGTGTTCCGGGCATTGAAGCGGTTGAATGACCTGGCAGGCAGAAGTTTTGCGAAAGCACCGGCGACGCAGATGCCGCCATTGGCGCTGCCGCCAGAAGGCGGGGTGATCCCCGAGTATAAGGCGAAGGAGCTTCTCGGGCCCCAAGGTGTCGCCTTTCCCGTCGGCCAATTTGCCGCGACCGTTGATGAGGCGGTGGCAGCGGCAGAGCGTCTGGGCTTCCCGGTCGCCCTGAAGGCGCAGTCCGCCGATCTCAGTCACAAGAGTGATGCCGGTGGGGTTGAGCTGAACTGCGGGAGCTCGGGCGCTGTCCGTGCGGCCTGGGCACGGATGCAAGCAAGCGTAAAGACATACAATTCATCGATCAGGCTTGATGGCGTGCTCGTGGAAGGGATGGGCAAGCGCGGTTTTGAACTGATCATTGGTGCGCGTAACGACCCGGACTGGGGAGCCGTTGTGCTTGTTGGCGTCGGTGGTGTGACTGCCGAAATCATGAAGGATACCCGCCTTCTGGTGCCGGACCTGCCGGTGCAGGACATCGTTGCCGAGCTAGGCAAACTCAGGATGGCGCCGCTTCTTAAAGGCTACCGTGGATCGCCGCGGCTGGATGTTGTGGCCGTTGCGGACATCATTTCCCGCCTCGGCCGGCTGATGGTGTCGCAGCCGCGGATCGCCGAGGTCGACCTCAATCCCGTGGTTGTCTATCCCGAAGGTGAAGGTGCCGTCGCGCTTGATGCCCTCATGATGGTCAGGCCCGAATAGAGAAACCTTGTGAAAGGGCCGATCCGCGTCCGGCGTCGGCCCCTTTCATGCCGGTTGGCTCAACCGGCTACCTCTTCCGGTAACAGTTCGGTATCGATCTGTGCCTGCATGGCGGGGGAATAACGTGGGCCGGCGACAGCACCGGGCGCAAAGATTTCATCCACTGCTGCAAATGCCTCCACGCTGACGTCCATCGATGCAGCGGCAAGATCCTCATCCAGATGGGTGATGGAGCGGGTGCCGGGGATCGGCACGATATGATCGCCGCGTGACAGCACCCAGGCGAGCGACAATTGTGCGGGGGTAACTCCGGCAGTTTCGGCCACCGTCTTGAAGCGTTCGAAAAGTGCCAGATTTTGGGTGAAACTCGGTTCCTGGAAGCGGGGCATGGCGGTGCGGATATCACCTTCCACGAAATCGAGGGAACTGACGGCACCGGCCAGAAATCCCCGGGCAACCGGGGAGAAGGCGACAAAGCCGATACCAAGCTCCCGACAGGTATCGAGCACTGCGACTTCCACATTCCTGACCCACGGCGAATATTCACTTTGGACGGCTGCCAAGGGATGCTCGGCGTGGGCGCGCCGGATGGTCGGAGCTGACATTTCGGAAACACCGATAGCGCCGATCTTGCCGGCCTCTCTTGCGCGTGCAAGGGCGCCCACCGATTCCTCGATGGGCACGTTCCGGTCCAGCCGGTGCAGATAATAAAGATCGATATGATCGGTGCCGAGCCGAACCAGAGCCTGATCAAGCGTCTTCAGGATGGCGTCCGGCCGGCCATTGAGACCACGTTTGCCGTCATAGACATCAAGCACGCATTTGCTGGCGAGGGTGAATTCGGCCTTGCGGTGCATGATCGCCTTGCCCACAAGCCGCTCGTTGGCGCCCATGCCATAAAGCGCCGCTGTATCGAAAAAGGTGACACCGGCATCAAGCGCGTGGTTCAGCAGGCGGATTCCATCTGCCTCGGACGGCGAGATGCCGTAGGCATGACTCAGGTTCATGCAGCCAAGGCCGATGGCGGAAACGGGGTAGGGGCCGATCTTGGGGACGGGAAGAGATGTCATTCTGTTCCTTTCTCAGAGCGGCAGGCCGACATAATTCTCCGCAATGGCGGTCTGTGCCGCTTTTGATGAGGCGATATAATCAAGCTCTGCCACTTGCATGGCGCGTTCGAAAGACCCGTCTTCGGGGAATCGGTGCATCAGCCGGGTCAGGGACCAGGAGAAACGCTCGGACTTCCAGACGCGGGCAAGCGCCTTTTCGGAATAGGAGGCCAGCGGCGCGCTGTCTTGTTTGTTGAAATAGGCTATCAGCCCGTCCGACAGATAGGCAACATCGGATGCTGCCAGATTGAGCCCTTTGGCGCCGGTCGGCGGAACGATATGGGCGGCGTCTCCCGCCAGCATCAGGCTGCCGTATCGCATCGGCTCAAACACAAAGGAACGGAGTGGCGCGACGGATTTTTCGAGGGCTGGCCCCCGCGTGATATGGGCTGCGGCGTCCGGGCCAAGTCGAATGGCGAGTTCGTCCCACAGCTTTTCATCCGGCCAGTCATCGACTGTTTCACTGAGCGGCACGTCGATATAATAACGACTGCGGGTCGGCGACCGCATCGACGCCAGCGCAAATCCGCGTTCGTGATTGGCGTAGATCAGCTCGGCTTCGCATGGGGGAACGTCGGCAAGAATACCGAGCCAACCGAAGGGATAGACCCGCTCGTAGGCCTTGCCAGCGCTTTTCGGGATGGCTTGCCGGGAGGGCCCGTGGAACCCGTCGCAGCCGCAGATAAACCGGGCGTCAATCCGGTGGTTCAGGCCATCTTTCGAGTAGGTAATGTGGGGCGCATCGGTTTCGATATCATGGAGCGCCACATTGGCGGCTTCATAGATAACCTCGACGCCGCGCGGGCTGGCGGCATCCATCAGGTCGCGGGTCAGTTCGGTCTGGCCGTATACCATGACACGCTTGCCAGTCAGGCCTGCGATGTCGATATGGATCAGGCGCCTGCCATCGGCGAGATTGAAGCCTTCGTGATACAGGCCTTCGGCCTTCATGCGGCTATCCAGGCCAAGTCGCGCCATCAGGTCGATCGTTACCTGCTCCAGAACACCTGCCCGAATGCGGCCAAGTACATAGTCGCCGCTGACCCGTTCAATAACGATGCAATCGATACCTTCGGCTTTCAGGAGATGCGCCAAAAGAAGGCCGGCTGGCCCGGCACCAACGATTGCAACCTGTGTCTTGACCCCGGCCATGATCAGCCTCCGCTGCGCAGTTGCTGTTCAAGGTCATGCAGCACCTTGTAGCAGGGCAGGACCTTTGCAACGCTTGAATTGGGCTCACGGCCTTCACGGATGGCGGCGATGAACTCGCGGTCTTGCAGTTCGATGCCGTTCATCGAGACATCAACCTTCGACACATCGATTGCTTCTTCGCGGCCAGTGACGAGATCGTCATAGCGGGCGATATAGGTGCCGTTGTCGCAGATGTAGCGGAAGAAGGTGCCAAGTGGTCCGTCGTTGTTGAAGCTGAGCGAAAGGGTGCAGATTGCCCCGCTTTCAGCCTTCAACTGGATTGACATATCCATGGCGATGCCAAGTTCCGGGTGGATCGGACCCTGCAGGACATTGCCTGCAACCACAGGTCCTGCCTGATAGGCAAACAGATCCACCGTGTGCGCCGCATGGTGCCACAGCAGGTGATCTGTCCAGCTTCTGGGCTCGCCCTTCGCATTCATATTCTGGCGGCGGAAGAAATAGGTCTGCACGTCCATCTGCTGGACATTCAATTCGCCAGCCCTGATCCGGTTGTGGACCCACTGATGCGACGGGTTGAAGCGGCGGGTATGGCCGACCATGCAGACGAGGCCGGTTTCCTGCTGCTTCTTCATCGCTGCCTCGGAATCCGCCCAGCTGTCGGCAAGGGGAATTTCCACCTGCACATGCTTGCCTGCGTCCATGCACTGGATGGCCTGCGCGGCATGCATCTGCGTGGGTGTACACAGGATCACGGCGTCCACATCGTCGCGGGCCAGCGTTTCGGCAAGATAAGTGGTGGCATGGGGGATGCCGTACTTCTCGGCAATGGCTTGGGTCGGCTCAAGCCGACGACCGACGAGCGAGGTGACAGTAACACCGTCGATCTTCTTGAGGCCGTCGAGATGCTTCTCTCCAAAGGCACCGGCACCGGCGAGGGCGATCCGCATTGTCAGTCTCCTGTAACTGGTTCTAGGACGATATGGCCGACTGCCGTATTGCTGGCGGGCACATGATAATGGCGGTGAAGGCAGTGCGTGAGGGGGCCGAGGGCGCCGCGCATGATCAGCCACATGACCATCTCGATCCCCTCCGAGCCCGTCTCGCGCAGATATTCGATGTGGGGAATGTGGCGAAGCGCATCGCCTTCCCCGATCAGGCCATCGAGGAACATATTGTCCCATGCGGCATTGATCAGCCCGGCGCGCGGGCCCTGCAACTGGTGGCTCATGCCACCCGTGCCCCAGACCTGCACGTTCAGGTCTTCGGGGAAGCTTTCCACAGCCCGCCGGATCGCTTCTCCAAGCGCCCAGCAGCGGTTGCCGGTCGGCGGCGGGTAGGTGACCACATTGACGGCGAGCGGGATGACCTTCACGGGCCAGGCTTCAGGCTGGCCGAACATCAATGACAGCGGCACCGTCAGTCCGTGATCGACCGTCATCTCGTTGATGATGGTCATGTCGAATTCATCGAGGATCAGGCTCTGGGCGATATGCCAGGCAAGGTCAGGATGTCCGATCACATCGGGCACCGGCCTAGGACCCCAGCCTTCGTCCGCGGGCGCGAAGCGCTCGCCGCAGCCGATGGCGAAGGTCGGGATGAACTTCATGTCGAAGGCCGAGGCGTGATCGTTATAGACAAGGATCACGACATCGGGCTTTTGCGATGCGATCCAGTCCTTGGACCAGTCATAGCCTGCGAAAACGGGCTTCCAATAGTCTTCTCCCGTTTTGCCGAGGTCGATTGCGGCGCCGATAGCGGGAACGTGGCTGGTGCCCACGCCTGCAGTGATCCGGGCCATCAGTTCTGCTCCTTCTTCGAACGCACACCTTCGGGTGACCGGCCGCCTGCCAGCATCATGGCCTGATAATCTTCCACGCTCATGCCGGTCATGGTCGATACCGCCTGAACGAAGGAAAGACCGTCGGTGGAAAAAATCTTGGCGAGGAAATAGATATTGCCGCCAAGGTCGAGGAGGCGATTGTAGTCCCGGTCGAGGACTGCCTGCTTCTGGTCGTCGGTCAGGGGCCAATCGGCCAGATAGGCGCGCTCATCCGCTTTCCACCGGGCGCGGTTCTCTGGCTTCATCAGGCTCATGGCAAACTGGTTGAGCTGATAGCCCATGCGTGCGCGTGCCGCCGTATAGACACGCGTACCGGGAATGTCCTCGAATTCCGCGAGATACTGGTGGATATCGGTTGTCACAGGCCCCTCGCTTTCAGCTGTGCATCAAGCCGCGGAAAGACGCGGCGGGCATTGCCTTCGAAGATCGCGTGCCGGTCTGCATCCGGGATATCAAGGGCATCAATGTACCGCTTCGTGTCATCGAAATAATGGCCGGTTGTCGGATCGATGCCGCGCACGGCGCCAACCATTTCGGATCCGAAAAGAATATTCTTGGTCTCGATTACGTCGGCCAAGAGGTCGATCCCCGGCTGGTGATAAACACACGTGTCGAAAAAGACATTGTTCATAAGATGCCCATCGAGCGCCGGCTTTTTCAGCATGTCGGCAAGCCCCCGGTAGCGACCCCAGTGATAGGGAACCGCCCCGCCGCCGTGTGGGATGATCAGGCGCAGCGTCGGGAAGTCCTTGAACAGGTCGCCTTGCAGAAGCTGCATGAAGGCGATGCTGTCGGCCGCAATATAGAAGGCGCCGGTGGCGTGGAGGCCGGGGTTGCAACTGCCCGACACATGGATCATGGCGGGCACGTCAAGTTCCACCATCTTCTCATAAATCGGGTACCAGTATCGGTCTGTCAGCGGCGGATGCCTGAAATGACCGCCGCCGGGATCGGGATTGAGGTTACAGCCGATGAAGCCATGCTGTGTGACACAGCGCTCCAGTTCGGCAATGGAGGCCGTCAGGTCAGCATCAGGCGACTGGGGCAGCATGCAGACAGGGGCGAAAACTTCAGGGTAGAGCCCTGCGACCCGCGCAATCAGATTGTTGCAATGCTCCGACCAGGCCTGGCTTACCGCCTGGTCGCCCACATGGTGGGCCATGGCGGATGCGCGGGGCGAAAAGATGGTCATGTCGGCGCCGCGCTCACGGATCAGTTTGAGCTGGTTCTTTTCGATCGTTTCAATGATCTCGGCGTCAGATATGTCGGGATAGGCCGGGGGCTTCGCACCTGTTTTGAAGGCGGCCTTCTGGGCCTCGCGCCATTCGTTATGCGGCTCGGGCGCTGTGGTGTAATGGCCGTGGCAATCGATGACGAGGGTCATTCAGCCGCCTCCTTCTTTCCGGTGATTAAGGCCAGTTTGGCCGCCAGATCCTGTGGTGGCTTTTTGTGCCCCATGCTGCCGAGGGCACGTTGGCGTACAACCGTGCCGCGGGTGATCAGGGGATCGACCCCAAGTTCGTCAAGTGTGCGCACCACTTCGTCCATCTCGGCGGCGCGGCGAAGGCCATGCACCAGCATGCGGTCGAGATTGTAATTTGTCTTGTCGGCCCATTCGGCACCAAGCGAGGCAAGGACATCGTCGACAACGCCTGCGGCACTGGCGGCGAGCATGCATTCGGCAGTCAGCGCCTCGATGCCCTTGATCATCACCGAACGGACCATCTTGATGGCGGAGGCGCGGCCCACGCCACCTTCCACGCGGCGGACGGATCTGAAACCAAGGCCCGTGAGCATTGCCTCGGCTTCCGCACCCCATTCGCCGCTCACAAGAAGCGGGACGTCAAGACGGGCGGGGTTGATCGGCGCCATGATCGCCACATCCACGTAGCGACCCCCCGCCCCCTCGATAAAGGCGGCAGCTTCCCGCTTGGTGCCGGGCGAAACCGAGTTCATGTCGAAATACAGGCTGCCGGCAGCCATGTGGCCTGCGGCCTTGCGGGCGACAGCGAGCGATGATTCCGCCGTCACGAGGCTCAGGATAACCGCCCGGCCTGCAATGGCGTCTTCAAGGCTCGCGCAGCCATGCACGCCTGCAGTGCTGTAGCGGTTCTGCATACCGTCCGCAGATGCGGCCTCTGTTGTCGCAATGTCAAAAACCCGCGCGTCCGTGCGCCAATTGGCTGCAACGGCGAAAATTTCGCCGGCTTCCCCGAACCCAATGATGGCAAGATCCTGCTTCATGGAAACACCATAGGCCGCGGCCAGCTGGGGCTTCCAATCGGAAGGTTGTCCCGGTCATAAATTATTGTGAAGTGTTCTGGATTGCAGCCTGTTCGATCAGCAGTTCCATGAAAGCCTGCTGGCTGGGGGTCGGGGTCCAGTCGAGGCGCGTCGTCACACCGATATTGCGGCTGATGGCAACAGGCGGCGGCGCGACCCTTTCAAGCCATCCGGCTTCCAGTTCCACGGCCACCTGATCGGGCGACAGCAGTGTCAGGAAGTCGCCGGTCATCAGTAGCTGGCGGATGGTGATCACCGATCCGCACTCAATGGGTACATGGGGCGGTGCGATGCCGGCGTGGGTGAAAATTTCCTCCCACTGCGCGCGGAGCGGGGCGCCGGGGCCTGCCACGATCCAGGGATATTCGGCAAGTGTTGCGGCGTCAGGCGTGGCGCGGGCAAGCGGATGACCGCTGCGCCCCAGAATGACAGGCCGGTCAACGAACAGATGGGTCTGTGTCAGGTCATTGAACGTACCGGGAGCGCGCAGGGCGCCAACCATGAAGTCCAGGTCGCCATCCCGCAAGGGGCCGATCAGCTCGTTGTGTGATCCTTCCGCGACCACTATGTCGACGTCGGGGAAGCGTTGGTGAAAAAGCGCGATGGCTGCGGGCAGTAATTTGGCCCGGCTAAGTGGCATGGCGCCAATCGCAATCCTGCCGGTTTCATACCCTTTCAGGGCGTCCAGTTCTGAAAGAGCGGCGACGATTTCCACGTTGGCGAGGCGGTAGGTTCGCGCCGTTGCCAAACCTCTAGCGGTGAGCATGATGCCCCGGCCGCGCCGTTCAACCAGTCGCTCGCCTGTTGCCACTGAAAGGTCGGCGAGGGCACGGTGGAGCGAGGCCTCGGTCAGTCCGGCCCTGCGGCTTGCTTCGCTGTAACTGCCGGCCTCGGCGACGAGAACCAGCGCCCGCATCTGGGTGGTGGTCACCCGCGACGATCCAATATGGGAAAGGGCCTTCTCGATACGAGGACGCAGGATCAGGGCCGCTTCGGTCGCGTCCATGCCGTCGGGCCGTCGGATGAAAAGCGGCAGGCCGAACTGGCGTTCAAGCTTGTTGATCGCCTGTGTCACCGCCGGTTGGGTAAGACTGACCGCGCGGGCCGCCCGCGACAGCGTTCCGTGGCGGGATATGGCGACAAGGGCACGCAGGTGCCGGATGTTGAAATGCCAAAGGTTCATGGCTTTTCTTAGCAAAAATTTATGGCTTGTCCACCATTCCGTCTTGTCTTGGCCATGGGGCGAGGCGACCCTTGTTACTGAAACAGAAAGAAAGGGATCGTTATGTCCGGCATCGTGGTTCAAAATATCGAGCGGACGGACGCCGCAGTCATTGATGGGCTCGCGGCCTGCGGTGTTGCGACAGTGCATGAAGCGCAGGGGCGGACAGGCCTCATGCTGCCCTATATGCGGCCCATCTATCCGGGCGCGCGCATTGCCGGATCAGCTGTCACCATTTCAGCGCCGCCCGGCGATAACTGGATGGTTCATGTCGCGATCGAGCAGTTGAAGGCGGGCGACATTCTCGTGCTTGCGCCGACAAGTCCTTGTACTGACGGCTATTTCGGCGACCTTTTGGCAACCTCTGCGCAGGCGCGCGGCTGTCGTGGCCTTATCATCGATGCCGGCGTACGCGATGTGCGCGACCTGACCGAAATGGGATTTCCCGTCTGGTCGAAGGCCATTTCGGCTCAGGGGACGGTCAAGGCGACCCTCGGGTCCGTCAATGTGCCGATTGTCTGTGCAGGTGCCGCCATTCAGGCGGGTGACGTGATCGTCGCTGACGATGACGGCGTCTGCGTGGTGCCGCGTGCCACAGCGGCTGACGTGCTAGCCAAGGCCAAGGCACGGGAAGCCAACGAGGGCGACAAGCGCGCCAAACTCGCGTCCGGCATTCTGGGCCTTGATATGTACAAGATGCGCGAGTCGCTCGAGAAGACGGGGCTGAAATATGTCTGAAGGCGTGCGCTGCATGTGGATGCGGGGTGGCACCTCGAAGGGCGGGTATTTCCTGAAGGGCGACCTGCCTGCCGACAGGGCAGCGCGCGATACCTTCCTCCTTCGCGTCATGGGATCCCCTGACCCTCGCCAGATCGACGGCATGGGCGGCGCCGATCCGCTGACCAGCAAGGTGGCGGTCGTTTCAAAGTCCGATCGGCCGGGTGTGGATGTCGACTATCTGTTCCTGCAGGTCTTTGTCGACCAGGCCATTGTCTCGGACGCGCAGAATTGCGGTAATATCCTTGCAGGCGTAGGCCCCTTCGCGCTGGAGCGCGGCCTTGTGGACGCCGCTGAAGGCGAGACAAAAGTCACCATTTTCATGGAAAACACCGGCCAGATTGCCGTGGCCACGGTGCAAACGCCTGACGGACGAGTGGTCTATGACGGCAGTGCTGCCATTGATGGTGTGCTGGGGACGCATGCGCCCGTGCCGCTCGAATTTCGCGATACCGCCGGGTCGTCTTGCGGGGCGCTGTTGCCGACGGGCCTTGCGGCGGAAACCGTGAATGGCGTTCCTGTGACCCTGATCGACAACGGCATGCCGTGCGTGGTGATGAAGGCGGCGGATGTTGGCATTAAAGGCTATGAAAGCCGTGAGGAACTGGACGCCAATACCGACCTCAAGGCGAGGATCGAGGCCATTCGGCTCGCCGTCGGTGCACGCATGAACCTTGGCGACGTTCGCGAAAAATCGGTGCCCAAGATGATGCTGGTGGCGCCACCCCGGCAGGGTGGGGCAATTACCGTTCGCAGTTTCATCCCGCACCGGGCACATGCTTCGATCGGCGTACTGGGGGCTGTGTCGGTGGCAACCGCGTGTCTCATCGATGGTTCGCCGGCTGCCGAAGTAGCGGTGATCCCGGAAGGCAGGGTGAAGACGCTTTCTGTCGAGCATCCGACCGGCGAGATGAGTTGCGTCATGGAGCTTGATGATGCCGGTGCGGTCAGGACGGCGGCCCTTCTGCGGACGGCGCGTAAGCTAATGGATGGAGTAGTTTTCGGATGAGTGACCGGATTGTCAGCTGGCACGCCAGCCCATCGAAGCCCCACTTTACGCCGCCGCCCGGTGCAGTGGATGCCCACTGTCATGTATTTGGCCCGATGGCCGAGTTTCCCTTCAGCCCGAAGGCCAAGTATTTGCCTGAAGATGCTGGCGCCGATGCGCTTTTCGCGCTTCGCGACCATCTGGGCTTTTCGCGAAATGTGATCGTGCAGGCAAGCTGCCACGGCACCGATAATGCAGCGACCCTGCACGCAATCGCTGCTTCCGGCGGCGGGGCGCGCGGGGTGGCAGTGGTGGATCCATTGATTACGGACGCCGAACTTGATCACCTTCATGTCGGCGGTATTCGGGGCATTCGCTTCAACTTCCTGAAACGGCTGGTGGACGATGCACCGAAGGACAAGTTTCTGGAGGTTGCGGGCCGGATCGGTCGGCTGGGCTGGCATGTTGTTGTCTATTTCGAAGCCGACATTCTGGAAGAACTGCGGCCTTTCCTCGACGCTATCCCTGTGCCCCTCGTGATCGACCACATGGGCCGCCCGGATGTAATCGAGGGACCTGATGGCGCCGACATGAAGGCTTTCCGGCGGCTCCTCGACAGCCGCGATGACATCCATTTCAAGGCAACCTGCCCGGACCGGCTCGACCCGGCCGGCTGCCCCTGGGATGCCTTCGCCGAGGCGGTCGCGCCGCTTGTCGCCGATTATCCGGACCGATGTCTGTGGGGGACAGACTGGCCCCATCCGAACATGCAGGACGCCATCCCCGATGACGGCCACCTTGTCGATATGATCCCCCGCATCGCGCCGACGGCCGAATTGCAGCATCAACTCTTGGTTGCCAACCCGGTGAAGCTTTATTGGGCGGATTAGCGTTTATAAATCAATATTATATCAGGCTTTTCCAATCTTGAATGTTGTGTTGTCCCTGACTCTAAGGGTGGTGCCTGGAGATGATCCTCACCACCCAATTTTTTAAAGATGAAACATGAGTGCCTCCCAAGTTGCCTCGTCTTGTGGAGCCTTCTTTGTACAAATTCCTCTAATAATTGGCGCCGAATCCAAGCAGAATTAAAGACGGCATTGGGCGGAAAAGGGGGAGGTTGCGGAAAAATCCGTGCGCCAAATTTGCGCCAAGTGCATGTAACTGATTGATATAAATAAGAGTCTGGTGCCGGCAGCGAGCACCAATTACTTTAAGTTATTGATTTTATTGAATTATTCTGCGTTACTATGGTTTGTCTGTCGCGATGGTGGTCACGGCTTGGACATGCTTCAGCAGCTTCAAGCCCAAGTCAAATCTACAAAGGCATCGAAAGCCGGATTTCAGTACCTTTGGGCTTGGTGTCCAAAATCTGGATCTTCGCGCCAAGTTTCATCGCTCGTTCGCGCATGCCGACAAGGCCGTAATGGCCTTTGCGTCGCCAGTTTTTTCTTGTCTCGGGGGGGATGCCGATCCCATCGTCTGCTATTGAAATAGTGACATTGGATCGCTGGAAGTTGACACTGATCTGCACGTTCCCGGCCTGAGCATGCCGGATTATGTTCCACATCGCCTCGCTGGCGATCTGGGCGATATCGTCAGCAATTTGTGAGCCGATGAGTGACGAGTTTCCGGTTACGTTGATCGACCACGCAAGCCGGTTGCCCAGGATATCCGCTGCAAGGTCAGAAAGGGTATTCGCGAGATCAACCGGGCCTTCCTCCCCGCGCAGGAAACTGACCCTGTCACGACCATCCTGGAGTACGTCATCAGCGCGCTCCAACGCGGCTTCCAGTGATCTCCGGCCTTCGCTGCCTTCCGGCAGTCGATCGCCAACGGATTGAAAACGCAACAGAAGTCCCTGAAAGCCCTGCAGCAATGTATCATGCAGCTCGCGAGCGATGCGTTCCCGTTCGGCCAGCCGGCCTTCCATACGGGTCTTGATCCGGTCAGCAACCAGTCGCAGGTGCATGAGATAGGCCGAGAAGGCAAGGCCGAGTCCGGCTAGAAACACCGTCAGGAAAAACCATTTTGACTGGAAGAAGGTTGGCGGAATGACAAAGGTCAAACGCTCTGTGGGCCCGAGCCAGATGCCGGCTTCGCTCGTCGCTTCGATGCTTACCGAGTACTGGCCCGGTCCGAGGTTTGAAAATTCGATCAGTCTTGCGGTGTCGACATCAACCCATGGCTGGTTGTCGTCACCAAGCCGGTACCGGAATTGCGTACGCTCTGGTGACGAAAGGTTCAGGGACTGATACGAGACGGAAAGCTGGGTGGTGTCATCAGGAAGAAGCATGCTCTCGGTCGGCGCGAAGGGCACACCGTTTGCGATGACGGACTTCAGGCGGACGGGAACGGGTGCTGCCGCAACGATTTCAAAGCTCAGGTCATGCCAGGCGAGGCCATGATTTGTTGTGAACCAGATGCGGCCGTCCTGAGAAATCGAGGCCGTGTCGGAATAGGACTGCTGGGCGACGCCGGGCAATCCGTCGTGAACGGTGAAGAGCTCTGATGCAGGGCGGAAATCTGGCTTCTCGAAAGCCGCGATCAGTTCGCTTGCAGACACGCGCACGACACCGGAAATGGTGCTCAGCCAGACCTGGCCATCGGGCGATACGGCCAGCCCGGTAATACCTCTGGCCGGTGGAATTTTTTGGGGAGGAAGGGTGTTGAACTGACGACCTTCCAGTCTTGCAACACCGAACTCACCGACGGCCAGAAGATGCCCGCCGACCTGATGGATGCCATAAACAGCTCCGATATCAAGGCCGCTACTGCGGTCGAACAACTGCTGGTCATGACTGTCGATGAGCAGGAGTCGACCGTCCCGCAGGCTCATCCATACTGACCCATCTGGGGTGACGAACAGGCCACCCGGCACCGCTTCTCGCGTCTCTTCCGGGAGCAGGACACGGCTCCAGTCATCCCTCGAGTAGCGGAAAACGCCTTCACGGTAGATTATGGCGAGCAGGCTGCCGTCCCGTTCCTCGGCCAGCGCATTGACCCGCGTATTGGAAAGTCCTTGGGGCAAGGGGACGGCAACAATTCTGTCATCCGCCGTAAGTTGCCAGAGGCCTTGGCGGACACCGATCCACAAATTGCTTTTACTGTCGATCATGGCGCAGGAAAGCTGGCCTGGCATATCGGCTATGGCTTCAATCTGGCGATTGTCCCGCAACCGGTAGATCGAAGTGGAATCGAGGATGAACTCTCGGTCTTTCGAAAAAACAGCCCTGAAGCCATAACGGGAGGTCGGTGGAACGCTGGACTCGGTGACAAAGAACTGCCGGCTCAGGCGGTCAATACCCATGTTCGTGCCGACCCACAGCTGGTCGGATTGATCGACCAGAATTGGAACAGCAATGTTTGAGGTAAGTCCGTCTTCAAGCTGGAAGTTTTCTACAGCGCTGAGAAAAAGGCCTGCGCCTCCGCCGGCGACACTTGCCGGGTCAGATATTCTGAAAAGGCCGCCACGGGTGAGGTCTGTGCCCCAGACCGTGTCATCTTCATCGACAGCAATATAGTTGGGGGAAAATTGCGGTGGCGCCGGAGCGTCCGCCATGGGTCTTTCAACCGTGCGGGTTGCCAGCGAAATCGAGGTCAGGCCGTGATAGGAATCGAGCACCCACACCCGGCCTCCCCGGCCTTCGGCGAAAGCAGCGCGTCCTGTGCGCAAGCCAGTTGGTTGAAACACCCGAGCGCCTGGTTCCAGTACGTGGATGGTTTCACCGTCACCGACCCAAAGCGACCCGTCTGAAGCTGCTTCCACCCAATTTGCGCTTTCGGCCGGGAAGTGCCAGTCTTCGCCAATGATATGCCACTCGGTTCCATCGAACCGCATCAGTCCGCGCTCGGTCGCGGCCCACATTGTGCCGTCACGGCTGCGCGCAAAACGAAGAACCATCCAGTGGGTCTTGCGATTGTCGACTTCGTAGTTTGTGAGTTCTCCGTTGTGGAGGCGTGAGAGCCCGCCGCCCGAATAGCCGATCCAGATATCGCCGTCGGGTGCAGCAAACACTGCTGTGATGTCGATAGACAGGAACTGGACATTGTTGGCTGGAACGATCCGCTCGAACTCGGTGCCATCGAACCTGAAAAGCCCGGCGCCGGTGCCTAGCCACATATAGCCATCCGGCCCTTGCGCCAGGGCCCATACATCGGCCGGGGCGCCGTCGGCGATCATCCAGCTTTTATGATGTAGCTGGTTGATCGCTGTTGTCGCGGGTAGCGCCGAGCTGCCGCTGGTGAAGGTGAGCCAACCGGTCAGGAGCAAGAGGATTGCGGTGATTTGTCTCGGCACGTTTCCCATCCAGTTGCCCGCCTGATTCTATAGTTCGATCAGGCCGCGTTTGGCGGCAATGGTAACTGCGTGCGTTCTGTCGGTGGCGCCAAGCTTCGAGAAGATGATCTTCATGTATCCCTTCACCGTTTCCTCGGCGATGTCCAGTTTGCGGGCGATCTGCTTGTTGGAATTGCCCCATGCCGCCAGAGAAAGGACTTCGACTTCCCGGTCTGACAAGGGTTCATCGAGCACATGAAGGGCGATGTCACTGGCGATCGCTGCATCCAGGTGTTTGCCGCCATGAAAGACCGAACGGATTGCGTTCAAGAGCTCATTGCGCAGGCTTGCTTTCAGCAGATAGCCGGACGCCCCGGCGCGCAATGCCTTTATGGCACGCCCGTCACCGGTATAGGTTGTCAGGACGATGATCTTGGCGTCCGGGTCTTTCAGTCTGATCTGACTGATTGCTTCCACGCCGGTCATGTCGGGCAGTTGCAGGTCCATCAGCACTATGTCAGGCTTTACTTCGGTATAGGCGACAATTGCTTCGCCCCCTGATCCGGCCTCGCTGATAACCTCGACATCTTCATGGGCAGAAATCACGGCCCGGACCCCTTCACGCAGTAAAACGTGATCGTCCACGATCAGCACTGTGATGGTGGGCGGTTGGTCGGTGGCTGGGTGCGTGTCTGACGCGCGGTTTTGCATGCCGCTTAACTCTGGTTTCGATGTGGACGCGCACAGGCGCTGCAAGTGGTTCATGCCAACATAGAACTCATAAAGGCTGGTCGTCCAGTTTACGACCTGCCTTGCTATTCTGCGGCGACAATTTCATATGGCACATCCTGCCATGTTGCCGGCTTTGCGATTGATGATTGCTCCCGAAGAACCATTCGATCCGTCACTGGGAGGTGCGTGGAAGGCTCGGCATGACGCAGTTGCCGCCAGCAAAAGGCACGGACTGTTTCGGGCAGCGAATAATGACATTCACCATCTTTATTGCAGGCTGTGAGGAGTGATTTGTCGATCATCCGTGCCAGTAACAGCGATGCCGCCTGCAAGTTGTGGTCGGTCAGGCTTGCCGCCATTGCCAATGTGAATTGCAGCGGAAGATGGGCCAAATGGATGAAAAAGCATCTTTCCTCATGCGAGAGAATACAATGTCCCCATTGGTAAGCCGCTTCCAGCGACTGGTGCCGCGCGGGTGCGGTCCGGTAGCCCTGTGTCAGAATATCGAACTGGTTGTGGAGGTGGTTGGAGAGCCCATCGATCCCGAGAGATGCGATGCGGTTGGCGGCCAATTCTATGGCCAAAGGATTGCCGTCAAGCCGCCGGCATATGTCGTGGGCACGGGCGACAAGTTGGCCGTGAGAGAGCGCCTCCGGGCACATCGCCCTGACCCTGTCCATAAACAGCTCAACCGCAGGCGGGGTTGCCGAATGTGACAGCCACGCAAGGCCATTGAGACGATAGACAGTCTCTGTCCGGGTTTTGAGCGGCTCTCGGCCTGTTGCAAGAATTCGGATGCCTGGCTGGTTGCGTAGCAGCTGTTCGGCGTAAAGAGCGGCGCCGTAGGCGGCGTGATCATAGTTGTCGAGAACGACAAAGATGTTTTCGGTGCCGCGAAAGTTATGCAGCCAGCCGGTGAAGTCATTTGTTTCCCGCGGTGCGCCGAGTGCTTTTGCCAATCGTTCGGCAACCTCGCTGGTATCCTGCATTTCAGACAGGTCAACGAGCCGGACTTTTTCACTGCTGCGAATGGCCTTGGCAACAGTCAGGGCGACTGTGGATTTACCGACCCCTGCGGTTCCCACAAGTGTCACGAGCCGGGCAGTTTCCAGAAGATCGAATATTGCGTTTGTAATGGCGCTGCGCCCCAGAACCTTGACGGGCAGCTGTGACCAGTCATTCAGCCACGGTGCCTGCGTCATCTTGCCTGTTGTCTGTCCCGGAGACCATCTGGTGAGGCTTACCGTCCCTGAAAAACAATAACCCTGACCCGGTACATTGAGGATGTAGGTACAATCCCTGTCTTCGAGGGCTTTCCGGATGGCTGCAACCGCAACCCGAAGGTTGGAATCGT
The DNA here is from genome assembly GCF_028463845.1 of Gimibacter soli. Classification (NCBI taxonomy): domain Bacteria; kingdom Pseudomonadati; phylum Pseudomonadota; class Alphaproteobacteria; order Kordiimonadales; family Temperatibacteraceae; genus Gimibacter; species Gimibacter soli. Next base: position 2,765,905 of record NZ_CP116805.1, on the reverse strand, counting down.
CCAGCCATTCACGTCGCCAGACCTTTGATGTCAGCATCGCTTTGGACATGATGACGCCGGGTTGCCCGATCAACGCAAGCAGCACGTCAAAAGCCCTTTCGCCCAGCCGGATGGGTTCGTCGCCACGTTTGAGCGTGCGATCGGTTGGCCACAATGAAAATGGACCGAAGGAGATTCGACCGCCTGTTGTTGAATCTGACAGCATTGCTTCCCCGCAGGACACCTGGCACGTCCTTTCTCGCTTGTTTGGCGATGCTGAAATGAAACATCCGCGGCCCAATTCCGGCAAGCCCCGAACGGGTCAGAAAGACACACCATAATAGGGGGTCAGAAATCAAATCGGAGGGTAAGTTCCACAAAATGGGTTGTTCTCGCATCCGTGTTTTGGGCTTTTACGAAGGCTTTTGGTGCGGCACGGGTATAGATGGCACCAAGGAACAGGCCGTTTCGGGGCTGATATTCAAGATTGAAGCTCGTCGACGTATCAACATGGCGTGGGGCGTTCGTGTCGCCTTCAAACACGAGGCTTCCTGACGGGCTATAAACGCCGTCTGCCCGTGCATACCGCCAGAACATATTCATGTCCGCCGTCACCTTCAGTTCCTCGGTCAGGTTTAGGGTCAGGTATGGGTTGAAATTGTAGAAGTTTCTGGGGCCGAGATGGGCAAGGTCGGAAAAGTAGCTACCGCGCGGGAACAGCGCATTGAAGGCGCCAAATGTGCGGTCAGTTGGATTGCGATCACCACTTGCCACATTGGCGCTGAGCGCGAGGCGTGGTGAAAGAGGCAGGTCCGCGAAGGTGTAGCCCGCAATGCCGGCAAGGGTCCATGCTTGGATTTTCTGGCGCGGACCATCGGGCTGAAAATGGCCTGTCTGCCACACGCCTTCCAGATCCCAGTCCCAGTCGTCGTCTTCTCCGGCAAGCCTGATGCCGAAGCTGTGACGGCGCTCCTGTCCTGCCAGTGTCTGGTTGATGCCTCTGTCACTATCGAAGCCCAAATAGTAGAGATCGACCTTGCCAGATAGTCCGAGCGGTGCATCAAAGGTGCTGTATATGCCCCACAGAGCGCGGTTATTGATCAGGCTATCATCGAGGATGCCGGGATCGTTTTCTGCTTCGAAACCGGCGAGAAGCTGGATGTCATAGCTGTTACCAGTGGCTGTCAGCCGCGTGCCGTTGAACCGCCGGTGCACATTGGTGCCATCGCGCCAACCAACAAGCCGCTGGGAGCCGAGCTTCCATTCGTCACGCCCGATGCGCAATCTTAAGGCTTTATCCGCGAACGGGATTTCGATCCATGCGCGGTTGATATCCAGCCGATTTTCTTCCACCGGGCTATCGCCACCTTTCGCACCATGCTGAAAGGCGCCCGTCACTTCGACGAGGGCGGTGACGTTCTGGCCGGCAACACTGGCACCGACGTGATAGCGATGGGTAAGGAACCAGTCTTCGCCTTTGCTGTCGGTCCCCCACAGACTGTTGTCAATCAGCGTGGCCCGTTCCCGCAAATGCCCGAAGAATTCGGTATCTGACCCGTGCGCCGCCCCGCTGGCAAATAATAGGGCGGCGAGGCAAGAAAGGCGATCAGGCCAGATCATTCTGGAAGCCGCCATACTCGCGAACCGGCGACCAATCCGGGCTTAGTGGGGGCAGGGTCGGTGACAGGTCTTCAAACGGACCTGCGCCATGAACCACACGCCCGTCGGTGACTGTGAGAACGGATTCAATGGCACGGATACGGTCGACCGGGACGCTGAAGAAGTCCTCGCTGAGGATAGCAAAATCGGCATATTGGCCGGGCACGATGCGGCCCTTCAGCTGTTCCTCGCCCGAGAAATAGGCACTGCCGCGGCTATAGAGGTTGATGGCCTGTGCGCGGCTCAGCCGATGTTCTGGGCCAAGGACTTCGGTGCCGCCGACGGTGCGGCCGGTGACCGCCCAGTAAAGTGTGCTCCAGGGATGGTAGCTCGCCACACGGGTGCCATCGGTACCAAGCCCGACCGGCAGGCCTTCCTTGAGCATCCAGCCAAGCGGCGGGCTTTTGAAGGTGGCGTCGCGGCCATATCGTTCCATGAAGAACTCGCCGCCATATGCCATGCGGCCCTGAAGGGCGATGGCACCGTCCAGGCGCTTCACACGCCGGATCGTGTCGGCCTCAATCGTTTCGGCATGATCGAATGCCCAGCGCAGGCCGGTAAGGCCCGCACGACCAGCCAGAATTTCATCCCGGTGCAGGCGTTCGAACACACCGAGCATCGCCTTGATCGATTCATTGTAGGTCGCATGAATGCGGAACGGCCAGCGATTGGCAGCAAGATACTGGGCGACGGCATAGAGGTCCTTGTCCCAGCCCTCTGTCTGCGTAAAGTCCGGCCGGTCGGAGAGGAAGTTTTCATAGTCGCTTGACTTGAAGGCGAGAAGTTCCCCGCCGCCTTCGAGCACGAAGCCATTCACCGTTTTTGCGCTGTTGCTGCCGACTTCATGGTCGGCACCCCATTTGGTGAAATCCTCAAGTTCATGCCCAGAGCGCTGCGGGAACAGGAAGTAGGAGATGCGGAGCGGCATCGGTCCATCCGCGGCCAAGCCTTGGGTGCCGCCATAATCCTGCGGGAAGGTGTGTCCGCCACCGCCCGCGTCTATGGCGCTTGTAAGCCCGAAACGATTGAGCTCCCGGTACCAGTGCATGGTCGATGTTACCTGATCGGCAGCCGATAACGGCGGCAGTTGCCCGATGGTCTGGTACAGGATGTTTGGATAAGGCTCGCAGAGGAGGCGCCCGGTCGGCTCCCCATCCGGGCCGATTTCATAGCGGGTGCCCTTCGGAGGCACGGTATCCTTGGTTATGCCAAGTGCCTTGATGCCAGCCCTGTTGATCAGGCCCTGGCTATAGAGCAGCATCACGAAAACCGGTGTGTCTGGGGCCGCGCGGTCAAGTTCCTCAACCGTCGGCATGCGCTTCTCAGTAAACTGGAAAGGGCTCCAGCCACCGACAATCCGGACCCACTGGCCTTTTGGGATGCGCTTTACCTGTGCGGCAATCATATCCAGCCCGCGCGCAAGGCTTGTAAGGCCGTCCCAGCGGAGCTCCGTTGCATAGAAGCGCCCGCCACGCACGGCATGCAGATGGCTGTCGTTGAGCCCGGGAATGATGGTGCGGCCGCCAGCATCGATCACTTGCGTACTCTTTGCTCTCAGCTCCGAAATGCGGGCGATGCTACCCGTTACAACGATGCGACCGCCGGCGATCGCCATCGCTTCCACAAAGGGCTGGAAGCGGTCACCTGTATAGATGTTGGCATTGATCACGATCATGTCCGCACCGCCAGCCGCCGCCCATAGCGGGGTAAGACTGGACGCAGCAAGCGCGGCGAACGAGCTGCCGATGAAGGCGCGCCGGGTGGGTTGATAGCTTCTGGTCATCGTGCTGCTCCTTGGAAAATGGGGGTGCCCTTCCGCGAAGGGGGGAAGGGGAAGGGCACCGGTGCAGGCTGAGGGGAGGCCTTCACCTCAGCCCTTGGCAAAGGCAAGAATGTCGGCGTTGAGGTCGGCCTGCGCGGTCTGCGCGAGGCCGTGTCCGCCGCCTTTGTAAACCTTGAGCTTCGCACCCGGGATCAGTTCGGCCATAAGATGACCGGAATTGCCGATTGGTACGATCTGGTCATCGTCGCCATGGATGATCAGGGTCGGAATAGCGATCTTTTTCAGGTCTTCCGTGAAGTCCGTTTCCGAGAAAGCCTTGATGCAATCATATTCGCTCTTCAGCCCGCCCATCATGCCCTGCATCCAGAAACTGTCGCGCATGCCCTGACTCACTTTGGCGCCATCACGGTTGGCCCCGAAGAAGGGGGTGGTAAGGTCCTTGAAGAATTGCGAGCGGTCAGCCAGCACACCTGCCCGGATACCGTCGAACACGTCGATAGGCAGGCCGCCCGGATAGGCATCGGTCTTCGCCATGATTGGGGGCACCGCGCCCACAAGGATTGCCTTCGCCACCCGTTTGCTGCCGTGACGGCCAAGGTAGCGCACGACTTCGCCGCCGCCGGTGGAATGGCCGATCATGATGGCGTTCTTCAGGTCCAGTGCTTCGAAAAGCTCGGCCAGGTCATCGGCATACTGGTCCATGTGATTGCCGTCCCATGTCTGGCTGGACCGGCCATGGCCGCGCCGGTCGTGCGCGATCGTCCGGTAGCCGTTCATGCCCATGAACTGCATCTGGGCGTCCCATGCATCGCCAGTGAGCGGCCAGCCGTGGCTGAAGACGACCGGCTGGCCCAATCCCCAGTCCTTGAAATAGATCTGTGTGCCATCTTTGACGGTCAGATAGCTGCCATTCGGTTTGCCCGGCTTCGCTTTCGAGGCAGCTTCCGCTTCGCCCGTTGCAGCGAGGACGGGCAGGGCGGCGGCAAGGCCGATGCCGCCGGCAAGGACAGCACGGCGGGAAGCGCTGGTGGAAGGTTCTCTATTGGAATTTTCGGTGGTCATTGCGGTTGCTCCGGCGAGATCAAAAAGGAGCGGGGTGCCGCAGAACGCAGCACCCCGCGATTTGACTTAGTGGCCTTCCTGGGCGCCGAACATTTCCTTGGCATAGATGATGCCGAGGCCGTAGCCGCCGCCATGTTCCTTGGCGATGCCGGTCACGACATTGTAGGTCTCGCCGCGCGCCCAGTCGCGTTGCAGTTCAAGCATATATTGAAGCCAGGTGATGGGGTGGGCGCCCGCCTGTACCATCCGCTGGACCGCCATATTGTGGGCGTCGAGGCTGACACCGCCTGACGCATCGGTAACGAAATAGACTTCATAGCCCTGTTCGATGGCCGACAGCACGGGGCCTACACCGCAGACCTCGGTCCAGAGGGCGGCAATCACGATCTTTTTCTTGCCGATCTTGTTGACTTCATCGGTGATGCGCTTGTCTTCCCACGTGTTCATTGTGGTGCGATCGATGGGCTTCTGGTCCGGGAAGACGGCCTTGAGCTCGGGGAACATGGGGCCGGAGAAGCTTTTCTCGGCAACCGTGGTCAGGATCGTCGGCACATTGAAAGCTTTGGCAGCCTTGGCAAGGCCGGTGACATTGTTCCGCAGTTCCACAATCTCGATCGATTTGGTGGCAAAGGCCATCTGCGGCTGGTGGTCGATCAGAATCAGTGTGTGGTTATCGGGGGCCAGCATGCTTTTGGCCGGCACCGGCTTGGCCTGGGCCATGGCGCCGGTCGATAGCGCAAGGGTGGCGGCAAGCACAGTCGCAAATCGGGTCAGTTTCGTGAAAAAGGTCATGACACGCTCCGTTCAGGAAGGTTGAAATATCTCAGGGCGCGTCTGCACCCCGGATCACATGGTGGGCGTGTCAGCCCGAAGGGCCGAATGAATCGTTGTGAATCAGTGTTAACCGTAGATGGGAATACGAAATTTGATGATTCTTTGATCCGTGCTCAGAGACATAAAATTGTGCGCCAAAATTGCGCCAATGGCTTGTAACTGATTGATTTAAAACAGCCTCTGGTGCCGGCAGCGAGCACCAATGACTATAAGTTACTGATTTTGTTGAGTTATTTATGTGTTTTTCCGTGTGTCAGTTCAGGTGCGGCCAGCCAGTCAGGTAACATTGTTGAATCTGTCAGTCGGATCAGTTTGGCTTCATCCGATGCTAGTTTTGCGCAGGCGCAGCGCGTTCGCCACGACGCTGAGGGATGAAAGCGCCATGGCGGCTGCCGCGATCATGGGGGACAGGAGGGTGCCAAATAGGGGATAGAGAACCCCCGCCGCTACCGGCACGCCTGCTGCGTTATAGATGAAGGCGAAGAAGAGATTCTGGCGAATGTTTGACATCGTGGCATGGCTCAATCGTCGGGCCTTCACGATCCCCATGAGGTCGCCTTTCAGGAGCGTGACGCCCGCACTCTCGATCGCGACATCGGTGCCTGAGCCCATCGCGATGCCGACATCGGCAGCTGCGAGGGCAGGTGCGTCATTCACGCCGTCACCCGCCATCGCAACGACCCGGCCGTTCTTTTTGAAACGTTCGATCACATTGCCCTTTTGCTCGGGCAAGACTTCTGCCTCAATCTCATGGATGCCAAGCTTCCGTGCGACTGCTTCGGCCGTTGTTCGATTGTCACCGGTCAACATGACGACGGTGATGCCCTCATTCTGAAGAGCGCTGACGGCCTCTGGTGTGGTTTCCTTGATGGGGTCCGCGACGGCGATGATGCCGGCGAGTTCGCTGTCCACGCTGACAAAGATGACGGTTGCCCCATCGCGGCGCAGCTTGTCTGCGTCACTGTCAAGTGCTTCTGTGCTGACACCCTGCTCATCAAGGAAGCGGCTATTGCCAAGGCAAACGTGCCGTCCTTCAACGTTGCCGGTAGCTCCTTTGCCGGTTGGGGCATCGAAGTCGCTGACATCTGGCAGGTCAATTCCACGAGCCTCGGCAGCGGCAACGATGGCGGCGGCAAGGGAATGTTCGGACGCTCGTTCAATTCCGGCAGCCAGACGGAGGAGGTCGTCTTCCTCCCAGTCAGGGGCTATGACAATGCGGGTGACCTTGGGTTTGCCCTCGGTAAGCGTGCCGGTCTTGTCAACGACGATGACATCAACCTTTTCGAGCCTTTCCAGCGCTTCAGCATTCTTGATCAACACGCCAAGCTCCGCGCCGCGTCCGACGCCGACCATGATCGACATCGGGGTGGCGAGGCCAAGCGCGCAAGGGCAGGCTATGATGAGCACGGCAACGGCGGCGATCAGACCGTGGGCCATGCGGGGCTCCGGTCCCCACAGGCTCCAGCCGGCGAAAGCCAGGAGGGCGACAAGAAGCACAGCTGGCACAAACCAGCCTGCCACCTGATCCGCAAGACGCTGAATGGGCGCGCGCGAGCGTTGCGCTTCGGCCACCATATGCACGATGCGGGCGAGCATGGTGTCGTGTCCGATTTTTTCGGCTTTCACGACAAGGGCACCGGTCTGGTTCATGGTGCCGCCGATGACCTTGTCGCCAGCCTTCTTGGAGACCGGCATCGACTCGCCCGTAACCATGGATTCGTCCACAGAGGATTGCCCATCTTCAATCACAGCATCGAGCGGGATTTTCTCGCCAGGGCGAATGCGCAGCCGGTCGCCTACTTCGATTTCGTCAACCGGAATATCTTCATCAGATCCGTCTTTGTGCAGCAGACGCGCGGTCTTGGGAGCGAGGTCAAGGAGGGAGCGGATTGCCCCTGAGGTATTTTCCCGTGCCTTCAGTTCCAGCATCTGGCCGAGCAGGACAAGGACGGTGATCACAGCGGCTGCCTCGAAATAGACGGCAACTGTGCCGTCCGGTCCCCGGAAGGCTGCGGGAAAGACTGAAGGTGCTAGAGTGGCGACGAGGCTGTAGCTCCATGCAATGCCGGTTCCCATGGCGATCAGAGTGAACATGTTGAGGTTGCGTGATCGGATGGAAGCCCATCCCCGCTCGAAAAACGGCTTGCCTGCCCAAAGAACAACCGGTGTCGCAAGGGCGAACTGGATCCAGACAGAGATATGGGGTGGTACAAGGTCATGTAGTGCAGGGATCAGATGGCCACCCATCTCAAGGATGAATACAGGCAGGGCAAGGACAAGTCCGACCCAGAAGCGCCGGGTCATATCGTTGAGTTCATCGCTCTTCCCCGCTTCTCCGGTACTCAGATATGGTTCCAGCGCCATGCCGCAGATGGGGCATGCGCCGGGATGATCCTGACGGATTTCCGGATGCATCGGGCAGGTCCAGATCGTCCCCTCTGGCACCTCCTTTGCGGGCGGTGCATCGAGGTTTCCGTGGCCATGATGGGCATGCGCCCCATGATCGCTTTCATGGCTACGATGGCTGTGGTGAGCGCCAAGTTCCTGCTGCTTGGTCATACTTGACTCCGTCAGATCATTGATGGCTGATGGAAGCGCGCGGATCGGACATAACATACCATCCGCGCGCTAATTTTTCAGGCCCCAAGCCGGCGCCCATGCACCGCCGCATAAATGGCGGGGATAACGATGAGCGTGAGGAGGGTGGAGGACACCATCCCGCCGATCATCGGCACCGCAATCCGCTGCATCACCTCGGCCCCTGTGCCGGTGGACCAGAGGATTGGCAAAAGGCCCGCCATGATGGTGGCAACCGTCATCATCTTCGGTCGCACGCGGCCTGCGGCACCTTCCATAATGGCATGATCAAGTTCGGTACGGGTGAGTGTCCGACCGGCCCTCAAGGCCATCTCCTTGGCCTCGGCCAAAGCCTGATCGAGATAAAGCAGCATCACCACTCCGGTTTCTGCCGCAACCCCGGCCAGCGCGATGAAACCCACAGCGGCCGCCACGCTCATGTTGAAGCTCATCATGTCCATCATCCACAGCCCCCCGGCGAGCGCGAAGGGCAGGGACAGCATCACGATGAGGGCATCGGTCAGCTGTTTGAAGTTGAGATAGAGAAGGACAAAGATGATGAGGAGCGTGACCGGGATCACCCAGGCAAGTCGTGCCTCGGCCCGGTCCAGATATTCGAACTGGCCACTCCACACAACATGATAGCCGGCTGGCATATCGACCAGTGAGGCAACTGTCTCGCGGGCTTCCGCCACATAGCCGCCAAGGTCACGTCCACGCAGGTCGGCATAAATGTAAACAACCGGCTGGCCGTCCTCCGTGCGGACCATGGTGGGTCCGCGCGAGCGTTCAACGGTCGCGATTTCGCCGAGCGGAATAGCCGCACCGTTCGGCAGGCTGACGAGCACATTGTGTGCGATGGCATCCGGGTCACCGCGCAGCGCCTGCGGGTAACGCAGCACCACGTCATAGCGTTCGCGACCCTCGACCGTGGTGGTCAGCGCCTCGGCGCCGATGGCCATCGCGATCGTGCCTTGCACCATATCCATGCTGAGGCCATAGCGCGCCATTTTCCGGCGGTCCGGCCTGATATCGATGAAATAGCCGCCGTTTACTCGTTCGGCATAAGCCGAGGTCGTGCCGGGAACTTCACGGAGCGCGCCTTCGATCTCGGTTGCCAGATGTTCGAGCGTGGCAAGATCCGGCCCGAAGACCTTGACGCCCACAGGTGTGCGGATACCGGTCGATAGCATGTCGATCCGCGCCTTGATCGGCATCGTCCAGGCATTTGACACGCCGGGGAACTGCAAGGAGCTGTCCATCTCGGCGATCAGGCCATCAACCGTAAGCCCCTCGCGCCATTCGGACTGGGGCTTCAGGTTGATCACCGTTTCGAACATTTCCATGGGTGCGGGATCGGTTGCCGTTTCAGCGCGCCCCGCCTTGCCCCACACCGATTCCACCTCCGGGAAGGTCTTGATGATCCGGTTTTGCGTCTGCATCAGTTCTGCAGCCTTCGTTACCGAGATACCGGGCAGGGTGGTCGGCATGAAAAGGAGCGTGCCCTCATTCAGGTTCGGCATGAATTCGGAACCGATCCGTCCGGCCGGAATTACGGTCACCCCCAATATGCCGACGGCCGCCAGAATAGTGAGGAATCTTGCCTTCAGCACCAGCCGGATGACGGGGCGGTACAAAGCAATCATGGCCCGGTTGAGGAAATTTTCGCCCTCAGGCGCTATTCTGCCCCGGATGAACAGCACCATCAGCGCCGGGACGAGCGTCACCGACAGGATGGCTGCCGCCGCCATCGCAAAGGTCTTGGTGGCGGCCAGCGGCTGGAACAGACGACCCTCCTGCGCCTCGAAAGTGAAGATCGGCAGGAACGAAACGGTGATGATCAGGAGGCTGAAGAAAAGGGCCGGGCCCACTTCCTGCGCTGCCTTCACGAGCGTTTCGACACGTGGTGTGCCCTCGGGGGCATGCTCCAGCCTTTTGTGGGCATTCTCGATCATGACGATGGCGGCATCAACCATCGCGCCGATGGCGATGGCGATCCCGCCAAGGCTCATGATGTTCGACGGGATTCCGAGAAAATACATGGCGGCGAGCGCCATCAGGATGCCCACCGGCAGGGTGATGATGGCGACAAGCGCACTGCGGGCATGCCACAGGAAAATGAAACAGACGAGGGCTACGACGATGCTTTCTTCCGTCAGCGTATTCACAAGCGTCCGGATCGCCCGTTCGATAAGGCCGGAGCGATCGTAGACGCTGACGATTTCGACCCCTTCAGGCAGGCTTTTCGCCACGTTCGCGAGTTCGGCCTTGGTGCTGTCGATCACATCCAGTGCATTGGCGCCTTGCCGCTGCAACACGATGCCGCTTGCGACCTCGCCTTCACCGTTCAGTTCGGCGATGCCGCGCCGTTCGGCCGGCACCAGTTCCACCCGCGCCACATCGCCCACCGTGATCGGCGTCCCGTCATCGGCTTTCAGCACGATGGCTTCCATATCCTCAAGGCCGGCAAGATAGCCACGCCCCCGGATCATGAATTCTGTTTCCGAAAGCTCCAGCGTGCGGCCGCCGACGTCGCGGTTGCTGGCCTTCACAGCGTCGCTCACCATCTGGAGCGTGATGCCATATTGCTTCAGGCGTTCGGGGTCGGCGACGATGGCATATTGCCGGACGAAGCCGCCGACGCTGGCGACCTCTGCCACGCCGTCAGCACGGGCGAGGCCGTACCGCACCTGCCAGTCCTGCAGGGAGCGGGTTTCTGCAAGGTTCAGGACATCTGCCTTCAGCGCATACTGATAGACCCAGCCAACTCCGGTGGCATCCGGCCCGATGCGCGGCGTGATGCCATCTGGCAGGCTGCCCGATACACCGTTCAGATACTCAAGAACGCGGCTGCGGGCCCAGTAAAGGTCCACCCCGTCCTCGAAGATCACATAGACGAATGACACGCTGAAGAAGGAGAAGCCGCGCACAACCCGCGCCTTCGGCACATTGAGCATGGCGGAACTGAGGGGGAAGGTAACCTGATCCTCAATCACCTGCGGCGCCTGCCCCGGATAATCTGTGACGACAATGACCTGCGTGTCCGACAGGTCCGGGATTGCATCCAGCGGCAGGCGGGTGACAGCGTAAACGCCCACCAGCAGCGCCATAAAAGAAGCAATAAGGACGAGGACGACGTTGCGGGCCGACCAGGCAATGAGCTGCGCGATCATTGATCTTCTCCCTTCGCGGAGAAGGCAGCCAGCGCCGACTGCAGCTTGCTTTCGGCGTCGATCAGGAAGGTGCCGTGGGTGACAACCTCTTCGCCTTCATCAACCCCGTCGCGGATTTCAATCAGGTCACCCGCCCGTCCGCCGAGCGCTACATCGCGGGGTTCGAAAATCCCGTCACCGCGTGCGACGAACACGACCTGTCGCTTACCGTCGTCAATTACGGCAGCGGTGGGCACTGCGAGCACGGGATCAGCATCCAGATGCGCTGCGATCCCGGCATGGACAAAAAGTCCGGTTTGCAGGGCTCCATCCGCATTCGCCACCACGACCCGTACCCGACCCGAGCGCGACGCCATATTGATATCGGGATAAATGAAGCTGACCTTGCCCTCGAACACTTCACCGGGTCGCGACGGCAGCCGCAAGGTCACCGACTGGCCCTTGCGGATGAGGCCAAGGTCCTGTTCCGGTACTTCGATCTCGGCCCAAAGCTCGGAAAGGTCGGAAATCTGGAAAAGCGGGGCACCGGCGGCGAAACGCATCCCATCCATCGCCGGTTTCTGCATCACGGTGCCAGTTGAAGGCGCATTCAGGGTGACGATCCGGCTGCTGCCGCCGTTTTTGGCAATCGCCGCGATATCGGCTTCCGGGATATCGAACTGGCGCAGGTTATCGGCGGCGAGCTTGGCGGTACGGTTGCCGGTTTTGAGGGACGCCAGATCCGCCATCTTGCGGAGTACATCGGGGCTCTCGATCCAGACGGTCATCAGCGGTTCGCCAGCCGTAACGCGCTCGCCCGTTGTGCGCACCTTCAGCTTGCTCACGAAGCCGTCGAATTTGGCGGTCGCCACCGACACGCGGGATTCGTTCATGGTGAGCGTGCCTGAGCCGCGTATCGTGCGGCTAAGGATAGTCGAACGGACAGGCGCGGTACGAACGCCGGCGCGCTGCACTTTCTCGACCGGCACTTTCACGGTGCCTTCAGCCGAGGCTTCATCGGCATAGACGGGGATATAGTCCATCCCCATCGAATCCTGCTTCGGCACGGAGGAGATATCGGGCATCCCCATCGGGTTGCGGTAATAAAGGATGCGGCGTTCACCCTTGGCGGCAGGGGCGTCGCTCGTGGCCATGTCGGCGGTCATGTCTTCATGCAGGAAGGCATGACGAAGGTCGCTGAATGAAATGGCCAAAGCGATGCCACCAAGCACCAGAACGCCGAGGAGGGCGGCTCTGATAGGCCGCTTTTTCAGAATGGTCATGGAATGACTCCGGGATCGTCAGACAAACAGGACGAAGCCTTGGGGCGTACACGGTGCCGCACAAAGCTTCAGCGTGATGTCAGACAGTCCTCGGAGGTCGTTTTAAGCCAGAAGTAGCAAGGCCAGGGGGCACTTCAATCGGAAGTCGGGAATAAGCGGCATCTGTCGCCGGAAAATACAGGTCGGGCGCTGTTGGCAGCGCGCTGGCGACTTGAGCCGCAACTGGGCACTGGGCTGCCATGACGCAGCGTCCGTCCTCCATGCGGCAGTCATCGCCACAAGGCTGGGTGCAGTCAGATGCATCCATGGTCTTGACTTGCGCTTCCTGCGTCGGCGCAGGGCTAGAAGCTGCAACAGGAAGAGTGGTGGTTGTCGCAATAACGAGCGAGGCTGCAAGGATGATCCATGCAGTCATAATAGCTCTCAGGCCGCTGCCGATATGTGCAATGAATTTGCGCATGCCGACATCGTACCAGACGCTTGGCTCATGTCTTCTGACAATTCTGTTATGGGACAAAGTGACGCAAAGGAGGCGTCATGGTGCAGCTAATTTGCCACTTACAATGATTGTGAAACTGCAAAAATCCGTGCGCCAAATTTGCGCCAAGTGCTTGTAACTTATTGATATAAATAAGGGTCTGGTGCCGGCGGCGGGCACCAATGACTTTAAGTTATTGATTTTATTGGAATATTTTTTATTGTTTGTTTCGGGTTTTCTTGACCGCTTGGAACGGTGATTTGGCGTGCCGGTCTGATGCCGGGGCAGCGGCACTAAGTTGCGTCTGATCCGTTCTCATTCACGGTCATCAATAGCTTCTCTGCGATGGGGTAGGTCGCTGCACGCGATAATGGCCTCCTTGAAGTTGACCATCTGCAGCCATGAGCGAATTTGGAAATTAGAGGCTGGAGCGGTCCGATCGCGTCTATTGTGGCTTGCTACTCCATTCCTGCGCCCTCAGGTCGGTCCGGCGGATTTTGCCGGAAACGGTTTTGGGGAGCTCCCCGGTGAAGATGATCTTGCGCGGATATTTGTAAGGCGCGGTGACGGATTTCACATGGTTCTGGAGTTCCTTCTCCAGTGCCGCGGAGGCCGTGAAGCCCTTGGCGAGAACGATATAGGCCGCCACGATTTCACCGCGCACGGGATCGGGGCTCGATACCACTGCGCTTTCCATCACAGCGGGATGCTCGATGAGGGCGCTTTCCACTTCGAACGGGCCGATCCGGTAGCCGGACGACAGGATGACGTCATCGGCGCGGGAGACGAACCAGAAATAGCCCTCGTCGTCGCGGTAGGCGCGGTCGCCGGTCAGATACCAGTCGCCGCGGAAGCAGGATGCCGTGCGCTCCGGGTCGTTCCTGTAGCCGGAAAACAGCCATTGCGGGCGGATAGGGAGAAGCGACAAGGCGATATCGCCTTCTTCGCCGGGCGGCAGGATACGGCCCTCTTCATCGATGACATGCAGGTCGAGCCCCGGTGAGGGTTTGCCCATCGAGCCCGGCTTGGTGTCGATACAGGGGAACGAACCGCAAAGGAGAACGGTTTCCGTCTGGCCATAGCCGTCGCGGATGGTGAGGTTTGTGGCCTCCCTCCACCGCTCAATGACTTCGGGGTTGAGCGGTTCGCCCGCCCCGACGCAGTGGCGGAGGTGGGGGAAAGAAAAGGATTTGAGGTCCTGCTGCACGAACAGCCGATAGATCGTCGGCGCGCCGCACATGGTGGTGATGGGATAGCGCCCGAACATGGCAAGGCTCGCTGCGGGGTCGAAACCCGGCGTGTCCCATACAAACAGCGCAGCCCCCATCAGCCACGGCGCAAAATAGCTGGACCATGCGGCCTTCGCCCAGCCGGTGTCCGAAATATTCCAGTGCAGGTCATCCGGCTTGAGGTCCAGCCAGTACCGGCCGGTGATCTCATGGCCAAGCGGATAGCCGTGCGAATGCATGGTCATTTTCGGATAGCCGGTGGTGCCGGAAGTGAAATAGCAAAGGGCAGAGTCTTCGACCGCTGTGTTGACCGCGGCGAAGGAAGGACTGGCCGCTGCGACAAGGGCTTCATAATCCTGCCAGCCTTCGGCTTCGCTATCGACAACAATCTTTGTGGCAAGCGATGCGGGAAGGGGCTCCTTCGCAGCGTTCAGCTTCTGTGCCGTGGTACTATCGGTGATGATGGCGACGGCGCCTGACGCCTCGGCCCGGTAGATCAGGTCCTTCGCGGACAATTGTGTTGTGCCGGGCGAGGCGATGAACCCGGCCCTGATGCAGGCGGTCAGGGTTTCCCACCAGGCAAGCTGCCGGCCGAGCACGATGATGACCGTGTCACCCCGCTTGACCCCCGCGCCCGCAAGGACATTCGCGAGCCGGCAGGAGCGCTCGGCCAGTTCTGCGAAGGTTACGTCTCGCCGGATGCCGGCTTCGCTTACCCACAGGAGCGCCCGTTTGGCCGGCTCCTTTTCGGCCCATACATCGATCACATCGCGGGCGAAGTTGTAATGGCTGTGCCGGGCCGGGCTATAGTCCCGGCGCATCTTGTCATAAGCGGTGCTGTCGGTCATGGACGCCGCCTATACCGGCTGGCGCGCGATATTGATCACGCGCATCTGCGTGAATTCATCCAGCCCTTCCTGCGCCTGCTCGATGCCGACACCGGAGCTTTTGTAACCCGACATCGGGATATGCGGCCCGATATTGATATGCTGGTTGACCCAGACGGAGCCGCTTTCGATCCTCGTTGCCACCTCGACCGCGCGCTCCACATTGCCGGACCAGACGGAACCGCCAAGGCCATAGTCGGTGCCATTCACTTCGGCGAGCACGGCATCGATGTCCGAATAGCGGATCACCGGAAGGATGGGGCCGAACTGTTCCTCGGCCACGATCCGGTCGCTGGATTTCACGTCGCGTACGATGGTGGGCTCGATGAAATAGCCTTCGCGGTCGGGGATATTGCCGCCAGCGATGACCTTGCCGGCGGCCTTTGCGTCTTCGAGGAAGCCCTTTACCTTTTCAAACTGCATGCGGTTCTGCAGCGGGCCGATGGTGGTGCCCTGTTTCAGGCCGTCGTCCACCACGGCTTGCCGCGCGAGATCAGCCAGCGCATCGCACATCTCGTCATAGATGCTGTCATGGACATAGGCCCGCTTGACAGCGAGGCACACCTGGCCCGCATTGAGCGTCGCAGCCCCAAAAACGCCAGCGGCGGCAGCCGGGATATTCACATCGTCCAGCACGATGGCGGCGTCATTCCCGCCAAGCTCGAGGGTCAGCCGTTTCAGCGTATTCGCCCCATTCGAGGCAATCTTCTTGCCGGTTTCGGTGGAGCCGGTGAAGGACACTTTCGCGACATCGGGATGCCCGGTGAGCAGGGGGCCAAGCTCGTTATTATCGGTGATGATATTGACCACGCCCGCCGGGAAAATGTCCCGGCAATATTCGCCGATCTTCAGCGTGGTGGCCGGTGTGGTCGGGGAGGTCTTGATAACGATGGTGTTGCCGGCAATGACAGCGGGGCCGATTTTCCAGCAGGCAACCAGCAGCGGGAAGTTCCAGGGCACGATCCCGGCAACGACCCCCAGCGGCTCGCGGCGGACTTCGATCCGGAAGGCGTCATCATCCTGAATGACGTGGGACGATGGGCCAAGCGTCGCATAGTGGCGCAGATAGCCTTCGGTCCACGCCAATTCACCCATGGCTTCGGGCAGGGGCTTGCCCTGTTCACTGGTCAGGATGCGGGCCAGTTCCTCGGCATTTTCAGCAATCCTGTCGGCCAATTTGGCGACAGCAGCCTGACGGTCGGCAAGGGGGGTGGCGGCCCAGCCGGGGAAGGCAGCCTTGGCCGCGGCCACGGCCTGATGCGCCTGTTTTTCCGACGCGCGAGCGACCGTTGCAAAGACTGCCTCGGTCGCCGGGTTCACCACATCAAGCGTCAGGTCCCCTTCGACCAGTTCGCCGCCGATCAGCAATTTAAAATCCGTCATTTTCCCCTCCCCAGGGTTCCACGGGCATCAAGCCGTTGTTTGTTCGCGTATTTTCAGTTCATCTGCCATTGTCGAGCGCATGACGAATTTCTGGATTTTGCCGGTGACCGTCATCGGGAATGTGTCCACGAACCGCACATAGCGCGGCACCTTGTAATGGGCGATCTGACCCTTGCAGAAGGCCTTCAGGATGGCCTCGTCCATTCGGGCGCCTTCGCGCAGGACCACCCATGCGCAGATTTCCTCGCCGTATTTGGCGTCCGGCACGCCGAAGACTTGGACATCCTGAATGTCCTCGTGGCGATAGAGATATTCCTCAATTTCACGGGGGTAGATATTCTCGCCGCCCCGGATGATCATATCCTTCAGGCGGCCGGTGATATTCACATAGCCTTCTCTATCCATTGTGGCGAGGTCACCGGTGTGCATCCAGCCTGCCGCATCGATGGCTTCCCGTGTCTGCGCCTCGTCGTCCCAGTAGCCGCGCATGACACTGTAGCCGCGGGTGCAAAGTTCACCCTGCACACCGCGCGGGACCGGGCAGCCGGCTTCGTCGATGATCATGATTTCCACATAGGGATGAACCTGCCCGACGGTGCCGACGCGCTTATCGAGCGGGTCGTCGGTCGTGCTCTGGAAGCTAACAGGGCTTGTTTCCGTCATGCCATAGCAGATGGTGACTTCCGCCATATGCATTCGGGAAATCACCTTCTTCATGACCTCCACAGGGCAGGGCGAGCCCGCCATCACGCCGGTGCGCAGGATTGAAAGATCGAAGGTGTCGAAGTCCGGATGATCGAGGATCGCGATGAACATGGTCGGGACACCGTAAAGCGCGGTGCATTTCTCGGCGGCCACGGCCTGCAGCACGGCGACCGGATCGAAGGAGTCGCCGGGCAAGACCATGCAGGCGCCGTGCGTGAGGCATCCGAGAACACCCATCACCATGCCAAAGCAGTGATAGAGCGGTACGGGGATGCAAAGCCGGTCCGCTTCGCTCAGGTCCTGCCGGGCACCGACGAAATAGCCGTTATTCAGAATATTGTGGTGGGTGAGCGTCGCACCCTTCGGTGATCCCGTGGTGCCGCTGGTGAACTGGATGTTGATCGGATCGTCCGGCGACAGGGTTGCCGCTATCGCAGGGAGCGCTGCAAGGTCGGTTTGGCTGCCGGCGCCCGCGATGTCAGCAAAGGCAAGGAATCCGCCCGTTACCTTGGCACCGATGACAGCGACCCATTCAAGGTTGGGTATCGCGCCCGATCTCAGTTTTCCCTTGGGGCAATCGGCAATTTCAGGGGCCAGCGTCCGGATCATGTCCACATAATCCGAAGCCTTGAAACGATCCGCGATCACCAGCCCCCGGCACCCCGCCTTGTTGAGCGCATAGTCAAGCTCGGAAAGCCGGTAGGCCGGATTGATGTTCACAAGGATCACGCCCAGTCGGGCGGTGGCAAACTGGGTCAGGATCCATTCGGCATTGTTGGGTGACCAGATGCCGACCCGGTCTCCTTTCCGCAGCCCCATGGCACAGAGGCCAGCGGCGACCTTGTCCACTTCAGCGGCAAAGGTCTTCCAGTTCCAGCGAATGCCCTGATGACGTGAGACCAGTGCGTCACGCTCGCCGAAGCGCCTGACGGTTTCGTCAAGCGCCTCGCCGATGGTCCGATATTGAAGCGGCGTATCGCTGGTGCCGCAAACGTAACTCTTGGTCTCACGCATCAAGGGGTTCCTCAGAAGTCCAGGCTGAAAGTGACGCTCCACTGGCGGGGGCGACCATAATATTGCTCAACCAGACCAAAGAAGCCGCCCTCTGCCACAGTGCCCGACAGGTCAAACGCCTGCACCACATATTCGGCATCGGTCAGATTCTGGACCTGGAAGCGCAGCGACCAGTTCTTGTCTTCAGGATACCAGGTGGCGGAGGTATTGAGGATGGCATAGCCGTTTTCGGAAACAGCCGGTGCACCGGTCAGCGCAAAGGTGTGCGAAGACCGGTACTGGCCGTCCAGTTGCAGCGCCAGATTGCCGGCATTGCCGATCGCGGTTTCATACCGGACAAGGCCGTTCAGGTTCCACTTGGGCGTTTGCACCGGGCGGACTTTTGCGCCGGGCAGGAGGGCGGTGACGAGCCCGGCGGGTGTGTCCACATCGATGGTCAGGCCTGGCACATCGCTGACCTTTGCGTCGATATAGCCGACACCCAGCTGAATATCGAGCCCACGGGCCGGAGCGGCCTGGAATTCAAGCTCGAAGCCCTTGTTCTTTGCCTGCGAATTCAGCGTGAAAGTATCAAGCGCGATGATGGAGAAGGCCTGATAATTGGCATAGTCATAGTAATAGACCGACCCGTTCAGGCGATAGGTGCCCGGCGCGATATCCCACTTGAAGCCGGTTTCGAAGGCATTGAGGATTTCCGGTTCATATTTCATGAACGCGTCGGTCACATAGATATCGGTGGGCAAGAGCGGGCCGTTGTAGCCGCCGGATTTCACACCGCGGTTCCAGCTGGCGTAGAAGAGCAGGTCGTCGCTCGGCTTATAGTCCATCTGCAGGCGGGCGGACCATTCATGGTCTTTCCGGGAATCCTCATAGGGTGCGACCGCGTCAACCAGCCATTCGGCCCGCGGGTCCTGCCCGCTTGTCGAATTGTCGGGGAAGAGGGCGACGATATCCCTGTAGGCAAAGTCCTTCTTCTCGCTGATATAGCGCGCGCCGCCGATCAGGGTCAGGGTATCGCTCAGGTCATATTCCAGCTGCCCGAAAAGCGACCAGCTTTTCGATTTCGAGGAGTAGGGGTTCACAAGGCCGTTGAAGCCGAGTTCTTCGACCGACGCCCCGTACAAAGCCTCAAAGAGGCCGGGCATGATGCCGCCATTGCTGTCCGAGATATCGAGATCGAGATAATAAAGCCCGGTCACCCACTTCAGTTCTTCGTTGGTGCCGGATAGGCGCAGTTCCTGCGAAAACTGCTTGGCGTCGGTGGTCAGGAAGAACTGGAAATATTTGGCCGGGGAAGCGTCGGAATCCTCGATATAGTCGCGCTTGACCGTCTGGTAATCGGTAATGCTGGTGAGCGTGATGCTGTCTGTGGCTTCCCAGTTCAGGGTTGCTGTGTAGCCGCGGGTCGAGAGGTCATTGTGGCCGGTGAAATCATAGTCGCCGGCATAGACGTCATCGTCCGTGTCCACATAATCTCCGAGGAAGGGGTTGGGCAGGCCGGGGGTGAAGTCGCCGGTCGGATAGATGGCGGACTTGTATTCGAAGAAGCCGGTCCGGATATCCTGCTCGCCAAACCGGGCGTTCAGCAGAAGATCAACGCCGTCGCCTTCATACAGAAGCTGCAGGCGTCCCGCCGTTTCGTTGGCATTGTTCAGCTTCTGCCCCGGGTTCTGGCGGTTGGTGATATAGCCGTCGCCCTGATTGGTGGCGAAGGATACCCGCGCAGACCACTGATCGTTGAGCGGCGTGCCATAGGCGCCTTCGGCCCTTACCCGGTCGAAGCGGCCATAGGACACTTCCATATAGCCTTCCGCTTCCTGAGAGGGCTTGCGGGTGATGAAATGAACAAGCCCGCCCGTGGCGTTGCGGCCAAAGAGGGTGCCTTGCGGACCGCGAAGAATTTCAGCGCGGTCCAGATCGAACATCATGAAGCCGGCGCCGGAGGTCTGGCTGATGTAGGTTTCATCAACATAGATCGCCACGGGGCTTTCGACGTTGGTCGTGAAATCGCTGTTGGCGACGCCGCGAATGGCGATGGAATAGTTAGCCTCGCCGTTCGGCTGCACCGTGCTGACGCCGGGGGCGAAATCGGTGATCTGCTGGGCATTGGTCATGCCGAATGCCTTCATCTGGTTGCCGCTGATCGCCGTGATCGCGATGCCGACATCCTGTGCCCGTTGCTCCCGCTTTTGTGCGGTAACGGTGATTTCCTCGAACATGACCGAACTGGTGGCGCTGTCATCCTGCGCCATGGCGGCCGGTGCCTGGATTGCCAGAGAGGCACAGCTGCAAAGCAGTGCCCTGATCGTGTATTTCGTGTTCATTTCCTAACCCCTTTTTGATGACGCCCGGCCCCCCGGCTGGACGTTTTTGATTTCGGCTCAGTTTGTCTGGCTGATCTCCGCCAGTTTCCGGACGAGCGCTTCCCTCTCGCTTTTGGCATTCTCTATGAGGGCGTTTTTTCTGAGATGGCCGAGTTCTTCGGCGCTATAGAGTTTGAAATCCTCGGGGATATGCCCGCCGTCATATTCCTTGAGGGTCCAGTTCAGGAGATTGGCAATGTCGGCATCCGACATCGGCGCGAAGGCAACGCCCGGCACCCGCCCGAGATAGGCGCGTCCGCCATCGACCGAAAGAAAACGGGAGACATAGCCACGCATGTCCGGCGCGCCACCGGCCGAGCCGCGGGCGTCAGCCTGATGGCAACCCTGACAGTTCATTTTCCAAAGAAATGCGGCTCTTGCATCCCGGACGGCATCATCAGCAAAGGCGCTGGAAGAGGCGATCATCGTGAGGATTGCGAGAGCCGGGCGAACCATCAGTCCGTTCCTTTTTCCAGAAGCGCGCGGCGTGTTTCGGATAAGGTTCTCGGATTGGGCTTGCCGTGTGTATCGAGAAGCGCTTTCACCTCATCTGCCGTGAAACTGGTGGGGTCTTTGCGGGCCGGGTGAAATTCATGGAGCACGAAATTCAGGACGTCAGCGATGCCTTCGGGGCCAAGGGCGCCACCTTGGGCGGGCATGAAGCCCCGGTATGTCTTGCCGCCGGAGGTGATTTCACCGGCCAGTCCGCTGTTCACGACATGGACGAGCCACAGGCGCCCTTCATCGGTTTCATAGAAGGAGCCGACTTCAGGGGTTTTGAGCGACGGGAACGCGCCCGGTACGCCCTCGCCGGTGGCCAGATGGCAGGCGGCGCAGCGTTTGAATTGCAGGCGGCCATTTTCATCAGGGCCCGCAAACGCGGAGGCCTGAATGGCGAAGGTGGCAACAAGGCCGATGGTCAGCGAGGCAATCCGCAATGGTGTCACTCCAGCGCCGTGCCGATGATGATGGCGGTCGAGCAGTTGTAGATCGTGCTGGCCGTGCCAAGGCACCAGTTGATGTCGTTGTTTGCCTGCGGACGAACCATCGGGAGATCGGATTCATTGCGGTTGCACATGCAGCGGCCACAGCTGCTTTTGCCGCAGCAATCATTGTAGGAAATGATGTAGTTCACGCCGTCTGCCGGGTTCTGGCAGGTGCCGATCCAGGTGATCGGCGACATTTCGGTTCCCGGAGGGCAGCTGTTTTGGGTGCCGCCACAGCAGCTGCACAGGAAGCCGTCGATCGCGCAGTAACGCCAGTAATCGCAGCTTGTCGGGTCGCCGGGGTCTTGAGGGTTGCCGGTGGACTGTGAGGCGACGCCCGGATAGCCGTTGCCTTCGCCCTGTCCGCCATGCTGCGGTGACGACGCGCGGGCAACGGGCAAAAGGGGAATGGCCACACCGCCGGCAATCGCACTGCCAATAAGGGTCAGGAGGCTGCGGCGAGAGGTGCGGTGCGCAAGGCCGCGGGCGAGCCTTTCAACTTTCTGGTCCAACTTTTTCATCATCAATCCCCTAGGTCCGAGCCATTCTCACGGTCACGCAGAAGCGCGGTCGCGCATATAATCCTGGATGGAGGCGACCCCCATGGTGCGGGCATTCACGAGGCTTTCGAGATGCTCGCGGCTGTTGACGAGCCCCATTGCGGCGATCGTGCCTTTTTCGTCAATCAGGACGGCATAGGGGAGCTTCGAGACGCCGAAGGCCTTCCCGAGTTCCTCCGACAGGTAATATTTCGCGAAATCGAGATTTTCCGACTGCGCAAAGGCCTGATGGGGGGCGGCTTCACCGTCGGATGCAATCGAGACATCAAGCCATTTGCGCTCGTTTTTGCGGAAGGAATGGAGCGCGGGCAGCAGCGTCTTGCACACTGGGCAATCCGGCGACAGGAAGAACAGAAGCTCGCTGCGGCCATTACTTGCAGGTTCCAGCATGCTTGACCGGCCGTTCAGATCGGTCACAGGCGCCTGCGGAGCCTTGTCGCCGACCTTGAGTTTTCTGTTCATGGCCAAGGCACCGGCCGGTGCCAGCCGTTCGTGCAACACCCCGACCTGTCGGGCCAGTGCCACGATGACCAGCGACATGGAAATCACAAGGGCCCAGAGCAGAATTTGCGAGACGACAAGGGCAGTGGTCATGAAAGCTTCCTTCCGTGGGCCGGGTTCAGCGCGGCCAGGGCGTCAAAGGTCATGTAAAGGCAGAGGAGTGCGGCAAGCCCGAACAGGCCGTTCAGGAAATCGAACCAGACAAGGGTCCGGCTTGCCACGGGGATAAGGAGCAAGACCGCGCCTGCCACGAGAACAAGATTCCGGGCGACATGGCGGGAGGCCGTTTCGGTCTTGCGGGGGGAGGAAATCAGCGAGCAACCGCAATCGAAGTGCCTGTTGCCCCTGGCCAGTTGACGGGCGATCAGCAGGCCGTAGCCAAGGAAGAGGAGTGCGGCTGCGATAGCGGCGTAAGGGGACACGACCGGCATAAACAGCGACACGCCGATCACGATTTCCAGAATGCCGAGGGCAGGCAGGGCCAGCACCAAAAGCTTTTCCGGAAGACCTGAAAGCACACGCGCGGCAGGCAGCAGGCGTTCGGGATGCGCCAATTTGGTGATCCCCGCGTGGGCGCAGAGGACCAAGATGAAGGCGGCTATCACGAGGTGAAACAGCGGGTCCATCAACGTGATCCCGTTACATTGTGCATCACCATCGGGTTGGCCGTCATGCGGCCGCCAATGGTGCGCTCGAAGGCACCTGTTGCACTATTATAGACATCCAGATCACCAGACGCAGTGCCGACAGCCAGCCACTCTGCCTTGGCGCCGGCCACCTCGATCGACACGCCCCAGTTTTTCAGCGTGACCCGCGACAGGCGCTTCCCGGAGGTGACGTCAAAGGACCAGACTTCCGAGCCCCCGTTCTTGTGGCTGCCGTTCACGCCGTCAGGGTGAACCAGAAGCCAGACGGTGCTGCCATTGCCAGCTATGATCTGCCAGCCGCCGGGGCGCCATCCTTTGTCGGCGGCGGGAATGAGCGAAAGGCTTTTGCCGATCACCGGCGCTTCGCCCTTCAGGTCAACGGCCTGCAGGCGCCCTTTGAAGCTCGGGAAATATTCGATGCCGTTCAGGTTGACCGACTTCATGAACAGCGGATCGTCGTCGAGATTGTTGAAGGCTTCGGTCGAGGCGCCCCGATGCGCTTGGCCAGCGTCATCCACCTGGAACGAAATCATGGTGCCGTCGCCGCAGAGGGAAGCAAAACCCTGCTTGCCCATGGGGTAAGTCAGCATGCAGCCCGGAACGTCGACCTCGCTGGTGATCGCGCGTGTCTCAAGGTCAATGATGGTGACCGAAGCCGCGGGCGTGAAGTTGAAGACCAGAAGATAGCGCTGGTTCTGCGTCAGTCGCAGGTTGCCTTTCTGGGTGACCGTCAAGGCCCGCTTTGCATCGGGCAGGACGATCTCGCCCACCGTGGAAAGCGTTGCGGTATCGTAGATGGTCACCACATCTGTCCGCGTGCCCCGCGTGCCCCGGCTGTAGAAAGTCTCGGCGACATAGATTTCCTGCCGTTCGGCCGACCTGATGACAGACGCAAACTGCGCAGCGCCGATTGCGCCTTTGTAGTTGCGGTTGTCTGCCGTCACGTCGACCACCACGACCTTGCCGTCTATGAGGCTGAAGAAGTTCAGGTCGTGAAGCAGCAGCCAGTTGGCGGGATATTGTTTGGGCAGGGTCTGAACCGACGGCATCTCCTCCACCGGCAAAACATCGGCGAGGCCTGCAGTTGCCGTCATCATGGACATCAGGGATGCACCGGCAACGCGACGGATGGCAGATTTGAGCGACATCATTTTCCCCTTCCGTGGTGCGGGGCAATCCCGGCACCTCATTCGCAACTCCGAACGATCCCGTCATAAAAACATGACAAATGTCCTATATTAAAAATAAGACGACCGCCAAGTTTTTAATTGATCCGAAAAGGAGAGGGTGCTTTTGCGGCAATAATGTTTCGCAGGGACGGCGTGGCGACACGCGGTAACGGTAAAATATCTCTAACTAAAACAATGGGATGGTCTACGAGCGCCTTGAAATTGGCCTGGCGCTCGATAGTGCGGGGCATTCAACAAAGGTGGAAACGCGGGGGATGAGGGTCAGCGGCCCGTGGCTGGAAGCCCGCGAATTTCTTCGGACGTAATATTGTAGATCAGGTTCAGGAAAGACCATGCCGAGATGTTGGCGATAAGGCCAAGGTGGCGGTTGCCGGTGCCCTGATAGCCTGCAAAAACGGTCTGGCCCTCGAACGATCCGCAAATGAAATAAGCAAGCGCTTCCCGTTCATTATCGCTGTGAGAAGGGTTCAGCCGGCGCATGATTCCGATCAGCATTTCCCGGACGAGGCTATAGACATGCTCCATGGCTTCGGCGGCAAATGCCTCATGGTTGGCGAGGGCCCAAAGCTCGGGGAAAAAGTGAGTCGTTTCGCGCGTGTCGAGATCCTCGATGATCATGCGGATGATCTGCAGGAACTGGTCCTCGGCCTTCAGGGTCTCATCGGCAAGGATGACATTCCACCAGCCCACATAGCCCTGAATGATGGCATCGACGAGATCGAGCAACAGGTCGGATTTGGTCGCATAATAGTAGGAAAGATTGCCAAGCGTGATCCCGGCTTTAGCCGCGATCTTGCGCATGGAAAGGGAGGGGTAACCTTCGTTGATCAACACATCCCGTGCGGCATTCAGAATCAGTTCGACTCGTTTGCGGCCTTTCTCTGATGTGGCCTTTTCATGCCGGTGCTGAAGCGTCAATGTCCGCATATTGCCTTGAAGTTCCGCTGTTGATGTAACTCAGCGCAGACGATCACTGCGATCCCCGGTCCCACAAATTTTGGTACACGGCGGGGGTCTGGCAGGGGGCGGGCGCAGCCCTCAAATCCCGTCAACAGACAATGATTTCATAAAGAGCTTGCACGACAAGTTCAAGCGCAACCGGAAGCGGCAAGGGGCGAAAGCCGTCCCCTGCCGCAGCATCACCTGCTCGTAATCTGACAGGTAGCAGGCGATCAGCGCCGGAGCCAGCGGAAGCCTGAGGGATTAACGGGCAGCGCCGATGCCGCCCATGCCCACATATTTGATCTCGGCATATTCATCGATACCAACGCGGGACCCTTCGCGGCCGATCCCCGATTCCTTGACGCCGCCAAAGGGGGCGGCTTCGCTGCCGACCGTGCCTTCATTCATGGCAACCATGCCAAACTCCAGCGCTTCGGGCAGTCGCCACAGGCGGCCCATCTCCCGCGTGAATGCATAGGCAGCGAGCCCATAGTCGGTATCGTTGGCGAGCCGGATGGCCTCGGCTTCCGTTTCGAACGCGGAAAGCGTGACAACCGGACCGAAGATTTCTGCCTTGCTGATATCCATCGCGGGCGTGACGTCAGCAAGCACGGTCGGTGCGTAGAAGGTGCCGGGGCGTTCGATCCGGTAGCCGCCGGTGAGGAGCGTGGCACCCTGTTCCATGGCGGTGGTCACCAGCCTGTCGATCTTGGCAAGCCCCGCTTCATTGATGATGGGGCCAAGACTGGTGCCGGCCTCCAGCCCGTCGCCCGCTTTTAGCCCGGCAATCCGGGCCAGCAGCTTTTCGGTGAAGGCAGGCAGGACGGACGCTTCCACAAGGAAACGATTGGCGCTGATGCAGGTTTGCCCGGCATTGCGGAACTTGGCGAGCATGGCGCTATTCACGGCGGTATCAAGGTCGGCATCGGCAAAGACGATGAACGGTGCGTTGCCGCCAAGTTCCAGCGAAACCTTCTTCACCGTATCGGCGCACTGCCGCATCAGGAGCTTGCCGACAGCGGTGGACCCGGTGAAGGAAAGCTTGCGAACATCGCGGTGGTCGGTCAGCACGCGGGCGATCTCGGCCGGCTTGCGGCAAGTGACAAGCGACAGCACGCCTTCGGGCATGCCTGCCTCCCCGGCAAGCTGCAGCAGCGCGATGGCAGATAGCGGCGTGTCTTCAGCCGGCTTGATGACAACCGTGCAACCCGCCGCGAGGGCAGGTGCCACCTTGCGCATGATCATCGCGCTCGGGAAATTCCAGGGCGTGATGGCGGCGACGACCCCGATCGGCTGGCGGATTGCCAGCATGCGGCGGTTCGGGTCGTTCGTCGGGATCACATCGCCATAGAGCCGCTTCGCTTCCTCCGCGAACCACGCGATATAGGACGCACCATGGGCGACCTCGCCTGCTGCTTCCGCCAAAGGCTTGCCCATTTCAAGGGTCAGCAGCCGGGCGAGTTCGTCCTTGTTCTGCAGGATGCGGTCATGCCATGCCATCAGGATAGCGGCACGTTCCTTGGCCGTACGGCCCGCCCATGACGCGAGTGCCTGACTGGCGGCCTTAACGGCAGCCTTGGCCTCATCAGGCCCCATGTCGGCCACATCGGTGAGGTGCGCGCCGGTGGCCGGGTTGAGAACCGGGAAGGTCGGTCCTCGCCAGCCACCGGGCAGGGGACATGTTATGATCCGGTCGGCGAGGGCGTCGCCTGCTTCGGTTGAACGGGCAAGGACTGTCATTTTCAGGCCATCCCGAATTCGCGGGCAGCCGCATTCAGGCTGTCGGCCAGAATATCCGCCATCTCGTCAATCTGCGCGCGTTTCACAATCAGGGCGGGGCTTGCGACCATCGACTGACCGACAGCGCGCATGATCAGCCCGCGCTCTAAGCACAGGTCACGGACCCGCATCGCCACATTGTCGGCGGTATCAAAAAGGGTGCGGCTGTCGCGGTCCTTCACCAGTTGCACACCGGCAAGCAGCCCCTTGCCACGTACTTCGCCAACCAGCGGATGGTCACCGACAGCAGCCTTCAGGCGGTCGTGGAAATAGGGCCCGACATCATCGCGCACGCGCTCCACCAGCTTGTCGCGGCGGATCAGATCAATGTTGGCGATGGCAACAGCGCAGGCAACCGGGTGGCCCGAATAGGTATAGCCGTGTGAAAACAGCCCGCCATCCTTCAGCACCTTGTGGACCCGCTCGTTATAGGCAACGGCCGCAATCGGCAGATAGCCCGAAGACAGGCCCTTGGCCATCGGCATCAGGTCGGGCATTACGCCGTAAGTCTGGCAGCCAAACCATTCACCGGTGCGTCCAAAACCGCAGATAACCTCATCGACGACGAGTAGGACATCATATTTGCGGCAGATACGCTCGATTTCCGGCCAATAGGTGCGGGGCGCGTCGATCACGCCACCCGCGCCCTGGATCGGCTCTCCGATAAAGGCAGCGACATTGTCGGCGCCCAGTTCGAGGATCTTGTCCTCGAGCGCACGGGCAGCTTTCAGGCCGAATTCATCGGGGTCCATGTCCCCGCCTTCAAGATACCAGTGCGGATGCATGATATGTTCGAAGCCAGGCAGCAGCGAGCGACCCATCGCATGCATATTCTGCATGCCGCCAAGGCTTGTCGCGGCCACCGTGCTGCCATGGTAGCCGAGCTTGCGGCCGATGAAGACATGCTTGTCCGGCTGGCCTTGCACTTCCCAGAAGTGCCGTACCATCCGGATGATCGTATCATTGGCTTCGGACCCCGAGTTCGCGAAGAAGATATGATCGAGCCCTTCAGGCGTGACCTCTGCCAGCAGGCGGGAAAGCTCAATCTGCGGCGGCGTCGCGCTCTGGAAGAAGACGTTATAGTAGGCGAGCGTACTCATCTGGCGGTTCGCCGCCTCGATCAGTTCCTTGCGGCCATAGCCCACATTCACGCACCAGAGGCCGGCCATGCCGTCGAGGATCTGGCGTCCGCTTGAATCCCATACATGCATGCCATCGGCGCGCGTGACGATCAGCGGCGCCTTTTTGTCGAAATAGCGCGGATCGGTGAAAGGATGCAGATGGTGTTCCACATCAATGCGCTGCCATTCGTCGGTGGTGCGTTCCATGCCAGACATGATTGTTCCCCTCTCTTCTTGGCCGGTTTGCTGTTGTCGCCCGGCGTCTATTGATTCCCCCGCCACCGACCTGAAATGCAGGCGGCAGCGAGGGGTTTCTGGACCTTTGCAGGATGGAAAAAAGCGGCGCCTTGCGGATGGTGCCAAGCGCCGCTGCGGCGGTGCGCGCTATGCACCGCAGGCACTGATATCCGGGTTTGCCGCGTCACGCGCTGGCCTCCATGCCGGCTTGCATCAGCGCAGCGATATGCCGGCTGCCTGCATCAGTTTGAAGCTGCAGGCCTTCGATGATGCTTTGCCTGTCGGTGTCCGTTTTTTCCTGATTGAGGCGGCAGATGCCTTCCGCGGCACTCACTTCCACCTGAAAGGCGAGGATCATGCCGAGATAGCGGTCCATCTGTTCGTCCGTCAGCGGGGCACAGGTCCATGCTGTCTCGCCCGCCCGCAGCGTCTGCGCTTCCATATGGGCGACGGTACGATCGATAATATCGAGCGTGTCGGCGGCGGTGGCAATGGGCCGTAGCCTGCCACGCACCTGTACGGTCACATAGCTCCAGGTAGGGGCGGTCATCCGCTCCCTGAACCATCGCGGTGAGATATAGGCGCCGGGCGCACAGAATTGCAGCAGCACCGGTGCACCGTCGCGTATTGCCGCGCATTGCGGGTTGCGCGCTGCCATGTGGCCATCCAGCAGAAGGGGCTGATCTTTGCTGCCTGTCGCCCGAACGAAGGGCACGGCAGTTACCTGCAAGCGGCCTTCATGCGCGGTGAACATCTGGGCCACGGGGTGGGCGGCGATGTGGGCGCTGAGGTCACTGCCTTCCGGCATGGCATAATGGTCGGGCACGAACGTGTCGCGGCCTACATCATCCCATGTGGTGACGCGCCTTTTGCCCGGTTTGAAGTGACTGGTCATATCGTGATCCATGAAGGTGCCGCCGCCGGTGCCCGGCGACGGCGCATGGCTTGTTCGTTCGATCAGAAATCGAGCCCGACAGAAACGCCGATGGTGCGCGGGCGCGTCCGGTTGGCGTTGTTCCAGTCGTGATAGGGATCGATATATTTGTTTTCGTTCGTCAGGTTCTGCACGAAAACTTCAATATCGAACTGCCCGAGCGTGGCACCGACGCGCGCATCCAGAAGGGCGATCTTGTCGGAATATTGCGGTGTGTTTTCCGCCGGGAAGCTCGTCAGGTCGACATAGGGCAGCTTGTCCCGATAGCTATAATCCACCCGGAAGAAGCCGGGCGTGTCGGCATTCCAGTTGAAATCATAGTTGGCGCCGAGCGTGAAGCTGAAGTCCGGCACATAGTCGATGGGGTCGCCCACGACGTTGGCGGTATCTTCGGCGGTGATTTCGGTGACTTCGGCATCAATCACGGTGCCGGCGGCGCTGAAGGTCAGGGCGTCCGTCACTTTCCAGTTGATCGAGGCCTCAAGACCTTTCACTTCGGCCGCACCCACGTTGCTTACCAGTTGCTGCAGGCCAAGCTCGGGGCCGAGGAAGACGAGGCCGCGCCGCAGCATGTCGTTATATTCGGTGTAATAGGCGGCAAGATCGTAATAGACCGCGCCGTCTGCGAGGCTGCCCTTCAGGCCGACTTCATAGCTCCAGAGCGATTCCGGATTGAACGGCGGGTTGCCGCCGGTGTTGAAGCCGCCGCTGCGGAAGCCCTTGCCGACGCTGGCGTAAAGGTTGGCGTCGTCGCTGATGGCATAGGAAAGGTAGAAGCGCGGGTTGACCGTATCGAAGCTGCCCTTTTCGGTGACGCTGTCCGGGGCGAAGCCGTTCGTTTCCGAAGCCTTGTCCTTGAAGTAGCGGATGCCGGCGCCAACCTCGAACCGGTCGGTCAGCTTGTAGGATGCATTCGCGAACAGGGCGTGGGACTTGGAAGTGTTTTCCGAGAAATATTCCTGATCTTCAACGATGAAGCCGAAATAGTCATATTCGAAATAGGCGGTCAGCGAGCGTTCCATATCCCGGTAGAAACCGCCGAGCGTCCACTGGAACGGCCCGTCGCCGGTGGACGAAAGCCGAAGTTCCTGCGTGAACTGGTTGCCGGGATTGTAGCGCAGGTCATTGCCGGCATAGTTGCCGCCATAGACTGTTTCCTCACCGCCCCGGTAGGCGAAGGGATACTGGTGATCCTGTGAGACATAGCTCGTGGAGCTCATCAGTTCCGCGCCGCCGAAATCATAGGTCATGGTGAGGTTGTAAAGCTCATAGTCCCAGACTTTCGGGATCAGCGTCTTGGCCGGATCAAGGGCAACAAAGACGGTGCGGTCCGGCTGTTCATAGCCTTGGCCCAGTTCATATTCCGCATGGTAGGAAATGAAGGTGCCAAGCAGCGATAGGTTTTCGGTCGGTTGCCACAGCACCTTGACGCGCAGGTTGGTCAGTTCCTCGTCGTTGCCGTCTTCAATGCCGACTTCGGGCTGGTCCTGCCAGCCGCCGCCGGTTTTGCCCGTTGCAGCGATGCGTACGGCGAGCTTGTCCTTGACGACCGGAATGTTGAAGACGCCGGTGACCTCGGCGCCCATGTCGCCCGACTTCACCGAAGTCAGCGTGGCATCCATGCTGCCTTCGAATTCGTCAAGCTTCGGGTCGTTGGTGATATAGCGCACGGTGCCGGCAACGGCGCCCTGACCGTAAAGCGTGCCTTGCGGGCCTTTGAGCACCTCGATACGGGCAAGATCCAGCGTGCGGGTCGGCAGCACGTCGTACCCGGTCAGGTTCATCGGCACTTCGTCCTGATAGACGCTGACGAGCGAACCGCCGCCATAGGCATTGGCGATGCCGCGCAGGAAAATCTGGTAGCTGCCGGGGCCGTCCTCACGCATCGTAAGGCCCGGAACGGCAAAGGACAGATCCTGGATGCTGTCGATGCCACGCTGTTCGAGTTCGGTGCCGCCGAAGGCCGTGATGGCCATCGGCACTTCCATCAGGCGCTGTTCGCGCTTCTGGGCCGTGACGACGATTTCCTCGAACGTCAGGTCCACACCGTCGGCTGCGGCGTTTGCCGCCCCGGTCTGCAGCAGTGCGAGCGCAGACAGGGAAGTTAGAAATTTGCCAGTTCTTTTGTTCATGGTCGTTCCCCCGAGAGTTGATCCCGGCAGCGATTGCCATTGCTGGTCCGCTGCCATCCATACTTCCGCAATCGTCAGGTTTGCATGGGGTATGGGGATGAAACAGATGCCAATGATGCAGCAGACGGTGCGCTGCAGTCACCAGACCGGCGCGGACGAAACCCTGGGCTTTTGTTCGGTATTTGTGTGCCGGTGCCTCGAGGGTGCGTTGCCCCGGTGCGTCTGTCTCACCACATGGGGCGCCGTTCTCACCTTCCGGCGCGCGGGCCCGCCTTCTAGGCTCACCCGGATATAGCGGATTCATGAGGGGATGGATGATGGACGAACAGAAGCCGTCAGGCGAGTTGATGATCGGCAATGTACGCGATGCCTATGCCGGGCGGCTGTTTCCGACTGTTCAGATCGAAACATTCAGAAATATCGACAGGCTTTTCCCGACCCGCACCGTAACACGGGGGGAGGACAAGTTCGTGAGACCATTCGGCTATCGCCCCCTGCCGCTTGACGACATGACAATCGAAACCGATCAGGGGGATTATGATCTCTTTGATTATGTGGCGCGCAATCGGGTGACGGCGCTGCTCGTGGCGCGCGATGGCAAGATTGTCCGCGAGCAATATGAATATGGAAACGGGCCGGAAACGCGTTGGATGTCCATGTCCATGGCGAAGTCGGTCAGCACCACGCTTGTCGGTGCGGCGATCAAGGATGGCTCCATTGGCAGCCTTGACGATCAGCTCAGCAAATATCTGCCGTCTCTCAAGGGGTCATCCTATGACGGGGTGACTGTGAAGCACCTCCTGCAGATGACCTCGGGTGTGCGCTGGGACGAGACCCATACTTTCGGCGGGTCCGAACGTCGTCAGGTACTGGAGTTGCAGATCGCCCAGCAACCGGGTGCCATCCTTGAATATATGGCAAACCTGCCGCGCGTGGCCGAGCCCGGCACGCACTGGAATTACAGCACCGGCGAAACCCATGTTGTGGGGGAACTGATCCGCGCTGCCACGGGCGAATATCTGTCGGATTATCTTTCCCGCAAAATCTGGTCCCGCCTTGGTATGGCGGCGGACGCCACATGGTGGCTCGAAGCCCCCGACGGGCTCGAAGTCGCGGGTAGCGGGCTTTCCGCGACGCTCAGGGATTACGCGCGGTTTGGCCACTTCATTATGAATGGCGGCGTGATTGACGGCGAGGCGGTCCTGCCGGACTGGTGGGTGAAGGAGGCCGGGTCATCGCGCGAGGTGGGCGGCCAGCCGCTTGACTATGGTTTCATGTGGTGGCCGGTGAAACCGCCGGCTGGAACCCAGTTCGAGGCGGGTTTTTCGGCACGCGGCATCTTCGGGCAATATATGTATATCAATCCGGCCGAGAAAATTGTCATTGTGGTCTGGAGCGCCCGGGCCAAGCCCATCGGCTCCGAGGTCATTCTCGACAACGATTTCTTCAACGCCGTCGTCAAGACGATCCGCTGACACGATCCGGGGGCAAAGCCATATGAACGGAACACCGCTGAACCAGCCCCGCGATATCATGGGGCACCCCCGCGGGCTCGCCTTCATTGTTTTCACCGAGGCGTGGGAGCGCTTCTCCTACTATGGCATGCAGGCGCTTCTGGTGCTTTATATGGCCGGCTATCTGCTGGAACCTGAAAACGCCAACCGGGTGATGGGCTTTGGCGCTTTTCGAACAGGGCTTGAAGCGGTTTTCGGCCCCCTCGGCACGCAGGCGCTGGCGACCCAGATTTTCGGCCTTTATGGCGGGCTCATCTATTTCACCCCGGTAATCGGCGGCTGGCTGGGTGACCGCTGGCTTGGCCAGCAGCGCGCCGTTCTGATCGGTGCGGCCCTCATGGCGCTCGGTCACTTCCTGATGGCGCTAGAGGCCGCATTTCTGTTCGCGCTTCTGTCGCTGATTTTCGGGGCCGGGCTCCTGAAGGGTAACCTCGCTGCGCAGGTTGGCCGGCTTTATGCGCGGGATGACCAGCGCCGCGATACGGCCTATTCGCTGTACAATATGGCGATCAATGTCGGCGCCTTTGTCGCCCCTCTGGTGTGCGGCACGCTCGGCGAACTTTACGGCTGGCACTACGGCTTTGGTGCTGCCGGCATCGGCATGCTGGTCGGGATCGTTATCTATCTGAAGGGGCGTCACTATCTGCCGCCCGACGGCAAGCGGATCGACCGCGGTGACCGTCCCAAGCTGCAGAAAGGCGATGGCACGACCATCGCCGCGATCCTTGCGCTTTTCGTGGTTGCCGCCATGTATTGGAGCGCGCAATTTCAGGTCTGGAACACCTATCCCCTCTGGATCAAGGAACGCGTCAGCCGCTCTGTTTTTGGCCTCGAGATGCCTGTTACCTGGTTTTCATCGCTCGATTCCCTTGCGGTTCTGGCGCTTGCCCCGCTCGTTATCCTTTACTGGCGGCACCAGCGGGCGCGGCAGGCTGAACGGGGCGACCTGATCAAGATCATGCAGGGCTGCTTCATCTTCGGCCTTGCCTATGTATGGCTGGCGGCGGGCGAATGGCTTTCGGACGGCGGGATGGTCGGCCTGATGTGGCCTGTCCTCTTCCATTTCATCTGCGCCATTGGCTTCCTCTATGTGGGGCCGGTGATGATGGCGCTTGTGTCGCGCACTGCCCCCGAAGCCGTGAATGCCATGATGATCAGCGCCTATTATCTGTCGCTGTTCGTGGGGGGCTTTATGAGCGGCTGGCTCGGCCGGTTTTACGAGCCGCTATCGCCTGCCGGTTTCTGGCTTTTGCATGCGGCGGTCGCCGGGGCCGGAGCGCTGATCGTGCTTCTGGGCTATGGCGCCTTCCGGCGCATGCTGCGACTTGGCTAGGGGGCAGGCTTGACACACAGCTCGGTGCGTCAGCAAGATCAGGGTTTCGTGGCGCCTGCCTGCAGGTGGCGCGGTTTCCTGTATCCAGTGAAGACCAGAGACCAAGATGCCGGCTGACAAACCGAAACGCAGCTTTTCCCCGCAGGGCCTGCCGCCCCGCAAGGCTTTGCCGCCGTTCGAGGCCTTGCGCGCCCTTGACGCCGTCGCGCGTCTCGGCGGTATCCGCAAGGCTGCGCAAGGGCTGGAGCGCGATCACGCGGTGATCAGCCGGCACATTCGCACCATCGAAACATGGACGGGTGCCACACTGGTCGAGCGCACGCCGACCGGCGTTGTCCTGACCGATACTGGCCGCGACTATCATGCGCGCATCGCCGAGGCGATCGATACGATCGCGCAGGCGACCCTTGATATGATGAAACAAAGCGGCAGCCAGCCACTGCAGATATGGTGCATGCCGGGCCTTGCCTTCCACTGGCTGACAGGGCGGCTTGGCGCTTTCGAGGCCGCTTATCCGGGCGTGGATATCGAAGTGCGTCCCACCGACATGAGCCCCGACCTGATGGGCAACGAAGCCGATGTGGACATCCGTTTCGTACAGCAATATGGCACGCCCTATCATATCGATCAGGGCCTGCGCGCGCTGGAGCTGGCCAATCTGCCGATCATCGGGGTTGCGAGCCCCGGCTATCTGAAGGCACGTCCAGTGATCGAGCGCCCCGAAGATCTCGCCCGGCATCAGCTGCTGCACGAGGAAGGCTACGGCCCGTGGCTCGAATGGCTGGCGGCCCACGGCGTGGATGGCAGTGATTACTGTCAGGGCGGCACCCTGTTGTGGCAGGGGCACCTGACGCTGGATGCTGCCCGCCACGGGCGCGGTATCGCCCTCAGCAACCATCTGGTGGCGGCAGCCGATCTTGCGGCCGGGCGGCTTGTCGAAGTCGGTGCCGGCAATCCGCTGTTCTCGGGCAAGACGCCGGCGGCCTATCTGTTCATGGCGCGGGCCGACCGCTGGGAGCAGCCCTCTGTCCGGCGTTTCCGCAGCTGGCTCCATACCGCCATCGCCAAGGAAGTGCCGGACGCCTGATCCGGCCTTGGTGCGCCCAGTGCACCACACATGACATGAAGCGCATCTTCCGCTTGGGGCTTGCAGCCTTAAGATTTCCAGCAGGAAGGCGGATGAATGCGCCGCCAATCAAGGGAGGATCAAGGGACATGACAGCCAATACGAAAATCGCACGCTTTGCTCGCCGCACGCTCACGCGCCTGATGGCAGCGGGTGCGACATGCGCCATGCTCGCCGTACCCGCGACGGCAGACACAGCAAAGCCTCTCGACAATCAGGAAACGCTGCCGCTTGTTCTCAACAAGTCCGACCGGACGATGGATTTCGACTGGCCGCTCCTGCATGTGGGTACGGGCGAATATGAAGACGGGCCGACCGGTGTTACGGTCTTCCATTTCCAGAAGCGCGTGCTGGTGCAGGTGGATGTGCGTGGCGGCGGGCCGGGCACGGTGAATGCACCTTATATGGACCTTGGCTACGATTTCCCGGAACTTGATACCATCGTCTTT
The DNA here is from genome assembly GCF_028463845.1 of Gimibacter soli. Lineage (NCBI taxonomy): Bacteria > Pseudomonadati > Pseudomonadota > Alphaproteobacteria > Kordiimonadales > Temperatibacteraceae > Gimibacter > Gimibacter soli. The sequence continues at coordinate 2,730,066 of NZ_CP116805.1, read as the reverse complement.
TCGGGCGGGTCCTGGTACGGCCTTGAAAGTGTGACGGCGGTGGCCTCCGCGCTCAAGGACGACGGCATCCGCGATGGTGACGCTTTCTCCATGGAGCCCAATATTGCTATGTCGGTGGGATCGATCATTTTCGATTTCGGCTCGCGGCGTCTCAATGAAATCTATCCCGACAAACGGCTGGCGCAGGCTGCGTTCCGCGCCGCAAAGCCGGGGGCATTCCCCCTTGGTGCACGGGGCGCCGGGCGGTTTGCCAAAAGTGGCGGCTTCTTTGGCTGCAATGCCTTTTCAGGGCAGGGCGGTGCCTTCAAGCAGGTGGGCGACCTCAAGATCGCGGCCTTTGTTGTTGCCAATCCTTACGGCGTGATCACCGACCGCGATGGCAAGATTGCCGCCTGTTACAAGGCGAAAGGCTGGCCGAAAGACCTGAAGACGGCGGAGCTGATGCAGGATTTCCCAGAAAGCCGCAAGGAAGGCTGGACTGGCGGGGACGCTGAAACCGCCAGCGCCAAAAACACGACGATCAGCCTGATCGTGACCAACCAGAAACTGACCCCGCCGGAACTGAAGCGTCTGGCCGTGCAGGTGCATACGTCGATGGGCCGGGGCATCCAGCCCTTCGCCACCCAGTTCGATGGTGATGTGCTTTATGCGGTCTCCACCGCCGAAGTGGAGGGGGCGCCCTATGGCTCGCCTGATCTTGGCGTGATGGCTTCGGAAGTGATGTGGGATGCGATCCTCGCGTCAGTACCTGAACAGCCGAAGGCGGCCATCCTCGCGAAAGGGAGCAAGTTACAGAAGGCGGCGCAGGATAACGCCACAGGCGCCTACGAGTTCAGCCGTTTCGCGAGCCTTGAGGTCACCGCGAAAGACGGCAAACTGTTTGCACGCGCGGTTGGCAAGCGCCCGGTTTATGGCATCGGGCATGAAGAAGCGGTGGAATTACAGGCTGCAGCGGGTGGCGATTATACGGTGCCCGGGCGGTATCCGTTGACCATCCATTTCCCGGCAGAGAGTGACACGATTGTCCTCAATCCCGGCAACTGGCAGCAGGTCGGCAAGCGCAAGTAAGGCATCTCGCGAAGTGAAAGGGGCGGATGGGATTGCCTCTGTCCGTCCCCATGCGGGAGTTCATGTCGATTTCGGGTTCAGAATAGCACCTTGCCATTGGTCAGGTGCGCCGGATTTGCCTTTGAAAGGCTTCGGTTATCGGCTGGGCGGATGCGGGGACTTGCGGGAGGCGCCCGGTTTGAACGTCCCAGAGCTGACACCGAGCGCAAGAAGGCAGGTCAGGATATATGATATCGCCGGAATTGTGAGCGGGAAATCGAGTGTCGCATGCACGGCAACCAGGAACGAGGCGGCGAGAATCCCGAGTTTCGTATGGAAAAGCCGATCACTTGCCGTCAGTGTCCTGAGCGGCGGGATGAGGCAAAAGATGAAGCCGATGAGCGCAATCAGCGATGCCGGAATGCCGAGGCTGAAAGCCATTTCCAGATAGTCGCTATGCGCCTGGTCGAAATTCACCCGATCCGGCAATTCGGGCGACCGGATCATCTGGAAGACATCGGCAAAGCTGCCCAATCCGTAGCCGGTGAGCGGGCGCTGTCCGATGGCGTCGATGACGCCGGGATAGATTTCAAAGCGAGCATCCTCAAGCGGGTCAGCCAGAAGGCGCTTTTGCAGCATGTCGCCGCTCAGATTGTAGCCGAAGTACAGCGTTGCCATGAGCGCGCTTCCGAAGATTGCCAGCTTGCGAAAGCCGGGGCGACTATGCCGGGCAAAGGCTGTCGTCAGGAATAGCAGTATCGCAAGTATGCTCGCCGCTGTTCCAAGCCGCGAGTTGGTGAGCATGAGCGCCGAGAAGGATACAAACAGCATCAGCCCGAGAATCCAGCCTTTGCCGAGGATGAGGTTGATGGTCTGGCCCACACGTTCCTTGCGGTTCAGCGCCTTTGCCTTATCAGGCATCAGGATGTCCGCGCTCCAGACAAGGCAGCAGATGATGCCAATCCCGGCATAGGTTGCGTAATTGTTTCGGTTGACGAAGGTGGAGGTCAGGCTGTCGAGGCTCGCCCATTTGTCGAACCACAGCACCTTCTCGTTACCGGAAATATAGGTGATGAATCCGTATGCTGCATAACAGGTCGTTGTGATGGCGATGAAACGTATCAGCCGGCTCACAGCCTCGGGGCTGCGTGCATAAGCGAAGACAAGCACGAAAAGCGCAAGATGTGACAAGAGCTGCAGGGCGCCGAAAAAGGCAGCTTCCGTATTGACCGCAATTGACGTTGGCGTGCCCGCAGTTTCCGCAAACGCAATCGTGGAATCAAAAGGATACTGGCCGGAGGCAATGCCTAGGCTCAGGGGCTGAAGGAATGCCCACAGGGTGACGACCCCGAAGCAAACAAGGGGAACCTTCGGGATCGAGCGCAGATGCGTGCCAGGGAAAAGCCAGCGCTTCCGCCAGATGCGCTCTGCGAAAAAGGCAATCGAAGCGAGCAACATGAGCCCGGTCCATAACAATTGCCACGCCGGGCGGGCGCTCGCAAATGGAAGGGGCGAAAAGGAAATCAGAAAATAGATCAGGAATTTATGCACGGAGTTTTGCTCTGGGCTCCTCGAGTGATGCCGAACTCACCACCAATTCCTACAGCAGCGGACGGCGGTTCGGCCAGTGGAACCAAAAGGGTTCGTCGGGATGCCGGTTCCTACAAGGGGTTTTCTGCTTTGGCAGGGAAAGTGCTGTCGATGATGGGCAGGATGAAGAAGTAAAGGCAGAAACAGGCCACGAACAGGATGAAGCTGTAGGACGCCGTGAAGAGCGACAAGCTGACAGTTGCCCCGACAATCGACATTATGATTGCCAGAGTGGTCCCGGCATCGAAACGATCGAGGAGGATATGATGCAGATGGTCACGGTTGGCACTGAAAGGGCTCTGCTTCCGGAGCTTGCGACCGAGCGTAACGCGCAGGCAGTCAACAGCCGGCAACATCAGCCAAATTCCCACGGTATCCGCATAAACGGGCACGGTTGCACTGCCAAGATTATAAGTCATCAGCGCAAGTGAACCCACCAGAAGGCCAAGCGCATAGGCGCCGCCGTCTCCAAGGAAGAATTTACCCTTCATATTGTAAAAGAACATGATGCCAAGGGCCGAGGCGAGGAACAGGCAGATCGCCTGCCGGTGCGGGCTGACGGACAGCAGCGCCATGACAAGAACCAGGATAAGGCTGATCCCGATCACGCCGCCATTATATCCATCCATCATGTTGAACGAAACAACGAGGGTGGCAAGGCAGGCGACTGTCAGGAGGGCGCCGACCCAGCGACTGAGAACGGTTGTCTCGCCGAAAGACCAGTGGAGGCTGGTTAACCGGATTTCCGGCACCAGCCAAACGAGCAGGCCGCAGATGGCCACAATAAGGGCGAGCCTGAGTTGCCATTTGAGATTGTGGCGATCATCCAGAAAGCCCAAGGCTGCGACAAGAAGGACACAGGTGCTCACGCCCCCCCAGCGATCACTCAGCTCAAAGACCATCTGATTTATGACGATGGTGACGGCGATTGACCCGACGAGTAATGAACCGATCAGTGGCGTGGAGATAGTATGCCGCTTGTGTTTTTCTTGCTCCGGGTCATCCATGACACCGAGGGCCTCGCCCAGGAACCGGGCGTTCAGGGCTATAACGAGGACCGTCAGTATGCCAAGGTAGGCAATGATAAGGCTCATGGATGTACTGCCCGCTGAGTGTCCAACACGTTTGGAACGAGATTGTCTGAGACGGTTCAGCAGAATATATGGGGTTGATCGGGTGTCGTCCAGCACCGTCTGCTCGGTTGGGCGATGCGGTACGGCGAATGCAAGCGGGGATGCGGGGGCTGGCGACGATTGTCTCAAAAATCGAAGAAAAAGAAAAAAGAAGGCATCCAGCCCGCGTTCCATGTGGCCATCATAGGCACGGTCGGGGTGCCGGGCAGCTATGGTGGCTTTGAAACCCTCGCCGAAAATCTGGTGACCTATGCCGAACGGGCGGAGGGCGGAGCCGGGATTACAGTCTACTGCTCTGCGCCCGCGTTTGAAGACCGGGCGCCCTGTTTCAGGGGCGCGCGTCGCCGGTTCGTTCCTCTGGGGGCAAATGGCCCATCCAGCATGGTCTATGATGCATGGTCAATGCTCGATGCCCTGATGCGGGGCTGCAGTCACATTCTCCTTCTGGGTGTTTCCGGCGCTTTGATTTTGCCCTTAGTTCGAATTGCAGGGAAGGTGCTCGGGCGCCCCTGCATCGTTACGAACATTGATGGCATCGAGTGGCGCCGCGACAAGTGGAACCCTCTGGCGCGTGCAGTGCTTAAAGCCTCGGAATGGGCCGCTGTGCGCTTTTCGGATGTGATAGTCGCCGACAATCAGGCGGTTGCTGAATATGTTCAGGCGCGATACGGCGTCCCTTGCGTGACGATCCCTTACGGTGGTGATCATGCTGTTTCGGCAACGCCCCACGTGGAAAATTGCCAGGACCTGCCAGCGCGATATGCGCTCGCGATTTGCAGAATAGAGCCCGAAAACAATGTGGAGATGATCCTGGAAGCAGGGGCCGGTCTCGGTATGCCTCTTGTTTTCGTTGGCAACTGGGACCGAAGCGGTTATGGCCGCAGGCTAAAAGCTGCCTATGCAGACAACCCCGACATTTCGTTATTGGACCCGGTCTACGAGCCCGGCGCGCTGCGGGCGATCCGTGACCGTGCGGTGATTTATCTGCATGGCCATTCGGCGGGGGGGACAAATCCTTCACTGGTTGAAATGATGCATTTCGGGATTCCGGTCCTCGCCTTCGACTGTGTGTTCAACCGGCACACAACGGAAGAGAAAGCGCTTTTCTTCAGGAGTGCCAACGACTTGGCCCTGCTGGCCCGGGGCCTCGGTGCGGGGGATGGGAACGCGGTTGGAAGCGCGATGAAGGAAATCGCGGAGCGACGCTATCGCTGGAACCTCGTGGGAAAAGCCTATTTCGATCTGTTCCGCCTCTGAAGGAGGTTGGTCCGAGCGTCGTCGGGTCTCTGTGGCATTGCTGCCAGTCTGCAATTTTAAATGACGAACGCCAGTGGCTCTTTGCAATCAATTGCTTCCGTATTCTACGGAACAAATGTACCGTTGGCCCGTGGACGAATTAATGTGCGCCAGCGACGGGTCAGGTGTCACGCCCGGCGGTTGTTTCAGGGGGCATTTTTTCGATTGAGCGTGGCCGGGCGGTAGCATAAGGTTCCCGCGAAATGCCGAAAGTACAAAGTCTTATGGGCGAAATGCCCCGGCCCGGGGGAGGTTGTGATGACGGCACCGAATTCATACCATCAAGTCATGGGCAACTATTGTTTGTTTCGCCTTCATGTATAAAAGTGAGGTCTGATTATGAAGTCTTTCAAGTATACGCTTTGCGGCATGCTGGCATCCACCGTGCTTGCCGGCGCCATTTCGGCCCCTGCTTTTGCGGAATCGTCCGTCGTGCAGGTCTCGAAGAAGCCGCGGCAGGATTATGATGCACTCGGTCTCAGTGTCGGTAGCTTCTACCTGATGCCGAGCGCGGTCGGCGGCGTGACGATCGACGACAATATTTATGCGACGGACACCGGCAAGGTTGATGACACAATCTTCAATGTGAAACCCGAAGTCGGGCTGTACTCCAACTGGAACAACAACAGTTTCGCTGTCATCGCAAGCGCTGACCTTGGCTATTACGACCAGAATTCCCGCGAAGATTACGAGGATTACACCCTCACTTCCTACGGCACGCTTGAAGTCATGGAAGGTACATACTTCGACGCAGGGGTCGATTATTCGAAGCTGCACGAGGATCGCGGTTCGCCGGACAGCCTCGGGGCTGTCGCCGATCCGACCGAGTACAATATGTTCAAGGCGAACGTCGCATTCACGCGGGACCTTTCGCTGCTGTCCATGAAGCTCTTCGCTGACTACACGCGGAGAAATTTCAAGGATGCGGACCTCGTCGGTGGTGGCATCAACAACAACGACGATCGCGACCGCAAGCGCTACAATGTCGGCCTGCGTCTCGGGTATGAAATCGGCGACAGCACCGAAGCCTATGTCCTCGGTTCTCGTAACAAGGTGGAATACGACAACTCGCAGGAAGACGGCGGCCCGCTGCGTGACGGGAATGGCTATCGCCTCGTGGTCGGTGGTGTGCTTGATATCACCGGCACAACCAGCATCGATGTTTACGCTGGCTATTTGAACCATGATTACGATTCGAGCGTGCTGAAGGATGTCGGCAAGTTCACTTATGGTGCGGCCATCGAGTGGAGCCCGACCGAGCTCACCTCAATGAAGCTTGGTGTCTCGCAGGATGTGGTCGAGACATCGGTATCGGATGAGAATGCACTTGGCGCCTTCGTGCCCGTGGCAGGTATCCTCAACACCGGCGTCGACTTCACAATCGAGCATGAGCTGATGGAAAACCTGATCCTTTCGGGCATCGCAAGCTATGCGCGGCAGGAATTCATCGGCACCGTTCGCGAGGACGATGTGCTTGGTTTCGGCCTTGCCGGGGAGTATCTTATCAACAGGAACCTCCGCCTCAAACTCCGCTATGACTATAGCGACAAGAGCAACGAAGTCGGCCGTGGTGAATTCTCGCGGAACAAGATCATGGCAAGCTTGAAGCTGCAGTGGTAATCGTTTGACTACGTCGGGGCGGGCGAGATTTGATTATCTCGCCCGCTTTGCATCTTGCGACCTAAAGGAGTCCGGTTTGTTGCGTCAGCTAAAGTCCCTCGCGATCCTTCTGGCTATCAGTTTTTTGGGAGTTATTGCCGTCGCACAGGCTGCGCCCCTCTCCGCCCAGGAAACGCGGGATCAGGACAATATCGAGTATCGCCTTGGTGCCGGCGACAAGGTCCGGGTTCTTGTCTATAACGAGCAGGACCTTTCGGGTGAATTCGAGGTGGACGGGGCCGGACAGATCAGCCTGCCGCTTATCGGTACGCTGAAAGTCAGCGGCTTGACCGTGACGGAAGTTGAACGCCAGGTCGGCGACAAGCTGGCCAACGGGTTCCTGATCAATCCACAGGTCAGCCTCGAGATCATGAACTATCGCCCCTTCTACATCCTTGGGGAAGTCAAGCAGCCGGGCAGCTATGATTATGTGAATGGCATGACCATACTGAATGCCGTGGCGCTTGCCGGCGGGTTTACACCGCGCGCCCAGGAAAGGAAAATTGAAGTCACCCGCAAGGATGGCGACAAGGAAATCAAATTGCAGTCGGCGATCACGGCAAAGGTTTTGCCGGGGGATATAATTCGCATCCCTCAGAGACTGTTTTGACCCGATGCCGTTGGTCGACAAGAACCCGAACCATGCGTTATCCGCTCTATCAGGAACGAGTTAGATGAATATCGTCAGGCCCACGGCGTCACAGCAATCTGTAATCGATCCGATCCAGGGCGACGCACCGGAGTTGGGGTTTGACCTGCGAGCGTTCGGCCGCCTGTTGTGGCGCCGGCGATATGTCATCATCAATACGGTGGCGCTGCTTTGCATCGCGACGCTGATCATTCTCTTCCAGCTGCGGCCAGTCTATTCCGCCTCCACGCTGATGGCGATCGAGTCTCGCAAGAACAATATCGTCAATATGGATGCGGTTTTGACCGGGCTTGGCACTGACGTTGCCGCGATCACCACGGAAATTGACGTCCTCAGGTCCCGGCGTCTGGTCGGCAAGCTGGTCGACAAGCTGGACCTGACAAAGGATCCGGAATTCAACTTTGAACTTCGCGAGGAAGACCCATTAAACCCGGTGAACTGGGTGCCGGAAAAATGGAAACGCATGATCCTCGGCGATGAACAGACGTTGTCCGCTGAGGCCGCCGCCGCGCAGGACTATAATCTGGTGGTCAACAATGTCATCGAAGCCCTGGGCGTACACAATCCGGCGCGTTCATACTCGATCGCGGTGACCGTAAAGTCGCACGATCCCGAAAAGGCTGCGCTGCTGGCAAATACGCTCGCCGAACTCTATTTGACCGACCAGCTGGAATATAAATACGAAGCAACTTCGCGGGCCAGCAACTGGCTGAATGAACGCATCAGCACCCTGCGCGAGAAGGTGCGGGTCTCCGAACTGGCAGTTCAGCGGTTCCGCGAAGAAAACCAGCTCTTTCAGACACACGGCCAAGGGCTTGTGAATGAACAGCAATTGTCTGAGGTGAACTCAAGCCTGATCACCGCACGGACAGAGCTTGCCCGGGCCGAGGCACGCTTCCAGCAGCTCGATAAACTTGCGCGGAACAGTATCGCCTCTGAAGAAACTCTTGCCGAGGTACTGACGAGTCCGCTGATCCAGAGCCTGAAACAGCAGGAAAGCGAAGTGCTGCGTCGCCGCGCCGAACTGGCAACGCGATATGGCCCGAAGCACCCGAACATGATCAAGGTTGAAGCCGAACTCGCGGACCTCCAGACGAAAGTCAGGCTCGAGATGCGCAAGATCGTGTCGAGCCTCGAGGGCGAAGTGAGGATTGCCCGGGCAAAAGTACGCACCCTTGAAGATAGCCTCAATGGCCTGAAGAGCGAGAATGTCGAGGCGAACCGCGCCTTCGTGCAACTGCGCGAGATGGAACGGGAAGCGGAGGCAAGCCGCGTTCTTCTTGAGACCTTCCTGACCCGGTTCCGCGAAACCAGCAACCAGGAAGACCTGCAGCAAGCGGATGCCCGCATCCTGTCTGTCGCGACCGCGCCTACGGAAGCATCCTTCCCGCGCAAGGGGCTGACGCTTCTGGTTGTCTTCTTCGGGTCTATTGCGACCGGTATCGGTATCGCATTCCTGCTGGAGACGCTTGAAAACGGCTACCATACGCTCGAGCAGCTGACGGATGATGTGAATATCAAGGGCCTTGGCCTCATTCCGCACCTTTTCGGCCGCAACCAGAGCCAGCCGGAACAATATATCCTGGACAAAAGCACCTCATCCTTTGCCGAAGCGCATCGGAATGTGTTTGCGACCCTGATGTTCTCGCAAGATCGCAGTCTCGCCCCCAAGGTTATCCAGGTAACGTCGTCCGTGTCAGGCGAAGGCAAGTCGACCTTCGCCCTTTGCCTTGCACGCCTCCTCGCGAAATCGGGCAGCAAAATCCTTCTGATCGAGGCCGATCTGCGCCGGCCGACGCTTCAACGCCGTGTGCCGGAAATCGCGGCAAGCCCGACGCTTCTGGACTGTTTGCAGCAAAATCTTTCTATCAAGGACGCAATTGCGCGCGACGAGAAGTCGGGGTGCTATCTTATCGCGGGCGGCCATACGCCCGAACCGCAGCGGTATCTTGTGGATGAAAAACTGCAGCAGTTTATCACGGCGGCACGTCAGACGTTTGACCTTATCATCATCGACACACCACCTGTGCTTGCCGTTTCGGATGTGATCCTGACGAGCAAGCTTGTCGATAAAACCGTTTATGTTGTCCGTTGGGACAAGACAGCGAAAGAGTCGGTCCGTACCGGTCTGTCGCAGCTGTCCGATACCGGGGTCGATGTGGCGGGAGCGGTGATTTCGCAGGTCAATGTGAAAAAGCACGTGGGCTACGGCTACGGCGAGTACGGGCATTATTATGGCAAGTATAAAGCCTACTACACAAATTGACCCGGACGGCGAAACGCGGACTCACGTAGCTTCCCCGCACCGTAAAAAGCTCCGCCAGAACGCTGGAAGGCCGACAGGGCGAACCGGTTTGGTTCTCTTCGTCGCCGGTATCGGGCTTTCCTTATGGGCGCTTGCGGCCACCGCTCCCCGATTGCTGGCGCACCTGAACCTTGCGACTGCGCAGCCCTATATCGAAATGGTCAACAGGGGCGAGATGCTGTCGCCCGATGAACGCACAATCCTTGTCGAAGCCAGCCGGGCGGCCCTTGATTGGGCGCCGCTCGCAGAGCCACACCTGAATCTGGGTGCGCTTTATGTTGCTGAACTTGCCCGCGAGGAAGACCCGGTGACCCGTCGTATCATTGCGTCAGAAGCGGCGAACGAACTTGAGGCCGGTCTCGCCCTCCGGCCCTTATATTCCTATGGCTGGATGAGGCTGGCGGTTGCCCGGTCGGTCCTGCTGGGGCAGGAGGGCAAGGCGGTTGACGCGCTGCGCAGCTCGTTGCTGACAGGCCCGCTGGCGTACGATCTGATGGTGCCTCGGCTTGAATTGGGGCGCGTCCTGCTGCCGTCCCTGACCCCGGCTGATCTTGATCTTCTGAGGCAACAGACGATGCGGCTCTATCATGCGCACAATGATACTCTCAGGCTGTATGCTGTCAGAATGGAGCGGCTTGACTGGGTTTCCTTCCTGCTTGGGCACGATCCGAAAGCCCAAACGGCATTTCTGAAGGAATTCGTGCGAGAATAGGACATTCGCGCAAGGAATGTTATGCGGTAGGAAGCTCGCAGTTTTAAGATATTGATGCTTAACGGATTCTGGCATAAAACTGATATCGACACTTTATAAGCTGGTTTGAGCACCCTGTCGGGAGGAAAGTCATGAAACGTACCTATTCTATCGCTGTCGCGTTCGGCTGCGCGGTTGCCTCCCTTGGTGCGCTGCCCGTGGTAACACCTGCAGCGGTCGCACAAGCCGTTTCCGAAAGCATGGAAGAGCGGCAGTTGCAGGCTCAGATCATTGCGCTTGCCCAAGCGGGTAACACCGCCGGGATCCAGCAACTGGTTGGCATCAAGCTCGCGCAGGGCAAAGGGGCGATGGTTGCGAAGGTTGCGAAAAGCATCGCGGCCATGGGGCAAAGCCTTGCGTCCTCGGATACGCAGAGTTCAGCAGCGCTGATCAATGTGGCTCTTACGCTTGCTAACAATCCGGCGGTGGCTGCGGCGGACAATACGCTTGTAGATGCCGTGGGGGAAGCTGCCGCCAACGCCGCCTATGCAATGACGGCAACCGATCCGGCCAGTTCGGCAAATATCCAGTCTTTTGTTGCTTCGATTAACAATGGCCCATTGCAGATGGCGTATATGAATGCGAACGTCGGTGGTGGCAGCAATACGCAGACTGTGCAAACTGCACAGAATACGCAGCAAGCGACGCAACAGAACACAACTACAGTTGTTCGAGTGGTGCCGCAGCCCGTCACGCCGGAAGTGCCGGTAATTGTCGAGCCCAATCCTGATCAGAGCGGTTCGCCGACCTGACCTGCCATTCGAGATCGTGAAAGTCATGTGAACCCCGGTTTGTGCCGGGGTTTTTCATCTGAAGGCTGCAGTGCAGCCGATTGCGGTTGGGCATATGAAGCCTTACAAAGGTTTCAGCAACTGATCGACAGGCCGTTGGGGAGCCCGCATGAAAACCTTCTGGGGTCGTTTAAGCCGGAAGAAAACCGTACCGCCGCGTGACTGGGCCTTGCCTGATGGTGTGATTGCCTATGCAATCGGAGACATTCATGGGCGGCTGGATCTCCTGCTGCCGCTGATCGCCAAGATCGAAGCCGATCTCGACTATGCCGAGGGGGTGAAGGAAGCCTATCTTATCCCGCTTGGGGATTATATTGATCGCGGCTTCCAGTCCCGTGAAGTGATTGATTTTTTCGCGGCATACAGCCACCCGAAGCTGAAGCTTGTCCCTCTTGTTGGCAATCACGAACTGATGCTGTTTGATTTCCTGCGTGACCCCGCAACAGGCCCGCGCTGGTTTGCCGTGGGGGGCAGGGCAGCGTGCCAAAGCTATGGGGTGCCGGTGCCGGTTGAAGTGCCAGATGCAGTGCTGGCGGATACGGCAAAGGCACTGAAGGCCGCTATCCCCAAGTCACATGCCGACTTTCTTCTCAGCTTGCAGCTCGAATTCCGGTTGGGCGATTATTATTTCGTCCATGCGGGCCTGCGCCCCGGTGTGCCGCTTGAAGACCAGAAAGTCTCCGACAAGCTGATGATCCGCGACGCCTTCACGCAAGGCGATCACGGTTTTGACCTGTGCGTCGTGCATGGCCATACGGGCGTCAATGAAGTCACGATGGAAGCCGGACGGATTGCGGTCGATACGGGCGCCTTCGCCACGGGCAAGTTAAGCGCGGTTGGCCTGATGGGCACCGAACGCTGGATCATTGCATGATCGGCGTGCGGCGGGCGGGCGGGCAATTCCCATGATGAAATCGCTGGCATCCGTTTCGGCTGTGTATGTGATTGGCGTGCCGCTTGCGCTCATCGTCAATATCGTGCTGGCCCGGTGGTTGCCCGTGGAAGAATTCGGGCAATATAGCTTTGCGATCGCAGCGGCGACCTTTCTGGCCGTGCCGGTTTCAGGCGGTCTGCCCCTTCTTCTGACACGGGAAGTCTCGACAAGCCTGCTGGCCGAAGACACGCCGGCCTTTCAACGGGTCCTGACCACGTCGCTAGCGTGGGTGGGGGTGGCGTCGCTGGTGGTGATCCTCGGGGTGCTCGCCTTCGGGGCATATGTTATGCCGGGGCGCTCGGCATTGCTGACGATGGCTGCACTGATGGTTCCGGCCCTGAGCCTGATGGCTGTGGGGGAAGGGGTCCTGAAAGGGGCTGGGCGCCCGGCCCTGGCAGAGGCCATCCGGCAACTTGCCGTGCCGCCGATCCTGATCGTTGCGGCACTTTGGCTGTTGCAAGGGGCAGTTGCCGAAGCAGGCATCATGCTGCGGTTCAATCTGCTGGCCTATCTGTTTGTCGGCCTTGCCGGATTGTGGCTCGTCATACAGGTCTCGAAATTCCCTGTGCGACCCTTATTGCCGGGCGGGGCGCACCTGCAAGCCTGGGGGCCGGCCCTGCTGTCATTCGCGCTGATCAGCGGCATGACCACCCTCAGCACCCAGTTCGCCACGCTGCTTCTTGGCTTCCTTGGCAATGATGAACACGTTGCCTATTTGCGGGTGGCCGAGCGGGGCGCGCTGCTGGTAGCCTTTCCCCTGATGATCATGAATGCCATCATCGGTCCGCGGATCGTTGAAGCCAACCGGGCAGGGCGCCCGGCGCTTCAGGCGCTGTCGCGGCAGTCGGCACGGCTGACACTTGCACTGGCGCTGCCCGTTGCCCTTATACTCATTTCCCTTGGCAAGCCCCTGATCGGGCTGACCTTCGGGGACAATTATGTTGAAGGTGGCTATTTGCCGCTGGTGTTCCTGAGCGTGGGGCAGCTGCTTGGTGTCGCCTTCGGCTCGCCGGCGCTTATCCTGATGATGACGGGGCATGAGCGGCGCGGTGTCACGGCACAGGCGACCGGCTTATCCATAATGATGGTGTCGGTTACCGTACTTGCGGTACTTTTCGGCGCAGACGGCGCCGCCGTCGGTATCGCGATCGGGCTGGTCATGACAAAGCTTCTTGTTGTTTTGGCCGTGCGGCGGAATCTTGGTTTTCTGCCGGGGGTGATCTGATGGCGAAATATGATGAATGGCAGGTCGGGCTGCAGGCCCGAAGGGGGCGCCACAAATGAAACGCCGGGTCAGGCCAGAACATATCGCCATGCTTGTCCGGGGGCTGATCTGGCAGATACTGCATCTGCGGTTCGATGCCATCATCCTGAAGGGCCGGGGCGCGCGCATCTGGATTGACCGGAAAGTGAAGCTGCAGGGCATTGTGAAGGTCGGCGACTTCGCAAAGCTTGACCTGCGCTATACGGCAAAGGGGACGATCCGGTCCGGGTTTTCGCTTGGGGATTTCAGCATCTTCCGCGCATCCGGAAGCTCCACGTTCACCTGCCCGAACGTGGAGATTGGCGAGAATGTCACCTTTGGGCCCTATTGCAATATCGGTGGCGGCTTTGGCCTTGTGATAGGGGCAAATGTGATTGCCGGCCCTTATGTGTCGGTCCACCCTGAAGAACACGGCCTTGCGACCGACCGACCTGTGCGAGCACAGGCGATCCGGGGACGCGGGATCCGTATCGGCAACGATTGCTGGCTTGGGGCCAAATCGACCCTCTTGGACGGCTCCGACCTTGGCGACGGTACTGTCCTTGGCGCCAACACGGTTCTTGCCGGTGCCCAGACAGACGCGAACTGTATTTACGTGGGCATCCCTGCGCGCTTCTTGCGGCAGAGGGATGCGTCCGACGAAGGGGCCCCCGTATGAGCCGCCTGCTTCTGCCCGGGCTGTTGCTGATTATCGGCTTGTTTCCGAGCGCCTACTATTTCCCTGTGCTGATTGTGGTTGCTGTCGGGCTCTTTCTCCTGCGGGGTGGAAAGCTGCCGGTCCCGGCATTCCGACCACTCGCGCCGCTTGCGCTGCTTGCGTTGTCGGGCTTTCTGTTCGCTGACTGGGGCCCTGCATCCTATGATGTTCTCAAGGACGTCTGGTATGTTTCAAAAGTCATGCTGGTGGCCTTTGTCGGCCTCTTGCTCGGGCTTCTGTTGGCGGTGGACCGCAACTGGCTCAGGCAATTCACCCGTGTTGCCCTCGTGCTCTCTGCCGTCAATGTGTTTCTGGCGGTCCTTGACCGGAACATCGAGACGGCGCGGCACCTTTCCTACGTCGCGGTTCTGCTGACCCCCTTCATTTGGCGCTATTATCAGGGCAGGGGTATCCTCGAGCAGGTGGTCAGGATGTCCCTGTTGATCCTTGTTGTCGTGATGATCGTCCTCAGCGGCTCGCGCACCGGTGTGCTGATCCTCTTCGTGTCTTATCTGGCCGTGAACCATGTGCTGCATACACAGTCGCGCTTCCTGATGACGACACTGGCGCTTGGCATTCTCATGTTCCTCGTGGTGCCGTTGCTGCCACAGTATGATTTCGCAAACATCACCTTCCTGGGCAAAATCCAGAATGCCCTCAATGAAATCACGTTTGAAACCGGCGACGACCGGCTGCGGATGTATGCCAACTGGCGCGGGTTCGAAGCCTACCGGGCTTACCAGACCTGGATATCAGGATCGTTGCCGGAGCAGATTTTCGGGATGGGCTTCGGAACGGCAATCGACCTTGGCAATTCTGTGGCTTACGGCGATTCAGAGGATGTCCGGTCGCTACCCTTCATCCACAATGCCTATTTTACGTTGCTCGTGAAAACCGGGATTGTCGGCGTCGTCGCGATCATTGTTTTCATGATCTATCCCTTCCGTCTGCCCTATCTGACGCAAACGGGCCACGACTATGTTCTCTCGCAGCTTGCGCGCGCCTCCGCAGTCACGCTGCTGATCACCACCGTACTGATTTCCGGCCCGTTGAACCGGGAAAGCCTTGATGGCGTGCTGCTGGTGTGGGGCTGGAGTTCCGGGGCGCTGATCCGGATGATGCTGGTTGCCCGCGCCGCCAGCCGGCGGGCAGCGATGGCGACGGCTGAGGCTCAAAACGAAGGGCCTGTTGCCGGCGGTGTGGAGCCCGGAGCAGGGCGTCGATGAGCAGGGCCGTCACTGTCTTTGTGGATTGTCATACGTTCGATGCCGGATGGCAGGGGACGACAACCTATCTCGCCGGCATCCTGAATGCGTTGCCGGGCGCAATGGCCGCAAAGGTGCCGGATATAAAGCTGCGGCTCGTTTGTGCCGCTGAAAGTGCAGACAATATCTGCCGGTTCCTGACGGTGCCATTTGAATATGTTCCGATCCGCACCGGGTTTTTATGGCGAAATTTGGTTGATATCCCGCGGGCGCTTCGCCGGACCGGGGCTGATGTTGTTCTCAGCCAGTATGTAAGGCCGTTCGCAGCGCCTTGCCCGACCATCAGTGTCATCCATGATGTTCTGTTCCTTGATTTCCCGAACAGCTTTTCATGGGGTTACCGCACGCTGCGCCGCTTGCTTTTTGGCTGGTCGGCACGGCATTCAACGCGTGTCGCCACTGTGTCGCGTTATTCAGCCGGGCGCATCGAACACCATTTCGGGGTTCCGGCGGATAGCATCGCCATTATCGCGAATGCCGTTGACCCGGTGTTCCTGCAAATCCCGAGGCAGGAAAGGGCCAGCGCAGGGCCCTTAAGGCTTCTGTCTGTGTCACGGCTGGAGCAGCGCAAGCGTCACGAATGGGGGATACAGGCGCAGCAGATGCTCGCGGGTGCCGGGATCGATAGCGAATACACGATCATTGGCAGTGGCGTCGGGGAGTATGCCGCGCAGTTGCACACAGAGGTCGCCCGCGCTCGCTCCGTAGGGCTGAAGGTTGATATTCGCGCCGGCCTGTCGTCAGCTGATCTCGCTGCCGTTTATGCCAGCAGCGATCTCCTCCTGTTCCCGTCGGAAGCTGAAGGGTTTGGCATTCCGGTCATCGAGGCTGTGGCCGCGGGGCTTCCGGCGGTTGTCTCCGATGGCGGTGCCCTTGCCGATTTCAGGGGCAAGTTCGCGGGGCACACATTCCCCGCAGACGACAATCAGGCTTTTCTCGCGGCAGTTCGTTCCGCTTCCGAAAATATTAGAGGGTTGCGTGCTGAAGCGGTAGCAAAGCGAGCCCGGATAGGGGCCGACTATTCGTGGGATGCCGCGGCCGGGGCCTATGCAGACATGATCCTTTCGCTGACGGGACGGCGATCATGATTTCCATCGTGACCGTTTGCCATAATTCAGCGTCCCGGCTTGGCGGGTATGTCGCCTCGTTCCTAGAGTGTCACGCCTCGCTGGCAGGCAAAGGCGACTTCGAGTTCATCTTCATTGAAAACTCGGGGGACATCAGCACCCAAGAGCATGCTGCGACGCTGCGGCAGGCCGGGTTCGCCGTGACCGTGAAAATGACGGAGAATCACGGATTCGGGGCCGGCTGTAACGAAGGCGTGGCACTGGCGAATGGCGAAACGATCGCCTTCATCAATCCTGACGTCCTCTTCCAGACCTCGCTTGTCCCCCTCGTGCAATCATTCGCCGGCAATCGCTGGGGAACCGCCTTGCAGATATCCCGCGAGCGCGGCGTGAACACGTTTGACCTGAGGCCTGAATACAGAACACTGCTGACCGATCTTGCGCGGCCGCACCGCTGGATGCACCGGTGCGCGCCGCTGCTGCGTTTTGCCTATCCGGTGGGTTCCCTGCTCGTGGTCTGCCGTTCAGCATTTGAGGCCGTCGGCGGCTTCGATGAACGGTTTTTCCTTTATTATGAAGAAGTCGAATTGAGCCGCCGCCTGAACGAAAAGTTCGGGCGACCGCGCTTCTGTCGGGATGTGAAAATCCTGCACGAAGGCGGCGCCAGCAATCCTTCGGTCGACTTCATGCTCAGGGAAGAAGCCCGCAGTCTCATCCTCTATAGCGAGATTATCGGAAAGCCCGACCTGCCACATCGTCGTCTTGCCACGATGCGGGTTCTGGCGCGCTTGCGGCCAAGCCTTGCGGTCCGGGCCGACTATCTGGCACAGGCCTTGGCTGAAAGGCGCGGTGTATGAGGAAAGGTCCGATCAGGCTCGATTTCCTTGTGGTCGGTGCCCAGAAAGCCGGGACGACGGCGCTTCACGAAATGCTGAGCGCACACCCGGATATTGCATTGCCGAAGATCAAGGAAACGCATTTTTTCAGCCATGCAGAGCGGGCAACACTTGGACGCGATTGGTATCTCGGCCAGTTCAATCAGTCGGCAGCCACGCATTTGGTCGGTGAAATCGACCCCGAATATATGTATTGGCCCGAGGCCGCCAGTGCCATTCGGGCGGGCAGCAGTGTGCGAAAATTCGTTTTCATCCTGCGCCATCCGGTCGACAGGGCCTATTCTCATTTTCTTATGAGCCAACGCCGAGGGTATGAAACGTCGGATTTTCACACGGCCCTGAGCGAAGAGGCAGGCAGGTTGGCTGGCGATAACGCTTTGTTCGCGCATGACAACTGGAGCTATGCGTCACGCAGCCTCTACCACCCGCAGATACAGCGATTTCGGGATGCTTTTCCGGACGGGGAGTTTCTGTTCCTCCGGTCAGACACGCTCAGTTCGAGCGGATATGACCGGATATGTTCTTTCATCGGTACGAATCCACATCGGACGAGCGGGCAGGCGTCTCTGCGTGCCAACACAGCCAGCGCACCGCGCAGCAGGGTCTTGCGGGATGTTCTTTATGCGCCCGGGGGAAAATCGGCTTTGCGAAGAGCTGTGATGCGGCTTGTCCCGACGCGGGTGAAGTGGTGGGTTTTCAAGAAAATCGACAGGTTGAACGAGAGAAGCATTGAAGGCCAACCGGACGCGAAGGCTGCGAATATACCGGTTTCGGTGCTAGGTGCGATGATTGACGATCTGACGCTTGTGCAAGAAAGCACCGGGCTTGATCTCGCAGACTGGCTGGCCGATTTGCGAGATCGAATAGATGCAGCTTAGGTTGGTACTCTTGGACAATTGGGTCGATTAGACCATGAAAACACTAGATGCGAGAGCAATAAGATTGTGCGCCAAACTTGCGCCAAGTGCTCGTAACTAATTGATCTGAATAAGTCTCTGGTGCCGGCAGAGGGTGTCGATTATTTTAAATTACTGATTTTATTATATTATTTTTGATTTTTGCGGCCCAATTGCCTAATTTTCTTCGCAATTTTCCGGTTTGGATCGATCAATCGTGCGTGTGAGCCTAACGGCGGTGTAGGAATAGATCCCGTCCAGAGGTCAGTCCATATCGAATGGATCAACGTTCCGGATAAGGAAAGTCTCGATGCGTTTTTCGTTTCTAGTCCGCCGATGGCACAAGTGGCTGTCGCTGATTATCGGGGTCCAGGCACTCCTGTGGCTGATCAGCGGAATCTATATGGTCACCGTGAATCTGGATTTCATCCATGGTGATCATCTTGTCACACGGCTGGATGAACCCGTCGCACAGGACGCCGTGAAGGTCTTCATGCCGGAAATTTCTGCGCGTTACCCGGAAGCCCGCTCGATTCACCTAAGGTCGTGGCTTGGCAAACCAGTTTATCGTGTTGATCTCGCTGAAGGCGCCATTCTCCTTGATGCAGGTACGGGTACCATCCTGTCACCGATCTCGGAAGCCGGGGCGCGGGCTGTCGCTTCCTATCATTATGCTCTCGATGGCGAGATCAGTTCGGTGGCGCTAATCGACAGCAATAGTGACCGTTCGACGGAAATTCAGGCGAACCGCTTGCCCATGTGGCAGGTGAGCTTCGATGACGCAGGAGAAACCCGTTTCTATATTTCGCCATCAGATGGTCGACTTGTGGTCAAGCGGCACCGCTATTGGCGCTGGTTCGATTTTGTGTGGATGTTCCACATCATGGATTATGAAACGCGTGACGACATCAACAACAATCTGCTGCGCCTCGCGGCCCTTCTTGGGACATTGACCTCGTTGGCGGGCCTCTGCCTGCTGTTCTACAGCTTCAATCGCAAAAAATCGGCTTCTGTGGAAGGGGGTGCCAAATGACCCTCATGCGCGCCCTTCACAAATGGATCGGCCTGTTGCTTGGCTTGCAACTTTTCCTCTGGATGCTCTCTGGCTTCATGATGGGATGGTTCGACCACGAGACGGTGAGCGGTCACGCTCTCAGCCGTCACGAAGGCCATATGGATCATGCTGTGATGCGTGAAAGCAATCCCGTCGATCCGATGGCATTCCTGACACAAGATGAAAAAGCAGGGGCCTTAAAGGACATCAGCCTCAGGACTTTCCTTCATAAGTCTGTTTTCGCAATCAGGGCCGAAAACGGCACACGGATGATTGATGCCTCGACCGGGCAGGATGTGGTTGTGGATGCAGATGCTGCAAAGACGATCGCTATCAGCGATTATGCGGGGGAGGGTACAGTGTCCTCTGTCACGGCGATAGAAGCGCCAACCATGGAGACGCGCAAGCGCAAGGGTCCTGCGTGGCGCGTTGATTTCGATGACGAAGGGGCAAGCAGCTTCTATGTCTCGGCCGAAACCGGCGATATCTGGGAACGGCGGAACGATACCTGGCGGGTGTTCGATATCTTCTGGATGCTCCATATCATGGATTACGAAAACCGGGAGAGTTTCAACAATATCCTGGTGATCGGCAGCAGCTGGATTGTCTTCTGGCTGGTGCTTTCTGGGCTTGTAATGATTGGGGAGGGTTTTAAACGGGGTGACTTCAACCTTGTCTCGGCAGCGAGTCAACGTAAGCGCACCCGTAACCTGACCTTGTGGGACAAGAGCGGCGGGGAAAGGATCGTCACTGCGCGTGGTCGGATTACCGTCTTTGATGCTCTTGCCACGTCGGATCTGCACTTGCCCTCCTCCTGTGGGGGGGGTGGCAGTTGTGGTCTGTGTCGTATCCAGATGGACGATGCCCCCGTGGCCACGCCTGCCGATTTCCGGCAGATACCGGCAAGCGAACTGCAGGCCGGCTACCGGCTCGCGTGCCAACATTTTGTCAGCCGTGATGCACGACTGAAGTTGCCCGATCATTTGCTCGAGGCCCGTGATTTTGAAGCGGAGGTTGTTTCCGCGACATTTCTGACCCCGACGATCCGCGAAATTCGCCTGCGCCCGATCGCAGGTGGCGCCCTCGATTTCAGGGCGGGGTCCTATATGCAGGTTACGATTCCTTCCTATAGCCTGAACAGGGATGACGCCGGTGTGCCGGCGGAACTCAGGACAGCTTGGGGCTATAGCGAGGCAAGCAACGATATTCGGTTGAAAGCACCGTTGCACCGGACCTATTCACTCGCCAATGCGCCGGGTGAGACAGAGGGAGATTTCCTCCTGAATGTTCGTCTCGCTACGCCCAAAGCGGGGGGCGAGGTGGCTCCCCTCGGCGCCGGGTCTGCCTACATGTGCCAGCTTGCTCCCGGCGACCGGCTCGCCTTGCGCGGTCCGTTTGGTGACTTCGGCCTCAAGGAAGGCGGCCGGGAGAAGGTCTTTATCGGCGGCGGCGCTGGTATCGCTCCCTTGCGCTCGATGATCATCGATGCGCTCGTCAATCGGGGTGACACTGCACCACTCTCTCTTTGGTACGGGGCACGTACCGAGACCGATATTCCCTACCAGGCCCAGTTCGACGCGTTTGCCAAGGCACATGCCAATTTCCGCTGGACAGTTGCCCTTTCCGAATCCGTAGGGCCAAGCTGGAGCGGTGCAAGGGGCCTGATCCATGAGGTCGCCCTCAGGGACCATCTAGCGACACATCCAGATATTGCGTCGTGCGACTTCTATCTGTGTGGTCCGCCGCTCATGCTAGAAGCTTGCATTGCGATGCTGGCCCAGCTTGGGGTTCGCGAGGATCGGATCGCCTTCGACGACTTCGGCAGTTAACACAGACGTCCGGCAGTCCATGCAAAAGGGCGCTGCGACCCGGGTCGCAGCGCCCTTCTGTTTTCTTGGGAGAAGCTTAGAACCAGGCGCGGATGCCTGCCACAAGGACCATCCGGTTCGGGTCTTCCCCGTCCCGCCGCATCATGTCGGCGGTTGCTCCGAAGCGCTTCTGCCACTCGATGCCGACATAGGGGGCAAACTCGCGGATGATTTCATAGCGAAGCCGGATGCCGGTATCGAGCCCTGTCAGTCCTTTGCCAAGGCCAGCATCGGGCACATGCTGCGCCGAAAAGGCGAGCTCGGCCCGCGGCTGTAGGATCAGGCGCTGGGTCAGAAGCAGTTCGTATTCAAGCTCCACCGTTGCCGTGATGTCGCCCTTGTCGCTGACATACGCCATGGCATCGACCTCGAACCAGTAGGGGGCCAGCCCCATGACACCGAAGGCCGCGTGCACGCGGTCCTTGCCTGCGATGTCATAGCGGAGCCCCGTTTGGAGGTCGAAATAGGTCGAGATCGCATGGGACCACAGGGCCTGCACCTCGGCTTCTTCAAACTCGCCGCCTGAAAGGCTGAGTTCCCCTTCAGATTTGATCCACAGTTTGTTGAGGTCGCCGCCGTACCAGGCGTTCGTATCCCAGACGAGTGTTTCTTCGCCGTCATGGAACTGCGTTTCCAGCCGGTCGGCCTGCAGGAACAGGAACATGGGATCATGATGCCCGGCGCCGCTGCCCTGCATCTGGTAAGGCGTATCAGCCGTGGCCGGAGTATGCGTGCCGTGGTTGCTATGGTCTTGTGCCGCTGCCGAGGCGGAGAGGGCGCCGAGCCCGACGACCAGAAGATGTTTCAGGCTCATTGGTTGTGCTCCCCGTGGTTCATGTTGTTATGGCCCATTTTCGAATGGTCCATCTTTGAATGATCCATCGTGGAGTGGTCGACTTCGCCCGGATTTCGCGGCTGTACCTGCACAACCCGCATCATGCCGGCATGCATGTGATACAGCAGGTGGCAGTGGAAAGCCCAGTTGCCGAGGGCGTCGGCAGTGACGTCGAACGACAGCTTCTCGCCCGGCTTCACGATCACGGTATGCTTGCGGGGGCGATGGTCGCCGCCCTCGTTATTGAGTTCAAAGAACATGCCGTGCAGGTGGATCGGGTGGCTCATCATCGTGTCGTTGGTCAGGTGCAGCCGCAGGCGTTCCCCTTCCTTAAAGATGATCGGCCCTTTCACCTCGGTATATTTGATCCCGTCGAAGGACCACATATAGCGTTCCATATTGCCGGTCAGGTGCAGGTCCAGTTCTCGTTCCGGCTGTCGCCGATCAGGAATGGGATCAAGGCTGCGCAGTTGCGAGTAGCGCAAGGTGCGGTGCGGGACATCTTCAAGGCCGAGGCCAGGCTCATGAAGCCTGCTGACCGGCATGGTGGCGATATTGTCGACCCCCGGTCCGGTCTTCAAGGGTTTGGCGGCAGGTGCATGCCCCATGGCGGCATGGTCCATCTGCCCTTCATCCGGCTGCGCATGCCCCATCTTTGAATGGTCCATTGTCGAATGGTCCATTTGCCCATGATCCATTGTGGCATGGTTCATCTGGGAATGATCCATGGTCGAATGATCCATGCCGCCCATGTTGCCATGCCCCATGGCGCCGTGGTCCATGCCCATGTCTTTCATGGTGAGCGTCGGGATTTTGCGGAGAGCAGGAGCTTCTGCCCGCATGCCTGGGCGCGGTCCAAATGTGGCGACAGCCTGACCGGACCGGTCAATTGATTCCGCCACGAAGGCATAGGCGCGGTCTTCCTTCGGCTCGATGATCACATCATAGGTTTCGGCGACGCCCATCTGGAATTCGTCGGTCTCAAGTGGCTGGACATTCAGCCCGTCGGCGGCAACGACGGTCATCGGCAGATCGGGCATCCGCACGTTGAAAATGGTCATGGCCGAGGCATTGATGATGCGCAGGCGCACTTTTTCACCCGCTTTGAAGACGCCGTTCCAGTTGTCGCCTGTCGTGTGGCCATTGATCAGGAACTCGTAGGTCATGGCACTGGTGTCTGAAATGTCGCGCGGCGACATGCGCATTTCGCCCCACTCGCGACGGTCGCGGAGCGTGGCGTCGAGGCCATTGTCAGAAACATCCCGGAAGAAGTCGCCGAGGGTGCGCTGGCCCATATTGTAGGTGTCGCTGACCTTTTTGAGCTTTGCGAATACGCGGTCGCCGCCCTCGAACGTCCAGTCGGAAAGCACCAGCACATATTCACGGTCATACGCTACGGGGTCGGCGCCTGCGGGGTCGATCACGAGCGGGCCGTAAAGGCCGTCCTGCTCCTGCAGGCCGGAATGCGAATGATACCAGTAGGTACCGCTCTGGCGGACCGGGAAATGATAGGTGAAGGTCTCGCCCGGCTTGATCCCATCGAAGGTCACGCCCGGCACGCCGTCCATCTCGAACGGCAGCAGAAGGCCGTGCCAGTGGATTGACGTGTCTTCTTTCAGGCGGTTGGTGACACGAAGGGTTACATCCTCGCCTTCGCGGAAACGGAGAAGGGGCGCGGGCAGGGTGCCGTTGACGCCGACAGCCCTGCCACGGCGGCCGTCAATCGTGACCGGGAAGCGGTCGATGGTGAGATTGAAATCGCGGCCTTCGAGCGTGGTGATGCCCATGTTGCCGTCTGCGCTGCTGCGCGCCCAAGCGGGCAAGCTGGCGCCGAGCGCGGTCATGAGGCCGACCTGACTGGCCCCGATGAGAAAATGTCGTCTGTTGATCATGACTGTTCCTGTTGCGACTGGTTGGATGGATACCGGCGTGGGCCCACTGACTGCGTCAGGGGGCAGACGGCATCTCAATTCCGAAGTCTGACTTTCAGGATAACAGGACTTGGGGTTGGAGGTCGAGCCAACGACCGGTAGGTTTGCCAGATGGATTTGCTGACTTTCTTTTCGGGTGTCCAGGTCTCGGCAGGGAGGAAGGGTTCACTTGTCTGGAATAGCTTGATTTCCGTCACGCTCGTCGAGCGGGTCAGATCCTGATCCGGGCATGAATCGCAATGTTCACCAAAGGACGGCGCGGCATCACCTACTGTGGCAGAGACATGCCCGTGATGGCTCATCTCGACTTGCGGCGACACGCTATTGTGGTGGGCGGAACTCGTCACGAGGCAAAGACATGCCAGATGCACGGCCATCAGTATGGCCGACAGCAAGCTCAGCATTCCTTTTCGGGGCGATATCACCCGCATCTCGACATTCCCTTGGGTCTTGGTGCTGATGTCCTAACGTTGCACAGAGGGATTACCAAGAAATAAATCACCTGTCATGTGCGGGAGACGCTCATCTCAATCTTGTGACAATCCGTCGCTTTGGCCCATTTCCAAAAGCTGCGCATCTTCCCATGTGATGGATTGACATCAATAAGGATAAGGTGCCGTCAGCGGCCGCCATCATGGGATTTTGGGGACGCAAACCCCTTGCGTTGACGTCATCATCTGGCAGGTCTTCAGTGACTGGCCAGCTGTCTGAAGATACATGCCGGCGCTTTCCTCGTAAGACGTGCCTTTGCAGGAAGTGGTCGATATCCGGTAGAGGTTGAGGTCGAGATACAGAGAGACCTGCAAGCTTTTGATAAGGTCCATCGGCGAAACATTGGCCCTGATCTGCTTTGCGGAAGCGAGATAGGCCTGCATGTCGGCATTGCATTGCCCTGTCGCCGTGCCGGGCATGACAGGCGCTGAACTGGCAAGCGACCCAGCACCGCGCTGGCCACCCACATTGTTTTCCATCCATTCGTGGATGGCGGCCAAAAGGAGAAACGCACATGTCTTCTCCCCCGGCACGCCGGCGGACGCAATCATGCCCCTCGAGCCCGGCAGGTAGGGGAGCGAATAGCCGCCCTGCGGGGTGTATTTGCACTGTGGCAACTGCTGGCCGGGCTCCCCCGAGATTCTGAAGGGGTTCACGATATTGCCGACATTGTAGGCGAATACCCGCTGGGGTGAGGCCATGGTCGCGCTGCAGTCATTGGACTGGCAAAAGGATTTCATGTTGGCGACCGTTTGATCGTAGGCGGATTCCGGTACTTGCAGAAGGGATGTGTTTTCCCAGGCGCCGGCCCAGCGGTCTACAAGGGTCACAGCGTGCATCTTGCCGGG
Organism: Gimibacter soli; assembly: GCF_028463845.1. Classification (NCBI taxonomy): domain Bacteria; kingdom Pseudomonadati; phylum Pseudomonadota; class Alphaproteobacteria; order Kordiimonadales; family Temperatibacteraceae; genus Gimibacter; species Gimibacter soli. The sequence goes on along the minus strand of NZ_CP116805.1, from coordinate 2,704,798 downwards.
CGAGCCTGAGGCCGGTAGAGAAGCCGCTGTCGCGGCTCCGCCATTGCCAGTATTCGTGCCCGTGCTGCTCGAAGCAAGTTGCGGCTGCGCAGGTGCTTGCGGGTTGGTCGGGATTTGCCCTTTGGCGACTTTCGGTCCGGCGGCGACCATCTTGCCGTCTTGCCACAATTCCTTCCGCGAGCTGAAATCAGGCCAGGTGGCCAGCATCATGCCAACGGGAACGTCATTTTCGAATCTGCCTTCCAGAACCGGTGGCTGGCCCGTGCCGTCCGGCGTGAGCTTGTATCCTGGCCCAAAAAGTTTGCCTTCGTGGGTCAGCGTGCCGCCAATCCAGGTGCCATCCGGTGCGCGGAAGGCGCCGTCATCCTTGATGGAAGTGCCGTTGGGCTTGAGGCCAGCCCGTATATCGCCATACTTGCTGATCATGACCCCGTAACTGATGGCCTTAACAGACGGGTCTTCGATGGTGGTGGCTTCCAATAATCCCACAGCCTTGTTGTCCTGAAACCGGAACAGGGTGCTTCGAGGCTTGCCGTCTGCGGAAAGGGTGCCATCAGGCTGCTGCTGGTAATCTATCTGGGCTGCATTCGTGCGGTCGTAGGCGGGCTGGCGAGCCTGCGCATAGTTTGCCTTTGCTTTGGCATTGACCTGCTTGACGCCCGGTGTTTGCGGGACTTCGGTCTGATTGAGGGCCTCGAACACATCGATATTGTCGGGTTTGCTGCGACCGCCGAGCAGGCCGCCCAGATTGTTGAAGAAGCCCTTCACCTTGCAGGCGGACTGCGCAAACTTGATGGTAAGGTTGCAGCCGATATGCGCCTTGCACAGCTCCTGCTGGGTCAGTTCCTCGTCCGTATAATTGCGCGGGTCGCAATTGGCGTCATATCCGGCCTCCTGCGCCGCTAAAGGCGCCGAGCCAAGGGCTATCATGCCGGCAATCAGGCCAAGACGAAGCTTTGCCGGTACGGACAGGATGCGTGTCATGGTGCAATGTTCCCGGAACGGCGGATACGATTTTCAAGCGCCTGCTCAAGCGGTGCGTAGCGTGCGAGCACTGCCTGCGCAGCGGCGGCGCGATGCGCGTTATCTGTGGAAACGGCGCTTTCGACCTGAGCGGCCTCTGTGCCAAGGACGTCGCGAAGGACCAGGCCGCAATCCTGATAATAGTCGCCCTTGGTCTTGTAAGGACATGCCTTGACCGTGATGATCTGATGAGAGGCCGTTGGGCTGGTCCGGTATCCTTCGCGCCTGACAAGAATGTATTTGCCCGCGGACTTGGCCTTGCAGGCCTTTCTGACTTCTGTTGAATAGAGATTCTTCGCCCCACGGTGGGTCTCGCACTGGTCGGCTACGTTCATGCTTTGGATTGTGACCAAAAACTCGTTGCCTTGTCCGTCATAGCTGATCTTTTGGAAAGTGCCGACGTCGCTCCAGCTCGTCTCAAATTTTTTGAAGTCCTTGGTCGGCAGGTCAGAATACTGACCATGAATGATATAATACCGAGCCTCCGAGAGGTCATGAAGGGCTGGAGAACTGTAATAGGCCTCCGTCTGCATGATATATGTACCACCACTGGGCCAGTTTCGCGTTTCCGATTCAAGTGGTGTCGCAATCGAGATTCCATACAGCATCGTATAACCCCGTGTGGCCTCATCGGTCTTTCGTGAGGCATAGCCGGGGCCATGGGCTAGGCCGAACCGGCAGGCGCCGAGCCAGTTGTGTGCCTCCCAATAGGCGCGGTGTCGCTCGTACCGGTCCGGCGTTGGGGCAAACACGACGACCGAGCAGTCGCCGTCTGCAGTTGGCACGAGCCGTTCGCCGGGCTGCAGGGGCAGGTCGATGCCAAGGAAGGTGGTCACCTTTTCAGGCGGTAGCAGGGCGAAATCCTGTGCTTGTGTCGGAAAGGCCATCAACAGGTCGGCCATCAGCGCCGCACCTGCAGTCCGCAAATTCAGTCCGATTGTCATGGTGACGCCCCCACGCCGCTATATCGAAAGATATACATGACCACGAAAGAGCCAGCGAATTAGATTTATTTACTCGAATTAACCATGTTTGGCGGGTGGGGGCTTCCGATTTCGGGGGGGATGGGCAATCGGCGCACAAAAACAGATGTTCCCGGATCAATAAAATGGTGCGTCAGATTAGCGCCAAGTGCTTGTAACTTTTTGATCGGAGCAAGTCTCTGGTGCCGGTAGCGGGCGATAACGATCTTAAGTTATTGAATTATTTGCGATTGTAGGGCGAGACTCTCGCGGCACCGCTGTCAACGCCACAGGCAATCAACCATTGTGCCCGGTTCCGGCAGGGCTGCGCCTTCCACATGCAGGATCCAGGCATTCTGGTCGATCATGTTGGCGACTTTGTAGGATTGCTGGCCGTCCAGTGCTTTGACTTCAAGTTGCCCGGTCTGGCTGGTCTCCAGATGTGCTTTCATCATGAAAGTCAGGTTTGGGCGGATATTTGCCTCGGATGTCAGTCTTGCCTTGAAGGGGCGTTCAGCGGGGAGGCCCGTCAGGGCGCGGATCAGCGGATTGACGAACAGGCGGAAGGTGGCGGTCGTCGCCGAAGGGTTGCCGGGCAGCCCGGCGAAATACCGGCCGTCTGCCAGTTGTGCGAACAGGACAGGCTTGCCGGGCCTGATGCGGACGCCGTGAAAGTGGATCGTTGCCCCGATGGCCTCCAGCGCCGTGCGCACAAAATCGAACCGTCCGGCAGATACGGCGCCTGTCGAGATCACCAGATCGCTTTGACGTGCGGCCGGAGAGGAAAGGGCCGCTATCAGGGTATCGGCGTCATCCCTGATGGTTATGCGACCCGTGCATGTGGCGCCGGCTTCGTGCAGTGCCGCTTCACCAAACGGGCCGGAGCTGTTGTAAATCTGGCCGGGTGCCAGAGCCTCCGCAGGGTCGTCCACCAGTTCATTGCCGCTGGAAATCCAAAAGGCGCGCGGTTTGGGATAGACCGCAAAACGCGCCTGCCCGGAGGCGGCAAGGGCCGGCAGAGCTGACGGGGTGACGAACGTGCCTTTCGGAACAAGCCGGTCTCCAGCGTTGAAATCTGTGCCCTTTCGGCGAATGTTCTTTCCGCTGGGGAAGGGCGTTTCAATCAGCACGGTGCTGCCCTCTGTTCTTGTCGCTTCGATCGGGATGACACTGGTGGTGCCCAAAGGGACCGGCGCGCCGGTCATGATGGCGACGGCCTGATTTTGACCGATGGCTTCGGCTTTGCCTTCATCGCCGGCCGCCGAAGTGCCGATGATTTCGAGCCGGGCGGGCGTTGCAGGGGTGGCAAGGTCAGTGTCTGCCGCCCGGAGTGCAAATCCATCCATGGCAGCATTGTCGAACGCAGGGGCTGGGGCCTCCGCCATGACATCAGCGGCAAGCACATGCCCTGCCACCGTCTTCAGGGAAGCGTAGACCGGCTTCAGAGGCCGGGTCTTTGCGTGAAGGACCGCGAGTGCCTCGCTATAGGAGATGGTCGCGCGGGTGCAGGAGGAACTATTGCCCGCATGCAGCGTTTGCGCAGCTGCCAGTTCTTCCGGCGTGTTGATATTGAGGAATTGTCCCGCCCCCGGCCACGCGACCGGGGTGGCATCAATCGCGGCGAGAAGGGCACGCAGCGAGGATGCGCGCGAGACGGGCGCTTGCATTCGCAGTGCCATCAGGCGAGGGACGGACCAATAGGCGAATGTCGGATGGTCGCCGGTTTCATCAAGGCCAAAGGCCGCATCGCCGCTGGCGCTGAGCTTGCAGACCAGATCTTCCGGAACGCAAGGGCCATCGACAGGTGTGGTGATGAAGCCGGCGACCGAAGGGGCATTGGCGGCGAGCCATGCAGCAATCGAGTGAATGCCGCCGACCGGGCCCGGTGGCATGTCTGGCATGTCAGTAATCACCGTAAGGCCGGTCCCGTAATCGTGCGGGCCAGAGACGAGGAGGCGGCTGGCCTGCGGGCGCAGGCGATTGATGATCAGGTCGATCATTCGATCCCGGCCCAGGCGCACTTCGGCCTTGTCGGGCCCGCGCATGCGCCGCGACTGGCCACCTGCAAGGATGACCACCGGAACGTCTGCGCTATTGGAGAGCAGATCAAACATTGGCCGCTGTCCGTTCCGCCAAGGGTTCATGCAGCTCGGCGAGGCGAGCGGTGGCAGAAGCGCCGACAATGATCAGGGTGGGGGCGTCCTCGGCAAGCGTGGCGGGCGCCGCGCGCATGCTGCCGATTGTTCCTTGCCATTGCTGGCGTTCGGTGCGTCCGGCATTGGCGATGATCATGACGGGCAGGGCTGCGGGAACACCGCTCGCGATCATGGCTTCCATCAGGCTGCCGATCTTGTTCCGCGCCATATAAAGCGCGACCGTGCCGCCGTTCAGCAGCGCCTGCCAGTCTGGCTGGTCTTCGGCGAGGCCTTCATTGGTGCTGGCTGTCATCAGCGTCAGGCGGCGGGAGATGCCACGGTGGGTGAGCGCGATGCCGCAGTCGGCAGCGGCTACGGATGCAGCCGTCACGCCGGGCACGATATGGGTACGGATGCCCGCTGCCTGCAAATGGTCCAGTTCCTCGCCGCCGCGTCCGAAGATGAAGGGATCGCCGCATTTCAGGCGCACCACCCGTTGGCCACGTGCCGCAAGGTTGGTGAGCGTGCGGTTGATGAATTCCTGGCTGGCCGAGCGTTTGCCGCAGCGTTTGCCAACCGGGATGAGCCGGGCATCGCGCCGGGCGTGCAGCAGCAGTGCGGGGTCGATCAATGCGTCATGCAGCACCACGTCAGCGCTTTCGAGCGCTTTCAGGCCCTTGAGGGTGATCATGTCGGCGCTGCCCGCACCCGCGCCCACGAGCCAGACCTCGCCGGGGATGCCGTCGCCTTGTGCTGCCTCGATTTCTGCCTCGGTCAGGTGGTCCGGCATATCTGCTTCTGTGTCTGTCAGCCGGCCAAGGTCGAACATCCGGTCCCACAGGCGGCGCTGGGCAGCGGGGGGCAGTTTCTCCTTCACCTCGACGCGGATGGCGGCAGCGCGGCGCACGCGGTGGGTAATATCATGCGGCAACAGGCGCTCGATGGCTTGGCGAAGGTTCCGGGCGAGTGTCGGGGCGGCACCGCCTGTGGAAATCGCAACCTGAACGGGGCCACGCCGTACCACGGCGGGCATCTGGAAATCGCACCGGGCGGGCGCATCGACGGCATTCAGGAGGATACCCCGCGCCAGTGTCATCCGGCGCAGGTCATCGGCAAAGGCCGGCATCTCGCCGCTATCGATGGCAAGCGTGATGCCGTCGAGATGCGGGTCATCCAGCAAGGCACCTGCGTGCTCAATGGGGTGATCTTTGATCAGCGCCGCCATATCGGGGCAAAGGTGGTCAGCCACAAGGCGCAGCGTGGCACCAGCGTCGAGGAGCGGCTTTGCCTTGGTGGCGGCAATCGGGCCGCCGCCCAGCATCAGGCAGGTGCGGCCACGGAGGTCAAGGCTGATCGGAAACAGGGTTTCAGGCTGCATTGGGGCTTTACTCCCGGGCGATGAGGGCTTTGATTTCAGGGATGCAGGAGCCGCAATTGCCACCGGCCCCGGTGGCGTCGCGAACGCCGTCGGTACTGGTCAGGCGGCCCTTGCAGATGGCATCGCGGATCGTGTTTTGGCCGACCTGAAAGCAGGAGCAGACGACCGGGCCCGTGTCCCGCACGGCGCCGGGGCTGCGGCCGGCGAGCAGTTGGCGGCGAGCGCTATCCTCAAGGCTTGCAGCCTCAAACTGGCTGTCCGCCCAGCCGAGGTCGATCCCGGCAAGGCTTTCGCCCGCGAAAAGGATGAAGGCGAGTTGCCCCTTCTCAAAGCCGGCCAACCGCAGGCCGGTGCCGTCTTCAATGCTGGCAGTGTCCCCGGTGACCTGTTCAAGGCGTGCGCGAAGCGCGGCGAAGTCGGCCTCGCTGTAGCCGGCTATGCGGGTGAGCGTCGCATGCTTCAGCTGGGTCCGGGTCCAGTAGGGCATCTGGATTTCAATTTCCGAGCGGGAAAGAAGAAGCCCCCGCCATGACATGGCGGCGGGGGCAAGGGAGACCGCCGTGGACTTGAAGGCGGGCTGCTTGGAAAGGGGATCGACCTCTGGCGCGATCAGCGTGCCAACAAGGGCAGCGCTCGCATGGGTTTCGGACCAGTGCATGGGCAGGAACAGCTCGCCGGGCTTCTGGTCATCCGTGACCCGCACACGAACGACGACACGGCCGCGCGGGCTGGCGACGGTGGCAAAGCCTTTGTCAGCGAGCCCGTGCGACCGTGCATCCGTGGGGGAAACGTCCAGCAGCGGCTCGGGCCTGTGCCCGGTCAGGCTGGGGGCGAGGCCGGTGCGGGTCATGGTGTGCCACTGGTCCCGGTAGCGCCCGGTGTTCAGGAGAAGCGGATAATCAGGCGAGGGGACGGCAGGCGAGGGGCGGTGATCAAGGGCGACCATCCGGGCTCGTGCGTCCGGCGTGAAGAAGGCGCCATTGCCGAAAAGCCGCGTCTGACTGCGCTCCCCCGCTCGCTGCGGCCATTTGGTTGGTGCGAGGGTGTTGTAGTCGGCGGCGCCTATGTTGGCCAGCGCGCCAATATCGAAAGCGCGGCTGCCTTCGTTGCGGTGCGCGCTGAGGGCGGCATGTTCGCGGAAAATGTCAGCGGGGCTTTCATAGGCGAAGGCTGCACCATGCCCCATAGCAGTGGCCACATCGCAGATGATCTGCCAGTCGGGCCGTGCCTCGGCATAAGGGGCCCGGAACGCACGCTGGCGGGAGATCGTGCGGTCGGAATTGGTGACCGTGCCGTCCTTTTCGCTCCAGCCCGTGGCGGGCAGGCGGATATGGGCGAAAGCCTGTGTGTCTGTATCCTTCACGCAGTCGGATACGATTACAGTGGGGCAACGGGCCAGTGCCTCGCGGACCTTCGCGGCCTGCGGCAGGCTGACCGCCGGGTTGGTCGCCATGATCCAGATCGCCTTGATACGCCCGTCATGGACGGCATCGAACATGTCGACAGCGCGAAGGCCTGCCGCGCGGGGAATGGCGGGCGATTGCCAGAAGCCCTGCACGAGATCGCATTCATGATCCGAAAAGCCCATATGGGCGGCAAGCATGCTGGCAAGTCCGCCGACCTCGCGCCCGCCCATCGCGTTCGGCTGGCCGGTCACCGAAAAAGGCCCCATGCCGGGTCGCCCGATACGGCCGGTCGCCAGATGGCAATTGATGATGGCATTCACCCGGTCGGTGCCATTGTGCGCCTGATTGACGCCTTGGGAAAAGACGGTCACCACCTTTTCGGTGGCCGCAAACAGCCGGTAGAAGGCTGCGACCTCGGCCTCGATGCCGCGCGTAGCGATGGCAGCGGCCAGTGCTGGCGCTTCACTGCGGGCGGCCGCGACCGCACCGGCATAGCCATCCACATGATGGCCTGTGAAGGCGGCAGGGGCGGTGCCGCAGGCGTCCAGATGGGCGAGCAGGCCGTTGAACAGCAGCACGTCGCCGTCCGGCATCACGGGGATATGGAGATCAGCGATATCGCAGCTTTCGGTGCGGCGCGGATCGATCACCACCACCCTTGTACCGCGTGCCTCCCGGGCCGCTCGCAGGCGCTGGAACAGTACCGGGTGGCACCAGGCGAGGTTGGAGCCCACAAGCACCACAAGATCGGCTTCTTCAAGGTCGGCATAGTCGCCGGGCACGATATCGCCGCCGAAGGCACGGGTGTGGCCCGCCACGGTTGAAGCCATGCACAGGCGCGAGTTTGTGTCGATATTGGCGCTGCCGATGAAGCCCTTCATCAGCTTGTTGGCGACATAATAGTCTTCGGTCAGCAACTGGCCGGAAACATAGAAGGCAACCGCATCGGGGCCGTGCTCGTTGATAACGGTGGTGAGCCGGTCTGCGACGGCGCGGGTTGCGGTATCCCACGAAACGCGCACGCCATCGATGGTCGGAAAGGCAAGGCGGGAAGCATGATCGAGCGTCTGGCCGAGGGCCAGTCCCTTGGAACACAGGCGGCCGCGGTTGGCGGGGTGAGACGGGTCGCCTTCGATCCGGACCCCTCCTTCCATCTCGGTGGCGATGATTCCGCATCCCACCCCGCAGTAGGCGCATGTGGTCCTTGTGATTGTCATGCCACCGCCGCCTCGGCCATGCCCGAAGGAATGGCCAGATAGATCGAGCCGTCGTCGCGCACCTCGACGGCAAGCTTGCCCGTGCAGCCCGTGTCGGCGCCCTGTGCCTCGCCTGTCTCCAGGCTGATCACCCAGTTGTGCAAGGGGCAGGTAACGCTGTGCCCGTGCACGATGCCTTCGGACAAGGGGCCCTTCTTGTGCGGGCATTCGTTCCTCAGTGCGAAGACCTTGTCGTCGCTGGTGCGGAAAAGGGCGATCTCGCCCGCCGGGGTGCGCACGCGGCGCGATCCGAGGCGGGGAATATCGTCCCGCTGGCCGACAAGGGTGAAGGTGGATGCTTTAACCATCGGCTCATCCAATCGTCGCAAGAAGTTGATATTCATGGGCGTCAACGCCCTTGGCGCGCGCCGCCCACGGGTCATCCTGCGCATCCTTCTGGCTCAGGAGGAAACGATCGCGCAGCTTGATGCGCACCTCGGAGTCGCTGGTGAGTCGGTCGCGGATATGGTCGATCCCCACCCGCTCGATCCAGGGGGCGGTGCGTTCCAGATACCAGGCTTCCTCGCGGTACATCTGGATGAAGGCCATGCAATATTCGATGGCTTCTTCTTCCGTTGTAACCTTGCAGAGAAGATCGGTGGCGCGCACATGGATGCCTCCGTTGCCGCCGACATGCAGCTCGTAGCCGCTGTCCACACAGACGATGCCGAAATCCTTGATCGTGGCTTCGGCGCAGTTGCGGGGGCAGCCCGAAACCGCCATCTTGAACTTGTGGGGCATCCAGCTGCCCCAGGTGGCATGTTCAAGCTTCACGCCGAGCCCGGTGCTGTCCTGCGTGCCGAAGCGGCACCAGTCGGTCCCCACGCAGGTTTTCACCGTGCGCAGCGACTTGCCATAGGCATGACCCGAAACCATCCCTGCAGCGCCCAGATCAGCCCAGACGGCGGTCAGGTCGTCCTTCTTGATGCCAAGAAGGTCAATCCGCTGGCCGCCTGTCACCTTCACGGTCGGGATATTGAACTTGTCCACCACATCGGCGATGGCCCGAAGTTCCTTCGCGGATGTGACGCCGCCCCACATGCGCGGCACCACGGAATAGGTGCCATCCTTCTGGATGTTGGCGTGGACGCGTTCATTGATGAAGCGGGCGCGGGCGTCGTCCTGATATTCGCCGGGCCAGGCACAGAGGAGATAATAGTTCACGGCAGGGCGGCAGGTATGGCAGCCATCCGGCGTGCGCCATTCCAGTGCCTGAAACACGCTCGGGATATCCTTGATGCCTTTGGCGACGATCAGCCGGCGGACTTCGCCGTGATCGAGCGAGGTGCAGCCGCAAAGGGGCTTCGGCCCGCTGTCGGCCACATAGCCATCACCCAGCGTGAAGCCGATCAGTTTTTCGACAAGCCCGGTGCAGGACCCGCAGGAAGACGAGGCCTTGGTGTGGGCGCGAACCTCGGCAAGCGAGGTGAGGCCGCCTTCGGTGATCGCCGTCTGGATGGTGCCCTTGCAGACGCCGTTGCAGCCGCAGATCTCGGCATCTGCCGGCAGATCCGCGACCGCCTTAAAAGGGTCGGAAAGCGCCCCCTCCTCGAAGCCCTGGCCAAAGGCCATGGTGCCGCGCAAGGGGGTGATGTCGGTGCCGTCCTTGATCATCTGGAAATACCAGGGGCCGTCGCCCGTATCGCCGTAAAGGACGGCGCCGATCAGCTGGTTTTCCTTCACCACAAGCCGCTTGTAAACGCCGCGGGCGGCATCGCGGAACACGATATCCTCGGTGCCCTTGCCGCCCGAGAAATCACCGCCCGAGAAAAGATCGACCCCGGTGACCTTGAGCTTTGTAGAGATGGCCGAGCCCTGATAACCCTTGCCGTCTGACCCGGCGAGCGTGTCGGCAGCGGCCCGCGCCATATCCCATATGGGAGCGACGAGGCCGTAGCATAGGCCGCGATGCTCGACGCATTCGCCGATCGCCAGAATGTCGGGGTTGGAGGTGATCATGTGATCGTCCACCAGGATGCCGCGCCCGGTGGCGAGCCCGTGCGAACGCGCAAGCCATGTGTTGGGGCGGATACCCACTGCCATCACCACAAGATCGGCCGGGAAGCTGCGGCCATCCTTCAGTCGCACGCCTTCAACGCGGTCGTCGCCGGTGATTTCGGCGGTATCGGCTTCAAGGATGATATCGAGCCCGCGGCGTTCCAGTTCCTGCTTCAGCAGTGTGCCGGCTGCGGTATCCAGCTGGCGTTCCATCAGGTGCGGGGCCAGATGCAGCACGGTGACCTTCATGCCGAGCGTGGAGAGGCCGTAAGCCGCCTCAAGGCCCAGCAGCCCGCCGCCGATTACCACAGCATGTTGCAGGCGCCCGGCGCCGTCGATCATCGTTTCCACGTCCTTCATGTCGCGGAAGGTGATGACGCCGTTCTTTTTGTGGCCGGGCACGGGAATGACGATGGGCTCCGAGCCGGTGGCGAGTAATAGCTTGTCGTAAGCCACCTTGCGTCCGGCAGCGGAGAAGACGAACCCGCGCTTCTGGTCGATCCCGATGACCGGGTCACCCGCATGCAGGCGGATATTATTGGCTTCGTACCAGTCCCAGTCGTTGAGGATGATATCCTGATAGGCTTTTTCGCCCGCGAGGATGGGAGACAGCATGATGCGGTTATAATTGAGGCGCGGCTCCTGCCCGAACACCGTGACATCGTAGGTATCCGGCGCGCGCTTCAACAGCTCCTCGAGCGTGCGAATGCCGGCCATGCCGTTGCCGACAATCACCAGTCTGGGTTTCTTGGACTTTGTCATGGTCGCTTCCACTTGGCTGGTCCAGGGGTGCCGGTGGAAGGAGGGGGAGGTGAAAAACGACATCCGCCCGCCAGCCTGATGGCTGTGGCCCTGGACGTCGTTATCCTGAAATGACCCGCCGTTGGGTCGGTGGCAAATCGGGTGCCTGTGAAGGGAAGGATCAGCAAGGAGCATGCCACGCCGGGCCCGAGGGGGCATATTGGCGCGGAAGCCCTGTGATCCTGCCATCTGCCGGCCTGCAGGCCATCGTGTGATGGTGGCTGCAAATGCCGACTGAATTGATTAAAAAATAATCAATGAACAAAAAATAGTCAATAAATTAGATGCGCCGCAGCATGAAAGGCGGCCGGGAATAGTGCTGATTCCGGATGGTGGGCCCATCTTCCTGAGGCGATTGAAACAATTTTTGTGTTGCTATGCAGCAAGAAAACCCGCAGGGGCCTGCGGTTTTTGCAGGTAGCCCCTGACGCCAAGCGTGCCCCGGCGCTGCTGCGGCGTGTTCCCTTGGCACGCGCTTTGCTCGTTATCCCCTGTCGGTCGCCGATGAAGGCGCACCAGGTTTCCGATCCAACGGAGGGTCGAAAGACATCGCTGCAAGCTTCTGGACGGGTTCGTCCGCATGAAGGCAGCGGCTTTTGGCCTTCGACTGATCGACGCATCGATCATTCGAGGCAGAGACAAGGCTTTCGGAGGATAGGATGCAAGGAAAGACGACTGACATCAGCAAACGAATTGCCGGCACATGCCGCCGCGTTGCGGCGCTCGCGGCCCTTGTTTGCGGCTTCGGGCTGCCGGCCGCGGCCGACAATCTCTGGCCGGAGAAGGAAACCCTGACCCTCGGTTTCATCAAGCTGACCGACATGGCCCCCCTCGCGGTGGCCTATGAGCTTGGCTATTTTGAAGACGAGGGGCTTTATGTGACGCTTGAGGCGCAGGCCAACTGGAAAGTGCTCCTGGACCGGGTGATCTCGGGCGAGCTGGATGGTGCTCACATGCTGGCGGGCCAGCCGCTTGGCGCCACCATCGGCTTTGGCACCAAGGCTGATATCGTCACCGCCTTTTCGATGGACCTCAATGGCAACGGCATCACCGTGTCGAACGAGGTCTGGGCAGCGATGAAAAAACATGTACCCATGGGCGCGGATGGCAAGCCCGTGCATCCGATCAAGGCGGATTATCTGAAGCCGGTGGTTCAGCAGTACCGGGCCGAAGGCAAGCCTTTCAAGATGGGCATGGTCTTCCCCGTTTCGACCCACAATTATGAACTGCGCTACTGGCTCGCTGCTGGCGGCATCCATCCGGGCTATTATACGACGGGTGATGTGACAGGCACGACGGACGCCGAAGTGCTGCTGTCCGTGACCCCGCCGCCGCAAATGCCGGCGACGATGGAGGCGGGCACCATCTTCGGCTATTGCGTTGGCGAGCCCTGGAACCAGCAGGCGGTGTTCAAGGGCGTCGGTGTGCCGGTCGTCACCGATTATGAAATCTGGAAGAACAACCCGGAAAAGGTGTTCGGTGTTTCAGCCGAATGGGCGAAGAAATATCCGAACACGCATCTCGCTGTCGTCAAGGCGCTGATCCGCGCGGCCATGTGGCTGGACGCGAACGGCAATGCCAACCGGCAGGAAGCGGTGAAAATGCTGGCAAAGCCCGCTTACGTGGGGGCGGACGCCGCCGTGATCGCCAATTCGATGACCGGGACGTTTGAATATGAAAAGGGCGACAAGCGCGATGTGCCCGATTTCAACGTCTTCTTCCGCTATTTTGCTACCTATCCCTATTATTCCGACGCTGTCTGGTATCTCACCCAGATGCGCCGCTGGGGGCAGATCGGCGAAGCGAAACCGGATGCCTGGTATGACGAGGTCGCCCGCAAGGTCTATCAGCCTGAAATTTACCTGAAAGCTGCACGGCTTCTCGTGCAGGAAGGCAAGGCACGGGAAGAGGATTTCCCGTGGGACACGGATGGCTACCGCGCACCGCAAACCCATTTCATCGATGGCATCGCCTTCAACGGCAAAACGCCGACGGCTTATCTGCGCAAATTCAGTATCGGCCTGAAGGACGACGTGGCCCCTGCGCAAGCGGGAGGCAACTGACATGAATGCGACGGTGAAGAACGATCCCGAACTCGCCCGCGCCGCCCGCAAGGCTGCGCAGGCGCAGCGCGGCCTGCTGATCGGGCGGATTGACGGTTATATCTCCATCTTCGGCTTCGGCTGGGTCACCCCGATGTTGCGGCTGGCGAACGGCGAGGATCCCTCGGCACAGCTAAAAGCCCTGTGGCGCGGCCTTGGCATTCCGCTCGCGTCGATCATCCTCTTCCTCGGGCTCTGGGCCCAGATGGCGCCGAAGGTGGATACAAGCCTCGGGGCGATCCCGGGGCCGGCGCAGGTAGCCGAAGCCTTCGGCGGGCTTGTGGACAGCCATAAGGCGGAACGCGAGAAGGCAGAGGCATTCTACGAACGCCAGCACGCACGGAACGAGGCGCGGGTTGCGGAAGACCCGTCCTACGAGCCGAAAATCCACCCCTATACCGGCAAGCCGACTTATTTCGACCAGATATGGACAAGCATCCAGACCGTTTTCATGGGCTTCCTGCTTGCTACGCTCGTGGCCGTTCCCATCGGCATCATCGGTGGCCTGTCGCCATCGATGAATGCAGCGATCAATCCGCTGGTGCAGATTTTCAAGCCGGTGTCGCCGCTGGCCTGGCTGCCGATTGTCACAATGGTGGTCAGTGCGCTTTATGTGAGCGACGATCCGCTGTTCGATAAGGCGTTCCTCACGTCTGCCATCACTGTCACGCTCTGCTCGCTGTGGCCGACGCTGATCAATACGTCGATGGGGGTGGCCTCGATCGACAAGGACCTCCTGAATGTCGGCCGCGTGCTGCGCCTGTCGCCCGGCGTGCAGGTGCGCAAGCTGATCGTGCCTTCGGCCCTGCCGTTCATCTTCACCGGCATGCGCCTTTCGCTGGGGGTTGGCTGGATGGTGCTGATCGCCGCCGAAATGCTGGCCCAGAATCCGGGCCTTGGCAAATTCGTGTGGGACGAATTCCAGAACGGGTCATCAAGCTCGCTCGCTCGCATCATGGTCGCCGTTTTCACCATCGGTATCATCGGCTTCCTTCTGGACCGCCTGATGCTCGCCTTTGAAGCGCTGGTCACCAGCCGGGCACAGCGGTGAGGGGGCGGCAAATGGCACATCTTGAACTCAAGGACGTTGCATTTTCCTACGGCAAGGGCAGGGGGCGTACCCCTGTGCTGCGGGATATCAATCTTGCCATCGAGGAAGGCGAATTTCTGGCCATCGTCGGCTTTTCGGGCGCGGGCAAAACCTCTCTCATCTCGCTGATCTCGGGCCTTGTGAAGCCCGAACGCGGCAGCATCACGATGAATGGCACGCCGGTCACCGGCCCCGGCCCTGACCGGGGCGTCGTGTTCCAGAATTATTCGCTGATGCCGTGGCTGACGGTCGCGGGCAATATCGCGCTGGCGGTCGATAGCCTTTTCGGCACCGAAGACAAGGTGGCCCGGCAGGCGCGGGTTGACCGCTATATCGATATGGTCGGCCTTACCCATGCCCGCGACCGCAAACCCCACGAGCTTTCGGGTGGCATGCGCCAGCGCGTGGCGGTGGCCCGCGCACTGGCGATGGATCCGGAAATCCTGTTGCTGGATGAACCCCTGTCGGCACTCGACGCGCTCACCCGCGCCAAATTGCAGGACGAGCTGGATGCGATCCGGGCGAAGGACCGCAAGACGGTGATCCTGATCACCAACGATGTGGACGAGGCGATCCTGCTGGCTGACCGGATCATCCCGCTGACACCGGGGCCGGAAGCCACGCTGGGGCCTGCCTTCAAGGTGGATATCCCGCGCCCGCGCCTGCGGTCCGCGATGAACCATGATGCAGGCTTCGTGAAGCTTCGGGCCGATGTAACAAGCTTCCTGATCGAAGCTGAAAAAGGTGCGAACGCCGCACGGCAGGCGGCAGAAGGCATCCTGCCGACCATCGCACCCATCGAGATCGGCCGGGCACCGAAAGCATACCGCGAGGCGGCGGCGAGCCCGCGTGTGGATCGCTATGTGGAGTTTTCGCAAATCTCCAAGGTCTATGACACGCCGAAAGGACCGCTCACCATCGTCGATGGCTTTGACCTGAAGATGAAAAAGGGCGAGTTCATCACGCTCATTGGCCATTCGGGCTGCGGCAAATCCACCGTCCTCAATATGGCGGCGGGGCTGACCTCGATCAGCGCCGGCGGTGTGATCCTTGATGGGCGTCAGGTCATCTCCACGGGGCCGGAGCGCGCCGTGGTGTTTCAGGCGCCGAGCCTGATGCCGTGGCTGACCGCCTTCCAGAATGTGGCGCTGGGCGTCAACCGTGTTTATCCGCACGCGACGGCGGCCGAGAAGCGCGATGTGATCGAATATTATCTCGCCCGCGTCGGGCTTGGCGACGCCATGCACAAGCCAGCGGCTGAAATGTCGAACGGCATGCGCCAGCGCGTCGGCATCGCCCGTGCCTTTGCCCTGTCGCCGAAGCTGCTGCTTCTGGATGAGCCTTTCGGAATGCTGGATAGCCTTACCCGCTGGGCCTTGCAGGAAGTGCTGATGGATGTTTGGGCGCGCACACAGGTGACCGCCATCTGCGTGACCCATGATGTGGACGAGGCGATCCTTCTGGCCGACCGCTGCGTGATGATGAGCAACGGCCCGAACGCCAAGATCGGCAATATCATGGAGATCGATATCCCCCGGCCGCGCCGCCGCCGTGATCTCGTTGGGCATCCGAAATATTATGAATACAGGGAAGAACTTTTGTCCTTCCTTGAAGCCTACGAGCACGGCGACCCCGCAGACGCCGAAAGCAAACCGACCCCCAAGCGGAGGACCGCAGCGTAAATGGCAGGAACCGGCCTCAATATTCTGGTGATCGACGAGGATCCGGCCCGCGCCGCGCTCCTTGAAGGGGCGCTTGTTGAGGCTGGCTACACCCATGTGGTGACGCTGCGAACAACGGCGAACCTGCACCAGCGTATCGTGGCCATCGAACCCGATGTGATCATCATCGACCTGCAGAACCCCGACCGCGACACGCTGGAAAACATGTTCCAGGTGTCGCGCTCGGTGAAAAAGCCGATTGCCATGTTCGTTGACCAGTCGGACGACGACGCCATCAGGCGCGCGGTCGAGGCTGGCGTCAGCGCCTATGTGGTTGACGGCCTGAAGAAGGACCGTGTGCGCCCGATTGTCGAAGTGGCGGTGACCCGCTTTGAAAGCTTCAGTCAGCTATTGCGCGAACGCGACGAGGCCCGCACGGCCCTTGCCGATATCAAGCGCATCAACCGCGCCAAGGGGCTTCTGATGCAGTATCGCGGCATCACGGAAGAAGAGGCCTACAGCATGATGCGCCGCACCGCCATGCAGCAGAGCCGCAAGATTGTCGATATCGCCGACAGCATCATCACGGCCTTTGAGCTGGATGCCGGCTTACTCGGAGACCGCCACCATGCCTGAAGCCAACCTCCCCGTTATCCGCGCCGGCTTCATCGCGCTCACCGACTGCGCCCCCATTGTGGTGGCGCGCGAATTGGGCCTTGACCTTGAAGAAGGCATCAGGATCGAGCCCGTGCGCCTGCCGTCGTGGGCGGCAGTACGCGACCAGCTGGCGTTCGAGAAGCTTGAATGTGCCCATATGCTCGGCGGGTTGACGCTGGCCATGCATCTGGGGCTTGGCGGTTTTCGGTCCGAAATGATGGTGCCGCTTCTCCTCGGGCGCGGTGGCAATGCCATCACCATCTCGGTTGCGCTGTATGAGGAAGCCCGGGCCCTGATGAAGGGCAGGGTGATTTTCGACCGCGCCCAGTCGGCCGCCATGCTTGCCGCTGTCGTGCAGGCGCGGCGGGCGGCGGGGGAAGCACCGCTTCGATTGGCCAGCGTGCATGCCTATTCAAGCCACAGTTATGAACTCCGCGCCTGGCTCGCCCACGGCGGGGTCGATCCCGATCAGGATGTGGAACTTTCCGTGGTGCCACCGCCGAAGATGGTGGAGGCGCTGCGGGCCGGTCAGATCGACGGCTACTGCGTGGGGGAACCCTGGAGCCAGTTGGCAGTCGAGGAAGGCATCGGGCGCATCATGGCCACCAAAGCTGATCTCTATCCCTACAGCCCCGAAAAGGTGCTGGCACTGCGGCGGTCATGGGCCACGGGGCATGCCGAGACAGTGTCGCGGCTTGTGGCCGCCTGTGTGGCCGCCATGCGCTGGGCGGCACAACCGGCAAACCGCAATGCACTGGCCGACATGCTGGCCGGGCCTGACTATCTGGATACCGACCGCGAGGTGATCCTTGGCGGCCTGATGTGCGCGCCCCGGCTGGTGCCCGGCGAGACGCGCCAGCCGGTTGCCGATTATCTGTCCTTCGGTGGGCTTGATCTTGGCTATCCCTATGCCGAAGCAGGCCTCTGGCTCCTTGCCCAGATGCGGCGCTGGGGGCAGGCCGGTGCCGGGCACGAAGAAGAGGTCAGCGCGATTTTCGATACCACCATCATGGACGGCATTGGCCGGCAGGATGCTGGCAGCCGCACAAACGCGGGTCGCCGCATGGCGGCCATGCCGTTCGATGGCAACGCCTTCGATGGCGGCGATGTGGAAGGTTACTGGCGCCGTTTCCCGATCCGGCGCGGCGCCTGAACGATTGACTTTATCCCTGCGTGTCAATGGCGGCGCGCATCTCCCCGGGAACACGACCCCCGGCCGTGCAGCGCCGCACGGGACGGGTGAATTGTGTCCGGGTCCAACCATGAAAGAAACATTCTGCAGGGAGACCTTCGATGAAGGCATTTCACAAATATATCGGCGCAACCGTGATGATTGCGGCTCAGGCGCCCTCGGCTTTTGCGGACGACATCACTGACTTTTTCACCAAAGGCGACGCGGGGCTTGATCTCCGCTACCGGCTGGAAACAGTGGATCAGGACGGGTTCGCGGAAAACGCTACAGCCTCCACGCTTCTCACCAAACTCTGGTACAAGACCGCCAATGTGAACGGTTTCAGCGGTTATCTGGAGGCCACCAATGTGGCGGCCATCGGCGGGAGTTCCTATAACAGCACCGTTAATGGCAAGGCGGCCTATCCCGTGGTGCCGGACCCGACCGGCACCGAGGTCAATCAGGCATGGGCGAGCTACAAGTCCGACGCATTCGAGGTGAAGGCCGGGCGGCAGGGTATCAATTTCGATGACCAGCGATTCATTGGCACCGTTGGCTGGCGCCAGAACGACCAGACCTATGATAGCGCGGCTGCGACCGTGACGCCCGCTGCCGGGCTCAGCGCCACCTATGCCTATGTCTGGAACGTCAACCGCATCTTCGGGAACGATCATCCGCTCGGCAACCTGCACGGCGACACGCATCTCTTCAATGCGAGCTATGCGGGCTGGAGTTACGGCAAGCTGACAGCCTACGGTTATCTCCTCGATTTCGATGCGCCGGGGGCGGCGGGCCTGTCGTCGAAGACACTCGGCGTCCGGTTTGCGGGCAGTGCGAAGCTCGCCGATCCCGTCTCGCTTGGCTACCAGATTGAATATGCACGGCAATCCGACCACGGCGCCAATCCGGCCGACTATGCCGCCGATTTCTGGCATGTGGGCGCAAGCGTTTCGGGCAAGGGGCTGATGGCCGGGCTCGATTACGAGCTTCTGGGGGCAGACGGCGGTGCCGCCTTCCAGACGCCGCTTGCCACCCTTCACAAATTCAACGGCTGGGCGGACAAGTTCCTGTCCACGCCCGCTGCTGGCCTGAAGGATATCTATGCAACGCTTGCCTACAAGGTGCCCGAGGGCAGCGCGCTTTCGGGCACGGCGCTCATGGCCGTTTATCACAAGTTCAAATCTGACACTGGCAGCGCTGACTATGGCAGCGAGTGGGATTTTCAGGTGGAGAAGCAGGTGACAAGCTATCTGACACTCACCGCCAAGGCCGCCTTCTACAATGCCGACAGTTTCGCGACCGATACGACAAAGCTTTGGTTCATGGCCTCCGCCAAGTTCTGAATTCAAGCCACCCTGAAGGGCTTCTCCTTCAGGGTGCGCTGGCCTCCTGTTTTCGTCAGTGGATCAATCCAGACACAATTTACTTTGTGGCGGCTAATCGATTGGATCGGGCTGGTGCCCTGACACCAGCCTGGCCAAAGCCGTCGCATAAATCTCCGACCTGCAGTGCGTTGCTGATCACCACTGATCTAGCGGGGCATCCTGGCACGTATCAAGGATGCTTCAGCCTTAAGGAACGGATTGATCATGATAATTGAAGCTTTAGCGCTTATGGGCACCGCCGTTGTCCCCGAGGATGCAGGGGAGGCGGTGAGGCCGCAGCCAGAGTGTCCGGCGGTCGCAAGCCCGGCTGAAAATCTTGTTTCTCCGGCTTCCTATGACGTTTATCGCAACGGCAAAAAGATCGGTGAACATAGCATCCGGCTTCAGGAGGATAGCGGGCGCCTTGTCGCCGATGTTCGTACCAGAATGCGGGTGAAGCTGCTGTTCGTTACCGTGTTCCGGTATGACTATGCGTCCCGCGAGGTCTGGTGTGGCGACAGCTTGCAGCAGATTTCGACCGAGGTTGACGACAATGGCACCGACATCAAGGTTGAACTGACGGCGGATGAGATTGGTGTGCTGGAAAACTCGCACGGCAGGTTCGCCACCACCAACCACTGGAACCCTGCTGCTATGCAGGCTTCTGCGCTTTTCAATACGATCACGGGCAAGGTGAACAAGGTAACTATCCAGCCCATTGATGCCGGGCAATCCGGGGCCACGACATATGCAGTCACGGGTGATCTGAATATCCGTTCCACCTATGACGACGATGGCAATTGGCTTGGCATGCAGTTCCGGCACAAGGGTGGTAGTGAGATCGAGTTCCGGCGCACGGATGAGGTGCCAGGCGCTGTTTCAGCTGACACCCAGGCAGGCAGGCCATGACGCGCGCGCCACAGACAGTCTGGATCACAGGCGCCGGGACCGGGATCGGTCGGGCGCTAGCCCTCCTTTATACAGCAGACGGCTGCAACGTGGTGATCACCGGCCGTCGGCGTGAGGTTCTGGACGATGTGGTCGAAGCCGGGCGTGGTTCACTTGGCGAAATCCGCGCCTTGCCAGGTGACGTGACGGACGAAGCTGGCATGCAGGCCCTTGCAGACACATTGAGGGCGGCCGGTATGCTACCCGATATTGTCATCCTCAACGCGGGCAATCACATTCCCACATGGGCGGGAGACTTCAGGGTTCAGGACTATAGGTCCCTGATGGACGTCAACTATTTCGGCGTGGTGCATGGATTGGCGGCACTTCTGCCCCTCATGCGGGCGCGGGGCAGCGGGCAGATCGCTATTGTGGCCTCCCTTGCTGGCTATCGGGGCCTGCCGGGGGCGGCGGCCTACGGGGCGTCGAAAGCCGCGCTGATCAATATGGCAGAAGCCCTGCGGCCGGAACTGGCGCGGGAGGGGATTGACCTGCGCCTCGTCAATCCCGGCTTTATCGAGACGCCCCTTACCGACCGCAACGAGTTCGAGATGCCGTTCCTGATTGACGCGGATACCGCCGCGCGCGCGATCCACAAAGGGCTGCGGGGCGGGCGATTTGAAATCACCACGCCCCGCCGGTTTGCCTTCCTGATGAAAATCCTGCGGCTGTTGCCGGAGGGCCTGTTCTTCAGCCTGACACGCCGCCTTCTTCCCTAGGAACCGGTTGCGGCAAGCGGTGCCGGGCCGGTCGCAGCATCCTCATTGGCGACGCGGCGGAAGGACAGGAAGACGGTGCCGATCTTGAAGCCCCAGCGCTTGACGGTCGCCTTGTTGAGCAAGGTTCCGTCAGGCTGCAGAAACATCCAGTCGTCAAAGCTGACCTTCCAGATGTCATCCCCGACCTTGAGGTTGAAGTCATATTGCCAGTTGAAGGCATTGCCGGAGGTTTCGCCTACGGCACGGCCGATGACCTGCTCGGTGATGCCGCTGTAACGGTTTTCACCATCTTTCACGATTTCCCACCGGCGGAATTCGCTGGTGCCGTCGGAATAGGCGAAGTCTTCCTTCAGGATAAGGGTCCGCCCGTCCCAGGTGCCATCGATCGTGACAACAAACTGGTTGCGCACATTGCCGAACCGGTCTTCGAAAAGACCTGTCGCCACCGTGCGACCGGTGAAATAGTCCTCAAGCTTCAGGTCGGGTTTCATGCTGGCAAAATCAGTCGGTTTCATGTTTGTTCCGCAGGCACTCAGCAGGGTTAGCAGAAAGAGCGAAATTAGGGTTTTCACTGCATGCATCTGCCGATTGCTCCTTTGTTGATGGGTATGTTTTAGGTACGCACAGCCGGGCCGACCGGATCAGTTTGGCGCTGCTTTTCCGGTGGCCAGAAGAAAGGGCATTGCCGTTAGTTTCAGGATCGCCGGAACGAGGGCATAAAGCATGGCAGTGGCAAGCGGCAGGCTGCCGGGATCGAGGATGTTTTCAGCGAACGCCATGCCGCCAAAGGCGACGGCGACACCCACGGCGAGCGCGATCTTCGATGTCATGCTCCACAGGGCAAACAGAAAGGCCGTATTGCTTTTCATGTGCGTGCCGCTCTCGTGGGCAATGTCGGCCAGGATAGAAGGGGGCAAGACCATCTCGGCACCCAGTGCGGCGCCGGTGAGCCCGCACACAATTGCAAAGGCGAGGATGTTTCCTTCCCCGATCAGCGGCACAAACAGGAAGACAAGGCAGGTGAGTGTGGCCCCAGCTGCAAGGATCCTTTGTTTGCCCCAACGCCGTGCCGCAGCGATCCAGGCTGGTACGAAAAGGATGGCGGCCACGAAATAGAGGACGATCAGCCAGTCGCGCGTGCCTGTATCAGCCTTCAGTACATCGCTCACGAATACCGGGAACAGAACGGCAGGCATGGCGTTGGCGGCAGCAAGCAGCAGCCAGCCTGTGCAAAGGCGGCGGAAGGGCAGGTGCGCCAGTGCCAGCTTTAATGCGGCAGCTGAAACAGGTGGAGCTGTGCCTGACCCGTGTGGTTCGGGCACCAAAAGGCAGAACAGGAAAATGCAGAGGAGGGCACCGGGCAACAGAAGGCCGGGTAAACGCGGAATGACCGATCCTTCACCGCCGACGATCAGGGGTAGCGAAAGGGCGACCAGCATGCCGGCCAGTGACATGGCCTCGCGCACACCGGCAAGGCGGGATCGGTCGTGCGCCGAGCAGGCGAGATCGGCGCCCATCGCAAGATAGGGCACTGTCGCGAAGGTCCAGCCGATATAGAGGATCGCCGACCATAAGAAGAGGTCGAAAGGCTGCATGCCCGGCCCGCTGCCTGCCAGCATCGAAAGTGCTGCCCCGGCAACGGCAACGCCCGCGACCATCCAGCCTTTGCGCCGGTAACCAAGAAGCGGCATCCGGTCGCTTACAATGCCGGCGATCGGGTCGCTGACAATATCGAAAAGGCGCGCGGCGAAGAGCGCAGTCCCGACGGCCAGATAGCCGAGCCCCAAGTCATTGGCGAACCATGCGGGCAGATAGACCGCGAACGGAATGGTCGGCACCGCCAGGATCAGTGCCGGCAGGCCATAGGCAAGCGTGAGGCTTGCCCGGCTTTTGTCAGGCGAAGACATATTGGCGGACGTCGATCAGGCCCTGCCGGAAGCCTGCCTCGCAGTAGGCGAGATAGAAGCGCCACATGCGCAGGAAGCGGACGTCGTAGCCAAGCTCCATGACATCAGCCCGCACCGTGAGAAAACGCTTGTGCCATTCGGCCAGCGTGTCGGCATAGCCGAGGCCGAAGGCGAGGTGGCTGTCGACCCTGAGGCCCGCGTTTGCCGCCTGCCTGCGGACGATGCTGTCGGAAGGCAACATGCCGCCGGGGAAGATATATTTCTGGATGAAATCGGAGCTGTTCCGGTAGCCTTCGAAGCGCTCGTCATCGATGGTGATGACTTGCACACCCGCCTTGCCGCCGGGTTTTAGCCGCGCCTTCAGCCGGTTGAAGTAGGTCGGCCACCAGTCCTCGCCCACGGCTTCGAGCATCTCGATCGAGACAATGGCGTCGAAGCTGCCGTCCACATCCCGGTAATCCTGCAGGCGCAGCTCAACAAGATGGTCAAGCCCCGCAGCTTTCATGCGCGCGGTGGCATGGACCAGCTGTTCCTGCGAAAGCGTGACCCCGGTGACGCGGCAGCCGAGCGTGCCCGCTGCATATTCGGCAAACCCGCCCCAGCCGCAGCCGATTTCCAGCACATGATCGCCGCGTTTGAGGCCCACGGCTTCAGCAAGACGGGCATATTTACGGGTCTGTGCCGCCTCGAGCGTCAGGCCCGGCCGGTCATAAAGGGCGGCGGAGTAGGTGAAGGTGCGGTCCAGCCACAGCCGGTAGAAGTCGTTGCCGAGGTCATAGTGGAAGGCGATGTTGCGACGGCTGCCTTCCCGCGAGTTGCGATTGAGGAAATGCCGCAGGCGGTCCACCTGCAGGGTCAGGCGGCCAAGGAAACTGTTGCGCTCCACCTGATCCATGTTGGCGGCAAGCAGGGTGAGAAGGGCTGTGAGGTCCGGGCTGTCCCAGTCACCGGCCATATAGCCTTCACCAAGGCCGACCGCGCCCGACCGTAACATACGCGACAGGGCCCGCCAGTTATGAAGGACAATCGCGCCGTGGAGGCCGGGGGCGCCGGTGCCGGGATTGCCGAAGCGTTCAAATCCGCCACCGGGGAAGGTGATATCAAGCGTGCCAACAGCCAGCCGCGCCATGCGTTTACGCAGCACCGACATGAAAGGCATTGAAGATGAAGGGCGGACGATTGTCTCCTCCCTGAAAGCGCCTGATCCGTCCATCAGATCCCTCCGTCCTTGGTGACAAGATGATAAGAAGCAGGCTCGGGCGATTTGCCCGGCCATGAAAAGACACGAAGCCGTTTGAGCCAAAGCCTTAGGGCTTCGTAATGAATGGCGACGACAACCCCGACGCTCGCAAGCGGCATGCGCACGAGCTGCTTCAGGAGTGCACTGGTGGCGAAGTGGCGCCGGTCGGCTTTGACGCCCGCGTCGAAACGGCGCTCGCCGTTCGGGCCGAAATAGCGGATCAGCAGGTTCAGGCTGCTTTCCCCGTGGCGCTGGCGGAACTCGTAGTTGCCATCAAGGGGAAAGAAGGGCGAGACGTGGAAACGCTTGTTGCAGCTGTGTGGGGAGGGCTCGCCTGTGCTGCCTTCCATGCGGAAAACATAGGAATGCTTTTCGCCAAAGGTGTTGCTGACTTCGTAAACAATCGCACCAAGCTGGCCGTTCGCATCGTAGGCATAGAAA
Organism: Gimibacter soli; assembly: GCF_028463845.1. NCBI lineage: Bacteria > Pseudomonadati > Pseudomonadota > Alphaproteobacteria > Kordiimonadales > Temperatibacteraceae > Gimibacter > Gimibacter soli. The sequence goes on along the minus strand of NZ_CP116805.1, from coordinate 2,680,539 downwards.
ACACTGAGCGGGTTGAAGGCAAAACCCAGACAGCGCGGCATGGCCAGCAGCAGGATGCGATCTGCCTGCCAGCCGCCGAACCGGCTGGCAAGGAGATTGGCGATTCTGTCCCGCAAGCACTCGTCACCCGCGCTGCCATGGTCTTTTTCGTGGAAGCTCAACAGATTGAAGCGGTTGACCGAAAAGAGGAATGACATTTTGCCAAGTGCATCCAGCCGGTCGAGGTCCATCAGCAGATAGAAGCTCGGATAGCGAAAGGCGTGCGGCTTCGGCTGGTGGCGGCGATGCCAGACGGTCGCGACTAGAAGCTCGGCAGCAGCGTTAATCATACGGGCTCCGGCAACGGCTCGGGGCTGTGGCGTTTGGCAGTGATGATGTCGGGCAGGCCGATGCGGGCATTCTGATTGGGTCGTACCCACGGGCGCAGGCGCGGGCCGATCATTTCGGCAACGGCGAGGCCAGCCTGTATGCCGTCCTCGTGGAAGCCATCCCCGAGATAGGCACCCGCAAACCACAAGCCGCCTCTACCCTGTAACGCCCAAAGCTCGGCGCGTGCATCAAGCGCAGCCTTGTCGAAAACCGGATGGGCATAGGTGTAGCGCCCATGGACTTCAGCCTCGTTGATGGGGCGATCAGGATTGAGGGTCACAAGGACCGGCGTATCGGTGCCGAGCCGCTGCAGGGCATTCATCCAGTAGGTCACGCAGGGCGCCGCTGAAGCGGTGCCGGAGCGTGCAAGGAAGTTCCAGGCCGACCACGCTGCCCGCCGCTTCGGCATCAGGCCGGTATCGCCATGCAGAATGACCTCGTTTTCAGAGTACCGCATGGCGGACAACGGTTTCGCGGCGACGCTTTGAATACTGGCGGCAAGGGCCCGCGCTTCATCGCTGTGGCAAGCCAGAACAACATCATCAAACAGTTCGGATGATCCGTCCGTGCCGGAGACACGGATTTGCCCCTTTTCTCGCGTGAGTGACGCCACGCCGCAGGAAAGCCGGATCTTGCTGCGGAAATCAGCCGTGAGGCGTTCCACATATTCGCGGCTTCCCCCTTCAACGCTGCGCCAGCCGGGCCGGTCGGTCAGCTGGACGAGGCCGTGGTTGCGGAAGAAGCGCAGGAACGGAGCAGCCGGCATTTCAAGCGCGGACCGGCAATCGGACGACCAGATGGCCCCGGCCATGGGGGCGAGGTGATCGTCGATGAAGGCGCCCCTGTAACCAGCTTCCGCGAGCAGCTCGCCAAGCGTGCAGCCGGTTTCCTCGGCGCGCGCGGTCAGGGCAGGCGCATTCCGGTAAAAGCGCAGGATGCCGCTGACCATCGACCAGAAGCGGGGTCGCAGCAGGTTGATCGGTTGCGCCAACAGGCCAAAGCCATCGCCGCCTGAATATTCGAAATCTCCGTCGTCCACAGAGGCTGCAAAGGACATGACTGTCGGGTGGGTTGGCACGCTCAGCTGATCGAAGAGGGCCGTGAGGTTCGGATAGTTGACCGGATTATAGACGATGAAGCCCGTGTCGACTGCTACGGGCTGTCCGTCAACGTCGATATCAACGGTATGGCTGTGCCCGCCGACATAGTCGTTTTTCTCGAAAACGGTGACGTCATGGTCCCGGTGCAAGAGCCATGCGGCGGAAAGGCCGGAAATGCCGGTGCCGACGACGGCGATCCTGCGCTGACAGATGCTCGACACTATGGTCATCCTTCCGGGACAAGGGGTTGCCAGATATTGCCCTTCTTTACGGCGGAGGATGGAAGCCGGATCACCGGTGCATAAAAAGGCCGAGGCGACAGATGCCGCCCAAGCGATGCACCCGAGTTGGAATAGAGGCCGCCATTGATATAATGCTGCTGTTATAGTGCGGAGGTCGTTCGATATTTCCCTGCATGGCAGCAAGCCCCCAGAATGTGTGCAATCATATATTGCCTTGAGGGTGCCGTGACCGAAGCTTCCGTTTTTTCTCCTGACATCCCAGTCCTTGGTGGTGGCGATCTTGCTGCCGGGCGTGTGTTTTGCGTTGGCCGTAATTATGCTGACCATGCTGCCGAGATGGGCGATGCAGTGCCGGAGCCGCCCTTCTTCTTCATCAAGCCTGCTACATGCCTTGTCGTTCGCCCGGCTACACTTTCCTATCCGCCGCGCACGGCTGATCTGCAGCATGAGATCGAGCTTGTTGTTGTGATCGGCAAGGGTGGCCGCGATATCGCGCGGGACAGGGCTTTGGAGCATGTGGCGGGCTATGCCACCGGGGTCGATATGACCCGCCGCGACATGCAGGCCGAAGCCAAGGCCAAGCGCCGGCCTTGGGACATGTCCAAATCCTTTGATGAGGCGGCGCCGATTTCTGCGATCACGCCTGCCGTTGCGGTGCCCGGCATTGAGCAGGCAGCCCTGCGGCTTACAGTGAATGGCGACGTGCGGCAGCAGGGACATGTCGCCGATATGATCTGGCCTGTGGCCGACATTGTCGCCGAGCTTTCAACCTATATGGCACTTCTGCCAGGGGACCTTATCTACACCGGAACCCCGGCCGGGGTTGGGCCGGTGGCGCGGGGTGATCGGGTGCGGGCGGAGATCGAGGGGCTGGAGCCGCTTGATTTCACCATCGCCTGATGGCGCGAGCTGACCTGGCTGCCCGCGACCTGATCGCAAACGGGCCTATGAGCCGCGCGCAGTGGCAGGCCATTGCAGTGACAGTGGCGCTCAGCGCGCTTGATGGCTTCGATGTGCTGGCCATGACATTTGCTGCACCCGGCATTTCTGCATCGCGGGGGATTGGCAAGACAGAGCTTGGCTTGCTGCTCTCCTCGGGGCTGGCCGGTATGGCGCTCGGCTCCCTGTTCCTGTCGCCGGTCGCAGACAGGCTGGGGCGGCGACCTGCCGTTTTATTGTGCCTCGGCGTCATGGCGCTTGGAATGGCATTGTCGCCCCTTATGGGCGGCCTTGGCAGCCTTGCGGCATGTCGTCTTTTCACCGGGGTTGGGATCGGGGGTATGGTCGGGATCATCACGCCCCTGGCGGCGGAATTTGCGAACCTGCGCATGAAGCCGGTTGCCGTTTCCCTGATGACGATCGGTTATCCTGTCGGCGGCTTTCTGGGCGGTGCGGCAAGCGGGCTGTTGCTGGCGGCGTATGACTGGCGAGCAGTTTTCCTGTTTGGCGCCGGCATGGCCCTGCTGCTGGTGCCGCTTGTGCTGCGCTACCTGCCGGAATCGCCCGACTATCTGGCGGCACGCCAGCCGAAAGATGCGCTTGTGCGGATCAATCGTGTGCTCGGGCGTTTCGGCTTGCAGCGGCTTGACGTTTTGCCGGTGCCGGAAAGCGGGGCGCCGAAGTCTGGCGTCCGTGCCCTCCTGACCGGCGCTGCGCGCCAGCGAACACTGCGCCTGATGGGCGGCTATTTCCTCTATATCATGAGCATCTACTACTTCCTCAGTTGGCTGCCGAAAATCGTCGCGGACGTCGGCTTCGATCCGGCTACAGCAGCCGGTGTGGCATCGGCGTCGAACCTCGCGGGCATTGCGGGTGGCGCATTGGCCGGGATGCTGGCATCGCGGTTTGGCCTTGCGCGTGTCATTGTTGCGGTACTCGGCGGAACGGCATTCTCCATCGCCCTGTTCGGACAGGCTGTACCGCCCCTCGGGCTTGTCACCCTGCTTGCCTGTCTTGCCGGCTTCTTCGTGATGGCGGGGATGAGCCTCCTGTATGCGCTGATCGGTACCGCTTTTGCGCCCGCCGAACGTGCGACAGGCGCGGGGCTTGTGATCGGGGTAGGCCGGGGAGGGGCTGTACTGGCACCTGCCTTGGCGGGGCTTATGTTCGATGCGGGGGTCGGTCTTGCCGTCGTATCAGCATTGATGGGGCTTGCTGCCTTGGGGGCAGCCGTTCTTGTTCGTCGCCTTGCCGATTGACTATATTCTCTTCGTTATATCGAACCCGCTTTTTATTATTTTTTCATCATAGGCCGCCTGCCTATTGTCAGGGCATATCTGCCGCCGGGGATACATTGCCCGGCTGGCGCAATGGGAACAAAGAGGGCGAGACATGAGTGCCACGAACGTCGCGGAAAAGTTGGTCCAGACACTGAAGGAAATGGGCGTACGCCATGTGTTCGGCGTGCCGAGCGGCGGCTGGGTCGATTATATGGAAGCCATGCGCAAGGTTGATGGCATCGACTTCATTCTTGCCACACATGAAGGTGGCGCCAGCTTCATGGCAGACGTGACTGCGCGGCTCACCGGCGTGCCCGGCGTCTGCTTCGGTACCTTCGGCCCCGGCGCCACCAACCTGACGACCGGTGTTGGCGGGGCGCTCCTCGACCGTTCGCCGATGATCGCCTTTTCGGATGAAATGCCGACAGCGATGCGGGGGCGCGTCACCCAGATGGGGATCGATCATCAGGCGCTGTTTGCCCCTGTGACCAAGAAAACGACGCGGCTTGAAGCTGACCGTGTCACCGAAATCCTGCACGATGCAGCCCTCGTTGCCCTCGACGGGCGGCCCGGCCCGGTCCACGTCGGCTTGCCTGTTGGCATGAGCGCCGAGCCCGCTGGCGACGGCAAGCCGGTTTCCTGGGCGCCCTCACGCCCGGCCAAGGCTGACAAGGAAGCCCTTGCCCGCATGACGGCACTTTTCAAGTCGTCGGCGAAGCCGGTTGTGGCTGTCGGCCTTGGTGCCGTGCAGGCGGGCGTGCAGGCAGAAGTGATTGCACTGATTGAAAAATTCAATGTGCCGGTCGTGCTGACCCCGATGGCGAAGGGCATGGTACCTGAAACGCACCCGTCCTATGCGGGCATCCTGTTCCATGCGTTGTCCGATGTTGTCGGCCAAACGCACCAGCAGGCTGATCTGGTGGTCGCCATTGGCTATGACCCGGTCGAATTCAATCTTGAAGGCTGGATACCCGATGTGCCGGTGGTGAATATCGATATCGTTCCGGTCGATCTGGATACGAGCAAATATACGCTCGGCGCCGATGTTACGGGCGATATTGCGGCCAGCGTCGATTTCCTGATCGAGCAGGGCGGCAGCGCCAAGGCATGGGACCTGACGGACGTCGCCGAGCGCAAGGCAGAAATCTTCCGCCGCATGTCGCCGCAGTCCGATGTTTTCGGGCCGACAGCGGCACTTGATGTGCTGCGTGACGAGCTTCCTGAAGACGGCATCATGACCTGTGATGTGGGTGCCCATACGCACCTTATCGGCCAGAAGTGGCCGACCCCGAAGCCGGGCTTGCAGATCATGACGAACGGCTGGTCCGCCATGGGCTTCGGCATCCCGGCAGCGATTGCCGCCAAACTTGCCCGCCCGAACACCGAGGTGTGTGCGGTGCTTGGTGATGGCGGCTTCCTGATGACCGTCGGTGAACTGGCTGTGGCCGTGCGTGAAAATCTGAAGATCGTGTTTGTGGTGCTGACGGATAACGACCTCGCGCTCATTCGCATCAAGCAGCAGAAGAAGCAGAACCCGATCTACGGGACGCCCATCCGGGCCAAGGGCAATATCGGTGGTGACAATCTGTTTGGCGTGCCGGTGAAAACGGCAGTAAGCGCCGAGGAATTCCGTGCTCACCTGAAGGACGCCTTTGCGGGCGACGGCCCGGTGATTGTGGAAGCGCTCGTCAGTAGCCACGAATACGACAGCCTCGTCCTCCACAAAGACAAGCCCTGACCGGACAGCCGCCATGCAGTCGCTTTATTATGATGGAAGCTGGCACCATGCGGCCAGCGGGATGGATATCGTCAACCCTTTCACTGGCGCCGTGATTGGCACAGTTGGTGCCGCGACCGATGCCGATGCCGCCAAAGCGCTGGCGAGTGCTGCGGCTGGCCGGGCTGCAATGAAAGCGCTGACGAGCGGTGAACGGTCGGCCATCCTGCACCGTACCGCTGATGCAGTGGCCGCTGACGCCACGGCTTTCGCTGCGATGATTGTGGCTGAAACCGGCAAGCCCCTGAAGGCGGCTGAGAAAGAGGTTCGCCGCTGCGTCAACACGCTGCGCCTTTCCGCTGAGGAGGCGGTTCGGCTGACGGGCGAGACTATCCGCTTCGACAGTTTTGCAGGCGGTGAGGCGCGGCAGGGTTTTTATGCCTATGAGCCGCTCGGGCTGATCGTCGCGATCACGCCGTTCAACGACCCCCTCAATCTGGTCGCCCACAAGCTCGGCCCCGCGATTGCAGCGGGCAATTCGGTGCTTCTGAAACCCGCCGAGCAGGCCCCGATCGTTGCGCTGATGCTGGTGAAGAAACTGCTGGCTGCAGGCTTGCCGCCCTTGGGGCTTGCGGCGCTAACCGGGCGTGGCAGCGACTTTGGTGACCTGATCGTCGCGTCGGCGGAGCCGGCGATGATCTCTTTCACCGGTGGGGTCGCTGTTGCCAATCGCATCGCCGCAAAGGCGGGGATCAAGAAACTGGCAATGGAACTTGGTGCCAATTCGCCGGTTATCGTGATGGCGGATGCCGACATCGAGACGGCTGCAGCCTCGTGTGTGTCAGGCGCCTTCTGGGCGGCCGGGCAAAATTGCATCGGCGTGCAGCGCATCCTTGTGGAAGAAGGTGCATACGTAGCCTTCCGCGATGCAGTGGTGCGCCATACCAAAGCGCTGGTGGTTGGCGACCCGATGCTGCCGGGCACCGATATCGGCCCGATGATCGGTGAGGCCGAAGCTGCCCGTGTGGAGGCCTGGGTCCGGGATGCTGTTTCCCAAGGGGGGCGTGTGCTCGCCGGTGGCAAGCGCGAAGGGTCCGTTATGTGGCCGACCGTCCTCGAGAATGTGCCTAAGGCCGCCTCCGTCATCTGCTCGGAGGTTTTCGGGCCAGTCGTCACGCTGGTACCTTTCGGCGAATTCGATGAAGCCATGAAGGCTGCAAACGCGCCTGACCATACAATCCATGCTGCCATCTTCACCCGCGACGTGAACCGTGCGCTCGGTGCCGCGCGCGCCTTTGAGGCTGCCGGCGTGATGATCAACGAGTCCACCGATTACCGGCTGGATGCGATGCCGTTTGGCGGTGCCAAAAAAGGCAGCATGGGCCGCGAGGGCGTGAAGTTTGCGGTGCGAGAAATGAGCCAGACCAAGGTTGTCTGCTTCACGCTGGCCTGACATTGATGAGGAACCCCATGCAGATCGATACCCTGCCACTGACTGCCGAAGCCTTCGCCGCCCTTGACGCGGACGATCCGCTTCGTGCCTTTCGGGATGAGTTTGCACTGCCCGAGGGCGTGATCTATCTGGACGGTAACTCATTGGGTGCTGCCCCGAAGGCCGCACTGGCGCGGGCACAGGAGGTTGTGTCCCGCGAGTGGGCAACGGACCTGATCAAAAGCTGGAATACAGCCGGCTGGTTTGAATTGCCCGAACGGCTTGGCGACAAGCTTGCGCCTGTGATCGGTGCGGGTGCGGGCGAAGTGCTGGTCACTGATGCGACCGGCCTCAATGTCTTCAAGGTGCTGGCTGCCGCCCTTGCCCTGCGACCGGACCGCAAGGTCATCGTCATGGAAGGCAGCAATTTCCCGACCGACAATTACATGGCGCAGGGGCTGGTCGAATTTCTGGGGCAGGGTCACCAGATCCGCTTTGCGGAAAAGGATGATATCCTTGCCGCGATCGATCAGGATGTTGCTGCCGTATGCCTGACGCACGTGCACTATAAAACCGGCCACATCCTCGATATGCAGGGGATTACGGCGGCGGCCCATCAGGCGGGTGCGCTTGCCATCTGGGACCTGTGCCATAGTGCGGGGGCGATGCCGGTGGATTTGAACGGCGCACGGGCTGATTTTGCCGTCGGCTGCAGCTACAAATATCTGAACGGTGGCCCCGGTGGCCCGGCGTTCCTGTTTGTCGCGCGGCGCCATCAGGGTGAGGCACGCCAGCCGCTCACCGGCTGGTGGGGGCACAAGGCTCCCTTTGCCTTCTCCCGTGACTATGCACCCGCACCCGGCCTCGCGCGGTTCCGTACCGGCACGCAGCCGATCCTCAGCATGGCTGTCGCTGAAGTCGGGCTGGATATCTTTGCGCGCGCTGACATGGCCCTGATCCGGCAGAAGTCGCTGGCGCTGACCTCGCTTTTCATCCGGCTGGTGGACGAGCGGTGCGGCAGTTTCGGCTTCGGGCTTGCCTCCCCGCGTGACGCCGATGCACGCGGCAGCCAGGTGGCCCTGACCCACGCAACCGGCTATCCGATCATGAAGGCGCTGATCGCGCATGGTGTGATTGGTGATTTCCGGGCGCCCGACATTCTGCGCTTCGGCTTCACGCCGCTTTACACAAGCTATATGGATGTCTGGAATGCGGCAGAGACGCTTTATCGCATCATGGCAAGCGACGAATGGAAAAAGCCGGTTTACAGCGCGGTCGATGCAGTGACATGACCGTGAAAAGGACAAGCTAAAGATGACCTCCAAGGCCCCCGAGCGCTGGTCTTCACGCGCCACATTCATTCTTGCAGCCGTTGGCTCGGCCGTGGGGCTCGCCAACCTCTGGCGCTTCCCCTATAGCGTCGGCACCGGCGGCGGCAGCGCGTTTGTCTTTGTCTATCTCGGGGCTGTTCTCCTTGTATCGCTGCCTGTACTGATTGCAGAGCTGATGGTTGGTCGCCGCGGTCGGCTGAGCCCGCCACAGGCGATCGGGACTGTCGCGCGGGAGGGCGGGGCTTCGCCTGCATGGGCAGGCATGGGGTATGTCGGGGGCATTGGTTCGCTGATCGTGCTTGCCTTCTATTCCGTTGTCGGCGGCTGGACGCTGGCCTATGCCGGAAAGGCACTGACGGGCGCGAGCCCGGTAACCGCCGCCGAGGCAAGCGCGGCGTTTGATGGATTGAACGCCAGTGCGCCGGGGCTGTTTGCCTGTTTCGCGGTCTTCATCGGTGCAACCATCGCCGTCTCCGCCCTGGGCGTGCAAAAGGGGATCGAACGGGTCGTCAAGATCATGATGCCCGCGCTGTTCCTGATCCTTCTGTCGCTGGCCGCCTATGCCCTGATTGCCGGTGAAGCCGCCAAGGCGATGACCTTCCTTTTCAAACCCGACTTTTCGAAGATCACAGGTGCGGTTGTGATGGACGCGGTGGGGCAGGCCTTCTTCTCGCTCGGTGTCGGTATGACCAACCTGATGGCTTACGGCGCCTATGTGGACCGGGATACCTCTATCCCCCGCACGTCGCTGTTCATCGTGGGGGCAGATACAGCTGTTGCCTTGATTGCCGGGATCGCCATTTTCCCTATCGTATTTGCCGTGGGCCTTGCGCCTGATAGCGGGCCGGGCCTCGTGTTCCAGACTCTGCCCGTGGCCTTTGCCCAGATGCCAGGCGGCAGCCTCATCGCACCCGCCTTTTTCTTCCTGCTGTTCTTCGCGGCGCTTACGTCCTCCATCTCGATGATCGAGGCGCCGGTATCGTGGCTGCAGGGCCGGTTTGGCTGGTCGCGGGTGACGGCTGCGCTGGTGCCGGGTGCGATCAGCTTCGGCCTTGGCGTCCTGTGTGTGCTTTCCTTCAACATCCTGTCGGGCTTTCATCCACTTGACGGGGTGCCCCTTCTGGAAGGCCGGAATTTCTTTGCGCTGTTCGATTATCTCGTCACCACGCTGATGATGCCGGGATGTGCCATCTTCATCGCGCTGTTCGTTGCCTGGGCGTTGCCGAAAGCGCTGACGCGCGACGAATTCGGTGTGGCGGAAAGCGGCTATGCCTTCGGCCTCTGGCGGTTCTGCCTGCGTTATGTGGCGCCGCTTGCGCTGGCGGCAGTGCTGATCGGCGGGGCGATGGCCTAAAGGCTGCCGGTTGCCGGCATTTCTGCGGCAATATCTTTCGCAACCCGGCGCAGCACAGCCATGAAATGCCCGGCTGCGGGCGCCAGTTCAGCCCCGGCGCGTGTGGTGGCGCCAACCTCGCCGTCTGCCGATGCCATATCGATCGGCAGACGCACGAGATCGGGATAAACATTCGCCACTTCAAACGGCATGGCGGCAACCATGTCGGTGCTGACGAGCAGCGCGTGGTTCGCCATGATCGATACCGATTCCACCAGATCAGCCGGAGGCTCCAGCCCTTCGTTCAGGAAGGCCGTCACGATCTGGCGCCGCAGCGTGGTTTGCGGCGAGGGCATGATCCATTCGGCGTCCGCCAGGTCCTTGAGCGTCAGCGATTGCCGCTCTGCAAGCGGGTGGCCCCGGCGCGCGACAATCGAGATCGGGTCCTTGTAAAGAACCTCCTGCGCCAGCCCCTCACGCTCGCGGTAAACCGGCAGGCGGCCAAGCACGATATCGAGATCGCCTGTACGAAGGCTTGGCATCAGCTTGTCATTGGTGCCTTCAACAATTGTAACGCCAACCCCCGGTCGTTCCTTCTTCATCAGGGCAACTGCGCGCGGCAGGAGGGCCGAAGAAGCGGCAAGCAGCGTGCCCACGAATATGCGGCCGGCAGTACCTTCCTCAAGCGAGGTCAGTTCCTCGCTTGCATGGCGGAGCTGGGCGAGGACAAGCTTCGCATGCTTGATCATGACCTCGCCGTACGGCGTGGGTGTCACGCCGCGCGATGTTCGGTCAAACAGGGTGATGCCGAGCGTCTCTTCCAGCTCGCGGATGTTTTTGGTCGCGGCGGGCTGGGCAATATTCAGGATCTGCGACGCCTTCAGGATATTGCCTTCCTGCGCCACGACAGTCAGCAGCTTCAGCTGTTTCAGCTTCAGCCGCGAGACCAGAAAGTTCTCGTGAATCTTGGCCACTACGCACTCCTTACCGCCGCGAAAAGGCGACGGCCCAGTATACACGTCCGGCTATAGAAAAAGGCAATGATATAAAAATCCGGCATAGCACGCAGCCGACTGGCATATTGAACCCGCCCGGATATGCCCGGCGGCTATAGGTGCCACCGGAATCCTTATTATTCACCCCAAGTCAGATGTGCGAGACCCGAGCAAGAGCCTTGTGTTGCCACCGTTTGGCAGCCTTTGGGTCAGGCCCATCTTTACGCGGGAGGTAAGTAAAAATGGCTGACGGGAAGATCGTTGCGGGCTTTGTGGCTCCGCATCCACCACACCTTGTCTATTCCGACAATCCACCCCAGAACGAACCCCGATCCGAGGGCGGCTGGGAACCCTTGCGCTGGGCCTACGAAAGGGCGCGTCAAAGCCTTGAGGACCTGAGGCCCGATGTGCTTCTTGTTCATTCGCCGCACTGGCAAACCAAGGTCGGCCACCATTTTCTGGGTGTTCCAAGGCTCGAGGGCAAGTCAGTAGACCCGATCTTTCCGAACCTTTTTCGCTACAACTTCGGGCTCAATGTGGATGTGGATCTTGCCGAGGCCTGCTGCGAGGAGGCGCAGGCGGAAGGGCTGACCACCCGCATTATGCGCAACCCGCGCTTCCGTGTCGACTATGGCACGATCACGACGCTCCATATGATGCGCCCGCAATGGGACATTCCTGTTGTCGGCATTTCCGCGAACAACTCGCCCTATTATCTGACGCTCGATGAAGGGGTGGATGAAATGGAGCGGCTGGGTGTCGCCACCCGGCGCGCCATCGAGAAATCCGGGAAACGTGCGGTGCTTCTTTGTTCAAACACCTTTTCGCACTGGCATTTTCATGAGGAGCCGGAGGTTCCAGAGGATATGAGCAAGGAGCATCCCCAAAGCTATGAAGGCTACAAGTGGGACATGCGGATGATTGAACTGATGCGGCAGGGCAAGCTGCGTGACGTGATGCGCCTTTTCCCCGAATGGGTGGAAGCGGCCTTCGCCGAGGTGAAGTCCGGGGCCTTTCCCTGGATGCTGGCTGCGATGGACTATCCCGAAATTCCGGCTGAGCTGCACGGCTATGGCACCGTCATCGGCACCGGCAATGCCGTAATGGAATGGCGGCTCGACGCCTGAACCTGGTCCCCCGCTTCGACTTCAAGGAACTGATTTTCATGACCATTGTTTCCGCATTTCTCCTGCCGGGCAATCCGCTGCCCACTTTACACCCGGATAACGCCCCGTGGCGGCCGCTTGTTGCTGCCTGCAATGAAGTTGGCGCCGCCATCCGCGCTACCAAGCCGGATGTGTTGCTGATCTATTCGACCCAGTGGTACGCGGTGCTTGACCAGCTTTGGCAGGCACGGGCTGAAATCGCCGGCGTGCATGTGGATGAACAATGGCATGATCATGGTGATCTGCCGTTCCGACTGCGCACCGATACTACGCTTGCCGCCGAGTGTGTCGCACGCGCCAACGCTGCGGGCATCAAGTCCAAAGGTGTCGATTACGACGGCTTCCCGATCGATACAGGCACCATTGTCGCCACTGGATTTGTCGATCCCGAAGCAAAAATTCCGACCCTGATTGCAGCCTGTAACCTTTACCACGACTTTGAAAAGACCGAGGGGCTGGGTGCCATCGCGCGAGATGCGGTTTTGGCGCAAGGCAAACGTGCTGTTGTGCTGGCTGTCGGCGGTCTTTCCTCGAACTATATCGATCACGACATAGATTTATCCGATGATCATATTGCCAAAAGCGACGACGACGCTGCCAATCGCCAATTTCTGGCTGCGATCACGGATGCCGATGGGGCAGGTCTTCGCATGGCTGCATTGGACTATGCAGCAAGCACCGGCACAGACATGGGCATGAAGCACATCGCCTGGATACTGGGTACCTGTCGCAACATTCGGGGCGCCGATGTGAAGGCCTACGGGCCAACCTACGGCGCCGGCGCGGCTGTTATCGAATTCAAGCTCGCATAAAGGGTCACGCGGCGCCGACTTCTGAAAGGAGTTCGGCTTTGATCTCCTCCGCGACCCTGCGAAGCACCGCCATGAAATGGGCGGCTGCTGGCGAAAGGTCGGCGCCAGCGCGTGTCGTGGCGCCCACTTCGCCGTCGGCTGAAGCCAGATTGATGGGCAGTCGCGCGAGGCCGGGGTAAGCGTTGGCGACTTCAAATGGCATGGCGGCCACCATGTCCGTGTTGGTCAGCAGCGCGTGGTTCGCCATGATCGACACGGATTCCACAAGGTCTGCCGGTGGCTCCAGCCCTTCATTCAGGAAGGCTGTAACGATCTGGCGGCGCAGGGTTGTCTGCTGCGACGGCATGATCCATTCGGAATTGGCAAGATCCTTGAGGGTCAGGGATGGCCGGTCGGCCAGCGGATGGCCCTTGCGCACCACGATCGAAATCGGATGGGTATAGAGGATTTCCTGCGTCAGGCCGTCACGTTCGCGGTAGGAGGGCAGGCGGCCGAGCACAATATCGAGATCACCGGTCCTCAGACTCGGCATCAGCTTGTCGTTGATGCCTTCGACGATGGTAATCGCGATCCCTGGCCGTTCGGCTTTCATGAGGGCGACAGCGCGCGGCAGCAAGGCAGACGATGCCGACAGCAGGGTCCCCACAAAAATTCGCCCCGAATTGCCTTCCTCAAGTGAAGTCAGTTCCTCGCTTGCGTGGCGCAGCTGCGCAAGGATGAGCTTGGCATGCTTGATCATTACGTCGCCGTATGAGGTGGGCGCGACGCCCCGCGAGGAGCGCTCGAACAGGCGAATGCCCAGCGTTTCTTCGAGCTCGCGGATGTTTTTGGTGGCCGCAGGCTGGGCGATATTCAGCACCTGCGACGCCTTCAGGATATTGCCTTCCTGCGCCACGACGGTCAGCAGTTTCAGTTGCTTCAGTTTCAGTCGCGAGATCAGGAAATTCTCGTGAATCTTGGCCATGCGGGCCTCCTATTGGCTGCCCGGCGACTGTGACATGGCCTATACCCATTCTGTTATATCAATAACGGAAAGAGATATTATTTTTCATATAGTGGCACGCCTAGGCTGCTTCTTGTCCGAGCATTCCACCGGTTACGAGAGCAGACCTTTATGGATACCACTTTAGCAGCCCCCGAAAGCGACCCGAACAAGGCCCGCACTGTGCCTTTGCTGCGCAATTTTGTGGATGGCGCCTTTGTTGAGGGTCGCGTGCGCTTCGACAACGTTTCACCGGTTGACGGTTCGCTGGTGGCGCGTGTGTGCGAGGCCGATGCTGCGACTGTGGATGCAGCTGTCCGGGCTGCCAAGCGTGCCCAGTGTGAGGTGTGGGGGCGTATGCCTGCTGCCGAGCGCGCCAAGGTGCTGCATCGGATCGCAGATGGCATCGAAGCGCGGTTCGATGAATTTGTTGCGGCAGAGATCGCCGATACGGGCAAGTCCCAGCATCAGGCGCGCACGATCGATATTCCGCGCGGTGCGGCCAATTTCCGTGTCTTTGCCGATATGGTGAAGGTGGCGGGGCAGGAATGCTTTGAAATGGATACCCCCGACGGGCGGGGGGCGCTGAATTACAGCGTCGCCCGTCCGCACGGGGTTGTTGGCGTGATCTCGCCGTGGAACCTGCCGCTGCTGTTGCTGACGTGGAAGGTTGCGCCGGCGCTCGCCACCAGTAACTGCGTTGTGGCAAAGCCATCCGAAGAAACGCCGTCCACCGCCACACTGCTTGCTGAAGTGATGCAGGATGCAGGCGTGCCCGCAGGCGTGTTCAATCTGGTTCACGGCTTCGGGCCGGGGTCGGCGGGCGAGTTCCTGACAGCCCACCCGGATGTGGATGCCATCACCTTTACGGGCGCTTCTGCCACCGGCAGTGTGATCATGAAAGCGGCGGCACCAACCGTGAAGCCGCTTTCGTTCGAGCTCGGCGGCAAGAATGCCGCCATTGTCTTTGCCGACGCGGACTTCGATGCCGCCGTTGCGGGCACCGTTCGCTCGGTCTTTTCAAACTGCGGGCAGGTCTGCCTTTGCTCTGAACGCGTTTATGTGGAGCGTTCGATTTTTGACCGGTTCGTCGCCGCACTTGCCGAGCGTGCCCGCGCGCTCACCATCGGTCGGCCGGAAGACGGGGTTGATATGGGGCCGCTCATTTCCCGCGAGCACCGCGAGAAGGTGACAGGCTATTTCGAAATTGCCCGCGCTGAAGGTGCCACGTTCGTCACCGGTGGCGGTATCCCGGCATTCGGGGACGAGCGCGATGCCGGTGCCTTTGTGGAGCCAACCATCCTGACCGGTCTTCCTGAAACCGCACGCACGGTGCGCGAGGAAATCTTCGGGCCCATCTGCCACATCGCCCCCTTCGACAGCGAGGAAGAGGCCGTGGCACTGGCGAACAACACCGACTATGGCCTCGCGGCTGCTGTCTGGACGCAGGATATCAAACGCGGTCACCGGGTCGCGCGCCAGATGGAAGTCGGCATTGTGTGGGTGAATGACTGGTTCCTGAGGGACCTGCGCACACCCTTCGGCGGGGTCGGCCTTTCAGGCGTCGGCCGCGAAGGGGGACGCCACTCGCTCGCCTTCTATGCCGAGCCATCCAACATTTGTATCAAGCTTTGAGGAACGGGCGATGACGAACGATATCCTTGCCGAAATCGCGGCGGACCTGATGGAGGCGGAAGGCAAGCGCCAGCCGGTTGCCCCCGTGCGCGACCGGATCACGAGTGGCAGCCTTGACGATGCCTACCGCATCCAGTTCATCAATACCGAACGCGGGCTGGCCGCCGGGCGGCGCCTTGTCGGGCGGAAAATCGGGCTGACGTCTGCCGCCGTGCAGAAGCAGCTTGGCGTTGGCCAACCGGACTTCGGCGCCCTCTTTGCCGATATGGCCTTTGGCGACAGCGAACCGGTGCCCACAAGCCGCCTGATCCAGCCGAAAATCGAAGCCGAGATCGCCTTCGTACTGGCGCGTGACCTGACAGCCGAGCGGTTGACGCTCGCCGATATCATCAGTGCCACAGCCTATGCCCTGCCGGCGCTCGAGATTGTCGACAGTCGGATCGCCGACTGGAAGATCGGCATCCTCGATACCATTGCTGACAATGCATCTTCCGGGCTGTTCGTTCTTGGCGGTCACCCGAAGCGCCTTGGCGACTTCGACCCGGTTCTGTGTGGCATGGTCATGGAACGCGGCGGTGATCAGGTTTCGCTCGGTGCTGGTGCGGCATGCCTTGGCAACCCGCTCAATGCTGTCAAATGGCTGGCTGAGAAGATGGTCGAGGTCGGCACGCCTTTGCAGGCTGGAGACGTTGTCCTTTCGGGTGCGCTTGGCCCGATGGTGGCGGCGACGGCGGGTGATGTTTTTGAAGTGCGCATCAACGGGCTTGGCTCCGTGCGCGCGATTTTCGAATAGGGGACTTGGATGGCCGGGAAGGTAAAATGCGCCATCATCGGATCGGGCAATATCGGCACCGATCTGATGCTGAAGATAGTGAAGGCAGATGCCCTTCTTGAGGCGGCGGTCGTGATCGGCATTGATGCCCAGTCCGAAGGGCTGGCGCTTGCCCGCTCGCACGGTGTGGCGACCTTCCATGAGGGCCTCGCGGCTTTCATGGGCGAGGATCTTTTTAGCGAGGTTGATATCTTCTTCGATGCGACGTCCGCGAAGGCGCACCTGGCGCATGACAAACTGCTCGCCGATCACCCTGAAAAGACGCTGATCGATCTTACCCCCGCTGCGATCGGCCCTTATACCGTGCCGGTCGTCAACCTTGGGGAAACCCTTGGCGAGCGCAATGTCAACATGGTCACCTGCGGCGGGCAGGCCACGATCCCGATGGTGGCGGCTGTCGCACGGGTGGCACCGGTGCGCTATGCCGAAATTGTCGCCTCGATCTCGTCCCGCTCGGCGGGGCCCGGTACGCGCGCCAATATCGATGAATTCACCGAAACAACTTCCCGCGCTATCGAGCGGGTCGGCGGGGCTGCGCGCGGCAAGGCGATCATCGTGCTGAACCCGGCTGAGCCCCCGCTTCTGATGCGCAATACGGTCTATGTGCTGTCGGATGAAGCGGACGAACAAGCCATCCGGGCATCGGTCGCGGCAATGGCGGCGGACGTGCAGTCCTATGTGCCGGGCTACCGGCTGAAGCAGGACGTGCAGTTCGAACGCTTCGGCAACAACAACCCGCTAGAAATCCCCGGCTACGGCACTTTCACCGGCATCAAATCCTCGATCTTCCTCGAGGTCGAGGGGGCGGCGGATTACCTGCCGGCCTATGCCGGCAATCTGGACATCATGACATCGGCAGCGCGCGGTACGGGTGAGCGTATCGCCGCTGAAAAATACGGGCGGGCAGCAGCATGACCGACAAGCTTTATATCCAGGACGTCACCCTGCGCGATGGCATGCATGCGATCCGGCATATGTACGGCGTCAACCATGTGATGACGATTGCCAAGGCACTTGATGAAGCTGGCGTCGATGCAATCGAGGTGGCTCACGGCGACGGGCTGGCGGGGGCCAGCTTCAACTATGGCTTTGGCGCCCATACCGATTGGGAATGGCTCGAGGCGGTAGCCTCGGTCCTGAAGAAGGCGAAGCTTGCGACCCTGCTTCTACCCGGCATTGGCACCAAGGAGGATATCCGGCGCGCCTATGCGCTGGGTGTGCGCTCGATCCGGATCGCGACCCACTCGACCGAGGCAGACGTGGCCGCCCAGCATATTGCCGTCGCCCGCGAGATCGGGATGGATACGGTCGGTTTCCTGATGATGTCGCATATGACGGCGCCCGCGAAACTCGCCGAGCAGGCGAAGCTGATGGAAAGCTACGGTGCCGAGTGCGTCTATGTGGTCGACAGCGGCGGTGCGCTGGATATGGACGGTGTGGCCGAGCGCCTTGAGGCGTTTAACGAAGTGCTCGATCCTGCTACCGAACGCGGCATTCACGCCCACCATAATCTGTCGCTCGGGGTCGCCAACTCCATCGTGGCGGTCCAGAACGGTGCGCGCCGCGTTGATGCAAGCCTCGCCGGCATGGGGGCGGGGGCGGGCAATGCCCCGCTGGAAGTCTTTATCGCTGCCGCCGACCGCAAGGGCTGGAACCATGGCTGCGATCTTTTCAAACTGATGGACGCGGCGGAAGACCTTGTCCGTCCGCTGCAGGACAGGCCCGTCCGGGTGGACCGCGAAACTCTGAGCCTCGGCTATGCAGGCGTCTATTCCTCGTTCCTGCGCCACGCAGAAAAGGCCGCCGCGCAATATGGCCTCGATGTTCGTGAAATTCTGGTCCGCCTCGGGGCGCGCAAGATGGTTGGCGGGCAGGAAGATATGATCGTCGATGTGGCGCTTGATATCCTCAAGGAACGGGAGGCCGCAGCATGAGCCGCCTCGATACAATCGCCGAGCGGCTTGATAGCGCTGCCGCGAAGGCCAGCGCTGTTGCCCAGCTTTCAACAGGTGCTGACGCCATCACCCTTGATGAAGCCTATGAAATCCAGGCGCGGTCGATCGCCCGGCGCCTGTTGCGGGGTGAAGCGCTCGTGGGCATCAAGATGGGGTTCACCAGCCGCGCCAAGATGGTGCAGATGGGTGTCGCCGACCTGATCTGGGGACGGCTCACCGATGCCATGATGTTGGAAGATGGCGGCGAGGCTTCGATGGAAGATTATGTCCATCCCCGGATCGAGCCGGAGATCGCTTTCCGCCTTTCGCGACCGCTTTCAGGCAATGTTTCGCTACCGGAAGCAATTTCGGCGGTCGACGCTGTGGCGCCGGCCATGGAGTTGATCGACAGCCGCTACCGCGATTTCAAATTCTCGCTTGAGGATGTCGTGGCCGACAATTGCTCGTCTTCGGGCTTCGTGATCGGCGCCTGGTCAAAGCCACCGGCGGATATCGCCAACCTTGGCATGGTGATGCGCTTTGATGGCCGCCCGGTGGAGATCGGGTCGTCTGCAGGCATCCTTGGCAACCCGTGGCGGTCTCTGGTGGCGGCAGCAAGGCTTGCCGGGCGATATGGTTTCCAGCTTGCCCCCGGGCAGATCGTGCTGGCGGGTGCGGCAACGGCGGCACAGCCGCTGAAGGCAGGGTTGCATGTCGCGCTGGAAACCGAAGGTCTAGGACGGGTGGACCTGAAGGTGAAGGGAGCAGCTTCATGAGCGACGGGCGTGTGATCGCAGGGCGGGCCGTGCCGCGCGGGCGTTTCCCCCATTATCGGCGGGCCGGCGACTTTATCTTCGTATCCGGCACCAGTTCGCGCCGGGCAGATAACACGATTGCGGGCGCAGACGCCGATGGTTTCGGCGCCACGACCCTCGATATCAGGGCGCAAACACGCGCGGTGATCCTGAATATCGGTGAAATTCTCGCCGATGCGGGCGCCGACCTGAAGGATGTGGTCGAAATTTCTGCTTATCTTGTCAATATGAACGACTTCAAGGGCTATAACGAAGTCTATGGGGAGTTCTTTGACGAAACGGGGCCGGCCCGCACCACGGTTGCGGTGCATCAGCTGCCCCATCCGCACCTGCTGATCGAAATCAAGGCGGTTGCTTACCGCCCGCGCGGATGACGCAAAGAGGGAAGAGCCAACAATGACACTGTTCCAGAAACCCTACACGCTTCCCTTCGATCTCCACCGCTTCATGCGGGAGAACGAAGAACTCCTGAAAACACCGCCGACGAACGTGAAGGCCCTGTGGCGCGATACTGATTTCATCGTGTTCCTGGTGGGCGGCCCTAACCGGCGGAACGATTATCACGAAGACCCGCACGAGGAATTCTTCTACCAGATCAAGGGTGACATCCATCTGAATATCATGACGGATGCGGGTCCCGACCGGATCGATATCCCGGAAGGCAATGTCTTCCTGCTGCCGCCGCGCCTGTTGCATTCGCCGCAGCGGCCCGACCCTTCAAGCGTCGGTATCGTGGTGGAGCGTGTGCGCCCGACCGAAATCTTCCACTGGTTCTGTCCCAAGTGCCACACGCACCTGCACCGGGAAGAGCGACCGGTAACCGATATCGAGAAAGACCTGCCGCCGATCTATCAGGCCTTCCACGACCGGCACGACAAGCGGCTTTGCCCCAAGTGCGGCACTTTCCATCCGGGAAAGGACTGACGCCGTGACAGTGATCGACATGCACAGCCATTTCTTCCCGGAAATGGACGCTTCCCGCTCGGAAAAGGCCCGGATTTCTGGCCTGCCGTGGCTCCTGAAAACCGACGCCGAGAACGGCTATATCATGGTCGGCGACCGGCATTTCCGCCCGATCACCAATGCCTGCTGGGCTGCTTCTGCCCGGCTTGAGGATATGGACCGCTGCGGCGTGGACGTTCAGGTGATGAGCGCAACACCGGTTATGTTCGGCTATTCCCGACCAGCCAAGGACGCCGCTGAAAGCGCGGCCTTCTTCAACGATCTTGCGCTTGATCTTTGCGCGCCCGATCCGGCCCGCCTGAAGGTTATGTGCCAGGTGCCGCTACAGGATACCGATCTAGCCTGTAAGGAGCTGGAGCGGGCGATGGCGGCCGGGCATATCGGGGTCCATATCGGTAACCATCTCGGCAACCGGAACCTTGATGACGAAGGCCTGATGACCTTCATGCAGCACGCGGCCTCGATTGGTGCCCCTGTGCTGATCCATCCATGGGACATGATGGCGCGCGAGCGTATGCCGAAATATATGCTGCAATGGCTTGTCGCCATGCCGGCGGAAACGCAGCTTTCGATCCTGTCGCTGATCCTGTCGGGTGCGTTCGAGCGGCTGCCGAGGAGCCTGAAGCTATGCTTCGCGCACGGCGGCGGCAGCTTTGCCTTCCTTCTGGGGCGCGTCGACAATGCCTGGCAATACCGCGATATCGTGCGGGAGGATTGCCCCAACCGCCCGTCCAGCTATCTCGACCGCTTCTATGTCGATTCCGCTGTTTTCAGCGACGAGGCATTGAAGCTTCTGGTCGATGTCATGGGCGACGAGCGGGTGATGCTTGGCTCGGACTATCCTTTCCCGCTTGGCGAACAGCAGATTGGCGATCTGGTGCGCCATCATGCGGACCTCGGCGATGAAGCCAAGGCACGTATCCTCGGCGGCAACGCCGCAACCTTCTTCAACATCTGAAGACCTGCCTAACTCTGCCCACTCAGAACTGAAGCGGCGCCTGTGACATCACAGGCGCCGCTCTTTTACCCGACTGACGGGCTTGGCAAGTGGGGGGAGGTCAGTCGAGTTTCTTGTAGCTGTCGGTGCCGACCCAGCCGCGTTCCGATACATCAATCATCACGCCTTCCGGGCCTTTCATCTTGTATTCGGCATTGTCCTTGGAGGGGTTTTTGCCAAGGCCCTGGGCCATGTTCACATCGTGGCGCGGCGCATAGCCGGAGCCTTCGAAGGTTTCGACAAGGCCTTCGATGTCATCGCACTGGAAGCCCAGGTGGTGAAGGCCGGTGTAGCCTTCCGGGAATTCCATGCCCGCCGCCGGGCGGTTCTTGAAATTCAGAAGGGCGATATTGATGGTGCCGTCAGTTACATAATAGCCGCGGGCATTGCGGCTATCGACCTTGCCGGCAATGGTCCAGCCAAGGACGGTCTCGAAGAACTTGGCAGCATTGTCGGGGTCGGCCGAGGCAATGGCCACGTGGCGCAGGCGAACGGTCATGGGATTTCCTTTCTGGATCGTCACGTTCCTACATGGAGCGGCGCGACTTGCGCCTTAATGGCCGCGATCACACTGAGCGCGGTTATCCGGCCGGTGCCGGGATTCTCGTCCGTCGGGATATTCTGGATGCGCAGCTCGAAGCTGGCGCTGTCCGCATCGACGGTGATGGTGTGGGTGTTGCGCTCAAGCGCCGGATCCGCCCAGATTTCAAGCTCGGTGCGATCCGCCCCGACGCCCGCGAGGCCAAGGGCCGCTGCCACATTCACATTGGCAGGAAAAGCCATTGCCCCTTCGCGGGCGGTGCCGGAGAAAAGCTTCAGGGGTTCGGTGAGGCCCGAAAGGTCGATCCCGTTTTTCACCACATATTCTGCGGTAACGAGAGACTTTGGCGGCTTCGCTGTCCGCATGCGGATCGAATGGATATTGCCTTCGGCGGCTGCCCGCACGGCGTCAAGTCCGAGAAGGGCACCGGTGGCCAGCACGATACGACCGCCGTGGGCACGCGCAACATCTACAATGCCCGGGTTCTTGAGAATGGCGGCGCCGCTGACGGTTACGAGCGTGCGGCCGGCCTTGAGCGCGGACTCGGCAACAGTATCGAATGCCTTGGTCGGTGCGCAGTCGACGATGATATCGGCAAGGGTGGCGAGCGTTTCGTTGGAAACCATGGGAACGGGGCTGGAAAGCTCTGCAAGTTTGGCCTCTGCCTTTTCCCGGTTGCCGCTTGAAACGGCGACAAGCTTCAGTCCTTCGATGCCCGCGTCCAGCCTTTTCGCCACGACAAGGCCGATCGTGCCCAGTCCTGCAATCGCAACTTTCTTCATCAATTCTGCCTTTCGCGAGCGAGAAACACATCCGCGCGGTGGGCGCGGGGCTTTCCGTCAAGCTAGGCAGTTTCCTCTATGCCATGAAGTATTAGCTTCGGGCTTCGTTATAACGAAAACTATATAGAGAGCTGAAGGCGAGATATGCCGAACGGGAATATTGCGCACCGGTATTATAATTTTATGACCTGACCGGTTTGGGCTAGTCCGAAAGGAGGAAAGAACAGTCCGAAAGCCCCTCCAATGGACCATAGCCTTGGCGAACAATTGATCGAAGCGCTGCCGCTTCTCCTGATGATGATCAGTACCGGTCTGGCCGGCGGAATCCTCGCGGGCCTTCTCGGGGTCGGCGGCGGTATCGTGATTGTCCCTGTGATGGAAGTGGCACTTGGGCTTGTGGGCGTTGATCCCGCAATCCGCATGCATGTTGCCGTTGCCACATCGCTTTCGACAATCATGGTGACGTCTGTTTCATCGGCCAAGGCGCACCACCGCAAGGGTGCGATTGACCTCGATGTGACCCGGCTTTGGGCCGCGCCAATTCTGATCGGATCGGCAGCGGGGGTGGTTGTCGCCTCGCAGGTTTCCAGCGGCGTGCTGTCGCTTGTCTTTGGGGGCATCGCGGCACTGGTGACCCTGAAGATGATTCTGCCACTTGACGGCAAGCATATCACGTCCGCTGTCCCGCGCGGGATCGTCGGCATGGTGCCGCCCGCCTTTGTTGGTCTGTTTTCGAGCATGATGGGGATCGGCGGCGGAACACTCAGCGTGCCGGCCATGACCCTGATGGGGCAACCGATCCACCGGGCTGTCGGTACAGCCTCCCTGTTCGGGTTGCTGATCAGCGTTCCCGCCACCATCGGCTTCATCCTCACCGGCTGGGGCGACCCGCGCCTGCCTGCCGGCAGCCTTGGCTTCGTCAATGCCATCGGCTTTCTCGTTATCACACCGGCGACCTGGGTCGCTGCACCCTGGGGCGCGAAACTCGCCCATGCCATGACCCCGCGCCATCTCAGCATCGCGTTCGGCTGCTTCCTCGCCATCGTTGCGGCGCGGATGCTCTACCGCGCGGCACTGACGCTCTAGAAGGAATGTTTTTATGATTTGGTTTGCCCTTGCCACTTACCGCGCCGATGACGGTGCAGCCCGTACCGGGATCGTCGTTGACGATCACCTGATCGACCTTGAAGGGACCGCCGACAGACTCGGCCACGCGCTGCCGGTGGACGCGACACTGGACGGCATCATCCGGAACTGGGCGGAAGTCGATGGCAGCATCAAGGCGCTTGTCGCGGTCGCCGCCGACGCCCTGAAGGATGGCCGCCTTTCCGGGCTTGTCGTTGCCGATCCTTCGTTGCTGTTGCCGTTCCATCCGCGCCGCGTGTTCGCGACCGCCTCGAACTTCATCGAGCATGCGAACGAAATGGACACAGTGCTGGCCGAGAAGGTCAACAGTCAGCCCTATGTTTTCATGAAGTCACCGGACTCTGCGATCGCAACCGGCGAAACGGTCGTGATCCCTGCGCAGGTTGAACGCGCAGACTGGGAAGTCGAGCTGGGCGTGGTGATCGGCAAGCCCGGCAAACGCATCGCGCTTGCGGACGCCGTACATCACATCGCGGGCTATATCGTCGTCAACGATGTTTCGGCGCGCGACCAGACCCGCCGCAACGACTTCCCGTTCAAGCACGACTGGTTCCGCGGCAAAAGCTACGACACCTTCCTGCCGCTCGGCCCCTGGTTCGTGCCCCGCGACTGCCTCGGTGATCCGCATGCCTTCCGCATGGGGCTCTCTGTCAACGGCGAAACGATGCAGGACGGCAGCACCGGCGAGATGATCTTCAACGTCTTCGAGCAGATCCAGTATCTGTCAGCCATTCTCACCCTGCAGCCGGGCGACGTGATCGCGACCGGCACCCCCGCAGGCGTCGGCATGGGCCGGGGCGTTTACCTGAAAGACGGCGACGTGATGCGCGCCTGGATCGATGGGATTGGCGAGATCGTCAATCCGGTTGCTGCCGAACGCATCGAAACCTGATGCACGAAAGGGAGGGGATGATGAAAACGTTGGGAGTGACGGCAAAAGCGAAAGCCGCAGCGGTACTTATGACAGGCCTGTTGCTCGCCGGTTGCGGCGGTGCCGAGGAAACAACGGACCTGACCAAGGTGCGTTTCAATATGGCGTGGCTGCCGCAAGGCAGCATGGCCGGCGTCTTTGTGGCTGAAGCGAAAGGCTTCTATGCCGAGGAAGGCCTGACGGTTGAAGCCGTGCGCGGCTTTGGCGGCATTCGCACTGTCAACGAGCTGGACCAGGGCATGTTCGAGTTTGGCTACGGCGACCCGATGGCCGTTGCGCTGAACCGCGCCAATGGGGGTCAGACCCGCATGGTCGGCGCCATCAATGGCCGCTGGCCCGCCGGTGCCTGCTTCGTGCAGGAACGCCACAGCGTCGCCGCCCCTGCGGACATGAAAGGCCTTGTTTTCGGTGGCGGGCAGGCAAGTCCGGTGCAGGCCCTGTTGCC
This sequence comes from Gimibacter soli, assembly GCF_028463845.1. Lineage (NCBI taxonomy): Bacteria > Pseudomonadati > Pseudomonadota > Alphaproteobacteria > Kordiimonadales > Temperatibacteraceae > Gimibacter > Gimibacter soli. The sequence goes on along the minus strand of NZ_CP116805.1, from coordinate 2,655,820 downwards.
CGCGTGGCTCGCCCGCAATGGCATGGAAGCCGGCGATGTGACCATCATGCAGCTTGATCCTGCCGTTGTGGTTGCCTCGCTCATTGAAGACAAGATCGACCTCGGCGAATGCTGGCTCGGCAATTCCATCGCCCTGTTCCAGAAACGGGCCGGGGAGGCGGGCCTCACCATCGGTTGGCTCCCCTATGCCAATTTCGGGCTGGATATTTACGGCAGCGGCATCGTGACGAGCGACCGCCTGATTGCGGACAAGCCTGATGTGGTGCGTGGCTTCCTGCGCGCGACCTACCGTGGCTATGCCTATGCCTTCAACCATCCGGACGAAGCAGTGACGATCATGAAGGAGGCCCACAGCCTTCTCGATGCCGCCGTCACCCGCCAGCAGATTGTTGAAACCGGCGAATTGTTCGCGACCGAAGGTGGGCCGGGCCATATCGATGCCGACCGCATTCAGGGCACGCTCGATATCCTCACCGAAGTTGGGTCGCTGAGCGCACCGATCGCCGCCGGGGATATCTATTCCACCGTATTCCTGCCTGCTGACACCGCCGAATAGGAGGCCATGATGTATCGTCCAAAGCCCCGCAAGCTGGGCCATCTTGTTCTCAAGGTGCGTGATATCCAGCAATCCCTTGCTTTCTATACCGAGGTCGTCGGCCTTGAGGTCTCCGACTGGATCGGCAGCCATATGGTCTTCCTGCGCTGCGGCGAGGATCACCACGATCTGGCCCTCCTGCAGCTGCCGCCCGGCCATGTGGCGGCGCCGGAAGGCCAGTATCCGATGGTTGAGCATTTTTCCTACCATGTGGAGACGCTCGACGAGATTCGCGAGATCACCGAAATGCTGGTGGCGCGCGGCATACCGATCGACCGCGGCATCGGTCGTCACGGGCCGGGCGGCAACACTTTCATCGTGTTCAAGGATCCGGACGGCAACAATGTCGAGTTTTATTCCGACATGATCCAGGTGACGGACGAAACACCGCATACGCCTGCTGTTTGGGATGGCGGCGAGATGGAAACGTTCGACCGCTGGAACCTGCAGGAGTTTGTGGTCGAGCCGCCGGCCCGTATCAAGGCGATCCTCGACATGGACACGAAGGAGGGCGGCGCATGAAAAAGGTCCGCAATTCAAACGGTCCCGGCGCGGTGCGCGGCTTTTTGGAAGGCGCTGTGTTCCTTGCTGTCCTCATTGGCATCTGGGAAATCAGCGTCGACCTCTTTGAGGTGAAAGCCTATCTCCTGCCGCCGCCGAGCGCGATTGCCGCCGAACTCTGGGTGTCGCGGGGAGAGCTTTTCGAGCATGGCATGATCACCATGGGTGAGGTGCTTTGGGGCTTCCTGCTGGCTGTCGGCCTTGGCATCCCGGTGGCGGCGACGATCTATTTCTCGTCTTTCGCCAAGCGGACGCTTTATCCGCTGATGGTGGCCTTGCAGAGTATCCCGAAAATCGGCCTCGCGCCCATCATCGTCGTCTGGTTCGGCTACGGCCTTTCTTCGAAAGTGGTGATGGCATTCCTCTTTGCCTTCTTCCCGGTCGTTATTTCGACCCTCGGTGGTCTTGCAAGCACCCCGGCCAATATGGAGGAGCATTTCCGCGCCTTGCGGGCCAGTGCCCTGCAAACCTTCTGGCGCCTGCGGGTGCCCGCCGCGATGCCAAGCTTTGTGGATGGCTGCAAGGTTGCCATGCCGCTTGCCGTGATCGGCGCGATTGTCGGCGAGTTTGTCGGTTCGAACGACGGCCTTGGTAACCTGATCCTGCTGGCGACCGGGTCATCGAATACGCCGCTCACCTTCGCGGCGCTTCTGACCGTGACCATCCTGTCGCTGGGCCTTTTCTATATCGTTGAAATCCTTGGGAGGTTTGTATGGTGGCGCTCGACATGAGCCGGCCAGTGGCAGCAGAGGCGGAAAGCCGTCCTGCGATCCGTATCGAAGGCGTCTGCAAATGGTTCGGCGACCTGAAGGTCCTTGATACCGTTGATGCCGAGATTGCCGACTGTGAGTTCGTCTCGATCCTCGGGCCTTCGGGCTGTGGTAAATCGACCCTGCTGCGCCTGATGGCCGGTCTTGTGCCCTACGAGGAAGGCAATATCACGCTGCTGGATACGCCGGTTGAAAGTCCGTCCGCTGACGTCGGCTTTGTGTTCCAGACATCGAACCTGCTGCCGTGGGCGAATGTCAGGAAGAACCTGCTGCTGGCTGCCGAACTTGACCGGAAGGCGACCCAGCCCGACGAGGCAGCGATTGCAGCGATGGTCGAGACGCTCGGGCTCACCGGCTTCGAGGACAGCTATCCGCACGAACTGTCGGGCGGCATGCGGCACCGGGTGGCCATTGGCCAGGCACTGATCCGCAGCCCGCGTGTGCTTTTGATGGATGAACCCTTCGGTGCCCTTGATGCGCTGACCCGCGATCATCTGAACGTCGAACTTCTGAAAATCTGGCAGAAGGAAAAGAAGACCGTGGTGCTGGTGACCCACAGCATTGCGGAATCGATCCTCCTTTCCGACCGCGTGCTTGTCATGTCTGAACGTCCGGGCCGGGTGATCCGCGACATCAGGATCGATCTGCCGCGGCCCCGCCACCCCTCCGAAACCCGCAAGGATCCGATGTTCGGCGAATATGCCGCCGAACTCGGTCGCTTGATGGGCGTTGCCTGAAAGGATTGAAATATGCCGTTCATCAGCATTGAAGGCGCAGAAATTTATTACGAAAGCCACGGTGAAGGCCCGGCCCTTGTGCTCGCGCACGGGATGGGTGGCAATCACGCCATCTGGTTCCAGCAGATCGACACCTTCGCCCGCACCAACCGGGTGATTGTCTTCGATCATCGCGGCTTCGGCCTGTCGAAGGACCTGGACGGCCGCGGTCGCAGTGCCTTTGTTGACGACCTTGCCGCTCTCCTTGATGCACTCGGAGAGGACAGGGTGGCGCTTCTCGGGCAGTCGATGGGGGCAGGGACCTGCATCGGCTTTGCTGCGCGCTACCCGAAGCGGGTAGCCGCCCTTGCCGTTTCCTCGTCGCTGCACGGCCTGATCGAGCCGGACGATGTGAAGGCTGTCATGGACAAGGCGCGTGATGCCACAGTGGACATGGACCTGATCGACCGTGTGCTGGGGGAGCGCACGCCCCGCGAGCGACCGGAAATGGCGCGGCTTTACCGCCTGATCAACAGCTTCAACCCGACAACACGCCACAATGTGACCGGATCATTCTACCCGATCACGCCCGAGGCATTGTCCGAGGCCGGTATGCCGATCCTGTTCATCGCGGGGCATGAGGACAAGCTTTTTCCCGTGGAAGCCATCCGCCTGATGCAGGAACGCATCGCGGGTTCATTCCTTGTGGAAGTCGTTGGCGCTGGCCATTCGGCCTTCTTCGAGCGGCCAGGCGAATATAACGACACGCTCCTCAGCCTTCTGCAGATGGCAGGGCATGTGGGCAAGGCACGCCCTGCGCACTCGAATGCGGCGGGTTACACGCCTGTCCGGAACTGACAATGATCCGCGTCGGGCTTGTCGGCTTTGGCTTCATAGGCGAAGGCATCTTTCGTCGTCTCACGGCTTTGCCCGAGGCCTATGAGGTCGCGTTTGTCCATGTTCGTTCAAAGCGGCCATTGGCAGGCGTGCCGTCGCCCCTCGTCCTGACAGATCTGGCGCAGGCTGGTGATGCCGCCCCCGATCTGATTGTTGAAATGGCAGGACCGGACGTCACGGTTCGTTACGGCGAAGCATTGCTGGAGGTCGCCGATTACATGCCTTTGTCGCTGACAGCGCTCGCTGATGATGCAATGCTGGCGCGGCTGACGGAGGCGGCAAACGAACACGGGCACGCAATGCATATCGCCCACGGTGCACTCGTCGGGATGGATAGCCTGATCGAATGGCGCGACCAGTGGGACGATGTGACCATTACCTTCCGGAAGCCGCCGGCGAGCCTTGGGAACGTGTCTGATACCGCCGGGGCGCAGATATTGTTCGACGGCAGTGTGCGAGAAATCGCCGCGCGCTACCCCAACAATGTGAATGCGATGGTTGCCTGTGCGCTGGCGACCACCGGGCTCAATGCCTGCCGCGCCCGTCTGATCGTCGATCCGGCGCTCACCCATCTTGAACTGGAAATCGACGCCAGGGCGCGGGATGGCGCCTCGATTTCGATCCGTCGCCGCCAGCCTGCGATCGGGGTTTCAGGCAGCGAAATGGTGGCTTCGGTTTTCCATTCAATCGAACGGGCTACGAGGCGCATCTCGGGGATCAGCTTTGTGTGAGGGCATTGCATGAGCGGGCTCTTCCCCTTTCTGTCGGGCTATGTGTTCCCGTCCATAATTTTTTTCATCATGATGGCGATGGGCCTGACGCTTGGCCTTGAAGATTTTCGTGCCATCATGAAATCGCCGAAGGCGGCGCTTGTTGGGTTTGGGGCGCAGATGCTGGTGCTGCCTCTGCTGGCCTTCGGATTTGTCTTCCTATTGCCGGTTTCGCCGGAAATGGCGGTGGGCTTGGTTGCGCTAGCGGCTAGCCCCGGGGGTGTTACCTCGAACGCCATATCGCTGGCCGTCAGGGCCGATATCGCGCTTGCGGTCAGCCTCACCGCACTTTCAACCCTGTTCGTTGCATTCACCCTGCCGCTTTGGACTGGCTTCGCGATACGCCAATTCCTGGGTGGCGAAGCCAGTATTTCGATGCCTGTCGGCGAAACGATGGTGACCCTCGGTCTCCTTACGATCCTGCCCGTTATTCTTGGCATGCTCGCCCGCGCGCGGTGGCCAAAGCTGACCGACCGCATTGCGCCCTACGGACGGCGGTTTTCTGTGCTCGGGATTGTTTTCATGTGCGCGACGACCACAGGCTTCAATTGGCAGTATCTATCTGATCCTGCCATCCTTGCTGAAGCCTTCGGGGTGAGCGCGGCGCTTATGTTTTGTTCGACCGCAGCTGCCTACGTCCTGTCTCGCGCTGCACGACTGTCTGAAAAACAGTTGCTTACGGTCATCATTGAGGTCGGCGTCCAGAATCTTGCGGTCGCCATCCTTGCTGCGGTCACCATTGTCCACTCACCGGCGATGGCGCGGTTGCCGCTTGCTTATGGTCTCTTGATGATCACCTTGCCCTGGCTTTTTGTTCGCTGGGTGCGTCGCCGGGCAGGATAGGCGATCCTGCCGAATTTCAAAGTTTGTCCCTGACTTGCGCCGACGGAAATAGTCCCGTCGGCGCTTTTTTATTCGGCACTAGACCTATAAAAAAGCGCCGCCCCTTTAAGGGACGGCGCAAGGTTTCCGGTATCGCAGAGAGTGCCTGTCAGCCTTTCGGCGGCCAGGGCTTTTTCGGAGCTTCGAAGCTCGGCTCGCCAAGGAGCGGTGAACTGACGGCGTAGAAGCCGTTGTTGGTGAAGACCCAGACGATGTTGCGGTCGTATTCCGCATAGATGCCGTAGGTCAGGTTGCCGAAGCTGTAGGAAGGCGTTTCGCCCTTTTTGGGGAAGCGCGGTACGAAATAGCCGGCAATCTTCACATCCAGCGGATTGCTGACATCGAAGAACTGGACGCCGGCATTGTAGAAGGCATAGGGGATGATCCCCTGCCGCCATTTGCCCGGCTGCGTGGTGTGATAGCCCGGCCGTTTGGGGCCGAAGCTGCCACGGCGCTGGCAATAGTCGGTGAAGGCTGCTTCATCCGGCGGGGTCGGGCGCGGGAACTTACTGACGATCTTCGGATTTTTCACGTCCTTGGCGTCCACCACCCAGATATCCTTGTAGGGTTCGAAGCATTCGTCATTCATCGGGTAGCCGTTGGTGAAGACATACCCCGTGCGCTCGTACTGGCTGACGTCGACGTTATCGAATTCCGTGCCGGCAAAGCGCGGTGCGGTGTTCACATGGCCGACGGGCTTCATGTTCTTCGGATCGCTGAGATCAAGGACATAAAGGCCAAGCGACGCCATCGAGCCGAAGGCATATTTGCCGCCCTTTTCGAGCGGCTTTACAAGGAACGGCGGCATGCGCGAGCCGAACCACGAGGTGCGGTTCCCCGCCCGCGGGTTCATCAGATAGGCTTCTTCATGCGCCGGGTCGCCAAGGATCTGGCCGGGAGCAGTAAACTGGCTGACGAATTTCGGGTCAGCAGGATCGGACATGTCCCATGCCTGGAAGCCTGCGGAGTAGAGATAGTCCGGGAATTCGGTCAGCATGTAGCGGTCGTCGGGGGCGGCAGACAGGAACATATATTTCCCGCCGAACCATGAGGGCACATCAAGCGAGCCCGAGCCCTGCTGCTGGCCGTTCGGGGCATCGGGATGGCTCACATCCGTGGTGCGGGTGGCAAGGAGTTCCCAATCATCCGGGTTCGGGCTATTCACGGCGAAGACTTGGAAGCCCTTCAGGCCTTTCCAGTGCTTCAGCGTCTCGACGCCTTCGGGCTCCAGCAGTTTTTCATCCATGATGCCGTAGCGCGGGATGGCATGGGAAACGACGGCCACATATTTGCCGAGCTTCTTGCTCCACTGGATCGACATGGCGCCGGACATATCATTTTCGGCGTAAGGATTGACTTCCGGCTCCTTGTTGCGGCCTTCGCCAACCACGTGGGTGCCTTTGAGGTGCACCAGTTTCACATCGCGTGGATCGGTGATGTCATAGACACCAAGATTGCGGCTGCCAGCGACATACATGTAACGGCGCCCGTCGAAGTCGACGATATTCTGCCATGTGTGCCCGGCCGACATGACCTCGTTATAGAAGCCGAGGACGGTGACATTCTTCGTGTAGGAATTCTGGTCCCAGTAGCTGAGCTGACCGGTGAAGGAAGGGGCATCTTTTACAAGGGGCGTTGCCTTCGGATGGGTGAAGACTCCGGTTTCGGGATTGTAGCCATAATCCTTGCCGGGGGTCGGGCGTGGGGGCTTGCGGTCGTAGGTAAGGTCATGCCACGCCCGGATATCGGGATCAGGGCTCGGGGCATGGACTTCGCCCGGCGCTTCATAGCGTACCGGCTTGTCTTCGTCCTTGTCGGCTGTCTGTGCGGCTGGTGCCGTCATGAGTGCGCAAAGGGCAGTGGCCATCAGCCATCGCGCCCCCTTCGGTGTCCGTCTCTCAGGATGCATTGTCATCTCCCTTCCTGATCGTTTACAGGCGCCCCGTGCGCCCCCCAATGGTGAACACTAGCGAGGCAGGTCAGGCGGAAAAAGTAATGGTATCGGCCTTTGATATTCCGGATTCTTATAGGAGCTATGAGCGGAAAAGAGGCATTCTGCCGTTTGTTATAGCCCCGCTTCGCTATAACAAAACCGTAATAGAGCCCACATGAAACGATATTATTTTATTATTCCTGACCCCCATAAGCTTTTCTTGAAACCACAGGCAATGCGCCGGAAGGGCAAGGGAAGTGAATGCATTGTGGTGACACCTGCGCGAGCCGCGACGAATGGCCGCGCAAGAACCCGATGAACAGGAGGGGTAACGTGCACGATATGAAGTCAGGAATGAAAACGGCGCTCATGAGCGGCCTTTGCGGGGCAGCGCTGATCAGCGGTGTGCAGGCACCGGCGGTCATGGCCCAGGATCAGGGTGAAGAATTCTATCTCGAGGAAATCATCGTCAACGCCCGCCGCAAGGACGAGGGGCTGCAAGACGTTCCTGTCAGCGTGCAGGTGTTTGATGCGTCGGCCATGGAAGAGGCCGGTATTCGCGATCTTTATGAGGTCACGAACCGCATTCCCGGCGCCAAGTTCAATATCGCGAACGCGACCGACCCCGAAATCTTCATGCGCGGTATCGGCTCCAACATTCAGGGTGCAGCCGCTGACAGTTCGGTCGGTATCTTTATCGACGGCGTTTATATGGCGCGTTCTTCGGGCGTGCTGGTCGATCTTTTCGATCTCGAACGCGTCGAAGTGCTGAAAGGCCCGCAGAGCTTGCGTTTCGGCAAGAATATCGTCGGCGGCCTCATCCACTATATCACCAAGAAGCCGGGCGATGAGACGGAAGGCAAGGTCGAGGCCTCGTACGGCAACTTTAATGCCGTGAATATCGCGGCCTCGATCCGCGGGCCGGTCAGCGACACCGTTTCGGCAGGCCTCACCGCCACGTCGCGCACCCGCGACGGTTTTGCCACCAACACGATGGGCGGCGATGAAGAGGACATCAATGTCCAGTCGCTGCGCGGCTCGCTGCGCTTCCGCCCGAATGACAAGCTCGATGCCACTGTCACTGCCGATTATACCCGTCACCGCGACGGCGCACGCTGGGTGGACGTGGATGTGGCCGGCGACAGCCATGCCGTCACCTATAACTCCTTCTTCGCGCCGCCGATCCCCGGCCTGCCGGACAGCTTTGTGCTGCCGACCCGGAACGCGCCGTTCAAGAACAGCGATCCGCGCAAGGGTGCCCGCAATTTCTCGGGCTACCAGAACTCCGATCTCTACGGCATCGCGGCCAATATCGATTACGACATCAGCGATACGATGGCGCTTAACTCCATCACCTCGTTCCGCAAAAGCGATATCGACGTGCGGGAAGATGGCTGCGGCATGTACTGGAATGTGCCGATCGATTCCGAAACGCAGGTGCCGGTCATCGATGCCGTCATGGCAGCAGGTGTCGATGCCTATCTGAATACCGTGCCGGATTGCTGGTTCGACCAGCAGAAGGCCGATGACGTGAAGCAGTTCTCGCAGGAACTTCGCCTGTCGGGTGGCGGCGAGCGTCTGCAATGGTCGCTTGGTGCCTATGTCCTGAAAGAAGATATCGAGCGTCTTGAACGTGTCAGCTTCTACTTCCCGGACTTTGACGGTATCACCGAATTTGCCTTTGCGATTGCCTATGGCGGTGAGCCGGCGACGCCTGCTGGCGGCACCAGCAATGCCCGCACGGGCTCCAAGGCCACCAACCTTGGTCTCTTCGGCGAGCTGACCTACGACATCACCGAAAGCCTGTCGATCAACGGCGGCGTTCGCTATGCCTACGACAAGAAGAAATTCACGTCGAACCGCTTTGGCGACAGTTTCGACAGCCCGCTGCCCCCGGGTGGTTTCACCGTCACCGACAAGGACAGCTGGGACGCCTGGCTGCCGAGCCTGACGCTGAGCTATGCGCCGACGGACGGCCAAAACTACTTTGCCCGGGTGGAGCGCGGCTACAAGGCTGGCGGCTATACAGGTGAAAACGCAGGCAACCCACTTGATGCCATCGTCTCGTTCGCACCTGAATTCGCAACGAGCTATGAAGCCGGCGGCAAGTTCCTGCTTGCAGACCGCCGCCTGATGGTCAACGCGGTTGCCTACTTCACCAAATACAAGGACCTGCAGACCCAGCAGTTCCTGCAGCTTGATCCCACCCGGCCGCCGGACAACTTCGTTGTGAACGCTGAAAACGGGGCGGAAGCCTACGGCCTGGAGCTTGATTTCAAGGCGCTCCTTGGTGCGGGCTTCGCGGTTACCGGCAACTATGCCTACAGCCGCTGCGAATTCACCGGCACGCTCATCATCGATGAGGACGGCACGGACGTGGACGGCAACACCTGCCGCCGCACCCCGCGCCACGCCGCGAACCTCGGGGCAAGCTATGAGGTGGATCTGGCCGACAATCTCGTTGGCTCGCTTGGTGCCGACTATCAGTGGACCGACGAATATTTCTTCGAGAACACCAATACGGCTGACCTGAAGAACCCGTCGGAATTCACCCTGAACCTTTATGCCGGGGTGGCAGCCAAGGACGACCGCTGGCGGCTGAGTGCATGGGTGAAGAACGTGACGGACGAGCTGAACTATGCCAGCCGCCTCGAACTCTTCGGCACCTATTACGCCAACTATCAGGCGCCGCGCACCTACGGCATGACCTTCACCTGGCGCTTCGGCCAGTAAGGCCGGGCACAGTCAGAAAATGGCCGGCCTCTTCGGAGGCCGGTTCTGTTTCCGCCCCTTTGGAGCAATATTGAAGTGGAGCCGCTGTCATGAAGCCGATCACCATCCTTGCCTTTTCCGGCAGCCTTCGTCAGGGCTCGTGGAACCGGCTGGCGCTTGAGGCAATGGCGGCGCTGGCACCATCCCATGTAAGCTTCGCCTTCGCCGATATCGGCAGCCTGCCGCACTATGATCCGGCACTTGACGGCGAAACGCCGCCCGAAAGCGTGGTGCGCCTGCGCGAGGCGATCGCGGCGGCAGACGGCCTTGCGTTCGCAACGCCTGAATATAATTACAGCATTTCGGGTGTGCTCAAGAACGCCATCGATTGGGCCAGTCGTCCGGCCTATCAGTCAGTCTTGAAGGGCAAGCCCGCCGCGATCCTCAGTGCCACCCCCGCGCTCACGGGCGGGGTCAGGGCGCAGCAGCATCTGAAGACCATCCTTTCGGCAACGCTTACGCCCGTTGTTCAATTCCCTGAAGTTGCCATCGGCCTTGCGCCGGAGAAGTTCAGGGAAGGGGCCCTTGTGGACGCAAAGACTCGCGAATTCCTTGAGGGCTTGCTTGGCGCACTGACAGCGTCAATTTCACACAACAGCGCGCGGAATTGACCACGCCAGATTTGCTTCCGCTTATTTGTGGTGAATTGATAGACACCTGGCCCGGGTCAGAGGGGGAAGTCAGTCCTCTGCGCTGCTGCCAGTCTTTTCATGTCACCTTGGCATGTCTTTCTCGGATGTGCAGCCCGCGACCCATTTGTTGAATTCAGTGTGGACCTTGCCCCAGGCAAGCCGCGCCTGCATGCGCGCCATCCATGCCTGCACCTTGGGCCAAGGGGCAAGTGAGAAGCCGACCAGTTCACCGAGGCTGACCAGACAGGCGCCGAAATAGTCGGCAATCGTGATCGCATCGCCGCAGACGAAATCACCGTTCCGGGCCAATTGCCCTTCAAGCTGGGCGAAGCGGTCTTTGGCGAGCACAAGTGCGCGGTCGAGCGCTGCTTCTTGCTGTTCGGGCGTCGGCCAGGTGAAAAAGTCGATCACCTGCGGATAAACATAGCCGCGGCCGAACGAGCCATAAAAGCCTGTGTTGAACCAGTCCATTGCCTCGTTCACCCGTGCGCGGGCCCTGATATCCGTGGGGTAGGCGGGTGAGCCGTGCAGGTCTGCGAGATATTTCAGGATGGCGGACGATTCCGTCAGGATGAAGCCGTCGTGATCAAGAACCGGGATGGCATGGGCCGGGTTGACGGCGATAAATTCAGCCGACATCTGCTCATTGTTCATGAGCGAGATCAGTACAGGCTCAAGCGTGATCCCTGCTTCCTCGGCGAACATCAGGATCGGGCGGCAAGTCGTTGAAATCGGGTCCATATAGAGGCGCAGCATTCGGCATCCTTGACGCGGTCGGCGGCATGACTACAGTCGCCTTGGTTAATGACGGCGCATTCTTGCCCGAAAGGGCGGGGCGCCGCAAAAGCAATTTGACCGGATAAACGGATGGCTACCCCTACCTTCGACTGGAACGACCTGCGCTACCTTCTCGCCGTGTTCGAGGAGGGCTCGACGCTGGCCGCTGCCCGCAAGCTGAAGGTGGATCAGACGACCGTGGCGCGCCGGGTGGCGGCGCTTGAACAGGCGGTGGGACTAACCCTCGTGGAGCGGCGGCAATCGGGCTATCTGCCGACCGAGGACGGGATCGCCGTCCTTGATTATGCCGTGCGGATGAACAGTATCGCCACCGATCTTGCCGCCCAGCTGGAGCAGCGCCGCCGCGGCATCAGCGGCACCGTCCGGGTGACCATGTCGGAATCGGTTGCGAATCTCTATGTGGTGCCGGCGCTTGGGCGATTCTACGAGGAATTCCCTGATGTCAGGATCGAAATCATGGTCGAGGATCGTCGGCTTGATCTCCTTAAGGGGGAAGCCGATGTGGCGCTGCGCTCCGGCACGATCCCTAATGACGCTGGCCTCGTTGTGAAGAAGGTGCAGGTCGCTGACTGGTATCTCTATGCCAGTTCGGCCTATATCGCGCGGTGCGGGATGCCCGAAACGATTGAGGAACTCCGCGAGCGCCCGGTGATCCTGTGCGAAGGCAGCGTCAGCCAGATGCCTGCGATGACATGGCTGAAGGAAACAGTGCCCGACGCCCCGGTTGGTGCGGTTTCCTCAAGCCTCACCAACGTCGTGGCGGCGGTAAGGGCAGGGCTTGGCATCGGGCCGTTGCCGCAGCTCATCGGTGACTATTACGAAGACCTGCACCGCTGCATGGGGGCTATTCCCGGTAGCCGGTATGACTTTTTCATGCTGGTGCGCGAAAGCATGCGCAATGCTCGCCGCATCCGGGCCTTCATGGACTTCTTTGCGGCAGAGTTTGGCAAACACTGCGGGCCGATACGCTGACCCGCAGTGCCGGGCATTCAATTATGGCGCTTGAAAACCCATTCCATGGTGAGCGTGCCCTGGAATTCCTTGCTTGCGATGCTGAGGGTGCGGTCTTCCTGCAGGCTGCCATGATAGGTGCCGCCGTTTAGGCGCGCCTTGAAGCCGCTGTCGATCAGCATGTCTACATTGACGAAAGCTTCGGCATCACCTGATCCTTCCAGCCCCTTGTCATTGGTGCAATTGCGCACATGCCATTCCCCCTCGGCCTCGATAGGCATTGGCATCACATTCGCAAATTCGAGGCCTTCTTTGCCCACTGTCAGGTTCAGTGTCTGGTTCGGCGGTGGCATCTTCAGGCCCTTGAGGAAACTGCCGCGCATTGATGATGTGCGTTCGCAGTCATCCCTTGTTTTCTCATTGAATTCGTATTCGGCCTCGCGCGGCGCGATGGCGAGGAAAACGACCCCGGTGCCGTCGTCCCCATAGCTGTCGGAGAGAACTTCATCGACTTCGTAGGCGCCGAAGAATTTGACCTTGCCGTTAGTGACGCTGTTCGTGGCAGGGTCGTTTTCCTGATAGTCCGCTTCGAAATTGTAGGTCACATAGCCTTCCCACTTGTTAGGCGGGCGTACGGTGATTTCGGTGCTGACAAGCACGTCCTGTTCCCCGACCCGCACCTTCGCCGTGACGGCAACGGGGTTACGCTGTGGAGGCTCGGAAGGTGCGATATAGGTGACCCGGCCATCAGTGAGGCCGGAGATTGCGCCAACATCGCCGTTACCGTTCCGGATGCCATTGACGGTCCATTCCTTGACTTCATAGGTAATGAGCGGCGTCAGGAGATCGCATTCCAGCGGCTGCTGATCCTCTGGCGCATCCCGGCATTCGGGTCGCATGTCGCCGCCGTAATAATGGACCTGCAGGAAAAGCTTTTCGCCCGGCAGGGCTTCGCTGGATTCACTTTGCAGGTCGAAACGTTCCATCATTTCGATCGAAACCTTGAAGGGGTCGGCAAAGGCGTGCCCGCCAACGAAGGCGGCGCACCCCAGCGCCACAAGGGCTTTCAGCGTTTTCATTTCAGGCCGCCTTGCCGAGTTCTGTACTCAGCCACGCAAAGTCTTCAGCGCTCAGCGACGGGCGGGCTGCCAGTTGCAGGATTGCCTGGAAGGCTTCCGCAGGCGCCCCGGCCCGAATGCCGGTGAGCATGCCAAGGCGGTCGGCAGGCGAAATCGCCGGCAGCATCAGGCGCATGTAGGCCATCATCTCTTCGGGCGGGATAGCGCCGACGATCCGGCCATGAATGGTGCCGATCTCGGCATCGTCCATATTTTCCCAAAGGACCGGCATCACCAGCGCCTCCTCGCGCTCCATATGTTCGAAATCCGCAGCAACAAACTGGGTGAAGGCAAGATAAAGCTGGTGGCCAAGCAAGGGTCGCAAGTTGTCGGTCGTGGAGCCGAGGCTGGCGATCCGGGCACTGAGCATGCCAAGGGCACCTTCGTGATGCTCATGGTCACCCGCCAGCTTGTGAAGGAGGGCCGTGTCGAAGGCGGCAAGGGCAGGATGGATGAAATCATCCTCGTGCTTCAGGTGCCGCTCGCACAGCAACAGATGGGCATCAAGCGCTTCCAGCAGGGCCTGCGTCTGTTGGATATCGCGCCAGTCTGTATTGCCAAGACGCGTGAGCATAAGGCCGTGGCCGTGCCTCAGCCCCTTGTGGATCTCGCGGTACAGGTTCAGACGGGTCGCTATCGTGTTGGTCATTTTTCTTCTCCGGTGGATTGGGATGCCACAGCAATAGGCGCGACGGGCGCCACGGCAAAGTCACCGGACCTGCAGTTTTGTTCTGCAAAAGTGCAGAATGTAACTGCGCAATTGGCAGCTTCCCGACGGGAAGGCAAATCCGCATCTTCGGCCTCACAAGAAACAGGCAGTCGCAACCCACCGGCTGCCACACGAACAGTGAGGATAAAATGATCATGAAAAACTCCGGCCGGGCTTGTCTCGGCCTCCTTTTCCTGTCGACCATTCTTTCGGGCAGTGCCTTCGCCGGGTGCTGGGTGGAGGAGCGCAGTTCTTACGCCAGCGACGAAGTGGCGGAGGCGACCGCAAAGTCGCCCCTTGTGGAAGCCACCCGCAAGATCGCCGATTGGCTGGAAAAAGACCCGATGCTTGGCAGCCTGCCGGGCTATCGCCAGCAGCTGACCATCTTTACCGGCTATCCATCGTGGGAAGGGGCGCCTTACACGGTCAGTATCCAGCTTGGTTTCCACCCACGGGACGTTTGGGAAGGCAATTGCGGGCTGGATCAGGGCATGGCCGATTATCAGCTGCGTGCAGCGATCAATATCCAGATCAATAGTTCGGATATTCTGGCCTTCCGGGATGCCGCGCAGGAAGACAGTCCGCTGCGGCCATTCCCCCTGCCCAAACAGAAAGGGCAAAACAGGGCCTTGCCGATTTATGGCAACGAAGGCTTCCTGCTGCTGGCGCCTGTCGGCACCGATATCCTGTTGCCCTATACAGTTGAAGACCATCTGAGCGAGTGGAAGGCCCGCCTGGCCGAAATCGCCATGAATGGCGGTGCCGAGTTCGCCTCGCAGCAGATGTGGGACATTGATGACAGGCTCGCCAGCTTGTCCGCGGATGACCTGTCGCAGCAGACCGGCTATTCCGGCCAGTCGCCCGACAATCCCATGTGGGCGTATGAGACGGTCAAGGGCGGTGCTTCCACGCCCCGCGTTTATCTGAATCCGATCCTCTATGAAGAAGGCAGTGATCAGGGCGACCCGCGCTTTGCTTCCGTCTGGCTTGATAACTCGACAGGTGACAAGGAATTGCAGGCCATGATGGACAAGTGGCTCGCCCGGACAGATTTTTCGCCGATCATCAGCCTGCTGACCGGAGGCGGGCAATGAGACGCAGTGCATTTGCCGCGGCGCTTTGCCTCGCCTTCGCGGGGCCAGTCATGGCCGAAGAGAGGGAGCTTCTGAGCGAGGCGGCGGGCGCCAGTATCCATGCCTTCAGTTCTGAATTCGGCTCCGGCTGGGAAGCTGCGAACCTGATCCGGGGGCAGGAGGAGGCAGACGGCTCCACAATCCTGTCACGCATCTGGAGTTCGGCAAGCCAGGCGCCGTTCCCGCACTGGATCACGTTCGCCTTTCCGGAAGAGCAATCGTTCGAGACTTTCGTCTTCGACAATTATCTGCCCGATGAAGCCGATCATCCCGGCATTTCAGCCCGCGAGATTGAAATCTGGGTGGGGGCGGACGAGGCCAGCTTGGCCAAGACCGCGACATTCGAACTCGAACGCAACAAGGCTGGCCAGTCCGTGCGGACCGCGCCGCTCAAGGGCCGGTTCCTGAAGTTCGTGATCAACAGCAACTGGGGGCATCCCTGGTATACCGAGCTTGGCTATACCCGAGTCCTGCCACCGGCTGCGGTGGGAAAAAGCCTCGCTGACCGGATGAAGGCGGACGGCAAGGCCGACCTCTATGGCCTCTATTTCGATTTCGGTAGCGCGCGCCTCCGGCCGGAAAGCGAGCTGGTGCTTGGTGAGATTATTGCTCTCCACAAGGCCGATCCCGACGCGCGTTTCAGCGTGGAGGGCCATACCGATGCCATCGGGTCGGATACTGCCAACCTGACGCTTTCGAAGGCGCGGGCAGAAGCCGTGGTCAGTGCCCTCGTGGTGCGGGGGGCTGCAGCCGATGCCTTCAGGCCTGCAGGCTTCGGGGCAAGCCAGCCGGTAGCCGACAACGCGACAGATGCAGGCCGCGCCCGCAACCGCCGGGTCACCCTGCGCCTTCAATCCAGTCAACAAAACGACGACAGCAAATGAGGATAAAAATCATGCAGAAACAAACCATCAAATCAGGCATTGCCCTGATGCTTCTGGGGCTTGGCGTATCAGCAGCGCACGCTGATGCGGTACTCACGTTCGAGACGGAAGAAAAGGCCGAAATGAGAATTTCGGTAGGTCACGGCAAGGTGCGGATCGACCAGCCGGAAACCGAGGACGACGATGCGCGCTTCACAATTTATGACCCCGCCGGTCCTTCCTATGTTTTCGGTTTCCCGGCGGACGGGATGTATCGCCGTATGTCGGGCGCCATGCTTGGCCAGATGAAAAAGGCGCAGCAGAATCCGATGATGAAATTTGCGGGGGCATGGACCGGTGAAGCCGGCACCGCGGGCGGCATCGGCTGCCGTTGGGCCAAACTGAACGCCGCCGGCATGGTGACAATCGACGTATGTCTTGCCGATGAAGCGGCTTTCGGTCTGACGAAAGACGAGCTTGCCGCGATGGAAGCCGCCATGTCATTTGGCGGCGGCGCCTATAACGATATGGAATCGATGGGCCTTTCGGGCGTGCCCGTGATTGTCCGCGGCGAGGAGGGCGCAACACGCTTGAAAAAGGTGGAAAGCGCCAGCCTTACCCGCGATCTGTTCGAGGTCCCATCTGATATGATCGAGGACAGTGCTGGCGAATAAAATTCGGGATGGCGTCCGTTGTTGGGCCGTGTAATCGGGCATTTTACACGGTCCAAGACGATGCTTCGCTTGCTGCAGCTCAATCCTGACTGTTTCCAGGGGAGCTGCCTAGCGTACCGGAATGTCGAAATATGTGTCGGGCCAGGGTTCATCTTTCAGGCGGAAGTGCCACCATTCGGCATCATAGGGAACGAAGCCGGCAGCCTGCATCACAGTTGATAGCAAAGCCCTGTTGGCCTTTTGCTGCACGGTGAGGCCAGTTGCCGAGAGGCCTGACTGCGGCCCGAAGAAATCGAAACTGGTGGCCATGTCCAGCAAAGTGCCCGTCGCAGCATCAGCGATGGAAAGGTCCACGGTGCCGCCCCGTGAATGGCCTGATTTGGCGGCGATATAGCCGTCTGGAATGAGGCGGTCTTTCTGCACATCTGGATAATAGTCAGCCTTGTGCAGGGTGTCTTTCTCGTCGGCTGCCCATTTGATCAGACCATCAACTGCCGACTGGGGCCGATAGGCATCGAAAACGACGAGCGTCAGACCATATGGGGCGAGAGCTTCCTGCGCCTTGGCAAGCGCCAACGCAAGTTCCGGTGTGCCGAGGCACATAGATTTCTCATATCCGGTCAGTGGCCGGCCCGTGAAGTTTTCGGCGCCAGCATATCGCGCATCACAGACAAGTCCGGATACCTGATCATTCAAATCGATCATTGGAGACTTTTCTGGTTCGGCAACAGCCAAGGTCGAGGCGAGAAGCACAGGAAGGCCAGCAATCAGCGATTTCATAGTTTCACTCTCCCTGGCCCTTCAACACTGCCGCCAATCCGGCCTCCCACTTTGCCAGGCGTGCTTCGCGGACCTTCGGTGATGTGTTCGGCGTGAAGGCATCAACGGGCGGGAGCATGGCTTTCGCGTCTTCAAGGCTGGAATGCATTCCGATGCCAACAGCCGCCAGCATGGCAGCGCCGCGTGCGGTGGTTTCCACATCTGTCGGGCGTTCCAGCGGCACATCCAGTATATCGGCGAGATCCTGCGCAAGCCAGTTGTTGCTGCTCATGCCACCGTCGATGCGCAGCAGGCGCCAGTCGGCACCATCCGCCTTGAAGGCGCGCTTGAGGTCATTGCACTGGTGGGCCATCGATTCCAGCGCCGCCCGGGCAATGTGGGCGCGTGTTGTTGCGAAGCTCATCCCCATGAGGGCTGCAGCGGCATCAGGGCGCCAATGCGGTGCGCCGAGGCCTGCGAGGGCAGGGACGAACACAACGCCGCCAGAGTCGTCAACCGACCGCGCGAGTGTTTCGCTTTCTGCCGCCGTCTGAAGGAGGCCGAGACTGTCCCTCAGCCACTTCACTGCGCTCCCGGCGGCAAAGATGGAGCCTTCGAGCGCATATGTCCGTCTGTCATCAATTTCATGAAGGACGGTGCCAAGCAGCCGGTGACCGGATTTTGGTACAGCGTGCCCAAGGTTCGTCAGGATGAAGGCGCCGGTGCCGAAGGTCGCTTTGGTCTCGCCGGGTGCAAGACAGCCCTGTCCGATTGTTGCGGCCTGCTGGTCCCCGGCAATCCCGGTGATGGGGATCGGGGCGCCAAACCATTCGGGCATGGTTTCGCCGATCCGGCCTGCGCTGGAAACAATCTCCGGCAATGCCTTTGCCGGAATGCCGAAAAGATCGCACAGGCCAGCGTCCCAGCCTCTGCCGTCCAAACGCATCAGGGATGTGCGGCTGGCATTGGTCGCGTCACTGACATGCAAACCGCCTGTCAGGTGCCAGATCAGCCAGCTGTCAATCGTGCCGAAAGCCAGCCTGTCGCCTAGGCCGTGCGCTTCGGGGATATTATCCAAGAGCCACCGCATTTTGGAGGCGCTGAAATAGGGGTCCAGCAGCAATCCCGTTTGCTTCTGTACGTCATCCTCGTGGCCAGCGTCCTTGAGCGACGTACAGAAGTCACCCGTGCGGCGATCCTGCCAGACAAGAGCAGGGCCTATTGCCTTGCCGGTCGTGCGGTCCCACGCAACGGTTGTTTCCCGCTGGTTTGTGATGCCGATGGCAGCAATGTGGCCAGCGCCGCCCGCGCGTTCGATCACCTCACGGGCGCAAGCAATCGTCTTTTCAAGGATTTCGTGCGGGTCGTGTTCAACCCAGCCCGGTCGTGGATAATGTTGCGTCAGCGGCTGCTGGGCGACGCCGCCCGGGCGGCCGGCCGCATCAAACAGCATGGCACGGGTTGAGGTCGTGCCTTCATCCAGCACCAGAATCCACGGGCCACTCACTGCGGAATGTCCCCCTTGTCGAGCAAGGCGAGGAGGTCGTCGATATCAGCAACGGCGAGATCGAATTCCCTGATCAGGGCTTCGATGTCAGGCAGGCGCGCCATTTCGCCGTCCTCGCGCATGATCGAGCAGATGACCGCCGTGTCACCGGCGCCGGCCATCCGGCAAAGATCGATGGATGCCTCGGCGGCGGCCGGGCGCTCTTTCACTCCGCCCGCGGCGGCGATCAGCGGCATGACATGGCCGGGTGCGGTAATATCGTCGCCCGTTGCCCCGTCGCGAATGGCCACGCTGATTGTGTGGGCGCGGTCGGCAACCGAAATTCCGGTCGAAACGCCTGTCTTTGCCTCGATTGACTGTCCGAAGGGACGGCCCGACTGGCGCTCTTTGCCCGAATTGATCAGGCGGATGCCAAGCTTCACCGCCCGCGCAGGCGTCAGTGACAGGCACACGAGGCCGCGCCCGTGCTTAGCCATGAAATTGATGGCTTCGGCGTTGGCATGTTTGGCAGCGACGGCAAAATCGATATCGCCGCCCCGCAACCTGTCACCCGTCAGTACGATGATCTTGCCGTTTGCGAGGTCTTCAAGGGCTTTCCTGATATCAGACATGATCAGGCCGCCCGTCCGGCCGAGAAACTGCGGGCACCCTGAACGACCTGCTGGCCGACAAGATCAAGCTGCGTCTTGGCGCGCGGATCGGTGCAGGCGCCGTCGATTGCGAATAATTCAGGCGACAGCTTGATGGTGGCGCCCATGGGGGTCGGCCAACCGCGCAGGGCGTGAACAATGCTGCGCAGGGTTTGCATCGTGCTCATGGTCGCCTGATCGCCATAGGCCGTTGCCAGAAGCCCGACAGCGCGGCCATCCAGATACGGACGGGTGTCCTTCGACAGATCCTCGAGATAGTCCAGTGCATTCTTGACGAGGCCCGAGATGGTGCCGTGATAGCCGGGGGCCGCGATGATGATGCCATCGGCGGCGCGAACGGCTTCAATCATTTCGGCGCCGTCCGTAGGCTTGTAGGAACGGCTGCGATAATGCGGCAGGTCCGACAGATATTCCCCGTTGAAAACCTGCACCTGGGCGCCTTCTGCCGCGGCTGCAGCAACGGCAACCTGCAGGGCTTGTTCTGTGGCACTGCGCGGATTGACGGTGCCGCCGATGGCTACGATATGCGTCATTGGACCAACTCTTTTTCAATATAGTTTTGCAGATTTGAAGCCTGATCAGCGGAGAGGCGCAGCCCGAGCTTGGTGCGGCGCCACAGGATATCTTCCGCCGTCTGGCTCCATTCGTTTTTGATCAGATGGGCCACCTCGCGTTCCGTAAGCCCCGCCCCGAAATGCTGGCCGCAATCTGCCAGTGACCGGGCGTCGCCGAGGATGGCCGGGACGAGGGTTCCATAGTTGCGGACAAGGCGACGACCCCATTCCGGCTGCAGGAAGGGATAGCGTTTGGCCACGCTCTCGATCTGCTCGCCGACGCCTTCACAGGGGAAATCGCCGCCGGGTAGAGGCGAAGTGTGCGTCCACGCAGCTTTCCCCAGAACCGGCAAGCGCTTTGACAGCAGGTTGACCGCATCCTGTGCCATGTGGCGGTAAGTCGTGATCTTGCCGCCGAAGACGGAAAGGAGAGGGGCACCTTCATCCGCTGCGGAAAGTTCGAGGCTGTAGCCGCGTGTGGCACCCTCCGGCTTCTGCGAGCCGTCATCGATAAGCGGCCGCACCCCCGAATAGGTCCAGACCACATCGGAAGGCTTGATGGGCTTTTTGAAGTAGCGGCTTGCCCCTTCGCAGAGATATGCGATCTCCGCCTCGCTCGCGCGAACATCGGTCAGGCTGCCATGGTGGTCCTGATCCGTGGTGCCGATCAGCGTGAAGTCCTGCTCGTAGGGGATCGCGAAGAAGATGCGGCCGTCCGGCAACTGGAAGAAATAGGCATTCTCGTGGTCGAAGATTTTCGGCACCACGATATGGGAGCCGCGCACAAGCCGCATCTGGCGGTCGGTCTTCTTGCCGCTCAGTCCCAGTACATCAAGGACAGCGGGGCCCGATGCATTGACCACAGCCTTGGCGTGGAAGCGGCCCTTGGGTGTTGTGATCGTCCAGCCCTTGTCGCTCCGCTCCATCGCGGTAACCGGGCAACGGGTATTGATGACAGCGCCTTTGTCGGCGGCATCGCGGGCATTCAGGACAACAAGACGGGCGTCATCCACCCAGCAATCTGAATAGACGAAGGCGTGCTTGAGTTCAGCGGACAAGGGTGCGCCGGCCCTATGGCCTTCAAGCCTGATCTGTTCGGTCGCGGGCAGCTTCTTGCGGGCACCCAGATGATCATAAAGGAACAGGCCAAGGCGCAGCAGCCAGCGGGGCCGCTGTCCCTCGATATGGGGCAGCACAAACCGCATCGGCCAGATGATATGGGGGGCGATCGACCACAGAAGCTCGCGTTCGGAAAGCGCTTCCCGCACCAGCCCGAATTCATAATGCTCGAGATACCTCAAGCCGCCATGAATGAGCTTGGTGGATGCCGATGATGTACCGTTCGCAAGGTCCCGCGCTTCGAGAAGCAGGACACGGGCACCGCGTCCTGCTGCGTCCCGGGCGATACCGGCACCGTTGATGCCGCCGCCGATGACCGCGATATCAAACGGGTCATCGGCTGTTGCCGGCTGGTGTTGGTTCATAGTTCAAGCGGTCCGTGCTTGATGTGCGGAAGCACGTGACGCGCGAAGAGATCGGCTTCCTGCATATGGGGGTAACCGGACAGGATGAAGGCTTCGATGCCCTCGGCCTGATAGGCCCGGAGTTTCGCCAGAACCTGATCGGGGGTGCCGACGATGGCAGCGCCGCAGCCGGATCGCGCCTGACCGACGCCCGTCCAGAGATTGTCTTCAACAAAGCCGTCACCGCCCGCAGCAGTGCGGAGCTCTGCCTGACGCTGCACGCCGTAGTTTTTGGCATCGAGCGACTTTTCGCGGATCGCCTTGCCAGCCTCGACGTCCAGCTTCGACAGAAGCCGGTCGGCATAGGCGCGGGCTTCTTCTTCCGTTTCGCGGACGATCACATGGACGCGGTAGCCAAACTTGAGAGTGCGGCCGAAGCGGGCGGCGCGGGCCTTCATGTCGGCGATGGTTTCGCGAACCTTGTCCATCGTGTCCGGCCACATCAGATAGACATCGCAGCCCTCGGCGGCGCATTCACGGGCTTCATGGCTGAGGCCGCCAAAATAGAAGGGCGGGCATTTGCCGGAAAGCGTGGTGATGCGGGCAGGGTCAAGCTTCAGCTTGTAAAACTCGCCCTGGAAATCGAGATGTTCGCCGTTCAGCAGGGTGCGGACGATTTTCATCACTTCCGTGGCGCGGGCATAGCGCGGGCCGGATTCCAGCTTCTCGCCCGGCATGTCGGACGAGATGATGTTGACGTTCAGCCGGCCACCCGTACCTGCCTTGTTGGGGCCAAGGATACGGTCAAGCGTCGCGATGCGGCGTGACAGTTGCGGCGGCCAGTCCTCGCCAATCCGGGTCGCCCAGAGAAGCTTGATATTGCGCACCTGCGTGGCAACCGCGGCTGCGAACACCGTGGTGTCGAGGCCAAGCTGGTAGCCCGAGGGCAGCAGGATATTGTCGAAGCCGCCTTCGTCTGCGCGCATCACGATGTTGCGGCAATGGTCCCAGCTCGATTGCAGATATTTGTCGGGAACCCCGAGAAACTCATAGTCATCATCGCAAAGCGCTGAGAACCAGGCGATTTCACACTGTTGTTGATCAGTCATGATCAGGGCATCCTTTCTCCTCTGGCGGCGACAAGCACCGCGTACCACTCCTCACGTGTCCAGCGCACTTCAAGCGCGGCCGTGCCCTCCAAAATTCGTTCCGGCTGCTGTGAGCCGATGATCGGCACGATCCCTGCCGGATGAGCCATCAACCAGCTATAGGCCGCGACCGAACGCGAAATACCTTTGGCTCCGGCAATCCGGTCCAGCTCAGCCACGACCGCCTTGTCGCGGGCCGATTCCGGCGAGAGCAAACGGCCGCCACCAAGCGGCGACCAGGCAAGCGGCACAAGATCAAGCATCATGGCCTGATCAAGCTCGCCGTTCTCGAAGCAATCGATGCGCAGGGGGCTGATCTCGGGCTGGGTCGTGACCAGCTTGTTGCCAAGGAACTGGTTGAGTGCTGCCAGCTGATGAATGGTGAAATTGGAGACGCCAAGCGTGCGCACCTTGCCGGCGGCAATGGCATCATCAAGGGCACGCGCAACTTCCTGCGGATGCGCCAGAAGATCGGGGCGGTGAACCTGCCACAGGTCGATCACATCGGTCTTCATCCGGCGCAGCGATGCGTCGATTGCTTCTTTCAGGTACGGGCCGCTCTGGTCGTAGGGAAGTGGCGGGCGGATGCCGCCTTTGGTCGCGAGCACCATGCGGGCCCGCAGGCTCGGCTCCAGCGCCAGTACGTCGCCAAGCAGCGCTTCTGCATCGCCGAAACCGGCTGAGCCGTCAAAGCCGTAAATGTCGGCTGTATCGAGCAGATTGATGCCCGCATCAAGGGCTGCATGAACCAGCCTTGCCGCTTCGCCGGCCGTCCGGCCATTTTCAGCAAGGCGCCACATGCCCCATGCGATGGGGGAGATGGCAATTCCACTGGCCCCGAGGGTGCGCTCGGCAGGCGGTAGTCGCAGTTCGCTCATAAAGTCTTCCTAGGTGGTGGCACGACAGACGCGCGCTCGACAAGGGTGTGGGGCAGGCGCCGGTGGGTGATATCACCGCCCGCAACAAGGATTTCGGTCGCTGTCCGGCCAAGCTCAGCCATCGGCTGATGGATGGTGGTCAGCGGCGGCCATACGGTACGGGCAAGCGTTGTGTCATCGAAACCGGCGACCGAAAGTTGCGTGGGCAGTTCGATGCCCCGGTCATGGGCGACGGCCAAGACGCCTGCTGCCATATCGTCGTTCGAGGCAAAAATGGCGGTCGGCCGGTCCGGCATGTCGAGGAAATACTGGCCTGCACGGACGCCGCTTTCGAAATCGAACTCGCCGGCGAAGACGAGGCTCGGCTCAAAGGGCAGGCCGGCGCGGTCAAGCGCGCGGCGGTAGCCGAAAAGACGGTCATCCGAGGCCATGTGGTTGGGGTGGCCCTTGATGCAGCCGATACGACGATGGCCTGCGTTGATAAGGAAGGTGGTGATGTCGTCTGCGGCCTGCGCGTCATCCATGAAGACCGAGCTAGTCAGCGCATGATTGGTGCCGGGCGAGATGCGGACGAAGGGGATATCCATTGCCTCGAGCGTACGCAGGACCGGGATGCAGTCGGTTACCGGCGACGAAAGGATGATCCCGTCGACATGCGTTTCGGAAACGAGGCCGCGAACCTGCTCGCCAACCTGCGGGTCTGCCACATCAACCGGCTGTGCCAGCAGGCGGATGTTGTTTTCCTTGCAGAATTCCCAGCAGCCCGTCTGGATCTGGAACATGTAGTAGGGGCTGTGGTTATCGTAGATGAGGGCGATCTGGTTCGATTTTGAACCTGTCAGGATGCGGGCGGCGATGCTGGGGCGGAAATCAAGTTCACGGATCGCGTCTTCGACCCTCGTCTTGGTTTCTGCACTCACATAAGGATGCCCGTTCAGCACGCGGCTGACCGTTTTGACGGCAACCCCTGCTTTCGCAGCCACATCCCTGATATTCGCCCGTTCACTCATAGTTCAATCACCCCTGCAAGCCCGGCAAACAGCGGCGCAAAGGCGCTGTCTGGCCGATAGAAGACCGGCGGCTGGCCAATGGGAGCAGAAATATCATGAAGGCCCGGCGCATAATCTTCGCCGGTCCAGCAGTGCCGCCAGGGCGTATCGCCCGGAAGAAGCACATTGCGTGATGAAGAACCCTGCTCGATCACCGGCGCAACCAGAAGATCAGCACCGTAAAGATACTGGTCTTGCACTGTCCAGAGGGATGCGTCGTCAGGATAGTGCAGGAAAAGGGGGCGCTGGGCGGGCAGGCCGGTTTTCTCGGCCTCCTCGCAGAGGTGACGAACATAGGGCGCCAGATGAGCATGAACGCGGCTCCAGCGTGCAAAACACGTGAGAAGCGCTTCATTGGTGTCATATTGCAGATTGTCGTCCGGCCGGTTGCCTTCGTGGCTGCGCATGACCGGGGCGAAGGCTGCAAGCTCGCACCAGCGCTGCAGCAGTTCTTCGCTACGGATATTGCCATGAAGCGAGGTATAGCCGCCGCAGTCCGAATGACTATAGGCATTGCCGACAAGGCCGGCGGAAAGGGCGCCGGTGATCACGGTGCCGATCCCGTCATGCCGGGTGAAGTCAACGGACTGGTCCCCGGCCCAGAGGAGCGGGCAATGGGCTTGCACGCCCGAGAAGCCGGCGCGCATGAAGAAAACGGCGTCGCCTGTCCTGCCGCGGGATGCGACGGCCTGCGCATTCACCTCAGCCCAGAGAACCGGCCACTTGTTGTGCGCTTCCATCGGGTCTGATCCGTCGCCAAGCCGCAGGTCGGTCGGCAGATACTCGCCGAAGTCAGCCATCCAGCCATCGACCCCGATATCAAGCATTTCGCGGCCCAAGATGCGCTCGGCGAACCAGTCGCGGGTTTTGGCTTGGGTGAAATCAAGGACGCCGCAGTCGAACTCGCCGAAATCGACAAGATGCGTCGCATCGCTTTCAAGCTGCCGGGCAAAGTGCCCGCCTGCCTCGGCTTCAGCGAAAAGCTCACCGTCCACGGCGAGATACGGGTTCACATAAGCAAGGAACCGGATTCCCCGTTCATGGAGTGCCGCGATCTGTTGCTTCAGGCCCGGATAGCGGGCAGCGCTGCGGTCGCCGGATTTCCAGTCCCAGAACAGGCGGCGTCCGAAACTGGTTTCGCGGATACCAGCCCAGTCTTCACACCAGATGCCGGATACCGAGGTGCCTGCATCCAGGAAGCGTTCAAGTCTGTCGAAGCTGCTGGCACCGGACTTGAGGCCCACAATAGCGCCTTCGATCGCCCAGTCCGGCAGTTGGGGCTGCCGGCCGAAACGGGTTGAGAGGGCGCTGACCAGTTCAGTCGGACTCGCGGCGGCGAATATCTCGAACTTTGCCCGGTTGCTCCAGACTGAAACCGTGTGGCTTTCAGGGTTGGTGAAATCGAGGACGCTGTAGCAGCTGGCATCAAGGTGGATTGCCGTCCAGCGGGACGTCAGGAAGGTCGGCTGGGGATAATTGGTGTTCCAATAGTCACCACCGGCCATGCCTTCCTTGTCCATGATCCGTGTCAGTTCGGTCGATTTGTCGCGGCCGACACCCGGTTCGCTCGTCCACATGGGGAAGGCGCGGCCCTTGAGCGACAGATAGCTCATCTGTTCGCCACCACCCCAGACTTGCTCATCCGCTTCGGCATGGAAGTGCAGGGTGATCCGGTCAAATGCGGGGTCGGTGGTCCGGACCTCGATCCCGTTCGACATTACAGTCAGCGTCGCGCAGATCGAGCCGTTAGCGGCAAATTCAATGCCGTTCTCGGACTGTTGCCATCCGGTCGGGATCACTGTGCCCGAAGGGGAATCTTCAATGCGGAAATTGCCCCGGTACATGGTTACCCGAGGGTTGCCTCTGGAAATGACCAACGAAGGACATAAACTGGTGTGACGAAGGATGATCCGGCCCTCATAGACCAGCTCAAAACCCTCATTTTCCGCCAAAATGCGTGTAGAAATCCCTCTCATCACCCCTGCCCAAGATAAAATTGGTGATTCTTCCCCGTTGCTTCTGACCTTATATGACACCGCTTGACATAACAAGTGGAAAAGAGCATCTGAGTAGGTGGGAGGTTGGCGCGTTTGCTTTGCTCTGTATCAATGGTTGATGCAGAAAAAGTGCGCCATTTAAAGGAGTTAGGGAGGGAAAATGCCCAACACGAATCGTATTGCAATGCGGGTGCTGACGGCGTCCGCAAGCCTGATCGCGATGGCTGGCGCTGTCGTGGCAGATGATGATTTTGCGCTCGAAGAAATCGTGGTGACCGCGCAAAAAGTTTCCGAAAACATTCAGGAAGTGCCGATTTCGATGAGTGCGGTAACGCCGCAGCGCATGGAAAACGCCGGTGTGACCAGCCTTGAGACGATCGGCCGGATCGTGCCTTCGGTCAGTTTCCGCAAAGGTACGACCAGTGCGAACAGCGCCATTGTGATGCGCGGCGTTGGCACAATCACCTTCTCGGTGGCGGCCGAGCCCAGCGTTTCGACTGTTGTTGACGGCGTCGTGCTGAGCCGTTCGGGGCAGGCCTTCCTTGATCTTGTGGACGCAGAGCGCCTTGAAGTGCTGCGCGGGCCGCAGGGTACGCTCTTTGGCAAGAACGCTTCGGCAGGTCTCGTCAATATCGTCTCGAAAGGCGGAACCGAGGAGCTGGAAGCCGAAGCCCGTGCAGAATGGTACGAAGGCAATGAATACCGCCTGCGCACGTCGGTTTCAGGGCCGCTGTCGGAACAGTGGAGCGGGCGCGTAACCGGCTTCTATGGCAGCTATGATGGCAACATCAAGAATATCTATGGCGGCGAAGAGGAAGACGTGAACGGCTACGAGCACTGGGGTGCACGCGGCGTTCTCGACTATAAGGGCGACAGCAGCCGCATGCGCTTCATCGCTGACTATTTCAAGGCGAATGACGATTGCTGTGCCGACGTGGCTGGCGCCAGCGTTGGTGCCGTGCGCGACGCCGAGCTTGGCCTGCCGGGCGGCGTCGACCTTGGCGAGGACCAGCGCTATATCAACCACAATCTTGTCACCCAGACGAACGACAAGCAGTGGAGCCTGACGGCATCTGCCGACTTTGACATTTCCGACAGCCATACGCTCAGCATGGTTGCGGGCTACCGCAACTGGTGGAACGAGGAAATCCGCGAAGGTGACTTCCAGCCGCGCGCCATCGTAGGCGTTGCCGAGCTGCATGATAACGGCGTGGTGGAAACCGAGCAGCTTTCGTTCGAAGCCCGTATTGCCTCCGATCAGTCGAAGCCCTTCTTCTATCAGGTTGGCGCCTTTGCGTGGCGGTCTGACAACAAGCAGGTCTTCACGCGCGAGGATATCACCTGTGCAACGTCGAACCTGCCGGTTGATCCGGTCACCGGCGGCCAGCCGTGCAACCTTACGGACACGGTGAACACCCTGTTCCCGACGGCGACGTCCTATAGCGACGTGAACTCGACCAACTATGCCGTATTCGGGCAGGGAACCTATCGTTTCAACGAGATGTTCGCCCTGACCGGTGGCCTTCGTTACACGTGGGACCGTCTCTCATACACGCATGAACGTGCACCCGGCATCAATGCCGCGACAGGCCTTCCGGCAACGGGCCCCGGTGTTTCGGGCAACCCGGCGGGCGGTCTTGTCTCTGCCGGCGGCAACGGGACGAATATCTCGGAAGGGTCCAGCCGCAACGGCAACCTTTCGGGTAAAGCCGTCCTCCAGTTCACGCCTTCGGACGACATGATGCTCTACACCAGCTATACGCGCGGGTACAAAGGGCCGGCCTTCAACGTCTTCTTCAACCACACGGCACCGACACACGCCGTTCCGATTGAAGAAGAAACCTCGGACGCGTTCGAAGTGGGCATGAAGTCCCAGTTCATGAATGACCGCGTGCAGCTCAATGCTTCGGTCTTCTCGGTCGAGTATGACGGGTTCCAGGCCAACAACTTCGTGCTCCTGAACGGCGCCGTGGTAACCAACCTGACAAACGCCGGCACCGTGAAGAGCAAGGGCTTTGAGACTGATCTCGTGTTCCTCGCGACCGAAGGCCTTACGCTCCGCCTGAGCACGGCTTATGCAGACGCAAAGGTCAAGGAGTTCAACCCGAACCCGCTGACCAACGCGCCTGACGCCCGCGATGGCACCCGCCTGCCGCTGGCACCGAAGTTCACCTATGTCCTTGGTGCCGATTACGAACGCGAAGTCGGCGACTATATGATGTATCTGAACACTGACTATCGCCATGTGGGCAAGCAGTTCTCGGATCTGGGCGAGCAGGGCGCAATCGATGCCTATGGCATGTGGAATGCCTCGCTCGGCTTCTCGGACAAGGATGACAGCTACCGCCTATCGTTCCATGTCCGGAACATCACTGATGAAAGCTACGTTCTCCTCAATGTTTCCAACGGCCAGCGCCTGCAGATCCCGCGCGATGCCGACCGTTACATGGGCGTCAGCTTCCGCATCAAGATGTAACCCTTCCCCTCGTGACCGGGCCAGCCGTTTCCCTCGGCCCGCAAACACGAAACCCCCGCTGTGCACTGGCGGGGGTTTTCTTTTGTGTGAACTACATGGGCACCGAGGAGTGGCGCCTATGTGTGGCGAGTGGTTGTGCGGCAGGGTGCGGTTGGGCAGGGCGGGGCGTCTTCATGGCCTCTCAAGGGGCAATGTTCCGAACGGGCAATGGATGGTGAAGGGGCGAAATGAAACGGGCCGCAGAATATGCGGCCCGCGACATTGTTCGAAGATTGTGGCTCCTCAGGCCTCTTGCCCCTCCGAAAGTTCCAGGCGGGGGATCATCAGCTGGATGAAGGCAAGGGCGCTGAAATAGGCGCCGCCGCAGATGACGAACAGGGGGGCGTAGCCGTGGCCATTTTCAAGCGACCAGCCGGCGAGTTCGATGATGCCGGTCCCTGAAAGGTTGCCTGCCACAGCACCCATGGCAATCACGCTGGCAATGCGCGTGGCCGGTACGATGTCGGCGGTCATGCCGAAAATGTTGGTGGAGAAGCCCTGGTGCGCAAAAAGGCCAAGGCCGATCAGGACGGCAGCAACCCAGGGGCTGTCAGTCGAGAGCGCGAAAGGCATGGCCAGCACGATGGCTGCGAAGAACAGCATTGAAAGCTTGCGGGCAGCATTGATATCGTGGCCGCGGGCGACAAGGATCGGATAGATGGCACCCGCCGAAATGGCGCCAAACGCGGCAAGCGAGAAGATGATGGCAATCGGCCAGCCGAGTTCGGCTTGTCCCAGTCCGAAGACGCGGCTGAAGAAATCCGGCATCCAGAACAGCACGAACCACCAGACACAGTCGGTGAGGCTTTTGGCGCCGATAACAACCCAGCTGCGCCGGTCACGGAACAATGTTTTCCAGTCGACAGGGGCGCGTTCGGGGATGTTGCCGATGGGCTTGAGATTGCGGGTCGCGGGCAGCCAGAACAGAAGCCAGACAAAGCCAAGGGCGCCTGTCACCAGAAATGCAGCTTTCCAGCCGAAAGCAATGGCGAAGGGCGGGATCAGCAGCGGCGTAATGATCGCGCCGATATTGGGGGCGGTGTTGATGATGCCGATCGCCAGATTGCGCTGTTTCGGATGCATGTAGAGCGCTGTTGTCTTGAGTCCGGCCGGAGTACTGACCGTTTCGCCGACGGCCAGAACGATGCGTGCCGCAACAAACTGTTGAACCGTCATCGCAAGGGCGTGCGCCATGCCCGCCGCGCTCCAGACAGCAATGGCCACGCCGTATGCGATGCGAACGCCGAGCCGGTCGACAAACCAGCCGACAAAAAGAAGGGCGCCGGCCGCCGCAATCTGGAATGCCGAGCCAAGATGGGCATAATCCCTGTCGCTCCAGCCAAATTCGGTTTCGAGCGTGGGTTTCAGGAGGGAAAGGACCTGCCGGTCGACATAATTAAGCGCATTGCCTATAAAAAGCAGGATTACCAACAGCATGAATGCCGTTTGAGGCTGGCCGCTGTTGCCGCGCGAATCCTTGTCGAACATTGGTGTTTCCTCCCGGTCTCTTCCCACTTTCCCGCTTGCATCCTATACCTTGCTAAGTATATGGAAAGAAAAATATGATACCGTTGGACAGAAAATTGGAGAGTCGATCATGAAGGACCCCAATCAAAGCGACCTCGACTATCAGGGCGACCTGTTCTGCGAGCAGCAATTGGCCGCGGAAATTGATCCTCACCGAGACCTGCGGCCGCTTTGGAAGCGCCTTTTCCCGGGGCTTGCGGTTTGCGCGGCAGGGGCTGCATCGGCGGCCTGGTTGTCCGACCATTACGGTTTTCCTGTCATTCTTCTGGGGCTGCTTGTCGGTCTCGCCATGAATTTCGTGTCGAGTGATCAGCGCACGCACGAAGGGCTGGACTTTGCGTCACGGTCTTTCCTGCGTGTGGGCATTGCCATGCTCGGGCTGCAGGTGACCTTCATGCAGATCGGTGCACTCGGGATCATGCCGTTCGTGTGCCTGCTGGCCGTCATGGCGGTAACGGTACTGGCGGGCGTTGGTAGCGCGCGGCTTGCCGGTCAATCCGGCTTTGCCGGGCTTCTGGCGGGCGGAGCCACTGCGATTTGCGGATCGAGCGCTGCCTTGGCCCTTTATGGCGTCATCGGCAAGGACCGTCTGCCACAGGCCCAGTTTGCCCTGACACTTGTCGGGGTGGCGATGGCAAGTGCGCTGGCATTCTCGATCTATCCGATACTCGCCGCCGAACTTGGCCTGAACGACATGCAGGCCGGGTTCCTGCTCGGCGCGTCTATCCATGATGTCGCGCAAGCGATTGGCGGGGGTTATTCGTTCTCGGATGAGGCCGGCCAACACGCCACCATCGTCAAGATGGCACGGGTGGCCTTGCTCGCGCCGTTCGTGGCACTGATCAGCCTTGCGGTTGATACGCCCGACAACAACACCGGCGGCATCCTGAAGCGCCTGTCGCTGCCGTGGTTCATCGTTGCCTTCCTGCTGCTTGTCGGGCTGAACAGTCTGGTTAATTTCCCACGCGAACTTTCGGCCTGGGCGCTGACGGGGTCGAAAGTGCTGCTGCTGTTCGCCGTTACAGCGACTGCCATGCGCACCCGGCTTGATCTGCTTCTCTCCATGGGGTGGCGCCCCGCCGTCCCGGTGTTTGTGGCGACTTCCGTAAGCTTCTGCGCATCTTTGCTGGTCAGTTGGCTCGCGCTTTAGGGCCTCACGGACGCTTCGGCGGGTGGGGCTTTCTTCTGCTCAGTCTTTTTTGTCGGGCCGGCTTGTTGTTCCGGGTTCCGGTTACAGCGGTTATTGACGTCACGGTGATGATAACTCAAAAGTAATCATCTGATGCAAGGGGCGGGCACGGAACATGATTTATGCTTTCGATACAATCGAGATCGATGTCGAGAAGCATGAGCTTCGTCGTGACGGAGCACTTGTGCCAGTTGAGCCGCAGGTCCTTTCACTTCTTGTCCTTCTGGTGCGCGAACGCGAACGGGTTGTTTCCAAGGATGAACTGATCGAAGTGGTTTGGGAGGGACGGTTTGTTTCCGATTCCGCTGTTTCCAGCCGTATCAAGTCGGCCCGTCAGGCGATTGGTGATGATGGGCAGGCGCAGCGCTTCATAAAAACGGTCCATGGAACGGGCTTCCGCTTCATCGCACCGGTCACGGTCAGCGAAGCTGAAATGGCTGCGCTGACCGATGCGCCCACCGCCGGAAAGGTGGTTGCCGGCCCGATCCCTTCGCGAGAAAAGCGCAAGCCGCACATGCTCTGGCTTGGTGCCGTGATTGCTGCCGTGGCGGCGGCCGTGGCCCTGTTTCTGGTTTTTCAGCCGATGTCGCGAAATGTGCAAGCCAATCAGGTTCGGGTTGCTGTCCTGCCTGTTCACATCGCCTCCGACGTGGCTGAAAACGGCTGGGCGGAGCTCGGGCTGATGAGCCTGGTGTCCCATAAGCTTGAACAGGAAGCTGCGGTCAGCAGTGTCTCGCCCCGGGCCATGATCGAAGGAACGGGCGAGCAGGTGGTTGCGGCAACGGATGCGCTCGAGATTCCTGAAGACCTGATACGGAAACTCAGGCAGACCGAAGGTGCCAGTCACTTTGTCGTTTCGCGCCTCACAAGCATTGGCGCGCGGCTTCATCTCGATGTTGCCGTGAGGGGGGCTGACGGGCGCGAAAGCCGGGGCAGTTTCGACGGGGAGCAAATACTGGAACTCGCCGACCTGATGGTCCGCCATATCGTCAGTTCGCTGCCCGGTCGCCAGAATGCAGCCATCAGGCTGCGGACGAGCCCGGAAGATCCATTTGTCGCGGAAGCTTATGCTCGGGGGCTCGCCTATGCCCTGCAAGGGCGGGCGGAAGAGGCACGGAACCTGTTTGCGGTTGCGGTGGAGCAAGACCCGGAGGACATCTGGCTGCGCTACGAATATGCCCTTGCCACGCGGCAAATCGGCGATCTTGAAGGTGCAGAGGCGCAATTGACGACGCTGCAGGCAGAAGCCGAAGCAAAGGATAACCCCGAGGTGCTGGCGTCGATCCTCAATGCCGTTGCCATCGTCAACATGCTCAGGAATGATGACGCGGCGGCACTCGCGAGCCTTGAGAAGGCGCTGCCGATTTCTGCAGGATTGACCGATCACACACGGTCGGCGGCCATCCTGATCAATCTTGGCATTCTGGAACGGCGCCGCCGACAGTATGATCAGGCTGAGATTTACCTGACGCGCGCGTTTGCGGAATTTGATGCGGCAGGCATTACGGCGCCGCCCGGCGCGCTTCTCAACACGATGGCGCTCCTGCGGATCGAACAGCTCCGCCCTGCAGAAGCGGTCCAGTATCTTGAACGGGCGTTGCAGCGTTTCCATCTGGATGGCAACGATCGCTTTGCGGCTGCGGTCAAAAACAATCTTGGCGATATCCGAGAAATGGCGGGCGACTATGCCGGTGCATTCGTCCTGTATAACGAAGGCCTGACGCTGCGCAGGGCGGTGAACGATCCATTCGGCATTGCGTCTAGCCTTCAGTCGCTGGTCAGTCTGTCTGTCGATACGGGGCGTCTCGAACAGGCAGAAAGCCTTGCCCGCGAACTCCTGAAGAATGGCGAGGCGCGGGACGACAAGTTCCGCCAGGGGCAGGCTCATTCCTATCTGGGACGGGTCGCATCCTTGCGCGGCGACGCCGATTTTGCGCGCCAGCATCATCGCCGCGCGTTCGACCTGTTCGAAGCCGCGAAGCGTGAAGGCAACATGCAGTCCGAACGGATAAGGCTTGCCCGTCTTGAGCATACGGATGGCGCAGCGGCGTCTGCTGTTGCGGCGGTACAGACGGTTCTGGCGTGGGCCAGGTCTGAGGGGGTACCTGCCGATATCATGGAAGCAGAAGCCGCCCTTGCTGAATTCGCCCTCAAAGAGGGCCGGTCGGGGGAGGCACGTCGGCATGCCGAGGCATCAGTTGCCGCCGCACGCGAGCTGCCAGAAGCCAACAAGCTTGGTCGTGCGCTTGTCAGCCTTGCAGGCGCGACGCTTGCTGCAGGTGATCTGGCAGCAGCGAAAGCCGCGCTCGACGAAGCAGCGAAACTTGTGCCGCAGGAAGCCGGCCTTTACCGGATGAAGTCAAAGCTTGCGCAGGCCGAGGGGCAGACGGTCGAGGCTGTGTCTCACCTCCGGAAAGCCAGGGAGCTGGCCGGAGAGTTATGGACCAAGGGCGACGAAGAATCTTTCGCCGCCCTTGAAAACCCCTAAACCGCCCGCCGGCCTTCGCAGATCACGAACTCACCCGGTATCCGATACCCGTTGCCGTCCCGGAAGGCGGCAATCGAAGCCAGATATTCGTCGTGGGCCGAATGGCGTGTGTCATCGTCGAAACGTTCATAGGCAAGGGCCACCGGGCCGCCGGCGAAGGCTGCGCTGACGGCTGCATCAGCGCTGTCGTAGGGAAGCATTGTCGAAAGGCGTTCTTCGCGAACGTGGGAGAAGCCAGCAAGCGCCATTTCCCAGGCGAGCGTGCTGCCGGTGCCAAGCCGGAAGAAGAGCGGGCACACATCCGATTGCACGCGTGCATCGACAATCGGGAAGATATCGGCCCAGCCACAGCGGTCCCTGCCGCCCCAGACGGCGAAGACAGCGCGTCCACCGGGCTTCAACATCCGCATGGCCTGCTTCATGGCGGCCAGGGGATCGGGGAAATACATCAGGCCAAGCGCGCAGGTCACAAGGTCAACGCTCGCGTCCTGGATCATATCCAGCATCTCGGAATCAGCCCGGAAAGCATCGACCCGCATCACACCGCGTATCGTGCTTTCTTGCCGGACGATCTCGATCATCCGCTCGGAAATGTCGGTCGCAATAACCCGGCCGTTGGGGCCGACCTTTTCGGCAAGCGGAAAGCTGACGAGGCCGGTGCCGCAGGCCATGTCGACGACAGTTTCGCCCGGTTGGGCGTCGGCCATCTCCAGAAGGCGGGCTTGCGCCTCGGCGAGGCTTTCGCGCCAGCCGCGTTCATAATGATCGGCGGCTTTGTTCCAGCCATAGCGCTGGATGCGGCGTTGCAGATTGGTTTGCATCGTATCTTCTCCGGTTGGCGCTCAGGCTGCCATGCTGAGGTTGGTTTCAAGGCTGATCGATAGCCCGTCCTGGAAAATTGCCATGAGCGGGCTGTAGCGCAGGGACAGGCTGATAGCATGATCGACTTCGGCACGGCTTGCCGGCGAAACGACGTTGATTTTCAGCCGGCAGTTCGTGAAGCCCGGTGTGACATTGTCTGCGATCCCGAGGATGCCACGGGCATCCGTGTCGGTTTCCAGCAGCACGCTGACATGATCGATCTGCACATCGGTGCGGGCGGCCCAAAGCTTGATGCCGATCGCCACGCAGCTGGAAAGGGCGGAGCGGACAATCATGCTGGGAGTAGGGCCTGCGGTGCCGCCGCCAAGTCCTTTGCCTGCATCGATGACCATCGTATGACCTGCTTCCTCGACCCAGCATTCGGTGCCGGACTCGATGATCGCGGTATTCACATAGGTGCGCTGGCCATGGGAGGGGCGTAGCGTCACGGTCTGGACGGCGCGTTGCAGGGTCTCTTTTGTTTCCATTGCTGTCGGCATCTTGATGATCCTTTCCAAGGGTTCAGGCGGCAACCGATGCACTGCCGGCGAGATAGCGGGCGAGATGATCGGCGAGATGGCGGGCGTCGTTTCCGACACCATCGATGAAATTGGATTTGCGGGTCCGCAGGAACGGCAGCCCCAGCACATAAAGCCCCGGCGCATCAACGACCCCGCCATTGTGGCGTAGCTCGCCGCGCGGTGTCAGTACAGGCATCTTGAGCCAGGAATAGTCGGGCCGGTAGCCGGTTGCCCAAAGCACGGTCTGAATGCCCGCGGCTTTCAGGTCGAGCATCAGGGGCGGGTCGACAGGCACATGGGTGGGGCGCAGCCGGTAGGCCTCGCCAACCTCATCCGCCATCCCTTTTTCATCGACCCATTTGTCGATGGCGGCGAGGAGCCGGTTCATTTTCAGGTCGGCCATGGCACACAGGTTGGCAAGGGCGCCGGAAAACTGGGCGCGGCCATCCTGCAGGCCCATCAGGCGACCGGCGATCATCACGCCGATGGTCTGCAGGCTGTTCAGGCTGATGGTTTCCTGATTGGGGCTACCGATCAGTTGCAGGGACGGCAGCCGCCGGGCGCGGCGGATATCGTCGATCTCGTTCAGGCCTTCATCAAGGATGCCGGTGGCTTCCATCCACCATTTGATGTCGCGGCCGCGGTAGGTGCGGGGCACGCGAACATGCTCCCCAGCTGCCAGGGTCACCGGGCGGCCGGAAAGCTGGATTTCCGACGCCAGCTGCACCCCCGTGGCCGAGGCGCCGACGATCAGTACGCCGCCCTCGGGCAGGTGTGCGGGGCTGCGATAATCCATTGGTGTGATCGAGCGGATGTCGGAAGGCAGATCAGCGGCCATCGCGGGCACATTGGCAATATTGCAGGCGCCGCTTGCAATCACCACCGCAGCGCATTGCCAGTCGCCCTTGTTCGTCCGGACGACGTAACCGCCGTCCGTCGGCTCAACTGCAGTGACAAGGGTGTCGGTTTCAACCGGAGCCTTGATCCTATCGGCGTAGCCTGCAAGGAAGGTGATCGTCTGCTCCATGGTGCGATAGCCATCCGGCATATCGCCCTCATATTCATAGCCGGGCAGACGGCTCTGCCAGTTGGGGGTCAGAAGGCGGAGCGAGTCCCAGCGTTCGGTGCGCCAGGAGTTGGCCACCTTGCCGCGTTCGAGCACGACATGGTCAATGGACTGCGCGGTCAGATGATAGCTCATGGCAAGGCCAGCCTGCCCGGCACCGATAATGATTGTCGTTGTTGTCCGCATGGTACTCGCTCCGTTTTTCGCTGTCGTGAAGGACGGGTCAGTCGACCGTGACGAACACGTTCGTCGGGTTCGTGAAAAGGTCGAAGACGGCCGAACGTTTCTGGGACTGGGCAACCAGTGCGCGGATGTCTTCGTCGCTGGCGTCCGCATCGACATGGAAGTTCACGCGAACAGCACGGAAGCCGTTCCGGGTGTTGCTATCGATGCCGAGGATGCCGAAGAGGCTCATGTCCCCTTCAATGGTGGCGGTTACAGAACGGAGCTTGATGCCCCGGTTCTCGGCAACCGTGGCGACGCCGGCGGTCAGGCAACCGGCAAGACCCGAAAGGGCAACTTCGACTGGGGTCGGCGCCTTGTCGGTCGCGGCAAAGCAGGCCGGGTGATCGGTATCGATGGTGAAGGAGCGCGAGCGTGCCTGGTTTTCACCAAGGCCGAAGAAGCCGTCCATGGTCATGCGGGTATGAACGCCGTCTTTCCATTCACTGGTGGCTTTCCAGGTGAACTCTGCAGCTTCGGGTGCTTGTTCGAGGGCTTCGCGGGCACCCAGAAGGGCAGCAACATTAACGCCATTCAGTTGGGCGGTAGCAGTTTCGGTGTGTGACATTTGTCTCTCCAATTCGTGTTTTCACAGGGTGTCGTGATTGACGAATGAAGAGGTACGCGAACTCGGGATTTCGCGCTTGGAGATGGTCTGCAGAAAGTCTGTAGAAGCTGTGGATTTAATCTATAACATTGAATTTAAATAATAATTTGTTATTCGTGATGTGTTGAATCAACAAAATCTGCAGATTTGGAATTATCGTAAATGGCATGCGTATCCGTATGCCACGAGGTTTATGGGCGAGCCCTCGCAGAAAAAAATCGCCCGGGCCTGATGTGAGGCCCGGGCGGTTTTCGTCTGTAACCGGTTGCTGATCAGGGCCGGTTGCTGAAGCTCCAGCTGAAATCTTCAACCGGTGTGCCGCTTTCGTCATTGGGGGTCGTGAGGACGGTTACCTTTGCCTCGTCGCCTTTCAGACTCACATGCGCAAAGCCCCAGACCATGCCGCGACGATAGTAGGGCTTGTATTCAGGATAGGTCTTTTCCTGATAGGCCATGAAATTGGGGTTGAGCGGACGCTGTTTGGCGGCGGCACCGGAAAGGATTTCCGGCAGCGGCTGGGCATCAGGGTTGCCGGTGGCAGCAGCGCAGCTTGTTTCATGCATTTCCATCGAATGCTCGTGGCCGGAAAGATAAGCGTCGGCATATTTGCAAAGCGTTGGCAAGAGCACCCGGCGCAGCACGCGGGCCTGTTCGAATTTGCCGCCAGCCGATGACCAGAGCGGATGGTGGGCCACCACCAGCTTCCATTTGGCGGTGGAGGAGGCCATCGCGTCTTCCAGCCATTTGGCCATGTTGCGCTCGGCGTCATTGGCCGGCTTGATCCATTCATCGGGCTGGTCGACCGGCGTGTCTTTCACCTCGCTGCCATCGGGGTTGAGCATCGCTTCGCGTACCTCGAGGCCGGCCAGCATCACATCCGTATCGATCACGAAAATCTCTACCTCGCCGTTCGTGGCGGGCGGGCTGACGCGATAGAAGATGCCGTCCATATAGAATTTCGACGACTGCTCGAGATAGGCGACCTGCGCCATGGCGCCTTCGCGTGAAGTATCCCAGTCGTGATTGCCGAGGGCGGCGTAGATTTTGAAATCCGGCATGTCCTTGCCGAAGTCGGCATAGGGAACAGCGAAGATGTCTTCAAAGCGTTTGCCATCGTCCTTGCCATCGGCGCCGGCGGTGGCGCCATCAGGATAGATATTGTCGCCGGCAAGCGTGGCGAACTGGCAAAGGGCCTTTTCGCAATAGGCGGTCATGGCGCGGGCCACCGCATCCTGCCCGCTCGCCGTTACATAACCGCCGATCTCGGGATGGAAATAGGCGGGCGGCATCTGGAAGCTTTCCAGCGGTAGGTAATCTTCGGCTGCGTCAGCTTTTTCTGCTGCCGTGAACTCCTCAAGCGTTTTCAGCGGCTTCTTGTATTCCTTTGGGTCCATGTAGCCATAGTGATATCCGCTGTCGCCGAAGGCGATGAAACCGATCTCGGCATCCTTGTCGGCGGCGCAGGCAGGCGCAGCGAGAAGCGGCAAAAGGGCGGCGGTACGCAATAGGGATGATTTCAGCATCGGTTTCTCCGTGATCCGGTTCATTGGGCAAGCGAAATATAGAAAGCAAGTGTGATGGTTATGATGGCGGCGCTGACCAGTTTCAGGTGCCGCCAGGGCGTCATGTCAACGGGGGCAGGGGCTGCCTCCATCGCTGCGGCAACAGGCGCCACGCCGGGGGCAAGCCGGGTCACCGCCACCATCAGCAGGGTGACGATCACGAACACAAGCCCCAGGAAGTGCAGGAAGTGCAGGTCCTCGGTCACGCCAAACAGGGCGCGCGCTGCCGCCTGCGTTTCAGTGCCGAACGCAAAGACGAGCAGATAGAAAAGCACTGGGCCTATGATCAGCCCGATGCGGGCCGCGCGGGCGGTGACAGTGCGGGTCAGCAGGCCGAGCAAGATAACGGCCAGCATGGGACCAAAGAAGGTGGCGTTGATCTTCTGCAGGTAGTTGAAAAGGCTGCCCGAGGTATCGACCAGTGGCGCCATCGCCATGGCCGCGAGCGCAAGGGCAACGCTGCAGAGCTTGCCAGCCTTCACTAGATCGCGTTCCGACGCATCCTTGCGGATCAGTGTCTTGTAGATGCCGTGACTGAAGAGCGTGGCGGAACTGTTGAGAACACTGTTGAAGGTGCTGAGGACCGCGCCCACCATAACGGCGGCAAAGAAGCCGACCATGGCATCAGGCAGAACGGCCTTCACAAGGGTCGGGTAGGCCATCAGATAGTTTTCAGGCGCAATCGTATCCTTGAACATATGGAAGGCGATAACGCCCGGCAGCACGATCACAAAAGGCCCGAGAAGCTTGAAGCCGGCGGCGATCAGCACACCTTTCTGGCCTTCCGCGAGATTCTTGGCGCCAAGCGCGCGTTGCACGATGGACTGGTTGACGCACCAGAAGAAGATCTGGTTGACGATCATGCCGGTGAACAGCACGCCGAACGGCAGGAACGAACCGGGCTCGTCGCCGGTGATATCGAACTTCGGCTGCTCTTCCGTGTAAACGGTGGCGAGGCCATCAAGCGGGTTACCGTCCCCGATCATCATGAGGGCGAGGAAGGGGATCGTGAGCCCGGCAATCAGGAAGCCGACACCGTTCACAGTGTCCGAGATCGCCACAGCCTTCAGCCCGCCGAAAATGGCGTAAAGCGAGCCCAGCGTGCCCACACCCCAAACCATCATCCAGATGGCTGCCGTTTGCGAAATGCCGAACGTGCCCGCCACGCTGAAGAGGCTTTCAAGGCCCGTCGCGCCAAACAGCAGCACCACCGGCAGGATCGCCAGAATGTAGGAAAAGAGGAAAAGGCCGGATGCAATCACCCGTGTGCCTTCGTCATAACGCGACGCCAGGAACTCCGGGATTGTCGTCAGGCCCCGCTGCAGGTAGCGCGGCAGGAAGAAAACGGCCGTCAGCACCATGGCAAGGGCAGCCGTCGTTTCCCATGCCATCACGGCAATCGTATGGTTGAAGGCATCGGCATTGAGGCCGATCAGATGCTCGGTCGACAGGTTCGTGAGCATCAAGGAGCCGGCGATCACCCAGCCCGTCAGGCTGCGGCCGCCAAGGAAATAGGCGTCGGACGTTTCCATCCGGTCATGCCTGGTTTTCCACCAGGCGATAAGGGCAACAAGCCCCGTGAAAGCAACGAATGATACAAGTGACAGCATCGGTCCCCCTCCCCAGGAAGATGACGCATCACAAATGAATTTAAATTCCATCTGCATGCATTATCAGAATTGTTATTCTGATTGCGAAAGGGTGTCAAGACAAAGACGGACAGAATTCCGTCAGGCGTTTTCGCCCGCCGTTTCGCGGTCAAGGCCGAGTGCGATCATCAGCGCCTGGGCAAGGCACATGGTACCTGCCACGGTGCGGAAGCCGCTGACTTCCACCTTGTCGCTGAGGAAATAGACGTCGCTCAGTTTCACGATGGGGCTGACAAGGCGGTCGGTCAGGCCCACAACCTTGGCGCCGGCCTCTGCTGCCTTGTGGGCCAGGCTGATCACCTGATCCGAATAATTCGGGAAGGTGACGACAATCACGGTGTCTTCGGGGCCAATCTGGTTGGCTTGTTCGGGCAACAGGCCGCCCACACCGTCCAGAAGGTAGGTCGGCACATCCAGATTGCGCATCATATAGTAAAGATAGATGGCAACAGGGTAGGAACGCCGCTGGCCCACCACATACACATGCCGCGCCTTGTTGATATAGCCGACCGCTTCGTTCAGCTTGGCTTCGCTGGCGTCAGCCCGCAGTGCATTGATGGCATCGATATTGGCATCGATGAAAACATTCAGCACCGGATGGTCGCTCGACGCCGTGTCCTCGGTGCCTTCCTTCAGTTTTTCGATCCGGTGGGAATAGTTGGCGGAATAGCCGGGCAGTTGTTGCACAAGGCCGCCGCGGAAGATGCGCTGGATTTCGGAAAAACCGTCAAAGCCCAGCGCCTGCGCGAAGCGGATCAGGCTTGAAGGCTGCACCTCGATCTTGCTGGCGATTTCAGCGGCGGTATCAAGTGCCGTATCAATCGGGTTATCAAGGACGAAGCGGGCAATCTTCTTCAGCTGCTTGCTGAGGCCATCGAACCGGCTGGCGAGATAGGCGTTGAACCCGTCGACGTCCTTGATCTCGCCTTTTTCCATGCTGGTCATACGGTCTGTGCCTCCGGTTGCGCCTGAATGCCGTTTCAATGGAATTTAAATTCCCATTTCAGAATTTACTAGCTGCTTTTGATTTCAGAATGTAAATTTTCGTCTCAGAACAGTCGTTCTGATGATGCGAGCGCCTCAGGGGAGGGGAAAATCGTGAAAGACATTAGGATCGGCCTCATCGGCAGCGGCTATATCGGCAAGACGCATGCGATTGCCTATCGCACGCATACAAGCGTGTTTGGCGGCCCTGCCAATCCGGTATGTGTGGCTGTGGCGGACGACGGCGACGCGCGCGCGGTCGATGCTGCCCGCCGGCTTGATATCGGCAAAGCCTATGGTGACTGGCGGGCGCTGGTCGCCGATCCGGAGGTGGACGTGGTGGCAATTGCCACGCCGAACAGCCTGCACCGTGAAATGGCGCTCGCCGCCATCGCGGCAGGCAAGCATGTCTATATTGAAAAGCCGCTGGCGCTCGATGCCCCCGAAGCGCGGGAGATCGCGGCGGCCCTCAAGGGCAAGAACCTCGTCCATATGCTTGGCTATAATTATCTGTGCAATCCGATGATCGGCATGCTGAAAGCGATGATCGACGCCGGCGAACTGGGCGAGATCGTGCATTTCCGGGGGCGCCATAACGAGGACTATATGGCCGATCCGTCCGTGCCGTTCGGCTGGCGCTGTTCACTCGTCCTTTCCGGCAGTGGCACAATCGGCGATATGGGCTCGCACCTCATTTCCATGGCCTTGCATCTGGTGGGGCCGGTGGCTGCCATCGCCGGTGATATCCAGACAGTGATCCCGACCCGCAAGGACGCGAACGGCGCCTCGCGCGCTGTCGAGAACGAGGATCAGGGCCACGCCATGGTGCGCTTCAAGGGCGGTGCCATGGGTGTGTTTGAATCCAGCCGTGTGGCGCAAGGCAAGAAGCAGGGGCTGGCGTTCGAGATTGTCGGCACCAAGGGCAGCATCGAGTTCGATCAGGAGCGGATGAACGAGCTGCGGCTTTATGAGGCAGGCGCACCGGTTGGCCGCCGTGGCTTCAAGACGCTGCTGGTGGATGGTTCCTGCCCCGATTTCGCACCCTTCTGTCCGGCCCCCGGTCATGGCCTTGGCTATAACGACCTGAAGGTGATCGAGGTGAACCGCCTGATGAAGGCGATTGCCGAAGGTGCGCCGGTGCCGGTGGACGTGCACAAGGCATGCGAAATCGAAGACATCATCGATGCCTGGCTGCTTTCAGCCGAGGAACGGCGCTGGATTGATCTTTAAGGGAATGCCCGAAGGCCGGGCTCATGCGAGCCCGGCATCCTTGGCATATTTGACAAGCGCCTGATAGCCTTTGCGGGCATATTCTAGCGGATTGGCCTTGGCGGGGTCCTGTTCGGCTTCGACAACCAGCCAACCTTCGTAACCCGCGCTTTTCAGCACATCCATCACCGGCGGATAATCGACCATGCCGTCGCCCGGCACGGTGAAAACGCCTTCGGTGACGGCCTTGAGGAAGCTCCAGTCGCCAGCTTTGGCAGCGGCGAGAACGCCCGCCCGCACATCCTTGCAATGGACATGGGCGATGCGGGCGGCGTGGCGCTTGGCAACGCCGAGCGGGCTGCCACCTGCGTATGTCAGGTGCCCGGTATCAAGCAGCAGGCCGACCTTGTCGGACGTGCCCGCCATCATGCGGTCGATCTCGGCCTCGGTTTCGATCACGGTGCCCATATGGTGGTGATAGGCAAGCGTCAGGCCGCGGGCGGCCACATGCTCGCCCATGGCGCTGAGGCTATCGCAGAAGCGGTTCCAGTCGCCTTCCGCAATCACCGGGCGGGCACCAAGGGCAACGTCCTCGCGGCCGTGGATGCAGTTGGTTGTCTCGGCCCACACCACGACCTTGCAACCCATGTCGGCCAGCAGCGAGAGATGCGCCTCCAGCGAGGCCTTCTCGTCGGCGACCGAGCGCAGCAGAAGCTCGGACGAATACCAGCCGGAAATCAGCGACAGGCCGTGCCGGTCAAGGATCGGCCGCAGCACATCCGCCTGACGGGGGAACTTGTGGCCAAGCTCGATCCCGCTGTATCCGGCGCGCGCCGCTTCGCTGAGGCAGACTTCAAGCGGCGTGGCACCACCGAGTTCGCGCTTGTCATCGTTGGACCAGGCAATCGGGTTCGTCCCGAAAGTGACCTTGTTAGCCATCTATTCTCTGCTTTCTCTGTTGTGCCTTGTGTTCCTCAAGGCGTTGTTCTGAACCGTCATGACCGCCCGTCTCGACGACCGGTACATCCCACCAGTGGCCACCGATGCCGGTGCTGACACGGGGGTCGGTTGAAAGGACAAGGGCGCTGGACCGATCTGCCGCGCGGGCGCGGGCGATGGCGGCGGCGAGGGACGAGACGTCGGGTACATTTTCTGCGATCGCACCAAGGGCGCGGGCATGGGCGGCGAAGTCGATCACCGGCCGCACGCCGTCAATCCGCGTGCCTGCGTCAAAAAGATTATTGAAGGCGCTGCCAGTGGTGGCGTTCTGAAGCCGGCTGATACAGCCGAAACCACCGTTATCCAGAAGGACAAGGATGATCTTCTGGCCCATCAGGACAGACGTGGCGAGTTCGGAATTGTGCATGAGGTACGATCCGTCCCCCACCATCACGAACACGTCGCCCTCGGGCCGCGCCATCTTCACGCCAAGGCCGCCTGCGACCTCGTAGCCCATGCAACTGAAGCCATATTCAAGGTGATAGGTGCCAATGCCTTTGGACCGCCACAGCTTATGCAGCTCGCCCGGCAGGCCGCCTGCTGCGGCAACGACTACATCCCTCGGGCCTGCCACCGCGTTGACGGCAGAAAGTACCTGCGCGTCGGTCGGCAGGGTGTTTTGCTGCGCCGTAAC
Source organism: Gimibacter soli (assembly GCF_028463845.1). Classification (NCBI taxonomy): domain Bacteria; kingdom Pseudomonadati; phylum Pseudomonadota; class Alphaproteobacteria; order Kordiimonadales; family Temperatibacteraceae; genus Gimibacter; species Gimibacter soli. The sequence continues at coordinate 2,611,008 of NZ_CP116805.1, read as the reverse complement.
GATGGGCTCCACCGCCTTCAACCAGTCCGCCTTCGCCTTGGCGACGCCGGCGGCGCGGGCATCCTTGCCGGCGGGTGTCGTCATCGCGCCATCGAGCGCCTCAAGACCCAGCAAGGCATCGGAGACCAGCGGATGGGCGCTATGTTTGATGGCGTCGAAGCTGGCCACATTCAGCGATACGAACTTCACATCCGGATTGGCAAAGAGGCTGCGCGAGCCGGTGGTGAAATCGGAAAGCCGGGTGCCGACCATCAGAACGACATCTGCCGTGCGGGCGAAACTGTTGGCGGCTTCGGTGCCGGTGACACCGATCCCGCCCACCGCACACGGGTGATCGTCCACGAGCGCGCTTTTGCCTGCCTGCGTTTCCGCAACCGGGATCGCGTGTTTGGCGGCGAAGGCAGCGAGAGCCTCGCACGCGCCGCTATAGTGAACCCCGCCGCCCGCGACGATCAGCGGTGCCTTCGCTGAGGAAACGAGGGAGGATGCAACGGCCAGTTCGTGAGCGTCGGGCCCTTGCCGGCGCAGCCTGTGGCGGCGCGGCTCGAACATGGCGGCGGGATAGTCGTACGCTTCCGCCTGCACGTCTTCAGGCAGGCACAGGGTGACCGGGCCGCAATCGGCAGGGTCAGTCAGCACCCGCATGGCCTGCGGCAGGCTGGTGATCAGCTGTTCGGGCCGCGTGATGCGGTCGAAATAGCGGCTGACGGGGCGGAAGCAATCATTGGCGACCATCAGGGGATCGCCGAAATTCTCGATCTGTTGCAGCACCGGGTCCGGCCGCCGGTTGGCAAACGTGTCGCCGGGCAGCAGGAGAACGGGCAGGCGGTTGACATGCGCGAGGGCTGCTGCCGTCACCATATTGGTGGCGCCGGGGCCGACCGACGTGGTGCAGGCCATCATCCGGCGGCGCGCCTGCGCCTTGGCGTAGGCAATCGCGGTATGGGCCATCGATTGTTCGTTATGGGCCCGAAACGTTGGCAGTATGTCCTTGATGCTTTCAAGCGCCTGGCCGAACCCCGCCACATTGCCGTGGCCGAAGATGGCGAAGACCCCGGCGAAAAGCGGTGCCTCGCTGCCATCGTCCAGTACACTGATCTGGGCCGTCAGGTAGCGGGCGAGGGCCTGCCCTGCGGTGAGACGGATGGTCGTCATGCGATGGCCTCTTTGCGTTCGGTGATCGTGGGGCGTGCTTCTGCCCAGACTTGTATCAGACGGTCGTACCGCGCGGCTATCTCTGCAATCGCGGTGGTGTCATCGATCTGGCGGGCGAACCAGCGCCGTGCCACATCGCCGAAGATGGTGCGACCGACCGCGAAGCCCCGGCAGATATCATGGCGCGCCGACTGTGCAATGGCGGCGGCTATCTCTTCTTCAGGAGCATCGAGCCCCAGCAGAAGGATGCCCCGGCAGTTCGGGTCGTAGCTGTCGATCATGCGGGCCAGATTACCCCATTCGCGGTCGTCCAGCGGTGGCGGCAGTTTCCACCAGTCGGGATAGATACCAAGCTTGTAGATGCGGTCGATGGCAGCGGCGATGGTGGCACCATCGCGCGGCATCGAGGCAGGCGGGATGACCTCCATCAGCAGTTCGTGTGATGTGGCGCGGCTGGCGGCTGCAAGACGCCTGAGCTGCCTGTCCTGTTCCAGCAGCATGCCGGGCGTGTCGTCCGGGTGATAGAATACAAGGCATTTTACGCAGTGTTCCTGCGGCCATTCACGCAGCGTCGCCATCACGCTGTGCCCGCCTTCGAAGACAAGCGGACGCGAGCCCGGAAACTCGATGGGTCGCCCGATCCAGGCACCGGTGCCGCTCGCTTTGGCAAGGGCATCTTCGCCGAAGCGTCCGTCACACAGGATGCCCAGGCCGCGCCCGTTGCGCTTCTCGCGGACGCTGTTGAAAGCATCAAGGCACAGCAGTTTGAATTCGGCGATCTTGTCCTCGCCCACGCTTTCCGCCTCTGCCATGTCATGCAACTGCTTGCGGTGGTCGAAAGCGAAGGCGAGCACTTCGTCATAGCGCCGCGTGCGGGTGCTGGACCAGTGCAGCTGCTCAAGTGCGGCGTCTTTCCGCAGGCTGAATTCGGGGCTGCCTTCGCGGATGAAGGTCAAGGCCTCGGCGTAGCTCGGGATCGCCGGGGCGCAGCCGTGGCGGGAGACGACAAGCGCCCCACAGGCGTTGGCAAGCTGGCCGCATTCGTACCAGCCGGCCCCGGCCACATAGCCGCGCATCAGGCCGGACATGAAAGCGTCGCCGGCGCCGAGCACATTGAAAACCTCGACCGGGAAGCCCGGAACAACCAGCCCGTCTTCGACCTTTGCCGGAATGTCGCCCGTGTAGACAGCGCATCCGTCGGCCCCGAGCTTCAGTACCAGCACGGCGCCTGTCTGTTTGCGGATTGCCCTCAATGCCTCGACTGTATCAGTGGAGCCGCCGGCGATGTGGAATTCCTCTTCCGTGCCGACAATCACGTCGCAAAGCGGCAGGATATCTTTCAGGGTTTCGGTCACCCGTTCCGATTCGACAAAGCGATTCTCGCCGAGCCCTTTGCCGGTCAGCCCCCAAAGGACGGGGCGATAGTCGATATCGAGCACCACTTTCGTGCCGTTGCGGCGGGCGAAGGTGATGGCGGCGTCGGTCGCGCTGCAGGTGCCGGGTGTCGAGATATGCGTGCCGGTGACAACCACGACCTTGGCGGACGCGATGAAAGGCTCGTCCACATCATCGGCGCAAAGGGCCATGTCCGCGCAATTCTCGCGGTAGAAGATCAGCGGGAAGGTTTCCTTGTCACGAATGCCGAGGATGACAAGTGCGGTCAGTCGGTCAGGGTCAGACCGCAGATGCGAGACATCGACCCCTTCCCGCACCAGCGTTTCGCGGATGAAGCGGCCCATATGCTCGTCACCAACGCGTGAAAGGAGGGCGCTTTTCAGGCCCATGCGCGCAGTACCGACCGAAATGTTCGTGGGGCAGCCGCCAACATATTTGGCAAAGCTCGTCATGTCCTCAAGCCGGCCACCGACCTGTTCGCCGTAAAGGTCGACGCTCGAGCGGCCGAGGCAGATGATATCCAGTGTCTTCACGGGCGGCGTCATTCGTCGAGTCCCTTCGGATGCCAGATCTGGGCATCCTTATCCATTGTCCAGGCATGTTCCGGCTTGAAGGTCGGAATGCCGTAGCGGTTGCCAGGTAGGTGACGGATCACCCAGGCATAATACATCCCGTAGCCGGGGGCGGAGACCTGCGCGTGCGTCTTGCCGTCCAGAATGCGCACGGTGTCGCCGTGGCGCAGTTTCAGCACGTCGTCATCCAGCTCGCCGTGGCCCCAGCCGCGCGGATCGGTGAAGCGGTAATGATAGATTTCCGGCTGGTCATGATAGTGCGGGGGGTAGGACGACCAGCGGCCGGGCAGGGTGACGACCTCGCCCAGCACCAGTTCGGCATCGGGTGAGGAATTGGTGTCGTCGAAGAAAGTCCGCACGATCCTGAGGCATGCGCCTCCCACCTGGCCCTTGCCGCGAAACTCGTCGGCCCCTTCTGCGGGGTCGTAAACTTCGAGCGGGAAGGTTTTCTCGTTCGGGCATTCATAGACCGTGAATTCGCAGTCGGTAACTGCCTCGATCGAAATTTGCGTTCCCTTGGCACCATGCACGCAGCCGCCATGCTGGTCGAAAAGGCTGTCACGCCACCAGTCGAGCGTTTCACCGCCGACGCTGACCTTGGCGGCCCCCTGCATCGACAGCCACGCCTGTTCGTGCGCGAAGGTTTCCGAAAGGCTTTCGCCGGCCTTCAGGCGCAGGACGGCAAAGCCCATCCCTGTGGGTTCGTCCGGATTGCGGAAGTCTGTTATACGGGTCAGGCCGAAATCGAATCCCGCCCTGTGATTTGTGATATGTTCAGTCAACGGATGTCCCCTCAGTCCTTCCTGCAGCCTTCCCCCTCGGTCGGCGACAGGAATGATAGCGATTCCTTAAACAGAATAATTATTCCGTTTGATATGAAGGTCAAGAATATATATTCTGTTTGTGAAATTTAGAGGGTAAGGAGAACCACTTAATGACCCATTCTGTCTGCGTGATCGGTGCCGGCCGTATCGGCCGCATTCACGCATCCAACTTTGCTGCGCTGAAAGGCGCGGCTGTCCGCTATGTGGTGGACCCGGTGGCGGAAGCGGCGGAGGCCTTGGCCTCGGCTGTTGGCGCACGCCCGGCGGGCCTTGAGGAAGCACTGGCTGATCCGGCGGTGCACGGCGTTGCCATTTGCAGCGCCACCAGCACGCATGCCGACCTGATCGAAAAGGCGGCAGCTGCCGGTAAGGCAATTTTCTGCGAAAAGCCGGTGGCGCTGGATATGGAGCGCACACTGAAATCTGTGGAAGCGGTGAAAAAGGCCGGTGTGCCGCTCTTTCTTGCTTTCAACCGGCGTTTCGATCCGCAATTTGCCGCACTCCGCAAGGCCATCGATGGCGGTTCTATCGGTAAGGTCGAAATGGTGCAGATCACCAGCCGTGATTCGGCCCCACCACCGGCCAGTTATGTTGCCACCAGCGGCGGCCTCTTCAAGGATATGATGATCCACGACCTTGATATGGCCCGCTGGCTGCTGGGTGAGGAACCGGTGCTGGTGTCGGCTGTTGCCAGCTGCCTTGTCGATCCCGCCATCGGGGCTGAGGGTGACGTGGATAGCGCGGCCGTGACGCTGCAAACCGCATCGGGGCGCATCTGCCAGATTTCGAACAGCCGCCGCGCTGTTTATGGCTACGACCAGCGGATCGAGGTCCATGGCAGCGAAGGGCTGGCGCAGGCCGGCAACGTGCTTGAGAATACGGTGCGTATTTCGGGCGTGCAGGGCACGACGGATGCCCGGCTCCTTGATTTCTTCCTCGAGCGCTATGCTGGCGCCTACAAGGCGGAAGCGGCACACTTCCTTGAGATCATGGAAGGCAAGTCGAAGCCGCTTGTCAGTGGTGACGATGGCGTTCAGGCGCTGAAGCTCGCCGAAGCGGCAGCAAAGTCGCTGGCAACCGGGATGGCTGTCGCTCCCTGATCCACCTTCACGACCGCGACAAAAAAAGAGGCAGGCCGATTGGCCTGCCTTTTATATTGCGGGGACCGGGAAATCCCCAGGGAAAGAGGCCGCCCCGTGGGGCGGCACCTTTTTCGTCAATATTTGGCGGTGATGCCGAAGCTGCCGGTCCAGCCATAGTCTTCGTACTGGCCCGGGAAGCGCTTGTTCGCAAAGTAGGAATGGAACGGGCGACCGTTGATATTCTGGATCTTGAAGGCGAGCTTCACATTGTCCGTGATTTCATAGTCCGCGGTGAAATCGTAGGAAATGTGGGCATCGACATAATTGTCGAAGGCCGGGTCTTCAGGGTCCAGGATCTCCGCCAGATATTTGCCCTTGTAGGCAACCGCGAAGCGGAAGCCGAGGCGATCCTTCTCGTAGCCGAGCGAGGCGTTGAAGATATGCTTCGCCTGGTTCGGTAGCGGCATGTCGCGGTCACCGAGGTCGAGGTGGGCCTTGCCGTCAGCGTAGGTATAGTTGACGTTGGCAAGCATCCCGTCGAACGGTGCGGGCAGGAAGCTGAACTGCTGCTGCAACGAGACCTCGAAGCCTTTCAGGGTGGCGGTTTCACCGTTGATCTTGGTGATGGCCACATTGAAATCCTCATATTGTCCCGGTACGCCGCCAAGATCCGCCGTCACGATGAAATTCTTGATGTCCTTGTAGAAGGCCGCGAAGGAAATCATCGTCAGGTCACCCGGATAATATTCGAGCGACAGGTCGAAGTTCTTGGAGCTGTAGGGATCGAGATCGGGGTTGCCGAAGCTGCCCTCAAGCTCGCCTTCCTCGATGGCGCTTTCATAGATCGGCGCGACATCATTATAGTTCGGGCGGGCGATGGTGCGGCTGGCGGCAGCACGGATGATCACCGCATCCCCGGCGCTGTATTTCAGGTTCAGGCTCGGGAAATAGTCGGTGTAGCTTTTGCTTGCCGAAACGGGGGAAATCTCCAGCGTTTCGTCATCCTCGTTCACCGAAAGCAGGTGGCCATCGGCGCTGAACTTGGTGTGCTCCACCCGGACGCCGGCAACGATCAGGAGCGGGTCGAAGTCCGCCTGACCCATCACATAGCCTGCCGTCACATTTTCGCGGATCTCGAAATCGGCGGCATTGCTGTCGATATAGGTATCTTCATCATTGATGCCGAACGAACCGTTGTTGGCATCGAAGAAGCTGCGGATGCCCGGAATGTTGGCAAACGGCCCGACATTGGCAAGGCTATAGTCCAGCGTGGTCGAGAGATTGTCGTGGGCGAGGGTGTAATCCTCGTCGAAATCGTCATAGACCGTGTTGGTTTCGTCCGCCGTCTTCTTGTTACGGGTCGATTTCGCCCCGAACTTGATGAAGGCAGGCACGTCACCAGCGGTGAAGTCATACTGGAAATTGCCGGCGAAGGTCCATTGCCGCTGGGCATAGTCGCTTGCTTCCAGGGCAAACTCGTCAAGCTCATAAGCGCCCATATTGGCAATGGCGTCCATGTCGCTTGCGATGATCTGCATCACCTTCGGATTCTTGTCCGAGAGCTGGTAGCCGACCGAAAGGTCATCATCGAAGTCACCTTCCCACGCGCTTTCGAGGTTGCTGTAATTGTCCTTCGATTTCGAGTAGGCCGCCTGATAGTCAACGGTCCAGGCGTCGGTCATGTGTTTGGCGCCAAGATTGAGCGACATGACGGACTGAGTCTCGGTCCGGTCTTTCGTCGATTTGCCAAGCTCGTAGCTGCCGTTGTTGGCCAATGCACTGGTGGCCGAAAGGCTGGTGAATTCCGGATCGTCGAATTCGAAATCGTTCGCCGAGCGGCCTTCCGTGTCCGAGAAGCGGCTGTAGATCGTGTGCAGATACACTTCGCTATGGTCGGCGATGCGATAGTCGATATTGCCGACCAAGCCGACGCGTTCGCGGGTGATCCGGTAGGGGCGCTGCGAAACCTCGATCGGGATATAGAATTCCTGACCGCCGAATTCCGCCGTATCCCAGCCTTCACCATTCTCGGCATTGTCCGAACCGAACTTGCGGTCGAAATAGTTGCCGGCGACGGCGATGCCGAGTTCGTTTTCGTCACCGACCTTGAAGCGCTTCGAAGCCGAGAGCGCTGCCTTGGGCGACAGTTTGTTCATCAGGTCGTTGTAGCTGCCCTCAACGGTGGCGCTGACGAAGGTGTCGGCGCGGTCGAACGCGTTGAAGGTTTTCACCTCGACCGTACCGCCGACGGCGTCGCCGTCCATGTCCGGGGTCACGGTCTTTTTCACCGTAATGCCGGAGAGAAGCTCGGAGGCCACCACATCAAGCGATACCTGACGGGCATCGGTTTCGGCCGACGGCATGCGAATGCCGCCAATGGAAACGGCGTTGAGGTTCGGATCGGCACCGCGGATGGTCACGAAGCGGCCTTCACCCTGGTCGTTCACTACCGATACGCCAGCGATGCGGCGGGCGGCTTCCGATACGTTCTGGTCGGGGAACTGGCCCATGGAATCGGACGTGATCGAGTCGCTGACGACAGCCGCCGAGCGTTTCAGGTTGAGGGCATTCAGGGCGCGTGCCTTTTGGCCGACGACCATGATTTCCTCAAACTCGCCAACCGCGGACGAAAGCGCCACGTTGGTTGAAACGGTTTGGCCTGCGGACACAGTCACCGTCTGCGTTGCAGTTTCGGCGCCGATATAGCTGACTTCCAGCGTGTAGGTGCCGGCGGGCAGGTCACGCAGGCGGAAATCGCCGTCCGCGCCTGTGGTCGCCTGCATCCCCAGTTCCTGCACCTTTACAATGGCGCCCCGGAAACCGAGATTCGAGCCAGCATCAAGAACCCGACCGGAAACCGACCCGCGCCCTGTGGCACTGCTGGCAGCGGCGTTTGCGTCTGCAGCTTCCTGTGCCATGACGGTGGCGGCTGGCGCCAGGGTCAAGGTCAGGCAACTGCAAAGCAGTGCATTCATTAAACTCTTCCTGTGCATTTCATCTCCCCTTTTCCCCTCGCGTCACCGCACTGCGGCTTGCCGGGTGTCTATATGGATGGGCCTTCCCCAAGGTCCAAAGGCGGTCACTCCCCAGTGCCGCTCTCGCATACAATATAGAATTTAAATTCCTTTGTTAAATGAAAATAGAAGATTTGTTACTTTTTTCTTGAAACGTGGCGGATTGCCTGCCATATCCGGTACTGGGCAGGGGAGTGAAAAGGGAGAAAATCAGTGCCTATCGGTAAATATATACGGTCATCGACCCTCGTTGCAGCGCTTGCGGGAACCTGTCTTTCAGCCTGTTCCGCCGAGCAGCCGACACAGTCGAAGCCGAGTCGTTCAGTCGTCAGCGTTGCCGCATCGGCTGAAACCACCCCCTCGCGCACCGAAAGCGCAGGCATTGCCCTTCTGTGGGGCACAGGCGCAAATGCGCGACTCTTCGGTGCCGTTGAAGAAGGTGTGGAAGTATATGGTCGCGACGGTGCCTTCAAGGGCGCGTTCGGCAGTGGCAAGGTTGAAGGGCTGGCGCTTGTCGGCGACATGCTGTTGACGCTTGATACGTCTTCGCTGGAACTGCAGGCCTGGAAGCTGGATGCCGGCGCACCGGATGCGGCACCTTCTGCCCTTATGGACAAGCCGATTAAAGCCGGCCGCCTTCTGGAAGGCATGTGCGCCTTTAAAAGCGAGCTTGATGGTGCCACCTACGCTTTCCTTCTGGGCGGTGACGGGATCATCGAGCAGTGGCAGCTTGAAAAGGCGGGCGGCAAGGTTGCCGGGCGCCAGATCCGCACCCTGCAGCTGGGCACGGAACCGAAATTCTGCGTGGCCGATGCCTGGACGAATTCCCTTTACGTAACGGAAGAAGCCGTTGGCATCTGGCGTTTCGATGCGAACCCGGAAGCCGAAGTGGTGCCGAAGCTCGTTGATGTTCGTGATTTCGGCAATATCAAGGGCGAAGTTGCGGGCCTCGCGCTCGTGCGGGATGCTGATGGCAAGGCCGTGCTGCTCGCCGGCGACGCCGGTGCCGCACACGTCAATGTCTATGATCTGAATGCCGACAATGCCTATCTCGGCAGCGCGGTGATCGCCGAGCAGGGCAATATCGACGGCGTGGATGATCTGGGCGATGGCATTTCCTTCGCCGATGGCACGCTGATCGTTGCTGACAACAGCAATGATGCCGGTGCCAACTTCAAACTGGTTGACTGGCAAGGCGTGGCCAAGGGTCTGGACCTTGGCAAGCGGCAGGCGCTGGGGCAGGACCGCCCGGTCGAGTTCGACTTCAAGCCGGTTTCGGCAAGCGTCGAAACCGCACCTGTGGTGAATGACGGTGATGCGGCGGACGATCCGGCTGTGTGGCAGAACGCCAGCGATCCGGCAAAAAGCCTGATCATCGGCACCAACAAAAAGGGTGGGCTCTACAGCTATACCCTTGATGGCGCCCAGCATCAGTATCTGCCGGTTGGCCGCGTGAATAACGTGGATATCCGCTATAATGTGCAGATCGGTGGTACGCCGATGACGCTTGTTACTGCCACCAACCGCACGGAAAAAAGCATCTCCATTTTCAGGATGGATGAAGCGACCGGCATGATGGAAGACGTGGCAGACGGCGTGCAGCCGACCGATATGTCCGACCCTTACGGCATGTGCATGTATCAAAGCGCGAAAGACGGCAGCACCTATGTGCTCGGGAACGATTCTGACGGCACCGTGCATCAGTGGAAGCTGGTGGAAGGTACGTCCGGCAAGGTGAAGATCGAGGAGGTTCGCAGGTTCCCGGTCGGCAGTCAGGCCGAGGGCTGTGCGGCGGACGATGAAACCGGCGCCTTCTATATTGCCGAGGAAGATGTTGCCCTTTGGAAATACGGTGCCGAGCCCGGTGACGGCGACGCGCGCACCATGGTGACGTCGGTTGAAACCAACCCGGCGCTCAAAGACGATCTTGAAGGCGTGTCGATCTATTACGGCCACGAGGGCGCGGGCTATCTGGTGCTTTCAAGCCAGGGCAACAACAGCTATGCGGTGTTCGACCGCAAGGAACCGCATGCCTATATCGGCTCCTTCACCGTGGTGGCAGGTGATGGCACCGGCATCGATGGCTCGTCTGAAACCGACGGGCTTGATGTGACGGCAGCCCCCATGGGGCCGGCCTTCCCGCACGGCGCCTTCATTGCGCAGGACGGCCGTAACATCGCGCCGGAAGAACACCAGAATTTCAAGCTTGTGCCGTGGGAACATATTGCCACTGCACTGGGGTTGGACGCGCCGTCCGACCGATCCTCGCGCTGACACGCGGGGCCACAAGACTGCGGGCTCGGGAATATCCCCGAGCCCGCTTTTTTATTGCCTTGGAATTTGAGCTCAGATCAGCCGCGTGAGGCGTAGGCTTCCTTGAGGACTGTGAGCAGTTCGTCATGCACCGCACCGTTGGTGGCAAGGATGGCACCGCCATCGATTGTCCAGTCATCGCCGGACGGATGGCAGAAACGTCCGCCAGCCTCGGCCACAAGGATCGTGCCCGGCGCCATGTCCCATGCTGACGTGCAGCGTTCCCAGTAGGCGTCCCAGCGACCGGCAACGGTGAAGGCAAGGTCAACCGACGCAGCGCCCGTGCGCCGGATACCACCCACCCGGTGGGTCAGCAGCTGCATTTCGCGCATGAACAGGTCATGGTCCGGCTTGCCTTCGAACGGGATACCGCAGGCGAGGGCGGCTTCTGAAAGGTTGCTGCGTTTCGAAACCTGCACACGCTTGCCGTTGCAGAAGGCGCCTTTGCCTTTCTCAGCGACATAAATCTCTTCTAGCGCGGGCAGATAGATGACCCCGGCGATCACGTCACCCCCTCGCGCGAGGGCGGCATTCACCCCGAAAAGCGGCGTGCCATGCAGGAAGTTCGCGGTGCCATCCAGAGGATCGACGATCCAGCAATGGTCGGGGTCGCTGCCTGCGAGCAAGCCGCCTTCTTCGCCGAGGAAGCCAAAGGTTGGTTCGGCTGCCGCAAGCAGGGTGCGCAGGGTCTTTTCGGCGCGCTCGTCCGCAGCCGATACCGGGTCCGCAGGGCCCTTGCGGCGAATTTCAAGCGTATCAAGCTTCTTCTGGTCTTCCATAAGGCCGGCGCCAGCTGCAAGGGCGGCGTCGATCATGGCCTGAAGGTGGCGGGACGGGTTCAGCATGGATCAGTCTCTCAGGCGAGTGCGCCACAGGCTTGCGGCAAGAAGGGTGGAAAGGACGGACGAGCCAATCCAGAACAGGATCACGGCATCGAAATCATAATGGCGAACACCGTCGGCGACAGTCATGCCGCCATTGATGAGGATGCCTGAGACATGCTCTTGCACCGCCGCGCCGATATAGCTGAAAACGCCGATCACGCCCATCGCCGCGCCTGCCACCCGCTTGGGGCAGATGTCCACGGCGAAAAGGCCGCCGAGGGCAGTCACAAGGCCGGTCATGCCAAGGCCGAAAAGCAGCACGGCACACACCATCACCGGCATGCTGTCGGGGCCGTAGAACAGCAGCAGCAGCCCGGCGATCTCCATCAGCGCGAACAGGAGGTTCGCGGGCGGGCGTTTCGCATTGAAAAATTTGTCGGACACGAAGCCATAGGCGATGGCACCTGCGATCCCGGCGAGTGTGCTGATCATCAGGAGCGTGCCGGCCTCGGGAAGCGTCAAGCCACGGTCCTCCTGCAGATACAGGACCCCCCATGAATTGATGGCGTAGCGGGTGACATAGTTGGTGGCGCTGGCAAGCGCCAATATCCACACAGCCGGCAGCCTCAGGATGGCGATCTGGGTGCGGAACACCGAGGCGGCGTCCTGCTTGTGGTTGGTGGTTTCATAGTGGTCGTTCTTCCAGTCGGCGACTGTGGGCAGGCCGAGTGAGGCGGGCCGGTCCTGCAGCAAGCGCCAGGAGACGAGGGCGACGGCGAGGCCGATCAGCCCCGGTCCCCAGAAACCGGCACGCCAGCCGAGCAGGGCAACAAGCGATCCGACGACCAGAAAGGTCAGCCCTTCGCCGATAGAATGCGCGGTGCTCCAGATGCCATACATGCGGCCACGTTCGTGGTTTGAAAACCAGTGCGTCATGGCCACCACGCTGCCGGGCGCACCGAAGCTCTGGAACCAGCCGTTGAGGCCCCAGATTAGGACAGCGGCCCCCACGGTGCCCACAAAGCCCATGGCGATATTGCAAAGCGCAGTCATGAGGAAAAAGAGCGCCAGCACGCGCTTGATATTCACATGATCGGCCAGAAAACCGTTCGTCAGCTTGCCGATGGCATAGGCATAGAAAAGCGCAGATCCGATGAGACCCAGATCATCTGGTGTGAAAATACCGTTGTCGATCAAAGGCTTCTTCACAAGGCCAAGGGCGAGACGACAGGTATAGATGATGCCGTAACCCAGCGTGATCGCCAGCATCACCCGCAGGCGATGCCTTTTATACAGATGGTCGATTTCTGTTTTGTCAGTCAGGGGCGTTGTGGCTGGTGACGGCGAAAACAGATTGAATATGCCAGCCAAGGGTGCCTCCATCATTTCCGGCTGCAGGCAGCCAATCCCATCCCGCAATCAGAATGCAATTTAAATTCTGATCGTCAACAAAAATAAAATAATAATTGCGATACATGTGACCGGATACGTTGCAGTTGTGCGAAGGCCGCCTCGTGGGGCGGCCTGTATTTCACGTGCGTACTTCAATGTTTCGTCGGGCGGGCGATGTCAGGCTATCCGGCTGACAAAACTGGCGATCAGGTCGGCGCAAAACTCCGGTGCCTGATGCTGCGGTCCGTGGCCCATTTCCGGCAGCACGATAAGGTGTAGTTCCGGGCATGTGTCGACAAGATCGAACCAGTTCGCCGGCGGGAAGACGATTTCATGATCGCCCGAGATCACGAGGAACGGAATATCGGTCGCCTTCAGGAAGTCGCGGTAGCCGTCATCATCGAAAAAGATGTCCGGTTTCTGGCTTTCGGTCAGCATCCGCATGAAGGTTTCCTGCGGGATCGGCGGGCTCCGGTCCGCGGTGCGGGCATTGATACGGTCGTGCGATGCCTTCGTGGCCTTGCGGCTTTTTTCGCTTTCGGGTTCGAAGAAAAGCACGGTTTCATCATCAAGGTCATTCACCGGCTTCAGCGCGCGCTCGAAGAAGACGGGCTCGGGGCCGTGCGCCACCTTGCCGGGCGGGGTGGTGCCGATAAGGATCATGTGGCTGATACGCCCGGGGTGACGTTTCGCCGCGACCTGTGCGGCGATCCCGCCGAGCGACCAGCCGCCGATGGCGAACGTGTCGATACCAAGGGCATCGGCGAGATCAATCGCGTCTTCTGCCATCGAGACACGGTCATAGGTGGCGTGGCCGGTCGATTGGCCAAGACCCGTATAATCGAACGTGATGACCCGGAAGCGGGTGGCAAGCGCATCAAGGAACGCCGGGTCCCACACATCCATCACGCCGCGGAAACGGACGCACAGGATAAGCGGCGACCCTGCACCGATCGAACGGTAGGCGAGGGTGCGACCCCGGCTTTCGACAAACTCGGTCGGCACATTGGCAGCGGTATAGGTCTGTTTAAGCATGCTGGCCCCCTACGCTTTGAAGAAGGCGAGAAGGTCGGCGTTGATCACGTCGGCGTGGGTTGTCGCCATGCCGTGGGGCAGACCCTCATAGACCTTGAGTGTGCCGTTCTTCACAAGCTTGGCGGCAAGAAGCGCGGAGTCCGCAATCGGGACGATCTGATCGTCATCGCCATGCATAATGAAGACGGGCACGTCGATCGCCTTCAGGTCTTCCGTGAAGTCGGTTTCGGAGAAGGCCTTGATGCAATCATAGTGCGCCTTGGCACCACCCATCATGCCCTGGCGCCACCAGTTGTAGATCACGCCTTGATCCACCTTCGCGCCCGGCCGGTTATAGCCATAGAAGGGGCCTGTGGGCACATCGAGGAAGAATTGCGCGCGGTTGGCGACAAGGGCTGCGCGGAAGCCATCGAACACTTCGATCGGCAGGCCGCTGGGGTTGTTCGCGGTCTTCACCATGATCGGCGGTACGGCGCCGATGAGGACCGCTTTGGCGACCCGGCCTTTATCGGCGCGGGCCACATAGTGGGCTACCTCACCGCCGCCGGTGGAGTGGCCCACATGGATTGCATTCTTGAGGTCAAGCGCCTTGGCGAGGGCCTTTACGTCAGCGGCGTACGTGTCCATCTCGTTGCCGGTGTCGGTCTGGGTCGAGCGACCGTGACCGCGCCGGTCATGGGCGATCACCCGGTAGCCCTGCGCATAGAAGAACAGCATCTGGGCATCCCAGTCATCGGCACTGAGTGGCCAGCCGTGGTGGAACACAACAGGCTGAGCCGATTTCGGGCCCCAGTCCTTGTAGAAAATCTGGGTGCCATCCTTGGTGGTGACATAGCTCATGGTCTGATCCTTTGAAGGCTGGGCTGCGTAGGCAGCCGGGGAAAGTTGCAGGAGAAGCGGGGAGGCGAGGGCGATACCCGCCACAGTCGTTCCGCCCACAAGGACGTCGCGGCGTGAAATGGTATGGGGGATTTTTGTCATGCCTTTTCCTTTCGGTCTCGGTGCCGGGGCGTTGGCCACGCGGCGGGAGCCGATCACGGCGGAAGAGTTCGCCGGACCTGGGTAGAATTGTAGCGAGAGCGAAAATTGGGCGGAATCACCAGAGCGTATTGGCCGGTTAAACCTTTGTATGGGTGACACTCGACTGGCGAAAAAGGCTCGGGGGATGCTGCCGACAGAAGGGCCTGCCTCAGGCCTGAAGGGCTGGCAAGCGGATCGTGAAAACAGCCCCGCCGATCATCGCACCGTTGCCTGCGCTGATGCTGCCGCCGCATCCCTCGATGATCGACCGGCAGACCTGCAGGCCCATGCCCATGCCGCGCTCCTTCGTGGTGAAGAAACTGTCGAACAGCTTATCGAGATGGTCGGCCGGGATCCCCGGGCCATTGTCTTCGACCCGGATTTCTGCTTCTCCGGTTTCCGACGGGCGAGTGACGATGCGCACAGCGCCGCGCCGGCCGGGCACCTGTCCGATGGCCTGCAATGCATTGACGGCCAGATTGATGATCACCTGCTGCAACTGGGTGCGGTCCGCCTTCACCTGCGGCGTTTCGGGCGTCAGTTTGCAGCTGAGTTCGGTCTGGTGTGCGGTCATTTCATGTTGCAGGAAGCGCGCGGCTTCCTTGATCACATCATTCAGGATGAGCGGCTCAGGGGCTGGCGGTCGTCCGCTCGCCATCGCACGGGTGCGGGCGACGATATCGGCCGCGCGGCGGGCGTCTGCAACAATCCGCCCTGTGAGCGCCCTGACTTCCTCGACATTCGGTTCGGGACGATTGAGCCAGCGCAGGCCCGCCTCGGCACTTGTCGAGATGGCGGCGAGTGGCTGGTTCACCTCGTGCGCAATCGAGGCCGCCAGTTCACCAAGCATGGAAACGCGGGCGGCATGGGCCATGTCGGCCCGCATCCTGTCGCGCGCTGCGAAGGCCTCGTTGCGGGCGGTCAGATCAAGGACGCCGATGAGGAGCGTGCCCTTGCCCATTGTGTCGGGTGGATAGCAGGCGGTGAAATGGGCGTCGAAGATGCGACCGTCGATACTGCGAAGCTTGGTTTCGACCGAATAATTGAGTTTGCCTTCCACCGCCGACAATATGCCGTTCAGATAATCCCATTCGCTTTGCGGCGGCCAGAAGGGATCGACATTGACGAGCAGCTCTTCCTTGTTGCCGTCGCGACCGAAAAGCTTCACGGTTTCGCCGTTCACGTCGACAACACGGGTCGCCCGCATCATCTCGCGCGCGGTTTCGGGATGATCCCGGAAATATTTGCGGAAGTCGGTGTTTCCGGCGCGGTAGATGCGCCGCAATATGTCGTCGACCCCCGAGAAGTCGAGTTCCCAGAAGGAGGCGGCCATGGCCTGAAAGAGGTTATGGTAGCGGTGTTCGCTGAGGCGCAGCTTCATCTCGGTGCGGCGCCGTTCCGTGATGTTGCGGTAGGTTTCGACCACCGCGCTGCCATCCGGGGCCAGCGCCCAGTGCGCGTCGACGAAAATCTCCTCGCCGCCGGCGGTTTCTGCAATCAGGTTTCCCTGCCATTGGCCGGTGTCATCAAGTGCAGCAGAGGCTTCATCCAAGGATGCGTTGTCGCTGTCCGGGCGCAGCTTGATCAGTTCGTGGGCCGCTTTGTGGAGAGTGTCCGCCGCAGGCCAGCCGAACAAGGCTTCAGCGGCCTTGTTCCAGCCAGCCACCTTGCCGTCGCGCGTCCGCTGAAGGACGGCAACATGAAGGAGGTCGAGAATATCGCCCTGGCTTGCCGACACGATAGAGATAGCTCCACACATTTGCCGGTCTCACTTTCGCCCGGATTATCGTGCCAATGCGCGGTCGATGCAATCGAGGAGACGATCGCTGGCGAACGGCTTGCGTAAAAGACACAGCGCCCCGGCAGCCTTGGCCTTGTCTTCAAGGTCGGCGTCGAGCCGGGCCGTTATCATGATGGCAGGCGGCGCCTGCCGTGCGCCAAGTGCCTTCAGCAGATCAAAGCCGCTCATGCCTGACATATGAATGTCGGTGACAATACAGGCATAGTTGGCTGTTTCGGTTGCAAGGAAAGCTTCGGCGGAGGCGAAGCCCGTTGCCTCGAAGCCGCAGGAGCGCAGAAGGCCGACAAGGGCCTCGCGGAGGGAATCGTCATCATCGATGACCGAAATACGGGGATCAGGCACTATATCACATCCTTGACAGGCACCCCCAAAGCGCCGGCGTCAGCAAAATTGCAAGCCTCATTGATGCGGCAAAACTTTGCGGGAGGATATTATACCCAAGTTTAATTGCGGGTGGCTTCAACGCGCAGGTCAAGGGCGTCGGCCATGCGCACGAGCTCGGGCAGGGTCCGGGCTTCCATCTTGCGCATGGCGGCACCCCGGTGGATTTTCACGGTGATTTCACTGAGCTGTAAGTCCCAGGCGATCTGTTTGTTCAGCTTGCCGGTCGCGACAAGCGCCATCACCTGCCGCTCGCGCGGCGAAAGGGTGTTCAGGCGCGCGGTAAGTTCGTTGAGCTTCAGGTCGCTGCTGCGCTGGGCACGGTCGTGGTCAAGCGCGGCCAAGACAGCATCGAGCATATCCTGATCGCGGAAGGGCTTGGTGAGGAAATCAAGCGCACCGGCCTTCATGCCGCGCACTGACATCGGGATATCACCGTGGCCTGTCATTAGCACCACGGGCATATGGACACCCAGTTCTTTCAGATGGTCTTGCGCGTCGAGCCCGCTCATACCGGGAAGGCGTACATCAAGGACGAGACAGGCGGGCATATCCGGCCGGTCAGCGTCCAGAAAATCCTGCACAGCGGCATAAAGGCGTGTTTCCAGCCCGACCGAGGCGAAAAGGCTCGCGAGCGCTTCCCTCAGCGAGCGGTCATCATCGATAATGTGAACGACGGATACGTCTTCCATGGCCACGTCTCCGAACCAGCTTCCGGGCGAATGATACCCCAAGGCGGATATGCTGCGCCAATCGATTCAGCCATGCCATACCATCGTATGAGGTGTGCAGGTTGATCGGCCCCC
The DNA here is from genome assembly GCF_028463845.1 of Gimibacter soli. Lineage (NCBI taxonomy): Bacteria > Pseudomonadati > Pseudomonadota > Alphaproteobacteria > Kordiimonadales > Temperatibacteraceae > Gimibacter > Gimibacter soli. Next base: position 2,593,394 of record NZ_CP116805.1, on the reverse strand, counting down.
AAGCCGGGTGATACCGAAAGCGAACCAATGGATATGGGGAGATCATTGTGCCTCATGCAGTCGGATCAGGCATGGGAGGCGGAAAAGAAGGACTGGCGGCAGGAGTGAAACAGGGCTGGTCGTCGGAACAGACGCCCTATAAACTTTCGGCTAACTTCTGCTGATGGTCGTAATTTACTAAGCAGGACTGGGGGTCGGTCCTTTTATTCGGACAGACAAAAAACAATCGCCTCGTCATACCTTCAAACCCGCGAAGAGCGCGGCGTTTGAACATACTGCTTTCGAGGCGGCCGGATAGATTGGGGACAGCGTGCGCATTAAGGTTCGTTCTTGCATCTCAGACCATTCAGCGCGGCGATCAGGAAATCGCGCAATCTGTGTGCTTGCCTCATGCGTGCTGGTGCCGACGCTGGTGATACCGCAGGCATGGGCGGCGGAGACCTCGGGATCACGCTTGGAAGAAATCAGCGTTCTGGCTGTCAGGAGCGAAAATCGCGCCCTTCAACCGGCTGTACAGCTTGATGAAGAGCTTTTCAGGCGGACGGTGCCCACCGATTTCACCGAGGTGTTCCGCGCCGTCATGGGCGTCGGGGTGCGAACAAATTCGCGCGGGGAGGCGGTTCTCCGCCTCAGGGGATCGGAAGAGCGCCAGACCCAGCTGTTCATAGATGGCGCGCCGATCAGCGTGCCGTGGGATGGCCGCGCCGACCTGTCGCTGTTCCCGGCAAGCTTGATCCGGCGGGCGACCGTTATCAAAAGTGCCGCCCCGATCGAATATGGCGCCAATGCGGTGCTTGGCGTTGTGGACATCTCCACCTTCGCAACCGGGGATGACTTCACCCTGAGCGCCCGGAGCGAGGCCGGAACCCACGGCTCCTATCTTGTGGAAGGCGAGACCTATGTGCCGGTCGGTAATGTGGGCCTGCAGTTTGGGGGTAACCATTTCAGCCGCGATGCCATCAGTGTGGCAGGCAGCGAAGCCATTCCGTTCGATCCGCTTTTGGGTGACGGGCGCACGAATACCGATCTGACAAGCACCAGCTTTTTCGGGGCAGTCGCCCTTGAGGAAACGTGGGGAACCTTGCGTCTCTCCGCGATTGATATTGATGCGGACAAGGGCATCGCTGCGGCCGCGCATCTCGATCCGGCGGAATCGAGCCCCCGCTTCTGGCGATACCCGGACTGGCATATGCGGCAGATCAGCCTCGCCGGGGATATCAGGCTTGGCGAAAGCTCAAACCTGCGCGTCAACACATGGCACCAGCGGTTCAGCCAGGCGATCGTTTCCTACCGCGACATCACCTACAGCGTGCCCGAAGACCGCCAAAACGATAAGGACCGTACCTACGGCGGGCGACTTGTGCTGGCCACCGACTGGTCGCATCTGACGACCCGCCTTGTCACCTCCCTGCAGCAGAGCACCCATGCCCAGTTCGAAACCGATCTTTCGAGCAATGTCGACGGCGACACCGAGCGTTTCCGGCAGCGGCTCTTCAGTATTGGTGGGGAAGTCGATGTGCCAATGGGCGAAGCGGTCAAGACCTCGCTCGCGCTGGCCTATGACCGCGCATCCACACCGCTCACGGGCGGGCGGCCAACACAGCCGGCCATATCGAAATGGGCAGCAAGCGGGGCGACGCAGTGGCTGGCTTCAGACGAACTGACTATTACAGCGACGCTTGGGCTGCGGACGCGTTTCCCCACCATGCGGGAACTTTACGGCACGGCGCTTGGCCGCTTCCTTCTGAACCCTGACCTGAAGCCTGAAACCGCCCTTGTCGGGGACCTGAGTTTCGAATGGGCGCCACAGGCGCTGCCGTTTCAGCTGTCCCTTACGCCCTGGTTCACGCGTATCAGTGATACGCTTTCGCAGCGCAGGGTGACGGTGGACGACGCCTCGCTTACCCAGCGCTACAATCTTGAAGGCTCGCGCGGATACGGCATCGAGGCCGGTGCGATATGGCAGGTGTCAGAGGCGCTGACGCTGGAAGCCAACGCCCTGTGGCAGGACCTCGAAGCCGACAGGGACGAGGACGGCAATCGTCCGATCCTGTATCAGCGACCAAGGGGGCAGCTGCTTCTGGCGGCCAATCACACGTTCGCGGGCGGCGCCAACTTGCGTGTCGAGGCGAACCACACCGGCCACGCATATGACGAGGCCGAAGATGGTACGACGGCCCGGCTCGAGGGCTCCACCGAGTTGAATGTGAAATTCTATATTCCGGTGAAAGAGACCAGCTTCGGCGTTTGGCAATTATACGGTGCATTGAACAATATCACCGATGCGCTCGTGTTGCCCCAGCTTGGCTTGCCCGAGGCTGGCAGGGCGTTCAAGGTCGGTATTCGGTTTTCGGGCGACTGAAGGCGAATTGCGGGGCAGACTGTTGAAATGCAGTCAGCCGTAATGATGGTTCAGTGAGTGTAGTTGGTTATTGCGGGGCAGATAGCTTCTGCCTGAATTGAACTTTCGATGTCGTTGGAAACCTGAGGTTACAACGAAGAAGGCAACAGAAATCAAACAAATGGGGGGACCTATGAAACTGGGACTGAATGTTGCAATTGCAATGATGCTCGCGGCCACACCGGCCATGGGCGCACCAGACGATAAAGCGATGTCTGCCAAGACGTTCGAAGGCCTGAAGGTGCGGAACATCGGGCCGGCCTATATGTCTGGCCGTGTGGCCGACATTGCTGTCGATCCGACCAGCCCGAATACCTGGTATGTTGCCATCGGTTCTGGCGGGGTCTGGAAAACCGTCAATGCGGGCACGACCTGGACGCCGATTTTTGACAATGAAGCGGTTTATTCCATCGGTGACGTGACAATCGACCCGAGCAACCCGAACATCATCTGGGTAGGAACGGGCGAAAACAACGGTGGCCGTCACATCGCGTTCGGTGACGGTGTCTACAAGTCGCTGGATGGCGGCAAGACGTGGAAAAACATGGGTCTCGGCAAGTCCGAGCATATCGGCGACATCATCGTTCATCCGACGGATTCGAACACCGTTTGGGTTTCTGCACAGGGGCCCTTGTGGTCGAAGGGTGGCGAGCGCGGCCTTTTCAAGACGACAGACGGCGGCAAGACCTGGCGCAATGTGCTGGAAGGCGATGAATGGACAGGCGTTGGCTCGGTGGCCATCGACCCCGAAAACCCGAACAAGCTTTATGCCGCCACATGGCAGCGCCAGCGCACGGTCGCGGCCCTTGTGAACACCGGGCCGGGTTCGGCACTTCATACGTCGGATGACGGCGGCGAGACCTGGGTGAAAATGACCAATGGCCTGCCCGCCACCAACATGGGCAAATCGAGCCTCGTTGTATCGCCAATGAACCCGAATGTGGTCTATGCTGCAATCGAGCTGGATGAGCGTAAAGGCGGTATCTGGCGCTCCGCCAACAAGGGCGGCAGCTGGGAAAAGATGTCCGATATGGTTGGCGGCGGCACTGGCCCGCACTATTATCAGGAACTCTTCGCTGATCCCCATACGTTCGACATGCTTTACATGTCGAATAACGCCAGTGCGGTCTCGAAGGATGGCGGCAAGACATGGGAAACCATGAATCTGAAAAACCGCCACGTGGACGATCATGCTTTCGCCTTCCATCCCGCTGACCCGGATTTCATCCTCGTGGGGTCTGACGGCGGGCTTTATGAAAGCCGGGACGACATGAAAACCTGGCGTTTCATGCAAAGCATCCCGGTCACCCAGTTCTACAAGATCGCAGCGGACGACGATTATCCCTTCTACAATGTCTATGGCGGCACGCAGGATAACTCGACCCAGGGCGGCCCCAGCCGCACCATGCGCGCCGAGGGGATCAAGAACGCTGACTGGTATCTGATCCTTGGTGCTGACGGGCACCAGCCGGCTACCGAGCCTGGCAACCCGAACATTGTTTATGCACAGTGGCAGAAGGGCAGCCTTGCGCGTCATGATCGCAAGCTGCGCGAAAGCACCTTCATCCAGCCCCAGCCCAAGCCGGGTGAGCCCGCCGAACGGTTCAACTGGGATGCGCCGATCAATGTGTCGACCCATGATCCGAAGCGGCTCTATCACGCCTCCCAGCGCCTGTGGCGGTCGGATGACCGCGGGGATAGCTGGACGCCGATTTCCGGTGACCTGACCCGTAACGGCAACCGGCTGCACAAACCGGTCATGGACCGCACCTGGGGCCCTGAGGCCGGTTGGGACCTCTATGCCATGTCCGACTATCACACCATCGCCAACGTGGCCGAAAGCCCGGTGGACGAGAATATCCTTTATGTCGGCACGGATGACGGCCTTATTCAGGTAACGACCGATGGCGGCCAGAACTGGACCCGCTACGAGATCGGCAAGATCAAGGGTGTGCCGGCGAATGCCTATGTGAACGATATCCGCGCCGACAATTTCGACGCCAATACCGTTTATGCGGCGCTCGATAACCATAAGGAAGGTGACTACAAGCCTTACCTGATCAAGAGCACCAACCTCGGCAAGAGCTGGCAACTGATCACCGGCGGCCTGCCGGAGAAGAACCTCGTCTGGCGGATCACGCAGGACCATGTGAACAAGGATCTCCTGTTCCTTGGCACAGAGTTCGGCCTCTATTTCACGGTTGATGGTGGCAACGAGTGGATTGAACTGACGGGCGGCGTGCCGACCATCTCCTTCCGCGATGTGCGCATCCAGCGCCGTGAAAGCGACCTTGTTGCAGGCAGTTTCGGGCGCGGCATCTTTGTGCTTGATGACTATAGCCCGCTGCGCAGCATCAATGCGGCTGCCCTTGAGAAAGAGGCACTGCTGTTTGCCGACCCCGAAACCCTGCTTTATGTCGAGGACGAACTGCATAGCGATAGCCAGGGCGATGACCAGTGGGTGGCAGAGAACCCGCCTTATGGCGCGTCGCTGACCTATTATCTGAAGGACAGCTTCAAATCAGCCAAGGACAAGCGTGTCGAGGCTGACAAGAAGGCAGTTGAAGGCGGGAACGGTGTTCTGTTCCCGGCGTGGGATGTTCTTGAAGCGGAGCGCCGCGAAGAAGGCCCTGCCGTGTTCGTGACCATCAAGGACGCTGCGGGTACCATCGTCCGGCACGTACCCGCCGCCAACAAGAAGGGCGTCCAGCGGGTAACGTGGGATCTTCACCATGCCTTGAAGGAGGCCATCACCAACGAACCGCGTCCCTCGTGGCTCGGCGAGGCGAAGGGTGTGAGGGCTTTGGCAGGGCAATATACCGCCACGCTCAATCTGCGTGAAAACGGCACGATCCGTGAGCTGGCGGGCCCGGTCGAGTTCAAGGTGACGGAATATATCGATCCGTCGCTTGAAACCGCGACGCTGCAAGATGTGCAGGCCTTCCAGGAGCGGGTGGTGAAGGCGGAGGCGGCGGTTACCGCAGCCAGCATCACCATCGCCGACCTGCAGAAGCGGCTCGAAGGCTACCGCAATGCTCTTGACCAGACGTCTAACAGGGGCGCGCTGGAGAGCCGGTTCGCAGCCATCCGTGCCGAACTGTTCAGCCTTGAGGAGGCCATCAACGGCCAGCAGTCGCGTGAACAGATGGGGGCAACACCCGCTACCATCAGCAGCCGTGTCGGTTTCGCCAAGTTCAGCAGCTCGACAAGCTATGGGCCGACCGCCCAGAGCCGTGAACAGCTGGGCTATGCGCTGGAGGCATTCGGCAGCGTCAAGGCGCGTCTTGATACGCTGATGACCGGTACGATTCCTGCGTTTGAAAAGGCACTTGAAGACGCAGGCGCGCCGTGGGTGCGTGGCTCGGCAAGCCTGCCTGATCTGGACTGACGCCAGCTCAAGGGCATTCTGGCCTAAAACAAATCCCTGGACCATCGGTTGCGGCCGGTGGTCCAGGGATTATTTTTTACAGAAGCCGGCGATCAGTTCAGCTGGTGTGGAGCTTCCGGCTGCAGACAGACGCCTGCAGCACGCCGGATCTTCATGTCACTGCCCGGGCAGGGTGATATGCTCCAGCCCCAACTGCCTGGCGCGTTCGTTGATGGGCGCAACTTGCCCCTTCACGATGGCGTCGAGTTCAGCCAGTCGTTTCACCCATTCGGCCTCTAGGTCGCCAAGCCGTGCGATCTGGCCGCCGGTCACGGGTGCACCGGTATAGTCGATGACATCCAGCAGGTAGCGGACCTGTCCGGCGAGCATGGTCTCCCACGCATCTTCATCTTCATAGGTCTGATGCAGATGCTGGTTGATCAGGCGGTCCCAGCCTGTCAGGGCTTCGATCGCCGCGGTACCGGCCGCTTGCAGCTCTGTGTCGCCCGGATGATCGGCCATCAGCGCCTCAATGTCTGACCGCGCTTCCCGCGCCTGCCCAAGAGTGCGCAGGACATCATCCAGTAGGGCTGCCGTCTCGTCGAGCTTTGCTGACCATGCCTGAACTTCCTCAGGTGATGCCGAAACACGGAAATCGAGCGCAAGCGAGAAGGCCGCCTCGGCGCTTGCATCCCCGACCGAAACGCGGGCCCGATATTCACCCGGCGGCACTTTCGGGCCGCCAAATCCGGCGAATATATCGACATCTTCGATACAGGTGACACCGTCGCGGCGCTGATCCCAGATCCACTTGTTCAGGCCACGTTTCTTGGAAGGATATTCCAGCTCAAACGGGCTGCGGGGGTCTTCATTGGCCTTCAGGCATTTGTCGCGCAGGGATTCCTCGCTGCTGATGGTGCGGATGACACGCCCTTCGCGGTCGATGATCTCGATCGTCAACGGGCCAGCGGCATCTTCGCCCAGCCGGTAGTAAAGCGGCACCCCGCGCGGCGGGTTGCTGCCTTCAGAGTCGCCCGCGGCGCCACCGTCGCCAATCCGCATTTCAACGACGCCGGGGCGATAGACCGCGACATCGCCAGCCGATACACCTTCGGCGTCCTGTCGTACGACAAACAGATCGTCCAGTGCCCAGAAGGCGCGGCCCTGGGTCGCGAGGACGAGAGTGTCATGACGAATGGTGATATCCGTGATCGGAACCGGCGGCAGGTTGAGCTGCAGCGGCTTCCAGTCTGCACCGTCGTTATAGCTGACAAACATGCCGCCCTCGGTGCCTGCATAGAGAAGGCCCCGGCGGGTAGGGTCTTCACGGACCACGCGAACGAACTGGTCTTTCGGCAGCCCGGCATCGATCCGGGTCCAGCGCTTGCCATAATCGGTCGTACGGTAAATGTAGGGCGCAAAGTCATTCAGCTTGTGCCCCTGTACTGCGAGATAGGCTTTGGCCGGGTCGTGCGGGCTGATCTCGATCGCGTTGATATAGGCTTCTTCGGAATATTTGCCGCGGTGTTTGGGCGAAACATTCTGCCACGAGGCACCGTCATCGCGGGTGAGATGCACGAGGCCGTCATCGCTGCCAACCCAGATCACGCCTTTTTCGTGCTGGGAGGGCGCGATGTAGAAGATGGTGTTATAGAATTCAGCGCCGACATTTTCCGGGGTCAGGGGGCCGCCGTTCCGGCCCTGTTTCTCGGGGTCGTTGCGGGTGAGGTCGGGGCTGAGTTGGCTCCAGGTCCGGCCGCGATCATCGCTTTTCAGGACAAACTGCGTCCCATAATAGATAACCGAAGGATCATGCGGGTCGACTTCGACCGGGGCGTTCCAGTTGGCACGGTATTTAAGGTCTTTCGGGTCCTTGCCGTACATCATCTCCGGATACGGAATGATCATGCGGGTAAGTTGCGTTTCGCGGTCATGCTCCGTCAGGGTGCCATTGATCGTGGTCGCATAGATAAGCTGCGGGTTGGCCGGATCGAAAGCCACATGCGCGCTCTCGCCGCCCCCGACATCGAAATAATCCTCTACGCCGATGCCGCCATAGAGGCTCTCGCTGGCGATCGCCACCGTCGTATTGTCCTGCTGGCCGGCATAGATGCGGAAAGGCTTCTTGTCGTCGGTCTCGGCACGGTAAAACTGCGCGGTCGGCTGGTTCATGATCGACGACCAGGTCTTGCCGCCATCAAACGTGATCGTCGCGCCGCCATCATTGCCGTTGATGAAGTTTTTCGGGTTGTCGGGGTTGATCCACTGATCGTGATGGTCGCTGTGCGGCGTCGACAGTTGCTCCCAGCTCTTGCCGCCATCGATCGACTTCATCAGCGGTACGTTCAGCACATAAACGGTATTCTCGTCGACCGGATCGGCCGCGATATGAATATAGTACCAGGCGCGGGAATGCAGGACGCGGTGACCATCGATCAGGGCCCATGCCTTGCCGCCATCGTCGCTGCGCCACAGCCCGCCCTTGCCGTGTTCTGCCTCGATGATCGCATAGACGCGCTCAGGGTTGCTGGCTGACACATCAACGCCGATCTTGCCGATCATCTCGGGAAGCCCGCCGCCAAGCTTCGTCCAGCTGTCGCCGCCATCGATGCTTTTGAAGATGCCGCCCTCTGTGCCGCCCGACATGATGAACCACGGCTTGCGGCCATGATGCCACATGGCAGCATACAGGATGCGCGGGTTGGTCGGGTCCATGCGCAGGTCAGAGGTGCCTGTCTCTGGCCCCACTTTCAGCACATGGTCCCATGTCTTGCCGCCGTCAGTCGTGCGGAATACGCCGCGCTCTTCGCTGCCGCCCCAAATCTGGCCCTGCACGCCGACATAGGCAATATCTGGATTGGTGGGGTGAATTTCGATCCGGGCGATCTGGCCGGCCTTCGGCAGGCCGATATGCGCCCAGGTGGCGCCGCCGTCGATCGATTTCCAGACACCGTCGCCGTGCGAGGTCGTAACCCCGCGGATCGGCGCCTCGCCGGTACCGACATAAATGACATTGTTATCGGACTTTGACACCGCCACCGCACCGATTGTGCCAACCTTGAAATGCCCGTCGGAAAGGTTTTCCCACGTCTGGCCGGCATTTTGGGTCCGCCACACACCGCCGCCTGCTGCGCCCATATAGTATAGGTTCGGCTTGCCGGGCACGCCCGTGACGGCGGTCACTCGGCCACCGCGCCATGGCCCGATGAGGCGATATTCAAGGCTTTCGGCTACCTCGGTATCGGCAGCCGCAACAGGTGCTGAATATGAAGAAACGAAGACAGAGAGCAGGAGCGTCAGGCAGGCTGGCAGGAGTCGCGATTGCACAATTACCTCCGAAAACCGAAATGATGGCGACCTGCTGCGGCCTTGGACTGGCCGCCGGGTCGCGGTTGGTTGAATGGGGCAGATGGCATAGATCGGATGTCATCTTGTCCCGGGTGCGGGCTTAACTGTAATAATGTAACATTGCAGACGCCATCTGATTGATGTCAATCAGGAAACTGTGGGTCGTAAGGCGAACGCCAGAAGATGGAACCCGCGCCCTGCAGACAGCGGCCCTGATGAGGGCAGGGTACACCCTCCGTCATTCATTGTCGAAACCGTTCGTCTTGCCATTAGCACCGCGACGGCGAAGGGGCTTTAGCCCGTTTCAAGCAACCGATGCACATTGTGCGGTATTCGACTTGGCTTCCGTTCTTTGTTCGGCGGCTACCCGGAATATTCGCCATTTTCGCAGCCCTCAGCATGCTAATTTTTTATACAGCGAACAGAAATGCAGCAGACAGAACATTGTTCGCAGGGGTGGCCCGTTCGGCTTGATCCGAAACGGTGAATACCACAGGGAAGTGAACGCTGATCACATAGCATAGGGGTGCAGCATGCGTAATTTCATCCAACTCTATTCGACCACCGCCGTCATCGCCGTTGCGCTGGCATCCGCACCCGCCCTCGGGGCAGACGCCGGTGACGATGATGTGCTTTTCGACGAAATCATCGTGACCGCCAACAAGCGCGAGCAGTCGCTGCGCGATGTGCCGGGCTCGATTTCCGCTGTCGGCCAGTCGGATCTCAAGGCCCTGAGCGCCCAGAGCCTGTCGGACTATATCACGCGCGTACCGGGCGTGGTGTTCAACGACTATCAGCCGGGCGTATCCGAGGTAGTGATCCGCGGCATCGCCTCGACGACCTATCACGAGGCCAATCAGGCGACGACCGGCTATTATCTCAATCAGATTCCGCTCATCGAGCCCGGCTTCCCGCTGGTGATCCCCGATGTGGATGCGTTCGACCTGAAACAGGTTGAAGTGCTGCGCGGGCCGCAAGGTACGCTCTTCGGTTCGTCGTCGCTCGGCGGTGCCATCAACTATGTGGTCAATGAAGCGGACGCCAGCGGCTATGCCGCCGCGTTCGAGGGCACTGTCTCGTCCACCCGCCGTGCAGGCGAGGCGAGCTATGCGATCAAGGCGATGGCCAATATCCCGATTGTGTCGGATCAGCTGGCCCTGCGTGTGACCGCGCTGCAGCGTGACGATGCGGGCTATCTCGACAACCTTGGCACCGGCGAGGACGGCAGCAACGACCTGACCGTGCGCGGCGTGCGCGGCAGCCTTGTCTGGACGCCGAGCGCGGAAACCACGGTTTCGGTCCTCAGCATGTATCAGGAATATGGCCTGGACGATCAGACCTATGCCCTCTTTGACATGGATCGCTACGAGCGCAGCACCAATGTCGACGAATATCAGGATACGCAATTCTTCCTGAACAGCCTGACGATCGAGCAGGATTTCGATTTTGCCACGCTGACGCTGGTGGGCAGCCACACTGAAAAGGAAAACGACCTCGCGTTTGACGATTCCGTCTTCCTCGGGATGGACCCGCGCACCGATACGGCCCAGCTTTCCGGTTCCGCCGGCAAATCGAAGACCGACTATCTGGAAGCACGGCTGACCTCGAACAGCGAAAGCGCGCTTTCGTGGATCATTGGCGCCAACTACACCAAGCTGAAATCCAACAGCACGGACGGCGTCCGCATTCCCGGCATCGCGGCTTATATCGACAATAACCCGGGCGAATTTGGCGATCAGCCGAGTTCGGTGATCGCGCCCGACGATTTCACCCAGCGCACGGTGTCCTCGAACGAGGTGAAAGAACTCGCGCTGTTTGGTGAGGCATCCTACGATTTCACCGAGGCGCTGACGCTGACGCTTGGCGGCCGCGTGTTCGAATATAAATCAACCCCGCGCCTGCAGTTCCTGCCGAACGCCGCCCTTATCGATCCGTTCGACTATCAGCCGGGCGCTGACAAGAAGTCGGACTTCATCCCGAAAGTCTCGCTGACCTACAAGCCGACCGACAATTTCATGGCCTATGCGCTCTATTCCGAAGGCTTCCGGATTGGCGGTGTGAACGTTTATGCGATTGCCGCCGGCACCCCACTGACGTTCGAAAGCGACACGACCAAAAACTATGAGATCGGCACCCGGTTCGATCTGCTGGACAAGGTCCTGTCGTTCGATATCTCGGCCTATCATATCAAGTGGGACAATATTCAGGCCCGTCTCTTCACGCCGGTCACCTTCAACGCCTACACCACGAACGGTGGAGGCGCCAAAGTGGATGGTGTGGAACTGACGGCAGTGCTGCGCCCCACCGACAATGTCTCCTTCTCGACCAACCTGACCTACACCGACGCGCGCCTGTCGGACCTGCTGCCGGACAGCTTTGCCGTCGGTGGCGGCTATGCCGAAGGCTCACGCCTGCCGGGTTCGTCCGAATGGATGATGTCCAACCAGCTTGATTTCAGCTTCGAGGACGTGGCGCTGAAGCCGCGCTTCGGGATTGCCCACCGCTATCTCTCCGACGCGCCCGTTGCCTTCGGTGCGGTGCTGGAGAAGGGCGGCTATCATCTGGTTGACCTGAACGCCTCGTTCGAGGTGAAGGAAGGGCTCGAGGTCGTCCTGTTCGCCAAGAATATCTTTGACGAATATGGCATCCTGAACGCGCCCTTCAGCTTCGCCGGTGCCGTGACGCGCCCGCGCACAATCGGCGCAACGCTGCGGTTCGCCCTGAACTGAGGCACCCAAGACAAGGAAAGTGGCAGTCACGCGTTTGGCTGTCACTTCTTTCTGTCCGGCTGTTCCCGATAGACGCTTTCCCCCGGAGCCTCAATGTCACGCCCTTTCCGTTCCCTTTTCATCCGCAAATCGATTGAATCCGTCCGGCAGGATGTCGAAACCTCGGGGCTCGACCGGTCGCTCGGTGCCACGCACCTTGTCCTGCTTGGCATCGGCATCATCATCGGTGCCGGTGTCTATGTGATGACGGGCACGGCGGCGGCCAATTATGCGGGGCCTGCGGTGGTGCTGTCGTTCGCGATAGCCGGCTTTGCCTGCTGCCTGACGGGGCTTTGCTACGCCGAGCTGGCCTCAGTATTGCCGGTTTCAGGTGCGTCCTACAGCTATTGCTATACGGTCCTCGGCGAGGTCGTCGCATGGTCGCTCGCCTGGATGCTGATGCTCGAATTCGGGCTGGCGGGTTCGGCGCTCGCCGTCGGCTTTTCGGGATATCTGATCAGTTTTCTCGCTGACTTCGGGATTTATCTGCCGGCAGCGCTCGCCACTTCGACAATCGAGGCAACACGCGCGGGCAGCGAGATGGTTTTCACAGCCGGCCCGCAGTTCAACCTGATGGCCGTCCTCAGCCTTGCCGTTGTTTGTGCGGTGCTGATCCGCGGTGTGGCGCATTCGGCGACGGTCAATATGGTGCTTGTCATCGTCAAGGTCGGGATTTTGTTCCTGTTTGTGGCAACAGGCTTCTCCCATGTCGATGCCGCGAACTGGACGCCCTTCATCCCCGAAAACCAGGGTGGCTTCGCCTTCGGTTGGCCGGGGGTGGTGCGGGCAGCCTCCATCCTGTTCTTTGCCTATCTGGGCTTCGAGGCAGTGGCGACGGCAGCGGCCGAGAGCCGCAAGCCCCAGCGCGATATCCCGATTGGCATTTTGGGCGCGCTACTCTTCAGCACGCTCATTTATGTGGCGGTGGCCATGACGCTGACCGGGCTTGTTTCCTACACCGAGCTCAGCGTTCCGGACCCAATCGCCGTGGCAGTCAATCATATCGGCATGCCGGCCATCGGGTCTTTCATCAAGGTCGGGGCGCTCACCGGGCTTGCTTCGGTCCTTCTCGTCAATACCTACGGCCAGTCGCGGATCGGCTTTGCCATGTCGCGTGACGGCTTGCTGCCGCCGCTGTTCAGCCGCGTGCATCCGCGCTTCCAGACGCCGGCTGCCGGCACCATCGCATTTGCGGCCATTTCTGCGGTAGCGGCAGGGCTGTTGCCGATCACGCTGCTTGCCGATTTCGTCAGCATCGGGGCGGCTTGCATGTTCATCGTGGTGGCGTTGAGCGTGATGTTCCTGCGCACCCACCAGCCCGATCTGCCCCGGCCCTTCAAGGTGCCGTTCGGCGGTATCCGGGTGCGCGGCGTTTGGCTCGGCGTCATTCCGGTTCTGGCGCTTGTCATGAGCCTTCTGATGATGGGGCCGGTGCTTGTTGATATCGCCATGAAGGCCATCGACGGCGAATGGCTGCCGGCGATCATCCTTGGTGGCTATATCGCGCTCGGCGCGGGGCTCTATTTTGGTTACGGGCGGCACAATAGCCGGATCTGGGCGGAGGCGCAGTCAGAAGGGAAGTGATGGCGGAGGGGCGCATGTTTTCTATCGACAGGCACCCCGGCCTCGCGCACATTGCGGCGAAAAGGAAGTCTGCATGAAACCCGCAAACCTGCCCAAGCTCGACAAGCGCGATTATCTGATCCTGAAGGAACTGCAGGACGACAGCACCATCACCTACCGCACCATGTCGGAACGGGTGGCCCTGTCGCCTAGCGCCTGCGTTTCCCGCGTTCAATTGATGGAAAAGTCGGGGGTTATCCTTGGCTATCATGCCTCGATCGCCATCGAGAAGGTACGCCCCACACTCGTGATGCTGGCCGAGATTTCACTCGCCTCCCACAATCCGGATGACATTCGTGCCTTCGATAATCTCCTGAAGTCGATGCCCGAAATTGTCGAGGTCTTGCGGGTGAACGGCCCCTTCGATTATGTCGTGCGCTTCTGCCTGTCGGGCGTGCACGAGTGGCAGGAGTTTGCCCACCGCCTCCTTGAGCCCAAATACAAGGTCGAAAAGATGGTCACCCACGTGGTGATGGAAGAAACCAAGCGGTTCGCGGGCTACCCAGTGCCGTCTGAATAGGCGGTCCTAGCGCTTCTTCAGGGGGACGAGGTTGGTTTCGCCTTCCTCAAGGATTTCGACCTCATCGCCAACCGCGATCTCTGCCCGTGTTTCGGGGATCGCATTCTGCCCGAAAATGATCCCGTTCGTCGCCTGACGCCCCATCTGCCGCAGGGTATTGATGGGCTCGTTGCCATGGTGCCGCTCGCCCGTTTCCGGGTCCTGCGTCACAATGATGCAGCGCGCGCAGGGTTTGACGATCCTGAGCACAAGGCCGCCGATGCGGATACGTTTCCAGCAGTCTTCCGCCCATGCCTCGCTGGTGCCCGAGAGAACAATGTTCGGCCGGAAACGTGTCATGGTGACGGTATGGTCCAGCTGCCCGTTCAGGGCGGCGAGGCTTTCTTCCGTGGTGACAAGGATGGGAAACCCGTCCGCAAGGCCAACTTCTTCGCCCGCTGCGCCGTACGTCATGTCCACCGGGCGGGGAATGCTGTCGGGCTTGTGGGTCAGGCGAACGGGACGGCCGACGATGGCGGATAGGAACTCCGTCGCTTCGCTGCCGGCTGCGGGGATGCTGAGCGCATCTTTCCAGATGGTCACATCCGCGAGCGGTGCATCGGGGGTTTTGACGACCAGTTCACCTTGACCCGGATGGCGGAGCAGCATGCCTTCCGGCACCTCGAACGCTTCGATCTGTGCCATCGCGGGCGCTTCGCGCCGCGTGACGAAACGGCCCCGCTCGTCCACCACCATCCAGCGGCGGTCACCGGCGAGGCCGATGGGCTCGATAAGGGCTTTTTCAAGCGCAATGCCCCGCATGCTTTTGACAGGGTATCGATAGAGCGAGGAAACATGCATTGTCGTTTCTTCCAAATAGGTTAGGCATTTCAGTGAATGTAACGCTCGAACCAGTCGAGCACACGTTCCTGTATATCAAGCTGGTGGTCGGCTTCGCCCATCCAATGCGGTTCGCGCGGGTAGGTGACCATCGCAGCTTCTTTGCCTAGCAGCTTCAGGCCGCCATAGAATTGCCTGCCGATGTCGACCGGCACCCGGACATCCGCCTCGTTGTGGAGGATGAGGACAGGGACTGTCACCTTGTCCAGCCGGCGAACCGGCGAAGCGGCATCATAGGCCGTCGGATTGTCGGCGGCGCTGCCATAATAGTCGAGCACGAAATCGGGCGTATCGGTTGTTTGCAGCATCGCGAGCAGGTCGGTGGGCGCCGCGCCGACGATAGCGGTTTTGAAGGGGCCGCCGTGGGTCACTGCCCAGGCGGAAAGATAGCCGCCGTAGCTCCAGCCGCCGATGCCGAGCTTTTCGGGGTCGGCAATCTTGCGGGCGATGAGATGGTTGACGCCGTCGAGTACGTCCTGATAGTCGCCGCCGCCCCAGTCGCCGATGGCGAGGCGAGCGAAGGCAGCCCCCTGGCCGTCCGATCCGCGGGGGTTGGGCAGGAACACGGCATAGCCATGGCTTGCCAGCATCTGGCCCCATTCGTGCCAGCTGCCCATCCAGCCGCTCCACCACGCCCATTCGGGGCCGCCATGAAGCTGCGTCACCGTCTTGATCGGGGAGCCGGGCTTGTAGCCGGGCGGGGTGATCAGCACGCCGTAAATGGTGCGGCCATCAAGGCTGCTTTGCCAGCTGATCTCCTCCACCTTGCCGAGCTTCCAGTTGTCGACGTCCGGGTTGAGGTCGGTGAGGGCAGTGAAGGCTTTGCCGTCCAGCTTCCATACCTCGCCGGGGCGGGTGGGTGTGTTGCCGATAGCCGCCATGTCCCCGCGCGCATTAGTGGCTGTATCGGTCAGTTCGCCGTCGAATGCAGCGACCGTTTTGATGGTGCCTGTGGCGGGATCGATGCTGATGATGTTTGACCGGGTTTTCTCGAAGCTCATGGCTTCAACCACTTTGCCGCCCTTCGCCCAATGGGGATGAAGGAGGAAACCGGGATAGTCGTCGCCGAAGCGGTCAATCTTGCCCGTGGCAAGGTCAAGTACGCGAATGCCGGTGGAGATGCCACCCGTCAGCGGGCGGTCAGCCCCGTCCTTCAGAAGATCGAGATAGGCGATCCGCTTGCCGTCCGGCGACCAGTAGCCACCGCTCGCCATGGTCTTCACCGGTGTGCCCGTCACCTTGCCGCTGCCAGCGTCCATCAGCACCATGTAGCTGTGATAGAAATAGGCGTTCAGGCCCGGCTTGTCGGTTACCCTCAGCGACAGGGTTTTGCCGTTCGGGCTCCATTGCATGTCGGCGACATTGAGGCCTTCAGGCGAGACGCGTTCTGTTTTGCCGTCCGCCAGATCTAGGAGCCAAAGGCGGGAGAGGGGCCGGGGCGCGTCGGCGACGATGGCGTCTGAAAGCCTGGCCTCATCAACAGATGCCGCGTCACCGGAAGTGAAGGCGATCCGGCTGCCATCGGGCGACCAGCGAAAATCGTTCACGCCCTGCGGTGCGCAGGTCAGTGGGGCAGCCTCGCCGCCAGAAACGGCAAGCGCCCAGATTTGCAGGCCTTCACACTTGTCGTCCTCGCTGGCCAGCGGGTTGGCCCGGTTGGAGAGGAAAGCGATAAGCTTGTCGTCAGGCGACCAGCGCGGCGTGCGGTTGGCACCCTTGGCGATGATGAATGGCCGGGCAGGGGTGGCGCCGTCCGCTCGCGCAATCCAGATATCCGATGAAGGCGTGAAGAAGGTCGACATTTGCGGCAGCACTGCAAAGGCGACAAGGCTGCCATCGTTCGACAGCGCAAGGTCGACAGGCGACTGCAGGCTCATGATATCCAGCGGTTTGATCGGGCCGCCTTCGGCTGCCGGCCGCGCCGTGGCTGCATCCTCCGCATGAACTGCGGCAAGTGGCAGCGGCGTTGCGGCGATCAGTGCCGCGATCAGGCTTGTTCTGAATGACATGCGCATCATACCCCCGAGCGTGCGTTTCTATCCTCTTACCAGCCTATCCAATGCGCGCGCATTTTTTTGACGTATATCGCTATGGGCCGCCGCACAATATGCAGCCTGACCGGTGCGGGAGGCCTGTTTGTTTGGTCCGGACGTGTTTCGGGCAGGCGGACGGGCCCGGAAACAACCTCTGGCCGAACAAAATCATGAAAGCCCGGCCTCTTATCGTCATTTGAACGGAAATGACGCCAGCTATACGTTACTGTTGCGGGCCCATTGCTGATACCCATTAGATGAGTTGCCCTGCGTGTGCAGGCATGATGTCCAGACTGTTGCAACAAAGGGTGCCCGAGGATGCTGATTTTCCACTCTGATGCGGCGAACCTGCATGATCCCGAACATTTCTTCCGCATGGGAAAGCCGATCAATCACCCGGAAAATGCCGGCCGCTACCGGCTCCTTTATGATGCCGTTGCGGGTGGCCCGCACGAATTGCGGCAGGCGGGCGACCTTGGGCGCGAACCGATCACACGGGTGCATGATGCGGGCTATGTCGAGTTTCTGGCTACCGCATGGGAACGCGGCAAGGCCGAGGGGCTGACGGGCGACGAGATCAATACCACCCAGTTTTCGGTGCTGCCGCCGCTGCAACGCCCGACAACCGTGCAGGGCCAGATGGGGCTTTACGCCAGTGATACGTCCGTCGGTATCCGGGCGGGAACATGGGATGCAGTATATGGTGCCGCACAAACGGCGCTGAGCGGGGCAGAGGCTGTGCTCGCCGGCGAGCGGGCCGCCTACGCGCTGTGCCGCCCGCCGGGGCACCATGCGAGCGCTGCCCGCGGGTCCGGCTTCTGTTTCCTCAACAATGCCGCCATTGCGACCGAGCATCTGCGCGGGCGGTATGAAGGTGTCGCGGTCCTTGATATCGATGTGCACCACGGCGACGGCACACAGCGCATTTTCTATGAACGCGGCGATGTGCTCACCGTTTCCGTTCATGCCTCCACGCAGGGCTATTTCCCGCACTATACCGGCGGCGCCGATGAAACCGGCGCGGGCGACGGGGCGGGATACAATCTCAATATCCCGCTCGCCCACCAGTCCGGCGACGCCGAATATTTAGCGGCTATCGCCACGGGGTTGAAGCGGATTGCGGCTTTTGAACCCGGCGCCCTTGTCGTGTCGCTGGGCCTTGATGCGGCAGCGGAAGACCCGGTCGGTGTGCTGAATGTCACCGGCGAAGGCTTTGCCAAGGCAGCACGGATGATCGCGGCAGCCGGCTTGCCGACGCTGCTTGTGCAGGAAGGCGGCTATCCGTCCGAGGCCCTGCCACGTAACCTTGTCTCGTTCCTTGCGGGCTTTGAGGACGCCTAGGCTTCCACGCTGCCTCAGCTTGCCAGTTTTTTGGCGATCTCGGCCACGTGCCGCCCCTGGAAGCGCGCACCGGCGAGTTCGTTTTCGCTGGGTTTGCGGCTGCCATCGGCACCGGCGAGCGTGCTGGCGCCGTAGGGCGTGCCGCCGCTGATTTCCGTCATGATGGCATTGCCGGCAAAGCTGTAGGGCAGGCCGACGATCACCATGCCATGGTGCAGGAGCGTGGTATGGAACGAGGTGATGGTGGTTTCCTGCCCGCCGTGCTGGCTGGCGGTGGAGGTGAACACACTGCCGACCTTTCCGACAAGCGCCCCTTTCACCCAAAGCCCGCCGGTCTGGTCAAGGAAGTTGCGCATCTGGGCGGCCATGTTGCCGAAGCGGGTGGGGGTGCCGAAGATGATGGCGTCATAATCGCCAAGTTCGCCGGGCTCGGCATAGGGTGCTTCCTGATCGGTCTTCATGCCTGAACCCTTGGCGACTTCGTCCGGCACCAGTTCGCGCACACGCTTGATCACCACTTCTGCGCCCTTCACCTCGCGCACGCCTTCGGCCACGGCATTGGCCATGGTTTCGATATGTCCGTAGCTTGAATAGTAAAGTACCAGAATGCGGGCCATCATCTGCTCCTTGGTTGGTCGTCGGATAAAAAACGAGGGCGCCACGGGAATGGTTGGCGCCCTCGATCAGAGCTGGAGGCTCAGAACCGTTTGCTAAGCTCGATCCCGTAACGGGCCGGTTTGGCCTTGAAGACGAAACCGCCCGGCGAATATTCGGCATTATAGCGCTCGTCGAACAGGTTGCGAGCCCAAGCCGTGAGCGACCAGTCGTTCCATTCCACGCCGATGCGGGCATCTACAAGGTCAACAGGCCGGCGGACGGTGGAATTTTCCACATCCCAGAAGGTCTTGCCGATCCGCTGGTAATCCACCCGCATGATACCCCGCACGTCATCGGTGATATCCCAGTGATACTGGGCGCCGAGATTGAGCGTGTAGCGGGACAGAACCGGCACTTCGTTGCCGATATAGGCCGGGTTTTCGAAATCCTTGATCTTGCTGTCCGTGTAGCCGAGGCCGAAATTCAGGTCGAGGCCGGCCATCGGGCGGAGCGTGCCTTCGAGTTCAAACCCGGTGAGGCGTGCTTCGGGCACGTTGCCAAGGTTCTGCGTGGAGTTGGCGGCAAGGAAGACGAAGAAATAGCTGTTTTCCGACTTGGTGGTGAAGACGCTGGCATTCAGGGTCATCATCCGGTCCATCAGGCTCGATTTCACGCCGGCCTCGAAGGTTTTGGCGACTTCGGCCTCAAAAATGTCGTTCACGCCAACGATGCCGTTCGAGAAGGCAACGGCACCAACGCCTGTCTGGTTGAAGCCGCCAGAGCGGAAGCCGGTGCTGTAACCCGCATAAAGGCTGACATCATCCGACACATTGTAGCGCAGCGTCACTTTCGGCTGCCATTCGCTGAAGGACCGGTCCCGCACATCGCCGGTGGCGCCAGCCGGGAAGCCCGGCACGTTCGGCAGATACTGGGTCGGTGTCAGGGTCGTCTGTTCGCGTTTGTCGTGGTCGTAACGCAGCGAAAGGTCGATCTCCAGGTCCTCGGTGATATCGTAGGTTACGTCACCGAAAACTGCCCAGGCGAAGTTATCCTGCGAATCTGCGAGGAATGTGGCCTGCGGATTGAGCGGATTGGTGCTCGGCTCCCGGTAGACCGGGAAAACGCCCTGTCCCGTATCCACCATGTTGCCGGTGGAGATATAGCGATCCGTGCCGATGAAATAGGTGCCGACGATCCAGCGCAGGCGCTGGTCGGAGTTCGATGTCAGGCGCAGTTCCTGGCTCCAGGCTTCCACGTCCAGATACTGGCTCTGGTTCATGTCGAAGCCGAGGAAGTCATTGAAGAAGGATTCCTCAATCGGCAGGAAGTTGAAGGCGTCACCTGTCAGGATTTCTTCAAGCTTGTCGTAGGCGCTGACCGATGTGAAGGTGCCCCAGTCGGCATCGTAATTCATGCGCAGCGAAAGGGTATACATGTCGCGGTCGTTTTGGCCCGCGTTGTTCACGCGCACGGGCAGGCTCGTATCGTTCACATCGCCAACGATATTATAATAGAAGGCCTGGGTCCGAAGCTCGGACATCGATCCGCGCAGGTCCATCTGGAAACGTTCGCTGGCCTGCCATGTCAGCATGCCGCGCAGGCTGAAATCCTTATAGGGATCGGCTTCCTCATCCAGATATTCGTTATTGATATAGCCGTCGGTATCCATGAAGGAACCGGCGAGGCGGAACTTGAGCGTGTCGGACTGGCCGACCGGCCCGCTGATCGACGCCTGCGCCTTGTAGCCGGGGCCGGAATCCATGCCCACCTTCACCTTGCCCTCAATCTCGTCTGACGGCTGCTTGGTGGTGACCACGATGGCGCCGCCGATGGCGTTGCGGCCATAAAGGGCGCCTTGCGGGCCTTTCAGGACCTCAATCTGCTCGATGTCAAAGAGTTCCTGATTGAACTGCGCCGGGTTCACCTGCTGCACGCCGTCGATGATCACGGCGACCGATGGCTCGCTGTTGCGGGCCTGCGAAACGCCGCGGATGACGATGAAGCTCGATCCCGCATTCTGGGTTTCCACGAGCGTCACGTTCGGGGTCAGTGCCACGAAGTCGGACGGGCGTTCGATACCTGCGTCTTCGATTGTCTGCGACGAAAAGGCGGTCACTGCTGCCGGCACGCTTTGCAGGCTTTCCGACCGGCGCCGCGAGGTGACGGTGATTTCTTCAAGCACCATATCGCCGGAGTTGCTTGCACTTTCCTGTGCGCGTGCTGCCGTCGTTGGCACGCTCAAAAGTCCTGCTGTCAGCGCCAGCAGGGATGTTCCGGCCAGATACGACCGACGAATTCCAAAGTTTCCCATGTTTCCCTCCCTGTCATTTCCCCAACGCACAGGCGACCCGACAGTCTGTGGCCTGCCTCTTCCCCAAGAGACAGGTCTCCCCATGATCGACACGTGCGGTTGATGGAAAAGCTAAGTTTTTCGATTATCGAAGTCAAGTTCGATTTACGAAGTTTTTCCGGCGCGGCCGGGTCGCCCAAAAGAAAACGCCCGCCCCGAGGTGGGGCAGGCGTCACCAGTTTCCCTTCAGGCCGAGGGAGATCAGGAGCCTTTCGGGCCGTCGTAGGTGATGGCTTCCGCCGCCTTGCCGGACATGACAAAGCCGATGGGGCGGGTCGCTTCTTCCTGCAGGTGGCCGATGAGGCTTGCAGTGCGGGCAAGGAGCGAAATGCCCTTCAGGGCTTCAAGCGGGAAGCCGACATCCAGCATCACGGTCG
This sequence comes from Gimibacter soli, assembly GCF_028463845.1. NCBI lineage: Bacteria > Pseudomonadati > Pseudomonadota > Alphaproteobacteria > Kordiimonadales > Temperatibacteraceae > Gimibacter > Gimibacter soli. The sequence continues at coordinate 2,571,790 of NZ_CP116805.1, read as the reverse complement.
GGATCGCGCCGTTCACATTGATCGGCAGGTCGCGGCCGATCACTTCGGGGATCGCCTTCTGCACAGCCATCAGCATGCTGATGTGCGCGCCAGCGGCGCTGCGCTCGCGGGCGAGGGTTAGGAGCAGGTTGGCGCGCGGGTCGCCGCCCGAATGCTGCGGATGGCCAAAGCCAGGGATTGCCTTGCGCTCAGCCCTCAGTGCTTGCACGCCGGCAAGGGCAGCTTCGGCTTCGCTGATGCCTTTTTCCTGCACCTCGGCGACAAGACCCGCGATGAAACGACCGGTGACTTCGGCGCTGCCAAGGATCACCGAACCACAGCCAAGGAGGCCGGCGGCGACTGCGCCGTGGAAGGCTTCGGGGGCGGCGGCATAGGTCATGCGAGCGGCAACCACGCTCGGCACCAGCCCGTGTTCGGCGATGGAAAGGAGAACGGCATCTGCAAAGAAGCGCTGTTCCGCCGTCGGCATATGCCCGGTCACCAGAAACCAGAAATAGGTGGTGAAATCAGTCTTGCCGATGAGATCGCCGACAAGGTCCTTGCCGCGCACCGTGATACTTTCGGCATCCGAGGTGCAAATAGCGCTGAAAGGCTGGTCCTGCTTGCCAATTCTCATGGGTCTCCCTTTCTGTGAAGCTCGTGTGAAATATTTTCGTTATACGAACTTGTTTTCGATAATCGAAGAAATTATACTCCGCCCGAAGATTTTGCAAAGGCTATCATGGCACAGGCCATTTTGGCCGTGAGAATTCGATAGAGGGACGGAGGGGGCATGTATGGCTGAAGTGCTCAAGAATGTGCGGGTTCTGGAGATGGGAACTTTCATCACCGGCCCCGCTGCCGGCATGCTTCTGGCTGACCTTGGCGCCGAGGTGATCAAGATCGAGAACCCGAAGGATGGTGATCCCTTCCGCGCCTTCAAGGGCGAGCTTTATAGCCCCCATTTCCAGACCTATAACCGCAACAAGCGCAGCATAACGCTGAACACCAAGGATGAGGCCGACCTTGCAGTCCTCGACAGGATGATCGCGGATGCTGATGTTTTCATCCAGAATTTTCGTCCCGGCGTGGCGGACCGGCTGGGCGTGGGAGCGGAACGCCTGCAGGCGATCAATCCGCGCCTCATATACTGCGCCATTTCAGGCTTCGGTGCCACGGGGCCGGACAAGGACAGGCCGGCCTTCGATACGGTGGCGCAGGCGGCAAGCGGCTTCCTGCGGCTGCTGGTGAACCCCGAGCATCCCCGCGTGGTCGGCCCGGCGATTGCCGACGCCATCACCGGCTTTTATGCGGCCTATGGCATCCTTGGTGCGCTTAATGAGCGGCATGCAACGGGCAAGGGGCGCAAGGTCGAGGTTTCGATGCTTGAAGCCATGTGCCATTTCAACCTTGATGACTTCACCCATTATTTCTCGGAAGACATGGTGATGTCGCCCTACAGCCGGCCGCATGTGTCGCAGTCCTATGTGTTCGCTTGCAAGGATGGCAAATGGATCGCCCTTCATATGTCGTCGCCTGCCAAATTCTGGGAAAGCCTCGCCGAAGCGGTCGGGCACCCTGAAATGCTGCAGGACCCGCGTTTTGGCGACCGCCTGTCACGGATCGGGCATTATGAAGATGTGGTGGCCTATCTCGCCCCCCTGTTCCTGACCGCAACACGGGCGGAATGGTGCGACCGGCTGGCAGCCAACGAGGTGCCGCATTCACCGGTGCAGTCGCCTGCCGATGTTCTGGCAACGCCGCAGGCAAAGCATCTGGAACTCGAAGTCTCGGCGCCGCATCCCGATCCCGCCAAGGGGCGCTTCCGCAGTATTCGCTCGCCCGTCAGTTTCGATGGCGAACGGTCGCTCGCGATCAGCGCCCCGCCGCTTCTGGGGGCGGACGATACGGCCATCAAGGCGGCCTATCAGGCAGGCACAGATCCCAGAAGGGCAAGGCCGGCCTAGACAAATTTCTGGCAAGCGCCGCCAGAGGTGCGCTATATCGCAGCAGGTATGCATACCGGAGGGGCAGGCGAATATGGCGCGTGAAGCAGGTACGGAACAGGATCCCGAATATCTTTCCACGCTGGAGCGTGGCCTTTCCGTGCTTCGGGTTTTCGGGCAGGAACATCCCGAAATGCAGCTTTCCGAAGTAGCGGCTGCTACCGGCCTCAGCCCCGCTGTTGCGCGGCGCTGCCTCAATACACTCGTCAAGCTTGGCTATGTCGGCCGTCACGGCCGTCGCTTCCTGCTGCGCCCGCAGGTGCTGGAATTCGGCTCGGCTTTCCTTGCATCGATGAACCTTGAGCAGGTGGCCACACCGCACCTGCAGGCGGTGCGGGATGAGACGGGGGACAGCTCGTCTCTTGCGGTGCTGACGGGCGAGGACATCCTGTATCTTGTCCATGTTTCCACCAACCGTCGCATCCGGCTCGGGGCAGGGGTTGGTACGCGCTTCCCGGTTTATGCAACGTCGCTTGGCCGCGTGCTGATGGCCTATCAAAGCGACGATGTGATCGACGCCTACTTGGCCAATGTCGAACTGACGGCCTTCACCGATTATACGATCACCGACAAGGCGGTGCTTAAAGACCGGTTGAAGCAGATTCGCCGCCAGGGATACGATTCGGCGCAGGACGAGCTAGACTATGGAATCGTGTCAGTAGCCGTGCCGGTGTTTGACAACGAACGGCGCATCGCGGCTTCGATCAACTGTTCTACCTCCACCACCCGCATCGCGCGGGATGACCTGATCCGCACCCGTCTGCCGCTCCTTCAGAATGCGGCCGATCATGTGGAAGGTGCGCTGAAGGCCTGGCCTTTCCTCGTTCACTCGCTTCGCGGCAGCTGATTTTTCCGTCTGCTATCGGTGCTTCGTGCCGCAGGGCTTCTGTGTCTTTTTCAAAAAATTCGCATATCGAAAACAACTTCGACAATCGAATTGCTTGGGCTTTGCCCCTGTGGTATCGTCCCTTCCGGAAATGAGGCCGGCCTCGGGGGAGGCGGGCCTCGATGGAATATTCCGGGGGCGGGCAGGTGGCCCGCATTCAAGTGGAGGAGGAATAGAATGGCCATGAAACGTCGGCCCCAGCGGTTGCATCACACCGCCTACGTCACCAAGGATCTGGAAGCGACCCGCAAGTTTTACGAGGAAGTGGTCGGCTTGCCGCTGATTGCCACCTGGTGCGAAAAAGACGAGCTGTTTGGTGCCGAGCGCACCTATGCCCACTGCTTTTTCGAGATCGAAGATGGCGGCGCGCTGGCCTTCTTCCAGTTCGCGAACCCCGAAGACCAGGCGCTGTTCGGCCCGGAAATCCCGTCGTCGCCCTTCAATCACGTGGCGTTCCTTGTTGATCAGGAAACACAGGATGCGCTCGTTGACCGGATCGCCAAGGCCGGCATCGTCGAGCCGCAGACCTATATCCTCGATCACGGCTATTGCCGCTCGGTCTATGTGAAGGACCCGGCGGGGATGATCCTTGAGTTCACGGTCGATTCGCCCTCAGCCGAGAAGCTGAATGCCATCCGGCGCAAGGATGCCCATAGCGAGCTGAAGCGCTGGCTGGGCGGCGATCACCGGGTGAATAACGTCCTCCGTCCGGAAGACGAGTTGGCCGCGCATTGACGCGGCCCGCCCCTCAGGGCATGACCTTTCCATGAGCTATTCATTTGAAACCATCCGGCTGACGCGGCCGGATGGTGACATCGTTGTGGATATCACCGGCAGCGGGCCACTGGTTGTGTGCCTGCATGGCTGGAGCTTCGACCGGCGCATGTGGGGGCCGCTGGTGCCCCTGCTGGCACCGCACTTCCGGCTCGCCCTTGTTGACCGGCGCGGTTTTGGCGAAACCTCGGCGCCGCCCGGTCTGGGCTGTGAGGTCGATGATATCGCGGCGCTTCTCGATCATCTTGGTGCCCCGGCCTGCGGCCTCATCGGCATGTCGCAGGGCGGGCGCGTGGCCCTGCGGGTCAGCGACAGGTTGCCGTCCCGGGTATGGGGCATGGCCCTGATCAGCGCGCCACTGGATGGCTTCCCGCCCCCGAACGCTGACGAGGCGATCCCCGTGGCGCTGTACCGGGAATGGGCGGCGGCGGGTGGCATGGACCGGGTGCGGGCGGATTGGGTCGCACATCCGCTGCTGCAGCATGGCGGGCAGAACGATGCCAAAGAACTGGTAAAGAGCATGCTGGCGTCCTACGAAGGGCGCGACCTGACGGCGCCCCTCCCAACCGGTCCGGCGCCCGATATTGCCGGCAGGCTCTCGAAAATCGAAACACCGGCACTTGTTGTTGCGAGCGAACATGATACCGGCTGGCTCCATGCCGTTGCCGACACGCTGGTCATCGGGCTCCCGAAGGCGAGCGGACTGCGGCTTGAAGGCGCGGGCCATCTGGCTGCCATCACGCATCCGGCTCAAGTAGGGGGTGCTATCCTTGCTTTTCTGAACAGCATTGCGCTGCCAGCCTCGCTCCGAGATCAGTGTTGAAACAAATGACGGTCCAGTTCCACGCGGGCGCTGGATTTCGCTTACGCGCGGGCCAGATGCCCGATGACCTCGGCAGTCGATACGATGTCGGCATATTTGGCGCCCATGTCGAAGATATTGGCGTCATGGACCCGGCGGTCACGGTCGCCGCAGGCGTCTTCCACCACAAGCGGGATGAAGCCGTGCTGCAGCGTATCGAGGCATGACGCCCGCACGCAGCCCGATGTGCTGACCCCGGTGATGATCACGCTATCCACGCCAAGTGATGTAAGCGTGCTGGCGAGCGACGTGCCGAAATAGGCGCTGGCATATTGTTTGGTGACAACCACCTCGCCCTCTACCGGCAAAAGGGCGGTCGGCGGTTCCGCCAGCGGGCTGCCGCGGTCAAAGGCCTTCAGGGCTGGAACCTTGCGGTAGAAATGTCCGCCGTCGGCGCCGCCCGGCAGATATTCCACCCGCGTGTGAACGACCGGCAGCCTTTTGGCGCGAAAAGCCTTCAGGAGCGTTTCGATATTGGCGCATTCGGCCTCGATCCCGGCGTAAAGCGGGGCTTCGGGGTCGAGGTAGGCAGCACACACGTCGATGATCAGGAGGGCAGGCCGCTTGCCGAAACCGAGCGTTCCCGAAAAGCCGGCCTTCTTGTAGTCGTCCTGCAGGTCTTCGGGGCTGCGTCCCGCCATCAGATGATCCCTTCCGCCTTCATCCGGGCAAGGTCGGCATCCGACCGGCCAAGGATGCCCTTGTAGACATCCTCATTATGCGCACCAAGCTCCGGGCCCGGCCAATGGATTTCGCCCGGCGTTTCCGAAAACTTCGGGAAGGCATTCTGCATCCAGATATTCTGGAAGCTCTGGTGTTCCACTTTCACCACGGCGTCGCGCGCCTTGAAGTGCGGGTCCTCGAGCATGTCAGGCGCCTTGAAAATCTTGCCCGCCGGCACGCCGTTTTCCTCCATGAGGTCCAGAAGGTCCTTGGAGGTGAAGCCGATGCTCCATGCCGAGATCAACTCGTCCAGTTCTTCCTGGTTTTCGCCGCGTGCATGGTGGCTCGAATAGCGCGGATCGCTGCCGAGTTCCGGGCGGCCCATGGCTTCGGCCATGCGGGTCCAGACGCTGTCCTGGTTGGCGCCGATCAGGATTTCGCCGTCCTTGGTTGGGTAAACGTTCGAAGGTGCGACCTTCGGCAGGATCGAGCCCGTGCGCTCGCGGATGAAGCCCGCTTCAGTATATTCGGGAATGGTCGATTCCATCATCGCGAGCACGGCTTCATAAATGGCGCTGTCCACCACTTGCCCGCGGCCCGTTACGTTGCGCCGTTGCAGCGCCATCAGGGCGCCAAGGGTGGCATAGGTGGCAGCAAGGGAATCGCCAATGGAAAGCCCCACGCGGCTTGGCGGGGTGGAGGGATCACCTGCCAGATTGCGCATGCCGCCCATGGCTTCGCCGATCGAGCCATATCCGGCGCGGGACGCATAAGGGCCGGTCTGGCCATAGCCTGAAACCCGGATCATGATCAGGCGCGGGTTGATCTTTGAAAGCTCATCGTAGCCAAGGCCCCATTTCTCCATGGTGCCCGGCCGGAAGTTTTCGAGGAGGAAGTCGGCATCGCGCACCAGTTCGCGCAGGATATCCTGCCCTTCGGGCACGCGTAGGTTCAGCGTCACTGATTTCTTGTTGCGGGCGATGACCGGCCACCAGACCGGCTTGTTGCGGCCCCATTCGCGCATCGGGTCGCCGCTGCCGGGCTGCTCGATCTTGATGACCTCGGCGCCATGATCGGCCATCAGCTGGCCGCAGAAGGGGCCCGCGATCAACTGGCCGAGCTCGATCATGCGCAGGCCCTGCAGGGCGCCAAAGCCATTGTCCGACATGCTTGTCTCCTTTTCCAGACCCGAAGCCCCGCGAACCGGACCCTTCAGTTTATGTATTCTTCTAAATAGCCCGTGGTCGGCAATTGCCCCTCAAGGCCCAGATTTATCGCGTCCCAATTTTGTATACAAATTATTTTTAGGATTGTATACAGTCAATAGAAATGCGTATGGATAGGGCGGGAGACACAGATGATGAGACCTGTCGAAATTGTCGAGGTTGGCGCGCGGGACGGCCTGCAGAACGAGAAGGTCATTTTCTCGACTGTCCACAAGCTCGCGCTCATCACGCGTGCCATCGATGCCGGTGCGCGGCGCCTTGAAGTGGCAAGTTTCGTCAATCCCGCCCGTGTGCCGCAAATGGCCGACGCTGAAGACGTGATCGCCGGGCTGCCGGACCGCGGGGACGTTACCTATATCGGCCTTGTTCTCAACAAGCGCGGCCTGTTGCGAGCGCTTGCCACGCGGGAAGGCGGACGGCGCGGGGTTGACGAGGCAGGCGCCGTGGTGGTGGCAACCGATACCTTCGCGACCCGCAATCAGGGCCAGACCTCGGCTGAATCGGTCGAGGTTTCAAGCCAGATCGTGCGGATGGCGGTAGAAAACGGCATGTCAGCGCAGGTGACCATCTCGGCGGCTTTCGGGTGCCCCTTCGAAGGGCGGGTTGATCCCGCGCGCATTGTTTCGATTGCAGAGACAATCGCTGAGGCCGGCCCGCGCGAGATTGCTATTGCCGACACTATCGGTGTCGCCAATCCGCGCGCCGTGGCGTCGCTTGTCGGCACATTGAAGGAACGCTTGCCGGGGATGCCCATCCGGGTCCACCTTCACAATACGCGCGGCACCGGGATCGCCAATGCATGGGCCGCCTACGAGGCTGGCGCCGATGTGCTGGATGCTTCCATCGGCGGCCTTGGCGGGTGCCCGTTCGCACCGAAAGCGACCGGGAATATCGCGACCGAAGACCTTGTCTATATGCTCGCCGAATGCGGGGTTGAAACGGGCCTTTCGCTTGATGCGATTGTCGCGGGCGCACGCTGGGTCGAAACAATTCTTGGCCGCCCGGTGCCATCGCAAGTGGCGCAGGCGGGCGGTTTTCCAGAAGGCGGCGGCACCAGCTGCGCCGCCTGATATCATGATTTCAGAACGGCTCAAGACCGATACGGGGAGATAGACGGGATGTCATACAGGCTCGGAGTAGACGTTGGGGGGACATTCACCGATCTCCTTCTGATCGAGGAAAAGACCGGAAAAACATGGCGCAACAAGGTGCCAAGCACGCCGCATGACCCGTCGGTCGCCGTGATCAACGGCACCGAGGCGATTTGCGCCGCGGCAGGCGTGAAGCCGTCCGAGATCGACCAGTTCCTGCATGGCACCACGGTTGCCACGAACGCCGTTCTGGAAGGCAAGGGCGCCCGCACCGGGCTCGTCGTCACCGAAGGCTACCGCCAGATCCTGCAGGTCGCCCGGTCGCTGGTGCCCGGCGGGCTTGCCGCCTGGATCACCTGGCCGAAGCCCGAGCCGCTGGCCCCGCTGGAGACGACCGTCGAGGTCACTGAACGGCTGGGCGCTGACGGCAGCGTCGTGAAGCCCCTTGATGAAGCGAGCGTGCGCGCAGCACTCCTGCGCCTGAAAGCCGAAGGGATTGAGGCGCTGACGGTCTGCCTGATTAACAGCTATGTGAACGGCGCGCACGAGCAGCGCGTTGGCGAAATCGCCGCCGAGATTTTCCCCGATATCCCGGTTTCGCTGAGCCATGAAATCCTGCCCGAGATGCAGGAATATGAGCGTGCGCTCACCACTGTTGCCAACTCGCTGGTGCGGCCCGTGATGGCCATGTATGTGGCCAACCTGCGGTCCAAGCTGCGCGCCCTTGGCATGAAAGGCCGGATCAACCTTCTGCGGTCTGACGGCGGCCTGATGGGATCGGAGAAGGCCGAGGGGCACCCGGTGAACCTGCTGATGTCCGGCCCGGCTGGCGGCGTGACAGGCGCCCTGTGGGTTTCGCGCAATGCCGGGATCGGCAATATCCTGACACTTGATGTGGGCGGTACGTCCACCGACGTGGCCCTGATCGAGAACGGCGAGCCCAAGCTGCGCCGCGAAACGAGTGTCGGTCACCTCACCGTGCGGGCATCGTCGCTGGATGTGAAAACGGTCGGCGCTGGTGGTGGCTCCATCGCCCATGTGCCGGAACTGACCCGTGCGCTGCGTGTCGGCCCGGAATCCGCGGGCGCCGTGCCGGGGCCGGCGGCCTATGGCAAGGGCGGCGACCGCGCGACGGTAACGGATGCACATGTGGTGCTTGGCAACCTGCCGGAATCGCTGTTGGGTGGTACCTTCAAGCTGGATCGTGACGCGGCGAAAACCGTGGTGCAGAAGGTTGCCGATGCGCTGGGTGTCAGCCTTTATGAGGCTGCACAGGGCATCATCGATATCGCCAACGAGAATATGTTCGGCGCGCTTCGCCTTGTTTCCGTGCAGCAGGGCTATGACCCCCGCGAATTTGCCCTGATGGGCTTTGGCGGCGCGGGTTCGCTGCATTCGAACGCGGTTGGCAAGCTGATGGGATCCTATCCCGTTATCGTGCCGGTGAGCCCCGGTGTGCTGTGTGCAACCGGTGACGCGACCACGCAGCTCCGTTACGAACATGCCCGCTCGTTCAACAAGATGGTCAGCCAGACGGAAGATGCAGAAATCGCTGCACTTCTCGCCGAAATGCGCGGCGTGGTGAAGGGCGACCTGAAAGACGAAGGCGTGCCCGAGGACGAGCAGTCGGTGCGGTTCGAGGCCGGCGTTCGTTACGCGGGCCAAGGGTTCGAAGTCAGCATGGCAATCGATATTGCCGACTTCGAAGCTGGCCACGGGATCGAGGCGGTCAAGGCGGCCTTCGATGCCGAACACAAGCGGCTTTTCACCTTCAATCTTGATGTGGTGCATGAAATCGTCAACCTCCGGGCCATCGGGCTTGGCAAGGCGGCGGAAATGCCGACCCAGAAGCTCGCCAAAGGGGACACGGACCCGGCGCAGGCCAAGCTGCGCGACCACCGCATGTGGGTTGAAGGGCAGGAACGCGACGCCGTTATTTACGAGCGCGCTAAGCTCGAAGCCGGTGACCGGCTGGTCGGCCCGTGCGTGATCACCGAGATGGATTCGACCGCGGTGATCCTGCCCGACCATGTCGGGGTCGTTGATGACTTCGGCAATATCCTGATCAATCCGGTCGCCTGAGGGGAAAGACAATGGCTGCAAAAATCATCCAGACCAACCAGACGCCCTTCACGCCCATCGACGTGGATACGATCACGCTCGATATCATCGAAAATGCCTTGCGCAACGCGCGGGAAGAGATGGACGCGACGCTTTTCCGCACGGCCATGAGCCCCGGCATCCGGGAGCAGGGCGACGCCTTCCCGCTGATCGCTGACCGCAACGGCCTGATGGTCGTCGGCCAGTTCGGCAGCTTCATTGGCGGCTTCCTGCGCGCCTATGAAGGCGAGATCGAGGAAGGCGACATGATCTGGCTTTCCGATCCCTATTCGTGCGAAGGCGCGGTCAGCCACAATAACGACTGGCTGATCATCCGGCCGATCTTCCGCCAGGGGCGGCTGACCGCCTGGGCCTGCATGTTCGGCCACCAGACTGACATCGGCGGCAAGGTGCCGGGCTCGCTGCCCACCGACGCCACCTCGATCTTCGAGGAAGGCGTGCGCATCCCGCCGATCAAGCTGTTCCGCAAGGATGTGCTGCAGGAAGATATCCTGAAGCTGGTGCTGCATCAGGTGCGGATGCCCGAATGGTGCCGTGCCGACCTTCTGGCCATTGTCGCCAGTTGCCGGGTGGCCGAGCGCCGCGTGAACGAGATTTGCGACCGTTTCGGCGACGACCTTTTCTCCTCCGCCACGGATGAGCTTCTGGCCCGCAACAAACGCGCGATGGGGCACCTGATTGCCTCGGCGGTTTCCGAAAAGAAAGTCAGCTTCGAGGATTATGTCTGCGACGATGGCCGCGGCTATGGCCCCTACAAGCTGAAATGCACCATGTGGCGCGAGGGCGGGAAGGTCATCCTCGATTTCGAAGGTACCGACCCGCAGGCCGTTGGCTCGGTGAACTTCTATCTCAACGAAAACATGCTGAAGATGTTCTTTGGCATCTACATGATCATGGTGTTCGATCCGCAGGTGCTGTTCAACGATGGCTTCTATGATCTCGTTGACGTACGCATCCCCGAACGCAGCCTGCTGAAGCCGGCCTTCCCGGCGGCGCTTTCCTGCCGGACCCACGCGCTTGGCCGTATCTTCGACGTACTTGGCGGGCTTCTGGGGCAGGGGCAGCCGGAATTCCTGAACGCGGCCGGTTTCTCGTCGAGCCCGCACCTGATGTATTCGGGCTTCCACAAGGACAGCCGCGAATGGTTCCAGCTGTTCCAGATCGGCTTCGGGGGCATTCCGGGCCGGCCTTGGGGTGACGGGCCGGATGGTCATAGCCTGTGGCCGGGCTTCACCAACGTGCCGAACGAGTTTCTGGAACGCTATTTCCCGATGCGCATCACCCGCTATACCTCGCTTGCCGATAGTGGCGGGGCGGGCAAGAACCGTGGCGGCAATGGCATCCTGATGACCTATGCCTTCCTCAATGACGGCATTATCGCGATCCATGACGACCGCTGGTTCACCTCACCTTGGGGTGTGAACGGCGGTGAGCCCGGCGAGCGGTCAAGGAAGGTGCTGCGCCGTAAATCGGGTGAGGAAATCATCCTGCCTGCCAAGTGCGATAATATCGAGGTGCAGGAAGGCGACGAGCTTGACTATATCACCTGGGGCGGTGGCGGTTGGGGCAGCCCGGCCGAGCGCGATGCCGATCTCGTGGCGCTTGAGGTGAAACGCGGTCTTGTGAGCGTCGAGGGTGCCTTTGCCAATTATGGCGTCAAGGTGCGGGAGGATTTCACGGTGGATGAAGCCGCCACAAAGGCCCGCCGCGCCGAGCTTGCAAAGACAATCGACACCAGCCAGATCTTCAATTTCGGCCCGTCGATCGAGGAACTGCGGGCGCGCTGCGAGGCGGATACCGGCCTGCCGGCGCCGATGCCACCGCGCCAGCACTGACAAGAGCATAGAATGAAAAAGGGCCGCCGGTGAATGTCACGGGCGGCCCTTTTCTATGGTTTTGTCCGGTTATTCCTGCCCCAGCGAGCGGTCGTAATTGCGCAGGAAGTTCTGATAGGACGTCAGCAGGTGCTGGCGCATCGCCGTGCAGGCGGTGACCGCATCGCCGGTCTTGAGTGCCGAAAGGATCAGCCCGTGGTGATCGTTACTCTGGCGCAGGTCCTGCCGTGAATAGGTCATCGCTGTGCGGTTCACGATCGGGGGCTGCACCAGCTGGTCGATGGTTTCGCGGAGCTGGCGGTTACAGGCGGCCTCGATGATCGTTGTGTGGAACACGCGGTTGGCGCGCAGGAATTCGGGGATATCCAGCTTGTCTTTGGCAAGGACGTCCTCGATATCGCGCCATGCCTTGTCGACGCGCGCGAGCTGATCGGGCGTGATGCGGGTGGCCGCGCGCTCGGCGGCATAGCCTTCGAGAAGGGCACGCATTTCAAAGATGCAGGCGATATCGTCGAGCGACCATTCATTGACATAGGTGCCCTGATTGCGCCGCGCGACCACATAGCGATCGGCCGCCAGTCGGCGGAGGGCATCGCGCACCGGGGTGCGGCTGACGCCGCAGAGGCCGACGAGCTCCTCTTCCTTCAGATGCGCGCCGGGGGCGTAGCGCCCGGACAGGATCGCCGCGCGGATCGTTTCATAGGCCTTTTCAGTCGCTTTCGACACCTTCGAGTTCCTTTCCGGAAGGATTACAGCCTCTATACGGAACTTGACCGGTTTTGGCACGCCAAAACAGGGGCTTCGCACCAGCTGCATGCTCTTTCATGCCATGCAAAGAGGCACGGCCGTTGCCAGCCGCGCCTCGATGGTTATCCGTGGGTGCGTACACCCGGAGGGTTCCTAGAACTTGTAGCTCAGTTCGAGGCCGTAAGACCGCCGCGCACCGGGCGAGACGAACGATCCGCCGAACTCGACCGCCGGGATCACTTCCTCGACGAACTTCTCGTTGAAGAGGTTGGAGGCATAGCCTGTCAGGCTCCAGGTGTCGGTCTCGAAACCGATGCGGAGATTGACGAGATCGTAGGCCTTGCGCTGCGTCAGGTCATAGTTGGCGGTGCCGAGGCCCGGATAGAAGGCTTCGAAGATCGTCACCCGCGTCTGGTCCTGCACTGTATGGAACCAGGTCGGGCCCACGCGGCGCCAGTCAGCCCGCACGAAGAGATCGATATCGTCCGTGATCTCCTGCACATACTGGGTACCGGCATTGATCGTGTAGTCCGGCGTGTAGGGTGACTTGTTACCGACGGTATTGGGGCGCGACGCGTTTTCCTTGATCTCGCTGTCGGTGATATTCACCCCGCCGAACACGCGCCATTCGGGCGTAATGCGGACATTGACGTTGGTTTCAAGGCCCTTGATATCGACCCGGTCGATGTTGGAAACAACGCGCAGGAGCCCGAAGCCGCCGACAAAGAATTCGAAGAATTGCATGTCGTCGACCTTGGTATAGTAGCCCGCAAGATCGTAGCTGACGCGACCATCAAGGAAGGTGCCCTTGATGCCTGCTTCAAACGCGCTTGAGGTTTCCTTGCGGAACTGGTCGTTGATCACCACGCCGGCGTTGACCGGGGCCGAGTTGAAGTTGGCATCGATCAGCGCCTTGCTGCCCTGGTTGTTGAAACCGCCGGACTTGAAGCCGATCCCCCAGTTGGCGAAGGCCGTGAAGGTACGGTCAGGCGCATAGCTCAGGCTGATTTTCGGCTCGATCTGGTCAAAGGCTTCCGACTGGTCGGCAATCGGCTGCACCACGCCGTCCACCACCTGCTGGCCCGGGTTGATGGGGCCGCCTGTGTAAGGGTCGAACACGGCAGGGGCAAGGTTGTGGACCTTGCGTTCCTCGCGGTCATAGCGCAGGGCGAAGGTGCCCTTGAGGGCTTCGCTCATGGCATAGCTCAGCGAGCCGAAACCTGCATAGACGTTGGTGTTGAAATTATCCCAGTAAAGCTGCGACGTCGGGTTTGCCGAGGTCGGGCCGTTATAGGGATTTTGCAGGACACCCTGATTGAGGTCAGCGCCAAGGCTGACCGCCGTGGTGCGGTCGATATTCAGATAATAGGAGCCAAGCTGCCATTGCAGCGGCTGCCCGTCATCAAGCGACGCCAACCGGACTTCGGCGCTGAAGTCTTTCTGGTTGCGCATCTGATACTGGGTGCCGTCGCAGGTCGTGGGCGAATAGGCGCCGTAAAGCTGGCCGAATGCGCCCGCGAAGTAGGACGGCGGATTGACCGGATAGCCTTCGGCCTCGGCTGTCGAGGCGATACATTCTGCAACACCGGCATAGCGGAAGAAGTCACCCGAGGTGCCATCGGCGGTCAGGTCGTTCTTCACATCGCTGTAAAGCGCCCATGCGGTCAGCCGCATCGTATCGAATTCATGCTCCAGCTTGACCGACGCCTCGAAGGTGCGCTGGTCGTTTTCTGGGCGGATGTTGCTGTCATAGAGGAAGGTGTGCTTGTTGATGTCTTCATAGAAGGCTGGCACGCCAAGGCCGCTTGCAAAGGTGGGCAGGGCGAAGATCGGGTTGAAGTTAATCGAGGCACCGCCCAGTTCGCCGTAGCGCAGCTTGGCATCGATCTTCGTCACGTCGCTCGGCTTCAGTACCAGCCGGCCATTGATGTTCCATGTCTCGCGGTCATCGACAATGGCCCGGTCCCCAAGATAGCGGTTCCGGAAGAAGCCGTCGGTTGTCGTATAGTCCGCTGAAACGAGGAAGCCGACAGTGTCGGAAAGCGGGGCGCTGATATAGGCCGCGCCGCTGAAATTGCTGTTGTTGCCGCCGCTTGCCTTGAAGCCGCCTTCCATTTCGTCGCCCGGCTCAGCCGTGGTCATGACGATGGCGCCGGCGGCTGCGTTGCGGCCATAGATGGCGCCCTGCGGGCCTTTCAGGATTTCAATCTGGCGGACAGTGCCCTGATCCTGATTGAGTACCGCGGTGTTGGTTTTGAGGATGCCGTCAACGACCAGCGCCACCGAGGATTCGGCGTCGCGCGCACTATTGATGCCGCGGATGTTGATCTGGTTGTCGCCGGCTTCGGCTGTGTTGGCCACGATGGACACGCCGGGGGTGAAGTTCACAAAGTCGGAGGCATTCTTGATGCCCGTCTTTTCCAGCGTTTCGGCTGTCAGTACCGTCAGTGTTGCGGGGGTTTCCCGCAGGATCTCGCGCTGGCCGCGCGCCGTAACCACAATTTCTTCAAGCGCGAAGTCGTCGCTCTGGTCTTCCGTCTGTGCAACTGCCTGCTGGCTGAGCCCGTACGTACACAATACTAGCAGGCTGGAACCCAATTTCCGCATGACACCCTCTCCTGATTTTTACCGTTTTTTACAAAATATCCCGGATTAACCGCACTTTCCCTATCATTGACAGGATACATATTCTGGGGCGGGCGTAAAGATAATTGTATACATTTAATCGTCGTTTTTCATGCCATGGGCCGGCACTGCCAACGAAGCAGGGAGAAATGCCATGGCCAAAACGCCGCATGAAAGGCTTCGGGACGCGCACCGGCAGGTGAAATGAGGGAAAGACGCTTGGCTGATGGCAGTCGGCGGCGCTTATTTTTGGGTGGCACCAATCTGGCGCAGGCGGGCCCCGGTATCGGGATCGGCAGGGAAGAAGGTCTCGATGGTGAGTTCCGCGAGACCGATATCGAGGGCGGTGCCGAACACGGTTGTCGTGCTGATCAGCGAGAGCGGCCCGAAGTCGGATGATAATTGCAGCATGACAGCGACATTGCCGAGGTTCGGCATTTCAACGCCGAAGCGCGCTCGGTTTTCGCCATGCGGATAGGACTTCAGTTCGTTCGCCAGCTCAACAAGTTTCGGATCGGCCGTGTTGCTGATTTCGCGGTCCAGCCGGTGCAACAGATGTCGCCGCCACTCTGCATGATTAAGGATACGCGGCATAAGGCCCTTGGGGTGCAGCGCTATGCGCAGCACATTGATCGGACCTTCCAGAAGCGATGGATCCACGCCCGTCAGCATGAAGGGTAAGGCCGCATTCGCCTGCAACAGGTTCCAGTGCCGGTCCACTGCAATGGCGGGATATGGCTCGTGCCCCTTCAGGATTGCGGCGACCGCCTCGCTAGTGGGCCCGAGGGCGGGGTCCTCTGGCGGGCGCTGGCTGTATAGGGGCGCGAAGCCAGCCGCGACAAGCAGGGAGTTTCTCTCCCGCAAGGGAATGGAAAGCTGTTCGGCCAGATGAATGATCATGTCGCGGCTCGGCGTACTGCGGCCGGATTCCACGAAGCTCAGGTGCCGCTGCGAGATCGAGGCCTCGCAGGCGAGGGCCAACTGGCTCAGCGAGCGGCGTTCCCGCCATTCCCTGAGAAGCGAACCGACATTCATCGACGAGGCGCTGTTCATGACACCATCCTAGCACCAGATAAAAAGTATGAACAATTACCTTGCAGGTAATCGACTTCCCGCAGCAGCAGGATCACTTTTTGCCCCATACCCGGCGTGGGTCTAGATGCGAAAGGAACCTGATATGTCTTCCCAACCCAGAATTTCCCTGAAGTCCATTCTTCTGCTCGATGCGGCTACATGTCTTCTCATGGGGCTGCTTCTCGTGGCGGCGTCCGGGTTTGTGTCCGGCCTCACCGCTCTGCCGCCAGCCCTGCTTTTCTATGCCGGGGCGCTTCTCCTTCCGATCGGGCTGTATATGGCTGCAACTGCGACCTGGTGGCTCGGCAACGCAGCTGCCGTCTGGCTCGTGATCATCGGCAATGCAGGCTGGGTGGTCGCAAGCATCATTCTGTTGGAAATGATTGCACCCAACGGGCTCGGCACCGCCTTTGTGGTGGCGCAGGCGCTTGTGGTTGCGGCCCTCGGCTGGATCGAGTTCTGGTCCTTGAGGACGGTCCGTCTTTCGATCGCCTAAGGGGCCTTCCCGCCAGGATGGCAGATCGAGAATGGCCAGCTTTGCACGCGGGCGGAATCCGAAAGGAGCCGTTCGCGTGCAAGGCTGCTGATCACCCTGCCGCAGGCAACAGTTGGCGGCGGCAGCGTTGGGCTCCTTGCATGTTGATCTGCAAAGGCAGGCCATCACCACAACCGATGGCACAAAAGTGGCCTTTGACGTCGACGCGTTCCGCAAGGACTGCCTCTTGCGCGGGCTTGACCAGATCGGCCTCACGCGCGTGGATGAAGATGCCATCGCTGTGTATGAATACAAACAGGCACAGCGCTTCCCTTGGCTTTAAGATTATCTAGCCCTGATAGCCTTTTGACACCGGACGTCTTCCCGCTACAGTTGGCGTAAAGCTGGTCGGGGAGGGGTAAATGCAGAATCTGGCGCGGGTCATGGCTGTTGCGACGCTCATGCTGGTTGCGGGTGGCACAACACACGCTCAGGAGCGCGGCACGATCGAGCCGCCCCGCAAATTGACCGAAGAACAGGCCCGGGTCGCCGCCAGCAATTACCAGCGCTACTGCGCGCTTTGCCATGGCGAAGACCGGCAGGGCTATGTGAATGACCATGCACCGTCGCTCAGAAGCAAAAGCCTGATGCGCACGGGTGTGCCGCATGAAGTGCTGCGTGCGCTTTCCTACGGGCGCGAAGGCACGGCGATGGGCGGCTATCTCGGAGAGGTCGGCGGCCCCTTGACGCTCGATGAAACGTGGGACCTCACCTACTGGCTTTTCTGGCAGTCGGGTGCCGAAGACCGCGTCGATATCCAGAAAGACATGATCGAAGGCGACGCTGCGCGCGGCGAAGTGTTGTTCAGGGAAAACTGCACCAGCTGCCACGGCGACGAGGGGCAGGGTGTGACGGCGCCGGCCATCGGCAACCGGTCGGCCCTCGCCCACAATTCCGATGAATTCATCCGCTATGCCATCGCGAACGGCCGCGAAGACACGCCGATGGTGGCGTGGAAGGATATCCTGTCGCCGCAGAATATTGATGACCTGACGGCGTTCCTGCGTGGTCGCGCAGATGGCTGGAAGGCGCAGAAGGTTGCCCTGAAGCCGCTGCCGACGCCGGATCAATATGTCATCAACAAGGACGGCGAAGACCCGGACTTCGAGCTGAGGGACGGCATGCACGTATCATCGAAGGACCTGCTCGCAGCCCTTCAGGCGGGCAAACGCATGGTGCTGCTGGACACACGGGTCGTATCCGTATGGCAGCGCGTGCATATCGAAGGCTCGGTCCCGCTGCCTTACTATACGAAGCTTGATGATGTGGTGCGTGACCTGCCGAAGGATGTGCAGATCGTGGCTTATTGTTCCTGCCCGCGGGCGGCGGCCGAGCATGTGGTGAACCAGCTGCGGCGGCGCGGCTATACCCGCACCGCCGTGCTTTACGAAGGCATTTTCGGCTGGATGAATATGGGCTACCCCGTCGCGCGCGGCGAGCTGGCCCCATCCTGATCGCCCACGACTACTTCACCCGGACGTGGGCGATTTCCTCGCTCTGGAGAACTTTTTCAAGATTGAGCCGGAATTCGGTGACGTTTGCCAGAATGACCGGCACCTTGCCGCGCGTGTCGATGCCGGTGATGTCGAGGTCCAGATGGGCGTCCACCATACGCACAGTCCTGATCCGGTTGATCAAGGCTTGCGCCTCGGCGGGCGGTATGGGCCAGAAGCCGGCTTCGGTCGCATTCTCGAGCCGTATACCGGCCTTGTAAGGTTTGCCGATTTGCGCCTCATATTCATAGGTCGTGCCGGGACCGATGGATTGAAGCGGGAAGCCCTGGCGCTGGATATCATATTCCATGAGCCGCGAACGCACGAGAATGCGTAGATGGCCGATGCCAGCCGTTGAGGCATCGATGGCACGATATTCAGCCATCACCTCGGCGTGCCGCGCCGGGCGTTCAAATTCGTTGGCGTTTGTTACCTTGATGTTCCAGCGCGTCCATTCCTCAATGGGCAGCGCCTCTCCACGCAGGCGGAAGGCCAGCGCGACCACCTGAAGATAGTCGGGATAGGCGAGGGTGCCGCCCCCGAGCTTGAGCCTGTCCACGCCCGACGATGTGCTGGTGTTGCCGGGCACAGCGGAATTGCCCCCGGATTGGCTGCGCGAGCTGCCATAGGTGGCGCGGGTCTGGTTTGCATCCTGCCCCGACTGGCCTTCGGACGTTCCCTCGCCGCCACAGGCCGCGAGGAACAGGGAGAGGATGGCAACAGCTGGTCTGGTCATGATCTGCTCCTAAAGTGCGATATCGCTGCCGGACTTTTTGGCCCGTTCCAGCTCTTCGGCGCGGCGGCCTTCTTCGATCTCGTTCAGTTCGGCCTGCAGGTCGCTGCCATACTGGAACAGATTGTCCTGATGCAGCATGCCGACGCTGAGTTCCTTGGCGAGGGCCGGGTTATCGGGGCTGTGCATGATTTCGACCGCGAGGTTGAGGCCGCAGCCTTCGCTCCATGAAAGGGCATTCATGCGGCCGTCAATATTGAAGCCGCAGCGCCGGAACAACGGGTTGGGGTCTATGACAGGCTGGCCGCTCACATCGGTGATCCAGCGCAGGCGGCTGAGGTCGCCGCGGCGGTTCTCGCGTTTGTCGCGGAATTGCGGCGCGCCGTATTTCTTGGTGAGGGCGGCGACAAGGCTTTCAACAGCGGGCATCTCGTCCGGCTTGAAATTCTGGGTCCGCCAGACGCCGACGAGTGTTTCGCGGCCCGGCACGCCGGGGGTGGCGAGGGTGAATTTCTCCGAAACGTGCCCCCAGACACGGTTGCCGGGGCCGCACTTCTGCATGTCGTTGAAGGTGCGGAAGTTACAGGCCGAGGTCTCACCCTGCTGCACCATGAAGGCCTGGGGCGCGAGTTCCAGCTGGTGGGCGTTCAGCCCCTGGATCCAGTTGCGCTGCGGGTCGACAAAGGCGTCGGCGCCCAGATGGCACCGCACGATATTGAGCGCCATGTCCTTGCTCATGCCGAGCTTCAGGCCAAGGATATCGGGGCCGGGCAGGCCATCATCCGTTTTTGCCGGGCATTTGGGGGCAGGCAGGGCGTTCGGGTCGCCCGCCGGCTTTGCGGCCGCCGGGCGTGTTTC
Organism: Gimibacter soli; assembly: GCF_028463845.1. Lineage (NCBI taxonomy): Bacteria > Pseudomonadati > Pseudomonadota > Alphaproteobacteria > Kordiimonadales > Temperatibacteraceae > Gimibacter > Gimibacter soli. The sequence goes on along the minus strand of NZ_CP116805.1, from coordinate 2,552,282 downwards.
TGCCGCGGACCTGTTGGCCCCGGCGGCGGCAGCGGCGGACGATGCGTCCTCTTCGCCCCCGCAGGCAGCCAGCATCAGGCTGGCGGCGGCAAGTAGGGTTGCACGGTGTGAAACTCGGAACGATGAAGGTTTCGGTGTCATGGCTGATGGCTCCCCAATGCGACATGAATGAGCGAACGATAGGGGCAGCGGGCATTTTCGGTCTTCACGGAACCCTAACGAAAGTCTAACCTTTCGCCTGATCAAGGACTTGGGGCTTCAACCGCCATGGGGGTCGGATCATGGTGGCAACACCGGACACATCGGGCGGAACGCTGTTCCGCTACCGCTTCGGCTCCGTCGAGTTTGACGAGGCCCGGTTTGAGTTGAGCCTTGACGGCAAGCCGGTGGAACTTGAGCGCAAGCCGCTTGAGCTTCTGGCCATTCTCGTCGCCCATGCCGACGAGGTCATGACCAAGGACGAACTCCTTGACCATGTCTGGGCGGGCCGCATCACCGTTGAAAATGTGCTCGCCAACGCCATGGCGAAACTGCGCAAGGCGCTGGGGCCAGACCATGCCGACCGGATCGTGACACAGGCACGCGTCGGATATCGTTTCAAGGGGCCGGTTGAACGCGTGGCTACCGGGCGGCGGCTGGTCAACCGGCTTGACCTCACAGCCGGGGAACAGGTGCCGGGTCGATCGCATTACCGGCTTGAAGCGCAGCTCGCCGGTACAGAGGGCAGCGAGGTATGGCGGGCGCGGCACTATAAGACGCCCGAAACCCGCATCTTCAAATTCAGCGCTGATGGCGCGCAGCTTTCTGCCCTGAAGCGGGAGGTGACCCTGTCGCGCATCCTGCAGATGAGCCTTGGCGACCGGGCGGATATCGTGCGCATCCACGACTGGAATTTCGAGGAGCCTCCCTTCTTTCTGGAAATCGAGGATGGCGGCCTGCAGTTGCGGGACTGGGCAGAGGAAGGCGGCAGGCTGAAGCATATGGTGCCGGATGCGCGGCTCGCCGTTGCCGTGCAGATCGTTGACGCGGTTGCCGCGGCCCACCGTGCCGGTGTGCTGCACAAGGACCTGAAGCCCGCCAATATCCTGATCCGCGAAAATCCGGAAAAGGGCTGGCAGGTCAAACTGACCGATTTTGGCAGTGGCGGTGTTTTTGCCGCAGAGACGCTCGCGGACCTTGGTGTGACCCCGCTGGGGATGACGCAGGATACAGGCTCCAGCGAAACCGGCAGAAGCACGCCACTTTATCTGGCGCCCGAGGTGGTAACCGGGCAGGCGCCTTCGGTGCGCAGCGATATCTATGCGCTGGGCATCCTGCTGTATCAGCTGCTGGCGGGCGACATGCGCAAGCCCCTGACCACCGGCTGGGAACAGGATGTGGCAGATGAGCTGCTGCGTGAGGATATCGCCGCAGCCACGGCGGGTGATCCGGTCGCGCGCACGCCAGCCGCCGACATGCTTGCCCGGAGCCTGCGTGACCTGTCGCTGCGTCACCGCGCAGCGGAAGAAGCGCGGGAGGCCCTCGCGCAAAGCGAACGGATGGCACGGCAGCTTGACCGGCTTGCCGCCCGCCGTCCGTGGATATGGGCAACCGGCGCGGTCCTCACCCTCGGCCTTGTCGCCAGCCTCTGGTTATATCAGGGCGCCGAGAAGGCCCGGGATCAGGCAGTGGCCGAAGCCAGCCGCGCCGAGGCGGCAACAGGTTTCCTGCGCGAGGTATTGCTGGCGGCGGACCCGCGCAGCCCGGGGGCGAGCGCCGACGCCTCGGTGCGGGAAGCATTGGCCCTAGCCGCCGACCGGATCGATGAACGTTTTGGCGACGACCCCACAACGCAGATATCCCTGCACCGGAGCATCGCGGGCATCCACGAAGGCCTCGCTGATTTTGAAGGGGCGGTAAAGCATCTGACCCGGTTGGTGAGCCTTGAAACGGCCCGGTCCGGCAAGGCGTCGCCAGAAAGCCTCACGGCCCGCTATGCACTGGCACAGGCCCTGTCGAACGCCAGCCGCTACGGGGAGGCCGCTCCCATACTGGATGCCGCTGACGCAGATGCGGGGGCGCTGATTGCGGCGAGCAATCCGCTGGCGATCCGGGCGGCCTATGCGCGGGGGCGCTATCACCTGTTGCAGGCGCAGATGGAGCCGGCGGCCAATGCCTATGAACAGGCGATTGCCCATTATGACAAGGCCGGCATGGCGGACCTGAGCCTCCTTCACAGCCTGCGCATGGACCTTGCCCAGAGCTACAGCCGGCTTGGCCGTCAGGAAGAAGCCGTTGAACTTCTGGAAGGGCTGGATCACCCGGCCTTCGCCGAGGCTGGGGTAACGCCAGCCCGTCAGGCGAGCGCCAAGCTGTTTCTGGGGGCAGCACTCCTGTATGCCGGGCGGCATGCGGACGCGGAGCCTGTGTTGCTCTCGGCCATCGATGCCTTGTCGGCAGGCTACGGCCCGGACTCGTTTCAGGCCGAGGAAGCGCGAGGCGCGCTCGTCAATCTCTATGGCTCCACCGGGCGCTGGGCGGAAGCTCTGCCGCTGATCACCCGCGTGCGGGAAGGCATGTGTGCGCGCAACGGCGCCGAGCATCTGTCCTGCCTAATGCAGCTCGGCAATGAAGGTGTCATCCGCCTGCAGCTTGGGGACGCGGACGGTGCCGTGCCGCAACTGGCGGCGGCGCGCGAAGGCTTTGCCAAAATGATGGGACCGGCATCGCCGGGGGTGCAGGTGATGGGCTTCCATCTGGCAACCGCCTATGTGGCAAACGGGCAAGCGGGCGAGGCAGCCTCGCTGCTGCCGGGCCTTAAGGCGCCGGTCATGGAGGCGGCAACACCGGGCGAGACATGGGCGTCGCGTATTGCGGGGCTCGAAGCCCGGGTCCTGATGCGGCAGGGCAAGGAGGCCGAAGGGCGCGCCCAGCTCGAAGCTGCCGTCGCGCAGATGGAAGCCGAGGGCTTCGACGCCAGCGTTATCGCCCCTTACCGCACCGATCTGGAATAGGCCGGAATTGCAATATCTGGAATACCTGTTTAGATGATAGATGATGCCGCACGGCATGATCGGAGATAACAGGTGCGACTGACGCTGCAGACCGACTATTCCCTTCGCGTCCTGATGTATCTGGGCGTCACCCGGTCACGGCTGGCAACGATCCGGGAAATTGCAGACTGCTACAGCATTTCGAACAATCACCTGATGAAGGTGGTGCATCAGCTGGGGCAACTTGGCTATGTCGAGGCGATCCGGGGCAAGAATGGCGGTATCCGATTGGGCAAGGAGCCCGACGCTATCATCCTTGGCGCGCTTGTCCGCAAGGTGGAGCCCGACATGGCCATCGTTGAATGCTTCATGGCGGAAAACTGTTGCCGGGTGAAACCCGATTGCCGATTGAGCGGCATCCTCTCTGAAGCGCTTCTGGCGTTCCTCACGGTGCTTGACCGTTACACGCTCGCTGACCTGATCGCCAGGCCCGAGCAACTGACAAGCCTTCTGGGGCTCGAGCCCGCTACTATCTGACCTGGATTTCCCGCCATTCGCCTTGTGCGATGCCATCAAGCGTCCAGTCCCCGATGCTCCAGCGCACCAGCCGCAGCGTGGGGTGGCCGACAGCTGCCGTCATGCGGCGGACCTGCCGGTTGCGGCCTTCGCGGATTGTGAGCTTCAGCCATGTGTCTGGCACGCTTTTGCGGAAACGCACGGGCGGATTGCGCGGCCACAGGGCAGGGGGCTCAATCCGTTCCGCACCTGCGGGCAGGGTCATGCCGTCTTTCAGTTCAACGCCTCTCCGAAGGGCGACAAGCGCATCCTCGCCTGGGTCGCCTTCCACCTGCACGAGATAGCATTTTGGCATCTTGAACTTCGGGCTCGAAATCTGCGCCTGCAACCTACCGTCGTCCGTCAGCAGCATCAGTCCTTCGCTGTCCCTGTCCAGCCGGCCGGCGGGATACACGCCCGGCACCTTGATGAAATCGGAAAGCGTGGCACGGGGGCTGTCGGTGCCGCGGTCGGTGAACTGCGACAGTACGTCATAGGGTTTGTTGAAAAGAATGAGCCGCGCCACGATGGATTGCCTTCCGTTTGTTGGCCGCGACCCTACCGGAGGCGGGTGTTTTTGTCACCTTCCTGCAAGGCAGGATGCACCTCAAATTTTCAACGCTTCATCAAAATGTCACTGTGCAGGCTGTATGCGGCTCCACAAATGGCATTCACATGCGTTAGGGTGCCAGACAAATAGAGGAGACAGCATCCATGAAACTCAGCAGACGCCAGTTCACCCTGGGGCTCGGTTCGCTCGCTTTTGCAGGCGTTGCCTCGCGGCTCGCGATTGCCGATGCCGGGCTTTCGCCGCTGGTGGCGGGCTATGGGCCGCTTGTCCCCGATCCGGATGGCCTGCTGGACCTGCCGAAGGGTTTCTCCTACCGGGTTGTCTCCAAGTTCGGCGATATGATGAGCGACGGCTTTGCCGTGCCCGACAAGGCCGATGGCATGGGTTGCTTCCCCTATGAAGGCACCAAGGTGGCGCTGGTCCGCAACCATGAAATGAAGCCGTCCAACACCCGCACCGGCCCGTTCGCCCGCAAAGCCGCGCCCGCCGACATGCCGGCCTATGACCGGTTCGACAATGGCGTACCGCTGCCGGGCGGCACCACAACGATCATTTATGATCTGGCGACCGGCCATGTTGACCGGCAGTTTATCAGCCTCATTGGCACCATCCGCAACTGCGCGGGCGGACAAACACCGTGGGGCAGCTGGCTGACCTGTGAGGAAGATATCAGCCTGCCGGGCGACCCCGGTGCCAAGGACCATGGCTGGATCTTCGAAGTTCCCTCGCGCGCTGAAGGGCCGGTGGAGCCCGTGCCCCTGAAGGCCATGGGGCGTTTCAACCACGAAGCTGCGGCTGTCGATCCGCGCAGCGGCATCGTTTACCTGACCGAAGACCGCGACGACGGGCTTTTCTACCGTTTCATTCCCGAAGTGCCGGGTGACCTTGCCAAGGGTGGCCGCCTGCAGGCGCTTGCCTTTGTGGCGAAACCGGCGGGCGGCGACAGCCGCAACTGGAACGGTCGGGACTGGGGCGTTGGCCAGTGGCAGCAGGCCTTCTGGGTTGACCTCGATGACGTCCATAGCCCGAACGATGACCTGCGCGAACGCGGTGCTGCCAAAGGGGCGGTGACCTTCGCCCGCGCCGAAGGCATCCATTGGGGCAAGGACGAGCTTTACTTCTGCTGCACCTCGGGCGGCGTGGAAGGCTACGGCCAGATCATGCGTTATAAGCCTTCCTCGTTTGAAGGCACGGCGAAAGAGGGCGACGAGCCCGGCCGTATCCAGCTGTTCCTGGAATCGCCCGGACCGGACGTTTTCGATTTCGGCGATAACCTGACGGTCGCGCCGAACGGCCACCTGATCGTCTGCGAGGACCAATATACGACCATCACGGACAATCACCTGCGCGGCGTGACGCCGGACGGCAAGGTCTATACGCTTGGCGAGCTGAAGACGCAGACGGAGCTCGCCGGTGTCTGCTTCTCGCCGGACGGTGCCACCATGTTCGTCAATGTCTATAGCCCGGCAAAAACGCTGGCGATCACCGGCCCGTGGAGCAAATTCCGCACCTGAGGCCGGTTGCTGCCTCCCCATTGTCAAACCCGTCAGTATGGTTAATGATGCTGGCGGGAGAGATTAAGGGAGGAAATTCATGATCGCACGATCCCGTTGGTACGGCGGGGCCCTGGCCCTGTCGCTGGTACTGTCTGCGTCAACCGCTGCAGAGGATGCCGCCAAGGCGCCGGCGCTGATGCAGGGCTTTCCGCCGCCTGCCGAAGCACAGGTGACCTTCTCCAACTGGGTTCTGCCCCCCTATAGCCGCTGGGCCTTCAAGCATGTTGAAAGCCTGCTGCCGAGCCGCCCGATCTATCGCGGCAGCGGGCCTGTGGTGCCCCTGCCGACGGCATCGAAAAAGGTCGTCGCGCGCTATGAGGCTGCGATGGGCGAGGGCGGCAATTTCGATCTCGGTGCCTATATCCGCGATAATTATGTGGATGCGATTGTTGTCCTGAAGGACGGCAAGCTGGTGGCCGAGCATTATGGCGACGGCCAGACCGCCGAAACACGCCACATCATGTATTCGGTTACCAAATCGGTGGGCGGCACGCTGGCCGAGATGCTGATCGCTGAAGGTAAGCTCGATGACACCAAGCTTGTGACCGACTATGTGCCGGAGCTGAAAGACAGCGGCTACGGCGACGCCACGGTGCGGCAGGTGCTGGACATGCTGGTGGCGCTCGATTTCACCGAAACCTACGGCGATCCCTATTCCAGCATCAGCCAGTTCGCCTATTCGGCAGGCCTTGCCCCGGCGCCCGAAGGGGTGAAGGTCTATCCGTCCATGTATGATTATCTGCCGACGATCAGCAAGCAGGGCAATCACGGCGAGGCATGGCGCTATATCAGCGCGACGACCGAGGTGCTTGCCTGGATCATGTCGCGCGCCTCGGGCCAGTCCTGGGGTGAACTGTTCGAGCAGCGCATCTACAGCAAGCTCGGGGCGGACCGCGACGCCAGCGTGATTGTCGATCCGCACGGCATCGCCTTCGCGGCGGGCGGCATGAGCATCACAGCACGCGACGGGGCCCGGTTCGCCCAGATGATCGCGAATGACGGCAAGTTCAACGGCCAGCAGGTCGTGCCAGCGAAAGTGGTGAAGAAGATCAAGCAAGGCGGTGACCCGACGAAGTTCAAGTCGCAGCGGCCGGGCGGGGAACAGCGCTCCTATTTCAGCCAGTGGTATCTGGACCCCGAAATCAGCCAGCTTGGCGCATGGGGCATCCATGGGCAGGCTTTCCAGATCGATATGGAAGGCGGCATTGTGATCGTTACCCAGTCCTCGTGGCCGGTGGCGGGCACTACCGAGCTTTGGGATCGCCGTGCGGCGTTTGAGCGCGCGGTTCACAAGGCCTTGGCAGACTAGGCTTTTTCAGCCGTCCATGCTGCCGATGATCAGCATGACCCGGAGGACACGGGCCCGCGGCAAGCGGATCGTGTCCTCGGGGTTCAGTTGCCGCAGTACGAGGATGTCTTCATCCCATTTGATGAATTGCTTGATCAGGCCGCGATGGTCGGACGTTTCAACAAGCACGAAACGGTCCCGCCTTGGCGGGCGCGACGGATGGACATAGACAAGGTCGCCGTCCTGATATTTGGGGACCATGCTGGTGCCGGTGACGTAAACGGCAAAGGCATCGCGCACCCCGGCGAGGTCGGCGGGACGGAAGGTCCAGTCAATGGCGCCTTCCTCCATCACCAGATTGCCCTCGGCGCCCCCTTGTGCGCGGCCAAGCACAGGCAGGTCCCGCCCGAGCGAAAAGACAGGCGCGGGCAGGGGAATGATCGGCTGGCCAGAGCCTTCAGTGAGCACCGGTGCTGCGGGCAGGATATCACCCCGCTCCAGCCCGTCCGGGCTGACACCCAGAACGCGAGCCAACTGCACAATTTTACGAGGGTGCCCGGTGCGACCCGATTCGAGCCGGTCGATAGCCTGCTGGCTCATTCCGACCATCGATCCAAGCTGCTGCTGAGAATAGCCTTTTTCTTTCCTGAGGCGGGATACGGCCTGGCCGATCAGTGTCATTTCCTGCTCCTTCAATCGCCAACGCAATTTAACAACTTTTATTGTTAAAAACAACCTCCGGCATAATGACGTGCAGCCATGTTACGCGAGTTTATCCGGGCTGGTCAGGCTTGGCACGATGCTTGCTGCTTTAAAGGTGGACAAGCAGGCTGCCCGTGCCGGGTGGCAATTGCGAAGACGCTGAGCAAGAGTTGGTCAAGCCTATGCGAATGAACAAGTTTTTCAGTATTTCGGTGAGTGCTTCCGTGGTGCGCGAGGCGAATTTTGCCGCTTGTCGCCCGGCAGATGCTGCCGCTGAAGGGGAGGGCCGCCATGTCGACGCTTAATGCCATCCTGAATACCTCGCTGACCGGGCTTTTCACCAATCAGTCGGCACTCCGGGTTACGTCCAACAATATCGCGAACGTCAACACGCCCAACTATTCTCGGGTGCGGGTGGAACAAGCGCCGCTCGTGCTGCAGGGTCAGTCGATGGGGACCTCGGTTTCGGGGATCACCCGCGTTGTTGATGATTTCCTGTCGTCGGCACTGCGCACGTCAAATTCGGATACCGCCAAATACAGCATCCAGTCGGAATTCCATTCCCGCCTGCAGGGGCTCCTTGGCAAGCCGGATTCCGAAGCGTCGCTGACCGCCCAGCTTGACGATATCTTTGCCTCGGTTGCCGACCTCTCGATCAACCCTGCAGATTCCCTGCGCCGGCAGGATTATATCACCGAGATCGATACATACCTCGGCCAGATCAGTACCCTGCAGTATCAGATCCAGGACCTGCGCGCCGATGTGAGCGCCAAGATCGAGGATGTGGTCGATCAGGCCAACGAACTGCTGCGCGTCATCGATAACCTGAACCCGATCCTTATCCGCCAGAATGTGGTGGGCGGCGAAACCGGCGGTATTTCCGGCCAGATGGACCAGGCACTGAGCGAGCTTTCGCAGTTGCTGGATATCGTGGTGCGCCCGCGCAGCGATGGCGGTATCAGCGTTTTCACCTCAAGCGGCCTGCCGCTCGTCGACACATCGCTCAGCCAGCTTTCCTATTCGGCTGCTGGCATCGTGAATGCCGACACCAAGTTCGGTGCGGTCGAGCTTCACCGGGTTGACGACCAGCTAAACCCGACCTCCTCGGCCTTCGATCTTTCAGCGGTTGTCCGTTCTGGTGAACTGCGCGGCCTTCTGGACATGCGCGATGGCCAGCTGCGCGACCTGTCGCTGAGCCTTGGCGAGCTCGCGGCCCATGCAGCCGACGAATTCAATGCTGTTCACAACCAGTTCAGCGCGATCCCGGCGCCGAATAGCCTGATCGGCAAGGCCAAGCCGGTTTCTGCGAACAACGAGACCGGCTTCACGGGCATTGTGAACTTTGCCGTGGTCGATGCCACAGGCAATGTGATTGCCAAAACGACGGTTGATTTCGACGGTGCCCCGCCCGCGGACTATGCTGCCCTCATCGCGCAGGTGAATGCGGGCCTTGGCGGTGCTGGCACGCTTGCGCTCAATAACGGTGTCATGAGCCTGACCGCAACTGATCCCACCCATGGTGTTGCCATCGCCGACGATCCGTCCGCGCCGAGCGATCGTGGCGGCCGCGGCTTCAGCCACTATTTCGGCATGAACGACATTATCGAAGCATCACAGCCCGGCATCTATGAAACCGGCGTTGCCTCAACCACGCTTCACAATCTCGGCGCGACCGACAGCATGACCTTCCGGGTGCGCGACGCTCAGGGGCGTGTGCTGACGACGGTGACCGTGAATGCGACCGGCACGACCTACGGCGACATGGTGGCCGAGCTCAATAACGTTGCCGGCCTTGGTGCCTATTTCAACTTCTCGCTCAATTCAAACGGCGGGCTCGATTGGACAGTCAATCCGCCGCGTACGGGGCTGGAGCTTGAAGTGCTTACCGACAATAGCGAAATCGGCACCACCGGCATCGGCTTCACCGAAGCGTTCGGCATCGGTGATGGTTATCAGGCGAACGCTGCCCGCGACGTGAAGGTGGTGGACCGGCTGCAGAATAACCAGAACCTTCTGGCACTCAGCCAGTTTGACCTGACCGCAGCGGTTGGCCAGGTGGCGCTCACCAACGGCGACCAGCGCGGGGCGCTGGCGTTTCAGGAGCTTGAGAGCAAGCTTGTCAGCTTCGATGACGCCGGCGAGCTGAATGCCACTGCCGTGACCCTGACCCAATATACCGCCCGTTTCCTCGGTAATACCGGCCTGATGGCCAACCGGGCGAACAATATGATGGAAGACAATATGGCGCTGCAGACCGAGCTCGGCGTACGTCTTTCGGATGTGACGGGCGTGAATATGGACGAGGAGCTCTCGAACCTCATCGTCTACCAGAATGCCTACAATGCGGCAGCGCGGGTTCTTTCGAGCGTGCAGGAGCTTTACGACACGCTCCTGAGCTCGGTGTAAGGGAGGCAATAGCATGACGCGCGTATCCAGCTTCGGCCAGCAGTCGCTGATGGTCAACACCCTGATGGAAAACCAGAAACGGGTGTTCGAAGGCCAGCGTCAGGTGGCAACCGGCAAGAAGACCGACGAATATGCAGGCCTCAAGAGCGCGACCAACACGGTCCTTAGCTCCCGGTCTTTCATGGCACGGGTTGATACCTTCCAGACGACGATCAAGACGGTGCGTGGCAAGCTTGACGCCAACGACGTGCAGATTGAAGGCATGCTCTCCTCGATGGAAGCCCTGAAGGACAATATCCAGGTGGCGCTCGCCAACAATCAGGCTGAAGGCTTTTCGGAGCTTCTCGACCAGACCTTCAAATTCATGGTCAATGGCCTCAATACCAATTTCGACGGCACCTATCTTTTCTCGGGTGCCAAGACCAGCACCGTGCCGGTGAACGTGAAAACTCTGGCCGAACTTTCAGGGCTGGGAGCTGTCGCCGACGCCTTTGATAACTCGGATATCGGCTTCAAGGCCAAGATTGCCGACAATGTCGATCTCGATTTCGGGCTGGTGGCTGATGACGTGGCGGAGGAGAGCTTTCAGGTCCTCCTTGACCTCTATAACTACGATCAGGGCGCCGGCGGTCCGCTGAATGGCGAACTTGACCAGACGCAGTGGGATTACCTGCAGTCCATGCTGTCGAACATCACCTCGGCCATCGATGGTCTGCGTCAGAACCAGGTGAAGAACGGCCTTGTGTATGAACGCCTGGACCTGATTAACGAGCAGCATTCCGACACAGCTGTGTTCCTTGAGGTCTTCATTGCCGACCTTGAGGATGTGGACATGGCCGAGGCCGTGACGCGGCTCAACAACAACCAGGTCGCGCTCGAAGCATCCTATCAGGCTGTTTCGATCCTCTCTGACCTGTCGCTTCTGCGCTATATCTGACCGATCGGCCTTGCTTTCCGGGGTGCGCTGGCTACAGTCAGGGCGTTTCTGAAGCGACCGGGGAATGTTTGTGCGCGTCACCGAAAATCTTTTCCGCAAAGGCATGCGCCGGCTGGGCGGGGCTGTCACCATCGTCACCGCCGCCGATGGCAAGGATCGCTGGGCCGGGCTCACCGCCACGGCGGTCACGTCGCTGTCGGCTGAGCCACCCCGCCTTCTCGCCTGTATCAACCGGCAGGGCGGCACCTATGACATCATCTCGCGCGGCCGCACCCTGTGCATCAATGTGCTCGGGGCATCGCATCTTGAACTTGCCAAGCGTTTTGCCGGCATGAGCGGCGAGCCCGAGTGTGACCGGTTCGAACGGGGCCTGTGGGCGCCGCTCGTGACCGGGGCGCCAGCCCTCAAGGGGGCGCTCGCCACGTTCGACTGCACAGTCGATAATATTCTTGATGTTGGCAGCCACGGCATCGTCATCGGGCAGGTGCAGGGGATCGAGGCCGAAGGCGAGCAGTTTGAAGACCCGCTGGCCTATATTGACGGCACATGGTCGACCCTGACGCCGCTTTGATAAATTTTTCGCAGAATTCCGCCACCTTCCGAATCACAAGATATAGAATCGGAGACTCGCTATGAGTCGATATATGGTGGAAAGGGCGGGAGCCTAAAGGCAAATAGTTAACGATTTCTTCTAAATTGTTGATTCTTGGTCTGGAATCTATATCCTAAAGGCCAAGGGTTCTGAGTTGGGAAACGCATGCTCGAATTTTTCATGCGGGCTGAGAAGAATTTCTCGACGGGAGAAGATGGGTGTCTGGTGAGCAGTTGAAGCAGCTATTGTTGCTGGCGCGGAGCAAATCCGTCGATGCCCGGGCACGTCTTGTCGAGAATATCACTGACCTTTTCCTTTCTGACCAAGGCCGCCTCAGCGAGCATGAACGCGCGCTGATGTCGGACATTCTTGGCAAGCTGATCGGGCAGGTGGAAGCTGATATCCGCAAGGAGCTGGCCGAGACGATGGTGCGGGCCGGGGTCGATTTCCCCGATATCGCCCGGATGCTCGCGAACGACGAGGTCGAGATTGCCCGCCCGCTTCTGGAACGCAGCCATCTGCTGCAGGATCCGGACCTGATTGAAATCATCCGCATGCGCACCGATGAACACCGCATGTCCATCGCGATGCGTGACGAGCTTTCGGAAGCCGTGTCGAATGCGCTCGTGGAATATGGTTCGGAAGACGTGATCGAGACGCTTCTGAACAACCACGACGCCAATATCTCGAAACGTGCGATGGAATATCTGGTGGCGGAAAGCCGCCGCGTTGACCGCTTCCAGGAGCCGCTTCTGTTGCGTGCCGATCTGCCGGGCGATCTGGCCTATCGCATGTACTGGTGGGTGTCGGCCGCGCTCAGGAAGCGTATCCTAACCGAATTCGATATCGACCCCGTGGTGCTGGAGCAGGCCGTGAAGCGCGCCGTCAGCACAACGATTGTCGATCATCAGCAAAATGAAAGCGCCTATATACGCGCCCAGAAACTGGTGCGCCGCATGGCCGAAAACGGCGAACTTTCGATCCAGTTCCTGATCAATTCGCTGCGTCAGCAGCGGATTGCCGTTTTTGTGGCAGGCATGGGCGAGCTCGGCAATGTGGATTTCCGCACTGCGTGGCGCATTTTCTCGGACCGTGGTGGCGAAAGCTTCGCGATCCTTGCCAAGGCCGTGGGCGTGGATCGCAGCCAGTTCACCAGCATCTTCCTTCTGGTGGTGCAGGCGCGCGAAGGCGCGACCGTCAAGTCGCCGGGTTTCCTGAAGGAAATCCTGGCGCTTTTCGATGCCATCACGGAAGAGAATGCGAAGGGGGCCTTGCAGGTCTGGCAGCGCGACAGCGCCTATCAGGCTGCGATCGAGGAATTGGACCGGGTCGGTTGAACCGGGTAAAATGGCAGGCGCCGGTAAAAGAAGTGCCGCTGGACAGGGTAGTGAACGCTTATGAAGGTCGATAAAGGGACGATTGAGGCGGCAGCGAATGTCGTTGATCTGACCGGCCGCCGCGGTGACGGGGCGGACGCGGCCTTTGGCGCTTCTATCTCTCGCGGCACCCATGCAGGCCTTCCGGCGAACGAGCAGGCACTGGGCCTGATTGACCGCATCGTTGTGGACGACAGCCTGCCGCTTTATGTGGCGGCGCTGGATGGCACCGTTATCCATATGAACGGCCATTACCGCCAGCTTGACCATATGCTGGGCGATGCCACGCTGGCGCCGGGCGGTGCCGAAACGCGCGGCAAGCGCGGCAGCACGATGCTGGCGCCCATCATTGGCGATATTCTGGCGTCCCGCGCCACCGTGCGCGCCGAGGAAGTCGCCGTGATCGGCGGCAAGGAGCGGGTCTATCTCGGCCGTCATATGCCGGTGCGCAATGAAAAGGGCGAGATCATCGCCATCGCCGGCACCTACGAGGATGTGACCGTGCAGGTGCGCGGTATCGAGGAAGCCTCGAAGACGCAGGCCCGTTTCCAGGATTTCGCCCGCGCAAGCTCTGACTGGTTCTTCGAATGCGGGGCGGACCTCAAGATCACCACACTGTCCGACCGTTTCACGGCGCTTGTCGGCCAGCCGGCCCAGCTTTTCGTGGGCGCCGAGTTCCATCAGTTCGGCCGTTTCGACGCGAACCTTGAAGGCCACTCGGATGGGCCGCGCGCCATCAAGATGCGCAAGCCCTTCCGCGACCAGCTTTTTGTGGTTGAAACCCATGACGGGCACGAACTGAAATTCCACTTGTCCGCCGTGCCGGTGTTCGAGCGCGCAAGCGGCGAGTTCCGTGGCTATCGCGGCGTTGGCATGGATGTGACCGAACGCTACAAGCAGGCGAATGACGCGCGGCAAAACCAGGAACGACTTGAAAAGCTGCTGGCGGAACTGACCCGCAAGAATATCGCGCTTGATGACGCCACGGCGCAGGCCACCACGGCGCTGCGGGCCAAGAACGAATTCCTGGCGGCTATGAGCCACGAGCTTCGTACGCCGCTTAATGCCATTATCGGCTTTGCCGAAAGCTTCGAGCGCAAGGCCTTTGGCGAGCTTGAAGACGCCTATCTCGCCTATGCGGCGGATATCCGCAAATCGGGCCAGCATCTCCTTGGCCTTATCAACGATATTCTGGATGTGGCAGTGATCGAAAGCGGCGGCCTGTCGCTGCTGATTGACGAACTGCCGCTGGAGCGCGTGCTGATGAAAGCCGTGCAGATGAATGTGGAAGCTGCCCGCAAGAAACAGATCGATGTGGACGGGCTTCTCGCCACCACCAGCGACCTTGTCATCAAGGCGGATGACCGGCGCACCACGCAGATCATCGTGAACCTTCTGTCGAACGCCGTGAAATTCACGCCTGAGGGCGGCTCCATCGGCTGCGAGATCACCGAGAACCGCGACGACAATATGGTGGAGCTGACAATCTGGGATACCGGCATCGGCATTTCGGAAGAAAACCAGCCGAAGGTGTTCGAGAAATTCCATCAGGTGACCGACGACGTCTACTCGCGCAAGCAGGAAGGCACCGGCCTTGGCCTGCATATCTCGCGCGAGCTGGCGCGGCGGATGGACGGCGACCTGACGCTTGCAAGCAATGTGGGTGAGGGCAGCCGCTTCACCGTGCACCTGCCGCTTTCGGATGGTGCTGCCGCGGACGACAATTTCATCTGATATCCAGGGGATAATCACCGATCACAAGATCGGGACGGGAGGAGCGGGGCCTCAGGCGACAAGCCTTTGAGGCCCCCTCTTTTTGTGGAAAAGGCCCGGCGGTTTCCACTGCCGGGCCTCTGGTTTTTACTTCCTGATGAAGTCCCGCACATCTTTCACGAGCTGCTGGAAGCTGGGCTCGTGGGCATACATCATGTGGCCGGATTCATAATAGGTGAAGGTGACCTTCGCGGTGTCGATGCCATTGTCGTTGAAGGTATTCTCCGTGGCGAAGAAGGGCGTTGCAAAATCGTAATAGCCGTTTGCCACCAGTATCTTGATATCGCTGTTCTCGCGCTGGGCCTGGCCCACATGCTGGGCGACATTCACGAAGCCGCCGTCATAGCCGCCATATTCCAGGCCTTTCCAGTTGCGCACGCCGCCGATCACGGAGAAGCGGCGTTCGATATCGACCTTCAGGTCGTTCTGGAAATAATGCATGGTGCCGGCGTTATAGGCGGAATCGATGCCGTAGAAGGACGGGTCGTTGTCGATATGCTCGCCCGTGCCTTCATAGTCGCGGCCAAGATAGCGGCCATCGAGGCGGCCAACGGTGAGGCCTTCGTCGCGGCGCAGCTCCTTCAGATATTTGTAATAGTGAACACGCAGGTTGGCGTTTTTCACATACTGAAGCTTCAGGCCCGTGTAGGCAGCCACCTTTTCGGCAATCTCGTTGAACTTGGCTTTCGGCAGGCGGTTGCCCTGGAGGAGGGCCGTTGCATAGTCGCCAAGGGCGAACTGACGCACTTCCTCGACATAGCCTTCAAGCGTGCGGCCTTCATGGCTGACAAGGCCGTGATACCAGGCGGTGGCGGCCATCGTCGGCAGGTAGCCGATATAGGCGCGTGTTTGGCCGGGGTCATAGCTGTTCCACGAGAAGTCGAGGATCGAGGAAATCAGCGCCACGCCGTTGATGGCGATATCGGTGTAGCTGCCCTGAAGCTCGTTCAGGAGCGCGGCTGCACGCGTGGTGCCATAGCTTTCGCCAGACAGATATTTGGGGCTGTTCCAGCGGTTGTTCTTCTGCAGCCAGATGCGGATAAATTCCGCGACCGACTTGGCGTCTTCCTTCACACCCCAGAAGTCTTCGCTTTTGCCCTTGCCGATGGCGCGGGACCAGCCGGTGCCGACCGGGTCAATGAAGACCATATCGACCTGATCAAGGATCGAATCCGGGTTATCAACAAGCGTGAAGGGGGCGGCGCCGTCATCCTTGGCGTCTGACGGCACAATGATGCGCTTCGGGCCGTAAATGCCCATATGCAGCCACACGCTCGCCGAGCCCGGGCCGCCGTTGAAGACGAAGAAGACAGGGCGCGAAACGCTGTCTTTCACATCGGTGCGGATATAGCTCGTGGAGAAAATGGCAGCGGTCGGCTCGCCGTTTTCATCCTTCAGGTAGGTTTCGCCGGCCACAGCCTTGTAGCTGACGGCGGTGCCGCCGAAGGTGCCCTTGTGGGTTGTCTCGAAGACTTTGGGCTCACCAACCGGCTTTGCAGCCGTTTCTTTCTTGTCGTCGGCAATAGCCGATCCGCTCATGACCAGCGCTGCTACCAGCAGGCCGGTCAGGTATTTCATGGGTTTCATTCTCGCCCCCCAAATTGGTTTATATTGTTGGCTCAGTGTACAAACTGTTCGCCGAAGATACGTTCAGCGAGATTATGTTCGCTATCGAACAAAAGATTAATCCGGATATCGCGGGCTTCCTCGACCACCACTTTGCGCACGTCACGCACCTCGTGCATGTCGGCCACGGCAGAAACCGGGCGTTTGCTCGGGTCCATCACCACCAGCTCGACCGACACATTGTGCGGCAACAGCGCACCGCGCCAGCGCCGGGGGCGGAAGGCGGCCAAGGGGGTCAGTGCCATGAGGTCAGCGCCGAGCGGAATGATCGGGCCATTGGCGGAAAGATTATAGGCCGTGCTGCCGGCAGGCGTGGCCACAAGGATGCCGTCACCCACCAGTTCGGGGATGCGTTCGGTGCCATCGATGGACACACGGATCTTGGCAGCCTGCCGGGTTTCGCGCAGGAGTGACACCTCGTTCACCGCCATATATTCGATCGTTTCGCCGTCGCAGGTGGTGGCACGCATCCGCAAGGGGTGAATCGTGAAGTTGGTGGCCGCCTTGATCCGCTCTATCAGGCCTTCCTCGTTATATTCGTTCATCAGGAAGCCGACGGTGCCCTTGTTCATCCCGAAGATGGGCACATTCTGGTTCATATAGGCGTGCAGGGTTTGCAGCATGAAGCCGTCGCCGCCAAGGGCGACGATCACCTCGGCCTCGCGGGTGCCCACCACCGGATAGTGGCTGCGCAGACGGGCGGCGGCTTTCGCAGCTTCGCCGAACTCGCTGGAAATGATGGCTATTTTCATACTGAGCAATACTCCCTCGGGCGGAGAGTATAGGCGTTCGGGTGAGGAGTTCCAGAAGGAATCGAACGGCGGGCTATCCTCAGCCCTTGTCGTCCAGCAGGCGGCCGAGGCCTTCGTCCAGCGTCTCGTCGATGCTGCTGAAGACCTTCGCGTTGGCGGCAAAGACATGCTTTTCCGTCTTCAGGTCCACCATATGCTGGATCAGGTCGCCGAAACCGGGGCCGCCCGAGAGCTTGCCGCTGCCGCCGGTGGCGGTGGCCACAGCCGCCGTATTGGCGCCTTCGGGCAGGTCATCAAGCGAGAAATTGGCCGCTGCCGTGGTGTCGTCAATGATCTTGCGCGCCACATCCGTCGCCCGTTTTTCGGACTGGATGAGGCCGTTTGCGGCAATGTTCAGGGCGTCGATCACGGTGGCTTCTCCTCCTTGATTAGCTGACCATAAGGTGAAAGGGTAAAGCTCTGTTTAATGCGTAGGCGCAATTTGAAGGATGTCTGTGATGCTGATCGATACGGTGATCGATGTGGTCTGCCCCTGGTGCTTCGTCGGCAAACGGGAACTGGACCTCGCGGTTGCCGAGCGGCCGGCGGCTGTCACTGGCGTGCGCTGGCGGCCCTATCAGCTGAGTGCTGAAACGCCGGCTGAGGGCGTGGACCGCGCCACCTATTATGCGCAGAAATTTGGCAATAGCCCGCAGTTCCAACAGGCGCGGAAGCATCTGATCGCGCGGGGAGAAGAGCTCGGCATCGCCTTCGATTTCGAGCGTCCGGCCCGGATCGCCAACACGCTGGATGCGCACCGCCTGATCCGCTGGGCCTTGGCACCCGGCTGTCAGGATCTTGTGGTGGAAGGACTGATGCGCGCCTATTTCGAGGAAGGCGCGTTTCTGGGCGACCGTGAACTGCTCGCCGATATTGCCGCAAGGGCAGGGATGGACCGCACGCTGGTGGCCGATCTGCTGGCGAGCGACGCCGACAGGGACGTTGTGCAGGTGGAAGTGGCCGAGGCGCACCGGATGGGCGTGCAGGGCGTGCCCTTCTTCATTTTCGATGGCCGCTTTGCCGTGTCCGGCGCGCAGGACCATAGCGAACTTGTGAAGGTGATCGACCATGCGCAGGCGACCGACGGGGCGGGCGCCTGAAAGCTTTGGGAATTACGGTTCAGTACGCTGTCGGCGTTTTGGTGCGCAGCGTGACGGCCACAAACATCGCCATCGAAATGAGCACGACGATGGAACCGACAGCCGTGAGCGGCTCGGCGCCCATATTGCCGCTGAACATGACGAACAGGCCGACGATCATCATCCAGAGGCCGATGTTCGACAGCCAGAAATGCATCCGCGCCAGCATCGTGTGATTGGCGGCGGGGTGCAGGCGGTAATAGCCGCCAAACAGCATCATCGATACGAAGCCCAGAAGGTTGAGGTGGGCATGGGTGGGCATCTGGCTGTGGTCATGGCTCGCCCCCATGTAAACGCCAAGGGCGATGCCGATCAGGCCGTATAAGGCCCCGAGTTTGAAAAAGCGCGCTGCAAGCATTGATGTTTCCTCTCTGTCGCAAAAATGGCCAGCTTGCTGCCAGCCTTGTTAAGGAGGCGGAACATATATCAATTCGATGTATTAGAAAAGCGGATTAAGGTTAACGCCGTGCGCGTACTTCCAGCTCTTTTACAAGAGCGTGCACCATCTTCAGTCGCGCACCGATCTTTGCTTCGGCGGCGAAGTAAATAAGCTTATGATCCGGCCTGAGTTTTGCCCGGATACCACTGCCGGAGATAAACTCCACAAGACCCGCCGGATTTTCGAACTTGTCGCCCCGGAAACCGATGATGACACCCTTGGGGCCGGCTTCCAGCTTGTCGATCCCCGCCCGTTTGGCGTGGCCCTTGATGATCATGATGGCGGTCAGCTGCTTCACCGGTGGCGGCAGCGGGCCGAAACGGTCGATCAATTCGGCGGCAAATCCATCAATTTCTTCGCGCGTGTCGAGGTCGGCAAGGCGGCGATATAGCGCCATGCGCTGGTTGAGATCCGGCACATAGCTTTCCGGAATCATCACGGTGGCGCCCACATTGATGGTGGGGGACCAGTCGGTTTCCGCTTCCTCGAACCCGCCGGCACGGGCTTCGGCCACGGCTTCCTCGAGCATCTTCTGGTAAAGCTCGACGCCCACCTCGCGGATATGGCCGGACTGTTCCTCGCCAAGGAGGTTCCCCGCGCCCCGGATATCCATATCGTGGCTGGCAAGCGTGAAGCCGGCGCCGAGCGTATCCAGCGTTTGCAGCACTTGCAGGCGCTTGTCGGCATTGTCGCTGATCATCTGGCCGGGCGGGGTGGTCAGATAAGCATAAGCCCGCACCTTGGCGCGCCCCACACGCCCGCGCAGCTGGTACATCTGCGCCAGGCCAAACCGGTCAGCGCGGTATAGCACCATTGTATTCGCAGTGGGGATATCGATGCCGGATTCCACAATGGTGGTGGACAGAAGCACTTCATACTTGCCCTCGTAGAAGGCGGTCATGACATCTTCCAGTTCGCTTGCGGCCATCTGGCCGTGGCCGATGGTGAAGCGCACTTCGGGCACCTGTTCCTTCAGGAAGTCGGCAGCCTCGGCGATATCCGAGATGCGCGGCACCACGAAGAAGCTCTGGCCGCCCCTGTAATGCTCGCGCAAGAGCGCCTCGCGGATCACCACGGGGTCGAACGGCAGTACGAAGGTGCGCACGGCCAGCCTGTCCACCGGTGGGGTCGCGATGATCGAAAGATCACGGATGCCGCTCATTGCCATCTGCAGGGTGCGCGGGATGGGGGTGGCGGTCAGGGTCAGCACGTGGACGTTGGCTTTCAGCGCCTTCAGGCGCTCCTTGTGGGCCACGCCGAAATGCTGCTCTTCGTCCACAATCATCAGGCCGAGGTCGCGGAAGCCGATCCCCTTGCCGAGAAGGGCGTGGGTGCCGATCACGATATCGAGCTTGCCGTCCTTCATCTCGTCCTTGCTGGCGTTTGCCTCCTTGGTGGAAACAAGCCGCGAAAGCTGCGCAATGCGAACCGGGAGCCCCTTGAAGCGCTCGGTGAAGGTCTGGAAATGCTGACGGGCAAGAAGGGTGGTCGGCGCGATCACCGCCACCTGATAGCCAGCCATCACGGCAAGGAAAGCCGCACGCAGGGCCACTTCGGTTTTGCCGAAACCCACGTCGCCGCAAATGAGCCGGTCCATCGGGCGACCGGACGCAAGGTCGGTCGCCACATCGGCGATGGCGCGCAGCTGATCGTCCGTTTCGGCGTAGGGGAAGCGGGCGCAGAATTCCTCGTAGGCGCCGTCGGTGGCGGCGATGGGATTGCCTTCCTTGAGCGCGCGGGCAGCGGCAAGCTTGATCAGCTCCCCCGCCATCTCGCGGATACGCTCTTTCATCTTCGCCTTGCGGGCCTGCCACGCAACACCGCCAAGCTTGTCGAGCTGGGCGCCGGTTTCGTCGCTGCCGTAACGCGACAGGACCTCGATATTCTCGACCGGCACAAAAAGCTTGTCGCCGCCATGATAGGTGAGAAGCACGCAGTCATGCGCTGCTCCCGTCACCTCTACGGTCTCAAGCCCTTCGAAGCGCCCGATGCCATGGCTGGCGTGCACGACCAGATCACCGGGGCTGAGGGCGGCGGCTTCGGTCAGGAAATTGTCGGCCTTCTTGGAGCGGCGCACCTTGCGCACCAGCCGGTCGCCCAGCACATCCTGCTCGCTGATGATGGCGAGGTCGGCGGTCTCGAACCCGCTTTCAAGCGGCAGCACTGTGATGGCCACAAGGCGCGGATTGGCGTGGCGGATATCGGCCCAGCCCTCGGCCACGCCAACTGGCTTCACGCCGTGGTCTTCCAGAACACCCTTCAGGCGCTCGGCAGCGCCTTCCGAGTAACTGGCGAACACGACCCGTTTGCCGGCGTCCCGCAGGGCATCAACGTGGGTTTTCAGCGTGTCATAGATATTGCCTTCGCGGGCGGCGCGTTCCGGAGCGAAGTCGCGGCCCTGTGCTGCATCGAATGCCACAAGACCCGGCACCTGCGGGGCCTTGAAGGGCGTCAGGTGCAGGGCACCCAGCACATCGGTGAGGTCACCCCAGCCTTCAGCATCCAGAAACAGGCTTTCCGCCGGCACCGGCTTGTAGGGCGGGATGCGGGTGTCTTTTGTCGCCTTGGCGGTTTCCCAGGCTTCCTTGCGGGCAGTGTAATAGTCAGCTACGGCCGTGAAGCGCTCGGCGGCGGCTTCATCCGTCTGGTGATCCAAGGTGACGACCGGATCATCGAGATAATCGAAGATCGTCTCCAGCCGCTCATGGAAGAAGGGCAGCCAGTGTTCGGCGCCCTGATAGCGGCGGCCATCAAGCACGGCTTCATAAAGCGGGTCTTCACCCTTGGCAGGGCCGAAGGTGGATGTGTAGGTGCGCTGGAAGCGGCTGATGGCTTCGGGCGTGAAGGCAATTTCGCTAGCCGAGATCAGATGCAGCTTGTCCGCCTTCTGGGTCGTCAGCTGCGTGAAGGGATCGAAGCGGCGAATGGCATCCAGCTCGTCGCCAAAGAAATCGAGCCGCACGGGTTCGGCTTCACCCGAGGGGAAAATATCGACAAGGCCACCGCGCACCGCAAACTCGCCGGCTTCCATCACTTGTCCCGCACGGCGGTAACCGGCGCCGACAAGGAAGGCGATCACATCGTCCATCGAAAGCGTATCGCCGGGGGTGGCCATCAGGCTTGATGTCGCTACCGCCGATTTCGGCACCACACGCTGCAGGGCGGCGTTGATGGTGGTGAGGAGAAGGAGAGGGCCTTTGGGCTTGCGTGCGGCAAGCTCGGCGAGCGTCGCCATCCGGTGCGCCACGATCTCCCCCGCCGGGCTCACGCGGTCATAAGGCAGGCAGTCCCACGCCGGGAAGGTGATGACCTCGATTTCAGGCGAGAAGAAGCGGACGGTGGCTTCAAGGGCGGCGAGCCGTGCGTCATCCCGCGCCACATGAACGAGCGCCCGCTTGCCCTTACCGAACACACGGGAGGCCAGCGCCCCGAGCATCATGCCATCGAAGCCCGGCACAACGCCGGACATGCGCGTGACGGGGTCGCCGCTCGTCAGGGCGTCGAGCGCGAGGGCAAAGGGCAGAGCATCGGCGGCAGGGTTCGTCATGTGATGTTCAATATTGAAGCCTGAAAACAGTTGATTGTGGCTAAGTGGATTACTTTGAATCAGACAGATAGAGCGTGACGGGCATGGTCATGTTGCTCGCCCAGTCGATAGCCTCGTGGACTGAAATGCCCTTGCGCTCATCAAAAACAGCCTCACCCTCTTCAGCTTGATCTGAATCTGAGCAGCTGTTGTCTTGCCATGTCGCCTCGACTATCGCATTCACAGTTTTCCAACGGAATTTCTTCTTTCGACTGTCAATGATATTGGCAATCACGATCCACCTACCTCGCCTTCAGTGTCATGAAATCAAGCTTCTTCAGCCGGTCCATCATCTCGCCTTTGAATTCATCAGGCTCAGGCGCGCCGCCCGTGACCCATGCGAGGATTTCATGGTCCTGTTCCTCAAAGAGGCGTTCGAACCAGGCGCAATCCTCATCGCTGAAGGTGGCCACATTCGCCTCGACGAAATTGCCGAAGATGAGGTCCAGTTCCTTGATGCCCCGGTGCCACGACCGGAAGACAAGGCGGCGGCGCCGGTCTTCAAGGTTCAGGGGGGCATGGGGGTTATAGTCGCTCATCGGAATTCTCTTATCGTTTCGCTCTCTTGGCGGGGCCGCCACCATAGGCTAAGGTCCACCCCCGATAAAGCTAAATTCCGGGGAGACAGGGCCAATGCGGCCGCCAGCCTTGAATGCATTTTTTGCGGATATAGAGGGCCTGTCTGGCATCGGCAAGCGCAACCGCGCGCTTTTCGATAAACTTTCCGGCACCCGTATCCGCGACATGCTGTTGCATCTGCCGACCGGCCTGATTGACCGGCGCTATAGGCCGAGCGTGGCGGTTGCCGTGCCGGGCAGTATCGCCACCCTGTCGCTCGATATCATCGAACACCGCCCTGCGCCTTCGAAGCGCGTGCCATACCGCGTGCTCACGAAGGATGAGACCGGTTTCCTGACCCTCGTGTTCTTCAATCCGCGGGCCGACTGGCTGCGGGCGCAGCTGCCCGAAGGCGAAACCCGGCTGATCTCGGGCCGGGTGGAGGAATATCAGGGCACCCGGCAGATCACCCATCCGGACTATATGGTGAAGCCGGAGGAAGAAGGCAGCCTGCCGCTGCTCGAAACCGTTTATCCGCTCACTGCCGGCCTCTCGGGCAAGGTGATCCGCAAGGCGGTGCTTGATGCGCTCGGGCAAATCCCCGACCTGCCCGAATGGCATGACGCCGGCCTGATGGCGCGCGAAGGCTGGCCGGGCTTCAAGGCTGCACTCACCCATCTGCATTCGCCCGAAACCGGGCATGATATCGCGCTCGATAGCCCCGCCCGGCGGCGGCTGGCTTACGACGAACTGCTGGCCACCCAGTTGGCGCTCGCGCTGGTGCGCGAAAAGGTCCGCAAGAAGCGCGGGCGCGCGATCAAAGGGAACGGCAAACTGACGGCACAGATACGCGCCGCACTTCCCTACACGCTGACTGGTGATCAGGAAAAGGCACTGGCCGAGATCATGGCCGACATGGGCGGGGACCGCGCCATGCTGCGCCTGCTGCAAGGCGATGTGGGCAGTGGCAAGACGGTCGTGGCGCTTCTCGCCATGGCGACCGCCGTGGAGGCGGGCACACAGGCGGCCCTCCTGGCACCGACCGAAATCCTCGCGCGCCAGCATGCGGCGGGGATCGAGAAACTGGCGGCTGCTGCCGGCCTCAAGATTGCGTTCCTCACCGGTCGCACCAAGGGCAAGGCGCGCGAGGCTTTGCTCGCCAGCCTCAAGGCCGGCGAGATTGATATCCTCATCGGCACCCACGCCCTCATTCAGGATGATGTGGCCTACCGCGACCTCGGCCTTGCCATCATCGACGAGCAGCATCGCTTTGGCGTGCAGCAGCGGCTGGCGCTTGCCGACAAGGCCGCCCATGGCATCGATGTGCTGGGCATGACGGCGACCCCCATCCCGCGCACGCTGACGCTGACGGCCTACGGCGACATGGATGTGTCGCTCATTCGCGAAAAGCCGCCGGGCCGCACGCCGATCGATACCCGTGTAGTATCGGAAGACCGGCTGTCGGATGTGATTGACGGCTTGCGCCGGGCGATGGCGCAGGGGGCACGCGCCTATTGGGTTTGTCCGCTCGTGGAGGAATCCGAAAACAGCGACTTGGCTGCCGCCGAAGAACGCTATGGCATGCTCGCCCATGTCTTCGGTGAAAACGCTGTCGGGCTTGTCCATGGCCGCATGAAGGGGCCGGAGAAAGACGCGGTGATGGAAGCCTTCCAGAAAGGCGATATCCAGCTGCTGGTGGCGACCACAGTGATCGAGGTGGGGGTTGATGTGCCCGAAGCTTCCATCATGGTGATCGAACATGCCGAACGTTTCGGCCTGGCCCAGCTTCACCAGCTCAGGGGCCGGGTGGGGCGGGGGGCTGCCAAGTCAACCTGCTTGCTCGTTCGTGCCCAGTCGGTCGGCGAGGTCGCCCGCGCCCGCCTGCAGGTGATGCGCGACACTGACGATGGCTTCCTGATCGCCGAGGAAGACCTGCGCCTTCGGGGGGGCGGTGAAATCCTCGGGCTCAAGCAATCGGGCCTGCCGGAATTCCGCCTCGTCGATTTCGCAGCCCACGGTGACATGATCCCGATGGCGAACGACGACGCCCGGCTGTTTGTATCGAAGGACCCGGAATTGAAAACGGAGCGCGGTCAGGCGCTCCGTAATCTTCTGTATCTGTTCGAGCGCGACGAAGGCGTGCGCCTGATGCAATCGGGATAACACCGCTGCAATTTTTGATTGTTGCTGCTCGCGTGGATATCTAGCATCCGATCAGGCATCGGGAGGGGCGCTTTGGACATCGGAAAAGTAGATCTGCAGGTCAAGGCGAGGGAGAAGCTGAAAGATATTCAGCACCGGACGGGCGGCATTCTTTATAGCGGCCACAGTACCCTCGTGAAGGGCGATATCTATATTCTGGGCTTCAATCCCGGCGGAGCGCCAGAAGACGGTAGGCCGATTTCGGAAAGCATCGATACGATGCTGACAAACGACTGCAATGCCTATCTTTGCGAGAATTGGCTGACCTCCGATCAGGGGCCTGATGCCCCGTATAGTAGAGCCCCTCTCCAGCAACGGCTGAAATGGATCGCGGATCAGCTTGGGTACCCGCTCCAGACCATTTGCGCCAGCAACCTGATATTTGTGAAAAGCAGGAGGGCAGGCGAAGTTCCTCGTGATTTGGCCGATATTTGTTGGCCGGTGCATGAGGCAATCTTGGGAATTGTGAGGCCCAAACTCATTCTGGCCTTCGGCAACTCCAAGACTTCGCCATTTAATTATTTGCAGACGCCTTTTGATTGTAGAGAAGCCGTCGTCGACCATCAGGCCGCAGGTCACGGGAACTGGAAGCTAAAAAGGTTTCGCGCGGTCGTAAAGGGAAGCCCATTGGTTGTCGCAGGGCTTCCCCATCTCAGTCGCTACTCGCCTTGTGGCAAAGAATATGTTGCCGACTGGCTGCGGGAGAGCCTTGAGGGCAGTTTCGAGACCAAGGCAGGCTAGTCGATAGCCTTTTCATACATGCGCATCGTTTTGTAGGGCACGCAGGCCACTTCGCGCAGCATGTTGTTCATGCCTTCGTTGTCTTCAAGGATCCAGCTGAGCTCGGCGAAGGTGGCGCCGCGTTTGCGCACACCCGGGCGGGTGGCTTCGATCAGCATGATCGGGATGATGCCGCCGACCTTCGATTTCTGGATTGACTGGCGAACGCCCATCAGGGGTACGCGGACGCGCTCGTCCGATTTTTTGCCCAGCATCCGAGCCAAGAGCTTGAAGATGCCGAAGGGGAAAAGCTTGCCTTTCAGGTCACGGATATGGTGGTTCACATCAGGAATGGTCACCATGAAGCCCACGGCTTCGCCGTCATATTCGGCGATAAAGGTGCGGTAGGGCTTCACGATGGGTTTCAGCGAGGCGGCGGTGTGCGCGGCTTCGGCGTCCGTGAAGGGCGAGAAGCCCCAGTTGTCCGCCCATGCGTCGTTGAAGATATCGAGGATGAGGTCGAGTTCCTCATTGAAGCGCTTCATATCGATCTCGCGGATCTTGATCTTCTTGTTGCGCTTGCCCATTTCGACGATACGGGCGATGCGCTCTTCGGGCTCGTCCTTGATATCGAGATACCAGGCAACCAGATCCTTGGCCTTTTCGAAGCCGAGCTTTTTCAGCCAGCCATCATATTCGGGGCGGCCATGTGGCATCATCACCACAGGCGGCGTCTCGAAGCCCTTGACGAGCATGCCGCATTCCTGGTTGGCCGACAGCGACCACGGGCCCTGGATGCGTTTCATGCCCTTGGCTTTCAGCCAGCCGGCAGCGGTTTTGAAAAGGGCTTCCGCGGCTTCAAAGTCGGTTGCCTCAAAGAGCCCGAAGTGGCCGAGGTCCGGGCCCCACTTTTCCTGCACGGTCGGGTCAACCTGCGCCGAAATGCGGCCAACGGCAATGCCGTCGCGCTCGGCGATCCAGTATTCGCCTTCCGCATGCAGGAAATAGGGATTCTTGTCTTTCGAAAGGCTTTCAAGCCGCTCCAGCATCAAGGGCTGGATGAAGGCCGGGTCGTCCTTATAGACGAGCTCGGTGACGCGGATGAATGTCTTGAGGTCGGCCTTTGTAACAACAGGCCGGATGATGAGTTCGCTCACAGTATGCTTCCCCGTACTGATACGCCAAAGGCGGCTTATTCAGCCGCCTTCGTGTCTTCTGCGCCGGATTTGTAGCCATCGCGTTTTTCGCGGGGCCGGCGGTCATCGACGCCGCCTGAAAGGTTCGCGACCCACGGATAGACCGCCGCGACTTCCTCGGTATAGCCGAGGTTGAAGACAGTGGTGCTTTTCACGGGGCGTTCCTTGCGCAGGTAATAGGTGCCAAAGAGCTTGTCCCAGAAGAAGCTGGTGATGCCATAGTTGCCATCTTCATCATGGAAGTGGTGCATCATGTGCTGTTCCTTCATATGCTTCAGGAACGCATTCTTGGGCTTGTAGTTCAGGTGCTGGATGCAGTGGCAGAATTCATAGAAACAGGTCCAGAGCACACCTGCCGCGAAGCCCGCACCTGCGCCGCCGATCCCGTCCAGATAGTAGCCAGCCGGAATGGTCACGATGCCGATGGCCGGCAGTGTGGTGTAAAGCGCGCCGAACAGCACCTCGAGATGGTGCGGGTCCTGATGGTGATCATAATGGATCCGCTTCCAGAGCGGGGCGGTCAGCGGGTTCTTGTAAAGCCACTGCCCGTGCAGGATCCAGCGGTGGGTGATGTACCACGACAGCGGATAAAGCGCGATGGCGATCGCGGCTGCTGCAAGGCCCATGAGAAGGCTGGTGCCATAGGTGAAGGCGACATAAAGGCTGACGGCCGCCAGCACCAGATACACCTGCACGGCATAATAGCCGAAGAAGGCGACCACCAGTTCTTTGATGGTCATCTTGTCGAGATAATGGCTCTTCTGCTTCAGGAAGCTGAACCGCATTGCTTGCACTCCGCAATCATTTTCGCTGTCTAATCGCGGTCATACTAGCCTCGATGGCTGCACCGCAACATCATTTTCTGATACGCGGCACTGTGCCGCACGCAGGTCTCAGGCTCGTCCGTGCCGCAGGATACGTCCAAAACGTCCAAGTGCAGCGGCATCTTCCGCGCCGATCCCGTACCGTACCAGAATCAGGAGCGACACCATAAAGCCAAAAACGGCAGAAACAAGGCCGAAGGGCGGGCCGAAGGTGTTTAGCGCGTCGCCGAGGCCGAATAGCAGCGCCCCGAGAAGGATCCCGAGCGCCAGCGGGCGCACCATGGGGCGGGTGTAGGGGTTGAGACGGTACAGCATATGCGTCTGGATAAGGCCAAGGATGGCGGTGGTATTCATACCGAAGGCAGCAGCCCACGCGGCACCCGTAACCCCTTGTTCCGGAATGAGGGCGAAGCCGAGGGCAAGCAGCACGGCAAGGCCTGCGAAGCCATTGATAAGCGGCAGGCTGCGGTGGCCGAGCATCTCGACAATCGCCGACGATGGCCCGGTTGCGGCCTCGATGATCCGCGCCACGCACAGGATCACAATCGCGCTACCCGCCACCTGAAACTCGGGTGTGAGTGCAGCCAGCAGGTCATGGCGGGCGGCCATCAGCGACACGCCGAAGGGCAGGGCAAGCGCCAGCGAGATACGGGTCGCGAAGGCATACATGTCGCCAAGCGCGGAGCGGTCGCCTTTGCCGTCGCGTTCAGCCGCCAGGGGCGCCATCACATATTCGAAGGTCAGGCGCACCAGTTGTAGCGCGCTTGCCACCTTGCGGGCCACGGCATAATAGCCGCCAGCCGCCGCCCCCGCTGCGCCCGGCAGCAGCAGGTTCAGATACATGACAGGGAATTCGCTGAAGAGCTTCTTCACAAGGTTCGCGGGCATCACGGTGCGGCCATAGCGGCGCATCGCCTGTACCTGCAATCCCCGCATCGGGGCCGCCATGACAGCACGGAAATTATAATGTTTGGCAACAAGGCGAAGGGCGAGGATCGCCGCCAGAATGACGCTGACAAGGTGGGCCGCGAAAAGCCCGAAGGTATTGAAGCCGAGCCCGGCGAAGGCGAGGGCTGCGACGAGGCGAAGGCCTTGCTCATAGAAGATGCGCACCCGGATTTCGGGTCCGAAGGTGCGCCGCGCCCGGATGGCGGCGGTTGCGACCTCGACAATCGTCCAGAAGGGCAGCACCCACGCATAAAGCTGGATCACGCGCACCAGATGCTCGGCGTCGCCGTCCCCGGCGTTCACAAACCGGCCAAGGAAGGGGGCCGCGACAGTCAGGGCAAGTGCGATCAGGCTCGAAGCAATCAGGCTGAGTTTGAGGGCATAGCCTGCCGCATGGTCGGCAGCTTCGCCCTCGGCGCGTGGTACGAAGCGCTGCAGGGCGGTTGTCATGGCGATGTCGCTGACCGCCGTCAGGACTTTCACATAGCTCCAGAGAACCGCGAAAAGGCCGTAGGTGACGGCCCCGTAGGCCCAGGTGAAGAAGATGACCGATACGACCTCGATCAGGGCGCCAAGGCGGCCCACCAGCGCCATCCCGGCGCCGGAAGCGACGCGGGCACGCTGGTCCTCTTCCTTCCCGGCATCCGACAGGTGAGGGTCGCTCACGCGGAGACCTCTTTGCGGCGGGGCAGTTTGTGCCCTTCTTCAGTATGGAAGATCACGGCATAGCCGACGACAAGGAACAGAAGGAAAGGCGCAAACGAAGCCAGCAGCGGCGGCGCCACGCCGAACTCGCCCATCGCCAGCATGAAATTGTCGGCGACGAAGAAACCGAAACCGAGCGCCATGCCCATCACAAGCCGCATGAACAGGCTGCCGGCGCGGTGCACACCGAAGGCGGCGACAGCGGCCAGCAGCGGCATCAGGAGGCTTGAGGCCGGGGCGGCAATCTTGTGCAGCAGGCTCGTCATCAGTCGTTCGGTCGGCAGGCCCTCGGCCTTCAGTTCATCGATCGAATGCCACAGCGAGAAAAGCGATTCATGTTTGGGTTTCACCGTCAGTGCCATGAAGCGCTGCGGACGCGTCGGGATATTCCATTCTTCAAGCGGCGTGACGGAAAGCTCGTGCGAGCCTGCGTCAAAGCGGCGGACCTCATGGAGAGTCCACTTGCCATCCTGGTGCCAGGCAAAATCGGCGCGGGCAATGGCCTTGAGGCGGCCCGAGCCATCGCGTTCGAAAAGGTTGACCTTGTCTAGCACCACTCGGTTCTGCACCTGGCTGACGGCTTCCACAAGGATGACTGTCTCACCTTCCTTCACCCACACGCGCCCGGTGTTGGAGGTTTTGGGTGGCAGGTCGATCGCGTAGCCATGCTCGGCCCAGTAATCGAGCTGGTCGGTGGCATCCACCACAACGGTTTCGTTGAAGGTGAAGTGCGCGACAGCGATGAAGAAGGAGGCATAGCCGACAGGCAAGAGGATGCGGTGCGCGGAAAGCCCGGCGGCCTTCATCACGATCACCTCGCTGTGCTGGTTGAGCGTGGCTAGGGTCAGAAGGGTGGCAAGAAGCGCCACAAATGGCACGAACTGGCTGATGATCTGCGGCAAGCGCAGGCCAACATAGGTGATGAGCGAGGCTGACGTGGCGCCGTCGGCCGCCATGATCTCGTCCGACTGGGCCAGAAGGTCCAGAAGCTGCAGCACGGCGCAGAGGCCGATGAGAATGCCGAAGAAGCGACCGAGATGCATCCGGATCATGTAGCGCGCCAGCGTGCCCGAGGGCATCAGGGGGCGCAGGAACTTCATGGCCATCAGTCTTTCACTCCGATCAGTCGGCGGGTCGTGCGGATCAGCGGTGTCTTGATGCTGCTCCAGATGCCGTTGACCCATGCGAGCGGGTCACCGCCTACCTTATAGGCGGCAACGCGGAAGAGGTACAGGCTGAGTATCGTGAAACCGGCAAACAGCAGCCACATGGTGGTAAAGGGAGAATGGCCGCTGATGATCAGCGTCTCCATCGCTTCCATCAGTTCGTTATAAACGATGACGAGCGTGAGGCCGACGACGAAGCCCGTGGCCTTGGTGGCGCGCTTGTTGGTGATGCCCATGGGCACGGCAAGGAGCGGCAACACAAGGAAGGTCAGGCTGTGCATCAGGCGCCAGTGGAAGTTGGCTTCCATGCGCTGGCGGCTTTCAGGGGGCAGGCTGCTGTCATGCTGGTGCCGGTACAGTTCCGGCAGGGTCATCTCAAGCTCTTCGCCCAGCCGGTCGCGGAAGGTGCTGCCGGTCGGCAGGCGGAAGGTCAGGTCCTGCTGATCGAATGACAGCACACGCGGCTTCATCTGGTTCTCGTTAAGGTCAATGAGCATGCCGTCATAAAGCCGCAGCATCACGGTCTGTTCGTCGCTGGTTGCAAAGAAGCCGCCGCGGTCGGCGGAAACGGCGATGCTGCCCCGGCTGTCGCGGCGCTCGACAAAGATACCGCGCAGGTCGCTGCCCTGATTGTGCGACTCTTCGATCCGAAGCACGGTGTCGTCACCGATCTCGACAAATTCGCCGACCCGGATCGAGGCGCCAAGCGCGCCCGAGCGCAGGTCATAGACAAGGCCGCGGTAAGCATAGCGGCTGTGCGGCTGGACCCAACCAACGAGCGCCACATTCACTGCCATCAGGAGAAGCGCCAGCATCAGGACCGGGCGCAGCAAACGGCCAAGGCCGACGCCGTTGGTCTGCAGGGCATCGAGCTCACTTGAAAGTGAAAGGTTCCGGAAGGCGACAAGGATGCCGAGGAAAAGCCCGATGGGCAGGGCAAGCCCCATATAGTGCGGCGTCAGGTTCGCCAGCATCTCGAACACCACGCCCACAGGGCCGCCCTCGTTCACCACGAAGTCGAAAAGCCGCAGCATTCGCTCGAGGATAAGGAGGAGGGCCGCAATACCGAGCGTGGTCATGAGCGGGGTCATGACAAGGCGCAGGACATAGCGGTCAAGAAGGGTCAGCATCAGTCCGCGCTACACGGGCGCGGGCGCCGATGCAAGCCAATTTGTGTTGAAAAATCGTTTGCTCGGTGACGCTTGTGCTGCTCTACCTTATTTTTGCCACCTTGGACGGCGATGCCTGTACGGGCCAGAACAGAAAAAAGACCCGACGGCGAAGATAGAGGAGATGTCTTTTGAAGCGCATTACGCTTCCTTTCCTGCTTGCCCTGACAATGGTTTCGGTCCCGGTCCAGGCCGAAGAAAAGTCATCAGCTGATTGCGAGGTACCGCCAAGCGGCGCCGTGATCCGCGCAGAAATCCACAATATCCGCTCGGCGGAGGGTAACCTGCGCGCGCAGGTTTACAGTAGCGACAAGGCAGAGTTCCTGAAGAAGGGCAAAAAGCTCGTTCGCATCGAGGTGCCCGCCCTTGAGGACGATGCCAGCATCTGTGTGCCGCTCCCTGCACCCGGCCGTTATGCGCTGGTGATCCTGCATGACCGCAATGCGAACGGGAAATCCGATTTTTTCTCGGAAGGCTTCGGTTTTTCGAACAATCCCAAGCTTGGCCTCTCGGCACCCGACCATGAAGATGTCGTTTTTGACGCACCCGCCGGAGAAACATTGGTTTCTATCGATCTTCAATATATGTTCGGGAAAGACAAGGAACAGACCGAGAAACGGCGCAAGCTCCGGCGTAGCTGACCGACGATGCTTGCAGGCTGGCTGTTGAAACGGTAAGAAGACGCCGGTCAGCATAGCAGGGATTGGAACGCGCACGATGCAGCATGAGCGGCATATCGTGGAAGAAGGCAAATCGGGCATCTTGCTCGTCGGTATTCTTTCCAACCCGCGCAGTTCCACCAATGCCGAGGGCATGAGCCGCATCCGCTCCATTGTGGATGCCACCCCGCATGTGATCCATTTCGAACTTGATGGCATCGAATCCATCGATGAAGGCCTTGCGCTGTTCGCCCGTGCCGGCGTCGGCCTCGTGGTCATCAACGGCGGCGACGGCACGATCGGTGCCGTGCTTGCTGCACTTCTCTACCGCAACCCCTTCAAATCGACGCCGCCGGTTTCCTTCCTGCCCGGCGGCAAGACGAACATGACGGCTGCAGACCTTGGCGCCAAAGGGCGGCCGGATGCTGTCCTCAAAAAATTGCTGCGCCTCGCGGCCTTCGGCAAGGTGGACGACAACCTGACCAGCCGCCAGCTGATCGAGCTGGACCTTGGCGACGGATCGCACCCCAAGGTTGGCACCTTCTTCGGGACTGCCGGTATCGTGAAAGGCATCTTCTGGTGCCGCGAGAATGCCTACAGCCTTGGCCTGCCCAACTGGATGGCGCACCTGTGGTCGGCCTTCAAGCTGATCTCGTCCGCCGCCGGCCTTGGCAAGGACCGCAACCTGATGGCGTCCGAACCCATGCAGCTTGATGTACGGGGCAGGGTAACGCTGACCGGGCGTTTCGCCATCGTGACGGCGACGACGCTCGACCGGCTTCTGTTCGGCCTGCGCCCCTATGCCGAGGACGGACTTGGTGGCCTTCGTTTCGCAGCGGTTGAATTTGGCGGCGCCAATGTGTGGCGCGGCATGCGCGACCTGCTCACCGGCGTGTTTGGCCGCCGCCCGGCAGAAGGCGTGCACACCTATTGCGGCGACGAAATCCTTATCGAAGGCAGCGACCCGATGACGCTCGACGGCGAAATCTACACGCCGATCCCGGGCCGCCCTGTGGTCCTGCGGGGCGACAAGTGCCTCACCTTCGTCCGGCTCTGACGCGCGGCCAACACGCATGACCACGCCACAGGAAGCCCGCGCGGGCGCCCGCGATTTCATCCTTCAGGAATGGCAGCGCCCGGCCGCCGAGGCCGCGGTTGAAGCCGCCAGCCGGATTGCCGCCCTTTATGGGGATGCCGCTCTTGGCACGCTCTTCTATGGTTCCTGCCTGCGGACGGGCGAGATCGAGGACAAGATCCTCGATTTCTATGTGATCGTCAGTGATTATGCTGCGGCCTATAAAAGCCGGTTTCTGGCCGTTGCCAACAAGCTGATCCCGCCGAACGTGTTTTATCATGAGTTCAATCATGGCGGCATGATCGTGCGGTCCAAATATGCCGTCCTGTCGCTTGCCGATCTTGAATACCGCACCGGGCGCAGCTGCCTGAATGTCTCCGTCTGGGCGCGTTTCTCGCAGCCGACACTACTGCTTTCAGCCAAAGATGACGCATCGCGCGACCGGATTGCTGCAGCCATTGCTGAGGCCAGCGTGACGATGCTCGAGGCTGCAAAGCCGCTGATCGAAAGCGCGGCGCCGCGCGACTGGTGGGTGGCAGCCTTC
This sequence comes from Gimibacter soli, assembly GCF_028463845.1. NCBI lineage: Bacteria > Pseudomonadati > Pseudomonadota > Alphaproteobacteria > Kordiimonadales > Temperatibacteraceae > Gimibacter > Gimibacter soli. The sequence continues at coordinate 2,518,207 of NZ_CP116805.1, read as the reverse complement.
GAGGCCACCTATGCGGCCGAGCTGCGGTCTGAAAAGCCGGGCAAGGGGCTGGAGCTTTATCTGCTCGATCAGGAACGGTATGACCGCTTCACGCCGTCGCTTGCCGGTGTGATCGCGGCTGACGGCATCCCGATGCCACACTCGCCCGGCTTCCTTTGGGCGCGGCGCCGCTGGAACGGCAAGGTTGTCAGTTTCCTCAGGCTTGTGAAGGCTTCCATGACCTTTGATGGTGGCATCGACTATCTTGCCTGGAAGATCCGCCGTCATTCGGGGGTGGAGATCGAAGTCACCGACTGGATGCGCCGCCACCCGGTGCTCGCCGGTATCTCGCTTTTCTGGAGCCTAAGGAAAAAGGGCGCCTTCAAATAGGCAAAGAAAAAGGGCCGCAGCAATGCGGCCCTTTCTGTATCGGATGTTCGCCGGGTCAGGCAGCCTTGACGTTCAGGCCCAGTTCTTCTGCCGTGGCGATGAAGCGGCGGGTGATCTCGTCGATCTGTTCGGTCGTATGCTGCGCACAAACGCTGACCCGCATCAGGTTGTAACCGGCGGGCGTGGCAGGCGGCAGGGCCATGTTCACGTAAACGCCGTTCAGGAGCAGCTTTTCCCAGAATTTGGTGGCGATCAGGGGGTCCGGCAGGCAAACCGCGATGATCGGGCTCGTTGCCGTTTCGGTCGCCAGCGTAAAGCCGGCGGCTTTCAGACCCGAATGCAGGCGGCGGGCATTTTCCCACAGGTGGGCACGGCGGTTCCCGCTGCGCTCCAGCGCCTTGATGGCTGCCGTGGCCGACGCCACCACGCTCGGCGGCAGCGAAGCCGTGAACATATAGGGGCGGCACACAAGGCGCAGCACATCGAATTTCGGATGGTTCGAAACGCAGTAGCCGCCAACGGTACCAACCGATTTCGAGAAGGTGCCGACGATGAAATCAGCCAGATGCTCGACGCCGAGTTCCTCGCAAAGGCCGCGGCCTTTTTCGCCGCAGAAGCCCATCGAGTGCGCTTCGTCCACGAGCGTGGTGCAGCCGTATTTCTTGGCGGTTTCCAGAAGTTCTTTCAACGGGGCGGCATCGCCCAGCATCGAATAAAGGCTTTCGACGACAACGAGCTTGCCAACGCCTTCCGGCAGGCGCTTCAGGCGCTTTTCCATGCTTTCGATGTCATTGTGCTTGAAGCGCACGATGGTGGCATTGCCCATGGCGCAGCCGTCATAGATCGAGGCATGGCTGTCGGCATCGATGATGACATAATCGTCGACACCTGCGAGGGTGGAGATCATGCCAAGGTTGGCCTGATAGCCCGTGGAAAAGACCATGCAATGGTCCATGCCATAGAAGTCGGCGATAGTTTTCTCGAGGCCTTTATGGCCCGAATAGGTGCCGTTAAGGACGCGGCTGCCGGTTGTTCCGGTGCCGTAATTGTCCAGGGCTTCCTTGGCGGCAGCAATCGCTTCCTCGTTGAAGGTCATGCCCATGTAATTGTTGGTGCCGGCAAGGATGGTCTCGCGGCCATCGATGATCGCAACGGTCTCGGAGAGAACCTTTTCCATCACTACCTTGAAGGGGTCGGCCTTCTCGAACGGCAGGCTGGATTTCTGGGCGATCAGCGGATCGAATTTGTCAAACAGGTCCATCGTCGGTACTCGGGCAAAAGGCTCAGTCGTTGTCGGCCACGATGCGGTCGACGGCGTCGGCCACCTGCTCGATGGTTTCGAGTTCGGGCAGCAGATTGAGCGGCAGGATGATGTCGAACGCGTCTTCGATTTCAGCCACCAGATCCATCACGGTCAGGCTGTCGAGATCAAGGTCTGTCGCGAAAGTCGTGTCCGCTTGAAGTTCAATGCCCTTCTTGTTGAAGGGGGTGACCAGTTCGAAAATACGGTCGAGGGTTTGGGCGTTTGCCATAGAAATAAATCCGCCTCTTGGTTGGGGGCCGGCGCACCCGGAAACCGGGCTGCTGGCAGGGTGACGCGGAACCTATCACAAAAAGCGGTTCAGGCGATACCATTCAATTGTGTTTTTTAGGCCCGATTTCAGGTCGTAAACGGGGGTCCAGCCGGGGATCGACGGGCGCCGTGCGCCGCGCACCAGCCAGTCCGGGTGGGTGATCAGCCGGGCCTTGTCCAGATTGAGCGTGAGCGGCTTGCCGATGATGCGTCCGACGAGGCTGCCGATAGCGCCGGCAAAGATCACCAGCGGGCGCGGGATGGCCAGCACACGGGGTGTTTTCTCGTCGTCGCCGAGCGCCCTGGCGATATCGTCGATCCGGTAACCGCCGTCACGGCCGTCGTCCACTTCCACGATCTGGCCTCCAAAACCGCCCTTCAGCATGGCAACGATGGCCTCGGCCATGTCGGCGCCGTGGATCATCGAGAAGCGATTGTCGCGCGAGCCGCCGTTGGGCAGAAGGCCAAACCGGGTCGCCTTGAACAGCTTCAGGATTTCCATGTCGCCGGGGCCATAGATGGCAGGCGGGCGGATGATGGTCCAGCGAAACGGCCAGGGACGCGCCGATACGGCAAGCTCGGCTGCGGCTTTCGAGGCGCCATAATGGGTCAGGCGCGGCTCGCGGGCCGACAGGCTGGAGACAAGGAAGAAGCGCTTCACGTCTTCGTCGGCTGCCGCCTTCAGTACGGCGAGCGTGCCGTTCAGGTTGACGTCGAAATAGTCACTGCGGCTGAGCGCTTTCACAAGACCAGCGGCATGGATGACGGCCTCGGCCCCTTCGCAGAGATCTTCAAGCGCGTCTTCGTCGTCAAGGTCGCCCTTGATCCACTCAAGCCCGGTGCGGTTGTCGGTGGGCGTGCGGCGGGTGAGGGCACGCACGCGGTATCCGGCACGCAAAAGACTATCGATCAGATGACCGCCGAGAAAACCGGTCGCCCCGGTCAGGGCGACGACGGGTGCCGTCGCCACGGGGTCGCTCATATCAGCTCGCGAGGGCCTGCAGGCGGCCCGACAGATACTGGTTGCGGGCCTTGGAGCGGCTGAGCTTGCCCGAAGAGGTGCGCGGCAGGGCGCGTGGGCCGACAAGCTCGATCAGGCAGTTGATGCCGGTGGTTTTCTGGACATGCTTTTTCAGCATGTCGGCGAAACGGGCGCGGTCCGCCGGGTCCGACTGGCGGCACTGGGCAAGGATCATCGGCACTTCTTCGGCATTCTCGCCGGGAACCGAAATGGCGGCAATATCGCCGGCCTTCACGCCCGGAAGCTGCTCGGCAGCCCATTCGATATCCTGCGGCCAATGGTTACGGCCGTTGACGATGATCATGTCCTTGGCGCGGCCAACGATATAGAGGCACTCGCGCTTCATGTAGCCCATGTCGCCGGTGTCGAGCCAGCCGTCTTCCGACAGAACGTCGCGGGTGGTTTCGGGATCGTTGAAATATTCCCGCATGACCGAGGTGCCACGTACGAACACACGGCCCACATGGCCTTCGCCAAGGGCGGCGTCGTCTTCGTCGCGGATTTCGATCTCATATTCGGGGAGCGGCTTGCCGCAGTTGACAACTTCGCGCTTGCGGTCGTTGTCCTTGGAGTTGGTGACGAGGAGGTGGCGGTCGCCGCCCAGAAGGGCTTCCTCGACGAGATCGATCTCGATCCCTTTGCCCACTTCGCCGAAGCTCACACCCAAGGTGCATTCGGCAAGGCCGTAGCTCGGCAGGAAAATCGTTTTCTTGAGGCCAATCGACCGGAAGGTCTCGAAGAAGTCACGCATCACGTCGGGGCGGATCATGTCGCCGCCGATACCGGCCACGCGCCAGCTGGTAAGATCGAGGCCTTCAAGGGCGCTGGCGCGCATGGCAGCGCGGCGCGAGCAGACATCGAAACCGAAGGTCGGGCTGTAGGAAATGGTGCCCTTGTTGTTCGACAGAACACGCAGCCATGTAAGCGGGCGGCGGGCAAATTCCTCGGTCGGGATGAAGTCCACCGATACCTGGCAGGTGAGGGTGGTGAGGAGCGTGCCGACAAGGCCCATGTCATGGTAGAAAGGCAGCCAGGAAACGCAGCGGTCGGTATCCTGCAGCTTCACGCCGTGGAAGCCCATGCCGAAGGTGTTGGCAAGGAGCGACCGGTGGGTAACCGCCACACCGTGCGGGAAGCGCGTGCTGCCGGAAGAATATTGCAGGTAAGCGAGGTCATCTGCGGTCGGCAGGTTATGCTCGGCGTCTGCATCGGCGGCGGCATAGTCAGCGTAGGAGCCTTTGAAGCGCAGGCTCATGCCTTCGGTGGCTTCGGCGATGATGCTGCTCATGAATTCCGGCGCCATGATGCCCGAGGCATCGCAGCTTTGCATCTGGCCCTGCAGCTGGCTCACATAGCCTTCCTTGCCACCGAACGAGGTCGGCAGGGGCAGTGGCACGGGCAGGACGCTCGCATACTGGCAGCCCACGAAAAAGGCCACGAAATTGGCGCTCGTTTCGGCGATCAACGCAATGCGGTCGCCCGGCTTGAAGCCAAGGCCCGTCAGTTTGCGGCCGATGATACGGGCGCGGTCACGAATTTCGGTCCAGGTAACCGACTCTACAAGATCACCCCGTGCGTCAAAAAAATTGGCGCCCCGAATACCCTGCGCCGCATATTCCATTGCGTCGACAAGAGTATCGAAGTCCGCAAAGCGACGCGGCAGGGTGGGGTCAAGGGTAGGCGTTACTGAAGTCATAGCGCTCGCTTCAACCAAATAGATCCAGACAAACGGACCGGTACCAAATAACATACGAGGGTCGTTCCGATTCGCCGTCGGTCCCGTCCCTGGAACTGATATTTTGCTTGCAAACCCGAAAGAAAATCCTTGATTCGCCCGGGTCCCATTTTATTCATTTCAGGCAGTTAGTTTTGTCCCGAATGTTACGGCTGAATTACAATCTGCGCGGCTCCGGCGCAAGTGATTTCTGGCCTGCCGGGTAGTCTGCGAGTTCGATTAGAGAGCCATTGCGGCCAAAAGATGACAGCGGAAGACATTTGATATGCCTGAACAGAACCTGAACGATCTGCGTAACGACACACCAGGGGCGGCCACGCGACTGCACCTCGATAATGCCGGTTCGGCCCTGATGCCGCGGCCGGTGATCGAGCGCATGGAAAAGCAGCTGAAACTCGAGGCAGAGACTGGCGGCTACGTGGGGCAGGAGCGCACGGCGGCGGAGATGGACGGCGTCTATATGTCGCTTGCAGCCCTCTTTGGCGGCAAGACAGCGGACTATGCTTTGACAAGCGGTGCGGTGGATGCTTGGACCCGGCTTTTCTACAGTGTTCCGTTCGAGCCGGGCGACAATCTCGTCACCGGCTACAATGAATATTGTGCCAACTATGTTGCCTATTTGCATCAGGCTGAGCGGCGCGGGATCGAAATCCGCGTGGCACCGCCCGGCGCGAACGGCGAGCTTGATGTGGCTGCCCTCGAAAGCCTTGTCGATGCCCGCACCCGGCTTATCAGCCTCGTGCATGTGCCGTCTTCAAGCGGGCAGGTGAATCCTGTTGCGGCGGTTGGCAAGGTGGCACGGGCCAAGGGGGTGCCGTTCCTGCTGGACGCCGCCCAGTCCGCAGGCCATGTGCCGGTGAATGTGGACGAGATCGGCTGCGACATGATGATCGGCACGGCGCGCAAGTTCCTGCGCGGGCCGCGCGGTGTGGGCTTCCTTTACGTGAAGCCTGAAATGCGGCGGCGGCTTGAGCTCGCCTTTGTCACCAACAACAGCGCCTGGGTCGCGACCGACCGCTTTGCCCTCAGGGATGATGCCCGCGCCTTTGAAGCATGGGAGCGCAATGTGGTTGCCGTCCTCGGTTTCGGGGCTGCGCTTGGCTATTTCCGCGACCATGGCCCGGCTGAGCTGATGGCGCGGGCACTTGGCCTCGCTGACCGGCTTCGCTCGGGTCTTGCCAGCCTTCCCGGTGTCACCATGACCTGTCCGCCCGGCGCTTACGGCGCCATCGTGACCTTCCGCAAGGAGGGGCATGACCCGGCAGCAGTGAAAGCGCTGCTGGAAGCAGAAGGTATCGCGGTGAATGTGGCGTCGGTGGCGCATACACGGATCGACCTTGAGGCACGCGGGGTCGACACCACACTTCGCGCATCGCCGCACTATTATCTGTCGGAAGAAGATATCGACCGCTTTGTGGAGCGGATCGGTGCACTCTGACCCCGCCAAGGCACGCCGGGCCCGGCCAGTCACCAAGGAATGGCTGGAACGGGCGGCGCTGCATTATCTGGGGCGTTATTCGGCAACACGAAGCCGGCTTGTAGAGGTGCTGATCCGCAAGGTGCGCCGACGGCATGAGGACGACGCCCCGCCAAGCACGGAGGAGGCAGGCTGGGTTGAGGCCGTGGCCGACCGCTGCGTGGAGCTGGGCTATGTGGATGACGCGGCCTATGCCCGCGCCCGCGCCGCCACGCTGCTGCGCAAGGGCAAGCCCGGACGCGCGATTGCGGCCGACCTGCGCCACCGGGGCATCGGCGAAGAGGGCGTGGCCGGGGCGCTGGAAACAATCGATACCGACGAAGGTGCCTCACTGGATCGCAGAGCGGCGGCTGCTTTGGCGCGTCGCCGCCGGTTCGGTGCCTTTGGTACGGGCAAGGAGCAAAGCGACGACCGTCGCCGCAAGGAACTGGGCGCCATGATGCGCGGCGGCTTTTCCTATAGCCTCGCGACGGAAATCCTCGATATGGACGAAGACGCCCTCAGGGAGCTTCTGTAACCGCACCGAATAGGGCGAGAAGCTCGGGCGTGTCGAGATCGATGAGGATGCCGGGGTCGTCAACCGGCACTTCAAGCACGCCAGCTTCGTGCGCCGCCATTACGGCCTTGCCGCCCTTGTCGCCTTCAACCTGCATCAGTTCAGCTTTCAGATCGGCCCGCCATAGCACTGGATGGCCGCGCCGCCCGGCGAAGAGGGGAGCGATGATTTCGGCTGTGGGGTCGTCTTCACCGGCATTGATCAGTGCCTTGATCGTATCGGCCCGCACGAAGGGCATGTCACCCAGCGCCACAAGGAACCAGTCACACTCGGGCAGGGCCGCAAGGCCGGCTTTCAGGCTGGTGCTCATGCCTTCCGCATGTGCCGGATTGTGGATTGCCACGACGCCCTCTGCGACAGCAATCGCGCCGCTCGACGCTGAATCGTGGCCCGTTATGACGATGATATTGTCTTTATTTTTAATTGGTTCTGATATTTTTCTAATGCTGCGTGCGAGCACGGGTTCACCGTTCAACCGGCTTGTCAGCTTGTTGACGCCGCCCGCGCGCCGGGCCGATCCGGCGGCAAGGACAATGGCAGCGATGCGCGGTTCAGCATTGCTGCTGGTAACCTCGATACGTCCGCGGCCGGGCTCCAGAAGACCGCCAGCACCAAGGGTGCTGAGGGCTGCGGGGTCAAGCGGCAGGCGCGCTGCGAACCGCTCCAGCACCAGATCCAGCCCGTTGCGGGCGGGGCTGCGGGCACAGCCGGGCATGCCAATGACAAGGCTGTTCCCTAGCTTGCCGAGCATCAGGAGGTTGCCGGGATCGACCGCGAGGCCAAGTTGCAGAACTTCCCCACCAGCCGCCACAAGGGCTGCAGGCACGATATCGCGCGCGTCGGTGATGGCTGCTTTGCCGGCAATCAGGATCACATCCGGCGACGCGGTGCTTGCTTTTGCCAGCGCATCGGCGAGCGATGCCTTGTCAAACCCGCAGTCGGCATGGACAGCAAGTGCACCTGCGGCAGCGGCAAGGCGAGCATCGGTGACTTTCACCAGCTTCTCACCTCCCGGCGCATCTGCATTCAGAAGTGCTGCCCTGAACGGTTTGAAGGGCGCGACTTGCAGGGCAGCCGCTGCAGCGGCCAAAGCCTTCACGTCGCGTGAGGGCAGGCCGAACGGGATGACCTTGAGGCTTGCAACCTTGTCGCCAGCTTTTACCGGTGCTGATGGGCTGAGGGTGGCAAGCGCGGTGGGATAGCCACCGAGACCTTGGGGCTGATCCGTCGGCAGCTGCAACAGGCCGTCAGCCGCCGCGAACAGATCGACCCTGCCATGAACGGGGGCTGCCGCCCGCACGCCGGCGCCGGCAAGCGTGGCTGCAATCCTTGTGGCGGCGTCATCCTCGCCGCAATCGTCTGGTCCCAAGCGGAAAACACCGACAGGTGTGCGGGCGGTATTCCCCATCCGGTCAATGTCGGCATCTGTCAGCAGATGGCCCTTGGTCAGTTTGCCACCGGGAAAGGGCAGGGAGTGCGCGAGCTGCCAGCCGATGGCATCAGCCGGTGCGCGATCTTCAAAGTCCATTGCCCGTTCTCATGATGCAGATGATTTCCGCCATGATGGAAAGCGCGATCTCGGCGGGCGTTACCGCGCCGATCTTGAGCCCGACAGGACCCTGGATACGGGTAAGGGTCGCCGTGTCGAACGAATATTGCTTCAGCCGTTCGATCCGCGCGCCGTGGGTTTTGCGGCTGCCGAGTGCGCCGATATAGAAGGCGTCACTACGGAGCGCCACCTTGAGCGCTGCGTCATCCAGCTTCGGATCGTGGGTCAGGGTGACAACGGCGGTGCGGCTGTCGGGCTCGTGCGAATTCAGATAATCGTCCGGCCAGTCGCGCACGATTTCCGCCTTGCCGAACACGCGGCTGTCGGTGAAAGCGCCGCGCGGGTCCACAACGGTGACCGCGAATCCGGATTCGTTCGCGAATTGCACCAGATGCTGCGCGATGTGAACCGCACCGACGACCACCAGTTTCGGCTTCGATTTCACCGGCAGGAAAAGCGTGTCGCCCTCGATGATGGGGATGTCGCTGCCGCTGATCTCCTCACCCACATAGCGGGGGATGCTGATCGTGCCGCGCTTCATATCGATCTCGAGCAGCGTATCCTTGCCTGCCTGCAGTTTTTTCAGCGTGTCGCCGAGGATTTCGGAAAGCGCATGGTCAACGGCGAGGAGAAGGATGCGAATCTGGCCACCACAGGCGAGGCCGGCGCCCCATGCCTCGGAATCAGCGACGCTGAAATTCAGCCGCTTGGCGCCGCCGAAATGCATCAGTTCGGTTGCCTCTGCGATGACGGCGCCTTCAACGCAGCCACCGGACACGGATCCCTCGAAGGCCTGATCCTTGCGGATCACCATCAGGCTGCCAGCCGGGCGCGGGGCAGAACCCCATGTTTCCGCCACGATGGCAAGGGCCACCTTCTGCCCCGCAAGGTGCCAACTGATCAGTGTCTGTAGTTCATGATCCATACGCGTGTGCCCATCCCCATTTTGCCGGAGACTAGCGCCGCCCCGCTGTGGCTGGCAAGCCTTAAGCCGATAGCCGGTATCGCTACCGGTTATCCTTGATTTGGGAATAGGGGGTTTGTAAAAGCGAACTGCACGCCGGAAGCTGGCCAGGGAAAAGCTGCGACCGGATTGAGGACTTCCAATAAAGTTTAGGGGTGGACAATGTCGCTTTTTGCGAACCCGACGGGGAGACTTTTCCTCGGGCATTCCGCCGAATGGTACAAGCTGACCATTCTGGCATTTCTTGTAATTAACCCGATCATCTATTTCGCCGTGGATCCGTGGATCGCCGGCTGGGTGCTCGTTCTCGAATTCATCTTCTGCCTTGCGATGGCGCTGAAATGCTATCCGCTGCAGCCCGGCGGTCTTCTCGCCATCGAGGCCATCGCCATCGGCATGGCGTCGCCCGATCAGGTCTATTACGAGGTCCAGCACGGCCTTGAAGTGATCCTGCTCCTCGTCTTCATGGTAGCGGGTATCCACTTCCTGAAAGACATGCTGCTGTTTGTCTTCACGAAGCTCCTGGTGCGCGTCAAGAACAAGGTCCTTCTTGGCCTGATGTTCTGCTTTGCCGGCGCCTTCCTGTCGGCCTTCCTTGATGCGCTCACGGTTATCGCCGTCGTTATCGCGATTTCGGTCGGTTTCTACTCGATCTACCACAAGGTAGCTTCGGGCAAGGATTACCATCACGACCACGATCACGGCGACGACACGACGATCGAGCCGCTTGGTCAGGAAGACCTTGAAGGTTTCCGCGCGTTCCTGCGCAGCCTGATGATGCACGCTGCTGTCGGTACCGCCCTTGGTGGCGTTTGCACCATCGTTGGCGAGCCGCAGAACCTGATGATCGGCAGCCGCGCCAACTGGGGATTTGCGGAATTCTTCCTCCGCATGTCGCCCGTGACCATTCCGGTTCTCTTCACCGGCCTCATCACCTGTGTGCTGCTCGAGCTCACCGGCTGGTTCGGCTATGGCGGCAAGATTCCGCCGAAAGTCCTCACCATCCTGCAGGACTATGACGCCTACGAAAGCGGGCGCCGCACGAAGAAGGACAAGATTTCGCTCGTACTTCAGGGCATTGTTGCCCTTTGGCTGATCGTGGCGCTTCTGTTCCACCTTGCCGCTGTCGGTCTTATCGGCCTGACCATCATCGTTCTCGCATCGGCGCTGACCGGTGTGACCGAAGAACACCAGATCGGCCATGCTTTCCAGGAAGCACTGCCCTTCACCTCGCTGCTCGTGGTCTTCTTCGCGGTTGTGGCGGTGATCGGTAACCTCGATCTCTTCCGTCCGGTCACTGATCTCGTGCTGAGCCTTGACGGGCACGGCCAGATCACAGCCTTCTATGTGGCGAACGGGGTGCTATCGGCGATCTCGGACAACGTGTTCGTGGCAACGGTCTATATCACTGAAGCTGCGAAGGCACTGTCGACCCACGTGATCGACCGCGACACCTTCGACATGATGGCTGTGGCGATCAACACCGGCACCAACATCCCGTCGGTTGCGACCCCGAACGGCCAGGCTGCATTCCTGTTCCTGCTGACGAGCGCGCTCGCGCCCCTCATCCGGCTCAGCTACATGCGCATGGTCGTGATGGCGCTGCCCTACACGATCACCATGTCGATCATTGGCTATCTTGCCGTTGCCCACCTGCTTATTCCGGGCACCGAATACATGTATGAAGCCAAGCTGATCAAGCATCACCATGAGCTTGTGGGCGAAGCTGCCGACATGGGTGACACCGCCGGTACGCACGGTGTTCCGGATAAAACCGGTCACTAAAACAAGTTCCTGCCCGTTGTCTTGAAGCAACAGGCCGGTGACGAAACGACAAACCGCCCGCAACGAAAACAGTTGCGGGCGGTTTTATTTTGAGCCAATGTTTGCTATATAGTTAATGAATGGTTAATTTTTGGGCGGTCAGGCATATCCGTCCGTGACTATTTAAGGGGGGTAGATATGAGTGGCCGTGATCAGGCGCGTTTGGAGGACCGGCCCGTCGAGAATGCGCAGCAAGTTACCGGGCGCGTCAAATGGTTCGATGCCGTGAAAGGCTACGGATTCATGGTGCCCGATGATGGCAATGGCGACATTCTTCTCCATTTCTCCGTACTGCGTGAAATTGGACGCCGTTCAGTCCCCGAGGGGACAACCGTGATTTGCGAAGCTGTCGCCCGCGACAAGGGGCGGCAGGCTGTTCGTGTAAGCTCGCTCGACCTTTCAACAGCCGTTTCGCCCGAAGATCTGGGGCGTTCGTCCTTCTCCCATCCGGGGATGGAAGTTGAGGTCGCGCGCGAATATGAAGACGTCAGTGTCAAATGGTTCAACCGCACCAAGGGATACGGTTTCGTGTCGCGTGGTGAAGGCACACCTGATATTTTCGTCCATATCGAGACGCTGCGCCGGGCAGGCCTGACGGATCTCGAGCCCGGGCAGGCCGTACGCGTACGGATCGGCCGGGGCGAGCGCGGGCCGCTTGTAGCCCAGATCGCACTGCCCGGGGACGCGTGATCCCTTAAAGCCCAGGGGCAATCTGTGCTGCGTACCTTCAAAACATTATTGGCCGGCTTCTGCCTTCTGGCAGTGGCCGCCTTGCCGCTTGCGGCGGGCGAACAACAAGGGCCGCTTTCGCCACTTGCTGTCGTGAAGGGCGATGGCGCCCGGATCGAATTTCAGGTGGAAACGGCAACGGATGACATGTCCCGCGCCGAAGGGCTGATGTTCCGCACCCATCTGGCCCCCGATCACGGCATGCTTTTCATCTTCGAGGAGCCCGTGCGCGCCCAGTTCTGGATGCGCAATACGCTGATCCCGCTTGATATGCTCTTTATCCGCACCGATGGCCGGGTGGCCAATATCATCGCCAATGCCGAGCCTGAGACCGATGATCCGCGCCCCTCGAAGGGCAGGGTGATCGGTGTCCTGGAGCTTGCCGGTGGCCGCGCAGCGGAGCTCGGCATCAAGCCGGGCGACCGTATCCTGCACGACCTGATCGCCGCGGGCGAATAATCCCGAACTTTCCGCTTGCCAAGCGATGCTACAGTTCCCTAGAAGGAGCGGGCGTCGGGGAGTGGCGCAGTCTGGTAGCGCATCTGTTTTGGGAACAGAGGGTCGCAGGTTCGAATCCTGTCTCCCCGACCATGATAAAAAGCCCGGTCATCTGACCGGGCTTTTTGTTTTCTCAAGGGCGACAAGCCAGTCGCGGATGATGTCATAATAGGCATCGCTGCCGTGCATCCAGTCCCGCCCGCCGTCCGCCAGCGGTGTGTCAGAGCACAGGGCTTCGCTGATCCGGCCCTCCTCCGCCATCTTTTCCCGCACCAGAATGAATTCGGCGCCCACCGAGCGCACGACAAGGCAATAGAGTTTCTCATAAAGCTCGACAAACGGTTCGATCTCCGAGCCGGTGTCGTAGAAGCGTTGCAATGGCGGGTCGGAGAAAACAACGACCCCGTATCCCGCATCGACAAATGCCTTGATGGCGGCCTTGTGTGGGGCCTTCACTTCATTGAAGAAGTCGAAGCATTTGTTGACGTCCAGATTTTGCAACATGTTGCGGGCTTGCAGCCACTGGATCAGCTGATTGACGCTGGCCCTTGTATTGAGGCCGATGTTGGTCACGATAACCGGCTTACCTGCGACCTTTTCGATGGCTTCAAGATGCTCGAGCGTTTGCAGCCAGTTGCGACGGGATGCCCGGCCCTCGAGCGGCACGAAGAAGTCGTCCTCATCGGGGCGGAATTTGCCCGCGGCCCACGAAGCCCCCATCATGGTCATGCCGCCGACCGTTGGGATGTTAGCCCGGGCGAAACTCCTGGCCAGAAGCGGCATATGGCTATCGCCGACGAGGCAGAAGCGCGCCGTGGTATCGACTTTCGAGCTGTTGTTCCAGCTTTCGAGCTGCAATTCCTCGCAAATGGCATCTTCGTCAGCGGCCACGGGCTGCGCTGAGTCTTGGGGCGCCCCTCCAAGGCCTGCCCTCAGGTGCGACATCACAAATGACACGCCTTCGGGTTTCACGTTGCGCTGGTTTTCCTCGAAATACCGTCCCTGGATCGGCGGGGAGGCAATCAGCTCGAAGGAAGGGAAATAGTCGATATCAGCATGGCTTGCGGCAAGCTCGCCGGCAACGGCCCGCAGCACCGATTTTGAATAGGTCGTTGCCACAAGCACATGGTCGTCTGCTGCTGTGGCGGTGAGCGGAACGGGCGATACGGTCAGGAGGAAGCGGATATCCGGGTTGATTTCGCGGGCGAGGCGCCGCACGGCCTTCATTTCGGCCAGCGTTTCGGCGTGGCCATAATTGTGGAAGTGGTGGGCGGTGGGGTCAAATGTGCCGCAGATCGTGCCCGGGCACATGGGATAGACCGTACCATCGCTATGGCGCCATGCTTCAGTCAGGCCGAGCGTGAACACGAATATCTCCGCACTCCTGATCTGCTCCGCGATCTCGGCAATCGCCTTTTCTCTGGCTTCCTGTAAGGTAGCAGCGCTTTCAAACCCGTCCGTGACCACAGCAGGGCGCAGCAGGTCAAAAAACTTGCCGTCCGTTTCGGCAATGTGCCCGGTGAGGGTTTTGCCTCCTGCAGCGGCCTCCAGCCACTGGCGCATCAGGGCAGGGGTGTAGATGTTGCCGAGCGCGAAGGAAAAATTGAACGCTGGCGCAAGCCTGGACGGCGAAAATCGAAAGCCGTTCGATGTCAGCCATTTGCCGACATGCTGGGCAAAGCAAGACCCGGCTGTGATGAATCCGGACTGCTCGCCAACCGGGTATTTGGGGCACCAGATGTCAGGAAAGCTTTTGCCCTGTTCAATTTCAGCGACACCGGAGCGCCAGAATTTTGAAGGGCCAAGCGATTGATATGGATTGGACATCGGGGGAGTTTCCTGAACATTTCACTATATCCCGACAGTAGCAGGATACATGCCACCTGACGATGCTTCCGTAGGCGTGGTCAGAATGCGAGGCGCACGCCAAGACTGAATCGTCTTCCCACCACGTCATAATATTCTGGGGACGTGCCTGAGGTTGTGCTGAAGGCGAAGAAGGGCGCGTCCTTGTTGAACAGGTTCTGCACGGACGCCGTCATGGTAACGGTGTCGCTCAGCCGGTAGCGTGCCGACAAGTCCATGGTGACAATCCAGGGTGCCCGGGCGGCGGCGATTGGCAGGGGGGCGGCATCGGCGTATCCGGGGCCCCGGATGTGGGCCGACAGGCCAATGGCAAGCGCATCGAAATCAAGGTCCGAACGGACTTCCATCCGGTGCTTCGGATATTTTGTCGTTCCGCTCAGATTCTGTTCGTCCTGTTGCAGCGACAGCTGCCGCGAAACCTTGATCGAATAATGGTGCGAAATGCTGAGATCGAGATGTTGCAGCCCGTACTTGTTGCCAAGGGCGCCATTCGATGTGTCGAAGCTGAACCATAATTCAGTCTCAACGCCTTCGGTGCTGCCGCGGCCCTGTGCAAGCGGGGTGACGATGACGCGGCTGACCTGCCCGGAGACCGGGTCGCGCGTGATGATCGGACGGCCACTGAGCGGGGCGGCACCGCAAAAGCGGTGGGAAAACTCCGGCGACTGATAGCAGGTCGCCAGCACGTCGGAAGCGGTAGGGTATCCGATCACATTCCAAAGTCGGTTACGGTACCAGTCAATGCTTAGGCCAGCCTGAAAACCTGCGTCCGGCCATATGGGCTGGGTGGCGAAATCAACGCCAAGAGAAGTGCTCTTGATCTGTTCCGCCTCAAGCTCGGTGCTGCCTTCGTACCAGACGAGCGTATTGGGGTTCTCCTGCTCGAACAGATCATGGGCATCTGTTGGCAGTACGGCATCACAGTTCGCCGCGAGGTCTGAGTTGTCGGGGATTTCTATCCCGGCACAGGGATCGTTGTAGGGATCGTAGCCAAATGGGCCGTTCAGGAACATTTCGAGTGTTGAGGGCGGGCGTTCACTTCGGCTGTAGGAAAAATTGACCGAAATCCCTTTGGCGGGTTGCCAGTCAAGGCTGTGGCTACGGCTGAAAAGCGTCCCGGAGCTGCCCTGGGAACTCACCCGTGCAGCCATGTTAACGTTCAGCGCATGGACAAAAGGCTTGTTGTCGATGAGCGAGAGAGAAAGCCGTGACCAGGCAGATGGCACGCTTGTGCTGCCCTCCGTCGAAAGAAGGGGGAAGGTACTGAGTACCTCGCCGGGGGCATGTCTGCTTTCCGGGCGGTCCTTGATCTTGTCGTGGCGATATTCCAGCCCGGTATTCAGGGTCGTGGGACGCCCAAGGAAGCGTAGGTTGCCTTCCAGCGAGAAGCTGGCAATCTTGCTGTAGCTTGTCAGACGGCGCCGTGTTTCTGCCGCGCCGATATAGATGGCGGCCTCAGGTGATATCCCGTTAGCGCCAAACAGATGCACCGGCGTGCAACCGGGCTCGGCCGCGCAGTCTTCGGCATCCAGTGCCCGCAACAGCTTTGAAAGGTTGACCAGCCCCCGGCGGCGTTCCTTGACGATGGTCTGGCTGTAGAGGAGGTCGAGGTCATAGTGCCAGATATCGGCAAAGCTGCCCGAAATGCCGGTTGAGGCGTTGATCGTATCCCGGTCCAAAAGCCACGTTCGGCTGCCAAGTTCTACAAGACGCCGGGTGAGCAGCAGGCGAGATGCCGCACCGCCGGACGCGGCCAGCAGTTCCTGCCGCACACTCTCCGGGATCGCAGGATGATCGAGATCGATGCCATAAATCGGGCTCGTCGCTTCGACGATATCGGTACCCGCGACCAGCGGCAGCGGCGCGAGGGTCGTGTCAGCGCTTGAGCGGGCAAAGCCGGCATCAAGGCGCCATTCGGCGCTGCTGCCGATATCCTTGTCGATGTAGAAGTTTGCGGTCCAACGCTCCAGCGGCGCAACCAGCGACTGGGCGCTTGAATAATTGTACCGCTCGCCGGGCTTGCCTTCGGGCCGTGTGATCGAGCTGCCGTCCGGGGCGATGAGGTAGGAGCCGTCCGAAAAGTTGCGCAGTTCCCCATCGGCTGTCCAATAGCCGATGATAGTGCCGTTCTGCGTAAAGGTGCTGCCGCCGAAGCCCGGCGTATAGACGCCCCCCTCCTGAAACGGGACCCTTCTGCCATCTTTCGCGAAGTCGGCAGGGCTCGATGTAATCCGGCGGTCGCTCATGAGAAGCCCGCCAGAAGCAGCGTAGGAAATGCTGCCGGAAACAAAGCCCGATCCACCACTGAAGGGCGTGCCATAGCGCATGCTGCCGCTGATATTCTGCCGGTCGCCCTTTTGGCTGATGCCGCTGTTTGTCGTCAGCGAAAAGCCTTCCCTGTCCCGCGCCAGCTTGAAGTTGATGACGCCGCCGATAGCTTCTTCGCCATATTCCGCCGAGCTATTGCCCCTGATGACCTCAATCTGTTCGATGTCATCAAGCGGGATGGAATTGAGATCGGTACCTTGCAGCATGTCGTTGCCGCCAAGCGTACTGGCGACGCGCTTGCCGTTCACAAGGACAAGGGTGCGCATTGCGCCGAGCCCTCGCAGTTCAACCAGCGAGAGGGCGGTGGCCGTTCCATAAATCGCCGAGTTGATAAGACCGATGGTCGATTCCATCATTGGCAGGCTGGTCAGTGCGTCTGCTGCAGTCAGATAGCCGTTGCCGGAAATCTGATCCAAATTGAGCCGTGAGACAGGGTGGCCGTTCGGCTGGGTGAATTGCGGCGGTCGTTCGCCGATTACCAGCAGTTCTTCAATCGGGATGTCACGGGCGGCCGTATGCCGTATTTCGGCAACCGGCAAGGGCGCGATCCGGCGGGCACTGTCAACATTGAGGGCGCGCATGGGCGTCAGCGATACTGTGCCTTGGCCAATCCGCCGGATATCGAGCCCGCTGTCCGCCAGCATGTGTTCCAGTGCATCAAGCGGGAGCATCGGACCGGTGACGGCCCGGGCTGTCTTGCCGGCAATCAGCCGGCTGTCGACGACGATACCGATGCCGGTCTGGTCGACATAGGATGTCAGCGCGGCCGGCAGCGGCTGGCTCGGGATAGTGAACTCCATCGCTGCCCGCACCTCATCGGCGCCGGCGGCAGGCAATGTGATGCCGCAAAGCGCAAGGCCAAGAAGTGCCTTGCTCCGTTTGCGATGGTCAGGACTGCGCAGCTTCAAGGATCATCTCGCCTGTCGTGCTGCGGCGTGCCTTCAGGTTGAAGGCGGCTTCCAGTGCCTTGACCGTGTCAGCTTCCTGTTCAAACCTGAAGTCGGCTGTCAGGGGCAAGTTCTTTAGGCGTTCGTCCTCGATGACAAGCTTCTGGCGGCGATAACGGTTGAGATCCGCGACGGCCTCGGCCAGGGGAGTCTGGCGGAATCTCAGCCAGCCATCCCGCCAGGCGAAATCGATCCCCGGCTCGCTTTTCTCGACTTTCGGCTCATCAGTCTCACTGACCTTGATACGCTCGTTGGCGGAAAGAAGCGCGCTTTCGGTGCGCTGGTCGTTTTCATATTGAACCTGAACCCGGCCGGTGAGGACGACCACGGTTTCGCCTTCGCTGTCGTGGCGCACGCTGAAACTGGTGCCAAGCACAATGATGCGGGTGTTGCCGCTTTCAACAACAAAGGGATGGGCTTCATCGTGCGAGACATCGAAGAAGGCCTCGCCCTGCTGCAGGCGGACATGCCGGTCGTTGCCGTCAAGCCCCGCTTCGAGCCGACTGCCGGTGTTGAGGGTAACGGCCGAGCCATCTGCCAGGCTGATCGTTTGCTGCCGCCCGACAGCAGTTTCGTAAATTGTTGCTTCGGCAGGTGGCTCTTGCCAAAGCATGAGCCCGGCAACCCCGGCCACCAGAAAAACTGCCGCTGCCTGCATCATCGTGCGCCATCCACTGTTTGTTGGGGCTGGCGGGGCGGCCTTCCTGAAAGGCAATATATCGCCCGTGGCGGGCCCTGCCGGCATCCTTGCTTCAGCGGCCGCCGCGGCATCTGCCTCAAGCTCGGCGATGAGCAGGGGCTCGAGTACTTCGGCGGCGATGTCATCGAGCGATTCATCGAAGGCCCGGGCTCGCCAATAGGCATCACGGTGCTGCTCGGCAGCAGCCAGCCAGTCATTCAGCTCGGCGACATCGCTTTCGTCCATTATGCCGGAGCGTTGACGGGCGACCCAGCCGTGCGCCGTTTCGTCGATCAGTTCAGCGGGCATGGGATTATTGTTTTCGTTCATTTGGTGTCCCGATCGTTTGGATTGGCAGGTTTCGTCTGGCCCGGAGAAAGGGGGGTGCGACCTGCCGCGTCCCGCAACTGGCGGAGCGCCTCCATCATGTATTTTTCAATGGTGCTGACCGAGACCTGCATGACCGCCGCAATATCCGGATAGGTTTTGCCTTCAAACCGGTTCATGACAAACGCGGTGCGCTGACGTTCGGGCAGGGCATCGATCGCAGCTTTCAGAAGCTGCAGTTGCTGTTTGTGGAGGAGCTGGAACTCGGGAGACTGGGATTCCGCCTTTGTGGCATCAAAGGCATTTGCCGGCGCATCGTCATCCAGCGGCACAAAGTGCATGGCTTCCATCGCGCGGCGGCGGTACTCGTTGATAACCAGATTGGCAGCAATCTTGAACAGAAGCGCACGGGGCTCGGCAATCTCGTTGGTGCCTGCATAATTCACGGCACGCAGAAAAACCTGCTGCGCCAGATCTTCGGCACTGTCGTCATTGCCCAGTTTTCGGCGAAGCCAGTTGACCAGTATCGGTCGATTTTCGGTAATTGCCGTTTCCAGAGCAGAGATTTGCTCACGGCTGCAGTCTGCAACAGCGCGGTCCCGCGCTGTTCTGCCCGCGGCCCCAAAGTTGAGGAAAGTCACGCTGTCGTCCTTGTTGTATAGCTTGAAGGCTTGGCTATTCATTGTGTGCGTCTTGCTTGTTCCGTTCCTCCTTAAAACCCGCTAACACACCACGATTCATGCATTTTTTGTGCATCTGTGAATTTTTTCGGAAATCCGTTGAGGGATTGCCGTACCCGTGGGTCTTAACAGGTGCACACTTTGTGTTTCCAAGCACACTTTTGAGGGCGGCATCTTTGTGTCGCCCTTTTTTCTTGTGATGCAAGCTTGCCGTGTCTTCCCCGTTATGACCAGTGTAATTTTATGTGACCGGTCGGGTCATGCTGACGAATGTTGCAATTATGTAACAGGCTCCGATCTAAATCATCCGTCGTATGAGGGAAGTGAAATCCCATGTGTCTGAGGGGGTGTCGGGGGCGGAGGCATTCGCCCGAAGCTCTCCGATTCAATGACATAAGGGAGAATGTTCCATGGAACGCAGAACGTATGGAAGAGCCGCCCGGTATCTTGGCAATGTGGCCCTCGTGGCCCTTGCGACCGGCGGATTGGGAGCACAGGTAGCAGCACAGGATTCAACCGGTGCAGATGAGGATATGGCCTTTGAAGAGGTTGTCGTCACCGGCTCGCGCATTGTGCGCAAGGACTATGTCGCCAACAGCCCGGTTTCGACCGTGGGTGCGGAAGAACTGAACAGCCGTGCAGATGTCACGATTGACACCTTCCTCAACACCCTGCCGCAAGTGAACCCGGCGGGTACCACGAGCTCGAACAACCCCGGCAACAACGGCCAGTCGAACATCGACCTTCGCGGCCTTGGCGCCAACCGCAACCTCGTGTTGGTCGATGGCCGCCGCACAATGGTGTCGGCCTCGAACATGACGGTCGACCTGAACACCATCCCGGCCGCGATGATCGACAGCATCGAAATCATCACGGGCGGTGCCGGTGCCGCTTATGGTGCCGATGCCATCGCCGGTGCTGTCAACATCAAGCTGAAGAATGATTTCGAAGGGCTGGATGTGCGCGCCAACTATTCGAACTCGCTGAAGCAGTGGGACGCCAAGGAATATAACGTTTCGGGCGTTATCGGGGGCAACTTCGCCGACGACAAGGGCAATGCGATCTTCTCGTTTGATTATTCCTCGAGGGAAGCCCTGATCAAATCGCAGCGTGAATTTGCGGAAATCGCCACGTCGACCACCTCCTTCTTCCCGGAAGGTCGCTATTTCAGCGGTGGCAACAACCCGACCCAGGCTTCGGTTGATGCAATCTTCGCCCAATATGGCGTTGGTGCGGGTGCAGTACCGGCGAATGGCAGCATCATCGGCTTCAACCTTGATGGCACGCTGATCGGTTACGGCGGTTTCAATACGCCGATCGACGTTGTGAACTGGCGCTATCCGATCGATAACGGGGTCAACACCTCGCTGTTCCCGGATGTCTACAGTTACAACTTCGACGCTGTGAACCTGCTGATCCTGCCGGTGGAACGCAAGTCGTTCTCTACCAAGATCAATTATGAACTGAGCGACAGTATCGAGGTTTTCGCTTCGGCTTCGTGGACCAACTACAATTCGGCAACTGCGCTGGCGCCGACACCGTTCCCGACTGTCGGTTTCGAAAACACCGCTGGCACCGAAAGTTCGCGGGTGAAAACCGATCTCGTGGTACCGGGTGGCCTGATCAACAACACCTTGATCGTGCCGGTTACCAACCCCTTCATTCCGGCCGACTTCGCGGCAGTGCTGGCTTCGCGGTCGGGTGACAACCCGAACCTCGTGGGCTCGGGCGCAACCGAACCGTTCCTGATGCGGTCCCGTTCGCTCTGGGGTGGCCTGCGCCAGTCCAACTATGACAACACCGTGCTGCAATATATGGCAGGCCTTCGTGGCACCCTCGGCGACAACTGGCGTTGGGAAGCCTATGCCATGGAAGGCAAGACGACCATCGAACAGCGCCAGACCGGTAACCTTGATACCCAGCGTATCCAGAATGCCCTTGAAGCAGCCGACGGTGGCGCCAGCCTCTGCGCCGGCGGATACAATCCGTTCGGCCGTCAGGAAGTCTCGCAAGAATGTGTCGACTATTTCACGGTTGATGCACGTACCGGCACGGTCTTCAAGCAGCAGATCGCGCAGGGCTACATCACCGGCGAGCTCTTCGAAGCACCCGCTGGCCCGGTCAGCGTTGTGGCAGGGGCTGAGACCCGTCACTTCAAGTATGACTTCGATCCGGGTTCACTGAGCGGTCCGGTCTCGGGCTTCAACACCCAGGATCCGGCTGGTGGCAAGAACCGCTTCAACGATATCTTCCTTGAAGCCCTTGTCCCGCTTGCCTCTGGCGAAAGCTGGGCTGAAACGCTGGAACTCAGCCTTGGCTACCGCCTGTCGAGCGCCAAATTCACCGATACCGCCCGCGGGATCGTTGGTGAGGCAGACAACAGCTCGGCCTTCAAGGCGGAACTCAGCTGGCAGGTCGACCCGAGCTGGCCGCGTTTCCGTGGTTCGTACCAGAAGTCGGTACGTGCCCCGAACTTCGGCGAGCTCTTTGACGGTGGCGGTGCTGCCCCACAGTATTTCGATCCTTGCTCGGTGACGACCGTGTTCCGCACTTCGGGCGGGGCTGACGCACGGGCGCTTTGTGCTGCAACCGGTGTGGGCGCGCCCGACACCTATTCGCAGACGCCAGGCACCCAGGCTTCGATCAACACCACCGGCAATACCGAACTGCAGCCGGAAAAAGGGACCACGATCACGCTGGGCGCCGTTTACAACGCCCCCACCAGCAATCAGTGGACTTCGCGTCTGGTTGCCTCGCTTGATTACTACAACATCAAGGTAACGGGCCTGATCAATACGCCGAACGTGAACCTGCTGATCGCGGATTGCTATAACTATTATGGCAATAATCAGAGCATGTCGGCCGACTATGGTTCATGCCAGTATATCTTCCGCGCAGGCGGTGACATTCTGGCCCTTCAGGACCCGAATACGGATGACGGCAATATCCCGGGCAACAACCAGGGCTTCACCAAAACGACCGGTCTTGACCTGCTCGTTGGCTGGGGCTTCGATCTGGAATGGCTCGGTGCTTCACCGTCGGCGGGTTCTATCGACATGAGCCTCTCCGTGAACCATGTGATGGATTACAAGGTTCAGGAATGGGACTTCCTGCCGGTGATCGATTATGCGGGCACCGTACCGTATTTCGGTGTCGGCCTCGGTCAGACCTTCCCGAAATGGAAAGCCAACCTGAACACCCGCTGGACCGTGGGTGACTTCTCGGTTGACCTCCGTAGCCGCTTCATCGACGGCATGAAAAACCGGGCTTCTGTTGAGTTCCTTGGTGAAACGTCGCCCACCGGTACCAAAGCTGTCTGGTATTTCGATACCGCTGTCAGCTGGAATTTCACCGAGAATATGACCTTCCGCGCCGGCCTGAACAACCTGTTCAACAAGCAGCCGCAAACCTATGCACCGAACGTGCAGTCGGGTACCGATCCGTCGACTTATGACGTTATCGGCCGCCGCCTGATGCTGTCGGCCAACTTCCGCTTCTAGGAAGCTGCATTTAGCCAAAATGAAGCCGGGCGCCTCTTGGGCGCCCGGTTTTCATTTTTGCAGGTGTCTGCCTTTAATCAGGCGAGCATGGCGCCGAGCATCCAGCCTGCTTTCTCGTGGGCTTGCAGGCGGTCGGTCAGGAGGCCTGCAGTTACTTCATCATGTACTTCGGCTGCCTTGCCAATCACCGGACGGATGCGTGCGGCGAGGTGGGCGTGGGCAGCCACAAGGCTTTTGACCATATCTTCGGCCGAGGCGTTTTCATCGCCGTCCGCGATCGAGCCCAGTTTCTGGTAGACCTTGAAGCCGGCAGGGGCCTTTTGGCCAAGGGTACGGATGCGTTCCGCGACTTCATCAACGGCAAGCGCGATTTCGGTATATTGCGTTTCAGTCAGCAGGTGCACCGGCTGGAAAAGTGGACCGGTGACGTTCCAGTGTACGTTGTAGGTCAGGATATAAAGCTGAACGGTTTCCGCGAGGATGACCTTGAGATCATCGACAACGGCGGGGGAAGCAACAATAGCCTTAACGGTGGCAGATTTCTTCGTCGTCTTGGGGCTCATATTCATTTCTCCTTGCTGTTGAAATGGTTATGCCACAGACATGGGAATATATACAGACGATTAAAGGTGTGTCTGTGATCGAAAAAATCGATTAACAGGTCAACCCGCCAATTTTATGGCAAGGGCGCCGGATACAATCAGAAGGGTCGCCGCCGTCTTGCGCCGAGTCATGGGTTCGCCGAGCCACACGGCGCCGATGAGGGCAGCGAACAGAATGCTCGTTTCCCTGAGTGCCGCAATCTCGCCGAGGCCGCCGATTTGGAAGGCATAAAGCGTGATCGTGTAGCCGCCGTAGGAGACGATCCCGGTCAAAAGCCCGATCTTCCACTCCTTGCGCACCGCCTGCATCAGGGGCTTCACCGGGCGCTGGATCAGGGCGCTCGCCACGAAGAAGGGCGCGAACACGAGGTTCACCCAGACGATATAGGAAAAGCCGAATTCCTTGACGGCCAGCCCGTCGATCAGGCTGTAGGAGGCGATGGTAAGCCCGGTAAGCATGGCACTGCCGACGCCGGCCTCGCGTTTGCCTGAATGGAAAAGGTGGCGGGGGTGAAGGCCCGACATGGCAAAAATGCCGGTCACCAGCACCAGAACACCACCGAACTGCCAGAGTGTCAGGGGCTCAGGCAGAAAGAAGAAGCTGAGAAGTCCGATGACAAGCGGCCCGGTGCCGCGGGCGATGGGATAGACGGTCGAAAGCTGGCCGCGCGACAGGGAATAAAGCGCCAGCCGCTGGTAAGTGACGTGCACGGCCACCGAGGCCGCGATCCACAGCCAGCCATGCAATGGCATCGGCGGCACAAGGAAGGCGGCGGGCACGAAGGCGACCCCGCCCACAATATTCATGCCGACGGCAGCGGCGACCTTGTCGGACGCGCTCTTCAGGAGGGCGCTGTAAGTGGCATGGGCCACCGCTGCGATCAGGATCAGCAGGGTGGCCCATGTATCGGGATCGTTGGCAATCAGGCCGGTCATTTGAGCGCGGCGCACGCCTCCTGCACGCGGGTGCAAGCCTTGGTCAGCGCTTCCGTTGAGGTCGCATAGCTCACCCGGAAGTGCGGCGAGGTGCCGAAGGCTTCACCCTGTACGGCGGCAACGCCGAAGTCTTCGAGGATATAGGTCACGAAGTCGCTGTCGGTCAGAATCTTCTGGCCTTTGGGCGTGGTTTTGCCGATGCAGCCGGCGATCGAGGGGTAAACATAGAAGGCGCCTTCGGGCTTCGGGCAGGTGATGCCCTCGGCGGCGTTCAGCATGTCAACCACTAGGTCGCGGCGGCCTTTGAATACAGCAGCACGCTCGGCGAAGAAGTCGGTCGGGCCGTTGAGGGCGGCAACGGTTGCAGCCATCGAGATCGAGCAGGGGTTCGAGGTCGACTGCGACTGTACCTTGGCGATGGCTTTCACAAGCTTGGCATCGCCGCCGGCGTAGCCGATCCGCCAGCCGGTCATGGCATAGGCCTTGGCTACACCGTTCATGGTCAGCGTGCGTTCGTAAAGCTCGGGCACCACGGCGGCAATCGTATTGAACTTGAAATCGTCGTAAACGAGATGCTCGTATATATCGTCCGAGAAGATATGGACGTGCGGGTGGCGCTTCAGCACTTCACCCAGCGCCTTGATCTCGGCTTCCGAATAGGCCGCACCCGACGGGTTCGAGGGCGAGTTGAAGATCAGCCATTTGGTCTTCGGCGTGATCGCGGCTTCAAGCGCCTCGGGCGACATCTTGAAATTCTGTTCAAGCGTGGTCGGCACAAACACCGGCACGCCTTGGGCGAGGAGGACGATATCCGGGTAGCTGACCCAGTAAGGGCAGGGGATCACAACCTCGTCGCCCGGGTTGAGCGTCGCCATCATGGCGTTATAGACCGTGTGTTTGCCGCCGGCATTCACCGTGATCTGGCTCACATCATAGGTCAGGCCGTTTTCGCGGCGAAACTTCTCGACCACGGCCTTCTTCAGGGCCGGGGTGCCGTCAACGGCCGTGTATTTGGTGTCGCCCGCGCGGATCGCAGCGATGGCGGCTTCCTTGATATGGTCGGGCGTATCGAAATCGGGCTCGCCTGCGCCCAGTCCAATCACATCCTTGCCAGCTGCCTTGAGTTCTGCCGCTTTGGTGGTCACGGCGATGGTCGGCGAGGGCTTGATACGGTCGAGCGAGCTGGACAGGAAGGACATCGGAAAATTCCTTGAGAGAATTGGGTTCGGCGTCAGGACTGACGCGGCGCAGCATAGGCGGGGCTGCGGGCTGCTTCAAGGGCAGAAAGGGCCAAAAGCTATCAGAAAATCAAAAAAAAATGGGGGTGCCGTAGCGCCCCCAAGTTGGTCCAGAAACTATAGAAAGGTTGATCAGGCGTCAGAAGGACGCATGCAGGCCGAAGACGGCGGCGGCAGCGCCGATCCCGTCGACGTTGGTGTCCACATACTGAACGCTGACGCTGTATTGCTCGAACGCATACTCAAGGCCGAGGTTCCAGTCCCATTTGCCGTCGCCAAAGGCGCCGTCTTCATAGGCGATGTGGCCCGTTGCGGTGATCGGGGTGTCCTTGATCGGCACGCCGGCATCCAGATAAACGTAGATATTGTCCTGGTTGGTGAGGTTGGCCTGGCCACCCCATACGTAGGCAGCGCCAAGCTTCCAGTCGACCAGTTCGGCGAAGTTGCCGGAAATGGAGCCGTAGGCTTCCACATAATGGGTGCCGTCCGAACCCGGATAGGTATAGGCGAGGACACCGATATCTGCAGTCAGGCCCGCGCCGATTTCAGTGGCGTAGCCGGCATAGATGTCAAGCTCGAGCTCGGAAAGGCCGCCGGTGTCGGTGCCATAGCCCTCGATCGAGGAGCCCCAGGCGCCGATATAGAAGCCATCCTTGGTTGAAACATCGAAGCCGCCCTGAATGGCAGGATCTTTTTCAGAAAGCGAAAGGCCGCGGAAGCGGTATTCGCTGACGAGCGAAGCATTGGCGGAAAGGCTGAAGTAAGGCTCGTCGTCCGCCATGGCAGCGCTCGGGGCTACAGCAGCAGCCGAGGCAATCAGAACCAGGGGAACAAGAGAACGGCGCAGTTTCAAAGTGGGCATAGTATTCCTCCGTGGATATCGGGTCTTGGTAATTTTCATTTTTGTGACAGCATATCAGCAAAGGCTGTGCCAATCGCGGTATTATCCGGTAATTCATTGTAAATTAACAATATATTGAGTTTTCGCTGATCCAGCTATGTTGCGATGCGATAGAAAACATGCACATATTATAATCATTGATTAAAATATGAACACATCGATGGGGCGGGTAATCACGGAATTCTGTTCGCGGGCAGGGCTTGATGCGGCGGCCCGAAAGGGGCACCTTCGGGCCAAACACAGCGAGGCATAAGAATGATCCCGAACGACGCCACTATCCCTTTCGTGCCGCACCGGCCCGACAGGCCTGAGAAATCCGAAGGCGGCATTGCCTTCAAGCTGGTGAGCGATTTCACGCCGGCAGGCGACCAGCCAACAGCGATTGCCGAGCTGGTGGGCGGCCTGAAGGGGCACGAGCGCGATCAGGTGCTCCTCGGTGTCACCGGCTCGGGCAAGACCTTCACGATGGCCAAGATCATCGAGGAAACCCAGCGCCCGGCGCTGATCCTGGCGCCGAACAAGACGCTGGCGGCCCAGCTTTATGGCGAATTCAAAAGCTTTTTCCCGGAAAACGCGGTCGAGTATTTCGTATCCTATTACGACTATTACCAGCCGGAGGCCTATGTGCCGCGCACCGACACCTTCGTGGAGAAGGAAGCCTCGATCAACGAACAGATTGACCGCATGCGCCACTCGGCCACCCGCGCCGTGCTGGAACGCGACGACGTGATCATCGTGGCCTCGGTGTCCTGCATCTATGGTATCGGGTCGGTGGAAACCTATACGGCCATGACCTTCACCCTGAAGGCAGGCGACGAGATCGACACGCGCGAACTGGCCCGGCGGCTGGTGGCACTGCATTACCAGCGCAACGACGCCGCCTTCCATCGCGGCACCTTCCGCATCCGCGGCGACGTGATCGACATTTTCCCGAGCCACTATGAAGATCGCGCATGGCGACTGATGATGTTCGGCGACGAGATCGAGGAAATTGTCGAGTTCGATCCGCTGACCGGCGAGAAGATCAAAAGCCTGGAGCAGGTGAAGGTATATGCCAACAGCCACTATGTGACGCCGCGCCCGACGCTTGATCAGGCCGTGAAGGGCATCCGGCATGAGCTGACCCAGCGGCTGGCCGAATATGAGAAGATGGGGCGCATCCTCGAAGCCCAGCGGCTGGAACAGCGCACTCGTTTCGATCTCGAAATGATGGAAGCCACCGGCTCCTGCGCGGGGATCGAAAACTATTCACGTTATCTTACAGGCCGCAATCCCGGTGAGCCACCGCCGACGCTGTTTGAATATCTGCCCGAAAACGCCATCCTTTTCGTGGATGAAAGCCATGTGAGTGTTAGCCAGATCGGCGGCATGAGCCGGGGCGATGCCGCGCGCAAATCGATCCTCTCGGAGTATGGCTTCCGTCTGCCGAGCTGTGCGGATAACCGCCCCCTGAAGTTCGAGGAATGGGACGCGATGCGCCCGGAAAGCGTGTTCGTTTCTGCAACTCCCGGCGACTGGGAGATGGAACGTACTGGCGGCGTGTTTGCAGAACAGGTGATCCGCCCGACCGGCCTCACCGACCCGGAAATCGATATTCGCCCGGTGGATACGCAGGTGGATGACCTGATGCATGAAGCCCGCCGCATGGCGGAAAAGGGCCTGCGGGTACTGGTCACCACGCTCACCAAGCGCATGGCGGAAGACCTTACCGAATATCTGCACGAAAACGGCGTCAAGGTGCGCTACATGCACTCGGACATCGAAACGCTGGAGCGGATCGAGATCATCCGCGACCTGCGCCTTGGCGTGTTCGATGTGCTGGTGGGCATCAACCTCCTGCGCGAGGGTCTTGATATCCCTGAATGCGGCCTCGTCGCCATTCTGGACGCCGACAAGGAAGGTTTCCTCCGGTCCGAACGCTCGCTTGTGCAGACAATCGGCCGTGCCGCGCGGAACGCCGAAGGGCGGGTGATCCTGTATGCCGACAAGATCACGGGCTCGATGGAGCGCGCGATTGGCGAGACCAACCGTCGCCGCGCCAAGCAGCAGGCCTTCAACGAAGAGCATGGCATCACTCCGCAAACAGTGAAGAAGAATGTCGGCGACATTCTGGAGCATGTGGCAGAATCGGACTATGTGACCGTCGATATCGGCGAGGACGCCAAGCATCTGGTGGGGTCGAACCTCAAGGCGCACCTCGCGGACCTGATGGAAAAGATGCGCAAGGCCGCCGAGGATCTGGCATTCGAGGAAGCGGCCCGCATCCGGGACGAGATCAAGCGGCTGGAGGCCGGCGAGCTTGGCATCGCCGATAAGTCCCTGCGTCCGCAAGGCCGCGCCATGGGCGGCAAGCCGGGCACAAGGACGCGCAAGGGTAAACCGCAGCGGAAACTGGGGTAGGGCTCAGGCAGCGGGTGAGGTTGCAGCGGTCTGCGGCGCAGGACGCAGGGCATCGCGCAGCAGCTGGCGCACCGTTTCGTCGGTATAGCTTTCGAAAATTTCCACATAGCGCACACCGGCGCGGCGGAGGGCCTCCTTCTTCACCGCGTCGCGTACGGCGGCATTGCCCTGATAATGGCCGCTGCCTTGATATTCGATGGCGGCCAATGGCTCGCCGGTGTTGCCAATGATCAGGATATCCACCCGTTTGCTGTTGATGCAGGCGTGGGCTTCGCTGTCTTTCGAGCCGATGATTTCGCCAAGGCAGGTCTGTGCGAACACGCGGTAGCCGCCGTTGATCTGTGGAAGCTCCTTTTCCACAAGGCGGAAGAGCCCATATTCGCTGCCATTCATGATGCGCCGTTTGGTGAAACTTGCCTGCATCACCTTCTGCAGCTGATCGATGGTCGGGTCGCGGCGTTCAGCCTGGCGTTCCCGGCTGTAGACAAGCTTTGGCCGGCTGCCTTTGCGGCGGGTCAGCGCCTTGCCATTCAGGCCGAGGATGGCGACAAGGATCAGGCCGAGGCCCACCAGTTCCCATACCATGACATCCATTCAACTCTCTCCTTCCGGCACAACATCCGCCGTTACCCGCAGAAATTACAGTGAATGGTTGTATATTTAGCGGACAATTCGTGAATCAAGTGTTAGCGCATCGTAAAAATTGTATATAGGTCGCCAATGTATGGTACGCCTTCCGCCCCGTTGTGATGCCGCAGGTTGCGCAATGCAGAAGCGGGCAGTATCGTCAATGGAAAGCATAAACCGTTAGATCGATCAGGGGGCTGATCGCATCGGATGCATCAGGGGGAATTCGTGACGTCCAGGTGGTGGGCCATCCTGTTCTTTGCCGTCGCGCTTGCGCCATTCTTGCTGGTGCAGCTTTACCCCTTTGTCGACCTTTACAATCATGCCGCCCGCCTCTTTGTGCTGACGCACTTTGATGAAGTGCCGCAGTTCAGGGAATGGTATGCTCCCGCCTGGGCCCTGATGCCCAATCTGGGGTTCGATCTGGCCGCGTGGCCCGTCTTCAACTGGCTGCCGCCGCTGATTGCGGCGAAGGTTTGCATTCTGGCGCTTGTCTCGCTGATGTATTGGGGCGGGCTTGCGGCGATGCAACTGATGCGCGCCGATATGCGGCTGGCCGCGCCCGTCGCGGCACTTTTCTCCCACAATTATGTGCTCGGCTGGGGCTTCATCAATTTCCTCCTTGGTTTCGCGCTGTCGCTGTTCCTGCTGCGCTTGACGCTGGACGATAACTGGCGGCTGGTACGGCGGCACTATCTGATCCAGCTACCGCTCGCCTTCATGGTTTTCCTGTGCCATGGGCTTGCCTTCGTCTTTTACGGGCTGATGGCCGGTGTGCTGATCTTTGCCGGATGGTGGCGTCGGGAGCCACGGGATATCCGCACGCTCTTCACCGACGCGCTCTGGCTTGCCGGGCATGCCCTGGTGCCGGTTGCCGCCTTCTTCATGACCCGCACGGCCGAAGCGAGCGGCGGCTATGCCGTTGGCGTTGACCGTGTGCTTGCCACCTATCCGGATGCGGGCAGCCTGATGGCGCGCACCGTGTGGGAGATCAAGGAACGCCTTGTGGTGACATTGACCACGGTCGAATCAGGATTCTTTTTGGCGGATATCGCTCTGAACAGCCTGCTGTTTGCTGTCCTGATCTATGCCTTCGCACGGCACCGCCGGGTCGCAGGTATCTGGCCGCCGCTGATGCCGGTCGCCGCGGCTCTCTTGCTGCTTGTCACCATTCCCCCGAACTTTTTCGGGGCGAGCTATCTGGAAATTCGCGTGCCGCTCTTGCTGCTGATCGCGCTGGCCGCAGGGTTGACGGCTGAGGTTCGCACCCGCACGCTCGTCGCTGCCTTGTCGCTTGGCGCCGTCGTGCAAAGCGCAATGCTCGGGGCATATCTGCAGAAAAGCGAGAGCGCTTACAGCGCGTATCTTGCTGAAGCATCGGCGCTGATCGAGCCCGAGGCGCTTGTCAAGCCGATCACGATTGCGCCGGTAAATGGCCGGCGCGACTCGTTACCGCGCTGCCAGCCGCTCGATTCGCTGTTGATGCTGGTCCATCATGTGGGCGCGCAGCTATTCACCATCCCGGGCCAGCAGCCGCTGCGGGCGATTGGCGCGATGGCGGCAGCGGACGACGCGATGCCGTCGTTCCCGCGTTACCGGCATGGTTTCAACCAGCCTCTCACCAATGAAAAGCTGCAGGCGCTGGCAGCATCGGGCTTTGACTATGCGATCCTCTGCGGCAGTGCGCGGGGCGGGGCCGAAATTCCGGCCAACTTCCACCCCGTGTTGAACGGCAGTTTCTACGATATCTACCGGATCGAGCCTAAATCTGCCCCTTGACCATTGCCATCGACAGGGTGCCTGCGCCGGCAAGGCTCCAGCCGCCATCCACGGGTAGAACCACGCCACTGACATAGGCCGCTGCAGGGGACGACAGGAACATGGCCGCGTCGGCAATCTCGCTGACCGCGCCCATGCGCATCAGCGGCACGCTTTCAACGGTGGCTTTCACCGCTGCCGGCGTCGGTGCAAGCCGCTTCATGCCTTCGGTGCCATCGATGGGGCCGGGCGAGATCGAGTTCACCCGGATGCCCATCGGGCCCCATTCCATGGCCAGTGTGCGGGTCAGCATATCGACCCCCGATTTGGCGGCGCACACATGGGCCTGCAGCATCATAGGAATCCAGGCCTGCGGGGCCGAGATATTGATGATGGAGGCGCCGGGTACCCTGAGATAAGGCTGGGCGCTTTGCATCACATGGAAGGTGCCGAGAAGATCGATGTCGACGACCGATTTGAAGGCGTTGGCCGACATGCCAAGGGCAGGGGCGGGGAAGTTGCCGGCCGCGCCCGAAATGAGGATGTCGATCTGGCCATGGGCGGCATGGAAAGCCTTCAGTGCGTCGCGCACTGCTTCCACATTGCGGACGTCAAGTGGATAGCCGGCGGCTTTGGCGCCAAGGCTTTCAAGCCGTGCGACGGCCGCATTCACCTTGTCTTCCGACCGGCTGGCGACGCCGACCAGCGCGCCACGTGCAGCGAAAGCCTCGGCAATGCCAAGATTGATGCCGCTGGTGCCGCCAAACACGAAAACGGTTTTGCCTGTAAAGTCGAATGTAACGGACATGACTGGTTCTCCCTCCCATCATTCATTCATGATTTCACGATACATTCGCCGCCGTTGCAACAGGGCAGGTGATATGAGACGCGTTTCAACAATCACTTTCCCGTCGGCGGCTAGCCTATTGCGGTTGCTTCCGATATTACTTACCTGTTAGCGAGCGACCGGGACCCCTTTCCCGGCGCGAGACGGAAGACGGAAACGACTGATGGCAATGCTGATTGAAAGTGAATCCGGCAATGTGAAGCGCATCGCCTGGCCCGAAGGCCTCGGGGCAGACGCACTCACCGGCCTTGTACAGCCGGGTGACATTGTCGGGCGGTCGCTTCTTTCATGGTCGGAACATTGCAGCGAATGCACGATGCCGGCCTGTTTCACGTCCTGCCAGTTCTATGCGCCGCGCCGCGATTTCAAATGTGCCCGGTTCCGCCGCGGTTTCGAGGTTGCCTCGGGGCCGGACGGCGCGAAGATGGCGCGGGTTGCTTACGGGAAATGGGCAAAGCTTGAAGCCATCGGCAGTCATGCGCTGCGGGGTGGGCTTATCACATCGCTCGCGCTTGGCCTTTCGTCCGTGATCGGCAGCCTGATCTGGCACTTTCCTGTACCGCACGGGGCGCGTACCTGGGCGGCCCGTAAATTCTATGGCCTGAAATCGAAGCTCGCGCGTCGCAGCGCCAGCGTACCGGTGACGGCATCGCATGCCTTCCTGCTGCAGGCCGTCAGCCTTTCCGGCAAAGCGGCGAGCCTCATCCTTGAGTTTCGCAACAAGGATGGCCGCACCGGCGTGTTCCAGAAGAATGTGACGATTGAGCCGGGCCTGACGAGTGTGGTGATCGATCTCGCGTCGATCTCGGCGCTCATCGATCTTTCCGGTGATTATTTCGTGGCGGTTTATCCGGCGGAAGAGGGTGGCAATATAGATATCGCCTTCCTGTTCGCTGATTTCGTGCAGCTGCGTGATCCGCAGAAGTTCCTGTCGGCGGCTGCAAAGCCCGCCGCCAAGAAGGAAGCCAAGAAAACCCCCGCAGACAAAGTGAAATGCATCATCTGGGACCTCGATAACACGCTCTGGAAAGGGGTGCTGATTGAGGACGGCGCCGACAAATTGGTTGCGCGCACCGAGCTGATCGATTTCATCAAGGCGATGGACGCCAGGGGCATCCTGCATTCGGTCGCCAGCAAGAATAACGAGGCCGATGGCCTCGCGAAGCTCCGTGAGCTCGGCATCGAGGAATATTTCCTCTATCCGCAAATCAACTGGGGGCCCAAAAGCCAGTCGATTGATATCATCCGGCAAAGCCTGAATATCGGGATTGATACCTTCGCCTTCATTGATGACCAGCCGTTCGAGCGCGAGGAAGTGTCGACGATCCATCCGGCGGTGCGCACCTTCGATGCGCTTGATTTTGAAAGCTGGCGGGATCATCCCTCGTTCGATGTGGAAGTGACCGACGAAAGCGCCGGGCGCCGCCAGATGTACCGCGACGAAATGAGCCGCAACAGCTTCCTTGCCACCAACGGCGAGGCGGATTTCCTTGCCTTCCTGCGTGGCTGTAACCTGCAGGTTGAGATGGAGCCCCTGTCGGAGGACCGGTTGCCGCGCGCCCACGAGCTGGCACAGCGCACCAACCAGATGAACTTCTCGGGCTGCCGCTACACCAAAACGCAGCTTGCCGAAATCGCGGCGAGTGACAACAAGCTTGCCATGCTGGTGCACGCGTCCGACCGCTTCGGCAATTACGGCATCGTGGGCCTGGCGATCTTTGACAGGCCAGCCGGGCTTCTCGAGGACCTGATGTTCAGCTGCCGTATCCAGGGCAAATATGTCGATCATGCCGTGATCCAGCATTTTCTGGAAAGCCAGGGCGCGGACATGAAAATCCGCTTCAAGCCGAGCGACCGCAACATCAAGCCCGCCGAGATTTTCTCGAAGCTCGGCTTCGATGAGGTTGGCATGGACGGGGACTTCAAGATTCTGCAACGGCCGGACGGCAAGCCTTTCGACCATCAGGATATCGTCAATGTGAAGGTGATCGATCATGTCGCTTCTTGAAAAGATCGAGCGCCGCGTCGCCCGCTATGCACCGAGCCGCCGCATGACCCTGCCGAAGGGCCGGGGTGCGATCAGCTTCTGCTTCGATGATTTCCATGTGGATGCCTACGAGCAGGGCGGGCGCATTCTGGAAGCGGCCGACATGACCGGGACCTTCTATCTGTGCGCCGGACTGATAGACGCCGAGCTTGAAGGCCATAGCATCGCGAGCGCGGACACGGTGAAAACCGCTTTCGATGCCGGTCACGAAATCGGCTGCCATACCTTCAGCCATATGGACTGTCAGGCAAACAGCGCGGCGGCGGTTGCCACTGACCTTGAAAAGAACAAGGTCGCGATCACCGAACTGACCGGCCTTGCGCCCTACAGCTTTGCCTATCCCTTCGGCAAGATGTCGGTTGCCGCCAAACGGCTGGCGAGCGACCGTTTCGGCAGTGCACGGGGCGTGACCGGGGGCATCAACCGGGGGCTTGCCGACCTTGGCAACCTTCGCGCCAACCAGATTTACAGCAACGGGTTTGACCTTGCGGCCCTTGAAGGCAAGATTGCCGACGTGGCGGCGAACGGCGGCTGGCTGATCTTCTACACCCACGAGGTGGCTGAAAAACCGAGCCCCTTCGGCTGTCGCCCGGATGAATTCAGAGCCGTGGTGGATGCCGTTGCTAAAAGCGGCGTGCGGTGCCTGCCGGTGAAACACGCGCTGGCCTCGCTTGTCTTCTAACATCCGGCTGCAAACTGGGTGTTTCGCTTGCCGGAAAAATGCGTTAATGGGTAGCTCCAATTCGCCTACCCCTGATACAGGAACGAAAAGCCATGAGTGCACGCATCTATCGTCCGTCCAAGACCGCCATGCAGTCCGGCACCCGCAACACGCGGCAATGGTTTCTCGAGTTTGAGCCCGAGAAGGGCAAGACGCTCGACCCCGTGATGGGCTGGGTGGGCTCGGGTGATACCAAAGGTCAGGTCCGGCTGAAATTCGACACGCTCGAAGAAGCTGAAAGCTATGCCAAGCGCATGGGGCTTGAGTACACCGTAGCGCCGGATCATTCGCGCAAGCGCAATATCCAGGCCTATGCCGACAATTTCAAATATACGGCCTGAAGCGGGCCGGCGTTAGCGCCGGTCACGAGGCCCAAGGGGCCCCGTAGCTCAACTGGATAGAGCACCTGCCTTCTAAGCAGGGGGTTGCAGGTTCGAGCCCTGCCGGGGTCGCCACACGCGCACAGTTGCGCAAGCCAGACCGGGGGAGGGGCGGCTTGACGAAACGGCAGAAATTCTGGTCCAGAGTGACCGTCGTCTTGCTGGCTTCAGCAATTGTCGCCTTTTTCGCTGCCCGTGCCTTTTACATCGAGTATCGCCTTGGCCATCTTGAACCTGGCTGGGCGAGCGTGGCGGATCGAAGCGGCGCACCATCCCCGGATATTGTGATTTTTGGCGACAGCCGCGCAGCCAACTTTCGCGGGGCGGACGCGCTTCTTGGTCGCGGCGTCGAAATTGCCGGCATCGGCGGTGATACGACGCCTAACATGCTGGTGCGCCTGCAGAAAGACGTGATAGAGCGCAAGCCCGATGCCGTCATCATTTTCGCAGGCATCAACGACCTGAATACGGCCTCGATGCTGGAAGATGGCAAACGCGCCGGTATCGTAGCTGCAGCACAAGCCAATCTGGCTGCCATGATTGCTGCCTGCCGCGAGGCGGGCATCGAGGTGATTATCCCTTCCGTTACCCCGCCGGTTCAGCCAGACATTGCCCGCGCGCTTCTCTGGGGTGATTCCAGCCCCGATGTCGAGGCTCTCAATGAGAGGCTTGCCGAATTGAATGGCGAAGGGGTCATCTATCTGCCCCTTGAAATGGTGCTGATGGCAGGGGGCGAATATGGGCGGGAAAACTTCGTGGACGCCCTTCATTATTCTCCGCTAGGATACGAACGCATTGCGGCCGCGCTGCGCGGCGTTATGGATGACTGACTTATGCTATTTCAAACGCCGCTTTTCTTCGCCTTCTTCACAGTCTTCTTCGGCCTTTACTATCTGACCCGGAAGCATCTGCGCCTCCAGAATATTCTGATCCTGATTGGCAGCTATGTCTTCTATGGCGCCTGGGATGAGCGCTTTCTGGTCCTGATCATCGCGTCGACCGCGACCGACTATCTGGCAGGGCTTGGGGCCGCGGGTAACAAGATCACCAACCGTCAGGTTGGCACCGCGCTTGGCTATCTGTTTGTGGGCTCGTTTGTGGCGCTTGGCGCGCAGTGGGAGACATCCGGCCAGTATTTCCTGGCGGTGATGGGCCTTGGCGCCATCCTTGTCGGTATCGAGTTCCTGTCGCGCCGCATGGATGAAGCCGCCCGCCGGAAATTCTATGTCGTCTCCAGTGTGGTCATCAACCTGAGCATTCTCGGCGTCTTCAAGTATCTGAACTTCTTTGCGGAATCGCTCGTGGCGCTCGGCGATACCTTCGGCATCGGTTTCAGCTACGTAACGCTCGAGATCGTGCTGCCGGTCGGTATTTCCTTCTATACCTTCCAGACGCTCAGCTACACGATCGACGCGTATCGCGGCAACCTGAAGCCCACCGATCGTTTCATCGAACTTGCCGCCTTCGTCGCTTTCTTCCCGCAACTTGTGGCTGGCCCCGTGGAGCGCGCCGCGCACCTGTTGCCGCAGTTCGACCGCCTGCGCCACCTGAACTGGGAGAATATCCAGACGGGCGCCGTGCTCTTTGCCTGGGGCATGTTCAAGAAGGTGGTGATTGCGGACAATATCGCGCCCATCGCCAATCAGGCTTTCGCGGACCCCTCGCTGATGACAGCGGGGCAGCTGTTTGCCGGGCTTCTGGCCTTCACCTTCCAGATTTACTGCGATTTTTCAGGCTATAGCGATATGGCGCGCGGCTCTGCCCGCATGCTCGGCTTCGATCTGATGCTGAACTTCAACCTGCCTTATGTCTCGCGCACGCCCAGCGAGTTTTGGCGGCGCTGGCATATCAGCCTTTCAAGCTGGCTTCGCGACTATCTTTATATCTCGCTCGGCGGTAACCGGGGCGGGGCGATTGGCACCTACCGCAACCTTTCGCTGACGATGATCCTTGGCGGGCTGTGGCACGGGGCGAGCTGGACCTTTGTTCTGTGGGGCACGTATCACGGCCTGCTCCTTGTCATCTACCGCATCTTCAACATCGACGACTGGCTCGAGGGCTTCAAGAACCGCGCGATGGCGAGCCGGGTGGCGATCAACGGGCTCCTGATGGCCGTCATGTTCGGCTTCACGCTCATTGGCTGGCTGATCTTCCGCGCCAACGACATGGCGAGCCTTGGCACCTATTTCATCGGGCTGTTCGGGACCGAGGGCTGGACCGACCCGAGCATCGTCAGGGTGCTCCATTATATCGCGCCATTGGTGCTGGTGCAGATCATCCAGTTCCGGATGCGCGATCTGGAGTTTTTCTGGCGGGTGCCGAAATTCATCCGGCTCAATCTCGCGCTTGCCATCCTTTATGGCCTGCTTTTCCTTCCGGCCGTGCAGACGCAGGCCTTCATCTATTTCGATTTCTAGGGGGGCGGGGCTGTGAAGAAATTTTTCAAAACCACCGTCAAATGGGCACTGATCGGGCTTTATGCCCTTGTGTTCGGAGAATTCTTCCTGCGGGCGTTTGACCCCCAGCCGATGATGCCGCGTTATGTGACGGGCGCGCCTGACGGCATTCGCGCCAATATCCCGAACGCCGTTTACCGGCAGTGGACGCCCGAGGTGGATGTGGAAGTGCGTATCAACGGCGAAGGCATGCGGGCCGACCGCGAGATCCCGGTTGAGAAGGCGCCCGGCACTTACCGGATCGTCATCCTCGGTGACAGCTTCATGATGGGCTATGAGGTTGACTTGCAAGACAGCTTTGCATGGCTTCTGGAAGAGGGACTGAAGGCCGAAGGGCTGAAGGTGGAAGTGATCAACCTTGCCGTTTCGGGCTTCGGCACGGCGGAGGAGCTGATCGCACTCAGGGAACGCGGCCTGAAATACAAGCCGGACCTTGTGCTGATGGAATGGCACACGACGGACGTGGACGATAATGTGCGCTCCGGCCTTTTCAAGATGGTGGATGGCGCGCTGCAGCCGGCCGCTCGCACCTATCTGCCCGGTGTGGAACTGACCGACAAGCTGATGAAAATTCCGCTATACGAATGGGCCATCAGCAACAGCCATTTCTATAGTGCGATCCGCGAGCGTGCTGCCGCAGTGATCAAGAATATTCTCGCGAGCATGCGTGGCGGCACGGCGGTCGCAGATGACGCGAATGACACACCACCGGCGGGTGCCGATACCGTGGCAGGCGAGATCTCGGATGCTGGTATCAGGCTCAGCCGCCAGTTGGTGGATGCCCTCGCGAGCGAGGCGGAAGCTGCCGGTGCTGCCTTCATGGTGCTGGACGTGCCGGTGCGCCTCAGCCGGCTGGATTACCGGCCAAGCGGTAATGATCTCGGCAACGAGCCCTTCTCGCGCTATCCCTATGTCAACCCGGTGGAAGCCTTCAAGGCAGCAGCGGCGCCTGACAAGAAGCTTTATTTTGAAGAAGGCCACCGCCACTGGACGCCAGAGGGCAACCGCATCGTGGCTGACCTTGCTATTCAGAAAGCGACGGAAATCCTGAGGGACCGTTCGCCTTTGAAGTGAATTGTCGATGGGCGCACTAGCAAAGGCATTTTCCGCTGAACGCTTAATTATATAGCAGCTACATATTATAGTGGACGGGCCAAGAAATCTACGTTGTGCGGTCACGTAGCCAAGAAATACCGTTCCTGAAAGGTTCCTCTACCATTCGATAAGCAATGTTGGCTGAGAACGTAGTAAGTGCAACCACTGTCAGTGCGTAAACGTCGCCACTCATTGGAAACGTTGAATGCAACTCGGTTAGCTGCAGCACATTCTTTATGACCGCAATGATCAGTGCGTGCAGCATATAAAGCGAGAATGATACTCGGCCGAGATATACCAATGGTGAAGCGGTGAAAATGCCCCCGGGGACAGACAGTGACATTGCAACGATCACTGCAGGAAACACAATCCATGCGGCAAAGGAAAGTTGGCTATTTGGTGCAACCAACCATATGAACGCAAATCCGACAAGGCCGACTGCTGTGCAGACTGTTGCGGGCAAGGTAATATGGTCACGTATCTTGTCAAACGTCAGCCAGCCAATGACGCCAGCGAAGAAGCCCCCAAGTGCTCTTGCCCACCCTAAGTCGTAGGTGTGGGAGAGGAATGGGGAAATATTCGTTGAAATTACCCAATAAGCGGTGAGGATCGCGACGATGGAGAAAGCAGCTAGTCGGCAACGGCCGGGCATTAGCGTCGCAAAGCAAGAGAAAACAACATAGACAAACATTTCAGCGGCGATTGACCATGATGGCTGATTCCATGGGAGGTGGTCGACCAAGCCATAGACCGTTAACATGCTGAGGGATAAAGAAAGTCCATATATCGTCATGCTGTCGCTAAAGGCAGGGGTGCCATATCCGCCTAGAATTGTCTCCTGCAGAACAAACGTTGCCATCTCATAGAGAGCAAATAGAAAAAGGACTGTGAGGTGGAGCGGGTAAAGCCGCCAGAACCGACGGCGCATGAATGTTACAAGGGCTGAAGGCGTGTTTAGTTTGTCCGCATAATTGAGCGACAGCACGAAGCCACTCAATACGAAGAAAAAGTCAACTGCCAATGAGGCATGCCGAACGATGCCGAGGTTACCAATTTGGCTTTCCCATGGAATATGGAATAACAGGACCAATATGGCGCAAATTCCCCTGAGAGACTCAAGGCTGGTAATAGTGCCCCGACCTTGATTGGTTTTCATTTATCACCTTTGCACAAAAAGAATAAAGTTTACTGAAACAGTAATGTGCATGAATTTCCCACTGTCAATCACTTAAGGTTGGTGCAGGTGCAACCTGTGGCGCGGATGGAGGGCCCTAATGTGAATGCTTTCAATCAGTCGTTCGCATCGTAAAAAAACCCGGAACCAAGACGGTTCCGGGCCGACCAATAAAACTTTGGCTAGGCTAGCTCTAGCGCAGATTCATGATCAGATCTGCGTCCTGCATATGGGTGGACCAGAAGTCCTCCGGATTGTAGGCGAGGCCATCGCCGGTATCGTGGACGAATTCGCCGTCATGGGCCGCAGGCTCCAAGGCTTCGCCCCAGACGCGGACGTTGTCGATCTCGCCCTTGAAGTTACGACCCCATGGCGTGCCGCCGATGGTGACGTCCCATTCGCTCGGGTTGCTGATCTGGCCTTTGATCCCGGTTAGGCTGCCGGCCAGTTCGCCGTCGAAGAAGCCTTTGAGCGTACCGGTTTCCGAGTCAAACGACATGGTTACCTGGTGCCAGTCGCCATCAAGGATTTCCGTATTCTTGATGGTCAGCGACTTACTGTCGCCGGCATCAGTGAAGAGACGGAAGGTGATGTCGTCGCCCGAGAGTTCAACGCCGTAGCGACCATGCGCCCAGAACAGGCGGCTGGTGCCGGAATTGTCGGCATCGGGCTTCACGTCGAGCGTCAGGGTCAGTTCGTCCATGCTCATCAGTTCGGCCGGACGACCGATCGACGCATAGCCGTTGCCGTTGAAGTGCAGGGCATCGCCGCTGTCGGTCGCGTCACCGGTGTAGTTGGTCACGGCCTGGATGACATTGAGGCCAGCGGCCGCATCGTCGATTGCCGAGATCACATCGTCACCAACCGCATCATTGGAAGCCGGAGCTTCAGCACCGTCCGATGCAATCACATCGGTGATGATATCGGCGATCACGTCGGTGGCATCGGCCACGTCAGTTACGGTGTCTGCGGCTTTGGCGACAAGCGTGTCGTCCGCAAGGCTGTATACGTTCAGGTTGGCGATATCGCCGTCAAAGTTACGGCCCCAAGGTGTGCCACCGACCGTGACATCCCAGCCAGCGGGTGCTGCGATGTTGCCGGTGATACCTGATTTGCTGCCAACAAGATCGCCGTCGACATAGACATTCAGGGTGCCGGCTGCGGCATCGAAGGTGAAGCTTGCATTGTGCCAGTTACCATCAGTGATGCCGGTGTCTTTCACGACAACATTGTATGATCCGCCGGTATCGGTATAGAGACGAAAGTTCAGGTCATCTCCTGTCAGTTCGACGCCGTAGCGGGCATGGTTCCACAGCACGCGGGCGGTGGAGGTGCTTTCGCCGTGCGAACGCAGGTCGAAGCTGACCGTCAGCTCATCGGGGTTGAAGAAGACATCCGGCTTGCCGAGCTTCGCATAGCCCGAACCGTTGAAGTTGAAATAGTCGTCAGCGGTGTCACCAGTCTTGAACGGCGAGTCGATGCTGGCCAGCATGCTGTCCAGAATATAGTCGGGCAGGATTGCCTCCGGCAGTGTCGGGACTTCCTCGACCGGATCGGTGATAACCGTGCCGGTTTCCACGCGCTCAGTGCCATTGAGGATCGTCAGGTTCGACATATTGCCGGTGAAGCCGGCGCCCCACGGATCGCCCCCCACATAGATGCTGGTTGTGTTGTTGGAGCGAACTGCACCCGTCACACCTTCCATGCTGGCAACGACTTCGCCGTCCATCATGGCCGAAACGGTGTGGGCGTCGCCGTCATAAACGAACTTCAGCGTATGCCAGTCGCCATTCTGGACATCGGGCAGGGTGCCCTTTAGCTTGGCGACGCTGCCATCCTGCATATAGAGGAAGAAGGTCAATGCTTCGCCGCTGATCTCGACACCATAGGTGCTCGATCCCCAGACTGGACGGGCGCGGTCGCCGCTTTCCTTTTCAAACTGGATGTCGAATTCGAGCATCAGGTCCTGCATGCCATTGAGGTCGGCACCGCCGGAAATCTTGATGTAGGAACCATCATCGGTGAAGTGCGCAACCGTGCCATGATCGGCCGACTGAATGTAGGCAGCCTTGCCAACCCAGGCGAGGTTCGTATCGGTGCTGCCTTCTTCAACCGCCGTTGCTTTCATGATGGTCGAGTCACCACCACCCGCGCCGAGATTGAGATCGAGAAGGACGAGGTCCTGCACCAGCACGGTCTTGTGCACGGTGATGATTTCAAGGCCGGTGTTGACGGTAGCCGTCACATCGTAGCGACCGCCGTCGGCGAAGGTGTGGGTCACATTCATGCCCGACGCCTTGGTGCCGTCGCCGAAATCCCAGGTGATCTTGGCTTTCGAGATGTCAACCTCGCCGAGCGCCGACAGTTCCTTGACGTTGAAGGTCTTTTCGAGAACGTTTTCACCGCTCTGGGCATTGACCACGGTCAGGCTCTCGCCCGCGCCGAGGGTCGGCTGGGTGAGGGCAGAACCATAGTTCTTGGTGTCGATCAGACCGCCCGGAATGGCGAGAAGATCGGTCATCGGATCGGCGGTGTGGTTGAGTGCGTTCATGAAATAGTTGCCGACGAAGTCATCGCCCATCGGGTCCCAGCCCTGCAGGAACAGGTTGTCGCCAACCTTGATCGTGGAGGTGACGACCTTGTCGAGGCCACTGATGGCGCCGAGGATATTGTTGTCGATCGTCAGATTCTGGGTGTTGTCTTTCAGAATGAGGCTCGGGTTCTCGCCATAGTCGCCGCTGCGCTGGATCATTGTGTTGTTCGACACGTTGCCGCCGTTCACGAACTCAAGGCGGATACCTTGGTTGTCTTCGACCTGGATGACGTTGTTGACGATATCGACATTTTTGAAGCCGAGGCCGTTGAGGTTGTCATCGAAATAGATTGGAATGGGCGACTGGCCGGCACCTTGCTGCAAAACGTTGTTCGAGATCAGGAAATTCTCGCTTGCTGTTGTCTGTTTCGTCGGCACGGTCCAGAAGTGAATGAAGTCGGCATGGTCGCCGGCGCCACCGAGGCTCCACGGATTGGAGTCATGGAAATAGTTGTTGGTGACCACCACATTGTCCAGATCGCCACCGTTGAGCGGCGTGGTACGCAGGTTGTAAACCTCGTTCTGGTTGATCGTGATACCGTTTGAATCGCCGAGGAGGATGCCCTTGTGGAACGCGGTGACTACGTTATTTTCAAACAGAACGTCGGTCGAGCCGGTGATGCGCACGGCCTGTGCAGCAGGAAGACCGAGAACGTTACCGGTGCTGTCCAGCTTGTCAGCCGAAGGATCGACTCCGTTCACAGCCGGGCCGCCTTCAAGAAGCGAATTCACAAATTTGATGTGATTGCTTTGGTCAATTTTCAGCGCGGTCGAGAAGGAAACGGTCGACTGATCGGGCACGTAGTCAAGGAATACACCATCGATCGTCAGGTTGTTGGTGCTGAGGATGGTCATCTTGCTGAAGACCGCCCCTTCCGGATTTTGCGATACGATAGTGACGTTCGAGCCGAAATCCATACGGTTGAGCGAAAGCTCACCATAATGACCGTCTGCGAGAACAATCGTTTCGCCCCCCTTTGCCGACTTCAACGCCGACATCAGTTCCGAAGCGTTCGTTACTTTGATCGTGGTAGTTGCCATGTCTGCCTGCTCCATGTGCGTGGATTGCATAAGCCGATCACTGCCATGAGCGGCTTCGTTGGCCAGATTGAACATCAGAATAATAAAGATTGAGCTAACGAATCGGAAGAATTTGTCCTTTCTCCCATACAGAGCGCGGCCTGGCACGGTAAACAGACTGTAAACTTTTATAAAACTGTAAGTAGTTTCAGGAAGTTGAGAATGGCAAAATGAAAGGACAGAAGGCCTGACTTTTATTGGAAATGAGCCATTTTTCATGATTTCCATTCCTCTGAATCGAAGATTGTTTGTCCGCAGGTGATTCGGAACACTAACAATTGAACGCCTGTTTCCAGCAAAAAGAGGCCTGAAATTTATCAGCGAGGCGACAGGATTCGCTTCAGTCTGCTTTTCAGCGAAGCGGGCAGCAGCCGCTTCAATTCTGACTTCAGGAACCGAAGTTTCAGGAGGCCCGGCGCACGATTATACTGAAGACCAGCCAGCGCCGGCCAGGCGTGCCGGACAAGGTCATCACACAGGCGCTGTGCATAACGGTAATCGGCAGGCAACGATAGCATGAGCCGATAGATATCGCGCGTGTTGAAAGGGCTGAATGTCGGGACCGGAATCCGGTGGCCATACACCGAAGGTCCTGCCCAGCAGCCAAGACGTTGCTCGATATAAGCGATGTCGAGCAATTGGGTGAGGGTTTGATGGGGGGTTGTGTTCAGCCACTGCGTTGCAGCCTGCACGAGCACGGGCGTCGCGGTGAAACCGAGGCGCGTGACGAGCGCTTCAGGAGCGATTGTGTGTTCAGCCATGTCACCGTCCTGCCAGTAGAAGGCCCTTCCGACCTCGCCGCCGGTGCCGGTGAGTACGGGATGGCCCTGATCATGCTTTTCAACGGTACGCACGAGCCCAACGACACTATCATTCACAGAATAGCCGGTCCGTTCTAGCCAGGCCGCCTTCTCTTCCTCTGAGGCGTCTTCAAGGTCAATCGCCCGATGCTTGATTCCGGCAATCTTGGCGAGGCGCTGGCCGACGAGCACATCAATCATCGCTCCATCGCCCGGTGCGCGGATTGTTTCAAGGGTCAGCCGCCCCGCATATGGTCGCGCGCACGCCAAGGACATGCGCGAGTCCCTGCCAGCCGTGATGTGGGCGGCAGAGCCCCCCATGGCGAGGAAGCCATTGACATTGTCCGCGACGAGTTCGGCGATTTTCGCAATGGCGGCGCCAGCATCCGATCTGTTTTCCGATGGGGCAGGATAGTCCCGGACCCTCTCAGCCTGCCAGCTGGAGATACGAACAGCATGATCGGGTAACAGCCGATAGAGGGATTTCCAAGCCGTGAGCCCGAAGGGTATCCAGCCGTGGCGGCTGCGAAGATCGAAC
Source organism: Gimibacter soli (assembly GCF_028463845.1). Lineage (NCBI taxonomy): Bacteria > Pseudomonadati > Pseudomonadota > Alphaproteobacteria > Kordiimonadales > Temperatibacteraceae > Gimibacter > Gimibacter soli. The sequence goes on along the minus strand of NZ_CP116805.1, from coordinate 2,473,392 downwards.
TGCGCCGTGATTTCCGGCTCCGCTTCAAGGGGGAACGCCCGTTGCAGCGCGGTGCTGGTTGAGCAGGCAACCTTGTGTTCCGGCGAATAGACGAGCGACAGAAGGCCGCCGGCATCGCCGATGATGAACGTGTCTCCGTCCCGCTCGAACAGGCAGATGAAGCGGCCGCAGGCTGCATCAAGGAAGCCATCGAGCATGACGCTGTGCGGCAGGCTGAAGTAGCCGTTCCCGACCACAGAACCCGCAAAAACGGCCCAGCCCAGCAACAGCCCGACCGTCCTGCCTCCTGCCTCCGTAAAGTGCGTGATCGGCAGTTCGGGGGCGCTCTTGACGATAAGGGGACCAAAGGCAGTGCTTGCCCAGCCTTCGGGCACGGGCAGATCCTGTGCGGAGATCAGAAATTGTTTTGGCAGCGCTTGCATTCTCGTCAGCCTCCTTTCAGCGGTACCGGCCATTCAACAGAAAGCGGGCAATGTTCGAGCGCTCGACAAGGTGGTACTGGATAACCGATCCCGTGGCGACGGCTGTGAAGGCAGCCAGAAGGAAAAGCAATTCAGCCGGTAGCGTATCGGCGCCGAAGGTGTGGAAAATGAGCGAGATCAGGAAATAATGCACCAGATAGATGGTGTAGGAGCTTTTGGCGCAATAGCTGGCATACCAGCCGCCCTGCACCCAGCGCCGCCCAGCGCCAAGGATCAGGAAACTCAGGCTGAAGCCCGTTATATATTGGGCGCCGAACTTGGCGATCTTTTCTGCGGGAGTGACCGGCACAGCCCAATATTTGAAATAGGCGCAGGCAGCCATGCCAAGGAGCGCAATTGCCAGCGTCGGCCAGTCAAAACGGTGTGCGAACGCGCGCAGCCCGTCATCCGAGAACATCAGAAAACCGAAGATGAAGAAGGGCAGGTAAAAAAGTGTCGAGCGGATCAGGAATTGGTAGGCTTCACCGTATGGCAGGCGCTCCCAGCTGACCGACCATGCGTAAACCAGCACCATAGCACCGGCACAAAGCGCGATGGTCACAGGCAGGGCCGGCAATGGCCGGCACAGGCGCTGTGCGAATGCGAAGATCTTCTCGGTCAACCCCATGGCCAGAAGCGGCACGATCAGCGTGTAAAGCGCGAGCGAAAGCAGGAACCAGACGTGCACATGCCAGTTGACGCGAATTTCCGCGTCCGGATCTCCCGCTCCCCAGAATTCATACATCCAGTTAATCGCCGGCGGATTCAGCACGAAGATGGCAAAGAATGCCGGCACCAGCATCAGCACCAGTCGCTGCCGCACAAATGGCAACCCCGGCTGCTTGCCATAGACCATCGCTGAGAAATACCCGGAAATCATGAAGAAACAGGCCATGCGGAAGGTGCCTGACAAAAACCTGATCCACTCAAGCTCCCCGGAGCGCTGATCCGCAAGGCTCGCATGAACAAAAACGCCAAACAGCATCATCGAGCCCCTGAGGGCATCGAAATAATATTGGCGTTGGGGTGAAAGGACTGTATTAGGCATCGCTGTGTTGCTTCAAGGCGGTTTTATTGTTTCTATACAATGCGACGGCGAATCCTACGAGTATCGCCAAGAACGTGTGATTGGTTCTTTGGGAAAGTACAAGTTTCACAATCAGAAAGCCGACCATAGCACAAGCAATTGCTGCCCCAATGCGCGTGCCGTCTTTGCCTTCAGTGTCTGTCGAGTTTAGATAAGCTTTGGCAGATACCCATGCTGCAATCGCATGGAAAAAGAAAAAAGCGAGAGTACCGGGCACCCCAGTTTCCAACAATATTGACAGGTAAAATGTGTCGATAGTCAGTTCCCCCCCGGGGTTGACGAACCCAAGTTTGTAGGCGCCGTTTGCATACCCATAACCGATGAAGGGGTTTTTCATGATCATCGGCAGGCCCATTTGCCATTGGTCGAAGCGTGCCTGTGTACTTGCATCCGTTGAACTGCCCCCGATCACCATGGCGCTCAGGCGAGGGCTGATCGCGATCCCCACCATAAGGGTTGTCATGGCTGCAGGGTAGAACGCGATAAGCGCCGGGCCTATCAAGCTTTTTCTATGAGTACGCCAGTACCTGAGACCAAAGAGGAAAAGATATGTCGCGAAGGCGGCGATGGCTCCGACAAAACCCAGTCGGGAGCCCGAAAAATATATACCAATCAGGCATATGATTGTCATGACGGCGCCAATCCCCCGCAGAAGCATGCGGCGCCGCTCCATCAGATAATATAGGCAGAATGGAAAGAGTATTGCCATCAATTCAGCGAATTCGAGTGACGTCAGGGACGAGGATTTCGCCCGGAAACGGTCGTACCGCGATCGTCCGCTTAGGAGGCGCTGGATGGTCTCGTCCGAAGTGTCAAACCACCAGTGCGGGATATAGACTGCCCAGACGGGCTGGTTGAGGCGCGATTCTTGGTAGGCGAAGGCAACAAGGATCACGATGCTGACCATGGAGATAGCAATGAACAGACGCACCCGGGCGGCGTCTTGGAAGAGAGCGGCGCAAAGGAGGAACGGGATGGTGATCAGCATCGTCTCGCGGATAATATAGCTGACCGAGAGGCGCATGTTGGAAGTCAGGCCCAGGCTCATAATCTCGATCGCAATGAGCACGATCAGGCAGATGAAAATCGGCTTGTGGGCCTGGAATCGTTCCTTGATTAGCCCCTTCATCTCGCGCGAAACGGAGAAGGAGATTAGGGCGATTCCCGAGATCACATACAGAAGAACGCGCTGTGGGCTCAGCCATGGGTTGCCTGGCACCTTGATGATCGAAACATACTGGGCCCAGACAAGGGCGAAGAAGAAATAGGCAACCAGAAGCGGGTAGAGGGCTTTTTCCCCCCACGAGGCCCGCTCTGGCAGGGCCCAGATGCATATGAGGGCAAGGACAACGACGGGAATGCCCATGGATTGTATCATGGGCTGCGGGTTGCCGTAGATGGCGGTGTAGCCGTACAGGAACGATCCGATTATAGCGACGACAAAGAAGCTGAGGTAAAGAATGGCGCGGTTGATGAAGCGCGATCCTTGCGAATAGCGCATATAGGGCCGCGTTGCCGGCATCTTCAGCCGGTACAGCCGGTATTGCACGAGAAGGCGTGTATAAAGTGCGCGCAGGAAATTCATCACCGGCCCATCAATAGTTTAAACATCATGCCTGCCTTGTCGAAATGCCCCCGTCGAATCCTGACGAGAATTTGCATCAAGGTAAAGGCATAGACGGCTGGAAGCGCCCAGGGGAATTGTTCGCGGGTGAACATCAGCTTGCTACGCAAGAGAAATCGTTCAGATGCGAGGCTGCGCCCCCCCTTGTTTGAGCTCGATCCTGCCGCGGTCCCTTCCTTGTGGTAGGCAAGCGCACCTTGCGCATAGCCAATATGATGCCGCTTCTTTGCCTTGAGTGCCCACTCGATTTCCTCAAAATAGAGGAAATAGGCTTCGTTCATTGGCCCGATATCATTGTAGCAGGCTTTGGAAATAGCGAGCGAGGCGCCGGATACAAAGTCGGTTGCCTCTTCGATTTCCGCCCGGGCTACGGTCGGTGTGCCCGTGTGGAAATTGAAATGGCCCCGGCTGGTGCCGGTCCATTTGTTGTAGCGCGAGCCGTTATAGGCCTGGATCACTTCCGGTGTGTGATAGAAGCGCAGGTCCGTGCCGACCATGCCCGGCTTGTCGGCCTCGTCCATCCGGTCAATAAGGACTGAAATCGCATCAGGCTCAATCACTGTATCGGGGTTGAGAAGCCAGAAATGACGGCAACCGGCCCAGTTGGCAGCAATCTTCAGCCCCACATTGTTGCCGCCGGCAAAGCCAAGGTTGGCACCCGTGTCGATGATGAAGAGATCGGCATCGTCTGCCGAGGGCAGGGGCGCGTCCGGGCCGATGAGCGCCGTGCGTAAAGGCTTCGGCGTATTGGGGGTCGATAGATGCGCAAGGGCACCGGCGGCGGTCACCGGCGCGAGGCCCGCTGCCCAATCAATGAAATGCCCGATGGAGCCGTCACTTGAGGCATTGTCGCAAACGACAACGCGGAAACGGCGATCTTTGTTGTTGAAGATACTTTCAAGGCATTCAACAACGTCACGCCAGCCGTTCCAGTTGACGATGATAATGGCAAGCGTTGGTTCAGCCAAACGCGTCGGCGCTTGCTGCAACTGGGCAGTGTGCTGATGGGAATGGCTGGAAGCCATGTCGGCAGGCCTCATTCAATAGGCCTCTTTCTGCCCGAGCACGACAAGGCCGGTCCGGATGAGGATATAGAGATCAAGCCCCAGCGACCAGTTATCGATATAATAGAGATCGTGCCGGAGACGTGCTTCCAGCTTCTCGATCGTATCGGTTTCGCCGCGCCAGCCATGCACCTGCGCCCAGCCGGTAATGCCGGGCTTCACCCGGTGGCGGGCCGCATACCGCTTCACGGCGTCGTCAAAGCGGACACCGGCTGCGCGGGTCGATTTGGCGTGGGGACGCGGGCCAACAAGCGACATGTCACCGGTGATCACATTGAACAGCTGCGGCAGTTCGTCAAGGCTGGTGCGGCGCAGGAAGGCGCCAACCTTGGTGATGCGGTCGTCATTCTTGGTGGCCTGGCGGATATTGTCGCCCTCGCAGCTTTCAGGCCGCATGGTGCGGAATTTCCAGATGCGGAAGGTCTGGTTGTTGAAGCCTTCGCGGTTCTGCCGGAAGAAGACCGGACCCTGACTATCCAGTTTGATTGCAATGGCGCAGGCGATCAACACCGGTGACACGAGGAGGATGATCAGGCTTGCAAGGATCTTGTCCTCCAGCCATTTCTGGATCCAGCTGGTGCCGGAAATTGGCCGGTCATACAGGTCCAGCACCGGCAGGCCACCAAGCGACGAGAAAGTCCGGTTGCTGAAATCGAAAAGCGCCATATCGGGCGCAAGGCGTACCTTGATCGGGGTTTCCGTGATCCGGTCGATCACTTCGCGAAGTCGCTCGGTCGCGGACCAGGGCAGGGCAACAAGAACCTGATCGATGGCGTTGCGGCGGATCAGTTCCACAAGGGAATCAAGGCCGGGGAGCACTGGAATTTGGTCCAGTTCGTCGGGCACGCGGCTGACCCGGTCGTCACAGAAGGCTATAACACGCATGGTCAGCCACTTGCTGTCGCGCACAAACCGGTAAAGGCGCTGGCCTTGTTCACTGGCCCCGACAATCGCGACGCGGCTGTCGAACCGCTTGCGGCTGCGCATGTTGACCATCAGCCCCCAGATCACGGCGCGTGTCACGCCAAGGGTGGTGAGCGCACCGATCGCCCAGGCAGAAGCCCAGATACGCGAGACATTACCGGTCGATTTGAAGGCAAATCCGACAACCAGAAGTGCCGCGATGGTCAAGGCCCAGCCAAAACTCGCCCGCCGGAACGATGTGATCAGGTTGAAGAAACAGTCGGCATCATAGCCACCGACCGAATAGATGGTCATGCTCGCGAGGATGGCGCCCAGCACGACGATATTCGTGTAGAACAATGCGAGGTCAGCGGTCGGATTGGCAAGGACAGCGGCAAATACAATGATCCCGGCAATCAGGATCGAAAGGACATCCGACACCCGCAGAATATACTCGATCATCGACGGCGGCACCGGGCGCCCCGCAGAAAGATCGGTCAGTTCCAGAAGTTTATCCACGGCATGCGGGTCATGGTCAGTGTTGCCAGGGGCCTGCTGGCCCGGCTCAACGCCGCTTTTCTTGCCGATTTCCGACGTTTCCGTCACAGCAATGCATCCCCCCGAAAGCCGATATGGTTAAGCTTTATAAACGGAAACTAGTTTAGGCGCCATAGAAGCTCAAGACCTGTTTCTGTGCGAGAAAGAATTCAACCATCAATAGGTTGCGGCAACGTTGCAGTCCATGAAGGCCTTCAGCGGGTCGTTTCGTCACGTTGCCAGCGTTGCCGGGTGAGGGGCTGGATCAGGTGCGCGTATAGTCGCGCCGCCACTTGCGTGACGGCATAGACAATGGCCGGCACCAAGGTGCGCGGAGAAAGGATCAGGGAAAGGATGCCCGAGCCGGTCTTGTTGGATTCGGCAGGTGGATGAATGCCCATTGCCTGCAGTTGCCGGTTGCCGCGAAATACCCGCGACTTGATCTTCACGAGCGACCACCATGTGCGCGGCGGCGTAATCCGCACCACGCAGTCTGTGCAACGTGCTTTCTCGGCTGCAGTGAACAGATGGTTGATGAAACCGTCGTCGGCAATCACATCGGGGAAGGCATCAAAACGGGCACGGCCTTCGCGGCTGAGGGCATAGATGCCGGAGCCGCCGATGCTGGATGGATTGCGCCCAAACGGGAGCAGGGACCAGGCCTTGTAGTAAGCTGCAACGGCCCAGCTTGCGCCGCTTGCATCGAAATTGGCGACGGCGCCGACAGCCATGACCCCCGGCTCCTCCAGCGTTTTGCAGACCGCGGCCAGATCACCGGGTGTTACTTCGCTGTCGGCATCCAGATAGATGCGGGGAAAGGCCTTGGCGATTTCGTCGCCGGCATTCAGCGCCTTTGTCTTCGACCCTTCTACCTGGTTGATTACCCGGATATTGTCACCAAAGCGCGCTGCCACATCGAAACTGTCGTCATGGCAACCGTTGCAGACCACGATCACATCGAAGCGGGCATCGGGAGAGGCGTCGTGCAGCCGGGGCAGCAGGCGCTTCAGGGCCTTTGATTCATTATAGGCAGGAATGATCACGGACGCGGCAGGTACGGTGGTCATAGGCTATCCAGAAGGCCCCCGAAATAGAGACGTTGCAATGAAGCTGCACGTTAAGGGCATGCGGCAACTCTATCAAGGAAGACTTCGATCTGTGACTTGTCAGCTTGCAACCGGCGGCTGGGCTTGTATATTTCACGAACCGAAGTGGTGACGAAAAGAATGGGGGCGAGGGCTATATGAGTACGATCTTTGATTTTGTGACGGTGGCCATTTTTGTGGCAATCGTTGGCATGTTTTTCCAGTTCTCGCGGCGCGAGGACCAGAATATCGCGGCCTATATCTGGCCCGCGCTGGGCTGCGCCTTCGCCAACTATTTCGGCAACAAGGGTTTTGATTTCATCGCATGGATCATGATCGCAGCGACCCTTGGCTATGTTTTCCTGTTCATCCTGCGGCGTCAGGGCGTGCCTGACGAGCGCGACGACAGCTGATTTTCAAGCGGACCTGTTCTTATGAAGAAATTGCGCGTGTGCCTTGCTGCCTCTGGCGGTGGTCATCTCCGTCAGCTGGTGCAGATGCTCCCGTTTGCCCGCAAGCATGACTATTATTTCCTGACGGAAGCGACGCCCTTGGGGCTTAGTCTCGCAAGCGACCATCCGGCCCGCTTTGTGCCGCACTTTGCCTTCGGCCAGCGTGAAACCGACGGTTTCCTCAAGTTCGCCTGGGCAGGCATCAGCAACTTCTTCGCGTCGATCTGGCATTTCATCGTGATGCGCCCTGACGTGGTGATCAGCACAGGGGCAGGTGCCGCTTTCTTCACGCTGGTGCTGGCCTGGATGACCCGCCGTAAGGTGATTTATATCGAATCGATTGCCCGCGTTGAAAGCATCTCCATGTTCGGCAAGCTTTCGGCCCGTTTCGCGGATCTTTATCTTGTGCAGTGGCCGGGGCTCGTTTCGCAGCATCCGAAAGCTGTTTACTGCAATCCTTTCTGCCAGTCCGAGGCGCCGGCGCATGAGAAAGCGCACAAGCTTTTCGCGACCGTGGGCACCGTGCTGCCGTTCGACCGGATGATCAGTTCGGTGCACCAGCTGATGCAGGAAGGCGTGATCACGGAAACGGTGGTGGCGCAAACGGGGGAAAGCGATATCGCGCCCGAGGGGATCGAGGTCCACAAGACCTTGCCGCAGGATGCAATGGACCGTCACCTGAAGGAAAGCGCTATTGCCATCGTCCATGGCGGGTCAGGCTCGATGCTCGGTGCGATCCGCGCCGGGTGCGCGGTCATTGCCATGCCGCGCCGCCATGACATGGGCGAGCATTATGACGACCACCAGTTCGAGCTGGTCGGCGCCTTCCGTGATCAGGGGTTGGTGTTTGAGGCCCGCGACGTGGACAGCCTCCGGGAGGCGATCAAGGCCGCGCGTGCAGGCAAGGGCAAGTCGGTCGAGATCGACCCCAACGCCTATGCCCGTTTCATTGAAGGGTTCCTCGAAGGAAAAGCCCCCGTTCAATCCTGACGGGGGCTCTTTGATTTTCAGCTTTTCTTGATCTTGCCGGTCTGGTTGCGATCCTGGATGAGGCGCAGGTAGAAGCCTGTCATCGGGTCATGCAGCCGGTATTTGATCTTGTTGTCGTCTTCGTGCTTCGACAGGAAGTCGATGCCGGGACGCGCGAGCAGCGAAAGCTTGCTGCCAATCGAAAGCTTCGAGATATGCGTCTTGGTGGTGGCCTCGTATTCGGTCACCAGCGCATCCATTGTGAAGTCGCCTTCGTCGTTCGTGGAAACGGAGGCCAGACAATGGAAGAAGTCCTTGGCCGGGCCGGTTTCCGTTTCATCGATCAGGCGGCGATGGTTGCGGTCGATCAGCGTTGCCGTGTCGTCGAGGGCTTTCTCCACCGCATAATCGACATCGCCGTTACGCACTTCCCAGCGCTGGTCTTCAAGCGCGCTTTGGGCGGCGTGCAGGCACAGAAGCCGGGTGAAATAGGGAATTTGCCGCGACAGGTTCGAAATCCGGTCCCGCACTGCCAGCGGGAAGGAAACGCCCGAAACGGTTTCGCCAATCGAGATCAGTTCTTCGAATTCGCCGGACGACAGCAGCCGCATCGGCAGGCCGGTCACGTTCCGCTCGATCGATTCATGGAAACCGAGCAGGTCATCAAGCGTATCGGCGACGCCAACGATGATCAGCGTGGCGCGGACGGAGCGGTCCGAGAAGCTCTTGATCGTGTCGGCAATCTGCCGGCGCAGCTTGTGCTCGTCCGCGCGGTCAAATTCGTCAAAGACGAAGATGACGCGGGTGGTGGAGAGCCGCGAAAGCACGTCGGTCAGTTCCTTCGGCGAGAAGCCATCTTCCGGCAGAAGTGTGTCGAAGCCGAGGTGCGACTGATCGGCGCCGTGGCTGGCAAGGAAAGTCCGGTCATGCAGCAGCGGAATCTGGCGCAGGAAATCGCGGAAAATGCCTTCGAACGTCGTGGCGTTGGAGCAGGATGCGCGGCAAACGGCGTATCCCGCTTCTTCCGCGATCATACACAGCGTGTTCGTGAAGCTCGTTTTGCCCCAGCCGCGCTTGCCGTAGATGATCAGGTGCATGCGCTCGTTCTCGATGGCCGAGATGGCGCGGCGAAGTTCATTGGTGCGGCCGGCGAAATGGTTCTTGTCGAGAACCGGGGCGCTTGGTGCGAACACTTCGCGCAGCAAAAGCCGGGCGCGCTCGAACGGGCTGTCCTCCACCGCATTCTTGTTGGGGCGGTCAGATGCCAGCGTGCGGAAGCGGATATTATGGATATCCCGGTCGATTGCAGCATCGGCGGGCTCCGCCGCGGCAGTCCCGGTTTTGGCGGCCTGCTGGCCCATATCAAGGAAAGGCATGCCGCTGCTGCGCGGCGCCGGGGTGCGCGGTGCAACGGCTGGGGGCGCGGGTTGCTGCACGTCATTATCGCGCAGGAGGGTACGCCGCGGCGGCAGCCCTGGAATAGGGGCATCGGGGCCGGGTGCCTGATTTTTCTTGGGTTCGGGGGACTCCGGTGTGGTGTTACCGGTTTTTCGCCGCCTGCTCGAAAACAATCCCACGTCTTATCTCTCCCGCCTCAATTCACTCTCAATCAAGTCGCATGCCTGACAAAGCTTTTCAAGTCTTTGCGCGACCGCGTCGGTGATGAGCCTGTGATGTTTATATTAAATTGAGGTTAACTATAAAAATCGATGTATTCGGCCACAAAGGAATCGGTGTGACACGGCTTCAAACGCCTGCGGCGACATCCCACGCCAATCCCAACCCAACTGTATCAAAATGGGTCTTCGGCGTTTCAGTTTGATACGGAATTGCCGCCTTTCGCCCTTTGTCTCAAGGGCAGATAGATAAAATTGCAATAAAATATGATTAACACTTGTTTAGTTTTTTTGCACCCGCTAAGAGAACCCCAGAACCGGATGGGGCATGAGGCCTCCATCGATTACTCAAACGAAACAGGCGCTTCCCTGCTGGGGGCGTTCAGGGAGACGAAAATGAAAAAGCTCTTTGGTGCTATTCTTCTCGCCGCTGGCCTGACCTTCCCGTCGCAGGCAGCAGTGAACATCGTTGTTGATGGCTCGACCGAATATTATGACTTCGACGGCGAGCAAACCGGCAACGACATTCCGAAAAACTGGTTCGAGAGCAAACTGCTCGCAGCTGGCTACGACAACCTCGTTCAGGGTGCAACGCTCGAGACCACCTCGGCTGGTACCTTCCACTTCTACCTGCTCGGTGCTGAAAGCGCGTACCGCAACTCGTTCTCGGTAAACGGCGGGCTGCTGTTCCAGGAAAATCTCGGCCAGTCGAACGTTGCATGGCAGGGTTGGACCAACACCTGGCTCGGTTCGTTCGGCGTTGGCGCTGCTACCGCGCTCAATGGTTCGATCTTCCAGTTTGACTCGGTTCAGGGCGTGAAAAACATCGGCCTCGGCGCGCAAGAGTTCGGCATCTACCACGTTGGTGGTGTGAACGACCTCAATGGCCACACCAACCTGATCTTCGCCTTCGACGACAACGGCGCTGACGTTGACGATAACCACGACGACCTCGTGATCCTCGCCAAATTCATCGCTGCCGTTCCGGAGCCGGCCACTTGGCTGATGATGATCATGGGCTTCGGCCTCGTGGGCATCGCTGCCCGCCGCCGTGAGCGCACCAGCGTTTCGGTTGCCTAATCGGTTCCACCGATAGTCGACAAGAAAAGGGCTCCCGTTCGGGAGCCCTTTTTCGTTGTGCGTTTTGTACGCGGATCAGCCTTCGGTGCCACGCCATAGACGGCGCACGAGGCCGAGGAAATTGTGAAGCCGCAGCTTGAACGGTGCTTGCGATGAGGCTTCACCAAGACGCAGGCCCTTGTAGCGCGGCCTGGCACGGCCAAACAGGGTCATGGCGGCAAGGCGCGATGTCACCAGCCGTTTGCGGTTTGCCTGCGAGGGCTGCATGCCCGCGATCTCAGACGGATCGAGCGGATCGGCGACAATATCGCCTGCAGCGATGCCATCGGCGAGCAGGGCTTCGCCAAGGGCTGTGCGGGCGAGGATCATGCTGCGACCGTCGGCCTCGACAAAGCTCGGATAGCCGCGATCATCACCGTGCCAGGCATCGGCAAAAACCAGATCGGCAAAACCACCGGTGCCATCCGGGCAGATCTTGCAGCGGAATTGCACCCGGCCGCTGAGAATGCCACCCCAGGAATCGGGATAGCTCATGGTGCCGACCTCGCCGGTCGTTGCCACGGCTTTCACGCCGCCCGGCCAGCCATCGCCGCGGAAACGGAAGCTGGCGATTTCCTTGTCGGCCATGCCAAGGCGCTTCAGGATTTCCGCTGTGCCCGTCTGGCTCGGGATACCACCGCACATGAAGGAGATTTTGGCGACAAGGTTCCGGGCTAGCGCCGGCTTGTCCCGCAGGAGATTGGTCAGCCCCGCAACGTCGCAAGGCTTGCCGACAAAGGCGACGCGTTCGCCGCCCTCGAGGATGCGCACGATATCGGCAAGCGGGGCCGACGGGGCATAGCGCGAGCCTGCGGCTTCATGCACTTCCCGGCTGTTGCGACTGATGACCATCTGGTTGCGCGTCGGATGGGTGGTGGATGCGGTGATCTGCACCACGCAGTCGGCTTTGCCCGAGGTCAGGAGATGCATCAGCATCCCCGACAGCGCACCGCCCGAGGACGCACGGTGGCGCAAGTCCTCGCGCGTTGAACAGCCCGTCCATGCGGTGCGGATCGGACCCCAGAGGATCGTTTGCTCGGCAGCTGGCACCTGCATGTCAAGGTTGGCGCCGGGGCAGACACGGCCGATCTGCTCGTCCAGCGCCTTCGAGATAGGGCCGCTGAACTGCGGGCGGAGGAAGCCCTTGGCATCATAATCCATGCGGATGCCTTCTGATGCACCAAGGCTTTCGCAAAGGCCGCAGCCCGCACACAAGTTCCGCTTCAGGATTGAGGTCAGCGTCTGGGTCATCTTATCCGGCTTTGCGGGTGGCCATCACATGTCGCATCGTATCGGCGATGCCATCGGTGTAAACCTTCAGGCGCTCGCGCGAGACGGCGGCCAGCTCGCCGGCTTCGGCTTTCAACGTTTCGCGGTCGTCGAAGGCCTTCACAATCTGGTCAAAGGCGTCGTCGAGCGTGCTGGTCCGGCAATCGAGGGTGCGTTTGTACCCGAGCGTGCCGAAAAGGCCTTCGAACTTGCGGCTGTAGGCAAGCGGTACAACGGCAATGCCGGCCGAGGCTGCGGCGATACAGGCATGCATGCGGGCGCCGGTGAAGAAGTCCAGCCCCGCGATATAGGTTTTGGCTTCGGACGGTGATGTGAAATTGGGGGCGAGCACGCAGTCCGGATATTCGGCTTTCAGCTGCTCGCACACATGATAATCGTCATCAACCGGCAGGGTCAGCGAATTGACATGGCCGATCAGGTGCACTTCGCAGCCCTTGTCCCGGAAATGGGCGATCAGGCGGTGCATCAGCTGATCGAACGGCAGCGTCAGCTTATAATCGTTCTTCTTGCCGTAGCCGCCGCTGAACATCAGGCCGGACGGGTTGAGGCCGACTTTCGGTTTGCCACTGGTGTTAGCGGCGGGCGTATCGAAGGGCAGGGCGAAGGCAACATCGGTGGTGAGCCTGATTTTCTCAGCCTTGCCGCCCATGGCTTCCCGGAAATAGGCCTCCGAAAGAGCGTCGCGGGTATAGACGGTGTGGCAGCCCTTGAGGACAAGGCTTGCTGCAGTACGGCCGAGCCAGTTGTCAAACGGCCCGAGTGTTTGCGGCGACATGATCAGCGGTACACCAGCGATCAGCGTGCGGATCTTCGACAGCAGCAGGAACGTCAGCCGTTTGCCGCCATAGATGCTGGCAAAGCTGTCGCCGCCGCCGATATCCAGCATCAGGTCGCACGCAGCGACCTTGCCTTGCAGGTCAGACCAGGGCAGGGCGATGCGCTTGCCGTTCAGTGCGACAAATTCGATATCGTCGCCGCCCACATACGGGGTGCGTTTGTCAAGATAGCCGAAGATCGTGAAACGGACCGCGCAACCGGCCTGCCGGGCGGCTTCCCGCACCAGCGCGATGTTAGAAACGGTCAGTGCGCCGATGCCGAGATTGTCGGAATTGATCGAATGCCAGAAGAGCCCGACAGTGAGGCAAGGAGGGGAAACGGCAGCGGTTGTCATCGATCTCTGTCGCCTTGAAATGAAACGATGCCCAGGACCGGGCATCGTTGGATTTGCTATCGCGGGGGATGGGCAGGGCCTGCCGTCATGCCTCAGTACAGGCTGCCGGGGGCACCCGCTCCGTCGCCGTCATTGTCCGTATCCGGCTGTTGCACGCTGGAATCGATCTCGCGCTGCAGCTTGCCGTCCACAAGGTTCGGCGGGTTCTTGGTCATCGACGCAAACTTGCCATTGAAGCTGATATTGGCTTGCTCGAGGGCTTCCGACTGAACCTTCATCATGGTTTCGCGGTTGTTGCGACCCTGCAGCATGCGCGTTGCGATGCGAAGAGCTTCCTCACCGGTCAGCGAAGCCGGGCGGCTTTCCTGGAACTGGGTGATCATGGTGCGCGGCCCCTGCACCACGAAGAAGACGGTGCGGTCACGCATCAGTTCCGGCAGTTTTTCCTGCATCGCCGACGGAATGGTTTCCGAGAAGGCGGTGTATGGCTTGCGCTGGTTGTTGATCTGCGAGTTCGTCAGCTGGCGTTCGATCTCGTCAAGGTTGCCGAGCGCTTCGAACGCGTCTTTCTTCTCTTCAGGCAGGGCATCGCTCGGCGCGAGGATGGCGTCGAAGATATAATAGGTGCGGTTGGCGAAGAGGTTCGGGTTATCGAGGATGTACTTCTCGGCTTCCTGACGACCGACGGTCTGCGCCCCCGACGCTTGCGAGCGCATATAGGCCTGAGCCAAGAGGGTCGAACGCGAACGGCGGATTTCCGCAATCACACCGGGCACGCGGTCAAGGCCAGCCCCTACGGCCTTCTGCTCCAGAACCTTGCGGTTCACGATAGCACGCAGCACGTTTTCCTCGATCGCCTGACGGTCAGCGTCAGCAGGGATATTGATCCGTGACAGTTCGCTGTTCAGTTCGTGAATGGTGACTTCCTCACCGTTCACATTGGCCACAACCTGGCTCGAAGGGGTTTGCTCGCCACCTTCTTTGGCCGCTTCCGTGGAGCCGCCAGCGGTCTCAGCCTTGTCGTCACCGCCGCCACAGGCCGCGAGAACCAGCACGGATGCAATCGCAGCCGCCTTGGTCAGGTTATTCTTTTGTGTGGCCCAGCCCATCACCTATCCCCCAAATCTTGGTCGTTCATTCAAAAGTAGCTCGGAACGTTATTTCTCGGCCGCGCGGAGCCCGGACAGATCGAGCTCTTCGCCTTGTGCACCGATGAATAATGGCAGCGCGTTGGCCGGAAGGGCCGCGAGAAGATCCCGTGCAAACTGATCGTGCAGATCATAAGCGGATTCTTCGTCACGCGAAATAGTGGAAATGCGCACCAGCAAGCCATCCGGGATACGGCCGCTGAGGCCATATTTCAGCTTGTCCCACTGGCGCTCCAGCGTCTTGACCGGAATGGCATCGCCGACCCGCGTCCAGAAGGTCACGGGCTCATAGCGCTGGCCGTTGATCGTCATCATGCGGACAGAAGGCAGGGTGATATCGCGCCCCGGCACCTTCAGGTCCACGTCCTTGCGGAAATTGGAGGTGATGCGGAAACCGTTGGCGATATAGCAAACATCCGGCCGGTGCAGCTGCAATGTGTCGCTCTGGTTGGCGCCGTAGGCGATCAGCACCATCACCAGTTCGCCGTCGGTGTTGCGATAGCCCTTGGTGATGGACTGGTCGTAGATCGCGTCGGCAAGCGTGCTTTGCTCCAGCGGGCGCACAGCCTCGATCCGCTCATCGACGGTCCAGTCACCGAATGTTTCAGGAAGGATATCCGCAATCTGCAGATTGTCCTTCAGGATCGGGGTCATTTCCGTGGGCGTCAGCCGCCAGCTGGCGAGCCCGCCGAGCAGGATCAGCGCCGCTGCAAGAAGGACCTGGAGACCGGGAAGCTTCACGCCGCTTTTTTGCGCGATTGAATCCACCGCAAACCTCCGAAGATCAGATTGTCAAAGACGAAGAAGAGTAGTAGGGCGGATGCGAACATCACGATGCCTGCAAAATCATGGAGAAAGCCCTGGCCGGCTTCATCGCCAAGATAAAAAGTGATGAGGACAAGGATGATCACCCGCAAGACGTTTGCCGCATAGGCCGCAGGCAGGATGAAAAGCACCAGAAGCGCTGTGTGCATCCAGTTTTGCGGCTTGATCAGATAGATATAGAGCACCCCGACAGCGGCAAGGCTGTGCATGGAATTGAGGCCCACGCAGGCGTCTTTCACCAGAAGCTGATATTGGCCGATATAAAGGATCACGCCGTTCTGGGCGATTTCATAGCCGGCGTTGTACAGCAGTTCCACCACCTGATCCGAGAGCATTACTTTGAGGGGCAGGGTAGCGCCATCGATCAACCAGCCAGGAAGCGGGATCGAGAAAACAAGGAAGAAGATCGGAAACCAGGCGGCTTTCAGCCCGGCCCATCCCCGGAAAATGAGAATAAGCGATGCAGCCACGGGAATCTGCGAGCCGCTGTCGAACAGAAGAATTTCCTGCGAACTGCCAACAGCAAAAACCGCGAGGCTGACTACAAGCAGCGCCCAACCTTCCCACACAATCCGGTCAGGCTTCGGCAGCACGGCTATGGCGGGGTAGCGGATCAGGAAGGCAAGGAAAGCAACGATCAGGATGAAGGGACCGTGGCCGTCCTGATCGGTGTTCCAGGGGCCTTCCGCCATGATGGCGTAGGTCGAAAAGTAGGTGACGACAAGTGCAGTGACGACAAGCCACATGCCGCTGCCGAACAGGTCGCTTGCAATACGTTGCAAGTCCAGGTCAATCGTGGGCTTACGGGCTTGTGTGGTCACGTTGCGGCTTTCCGGAGGCTTGTCGTTTCTGTCAGTAGGTGTTGAGCACGGTGCCGATCAGATGGACACCGTTGGACCGCAACTCTTCAACCGCAACCCTGGCATCGTTTGCCAGCGTCTGATGCCGGCGCGCGACGAGGAGGGCAGAGCCCACGCGGGCCGCGACGGTACGGGCGTCGGCGCAATGGTTCATCGCCGGCGTGTCGAACAGCACGGTGTCAAAGTCCCTGAGGACGTGCGACAGGGTCCAGATCAGTTCATGCCGGCCCAGCAGTTCCTGCGGGTTCGGCGGTACACGGCCTGAGGTGATGATGCTGAGGTTCGGGAATGTGTCGCCAACCAGCACCTCGTCATAGGTACGGCCACCGATCAGGATTTCCGACAGGCCTTCATGTTCGCGCGAAATGCTGAACAGTTTCGCGATCCGCGGATTGCGCAGGTTTGCATCGATCAGGCAGGTCTTGAGGCCGAGCTGGGCGAAGGCAATCGCAAGGTTTGCGGCCGTATAGGTGCAGCCGGAACCGGCGTTCGGCCCGACGATGGTGATGGCGCGGCGGCCCTTTTCAAGGCTTTCGAGCATCAGCTGCGAGCGGAGCGCGCGGAAGGATTCCGCTTCCTGCCCAAACGGGTTGGTGGCGACATGCAGCTCGGCAGAATAGGAACCGGCTTCCGGCGATAGGATCGCATAGTTGAACTGCTGCGAAATTGCGGTGTCGATATCAAGCTGGGTTAGGAAGCCGAGATAGATGGCGGCTTCACCGAAACTGCAGCTGCGCTCGGCCTGGGTTTTCAGGATTTCGCGGACCTGATCTTCATTGATCTTGCCCTGCGCCATCAGGATCTGGCCGATCTTCAGGCCATAGGGCAGGGAGCTTTCACGCTTGACGAGCGCTTGATTCGTAGCCGGCATTATAGTGCCCCTTTATTCGGCAGCTGCCGGTGTTGGTTGGGAAGATGATCCCGAAGAAGCTTTTTTCAGCCGCTTCCTTTCCGCCTTCTTGGTCTTGCGCGACGTTTTCGAAGCGGCAAGAACGGCCAGGACAGGCAAGTCGGTTGCTTGCTCCAGATCCTCTGGCGAGCGCAGGCGGCGGTCGATCATTTCAAGAAGGAAGGCGAGCGCCATGCCGAAGAAGACGGCGGCCACGGTGGCAACAGCAACGGTGAGGCCGCGTTTCGGGAAGCTGTGGGTGAGCGGCGGAACCGCCTCTTCAAGCACCACAAGCTGCGACTGGGCAATATCGCCTTCGAGGCGCAGCGACCCGGCGCGGCGGAAGGCGTCATCATACTCGGCCTTGCGGATCTGCACTTCGCGGGCGAGGCCATCGAGCTCGTCGCGGCCCTGACGCAGGCGCAGCACGCGGCTCTTCTGGGCTTCAAGTTCGGCTTCCAGGGTCTCGGCCTTGGCTTCGGCGATCTTCACGCGGTTGAAGATGGCGGTACGGACCTTCTGGATTTCCGTGTTCAGCTGGTTTTGCGCCACTTCGCGGCGAGCCACCATGGCTTTGTACTCAGGGTGATTAACCCCGACCTGGCCGCCGACGGTTGCGAGAATCGATTCGATCTTGGTCAGTTCATCGCGCCACTGCTGGATTTCCGAACTGTTGATGAAGGCCGGCAGGCTTTGGGTCCCGCCCTTCTGGATATCGGAAGCATTTATCTGGCTGACCATCGAACGGGCTTCGCTGACCTCTGCACGGGCTTCGGTGACGCGGGCGGTGAGGTCGGCGAGCTTGGTGTCCTCAGCGTTCAGTTCCTGCGATTCCGAAACGATGCCGGTGCGCTGCTGGTATTCGGTCAGGCGGCGCTGGGCGTCATTCAGGTTCTGGCGCAGTTTGTTCAGCTGGCCGGCAAACCACTGGGCGTTACGGCGGGCCGGATCAACTCGCAGGTCGAGGTCGGCTGCGATATAGGCGTCGGCGAAGGCATTTGCGAGCTGCGCCGCCAGATTGGGCGCAGGCGCCGTATAGTTGATTGCAACG
Organism: Gimibacter soli; assembly: GCF_028463845.1. NCBI lineage: Bacteria > Pseudomonadati > Pseudomonadota > Alphaproteobacteria > Kordiimonadales > Temperatibacteraceae > Gimibacter > Gimibacter soli. The sequence goes on along the minus strand of NZ_CP116805.1, from coordinate 2,455,241 downwards.
ATGTCGCTACCCGCCACGTTTTCGGCTTTCAGGTTGTCGAGAAGACGTCGCCCGATCCAGTAGCGGATGTCGACACCCGGGTTTTCCTGCTGGCTGAAGGCATTCAGGTAGAAAGGCGAAGAGGTCAGGTTAAGCTGGTCGACCACACGCCCTGCAACACCTTCCGACATGATCAGGCGGATCTGGGTACGAATATGGTTGCGGACAAGCGAGGTCGACATCACCCGACCGGTGACCGGATCGGGCTCAGCGATATCGAGAAGCACGGTCGTGGACGCCGTGTACCGTTCAGGCAGGGCGAGAACGATCAGGCTCGAGACGACACCTGCCACGATCGTCGACAAGATGATGAGCCAAAGCCTGGCTTTCAGGATGGCTACAACTTGGAAAATACTCATCGATTCGCTCGCTCTCTGCTACCTTCTGGTCACGTTGTCTTCAGTCTAGCCGTGTCTGCACGGATTAGCCAGTTTCTATCGTCAGAACAGGCTTTGCGGCAGGAAGAAAACATCACCGCCCTTCACTATGTCGGTCAACTCTGCCGACACCAGTTTCCCGGTTTGCGTGTCACGCCGTTTGATCTTGTTCGATTTGCCAAGTTCGGTGGCGCCACCTGCGGTGGCCAGCGCCTGCTCGACCGTGAGGCCGGGCTCAACCCGGAACGTGCCGGGCGAGCGAACTTCGCCGTAGATATAGAAGACAGGCGCGCGGGGCACGAAAATGGTATCGCCGTCACTGACCGGCCGGTCGATCGATGCGTCCGCACCACCCAGAAGGTCCTGGATATTCAGCTCGACCCGCTCGACCTTGCCGGCACCTACCGGGCGGTCGGTAAAGACGAGCTTGTCACCGGCGTCTGGCGTGGCGCCGCCTGCCTTGGCGAGAAGATCGGAAATGGTTGAAGGCCGATCGAGGATATAGGAACCCGGCGAGCCGACATAGCCAAGGACAGAAATCCGCTGGCTGGCAAATTCGATTACCCGGACGGTGACAGCTGCGTCACGCACCACGCCACCCGTTTCAAGGGCGGAGGCAATGGCGCGTGCCGCACTTGGTTCGTCCATGCCGCCGATCGTCACGTTGCCGATCACCGGCAGGAAGACGCTCTGGTCGCTTTGCACCCGCGCCTGCGCACTTAGCGACGGTTGCTGGAAGACCTGGATATCCACAAGGTCGCGCGGCCCGATCAGGTAGGACGAAGCGGTTTGCGCCGACACAGGGAGTGCACATGCCACAAGCGCGGCAACGGCCAGGTACATCCGGAGGAGGGTGGATCGAAACTTTGCAGTCATGACTGTCTCACGTTTTCTGTATTTGGGGCTCGATCAATCGGCCAGTCGTCATTCCCATTTCAGGCGAAGCATGACGAAGACAGACTTGTCCGTATAATCGAACGAGGACACGTTGGAATCGCGCTTGATATAGCGCCCGCCGAATTCAAGCATGATCAGGCGGCCAATCGTATATCCTATGGAAGCATTGGCGGTGAAGGTATCGTCGCCGGTATTCAAGCCTTCGGTCGTCGGCACGAAATCATCCGCATAGGCGATGGAGCGCGAAATATAACCGGCGTCGATATTGGTCGAGATCGTGGGCGACCAGTTGGAAGCGATCGCTGCCTGCAGCCCCTTGGTGCTCGAATAGAGGGCCTCGAGGTTCTGCAGCGGCTGATAGGACTTGTAGGCCTGCAGGTCGATGACGTGGCGACCGCCGAGATTATAGGTCAGACCTGCCGAGCCGCTGATGCCCGTGCCCGGATCCTCGGTCGTCGAATTGGAATCCACCTGCACTGCACCGCCCGAGAGGCTCAGCTTCATGCGGGCACCGAGCGAATGCTGCAGTTCCGCCATCAGTTCCTTGGTTTCGAAAGCGGGTCGCGTGCCTTCGATCAGCGGGCGCTCCGGATACTCGTATTTGAAATAGCGCGCACTGACGCCGATGTAGGATTCGGGGGCGTAAGAGAAACGCAGCGACGAATAGGCGCCTTTGTCGTCGTGGTCATTCGCCTTGCGGCGCTCGGCAGAGTTGCTGGCATCGCCAAGCTCGCCTGCCACAGCCAGCGAGAAACGGCCACCAACGCCGCACTGGGCATAGGCGGAGATGGATTTCTCGGTCAGCGTGCTTTTCACGATATCGGCGAGCGATTCGAATTCGCTCTGCTGACGACCCCAGTCGCCGGCAAAGGCGCCGGCGCAGCGTGACCCCAGCGCCCAGTTGAGGGCAGCGCGGGCATCGAGGAAATCGTTATCGAGATTGCTGTTTTCCTTGTGGAACTGGTAGCCGGTGCGGACTGCGGCACTGACCTGCTGCCGTCCGAAGTTGCGACCGACCTGCACGTCACCCATCACGCGCGTCACGAATTCGGACGTCTTGACGCTGGGGTCAGCACTCTGCTCGATGTCGGAAAGGCGCAGGAAGTTGTCATAGTATGTTTCCTGAACCATGGCAGCGAGCGACAGCCCATCCACGCGCGGGGCGCTCATTGCTGAAATCTGTGCTTGCTGGGCATTTGCCGGCGTGGCGCCGAGCAAGAGTGCAAAAGTGGCGGTTGCAGTCAAAAAGGATGCATTTTTACAAGTCATTCTACCGAACCTGTTGGCGGCCCACGATTTACATGGCCCGCGATTGAGGTGATTTCGGGAAATTTACCAGACACTTAACGCTCCCCGCACGATACTATCCCGTATTCAGATAGGGAATTCAACGGTAAATCGGTGAAGTGTTGTCGAAGAAGAGGGCGGCAACGGTGCTGAAACAAATAAGTTTTTGCTTTTGGGATGCATCGGGCATAGGCTTCTTATGCTTGCCAGCTTCGGCTGACGGGCCTGCCTGATATTCAGGCGAAGATTTCGCCGGCCGGGCCGGTCGTTCAGGGTTAGCGGGAGCCGTGCCCGCTTCATCGGATAGTTCAGGGGATCGCTTGTGGCTGAACTTCTCAAGACCGCAGTGGTTGAAGACGCGATCGCGGAACAGACATCACCGTTCGTTACCGTGATGCAGGCGTGCCGCCGTTCTGTGAAGGCCGCCGCCGCCTTTTCCCTTGTCCTGAACCTGCTGCAATTGACCGTTCCCCTGTATATGATGACGCTGCTGGACCGCGTGATCGGGTCGGGCAACACGGCGAGCCTTTATCTGCTCACCCTGATTGCTGTCGTGGCGCTTGGCGTGTCCGCGGCCCTTGACGTACTGCGCTCCCATATTCTCAACCGGGCGGCGAGCTGGCTCGAATCGCGCCTCGGTGTCGAACTGTTTCCGCACGTGGCCATGGCGCTCCATAACGGGATGCCTGTGAAGGCGCAGGGTCTGGAAGACCTATGGCGCTTGCGGTCCTTCATGTCGAGCCCGGGCCTTCTGGCGCTCTTCGATATCCCCTGGATGGTCTTCTATTTCATCGTGCTGTTCCTGATCGCCGTCCCCTTGGGGCTTTTGGCGCTGATCGGCGCAGTGGTGCTTCTGGGGATTGCCATCTATAACGAGAATTCGGTTCGGGCCGTGCTTTCGAACGCCCAGAATATTGCAGAAACATCGCGTGATTTCGTGCGGTCGGTGCAGCGCTCAAGCGACGAGATCCAGTCGATGGGCATGATGCCCGCGGTGATGAACCGCTGGCTGACCCACAATATCAAGGCGCTCCGGGACCAATATACGAGCTCCACCCGTGCCGCGACCAATCTGGCGCTTTTCAAGACCTTCAGGATGATCCTGCAGCTTGCCGTGCTGTTCACCGGGGCCATCCTTGTGCTCGGCGGCAATCTCAGCCCCGGCGCGATCGTCGGTGCGTCGCTCATCATGTCGCGCGCGCTGGCGCCGGTCGAGCAGGCGATCACCGCATGGAAACAGGCTATCTCGGCACTTGGTTCCTATTCGCGCCTGCGGGACTCGCTGCCGGCCGAAAGCGAGCGCAAAGTGAGCGCCCGCCGCCCGGATGGCCCGGTTGATATCACTCTGCAGGACATGAGCTTTGCCTTCCCGGGTGCCGAGCAGCCTTTCCTCAAGGGCATCAGCCTTGAAGCCGTGCGCGGTGAAATCCTGACGGTGATCGGGCCATCGGCTTCCGGCAAATCAACGCTCGGGCGCGTGATTTCCGGGGCCTATAATCCGACTGAAGGCTTTGTGATGCTCGGCAATTTCGAGGTGTCGCACTTCTCGCGCGATGAACTCGGCGGTTTCGTCGGCTATGTGCCGCAGAAGCTCGAATTCCTGCCGGGCTCGATCTACGAGAATATTGCGCGCTTTCAGGAAATGCCGATCGAGCAGGTGATCGAGGCCGCATCGCGGATTGGTGCGCACGATTTCATCATGGAACTGCCCAAGGGCTACGACACCCGTATCGGCGGCGATCAGGGTCATCCGCTTTCGGGCGGACAATTGCAGCGCCTTGCCATTGCGCGCGCCTTGTGTGGGCGACCGGGGCTTCTTGTCCTCGATGAGCCAAACCTCAATCTGGACAATGAAAGCGAGGCGCTTCTTATCCGCGCGCTTGACGAGGAGAAGGCTCGTGGCGTGACGGTGATCGTGATTTCGCACCAGAAATCGATGATCGAACGTGCTGACAAACTGGCGCTGATCGTTCGTGGCCGCCTCAGCCAGTTTGGCACGAAAGCGCAGGTGCTGCGCCGCCTTTCCGGTCCTGCCAAGCCTGGTGTTGCGCCGCGTCAGGTTGGCCCTGCACCGCGCCAGAGCGGGATTTCCGGCGTGCGGCCGATTGGGGCGAACCGGTTGCCCGAGCGTTCCGGCAGCAACGGTGGTGACACTGCTGCATCGCTGACACCGGAAGGCTTCGCGCGGCGCCCGGCACAGCCGCCCTTGCCGCCGCAGGGAGGTCAGGATGACTGATGTACCGCACGGCCAGATGTCTGCCCTGATCGAGGAAGTTCGTCAGTCCCGCTTTCCTTTTGTCGAAGACAAGGTGCGGATCGGGGCGGTCACGATCCTTGCCTTTTTTGGCTTTCTCCTCGCCTGGTCGATCTTCGCGCCACTTTCGACGGGTGCCGTTGTCACGGGCCGGGTGATTGTGGAAGGCGACAAGGAAACGCTGCAGCATCTGGAGGGCGGCATTGTCCGTGAAATTCTCGTCAAGAATGGCGACAAGGTGCTCGCTGGTGATCCGCTTCTGGTGATGGATCCGCGCCCGGCCGAGGCCCGTGTGGCGGAGGTGAAAGCGCGGCAACTGGCCTTCGCGGCCCAGCGCAACCGCCTGCAGGCGGAGCTGGACGGCCTTGATGCGCCCGATTTTTCAAACCTTGATACAACCGGCCTCAATGATGCAGCTGTCGCCGATATCCTGGCGGCTGAAGAGCGGCAGTTTGTGATGCGCCGCAGTCTCTATGCCCGTCAGGAGGCCGCTTATGTGAATGCGGTGACTGCAGCGCAGGAGGTCTATGACAATACGTCGGCGCAACTTCAGAATATCGCGGGCCAGCTGAAGCTGCTGGATGAAGAGATTTCCGACGTCGACGGCTTGCTCGCGAAGGGCTATGCGCCGAAATCGCGGAGCCTTGCGCTGAAGCGCGCGCGTGAGGGGGCAGCCTCCGAGCAGCTTGGCCTGATGAGCCAACAGGAGCAACAGGGGCAGGCACTGCTTGCCACCCGCGTGGAGCTTGACAAATTCCGCTCCGAGCGCGCTCAGGAAATCGCCAAGACCATTCAGGCGGCAACTGTTGATCTGGTGGCACTTAACGCCGCGGTGCGGCTTGCCGAGGACCAGCGTTCCCGTGCGGTGATGCGTGCCCCCAGGAACGGCACCGTCATGAATATGAAGGTCAATACCGTGGGTGGTGTGCTGCCGGCCGCTGCCGCTGCAATGGAACTGGTGCCGGAAGGTGCACAGCTTGTGGTCACGGGTCAGCTGCAGGCAAAGGACGCCGCCAACATCGGCCCCGGCCTGCATGCGCGCATTTCGGTCCTTGCCTTCAAGAGCCGTTCGACACCGACAATCGAAGGCAAGGTGCTGACCGTGTCGCCCGACATCGTGAAGGACGAACGCACCGGCACCGACTATTACCCGATCACCATCGGCTTCGATGCATCAAGCCTCGCCAATCTGGAGCAAGGGGAAACCCTGCAGCCGGGTTATCCTGTTCAGGTGATCGTCGAAACCGCCAAGCAGCCTGTGCTGCTTTATCTGCTGCAACCCCTTCTCAGTAATTTCACGAACGCTTTCCACGAGCGCTGAGTAAAGGACACCCGACTATATGAGGCTGTTGACCTCCGCCATCAGTGCGCTTGCTGTTCGCGCCGTTGCTACTGCTTTTGGATTCACTGTCACATTCCTGATTGCGCATCGTCTGGGCGCCGAGGCCAACGGGCAATATGCGCTCGTGACGCAGACAGGCATGTTGCTGGCTGTTCTGGCACTTGGCGGTATTGACCTTTCATCGATCCGCTTTCTTACACCCGCATCGGATGGCAAGGGGCACCTCACCGTCAGCATTCTTGGCCGACTTGTGCTCTTCATACTGTCGACCACTTCAGCCATTGGCCTGTTGTTCTGGCTGGGCGGCAGCCGTTTGTGGGATACCCTGTTCGGAGGGGTCATCCCGATTGAGTGGGGCGCCTTGCTTGTACTTGTTATCGTCGTACGTTCGTCGGAACGCCTTGTAAGCGCGGTACTCAGGTCGCAGCGCCGTTTTTTGCTGGGGCAGTGCCTGGAAACATTGTTCGTACCGACAGCACTCGCTTTCGTGATGATCTTCGGCTGGTACAACGAGGTAAATGCACTCCTGATCATCAATATCGTGGTTGCTGCATCAGCCACCCTTGTCGGCCTTTTCTTTTGCCTGAGGCTGGCTCTGGCGCCGGGGGAAAAGGAAGAGCCGGCAATCGGGGCGATGATCAAGAGTGGCCTGCCGCTTCTCGGGGTCGGGCTTACGCTGGTATTCGCCGAATGGTTCGCGCTCGCCGTCGCCGCCACCAGTTTCGGTGCAGCCGAAGCTGGCCAGATGAGGATCGCATGGCAGGTCAGTGGCAGCCTTACGCTGATACTTGCGGCCCTCAATTCGGTTTTTGCCCCAAAACTGGCCGCAGCGCACAAGGCAGGAGACCGCGAAGCGCTGGGGCATCTTTGTCGTTCGATCACCAAGATGACGCTCGGGCTGGCCATTCCTGCAGCACTTCTGATCGTTCTTCTCGTCAAGCCACTGCTCGCCATCGTGAACGAGGAGACATTGGGGGCTGTTCCTGTTGTCCATGTACTTGTCATCTCGCAGCTGACCATCGTGCTGATGTCGAATGTCGGCACACTTCTGGCTGTTACCGGACATGAGAAGATTTCCCTGCGGAACGCTCTCGTCGGCACCGTCCTCCTTGTCGCGTTCGGCTGGACCATGGCGCAGTTCTGGGGGCTGATCGGGCTGGCGGTCGGCGTGACGATTGCCACCCTGTGGAGAAACATTGCAGGGACATATGCCGTTATAAAATATCTGCGCCTTAACCCTTTTACAGGACGTTTGCTTGATGTTTGATGGCAGGGTGCGGGAATTGGGCTGCAATATGAGCCTGATCCCCGGATCAATCTTGTTCCGGATAAGTAGGGAAAATCAGACATAATGCCCGATACCTCGATCAGTTCGCGTCCCTTTGTTGAAAGTGTTGGTCTTTCAGGCGACCCGCTGGTGAATGGCCTTCTGTATGGCGTGCGCTATTCAACGGACGCCAATGGCGCAGTTGATATCAGCTTCAGCATTCCGGGCGCGAGCAGCACTTTTGCGACCAGTTTCAATCTGGGCTACGGCGCGTCTGATTCCGAGGTCAACAGCGGTTGGCACCCAGTGACGGCGTCTCAGGCTGACGTGCTGCGTCAGGCACTTGATGATATCGAACGCTACACCAACGCGTCTTTCACGGAAGTCAGCGATACGGGCACCCTGGCGGGCACCATCCGCATGGCCTGGACCGACTATGTTGACGATGAAACGCTGGCCTGGGCCTATTATCCGACCTCCGCACCAGTGGCCGGTGATATCTGGCTGATCAGCGGCACGCTCAGCGAAAGCGACGCCTATTTCGAAACGACGATCTATCACGAACTCGGTCACGCGCTGGGTCTGAAGCACCCCCATGAGGCAGAAGGCAAGTTCCCCGTGCTGGCAGCCGGATATGACGGCAACGACTATACGGTGATGAGCTACAATGTGTCGGCACGCTACAGCGAGGCGCTGTGGACCGATCTCGAGCCAGACGGCTATATGTATCTTGATATCATGGCACTGCAGGCCCTGTATGGCACTGATACGGTGACGACGGGACGAGCCGATACCTATAATTTCGACCTCTCCGAACGTCACCTGACAACGATATGGGATGCTGGTGGCATTGATACCCTGAGCGTCACGAATGGCCCTGACGACGTGACCATCTCGCTCATCCCCGGCACATGGTCCGATATCGGGACCGTAGTGACATACAGCAGCCGCAGCACAAACTACCGGGAGAACGAGACCGTCTTCATCGCACCGGACACATGGATCGAGAAGGCCTCCGGCGCCAGCGGCAATGATACATTGATCGGCAACAAGCAGGCCAACACGCTTCTTGGCAATGCTGGCGACGATACCCTGCGCGGTGGGCACAGCGGGGATACATTGAGCGGCGGTGATGGTGACGACCGCATCCTTGGCCAGCAAGGTTTCGACAGAATGTACGGCGACGCCGGTGACGATTTCCTCTCGGGTATCTGGGGGGCTGATCTGCTGGACGGCGGCGCCGGTGACGATCGGCTGATCGGCGGCCCGGGCCGTGATACAATCATCGGCGGGACCGGCCATGACACCATGACCGGCGGCTCGGAAGCGGATACCTACATCTTCGCGGACAATTCCGGCGGGGACCGGATCACTGATTTCGACACAAGCCGCGATATTCTTGACTTCTCAGGCCTGACAGGCGGCTTCGCCAGCGAGGCGGCCGCGCGTGCTGCGATGACACAGGATTCATGGGGGCTTGTCATTGACCTCGGCGGCGGCGACTGGGTGCGGCTCGTGGGCTTGACGAGCGCCGACGCCAATGATGTGATCGTTGTCGTCTGAAGCCACACCAGAAAAGATCATCAGGGGGATTGTGAACGATGGACCGGCTGCTCGCCATTTTCAGTCTATCCGATTATGAAGCGCTCGCCTTCTTCCTGTTTGTCTGGGCGGGCTATACCTTGCTGACGGATGCAAGCTTCCTGCGGCCGCGCTCGATTGCCGCCGCGATGGAACGCCAGCGCCAGCGCTGGTTCGAGGAAGCCTTCCGGCGCGACCTGCGCATCCTCGATACCGGCATCCTGCAGATATTGATGAGCGGCATGAATATGTTCGCCTCCACGTCGATCATCGTGATCGGCGGCCTGTTTGCGGCGATGGGCTATAATGAGGCGCTGGCGGGGGCGCTCGCCCGCATGCCCTTCGCGACCCCAAGTTCGCCTGAACAGCTGATGGTGAAGCTCGCCGTGCTTCTGGCGATCTTCATCTATGCCTTTTTCAAATTCGCCTGGGCGATCCGCCTGTCGCATTATTGTGCGATCCTTTTGGGCGGCTTCGGGTTCGCGCTGGCGGAGCCGAGCGAGGCCGACCAGCAGCGCGTTGCTGCGGCGGCCCGTCTGAACACCCTTTGCGGCCTGCATTTCAACCGGGGTATCCGGGCGATCTTCTTTGGCCTCGCGACCGTCGGCTGGTTCATTGGCCCGGTCTTCTATGTGGCCTCAACCCTGTTCATACTTGCGATCCTCGCCCGGCGCGAGTTCGGCTCGGCGGCAGCCGCTGCGGTGAAAAGCCTCTGATCAGGCCCGGATGAGGCTGGATAGCGGCTTCACCGTGCCGGAGTCCGGGAAAATATCCAGATCAAGCTTCGGCCCGGCGACCTTCATGTGATCGGCCATCACGCCCTTGAGGATGGCCCGCAGATCAAGCGTCGGCATCAGATCGCGCCCTTCATACAGCATCGCGCCGCCAAGGCCTGGCCAGTCAGCAATGACCCTGCCACCATCAACGGCTCCTCCGAAGAGGAATGCAGCCCCCGCCGTGCCATGATCGGTGCCGCGTGTGCCGTTCACGGCGGCAGTGCGGCCAAACTCGGTGGCGACAATGATGGCGGTGCGTTGCCATGTAGCTCCGAGGCCGGCTTTGAGGGCAGCAATCGCCTGATCGAGGGCGGCGAACTGCCGGTTCAGGCGTGCGGTTTGGCCAGTGTGGGTGTCCCAGCCGCCGAATTCGAGCATAGCAACATTCGGCCCGCCTTCGACCGTCAGGAAGCGGGCCGCGGATTCGGCCAGCGTGACGATATTGCCTCGCCCGCCATTCATCTTGCCTCCCATGCCCGATCCGACGGCTTCGTTTTCCAGCATTTGTTGGAGGGCAGCTTCCAGAAGCGCATCTCCAGCATAAAGGTCGTCAAGGCGGTCCAGTATGTCGGGGCTCGCTTCCGGGATCAGCGTTGGTGCCCAGCTTGTGGCTCTTTCGCCGCCCCTCAGCGCCAGCGGCATGGTCTCGGCGAGTGCCACGGCCTTGGTCGCACCGTCATTATTGATCATCCGGGCAAGGAAACCGTCGCTGGTGGCCGGAGCAGCGATGCCTTGTTCCAGCATGTCCTGCGCGTCGAAATGTGAACGGCTGCGATAGGGGCCGGCCACTGCGTGAAAGATCGTGGCTTCCTTTGCGCCGTAAAGGGCATGAAGCGTGGCAAGCTTGGGGTGCAAGGCAAAGCCACCGTCAAGGGGCAGGCCTGCCGTTTCCTCTTCCGCCAGCACGCCGCGCAGTCCGGCGAAGGCCGGGTCGGCAAGCATGGGCACTGCGGAAAGGCCGTCCATGCCACCACGCAGCAGCAAAAAGACAAAGCGAGGCGCTTCGCCGGGCTCATTGGCCATCAAGTGCGGGCTGAAAAGCGTAAGCGCGGCGGTCGCACCCGTGAGGGCGAGGAAACGGCGACGGTTCAAAAGGGCATCTTCACGCATAGATCATCTCCGGTGCAGCAAGGAGCAGCGACAGGGCCTGATGGCCACTTTCTGCGCGCGCGATGGAGGTGCGGGTGCTTTCGGAAAGCGCATCTCCCCAAAGGAAACCAGCGAGTGCGCGGGAATCAACGCGGGTGACGCGCTCGGCCAGCGCGGAGGCCCAGTCGATCCGCGTCATCAGCGATTGGCCGGAAAGCCACTCGCTCGCGGTGTCCGGCCAGCCGTCAGGCCCCGGCGGCACCATCGGGCGCTGGCCCATGTCGCGGAGCACGGCGAATATCTTGCGGGTCTTGTCGGCAGGGTCGATTTTCAGTGCCCTCAGCGTTGCCACCACATAATCCTCCGGCGGGCGAACCTTTCGGGTGTCGTCGAGCAGCGGGGCGGCGAGTTCAAAGAGCCGTTTGTGGACGCTTGGCAAATGCCCGTCGGTTTCCATGAAGGTACTGGCGAGGGCCGCAACCACGTCATCGGGCGGTGTATCCGCGATGAAATGCCGGGCCAGCTTGAGGGCGATAAAACTTGCGGTGGCGGGGTGGACGGCCAGATCGGCAAGCACGGCACGCGTTTGCGCGTCACCTTCGCCGCGATAGGTTTTGCCAAGCACCGCATGATCACCGGGCTCATGCATGCGGTCGACATAGACAAACCTGCCGGTGCCGCCAAGGATCGGGCGGCTGACTGTCCAGCCGGTCAGGATACGGGCGAAGGCGGTGACGTCGGCCTGAGTGTAGCCGCCGTTCACCCCCAACGTCTGCAGTTCCAGTATTTCCCGCGCCAGATTTTCATTGAGGCCGAGATCGCGCCGCCGCCCGGCCATGCTGTTCGGCCCGGCAGAGCGGTCGTTATCGAGATAGAGGATCATGGCGGGATGCGCGGTCGAAGCCTGCAGCAGATCGCGGAAGTGGCCGTTCAGGTGCGGGCGGATCGCCTCGCGCTCAAACGCGCCGGTAACGGTCAGCACCACCAGCTTTTCGGCGGACACGGTGAAATGGTTGGACCAGAAGCGCACCAGCCGTTCCTGCACCGGTGTTTCGGTCAGCACGGCTTGCGTCAGCCGCGCTTCCACATCGGCAAGATAGATGTCGCGGAAGTCCTTCCGGTCCATCACCTTGGCGGCCATTTCCTTGTCGTCCACCTTCTCCTTGCGAGCTTTCAGCAATTCACGCTGGAACATGAAGACGTCGCCAAGGAGCTTGTCGCTCGCCGGGCGGCCATCGAAGGCGCGCCGGTCATCGGGCTTGTCCGAAAGCTGGGCCAATGTCCATCCGAGCGGGTCTGCGGCGATGGCGCTGGCGTCACCGGGGCGTGCGCCAAGGCCGAAACGACCGACAAAGCGGGCAGGGGCAGGGCTTTTCATCGGGCCTTCCTCTCGAATGCATTCGGGGCGGCAGACATACCGATGGTACGCCCTTGCCGCCCCGAAACCTTCGCGCCCAAGTGTGGCGATTATTTGCCCATGCGGGTGAGGATGGCGTCTGCCTCGTCCATCAGCCGGTTCATGCGGGCAACGATCGTCTGGTACGGTGCTTCGCTTGCCAGATCGACGCCGGCTTCTTTCAGCATTTCATACGGATAGCGCGAGCCGCCCGCCTTCAGCACATTCAGGTAATCCGATTGTGCCTTGGGGTCGCCGTTCAGCATGCGTTCGGCGAACATGGTACCGCCCGAGATGCTGGTGGCATACTGGAACACATAGAAGTTCCGGTAGAAGTGCGGGATATAGGCCCACTCGATGCCATAAAGATCGTCGATCTTCATCACGCCCTCGGCGTCGCCGTGATAGCGCTTCAGGAGATCGAGATAGATGGCGGTCATTTTCTCGCCCGAAAGCGGCTCACCGGCCTCGACCACTTCGTGGATTTTCAGTTCGAACTCCGCAAACATGGTCTGGCGGAAGAGGGTGCCGCGGATGCCTTCCAGTGCCCGGTCGATATAGTAAAGCCGTTCCTCGTCCGACAGGTCGCCCTTCAGCAGATGTTCCTGCAGCAGCACCTCGTTCGTGGTGGAGGCAAGCTCCGCCGTGAAGGTGCGGTAGCTGTAGGTTTCGTACGGGTTGGCGGCACGGGACAAGAGTGTGTGGACAGCATGGCCCCACTCGTGGCTGAAGGTCGAAACGTCCTCGAACCCCTTGTTATAATTGAGGAGAACATAGGGGTGCACGTCATACGCAGCGCCGTTCATATAGGCGCCGGACCGCTTGCCGGGCTGCGGATAGACATGCATCCAGTCAGCATCGAAGCCCTGCTTGAGAAGCCCCAGATATTCCTCGCCAAAGGGAGTGAGGGATTCAAGGGTCAGCTTCTTCGCGTCATCCACGCTGAATTCACGGTCAAGCGCGGTGGTTTCCGGATAGATGTCATAATAGCGCATGTCGCTGAGGCCGAGCATGCGCTGGCGCAGCTTCAGATAGCGGTGGAACGAAGGCAGGCTCTCGTTCACCGATTTAACGAGCGTGCGGTATACCTCCTCCGGGATGTTGGGGCCGGACAAAGCATAGGAAAGCGCGTTCGGATAGTGCCGCGATTTGGCATAGAAGGTGTGGCCCTTGACGAGCGTGTCGAGCGTCTGGCCGAAGGTTGCCTCGTAATTCTTCCAGGTTTGCCAGAAGGTATCGAAAACAAGCTTGCGGTCTTCGCGGTTCTGCACGGCGCGGTATTTGGAATAGCCCGCCTGGCTGAGCGTTGCGTCCTCGCCCGTTGAAAGCTTCACGGTCGGCCATGCGATATTCGCCGAGGTCAGCAGGTTATAGATATTGCCAGCACCGCCCGTCACTTCGGATGCGTTCGCGAGCACGCCTTCGGCTTCAAGCCCCAGCGTGTATTTTTCCTGCCGCAGTGTATCGCGCAGGAAGAAGGCATGCTTTTCCAGCCGCTTCTCACGTTTTATATAGCCTTCGATCTTTTTCGTGCCGACAGTCAGCAGCTCCGGCGCCATGAAGGCGGTGGCACGGCCGAACTCGGCATAGGTGGTGCGGGCTTGGGAAAAACGCTCCTGCGCCTTGGCGTCGCGCAGATCCTCGTCGGAACCGAGCGAGGTGTAGATATACATCCGCGCCAGCTCTTTCTCGATCCGGTTCACTTCATCCAGCGCATCGGCGAGGGCTGCGGCACTTTTGCCGAGATTGCCCTGGAAGCGACTGTAGGCGGCCACGTCCTTCAGCACCTGCTCGCGTGTGGCGTTCCATGCCTCCACGCTCGGGTAAAGGTCGCTCAGGTCCCAGCGGATCTGGCCCGGTGCATCCTCGGCCATCGCCCCGTGCATCATCGGTGCGAAGGCAAGCGTTGTCCCCAGAAGGGCTGCCTTGATCAGGCGGTTGACCCCTGTTGTTCTTTTCATTGGAATTCCTCCCCGTTTTTATGATCTGCCAGTGTCCGACAAGAGGGTGGCACTGGCAAGCCAACGAAAGTTACGGGGTTGCGTCCATCCGGGCAATCACATCCGGCACAGCGCCGGCGGCAACAAGATGCTGGTCCTCCATCAGAAGGGCGTGGGTCGCGGTTGTCTGGATATCCTCGCGTTCGTGGCTGATCAGCAGCACCGGCGTTTTGGTGAGCGAGGCAACATAGCCGACGGCCTCCAGCATGTTGCGCCGGCGGGCCGGGTCCAGCCCTGTGGTCGGCTCGTCAAGGATAAGGAGGCGCGGGTTTGCCATCAGGGCGCGGGCGATGGCCACACGCCGCCCTTCACCGCCAGACAGCTGGTGCGGGCGGCGGTCCATCAGGCCCGCAAGCCCCAGCCGGTCGATCAGGTCGTCCCGCCACGCCGGGCGCGGGGCGCGGGCGAAATCGATATTGGCGGCGACTGTCAGGTGCGGAAACAGGGACGAGCCCTGCGGCACCAGCCCGATGCCGCGCTTGCCAGCGGCAAGGCTGACGCCCGTTTGCCCGTCATAAAGCATGCTGCCATCAAGGCTGATATTACCGCGCGTTGCCGGGTGCAGGCCTGCGAGCACGCGGGCGAGGGTCGTTTTACCCGATCCCGAGCGACCGACGAGCGCTGTGATCCCGTCTGAAAGCGTGAAACGGGCAGAACCTTCGGCGCTGCCGGTATGCCAGGCGAGATCGGCGGTCAGGCGATGCCCGCTCATGATGTGAGCCCCGTACGGCGCCGGGCGCGGCGACTGAGCATTTCGGAGGCTACAAGGGCCAGAACAGCAGGCAGCAGGCACAGAAGCGCCAGCCGTGCGGCTTCAGCCTCGCCGCCCGGTATCTGTGCGGCACTATAGAGCGCCAGCGGAAGGGTCTGCGTCAGGCCCGGAATATTGGCGGCAAAGGTGATGGTGGCGCCGAACTCCCCGATGGCACGGGCAAAGCCCAGAAGTGTGCCGGTGGCGATAGCCGGGGCCGCAAGCGGCAGGGAAACGCGCCAGAAGCGCGCAAAGGCACCTGCGCCTAGTGTGGCGGCGACTTCGCGGTAGATCGGCGGTTCTGCCTCGAACGCTTGCCGGATGCTGCGCACCATCAGGGGCAGGGCCATGATGCCGCTGGCAAGCGCTGCTCCCTGCCAGCGGAAGGCGACGCCAAGGCCCGCCTCTTCCAGCCAGTGGCCGACAGGCGCATTGGGGGCAAAGGCGATCAACAGTAGATAGCCGACAACGACAGGCGGCACCACAAGCGGCACATGCAGCAAAATGTCGGCAATTGTCTTGCCCCTGAAATCGCGGCGCGCCATCCCGTAGGCGAGAAGAACGGCGAGCGGAAGGCTGACGAGCGTTGCCGCCCCCGCGACCTTGAGGCTGAGGATCAGTGCGGCACTTTCCATGGGGCCGATCATTTGCGTGCCATATGCTCCCGGTAACGGTCGAGCCCGTCGGCGAGGTCGGCGATCAGGTCGTCGGTATCTTCAAGCCCGATATGCAGGCGCAGGAGCGGGCCGGGGGCCGCCCAGTGCGTGGCGCTGCGGCTGCCGGCGGGGTTCGATGGCAGGATCAGGCTTTCATAGCCGCCCCACGAAAAGCCCATGCGGAACAGGCGCATGTGATCCACCATCGGGGCGGTATCGGCATCGGTACCGTCCTTCAGGATCACCGAGAACAGCCCGGTTGAGCCTTTGAAATCGCGTTTCCAGATGGCATGGCCGCGGCAATCCTCGAAGGCCGGATGCAACACCTTGGCGACTTCTGGGCGTTCACGCAGCCAACGGGCGACGGTGAGCGCCTTTTCCTCGTGGATTTTCAGGCGGGCAGCCAGTGTGCGCAGTCCTCGCGAGGCGAGGAAGGCATCATCGGGCGAGACGGTCTGGCCGAGCGAGAAAGCGGCCTTTTCGATCAGCGGATAGGCGCGCTCGTTGGCGGTCACCGACCCCATCATCAGGTCTGAATGCCCGCCGATATATTTGGTGACGGCATGGACACTGACATCGGCGCCAAGCGCCAGCGGATTGCAATAAAGCGGTGTCGCCCATGTGTTATCGACAAGGAGCCACGCGCCTTTGTCGCGGCAGACGGCGGCAATCGCCGGAATATCCTGTACTTCGAAGGTCAGCGAGCCGGGGCTTTCAGCCACCACGAGCTTGGTGTTCTCGCGGAAGTCGGCAGCGATATTCTCGCCCGCCATCGGGTCATAGAAGCTTGTTTCCACACCAAAGCGCTGGAGGATGCTGCGGGCGAACGCACGGGTCGGCTCGTAGGCGCTATCCACCATCAGTACGTGATCGCCGGCCGAGACAAGGCCTAGGATCGCGCTGTTCACAGCAGCGACGCCCGAGGGGTAAAGTTTGGTGCCGGCGCCGCCTTCAAGGTCGGTCAGGGCTTCCTCGAGCGACCACTGTGTCGGTGTACCCTTGCGGCCATAATAGAGGTGCCGTGCCGCCGGATCCTTGGCGCGCTCGCGCATCGTGGCGTAGCTGTCAAAAAGGCAGGTAGAGGCGCGGTAGACAGGCGGATTGACGATGCCGTGGGTCCATTCGTCCCGGCGACCGTCGGTGATCAGCCGTGTTTCGATTTTTGTCGATTTCTTGTTGTCGCTCATCAGTCCCTACTTTGTCGAAGCGGTGCCCGTTTCAAGGGGCAGGTCGGGGTCGCTGCCCCATTCCGTCCAGGAGCCGTCATAGACGGCGGTGTCGTCTCTGCCAAGGGTGGCGAGACCCAGTGCCAGCACGCTGGCCGTGATACCTGACCCGCAACTGGTGATCACCGGCTTGCCGGTATCAATCCCGGCAGCATCGAAAGCCGATTGCAGATCATCGGCAGATTTCAGGTGGCCGTCAGCGTTGAAAAGCTGGCCGAAGGGCAGGTTGCGCGCGCCGGGGATATGACCCGACCGCAAGCCCGGGCGCGGCTCCGGCACACTGCCCTCAAACCGCGCGGCGGCGCGGGCGTCCAGAATCTGGATGTTGTCGAGGGCAGCCAGCACGTCGGTACGACTGCGGACAAGGCCGGGCTGGAAGTCGGGCACGAAAGTGCGGCGCGTGATCTCGCCTGGTGCGTCGGTCACGGTGCCACCGGCAGCGATCCAGCCGGCAAGCCCGCCCAACAATACGGCAACGGTGTCGTGCCCCATGGCGCGAAGGCTCCACCACAGGCGTGCAGCAGAACGCACGGCGCTGTCGTCATAGACAATCACAAGGCTGTCGTTGCTGATGCCAAGCGCACCGACGGCAGCGGCGAAATCCGCAGGCGATGGCAGCATGTGGGGATAGGGTGACGAGACGTCGGAAACCGCATCGATATCGAAGAAACGGGCGCCGGGTATGTGGCGGCGTGCGAAATCGTCGGCGCCTTTCCGGCCCGCATCGGGCATGTGCCAGCTGGCGTCGATCACCACAACAGACGGATGATCCAGATGCTGGATCAGCCAGTCGGGCGAAACGATGGGGGTGGGTAGGCTCGGCGGCATGGGTGGGCATCCTTCGGCGAATGCCAAAGACTAGGCCGCCACAGCCCAAGGTTCAACAGGGGACTTGTTGTGAATTGCACAAGAAAATCAAGCCTGGGCGGGCCACTTGAAACATGAATGGGGATGCACCGGGGGAGGGTGCATCCCCATCACGTACCAGCCAACTGGAACTGACCTTGCGGGGGGAGGAAGGTGTCAGTTCACGCTTACACGGCTGGCGAAATCGCCATTGTCGGCCATATCAAACAGGGACGACAGAAGGGGATGGTCAAACTCGTCGGTATGCCCGCACAGCTCAAGATTCTCTTCGGCGACGTAGGTCGTGTGGGTCTCGCCGTCCACCAGGACGTGATACCAGGGCCGATCTTTGCTGGGACGCGACTGTGCCATCATTTCGTACCACTCGGGAGACTGGCTGAACATTGCATCCACATCGAAGATGAGGCCGCGGTAGCCGAAGCGACGGTGGCGAACCACCTGGCCAGGGGCAAAAGTTGCGGTCTGAATGTGTTCCATTTTCTTCTCCTTTCCGGCTACTTTCGACTACGATCTGCCGGGGATCATTTCTTGATCCGATGACTTGACTATAGCGCTTTGGCCTTAACATCGACTGAACAAAAAGTTCACAAAACCCTAACATGGCGCAACTTTGTGTCGCATGAAAAGGGTCGTACAAGGCTTTGGAATGGCTGCCGTTTCGCGCTTTGACAGGCGGCGCTGCAAGGCGTATGGAAGTCTGGAATTTTTGAAGGAGACACGCGATGTCGCAGAATATCTATGAAGGCCTGAGCCAGCTTGGCGGCAAGTCGGCGACTCCGCAAACGCCCGAGGAAGCCGTCCTCGAATATGTGCCGAACCCGCGCCCGAACACCGATTATCTGGTGCGCTTCACGTGCCCCGAGTTCACGAGCCTCTGCCCGGTGACCGGCCAGCCCGATTTTGCGCATCTGGTGCTGGATTATGTACCGGGTGAAACGCTTGTCGAAAGCAAGTCGCTGAAGCTGTTCCTGCAGTCCTTCCGCAACCACCGGGCATTCCATGAGGATTGCACCGTGGGCATCGCCGAACGTCTGTTCGAGGAAATGAAGCCGAAATGGTTGCGCTTCGGCGGCTACTGGTATCCGCGCGGCGGCATCCCGATCGATGTGTTTGTGCAGAAGGGCAAGCTGCCTGAAGGCGTCTGGCTGCCCGATCAGGGCGTGGCGCCCTATCGCGGCCGGGGTTAATTCTCTTTCGTGACCTCGGCGAGCGGCTCGCGCGGTTCCTGCGTCGCCGGGTCATAGGCAAAGACCCGCGCGCTGACGAACTGGGCGGTTTCATTGCGGCCGTCGAAGATGCGCAGGCGCCAGTTCTGGCGGCGGCCGAGGTCATATTCTTCGAATGAACCGAAAGCGGTGGTCTGCTCGCCGATTTTTACCGGCTGGTAGCCGCGCACCGCCTGCAGCACCGCATCGCGCCATTCATCATAATGGTGCGCCATATCAGGCCCCGCCGCCATGCCACACCAGAAGCCGGGGGCGATACGCATCGTGACATCCAGTCCGGATTGCCGCTCAAGCGACAGATGACGGTAGCGGGTTTCGCCGGGCCGGCCCGCGCCGCGCATCTGGGCGTAATCACGGGGTTCAGCGTTGATCCGCATGCCAAGGTCGGCTGGCGCCGTGTTCAGGCAGTCTTCGGCAAAGCCTTCGGCGACGGCGGTGAGGGCGGCGACATCGGCTTCGGCATCATAGCTGGGTTCGCCCGTATCTTCGCCGCCCATGAAAAAGAGGCCGAGCGAAAACACAAGGGCGGCGCCAATGCCGCCGATGATCCAGGGAGAGATGCCGGCATCTGCCTCTTCATCGCCTGGGGCATGGGGCAAATGTTCGACCGGCTCGTTCTGCATTATGGAATCCCGAGATATTTGTGTGTCTGAAGGCTAAGGTGCCACTTGGGGTGGCGTCTGCAATAGTCCACACTTAATGTGGTATTTTCAAGGGCCTCGGGACCATCCATCGGCTGCAGGTAAAATCGTTCGAACGCAAGATGCTCGAACTGGGCCGGATCACCGCCTTTTTGCGGATAGACGAGCTTCAGTTCCTGCCCGCCTCTCACGACCATTTCAGAACCGATCTTGGGGCTGACGCACAGCCAGTCGATCCCGGCAGGCGGCTCGATCGTCCCGTTGGTTTCCACCGCGATTTCAAAGCCTGCTGCGTGAAAGGCATCGATCATCGGCGTATCCAGCTGCAGGAGCGGTTCGCCGCCCGTGCAGACCACCAGCGGCACACCGCCGGGGCCTCCGGTCCATGCCGTCTTCACAGCGTCAGCGAGCGCTTCGGGGCTGCGGAACTTGCCGCCGCCTTCGCCGTCGGTGCCGATGAAATCGGTATCGCAGAACTGGCAGATGGCCTCAGCGCGGTCTTCTTCACGGCCGGTCCACAGGTTGCAGCCTGAGAAACGACAGAACACGGCGGGACGCCCGGCATTGCCGCCTTCGCCTTGCAGTGTGTAGAAGATTTCCTTGACCGTATAGACCTTGGCCACGTTCACGCCCCTTGCTGGTAAGGGGTCGGGTCGTCGATCCCGGCTTCGCGGAAACCTTTCTTCCGCAGAAGACAGCTGTCGCAGTGGCCGCAGGCATGGCCGGCGGGGTCGGGGTCATAGCAGCTGATGGTCAGGCTATAGTCCACGCCAAGCTTGGTGCCGGCGGCGATGATCTGGGCTTTCGTCAGGTCGATGAGCGGGGTCTGGATATGCAACGGGTGCTCGGTATCAGACACGCCGACCCGTGTGGCGAGGTTCGCCATCTTCTCATAAGCCGCGATATAGTCCGGGCGGCAATCCGGGTAGCCTGAATAATCAAGCGCATTGACGCCGATGAAAATGTCGCGAGCACCGGCTGTTTCAGCATAGGCGAGGGCGAACGACAGGAAGATCGTGTTGCGCGCCGGCACGTAGGTGACCGGGATGTCAGCGGTCATGGCGCTTTCGTCGCGGTCCTTCGGCACATCGATATCGGCGGTCAGCGCACTGCCGCCGAACAGGCGCAGGTCGAGCGTCGCGATCTTGTGTTCCTTTACCCCGAGCTGGCGGGCGACGCGTTCAGCGGCATCAAGCTCAACGCTGTGGCGCTGGCCATAGCGGAACGACAGGGCATGCACGTCAAAGCCATCCGCCTGCGCCATGGCGACAACCGTCGCGGAATCGAGCCCACCGGAGAGGAGAACGACGGCTTTTTTCTTCTCGGTCATGGGTGTGCATCCTTTCCGCAGGCTGACTTCAAACACTAACATAAAGCGAAACGCCGGGGCATATAGCACCCGGCGCCGCGAATGATAAGCCAAAAGGCAAGTTTGTGCCTCAGGCGGGATTGTCGGGCGCGGCATCGCCTTCCATCTTGTGGCCGAACAGGCGGTCGAGCACGGCGGCTGCCGTCATGTCGCCCACAACGTTGATAACTGTACGGCTCATGTCCAGCAGGCGGTCAACGCCCAGGATCAGCGCGATCCCTTCCACTGGAATATTCTGGCTTTCCAGAATGGCGGCAAGGATCGGGATACCCGCCGACGGAATGCCCGGCGTGCCGATGGAGCCCGCGATCGACAGCACGATGATCGACACCATCTGGAAGGTGGTGAGATCGATACCGTAGGCCTGCGCGATGAAAAGGGCGGCAATCGCCTGATAGATGGCGGTGCCGTCCATATTGATCGTGGTGCCAAGCGGAATGACCAGGCGGCCGACAGTCGGGCGGATCTTGTGGACTTCTTCCACTGTCCGCAGCGTCACCGGCATGGTGGCCGACGACGACGAGGTGGAGAAGGCAAGCACCATCACATCGCGGCAGTCACGGATGAAGGTAACGGGATTACGGCCACCAACGACGGACACGAGGAACATATAGACGGCGATCATGGCGAGAAGGCCAAGGATCACGGTCAGGAAGAATAGCGAAACCGCGCTGATGGCGCCAAAGCCCATGGTGATCACCGTATTGGCGATCAGGCCGAACACCACAACGGGGGCGAATTTCATCAGCCACATCACGATGGTCATGCAGACCTGCTGCGTGGAACGCATCAGGTCGACAATCGGGCGGCCTTCGATATTCGGCATTTTCAGGAGAGCAAGGCCGAAGATGACGGCGGCAATCACCACCTGCAGCATGTCGGATTTGACCATATGCTCGACAAGGTTTGTCGGGATCGCACTGACAATCGTGGAAGGGATCGAGCCGCCACCCACATTCGGGGCAACGATGTCAGGCCGCACAACAGCGCCAAGCTGGCTGCTGTCGATCTGCGAGCCCGGCTGGATAAGGCCGGTGATGGTGAAGCCGATGATGATGGCAATCGTCGTGGTGATGACGAAATAGACAAGGCCGCTGCCAAGCGTGCGAATGGCCCTGATGTCGTTGCCGTCGCAAATGCCGAGCATCACGCTCGATATCACGAGCGGGATGACGATGAATTTGAGAAGGGTCAGGAACAGGCGGCCGGGCAGGGCCAGCCATTCGCCGATCTGCAAGGCGATCCCCTGATCCATCAGGCCGAGATCTGGTCCCATCAAAGTGCCGACAAACCCTCCAAGCACAAGCCCGGCCAGCACGCGGAACCAGAGCTGGCGATGCATCGGCTCGCCTGTCTGTACCGTCGGTTCTGTGGCTGTCACGTCAATTCCCCCGTAAATTTGTTATTCCGGCGACCCTAAGGATTTTTGGCAGTTTGGCAAGGTGGGCGCCGAAGAATCTGCCGGATTTCACCGCATCGTCAGTTCGAACTTGCTGTTAATTGTGCCCTTAAGATATCATTAACACTCTAAGGGCAGGCTTGCTTTCAGGCAGCAATAAGGCTCAGGCAGGGGCGGAATCCATGAAACAGTTTGCGTATCGGGCGGCGAAGGCCGCGTTGGCGACGGCGGTAGCAGCCATGATGACGGCAGCACCGGCAATCGCGGGCGGGCAGTCGTGCCTGAATCCCAAGGAAGAACGCGCCGACAAGATCCGCTTTGTGCAGACCCAGTTCATGGTGGCCGCCCTGCAGTGCCGCCATTCGCATACCAAGGCGCTCGCTGAATTCTATAATGGCTTCGTGACCAATCACCGCGCCGAATTCACCGACAATTATCGCACCCTCAGCGGTTTCCTGAAGCGCGATGGCCGCACCACGATCGACAGCTATCTGGTAGCGCAGGCCAACCTGATTTCCCTGGGTAGCTGGGAAGTCGCCGATTTTTGCGGCGAGATGCTGAAGGTCGCATCGCTTGAAGGCGGTTCGGCGCGCGAAGCCCTGCCGCTTCTCGATCTCATGCCTGTCAGCTACCAGCGCATCGGTAAAGCCTGCCCTGCCACCGCCGTGGCAAGCGCCACGACGCCGACCGGGCGCTAATTCACCTAACGTTAGACGATGAAACCTTCGCCTCGTGCGTGGCGGTGCACCGCCATGCCTTTGTGCGAAGCTGTTCCTCAAGCTCGGCAATTTCACCCTCGGCATGCTGGATGCTGAGTTCGGCTTGCCGGCGGTAGGCGTCATTCTGCGTATTGGCCAGTTCCTCCTGCCGTTTCGCGATGATGCGCCGGTTACGGGCGATATTCTCGTTGATGCCCCGTGTGCTGTCCTGACAGCCACATTCTTCCATGATTTTACCGGTGAACTGCAGGCTACTGTTGCCGGGCGTGCTGCGTTTCGGCGGTAGCCGTTTCGCCGCCGCACAAGCCATCGCCTGTGTGCCGCCGAACGCGGGTTCCGTGCCGATAAGTTCGGTCCGTAGGGTTGGTGCCTGTTCTGCGGCGGGCGGCGTGGAAGGTGCAGAGGATGACGAGCCTGTAATGGGGGCAGGCGCGGCACCGCGCTCCTGCGTCAGCCGTGCGCCATTGCCGGAGCTTGAGCCGTTGCCAGACGAGGAGGAACCGGATGCCTGCTGCTTGCTGGCTTGGGTTCCTTCGCTGCGATCTTCGTTGCGGCCGCGGTCGTGACCACGCCTATCGTCGTCGTGATCCCGGTCCCTGTCACGGTCGCCATGATGCCTGCCGTGACCGCCGCCACCGGCACAATAGCCGGCCTGACAGCCATATTGCGCCATGAAGTAGCGCGACTGGGCTTCGGCTGCCCGTGCGTTCCAGAAGGCTTGCTGCTGGGCGGCGCTGTTGATCCCCGCAACGATCCCGGCTGCGATCGGGTTGTCATTCTCGCCAATCCCCATGCTGGCCCGCCATTCGGCCTGATCGCGCTTCCAGTCGCGCGCGATACTGGCGTTCAGCTGGTCGGCCGTCGAGTTGGCTTGTGAGGCGGCCTGATTGCCACGGCGGGTCATATTGTCGTTGACGAACCCGATCCGCGCCCAACGGATCTGGGCAAGGTGTCGGCCAAGCTGCTCAAGTTCCGGCTCAAGTTCGATTGCTTTCACATACGCCGGGTCCAGCAGTCGCGGATCGGCACGCCGGCCGATCAGCAACGGGCTGCCGCCATCGCGCCGCGGCGTTTTGTCCGTGATCGACACGCCTTCCCACTGGCGCAGATAATGGTGATAGGGTGCATCGAAAAAGGCGCTGAAGTGGCGCTCCTGATGGAGGCTGGTGTCGATAGTCCGCCCCCAATAGCTCATGATCGGCACGCGCCGCACATCAAAGACATAGAAGGCAATGACGTGGCTGTAATTGTTGCCACCTGCGCATTCGCCGCGCGTACAGTGGCGGTCGCTTTTATAGGCTTTGCTTTGCACGCCAAGGATGGTGCGCCCATCCCGCAGCAGATACTCCGTCCCCCTGACGCTGGTTCTGGAGTTGGCCGCATAATGGCGCATGTCGGCACTGAACTCGCCGCCATAGGGGGAATAGTTTTCGAAGCTTTGTTTGGCAAGCGGTGCCAGTCGGGCTTCCACAGCTTTCAGGACCGCAGGGAAATTCCCCGGCCAGTCGGGGTTGCGGATATCCTTCTTCTTGATGAAGCGCTGGCTGCCGGTTCGAAATCCTTTTGAGCCGTAGATGCTTTCATAGCCTTCGGTGGACTTGGCATATTTAAAGGCCCCAAGGGTGCGCCGGCCCGCGTCGCACGCCTCGCCCTTCGGGGTGGGGGCTGGGTCACCGTGCAGCTGACGTGATGGCTGGTTCACATAGGGCATTAGGCAGGGGGTGGCCTCAAGTTGCGCCTTGAAGGCTGCCAGTTGTTTATCGGTCCAGATTGCTACGGCAGCATCCACCTTCTTCTGGTCGGACGGTTTCAGGTCGCCGTACCGCGTATTGTAGATTTCATCAAGCGCACGGGCAGTTGACTTGCTGATGCCGCTGTCTGCGTTGGCGGCACCCGGCAGGGCGAGGAAGGCGGCGATGAAAGCGGTGCGCAGGAGATGGTTCTTCATCATGTCAAAGCCCCCTTCCCGGAATGATCCAGAAATTGTCGGTCGGTTCTTCGTGGAGGGCGACACCGGGATATTTGGCGTTCTGCTTCACAACCACCCGACGGTCATCGACCCTAGCGCGCTTCATCAGGGCTTCCAGAAGCTTGTCGGCCTCGGTTTCCTGCCCTGCATGCTTGCGTTCCTGTGCCCAGCGCCACTGGGCGCACACCATGGGCGTGTCCAGCCGCAGCACGGAAGGCGGCGGGAAGCTGATCCGGTTTTTGGCAGGCCAGAAACTATATTCGAGAGGCATGTGGACGCCGACGTAGGAATAATGGGCATGATCGGTTATCGGCACCGGATTGCCGGTGTCTCCCCGCCGGTCGCAGGCAGCGTCGCTGCTGCGGTCGCACGCGTAAGCGACGCCGGGGTAAGAAAGGCGCGAGAGATGGTTGAGCCCGACCGGCACATTCTGGCCTGACTTGACCTTGAAGCTGCCAAAGCGGTTGGGGCCGTGAACATTCCGCACCACAAGCGGGGCTGTTGCGGACTGCGCATTTTCAGGCGTCACCAGCTGCCGCAGCACAAATTCGTCCAACGTGTCGGCCACCAGCGAAAGGTCGAAGGGATCAAGGATGGTGTGACGGAAACTGACCCTGGTGCCGAAACTGCTCCACTCCGGGCCATTTTTGGTGGGAACGACCTCGGGTATCTCGATGTTGCCTTTGCCGGGCGGCACCGGTTGCAGCGCAAGACCGTCCTTTGGATAAGGGACTGCTTGTGTTTTGGCAGGCGCGAAGGGTGGATCTTTATAGCCCATGGCCTTTTTGGCGGCTTCGAGCTTTTCGCGGTCATACATCACGTCGTGCCGCAGCATGAAATAGTGATTGAGGCCCATGCCATAATAGTCATAGGCCAGATAAAACAGGCCCCGGAGGAGGCTGGGCCCCGCGGTCTGCGGGCTCGTCAGCCCGGCTTCGCGCGGGTTGTCGACCGGTTGGGCATACGGGTTCGCGTCCGCCTGACAAACGCCAATGGGGCGGTCAAGCATGGCCTGCACCAAGGGGCTTTCCCACTGCATATCGAGAAACGGGCTCGAAGGGGCATCCTCGGGCGGCGCCGGGATCGGCGCGGTATTCAGGATGTTCAGATTGTCATAAAGGCCCTGATGTGACGCTGGATAGGTGGGAAGCGGTCCGTTTGACGATTGCGCCTCGGCTGGTATCGGCGTGATGACGGACGCTGACAGGAGAAGGGCCAGTTGTGGCCATGCGGATTTCAGGGAACGCTTCATACAGTTCGCTCCGATGCTGCATTCATGGCCAGCTGGCTATGCCGGACAGGAATGAAGACGACCGGCCGACAATCGACCCGCTTCATACTGCAACCGATGCTACATGCGAAACCAAGGCCCATGCCACTATGAATTTTCATAGATGGCGGCAGCGAAAAAAGAAAAAGGCCGGGAAAATCCCGGCCTTTTCGTATTCGCTATGGTGTCGGCTTATTCGCCGAGGACAATTTCCACGCGGCGGTTTTGCGGCTCGCGGACGTTGTCGGCGGTCTGAACGAGCAGGGCGCGTTCGCCGAAATATTTCACGTCGATCTTGTCGGCCGGAACACCGCGGGCGACGAGGGCGTTTTTCACGGCTTCGGCGCGCTTCAGCGACAGCTTGTCGTTATAGGTGAGGGCACCCGACGTATCGGCGTGGCCGTTCGAGACGATCTCGACTGCACCGCGCTCAAGGAAGGCCTTGGCAGCGGCAGCAATGATCGGCTCGGCGTCACCACGGATGGTGGCCTGATCCCAGTCGAAGAAGACCATGAACGGACCCGGAAGCGGTGCCGGTTCAGGCGCCGGTGCCGGAGCGGGCTCAGGCTTCGGCTCGGGCATCGGTGCCGGCTCGGGCATCGGCTCGGGCTTCGGCGCGGCTTTCTTGCCGAACTTCCAGGTCAGGCGGGCGAAGGCTTCGTGGGCCGAGAAGCCGAAGCTTGCCGGGCCATCCACAGAAGCGAAATCAGCCTTGGCCGAGCGGAAGTAGCGGTAGCCGGCGCTGAATTCCATATCGTCGGAAATCGGCTTCACCATTTCGGCGCTCAGCTGACCGGCGACTTCCCAATCGGACTCGTCGATCACATTGACCTTGCCGATATGATAGGCATCAAGCTCGAGGCGTGCGAGGCCAAGGCCTGCGCCGATGTAGGTTTTCCAGTCACCGAAGGTGGCGACATTGTATTTCGCGCCGATCATCAGCGCGTGCGAGCGCTGGTAACCACCGTCGCGCGTGTTGGTCCCGAAGGGGATCGCGCCGGGGTTCAGGATGTCGAACGACTCAAGGGTGTTGCGGCGGTACGAATAGCTGAATTCGGTACGCCACTTGTCGCCATCGTCGTAACCAACGAAAGCACCGGTCACGAAACCGATGTTCTTTTCGTCGGAAATACGCATCCCGCTGTTCGGGGTCTGGTATTCGTTTTCACCGGCGAAGCTGCCGCCGAGTTCAAAACCGGCATAGACGCCTTCGTCAGCGTGAGCAGTGGTTGCCGCAATCGCGGCCATCGAAAGCCCTGCCAGAAGGGTGGGGAAATGGGCAAAGCGCATGAGATGATCTCCCTGAAAGGATGTGACGGCAGCCCGATCAATGCTGGGCTGTCCCGCCAGACGAGTTAACCATGAAATGCGGCACTCACAAGGCAGAAAGCGGCAATTCTGCAACACTATCTTAATACTTATACAGGGACTGTTGCAAAAATCACGCGGACTGCGCGCAATTTCAAAAGGCACTTACGGAAAAAGCCCGGTTCCGAAGAACCGGGCTTTCCCTGATTGGCTCCCCAGGCCGGACTCGAACCAGCGACCGAGCGGTTAACAGCCGCTTGCTCTACCACTGAGCTACTGGGGATCAGTAACTGGCGGCTCATCGCCGCAAGTGGCGCCCTTTATACTGAAAAAAAATGGCCTGCCAACCCCCATTTTACATTTTTGTGCAGCTTTTTTCAAAGCCGCAGATTCCTGCAAAAATCGAGGCTTTGGCTCGTGCCAATTGCAGGGCAGGGCACGCGATATAGCACATGCCGCCGCGCTTGCGCGGGCAGGGTGTCGATGATTGTCATATGGGGGGAAAGTTGGAGGCGCGAACCGGAATCGAACCGGTGTACACGGATTTGCAATCCGCTGCGTCACCACTCCGCCATCGCGCCTCACGTGGTGTGGGGAACCGTATAGAGGCGCGCACTTCGGCGGTCAAGCGCGAAGTAGCGAGGGACGAAAGGCACACTTGCCCCTAAAAATCGAGCCGCGACACCCCCTTGATGCAGGAAACGCGTTGTCACGCGGCGCCGGTATATTTATATAGAGCGCACGAGTAACTCGCCTATCAATTAAGGGATTAGCGCCCGTGACTGACATGACCGTCGCCCGCAGCCATATGATCGACTGCCAGCTCCGCCCCAATGAAGTGAATGACGAGCGCCTGATTGCCGCTATTCGCAGCGTCCCGCGGGAGCATTTTGTACCCAAGGCAAAGCGTTCCGTCGCCTATGTTGACGAGGATATTGCCATTGGCGAAGGCCGTTATCTGATGGAGCCGATGGTGTTTGCCCGCCTCCTGACGGAAGCTGACGTCCAGTCGAGCGACGTTGTGCTCGATATCGGCGGCGCCACTGGCTACAGCGCGGCCGTTATCGCCGGGCTGGCCGAGGCTGTTGTGGCACTTGAAGAAGACAAGAAGCTCGCGGCTGCTGCCGAGAAGAAGCTTGGCGAGCTTGAAATCATCAATACTGCTGTGGTGCAGGGTGCCCATGCCGAGGGCGTTGCCAAACAAGGCCCGTTCGACGTGATTTTCATCGGTGGCCTGGTGGAGGAAGTGCCGCAGGCGCTCCTCAAGCAGCTCGCTGACGGTGGCCGCCTTGTGTGCGTGCGTGAAAAAGACGGTGTGGGCCGCGCCCATATCGTGACCCGCGAAGACGGCCAGTTTGCCGCCCGCGACCTTTTCGACGCCAACGTGCCGCCCATTCCGGGCTTTGCAAAACCGGCGGGATTTGTATTTTAATAGGGTTTGAAAGGCGGGGATGGCCGCCTTTCTTTCAACAGGCAGGACAGAAACCTGCCTTTTAATAAACAGCGAGGAACCTCAAGGAGGGAACACAATGAAAAAAACCATCGCATCGCTTCTGGCGATCGCCACCGTTCTGGGTGGCACCGGGGCCGTCAGCGCCGAGACGCTCAAGGAAGCGCTCGAGGCCGCCTACGCCTCCAACCCGACCCTGCAAGCACAGCGTGCTGCCGTGCGGGCAATCGATAACACCGTGCCCGGCGCCAAGGCCGCTTTCCTGCCGAGCGTGGTGGGTGAAGCAAGCTACGGCGAACGCCATGGCAAGGTGATTAACAGCCAGGCACCGAATGGCCCGCGGAACGACGCAGATGTCGATTCGACCGCATACGGCGTGACGGCGCAGCTGTCGATCTTCAACGGCATGCGTGACCTGAATGCCGTGCGCCAGGCCAAGGCGGAAGTCATGGTGGCACGCGCCCAGCTGCAAAATACCGAACAGCAAGTGCTGCTGCAGGGTATTGCCGCCTATATGGATGTTGTCCGCGATCAGTCCGTAGTCGAACTGAACAAGAATCAGGTGCAGGTACTGGAACGCCAGCTGGAAGCCAGCCGCGACCGTTTCCGCGTTGGTGAAATCACCCGCACGGACGTTGCCCAGTCCGAAGCCCGCCTCGAAGGGGCAAAGTCGCAGCTTCTGGCCGCCGAAGCCCAGCTTGCAGCAAGCCGCGGTGCTTACCAGCGCGTGATCGGTCGGGCGCCTGCCGGGCTTGATACGCCGGGTGGCCTGCCGGTTCTGCCTGCTTCACTTGAATCTGCAATTGAAACGGCAATGGCTGACGCACCCAACGTGATTGCCGCGCGTTACAGCGAAGAAGCGGCCCGCCGCGGTATCCATATCGCCGAAGGTGGCCTGCTGCCGCGGCTTGGTGCCGAAGCGTCCTACTCGCACACCGATGGCAGCTCGCTCGTGGGGAACAACACGACCCCCGACGATAGCGACATCAAGGCGTTCGGCTTCCAGCTGACCGTGCCCCTTTACACGGGCGGCGCTACCTATGCCGACATCCGTCGTGCCAAGGAAGTTCGCAGCCAGCGTATGGTGCAGATCGTTGAAGCCGAGCGTTCAGCGCAGGAAACCGCGCTGGTGACTTGGGACCGCCTGCGCGCAGCGCGGGGCCAGATTGCCTCGACCGAAGCACAGGTCCGCGCCAACGAAATCGCACTTGAAGGTGTTCGCCAGGAAGCAGCCGTCGGCTCGCGCACCACGCTTGATGTGCTGAATGCCGAGCAGGAACTGCTGGATGCCCGCGCCAACCTCATCCGCGCCCAGCGTGACGAATTTGTTGCGGCCTACAATCTTCTGGCGGCCGTCGGTACGCTCAATTCCGGTACGCTCGGGCTCGATGTCGATGCCTACGACCCGGAAGAGCATTACGACGACGTGAAAAACCAGATGATTGGCTGGTAAGCGTCAATCGAAACGCACGAATTCAAGGGCCCTTCGGGGCCCTTTTCTTTTGGAAACAGGAAAGCCATTGGATGCTGTGACGAAAAAGTCATGGAAAGCGCCATAACTGCCTTTCAACTCTTAAGATTTATTGACACTCCGAAAGGGAGGCGGTACCTGTTCATGAGGGAGTGGTTAACACGGGCTGGCATTTAGCGTGATTGCATCTGACGACGAGCCGACAATGGAAGAAATTCTGGCGTCCATCCGCCGGATTATCTCCGATGAGTCGGATGAGACTGCCGCCCCTGCCGCTGCGCCGGAACCCGAGCCCGAACCCGAAGCAGAGCCGGCGTTTGAGCCGGAACCCGAGCCCGAGCCCGAGCCGGTTTACGAGCCGGAACCTGAGCCCGAGCCGGAACCCGAACCTGAACCGGAATATGAACCCGAGCCCGAGCCGGCCTACGAGCCGGAGCCCGAGCGCCTGGATGATATTCTGGAACTCACCGATTTCGCTGATTCTGACGGCATCGTTTCGCCACCGGTAGAAACGCGCACGGCGCAAAGCTTCGCGCATCTCTCGCATCTGATGGTGTCGGGCTATGAAGGCGACCAGAACACGCTTGAAGGGCTTGTCCGCAGCATGCTGAAGCCGATGCTGCAAGCGTGGCTCGACGAGAACCTGCCGCAGATCGTGCAGGACGCTGTCGAGCGCGAAGTCGCCCGTATCGCGCGCCGCAAGTAAATCAGCCAAAATCCGGCGGTGTTGGCGTTGACGCCCTGCCGCCTTCCCCCTAAAAGAAGCGTTCGCCCGATTTCGGGCCACGTATTCATTTGATTCAGGACCTTTCAGTCATGGCCATGGAAAAGACCTACAGCCCCGGCGACATCGAGGCGAAATGGTATCAGCATTGGGAAAATAACGGCGCCTTCGCCTGCGGGCAGAAGCCGGATG
This sequence comes from Gimibacter soli, assembly GCF_028463845.1. NCBI lineage: Bacteria > Pseudomonadati > Pseudomonadota > Alphaproteobacteria > Kordiimonadales > Temperatibacteraceae > Gimibacter > Gimibacter soli. The sequence continues at coordinate 2,423,698 of NZ_CP116805.1, read as the reverse complement.
CCGAGCCCTATGTGATTGTGATGCCGCCGCCGAATGTCACCGGCAGTCTCCATATGGGCCATGCGCTGGATAACACGCTGCAGGATGTTCTGGTGCGGTTCGAGCGGCTGCGCGGCAAGGACGTGTTGTGGCAGCCGGGCACCGACCATGCGGGCATCGCCACCCAGATGGTGGTCGAGCGCCAGCTGGACGCCGAAGGCAAGACGACCCGTCAGGAAATGGGCCGTGAGGCCTTCCTTGAGCGTGTCTGGAAATGGAAAGAGGAATCCGGCGGCACCATCACCCGCCAGCTGCGCCGTCTGGGCGCTTCGTGCGACTGGTCGCGCGAGGCCTTCACCATGGACGAGCCCCGCTCGGCCGCTGTGATCAAGAAATTCGTGAAGCTTTACAAGGACGGCCTTCTCTACAAGGACCAGCGCCTTGTGAACTGGGATCCGAAGCTGAAAACCGCGATTTCGGACCTCGAGGTGGAACAGAAGGAAGTTGACGGCAACTTCTGGCACTTCCGCTATCCCGTGGACGGCGAAGACGGCGTTTTCATCGAGATTGCGACCACGCGTCCCGAAACCATGCTCGGTGATACAGCCGTTGCCGTGAACCCAGAAGACGAGCGCTACAAGCACCTGATCGGCAAGATGGTGAAGCTGCCGCTGGTTGGCCGCCTGATCCCGATTGTGGGTGACGAGCATGCGGACCCGGAGCAGGGCACTGGTGCGCTGAAGATCACTCCGGCGCATGACTTCAACGACTTTGAAGTCGGCAAGCGCCATGACCTGCCGATGATCAATATCTTCACGGCGGAAGCGGCCGTGAACGAGAATGCGCCGGCGAAATACCGGGGCATGGACCGCTACGTGGCGCGCAAGGCCATTGTGGCCGATATGGACGCCGCCGGTTTCCTTGTGAAGGTTGAGCCCCACCGCCATATGGTGCCGTATGGCGACCGTGGCGGCGTGGTGATCGAGCCCTGGCTGACCGAGCAATGGTATGTGGATGCAGCAACGCTCGCCAAGCCCGCCATTGAAGCGGTGGAGCAAGGTCGCACCAACTTCATCCCCAAAAACTGGGAAAAGACCTATTTCGAATGGATGCGCAACATCCAGCCCTGGTGCGTGTCGCGCCAGCTGTGGTGGGGCCATCGCATTCCCGCATGGTACGCGCCCGATGGCACCGTTTTCGTTGAGGAAACGGAAGAAGATGCCATGGCCGCGGCCAAGGCCAAGTTCGGCGATAACGTGGTGCTGGAGCGCGACAAAGACGTGCTCGACACCTGGTTCTCGTCCGCCATGTGGCCCTATTCGACCCTCGGCTGGCCCGACGACGAAGCCACAGTGAAGAAATATTATCCGAACGCCACACTGGTGACCGGTTTCGATATCATCTTCTTCTGGGTCGCCCGGATGATGATGTCCGGCCTCTATTTCATGGGCGATGTGCCGTTCAAGAACGTTTACATCCACGCGCTGGTGCGCGACGAGCACGGCCAGAAAATGTCGAAATCCAAGGGGAACGTGATCGATCCCCTGAAATTCATCGACACCTACGGCGCCGATGCCCTGCGCTTCACGCTTGCCGCGATGGAAGCGCAAGGGCGCGACATCAAGCTCGCCGAGAAGCGCGTTGAAGGTTACCGCAACTTCGGCACCAAGCTCTGGAACGCGGCCCGCTTCTGCGAAATGAACGGCATTGGCGGCTCCGACACCGTAGCGCCGCCGAAGGCTGACCTCATTCTGTCGAAATGGATCATCGGTGAAGTGGCGAAAGCCGCCGAAGGTGTGACGAGCGCGCTTGAAGCCTTCCGTTTCAACGATGCGGCTGACGCCATCTATCACTTCGTGTGGGGCACTTTCTGCGACTGGTATCTTGAGCTGATCAAGCCGGTCTTCTGGGGCGAGGATGAAGCGCAGAAGGAAGAGACCCGTGCCGTTGCCGGCTGGGTGCTGGACCAGATCCTTGTGCTGCTCCACCCCTTCATGCCCTTCATCACCGAAGAGCTGTGGCACGGCCTGAAAGACGGCCGCAAACATGACCTCATCGCTGCCTCGTGGCCGAAGATCGATACGGTTGATGCTGCCGCCGGTGACGAGGTCAACTGGGTGATCCGGTTCATCAGCGCTGTCCGTTCGACCCGCGCGGAAATGAACGTGCCCGCAAACGCCAAGGCGACCGCTCTGGTAGTTGGTGCATCCAGCGAGACGCAGGCCCGGATCGATCGCTGGCAGGATATGCTGGCCCGCATGGCGCGGCTTGAAAAGGCCGAGGCCGTGGCGACTGCCGAATCGAAAGGTTCGGCCCAGCTGGTGGTCGATGAAGCGACTGTCTATCTGCCGCTCGCTGACCTGATGGATGTGGAAGCGGAAAAAGCTCGTCTTGCCAAAGCCTTGGAAAAGGTACGCAAGGAGGCCGGGGCGCTGTCCGGTCGCCTGTCGAATCAGGGATTCGTGGCCAAGGCACCCGCACATGTGATAGAGGAAGCTAAGGCACAGCTCGCGGACCTTGAAAGTCAGGCCGAAAAGCTGGACGCCGCCTTCAAGCGTTTGGGCTGAACCTCCGGGAAGGGGTCGCAATATTGCTCAGGAAGCGTGGTCCACAAGGAACAGGTCTGATCGATAGGCAGCGCAGCAAGTTTGTGCGCCGGTCAGCCCTGTTTCCTGTGTGCATGCTGCTTTCGGTCATGTGCGGTTCCGTGTCCCTTTCCGCAAACCCCGGTGCTTTTTCCGAAGAGATTGAAGAACGCGGCCCGGTGCGCATCTATGCCACGCGGGTTGAGGAGCTTCTGGATTCGTCGGATGGCAGCCCCTATGTGCGGCTCCTGAAGTATCTGACGCGCAATCTGCAGAAGGACATGAACCTGCAGATCATGCCGTATCGCCGGGCGGTCCGCAGCTTCCTCAAAGACCGTCAGTCCTGCCTTTATATCGCTAATGAAGGCTTCAATTACGAACCCTATGGCTCGCCGGACCTTTCAGAGGTGCGCTATTCGAAGCCGGTCAACCGGCTCAGGATCAAATTCTTCGTTCATGCTGGTCGCACACCGCCTGCTTCGCTTGAGGCCTTGCGGGGATTGAGCGTTGCAGCTGAATCCGGTGCCTATTCGATTGTCTCGACAGAACCCGAAGTCAGTGGCCGTGCACAGCTGATGGCGATGGACAGCCTGCAGGCAGCGCTGGCGCTGTTGGACAAGGGCAGGGTGGATGCCGTGGCGGTGTACGGGCTTGATCTCGCCCAATATGAAGCGCAACACGGCGAACAGGATGTCGTGGCCGATCCCGAATTCGGGATCGGCGATATTAACGAGCAGATCGCCTGCTGGAAGGGCGGCACCCGTACCTTGCTACTTGACCTTGTCGATAGCGAGATCGACAAGGCTGTCGAGGATGGCCAATGGCGCCGCATTCTTGGCAAGGGTGCCGAAGACCCGCGCCTCCGCGATTGACCGGCCCCATCTCCATTTCCTATTCTTGAACGGTGCTAAGTTCCGGGGCACCTGATATGAGGCAGGCATGATTGTCGTTCCAACAGCTACGTTCGAGGCGTTGCTTTCCGAGTGGAAGCGCTGGCGCACAGCATCGGGCGGGCCGGTGCCGCGCAAGGATCAGGTTGATCCCCAGGCCATCAAGCAGCTGCTGCCCTATGTTGCCCTGATCGATATCGATGAAACCGGCAAGATGGTAGGTCGGCTTTCCGGCACCTTTTACCGCGATCTTTTCGGCGAGGAACTGGCCGGCAAGGCGGCCGAGGCGGTGCGCCGCTATCAGGGCACGTCGCTCTTTCTGCCGAATGCGGCGTTCCGGGCGCTCGTTGATGTGCCCTGCGGCATGAAATCCAAGCGCCGCATCCCGGTGGCGACCGGCGGGGCGTGGAACATGCATATCATGACCCTGCCGCTATGCGATGCGAAAGGGCAGCGCAACATGGGGATGTACACGATCGAAATGGCGCCCGAGGGCAAAGCTGGACAGCTGCTTGATCTCGCCACCCTGCAGTTCGATCAGGGTACGCTCGAAAGCTATCATTTCTTCGATCTGGGCTACGGCCTGCCGGAACTGACAGGCCCGCTCGCCAGCGCCTCAACGGCTGCGTGAAGCACCGATCAGGTAAAGGATGTCTGCCGCAATCGTAGCGCCGGCAAGTGCAGTGATCTGCGCCGCCCCTTCATAATGCGGGGCAACCTCCACCTGATCGCCGCCCACAATATTCATGCCGACAAGTGCGCGCAGCACATCGCGGGCATAGGCCGAATTGGGACCGCCGACCACAGGGGTACCAGTTGCGGGCGCATAAGCCGGGTCAAGGAAATCGATATCGAAGGTGAGGTAGGCAGGGCGGTTGCCCACACGCTCGCGGATGCGTTTCGCCATCTCCAGCGGCGGGGTTTTCAGGCACTCGAGGCCGTCCAGCACCAGCATGCCTTGTTCGTCCGGGTTCGGGGTGCGCATGCCCAGCTGGATCGAGTTTTCGGGCACAATGGTGCCGTCCTTGATCGCATGATGGAACATGGTGCCGTGGTTGATGTCGTCATCAATCCAGGTGTCGCTGTGCGCATCGAAATGGATAAGCGCCAGCGGGCCATGCTTGCGGGCATGGGCCTTCAGGAGCGGATAGGTGATCGAGTGATCGCCGCCAAGCGTGAGGAGCGAGGCGCCGGTTGCCATCACCTTGTCAGCAGCGGCTTCCACGGCAGGCATCATGCGCTCGGTGTAGGCGGTGAAGCCCATCACATCGCCAATGTCGCCGACCTTGAACTTGTCACGCAGATGATAGCCCCACGGCCAGACCCCCCAGGGGAATTCGGCCATGGTCAGCGACATTTCACGGATGCCGCGAGGCCCGAAGCGCGCACCGGCGCGGCCCGTGGTGTTCAGGTCAAACGGCACGCCCATGATGGCAAGGTCCAGCCCTTCGGCGCTTTCGCACACCGGGAAACGCAGGTAGGAAATATGGCCGCCATAGGGTTCCATCATGCCTTGGGACATTGGTCTTGCTCCACCATTGAAAACACGGCCCATACATACTGGCGCGCGCGGCGGGACGCAAATCAATCAGGCGCAATAAAAAATCAAAAATTGATACCTAATCTTTTCATTTCTTATCGACAGGGGCAGGGTGCGCGGCTAAAGTCCGCCGCGATTCATCCGCTGTTACCGGAGTAGGCAATGCCCGACTATCGTTCCAAAACCTCGACCCACGGCCGCAACATGGCGGGCGCCCGCGCCCTTTGGCGCGCCACCGGCATGAAGGATGAGGATTTCCGGAAGCCGATTGTCGCTGTCGTCAACAGCTTCACCCAGTTCGTGCCGGGTCATGTGCATTTGAAAGACCTTGGCCAGATGGTTGCGCGCGAGATCGAGGCTGCCGGTGGAGTGGCGAAGGAATTCAACACGATTGCCGTGGATGACGGTATCGCCATGGGGCATGACGGCATGCTCTATAGCTTGCCGTCGCGCGAAATCATCGCCGACAGTGTTGAATATATGGCGAACGCCCACTGTGCCGATGCGCTTGTCTGCATCTCGAACTGCGACAAGATCACCCCCGGAATGCTGATGGCGGCACTCCGCCTCAATATCCCGGCCGTGTTCGTCTCTGGCGGTCCGATGGAAGCGGGCGAGGCTGATTATGAAGGCACCCACCGCAAGCTCGATCTTGTCGATGCCATGGTCGATGCTGCGAACCCGAAGGTTTCGGACGAAGAAGTGGCGATTGTCGAGCGTTCAGCATGCCCCACCTGTGGGTCCTGTAGTGGCATGTTCACCGCCAACAGCATGAACTGCCTGACGGAAGCGCTTGGCCTGTCGCTGCCCGGCAACGGTACGACGCTTGCGACCCATGCTGACCGCAAGGAACTGTTCCTTTCAGCGGCGCGCCGCGTGGTGGACCTCACGAAACGCTATTACCTGCAGGGGGACGAAAGCGTCCTGCCGCGCAATGTCGCCAACTTCAAGGCGTTTGAAAATGCCATGACGCTCGATATCGCCATGGGCGGGTCGACAAACACCGTGCTGCATATTCTGGCGGCGGCCTATGAGGGCGGCATCGATTTCTCGATGGCGGATATCGACCGGCTGTCGCGCCGCGTGCCGAACCTGTGCAAGGTGGCGCCGGCCACGCAGAAATATCACATTCAGGATGTGCATAGGGCTGGTGGTATCTTCGCGATCCTTGGCGAACTGGACCGCGCGGGCCTCATCCACCGCGATTGCCATACTGTGCACACAAAAACGCTCGGCGAAGCTATCGACCAGTTCGATATCACGCAGACGACGGACGCCGATGTGCATCGCTTCTACCGCGCCGCACCGGGCGGCGTGCCCACGCAGGTCGCGTTCAGCCAGTCGAAGCGCTACGAAACGCTCGATCTGGACCGCGTGGCCGGCTGCATCCGCGCCAAGGAACATGCCTACAGCCAGGATGGCGGGCTTGCCGTCCTTTTCGGCAATCTGGCCGAAGAAGGCTGTATCGTGAAAACGGCGGGCGTGGACGACAGCATCCTGAAGTTCAAGGGCTCGGCCCGCGTCTATGAAAGCCAGGACGCCGCCGTTGAAGGCATCCTCGGCGGCGAGGTGAAAGAAGGCGACGTGGTCGTCATCCGCTACGAAGGCCCCCGCGGCGGCCCCGGCATGCAGGAAATGCTGTATCCGACGAGCTATCTGAAATCGATGGGGCTCGGCAAGGCGTGCGCGCTCCTCACCGATGGTCGTTTCTCGGGTGGCACCTCGGGCCTTTCCATCGGGCACGTCAGCCCCGAGGCGGAAGAGGGCGGCCTTATCGGCCTTGTCGAAAACGGCGACCCGATCGAGATCGATATCCCGAACCGCACGATCGAGCTGAAGGTTGGCGATAATGTCCTCGCCATCCGCCGTGCGGCGATGGAAGCGAAAGGCGACGACGCCTGGAAGCCCACCAAGCCGCGCACCCGCAAGGTCTCGACCGCGCTCAAGGCCTACGCAAAGCTGACGACCTCGGCAGCCAAAGGGGCTGTTCGCCAACTCTAAACGCTTGAGTTGCATGAAACTTCGGTTAGGGTTTCCCTCTGTTCACATTCGATCAGGGGGAAATTCATGCAGTTTTCAATTCTGGGCGTGTTTGGCGCATCCTGGGCTTTGACGTGGAAACACTGGATACGCACCTATGGTGTGGGCCTCGCCCTGTGCCTCATTGCCATCCTGATTGGCTTGGGCTTTGGCGCAGCGAAGAACTTCGGCACCTCCGGCTTTGCCGTGTTCCTGAAGGCGGTCGCCCTGATCCTGCTTTTTGGCATGTCGATGAGTGCTGCCTTCAACTATTGGGTCCGGCTCGCGGCTTTCGGCACCGGGCGGGCATTTCCGGGGTCGGTTGGCAAGTTTCTTTCGGCGGCCCTCGTCAATTTCGTGAAATTCATCCTCATCGTCATCATTATCGGCATCATCACACTGGTGATCACGGCGGGGCTCAGCATGATGGGCCTTGGCGGGGAAAGGCTGCAGCCGACCGCTGAAGATATCTCCAGCGTTGAAGGTTTCCTCGCTTTCCTGTCGGCCAGCTTCACCCTCGGGCAGATGACGCTGCAGGTCATCAGCATCCTTGTTGCCTGCTTTGTTTACTCCTTCTTCTCGGCGAACCTGACGGGCACCGCGCTCGGGGATGACCGCGAGGGGCTGGAGCATCCCCACACGGTGGACTTTGCCGTGGCGCTGATGCTGATCGAGCTTGTGGTCATCATCCCGATCTTTGCGCTGATTGCGGTGGGGCTGCCTCTTGTGTCGATTGTGCTGAATGTGGTGCTGGCCTTTCCGATGATGGCGGCTATCGCCATCGCCCACGGGGTGCGCTACCGGATGTGTATCGCGGCGCGCGACGAGGAACCGGCTGTCAACTGAAGCAAAGGCTTGCGGGCAGGCTCTTGACCTTCGAATGCGGGTGGGGCATCACGCTGTTCGATGTTCGAACAGGAGTGAAGTCCCATGTCCGCGAAGTCTCTTGGCCCCACGCTCGATGGCGCGACCCGCGCTTTCATGTATGGCAAGCTGCACCGTGTGACGGTGACGGGGGCCGAGCTCCACTATGTGGGCTCAATCACGGTTGACCCCGCACTCCTGCGTGCGTCCGGCATCCTGCCGCACACGGCGGTGGATGTGGTGAATATCACCAATGGCGCGCGGCTCACCACCTATGTGATCGAGGGGCCGGAAGGCGGTGGTGATATCTGCCTGAATGGTGCGGCTGCGCATCATTTCTCGAAAGGTGATCTCGCCATCATCATGGGGTATGAGCAGGTGCCGGCCCGCGATCTGCCGGGCCGCGTCAGCCGCGCCGTGCATGTGGACGCCGCCAACCGCATCGTCAGCATCGATGAATATGTGACCCCGTCACTCGAAACGCTTGGCGCGCCGGCAGGTAACCGGCTCGGTGAGAAGTACGAGCCGGTTGACGCCTGACACGGCCTAGAAGGCCACCAGTACCACAATCCCGAGGGCTGCAAAGATCACTGCGGCAATCCCGTGCACCAGTTTCAGCGGGATTTTGGTCGCCGCTGCATCGCCGATCAGCACGGCAGGCACATTGGCGAGCATCATGCCAAGCGTCGTGCCGGCAGTAACCAGCAGAAGATCCTGAAACCGCGCTGAAAGGGCAACGGTCGCGACCTGCGTCTTGTCGCCGATTTCCACAAGGAAGAAGGCGATGAGAGTGGCGAGGAACGGCCCGAAACGGCCATTTGCCTGTGCGTCGTCATCCAGCTTGTCGGGCACCAGCATCCATCCAGCCATCGCGAGGAACGACAGGCCGAGAATCCAGCGCAGCGAATCGCCGCTCAGCCAGTCGGCGACCATCAGCCCCGCCCAGGCGGCAAGCCCGTGGTTCGCGAGCGTAGCGACAAGGATGCCGAGGATTATAGGGACAGGGGCGCGAAACCGGGCAGCCAGGAAAAGCGCCAGCAGCTGCGTCTTGTCGCCGATTTCAGCGATGGCAACGACGCCGGTTGAAACGAGAAAAGCTTCCATGAAAAGTCCATCAAGGGCCGGACGGCAGAATGACCAATGGCTCGCCGCTCCGCCCAGCCCCTGGGACAGCGGTGAAGCCAAAGGTCTCGCCAAGCATTTGCCGGATACGCCATGAACCCGCAGGCTCAAGTTTGTTGACGCATCCCCCTCTCAAACGGAGGGCGGCTACTCCCCAATGACGGGGCGGACCATAGCGGTGGAAATGGTGCTTGGCAAGCCTGAACCGGTGCCCGGATCAGTCGCGGAGTTTGATCCAGACGGGCGTGTGATCGCTGGGTGTTTCAAGTCCGCGCGGGCCGCGGTCCACGGCGCAGTCCTCCAGCCGGTCGGCTGCTTCGGCGGAAAGAAGCAGGTGATCGATCCGGATGCCGTGATCTTTTTGCCATGCGCCCGCCTGATAGTCCCAGAAGGTGTAGGCGGGGCCCGATGGCTTGATCTGGCGCAGGGCATCGGTAAGGCCGAGGTTGATCAGCGTGCGCAGCCTCTGCCGGCTTTCGGGCTGGGTCAGCGCGTCATCAGCCCATGCGGCGGGATTGTGGCAATCGATATCTTCCGGGATGACGTTATAGTCGCCGGCCAGCACCAGCGGCATCTCGGTTGCCAGCAGGTCTCTCGCGTGGGCGATCAGGCGGTCCATCCAGGCGAGCTTGTAGTCGAATTTCGGCCCCGGCTGCGGGTTGCCGTTCGGCAGGTAGATGGACGCGATGCGGACACCGTTGACGGTGCCCTCGATATAGCGGGCCTGTTCGTCGCTGTCGTCGCCCGGCAGGCCGCGCTTCACATCGGAAATCGCATGCTTCGATATCAGCGCAACGCCGTTGAAGCCTTTCTGGCCGTGGGTTTCAACGTTATAGCCAAGGGCTTCGATCTCGAGCCGCGGGAAATTCTCGTCGATGCTTTTGATCTCCTGCAGGCAGGCGACATCGGGCGAGAAGGTTTCGATCCATTCGAGGAGGCGGGGCAGGCGGGCCTTCACCCCGTTGATGTTGAATGTTGCGATCCGCATACGGGGTCAGACCGCGAACGAGGTGCCGCAGCCGCACGAAGCGGTGGCATTCGGGTTTTTCACCTGGAAGGAGGCGCCGACAAGGTCTTCCACATAATCGACTTCCGAGCCGATCACATACAGTAGCGACATGCTGTCGACGAGCATCGTCACGCCGTCGCGCTCCACTTTCACATCATCGGGGGCGGCATCGGACACAAGATCGAACCCGTACTGGAAGCCGCTGCAGCCGCCGCCAGAAACCGACAGGCGGAACTTCAGGTCCGGCTTGCCTTCGGCGGCAATGATCTGCGCCACGCGCTTTGCGGCGCGTTCGCTGATGGAAACGGGGGCTTGTTGTTGTGCCATGACGCTGTCCTTGAAACTGGCCCTGTCGGGTCATGCCCGGAGGGTGCTTTGGCCCTTATGTAAGGCGTCCGGGGCTCAGGGTCAAATGGCGGCGCCGAAAGAAGTGTCGTCGGCGCGGCGTTCGTAGGTTGAAAAGTCAACCGTGTGGGGGCGGGAAAAGTCGAACGCCAGCATCAGCACATCAAGGCTTTCGCCGCTGTCGTTCATGGAAAAGGGCAGCACGAGCGCAGTGAAGGCGATGCTGTGGAAGGCGGCGGGGGAGAACACACCTTCCAGATAAACCGGCATCGCAGCATCACGCGCCGTGCCCAACAGTTGGATCAAAAGATCGCGAGTATGCGGGTCGTTTGCTTCAATCAACGGATCGGTACTGGTGTCGAGATGCAGCCGTTCCACGATGTCGCTGCCAACAACACGTGTGTGGAAGGCCTTGTCCGCATCGATGCTCACCATCGCCACACGGGGGAGGTGACGGGATGCCGTCTGCGGACGGAAGGCACGACGCAGGGGGAAGCGGTGCCCGTTGCGGATCTCGTTCCAGTGGGTAAGCAGATTGTCCTGAAAAGCTGCCGTCAGGGAATTGGCATCATGGCCGAGTATGGTAGCCGCCGTGATCATGATTGTTAAAGCATAGTTAAAATCATCTTAACCTTCAAGATGTGAATTAATGTTTTGTTAATATTTTCGCGAGGTGGATGAGAGGTCGGCGAGATAATCGGTTGCCGTGTTTTTGCCTCCCGGATAAGGTGCCTCCCATCCAATTTGTGCCCCTTGCCCGGAGACATCGATGACGCTCGCGCTGCCCAGCTATGACGACCTTCTCGCCCCTTACGCCTGCCGCACCGACAACAGCAGGGGGCGTCTCGTCAAGGAGCCGGAAAGCCCGACTCGCAGCCCTTACCAGCGCGACCGTGACCGTGTGATCCATTCATCGAGCTTCCGCCGCCTGAAGCACAAGACGCAGGTCTTTGTGTATCACGAGGGCGACCATTACCGAACGCGCCTGACCCATTCGCTGGAAACCGCCCAGATTGCCCGTTCGGTGTGCCGTGAAATGCACCTGAACGAGGACCTCGGCGAGGCACTGGCGCTGGCGCACGATCTTGGCCACCCGCCGTTCGGCCATGCGGGCGAAGCGGTGCTGAACGAGTGTATGAAGGAATATGACGGCTTCGATCACAATGCGCAGACCCTGCGCCTGCTGACGAAGCTGGAGCATCGCTATGCTTCGTTCGATGGCCTGAACCTGACATGGGAAACGCTCGAGGGCCTCGCCAAGCACAATGGCCCGCTTCTCGATAAAGCCATCGATCCCAAAAATCCGCCGGCGTCTCTGCCGTTTGGCCTGCGTGAATTCCTGCCGACGTTGGATCTGGAGCTGCATACCTATGCCAGCGCCGAAGCGCAGATTGCGGCGCTCGCTGACGATATCGCCTATTCGAGCCACGATCTGGATGATGGCCTGCGCGCCAACCTTTTCGATCTTGACGAGCTGAAGCCAATCCCTGTGCTCGCCCAGTTGATTGACGAAGTGAAATGGACCTATCCGAATGCGCCCAAGGATATCCTGATCCATGAGTTGGTCCGCCGCCTGATCAACCGTATGGTCGCTGACCTGACGATCGAAAGCCGCAAGCGGCTGGATGCGCTGAACCCGCAGTCGCCGGACGATATCCGCAATGCCGGCCAGCCGACCATCTCGTTCGGGCCTGAAATGGGTCGGGCCGTGAAGACGCTGAAAGAGTTCCTCTTTGAGCGGATGTACCGCCACTATCTCGTCAATCGCGTTACCAGCAAGGCGAAAAGGGTTGTGACAGACTTGTTCCAACTTTATATCAGCGAGCCGGAATGCCTGCCGACTGAATGGAGCGCGCGCACAAGCGGCGCCCGCACGGCCGAGACCGCCCGCGTGGTGGCCGATTTCATCGCTGGCATGACCGACCGGTTCGCCTTTGGCGAACATGCCAAGCTCTTTGACCTCTCCCGGGTAACGCAATGAACATTTTCGCCGAATATCGCCAGCTGATCGTCAACCTGCTCACGGGCCTTGCACAAGAAGGCCGCCTGCCGGGCGGCCTCGATTGCACCGCCGTGACGGTGGAACCACCGCGAGACGCAAGCCACGGCGATATGGCGACGAACGCTGCCCTTGTGCTGTCCAAGCAGGCAGGCATGAAGCCGCGCGATATCGCGGATATGCTGGCGCCGCTTCTGGGGGCTGCCAAGGGTGTTGAAGGCGTTGATATTGCCGGCCCCGGTTTCATCAACTGGCGGCTCGCGCATTCTGTTTGGCAAGCACAGGTGGCCACGATCCTGAAGTCGGGTACGGCTTTCGGGGACGGCGCGCTTGGTGCAGGCCGTGCCGTGAACGTTGAATATGTATCGGCGAACCCGACGGGCCCGATGCATGTGGGCCACGTGCGCGGGGCTGTGTTCGGCGATGCGCTGGCGAACCTGCTGGCCAAGGCCGGCTACAAGGTCGCCAAGGAATATTATATCAACGACGCCGGCAGCCAGGTCGATACGCTCGCCCGTTCGGCGCACCTGCGCTATCAGGAAGCCTTCGGTCGCGATATCGGTGAAATCCCCGAGGGGCTTTACCCCGGCGACTATCTGGTGCCGGTCGGTCAGATGCTGAAAGCCAAGTACGGCGACCAGTATCTGGATGCCCCGGAAGACGCGTGGCTGAAACTTTTCAAGATCGATGCCTCGAACGCCATGATGGATCTGATCCGCGAGGACCTGAAGGTGCTGGGCGTCGAACATGACGTCTTCTTCTCCGAGCGTTCGCTGCACGAAAGCGGCCGTATCCCGGAAACCGTCGAGGTTCTCACCAAGCGCGGGCATATGTATCAGGGCGTGCTGGAAGCGCCGAAGGGCAAGACGCCGGAGGACTGGGAGCCGCGTGAGCAGACCCTGTTCCGCGCCACAGCCTTTGGCGACGACGTGGACCGCCCGCTGCAGAAATCGACCGGCGAATATACCTATTTCGCGGCGGACATCGCCTATCACCTCGACAAGATCAACCGCGGCTTCAAGGACATGATCGATGTACTGGGCGCGGATCACGGCGGCTATGTGAAGCGTATGCAGGCGGCGGTGAAAGCGCTTGATGACGACGCCGAGCTTGATGTCAAACTCTGCCAACTGGTGCGCCTGTTCCGTGACGGCGAGCCTGTAAAAATGTCCAAACGAGCCGGTAACTTCGTGACGCTTCGTGAAGTAGTGGATGAAGTTGGCCGCGATGTTACCCGCTTCATCATGCTGACCCGCAAGAACGATGCGCCGCTCGATTTCGACTTCGCCAAGGTGATGGAGCAATCGAAGGATAACCCGGTCTTCTATGTGCAATATGCCCACGCCCGGGTCTTCTCGGTGCTGCGCAAGGCGGCAGAAGCCTTCCCGGGTGTCGCTTTCGACGACGCGGCGCTTGCCAAAGTGGATATCAGCTGCCTCGACCACCCGGCCGAGCTGGCGCTGATCCGGTCGATGGCGGCGTGGCCGCGCATGGTGGAAGCGGCAGCCGAGGCGCATGAGCCGCACCGGATTGCATTTTTCCTCTATGATCTTGCCTCCGAGTTTCATACCTTCTGGAACAGGGGCAATGAAGACACGAGCCTTCGGTTCGTGATCGAGGGGGACGCAGCCCTGACGGCGGCCCGCCTGGCCCTCATTCGTGCGGCAGCGCTCGTGATCGCGAGTGGCCTTGCCGTTCTCGGTGTCACACCGGTTGAGGAAATGCGGTGATATGAGCGACAATCCTTATGGGCAGAATGACCGGGAAACGCCACCCTGGCTGCAGCCGGTGCCCGAGGAAGAATATGAAGAAGGTATGTTCGGCAACCGTCGCACGATGATGATCGTCGCGGGCGGGGCCATCCTTCTGGTGATCCTGTTCATCACTGCGATTGTTGTGCTTTACGAAGATCAGCCGGACGGCGCGCCGATGCATGTCAGCGCTCCGAGCGAACCGATGAAGGTGCGCCCCGAAGACGCCGGCGGCATGAAGGTCGACCATCAGGACAAGCAGGTCTTCGACAAGGCCGCAGGGATCGAGAGCCGCGAAGACGTCGCCCTTGGTCAGCCGGCTGAACAGCCGATGGAAGCCCTGCCGGAAGAAGCCCTTGAGGGCGAGCCGGGCGAAGAGGGCTATGCCCCCGGTGCGACCGACCGCGATACATCGATGCCGGCAGCCGCTGACACCACTGCTGCGACCACCACACAGGTTACCGAACCCGAAGCAGAAACGACAGTACCGGCACCAGCAGCAGCCCTGCCGCAGGAAGCTGCAGAGACATCGTTCGCCGGCAAATATCGCATCCAGCTTGGCGCCTATGGCAGCGAACCGAGTGCCGAGGGTGCGGCCAAGATGCTGAAGCAGAAATTCAGTGGCGAGCTTGGCGGCCTTGTTCCGCAATATGAGCGGGTTCAGGCCGGGGAGCGTGCACTTTACCGCCTGCGGTTCGGCCCCATCGAGGACCGCGCCGCTGCCGACCAGCTTTGCCTTGCCCTGCGGTCCAAGTCCCAGGCTTGCATCGTGGTGAACCCGTGAGGCGGCGGGGATGATTCCGGTCGTCTTCGGCTGCGCGGGCACAACACTCAGCGACGAAGAAGCTGCCTTTTTCAGCGAGGTGAAGCCTGCGGGCTTCATTCTGTTCGCCCGCAATGTGGGCACCCCTGATGAAGTGCGGGCCCTAGTCACAGCACTCAAGAAAACCACGGGCCGCAAGCATGTGCCGGTGATGATCGATCAGGAAGGTGGCCGTGTGCAACGCCTGAAGGCACCGCACTGGCGCGCCTACCCGCCGATGGAAACCTTTGGCCATATGGCGCGGCAGGATGCCACGCTCGGTGCCAGTGCGCTTCGCCTCAATTGCCGCCTGATTGCCGATGATCTGGTGCAGCTTGGCATCAATGTGAACTGCCTGCCGGTCCTTGATGTGCCGCAGCGCGGGGCGGACAAGGTGATCGGCGACCGTGCCTTTGCGCATGACCCGCAGCTAGTGGGGGCCCTTGGACGAATAGCACTGGAGTCGCTGGCGGACGGCGGCGTGCTGGGCGTGCTGAAGCATATTCCCGGCCATGGCCGTTCACTTGTCGACAGCCATCACGGCCTGCCGCGTGTCAGCGCGTCGCTTGAGGACCTTTCGAAAACCGATTTCGTGCCGTTCGCCGCGCTTCATGACGCGCCCTTCGCGATGACGGCGCATATCATTTACCAGGCCATTGATCCCGCGCGCCCCGCGACGCTTTCCAAGGTCGTGATCGGCCGGATCATCCGTATGAAGATCGGCTTCCAGGGCATCCTGTTCTCGGACGATCTTTCGATGAATGCGCTCGATGGCGCCATCGAGAAGCGCGCCGCCGATGCGCTGGCGGCCGGCTGCGATATCGCGCTTCACTGCAACGGCAATCTGGCTGAAATGAAGGCCATTGCGGCCGCTGTGCCCCGCGCCTCATTGAAACTTGAGGAGCGGCTCGCCACCTTGATCGAAGAAGTCAACGCCCGGCAGGGTGTGGACAGGGCCGATCTCGAGAAGCGCTACCGCGACCTGATGGCCCGTTACAAGCCGGAGTAAGTTGTTTGCCCGATCTCGCTTCGAGTATCCATTATCTGAGCCTGATGGCCTTGCCGTTCCTGTTGGCCGTCACCCTGCACGAAGCCGGGCACGCCTTTGCAGCCTATTATCTGGGCGACAAGTCACAGGTGGCCGAAGGGCGCCTGTCGCTCAATCCGCTCAATCATATCGACCCCTTTGGCACCGTTGTTATCCCGATTGTCGCGGTGCTCGCGAACCTGCCGTTCCTGATCGGCTACGCCAAGCCTGTGATGATCGACCCGCGCCCCTTCCAGAAGCTGCGGCGGGATCTGGTGCTGGTGGCAATCGCCGGGCCGCTGGGCAATGTCGTTGTTGCCTTGTTCTGCGCCTATATGGTGCGCTTCGCCCTGATGTTTGGCGCCGGGCCCGAAAGCTGGATCGTCAACACCATGGTGTTCGGCATCTATATCAACTGCCTTTTCATGGTCTTCAACCTGTTGCCCATTCCGCCCCTTGATGGCGCCGGGATCGTGGAGCAGTTCCTGCCGTATGAAGCAGCCCAGAAATATCGCAGCATCGCGCCCTTCGGTTTCATGATCCTGATGGGGGTCATCATTCTGGCGCCTTCCGTGATCATGGTGCCGTCGAGCATGATGTTCGGCCTGATCGCCTATCTCGTCGGCGTCCCGGTATGAGTGACACCGGCGAAACCTTCGAAGCGGATGAAGCACCCGTTTGGGCGATGCCGGAAGGCGATGCCGATACCGATGCGCTTGTGCTGCAGATCGAAGGTTTCGAAGGCCCGCTCGACGTCCTCCTGACGCTCGCCCGCACCCAGAAGGTGGACCTGACGCAGATCTCGATCCTCGCCCTTGTCGAGCAATATCTGGAATTCGTGCAGGCGGCCAAACGGCTGAAGCTGGAACTTGCCGCCGACTATCTGGTGATGGCGGCGTGGCTTGCTTACCTCAAGTCCCGCCTCCTGCTACCGAAGGAAGAGAACGAGGACGAGCCCTCGGCCGAGGAACTGGCGCTGCGCCTGCAACTGCGCCTGCAGCGGCTGGAAGCCATGCGCGAAGCGGGCGCCCAGCTGATGTCCCGCAACCGGGCAGGGCGCGATATATTCCTGCGCGGCGCACCCGAAGGCCTGAAGCTCCTGAAGCTTGGCCAGTATGACCTGACCTATTACGAGCTTCTGCGCGCCTACGGCGGCGTGCGCGAACGCGGCATGGTGACGGAACTGCGGATCGAGCGCCGCCCCGTGATGGCGCTTGAAGATGCACTGGAACGCTTGTCAGGCTTGATTGGCGATGTATATAGCTGGTCGCAGCTGGCAACCTTCCTGCCTGACGGGTTGAAGGACAGCCGCTATGCACGGTCGGCACTGGCTTCTATGTTTGTGGCAAGCCTGGAGCTCGCCCGGCAGGGGGTGGCGGAAATCCGCCAGATGGAGACATTCGGCCCCCTGTATGTGCGCCAGCGCGAGCGTGACCGCAGCGCCGGGGGGAATTGAGGACGGGAATGGAAGACGAACTGGACGAAGGCCGCATGAGCGAGCACCGGCGCATGGTCGAGGCGATCCTGTTCGCGAGCGACCGGCCGCTGTCGCTGGATGAAATCGCCGAACGGCTGCCCGAAGGCGCCTCGGTTGAAACCCATGTGGCCGAGCTGATCCGCGATTACAGGAATGCCGGCGTCAACCTTGTGAAGGTGGCGGGCAAATTCATGTTCCGTACCGCCGAGGACCTTGCCTTCCTTCTGCGCCGTGAGGTCGAGGAACCCCGCAAGCTTTCCCGCGCGGCGGTCGAGACGCTGGCCATCATCGCCTATCACCAGCCGGTGACGCGGGCAGAGATCGAGGATATCCGCGGCGTCGGTATCTCCAAAGGCACGCTGGATGTGCTGATGGAAGCGGGCTGGGTACACGTGGCCGGCCGTCGCCGGACACCCGGCCGCCCGGTGACCTTCGGCACCAGCGAGGATTTCCTTGTGCATTTCGGGATCGACAGCCTGAAGGACCTGCCGGGCATTGCCGACCTGAAGGCTGCGGGCCTCCTTGATACTGTGGATCACGCCTTCCACAAGATGGCGGACAGTGCGGACGCGAAAGACCGCGACGACGACCGTCAGATCGACCTTGAAGACGCGATTGCAGCCTCCGAGCGCAGGGCGGGCGCAGAGCTGCGCCGTGCTGCCGGCTTCGAGGAAGAGATGGATTACGAGTCCGAACCGCTCACCTGAGCGGACAGGACGATTGAAGAACAGAGGATTGCCCCTTACCTTGAGTGATAAGGGACAGAAGGAGAAAAGACGATGTTTCCGGGTTGGATGCAAATTGCACTCGTAGTGCTGCTGATTGTGCTGTTGTTCGGTCGCGGCAAGATTTCCGAGCTGATGGGTGATGTTGCCAAAGGCATCACCAGCTTCCGCAAGGGCCTGAAGGACGGCACCGATACGCCGGACCTGAAATCGGTTGAAGACAAGAGCGATACCGAAGTCGCGCCGAAGCCGGAAAAAACCGGTGACAAGGCCGACGCCTGAGCCTGACTGCATTCTCTAGGGGCAGGGGCCTTTCATGTTCGATATTGGCGCCATGGAACTTCTGGTGCTGGCGGTGGTCGCGCTTATCGTGGTCGGGCCGAAGGATTTGCCACGCCTGCTGCGCACCGTTGGTGGCATGGTCCGGAAGGCACGGGACCTGAGCTATGAAATCCGCCGGGGGATCGAGCATCTGGCCGATGAAGTGGAGCGCGAGACCGATCCCTTCCGGGACGAGCGCAAGCGCGAAGGCCTGAAGCCGGGCATGAGCCCAGAGGAAGTGACCGACCATATCATGGCGAACCGCGCCCGCGAGGCCACAGGCGAGCCCGCTGAAACGCCTGCTGAAATGCCCGCTGCCGTGACTGCCGAAGCGCCGAAAACCGGGGACAAGCCGGTATGATCATGCGCCCCGACGATTACGCCGCCCATATCGCACCGCCCGACCTGATCGAGGATGAGGAGGACGAGGTTTCGGCATCCAAAGCCCCGCTTCTGGAGCATCTGAAAGAGCTGCGCTCGCGGCTGATCAAGGTGGTTATCGGACTCTTGCTGGCTTTTCTTGTCGCCCTCTATTTTTCGGCCGATATCTTCCAGATCCTCGCCAAACCCTATGTCGACGCGCAGGTCGGCAAGGAAGGGGTGCGGATGATCTATACCGGCCTCATGGAAAAGTTCGTGGTCGATATCAAGGTCGCGCTTTATGCCGCCTTCATAGTCACTTTCCCGATCCTGGCGATCCAGATATGGAAGTTTGTGGCGCCGGGCCTTTACAAGAACGAGCGCAGCGCCTTCGCGCCCTTCCTGTTTGCGACCCCCATCCTTTTCGCCATGGGGGCGTGTCTTGCCTATTTCATGGTGGTGCCGTGGGCGTGGCAATTCCTGCTGAGCTACGAGGAAGCAGGCGGCAACGGCGCCGTGCAGATCGCCGCTGAAACGCGGGTCAGTGAATATCTGTCGCTGATCATGCAGATGGTGTTTGCCTTCGGCTTCGCCTTCCTGATGCCGGTCGCCTTGACCCTGATGGGCAGGGCGGGGCTAATCTCGGCAGAGACGCTCCGCGAAAAGCGGCGCTATGCGATCGTGGTCGTCTTTTTCATGGCGGCAATCCTGACGCCGCCGGACCCGATCAGCCAGATCGCCCTTGGCATCCCGATGCTGCTTTTGTATGAGCTATCCATCCTGATGATCCGCGCATCCGAGAAGAAGCGCGCGACCACGCCAGAATAATTGGCCCCGACTGATCCGGAATGAAAGATATCCCATGTTCGACCTGAAGCTCATCCGCGACAATCCCGAAGCCTTTGACCGTGCGCTTGCCAAACGCGGCGCCGAGGCACGCTCCGAGGAAATCCTGTCGATCGATAGCGCCCGCCGCGCCGTGATGACGGAAGCGCAGGAAGCGCAGGCTCGCCGCAATGAGGCTTCGAAGCTGATCGGCCGTGCCAAGGCCGACAAGGACGAAGCAAAGGCGCAGGCGCTGATGGACGAAGTCGCCGGCCTCAAGGGTCGCCTGTCGGAACTTGAGGAAATGGAACGTGATCTTGCGGGCGGCCTCGACAGCATCCTGATGGCATTGCCGAACATGGTGCGTGATGACGTGCCCGAAGGCCCGGATGAAAGCGGCAATGTTGAAGTCCGCCGCCACGGTACGCCGCGCGAGTTCAGCTTCCAGCCGAAAGAGCATTTCGACCTCGGCGAAGCGCTGGGCCTGATGGATTTCGAACGTGCGGCCAAGCTTTCGGGCTCGCGCTTCGTCGTCCTCAAGGGAAAACTTGCCCGGCTAGAACGCGCGCTCGGCCAGTTCATGCTGGACCTGCATGTGAACGAGCATGGCTATACCGAAATGCTGACGCCGGCGCTGGTGAAAGACACCGCCCTGATGGGCACCGGCCAGCTGCCGAAGTTCGAGGACGATCTTTTCAAGGCTGGCGATCATTATCTGATCCCGACGTCTGAAGTGACGCTGACGAATATCCATGCAGATGAAATCCTCGCTGAAGAAGACCTGCCGCTGCGCTTCACGACGCTGACCCAGTGTTTCCGTGCGGAAGCCGGTTCTGCCGGGCGCGACACACGCGGCATGATCCGCCAGCACCAGTTCGAAAAGGTCGAGATGGTATCGGTGACGACGCCGGAACAGGCGGACGAGGAACATGAGCGCATGACCCGCTGCGCCGAGGAAATCCTGAAACGTCTTGAACTGCCGTTCCGCACCATGAAGCTGTGTTCGGGCGATATCGGCTTTGCGGCTGAGCGCACTTATGACCTCGAGGTCTGGCTGCCGGGGCAGAACCAGTACCGCGAGATTTCGTCTTGTTCCACCTGCGGCGAGTTTCAGGCGCGCCGCATGAAGATGCGTTGCCGCCCGAAAGGCGAAAAGCAGACCCGTTTCGTGCACACGCTCAATGGTTCTGGCCTTGCCGTTGGCCGCACGCTCATCGCCGTTATGGAAAACTATCAGAACGAAGATGGCTCGATCACGGTGCCTGCAGTTCTGCGCCCCTATATGGGTGGTGTTGAGGTCATCACAGCATGAGCCGGGTAGAACGCATCCTTGTCTCCAACGACGATGGCATCAACGCGACCGGCCTTGCGGTGCTTGAGCGGGTTGCCCGTAAATTTTCGGATGATGTGTGGGTGATCGCCCCGGAAGCAGAGCAATCGGGCGCGGGTCACTCGCTGACCATCACCAAGCCGCTGCGGGTACGTAAGCTTGCCGACAAGCGCTATGCCGTTGACGGCACACCGACCGACTGCGTGATGATGGCGGTCAACAAGCTGATGGCCGATAACAAGCCGACACTGATCCTTTCTGGCGTCAACCGGGGCGGCAATCTGGCGGAGGACGTCACCTATTCGGGGACTGTTTCGGTGGCCATGGAAGGCACGCTTGCCGGTATCCCGTCGGTTGCCTTCAGCCAGTGTGTCGATCTTGACCGTTCAGCCCCTTGGGAAACGGCAGAAACGCACGCGCCAGTGGTTCTTGCGAAACTTCTCGATGCCGGTTGGCCTGCGGGTGTGCTGATGAATGTCAATTTTCCGGCAATGCCGGCTGCCGAAGTGAAGGGCATCAAGATCACCGCGCAAGGCCGCCGCGAGATGGGCTCGTCGAACGTGGAAGAGCGGATCGACCCACGCGGTTTCCGCTATTACTGGTTTGGGCTGGGCCGCGAGATCGGCATCCCGGGGCAGGAATCGGACCTGAACACGGTGCAGGACGGCTGCATTTCGGTCACGCCCCTGCATCTAGACCTTACCCACCATGCCACGCGCGCGGCCCTTTGCGAGGCGATTACCTGCGACTTCTGCAAGTAATCCTCCGTACCGCTTGAAGCGGGGGGAGGGAGCCGGTATTTTCGGATCATGATCGTGCGGCTTGGCGCTTCAATTGGAAAAATTCAGGCGTGGCGCGGGCTTGTGGGGCTTGCGCTTGCCTTGCCCCTTGCCGCCTGCTTTGGCAGTGGTGGCGGCTATACGCGGCCTGAGGATATCAAGCCCGTGTATGACATTCGCAACTCTCCTGTCCCAGTGCCTTACCCGAAGTTCAAGCCGGCACAGGTGCCGTCACGCTATGCCGCACCCTATGAACCGTCGGAAGCGGGCACCAGCCCGATACCTGTGACGCCGACCCCGCTGCCATCGAGCGGGATCGAAAGGGTCGGCCCCGGCGATACGCTTTATGCGATCTCGCGCCGTACCGGCGTGCCGGTGCGCGATCTGATCAGCGCCAACCGCCTGTCGCCGCCCTACCGGCTGGCGGTGGGGCAGGAGATAAGGGTGCCGAGCGTGCAGGTGCATGTGGTGGCCAAGGGCGACACCGGCTACAGCATTTCCCGCGCATACGGCGTCAACCTTGCCGACCTGATGGCGCTGAATGATGTGCGCCCGCCCTATAACCTGACCATCGGCCAACGGTTGAGCCTGCCTGGCGGGGCAGAGGCAGAAGTGGTGACACCGGCGACGCCATCGACCGTGCCTTCCGAGGATGGTGGCGGCACATATGCAGAGCGCCGCCGCGAAACCGAGGTTGTGGGCCGGGTGACCGCCGCCCCGCCGCCCCGCCGCAGTTCCACCTTCACATGGCCGCTCACCGGCACCATCGTGGCGCGCTACGGCCCGACAGGCAGCGGCCAGCATAATGACGGCATCAATATCGTCGCCCCCGTCGGTACGCCCGTGAAGGCGGCCGAAGACGGCGTTGTGGTCTATGCCTCGAACGCGCTGGCGGGGTATGGCAACCTTCTCCTTGTCAAACATTCGGGCGGCTGGATCACAGCTTATGCACATAACGAGCGGCTTCTGGTGCGACAGGGGCAGAAGGTGACGCGCGGGCAGGTGGTCGCCCGCGTTGGCAACACCGGCGGCGTGCGGGAGCCGCAGTTGCATTTTGAAATCCGGCAGGGCCGGCAGGCGCTCGATCCGCTCCGGTTCCTTGAGCGGCAGCGCGCAGAAGCCGAAGCAAGCGCTATCGCGGCCCGCTAGCTGGTAACCGCTTGTCAATCTTCCTCTATTACAAACAGCCGTATCCGAGGAAGGAAATGCGGCGGATATGGAATTCATCAATGCGACATTGTTGATGCTCGTCTGCATCGGCATCGTGTGTGTGACGCTGATCCTGAGCGCACGGCGGCTCGGCAGCGTGGACCGCGGTTTCAGCTATATCCTGTTCGGCAGTTGCATCATCTTTGGTGCCGGCATCTTCGACTATCTCGAGGAAGTGCCGGCGATGACGCCTTACTTCCAGATCGTGTTTGACCGTGACCGGCTGGGGCCGAGTATCCTGCCGATCATCTATGCGCCGGGGGTGCTGCTGATCGGCCTCGGGCTCGCACGCTGGCTGCCCGCCATTCGCCGGGTCTCGCACGAGGTGGAACGTCGCGAGCAGGCGGAAGAGGAGCTCCGCGCCCTTTTTGGTGAAACCCAGCGCCTTGCTGTGAAGGCCGAGGAGGCGAACCAGGCCAAGTCCGAATTTCTGGCGACGATGAGCCACGAGCTCAGGACACCGCTCAACGCTGTCATGGGCTTCACCGAAATGCTGCTCGGTCGCGCCGGGCCGGTTGAGGAGGCGAAGCGGGAGGAATATCTGAAGGTTATCCATACCAGCAGTTCGCATCTGCTGACCCTGATCAACGAAATCCTCGATATAGCAAAGCTTGAGGCCGGCAAGATCGACGTGAAGGAAGAAGCCTTCGATGTGGCGTTGCACGCCCGCGACTGCCTTGCGTACGTGGCAGGCATGTGCGGGGAAAAGGCCATCAACCTGACCTCAAGTGTCGCCGATGTCTGCGTTGAAAGCGACAGCCGGCTGATCCGCCAGATCCTGATCAACCTTCTGTCGAATGCCGCCAAATATACGCCGGAAGGTGGCGAGGTGCGCCTTGAAGTCGGGTTCGCGGACGGCCGGCTGACCTACAAGGTGATCGATACCGGCATCGGGATGACGGAAGACCAGCTTTCCTGAGTGTTGGAGCCGTTCGTGCGGGTCGATAGTGCCTATGCCCGCCAGCATGACGGGGCTGGGCTCGGGCTCACGATCGTGGATCGTTTCGTGCGCTTGCTGGACGGCGATTTCGCCATGGCCTCCGAACCCGGTAAGGGCACGACGGTGACGGTCGCGATCCCGGCGCGTGAGAACACCGACCGCCAATTTCAGGAATTGTTCCTCTGACCCCCTAGAAGGCGAGGGATTTGCCCGCCTTGCCGGCCCAGGCGGTGACAAACTGCCATGCCGTGCGGCCCGAACGATTACCCCGGGTTTTTGACCATTCAAGCGCTGCCGCCATCCAGTCATCGCCGGTATCCAGCCCGAAGTGCGCCAGATAGCCGCGCACGATGCCAAGATAGATATCCTGATCGCAGGGATAAAAGCCGAGCCAGAGGCCGAACCGGTCGGAAAGGGCGATCGTTTCATCCATCGCTTCGGTCGGGTGGATGCCGGTCGCGGCTTCCTGATCCATCATCCGGCGCGGCAGCAAATGGCGACGATTGGAAGTGGCGTAAAAGATTACGTTATCCGGCCGTCCTTCAAGTCCGCCTTCAAGAACGGACTTTAAGGCCTTGAAATCCCTGTCGGGTTGATCGAACGACAGGTCGTCGCAGAAGATAATGAAGCGCTGGTCAGCGCCCTTCAGGATTGCCAGAAGCGCGGGGAGTGCGGCGATATCCTCGCGGTGGATTTCAACAAGCGACAGCGGCGCTTCGGCGAGAACGGCCTGATGCACGGCTTTCACGAGCGTGCTTTTGCCCATGCCGCGCGCCCCCCACAGAAGCGCATTGTTGGCCGCTACGCCGCGCGCAAACCGGCGGGTGTTCTCGAGAAGCGCGTCGCGTGGGCGGTCAACGCCAAGCACAAGCGCGAGCGGCGGGGCGGAGACATGCTTCACCGGCTGCAGCACGTGACGCTCGGCCTCATAGACATAGGCATTGACCGCCGGATCAAGCGCCGGCGCGACAGCTGCGGCCGGGCGGCCCTCAAGGGCGTTGGCGATGCGTTCAAGGACGCTGATTAGCTTGATATCATTGTCTTGCACTTGTATCTCTCACGCGCGTTCTTATCTCTCGTGGCAGGTCTTAGCATGGCTTGCCGCCAGAGGCGAGACGCCAAGGGCAAACGCCGCCACGTCTGTTGCAATCGGGGGCAGGGTGGCTATAGTCCGGGACCAAGACAAAATACCGCGTATGGGCCGGTTGCCCGTTCGCCATTCTTTATTCAAGGGGACTAACCGATGTTTTCCACTCCGGCCTTTGCCGACGCCGCTGTCGCGGCACAGCAGCCCAGCATTATCGAGAGCTTCCTGCCGCTCATCCTCATCGTTGTGATTTTCTGGTTCCTCGTGCTGCGTCCGCAGTCGAAGCGCATGAAGGAACATCGTGAAATGGTTGCCAACGTGAAACGCGGCGACACGGTTGTTACCGCCGGCGGCCTGATCGGCAAGGTCGTGCGCGTGAAGGACGACAACGAGCTTGAGGTCGAGATCAGCGAAGGCGTCAAGGTTCGCGTTGTGAAAAGCACGCTGACCGAAGTCCGCGCCAAGGGCGAACCCGCCAAGACCGAAGAGTAATAGTCCGGCCTGGCACTGGCGGGGCAAGTCCCGCCGGTGCCGCCGTGACGAGAGGACCCCGCCATGTCGACTTATCCGCGCTGGAAGCTGCTGCTGATCCTGAGCGTGTGCCTGTTTGGTTTCATCGCCGCGCTCCCGAATTTTCTGTCCGAGCAGCAAAGGGCGGAACTGCCCGATTTCATGCCTTCGAAAACGCTCAATCTGGGGCTTGACCTGAGGGGCGGTGTTCACCTTCTTCTGGAAGCCAAGACGGACGATATCATCGAAGGCCGCCTTGAAAATCTGGCGGGGCAGGTACGTGACATTCGCCGCAACGAAAAAGGCGTGAACTTCGCAGGCGTGCGGATCGAAGGCCGCTCGGTCATCTTCTCGGTAACCGATGACGAGATGATCGAAAAGGCGCGCACCGCACTTCTGCCGCTGACGCAGGCAAGTGCCGGCCTTGGCGGCATGATGGGCGCGACCGTGCAGGAAGTCTCGCTGGAGCGGGAAGGACGCAAGTTCACCCTGACGCTGACCGACGAAGGCATCAGCATGCAGGCACGCGACGCGATTTCGCGTGCGCTCGAGGTGGTCCGCAAGCGCGTTGACCCCGATGGCACCCGCGAGATCACCCTGCAGCCGCAAGGGGACAATCGTATTGTCCTGCAGGTGCCGGGCGAAAGCGACCCGCAGCGCCTGCTGAGCGTGATTTCGACCGCCGCAAAGCTCAGCTTCCATGACGTGAATACCAACATCACGCCCGACGACATAGCCCGTGGCCGTATCCGGTCCAGCGAAAAAGCAGTGCCGGTGCGCGGTGGCGGTGAGATGGTCATCGAAAAGCGCGCCATCGTTTCGGGTGACGATCTCGTTGATGCCAAGGCGGCGTTCGACCAGAACGGCCAGCCTGCAGTGGCCTTTGCCTTCAATACTTCGGGCGCGCGCCGTTTCGGCAACCATACCCGCGAGAATGTGGGTCGGCCGTTTGCCATCGTCCTTGATAATGAAATCATTAGCGCCCCGCGCATCATCACCGCCATTCTTGGCGGCTCAGGCCAGATCACCGGGATAGGCGGGGTTCAGGAAGCGCAGGAACTGGCAACCCTCCTGAAAGCCGGTGCGCTGCCCGTACCGCTTGAAGTGATGGAACAGCGGACTGTCGGCCCGGACCTCGGCGCTGACTCGATTGCTGCCGGCGAAGTGGCCGCCGTGATCGGCTTCCTGGCGGTTGTCGCCTATATGTTCTTCGGCTATGGCTGGTTCGGCATCATCTCCAACATCGCGCTTTTCACCAACGTTCTCCTGATCCTCGGCGCGCTCAGCATCTTCCAGGCGACGCTCACGCTGCCCGGCATTGCCGGCATCGTGCTGACGATCGGCATGGCGGTCGACGCCAACGTGATCATTTTCGAGCGTATCCGCGAAGAACAGCTCGCAGGGCGCAAGCCGTTTGCTGCGCTCAGCGAAGGGTACGGTCAGGCCATGTCGACGGTGATCGATGCCAACATCACCACCTTCATCGCGGCCTTCGTGCTATACTTCCTCGGCTCTGGTCCTGTGCAGGGCTTTGCCGTGACGCTTGGCATCGGCATCATCACCTCGGTCTTTTCGGCCGTTGTGCTGACGCGCCTTATCCTGACGACCTGGCTCAATCGCGCCCGGCCTGAAAAAATCAATATCTGAGGAAGAACCACCATGCTTCGGCTTATTCCGGATAATACCAAAATCGGCTTCATGGGGGCGCGCAAGTTCTGCTACGGACTTTCGATCCTCGGCATCGTGGCTTCCATCGCGCTTTTCTTCAGCGTCGGTCTCAACTATGGCATCGACTTTGAGGGCGGCCTTGCCGTCGAAATCGGCACCACGAACGACAGCGCCATCGATATCGGCCAGGTGCGGGGCTCGCTCTCGAGCCTCGGCCTCGGCGATGTGTCCGTGCAGGAATATGGTCGCCCGAGCGAAGCGCTCATCCGTGTTGAACGCCAGCCCGGCGATGATGCAGCCCAGAAAGCTGCGCTCGATCTCGTTCGTGCCACGCTTGAAAAGACTGTGCCTGATGTAAGCTTCCGGCAGGAAAACGTGATCGGTCCCAAGGTTTCGGGCGAACTGAAGCGTGATGGTATCATCGCCATCTCGGTCGCACTTGCTGCCGTGCTGATCTATATCTGGTTCCGTTTCGAGTGGCAGTTTGGCGCCGGTGCCGTGATTGCGCTCTTCCACGATGTGATCCTGACCATCGGTTTCTTTGCGATCACGCAGCTGGAATTCAACCTGTCGGTCATCGCGGCGCTCCTGACCATTGTCGGCTATTCGCTCAACGATACCGTGGTTGTTTACGACCGTATCCGCGAGAATATCCGCAAGTTCCGCAAGATGGAGGTGCCCGAGCTTATCGACTTCTCGCTGAACCAGACGCTCAGCCGGACGACGATGACCAGCTTCACCACGCTGCTGGCGCTTCTCGGGCTTTATATCTTCGGCGGCGAAGTGATCCGCGGGTTCACCGCGGCCATGATCTGGGGCATTTTCGTTGGTACTTACAGCTCGATCTTCGTGGCGTCGCCGCTTCTCACCCTGATGAAGCTGGACCGCGAGCACATGTTCAACGACGTTCAGGACAACGACCCGACCGTGGACAAGTCCCGTTCGGTCGATCCTTTCGCGAACTAAGGATAGCCTTGTGGCAGGCAAAAGCATCCAGGGCTCCGGCGTTTTCCTTGACCAGCAGCATCCCGATGACGTGCTGCTGGTGGAAGGTTACGGCGGGGGCGGCTTCCGCCTGATGGGGCGCCGCTTTGAAGGCGGCGTCATTGTCCTGCCGGGCGGGGTTTACCCGATTGAGGCCAAGGATATCGCCTCGCTCACGCTCGATGATTTCGCGAAAGCCCTGAATGCCGATCCGAAAATCGACCTAGTGCTGATCGGCACCGGTGCCCGCATGGCGCTGGTGCCTTCCGCCCTTCGGGCCAAGCTTGATGCCGCCGGGATTGGGCACGACATCATGGATACAGGTGCGGCGGCCCGCACCTATAATGTCCTGCTGCTTGAAGAGCGCCGGGTTGCAGCACTACTTCTGCCGGTCGACTGATCCGGCGTCCCGTCGCAAGGGACTTTCCATTCATCGCCAAAAGACTTTGCAGCGGGCGCCACTCGTTGCAGGATAGGTGTGTGGGGGCATTGCCATTACATGGCCTGTTGGAGGACCAATAAAATGACAATCAAAGCGAGGAAACTGACGGGTGCTGCAGCACTTCTCCTGATGGGAAGCGCACTTGCCACCCCCGCATGGGCATTTGCCGCACCCGACGAAGACACCACTGCCGAGCAGGCAGCAGAGGCAGCCGAAGCCGCTGCCGAAATTGCGGAGCGCGAGACCGAGAAAGCGGAGGCCGCCGCCCGCGTGGCAGAGGCCGAAGCAGCGAAAGAAGCTGTCAAGGCGGTGAAGGAGGCCGTGAAGGCCACCGCTGAATCCGGCAAGGCGATTTCCAACCATATCTCGATCCGCAGCGAAGACTGGCCGGCCGATATTCGTGCCGCCGTCATGGAAGGTCGCTCGCGCGCGATGGCCGATATCGAACGCGCCCTTGCTGACCTCGATGCCCGTGACGCGACCGAGATGCGCGCCATCGACCGCGCCGCACTTGCCTCCGCCCGGCAAAGCCTCTTGGCCGCCCGCGAAAGCCTGCGTAATCAGTCTGAAGACGAGGTGAACGAGCATATCGCTGAAGCCGAGGAACAATATCAGCGCTCGCTGGCGGAAGCCTTGCGCGAGATTGAAGTGCACCAGAGCGACCTTGATGACATGCGCGACGAGCTTGTCGTGGTGCTGGGCCGCGCCCGCGAGGACGTGAACGGTGCCCTGAAGGATATCGAGCTGAAGGTTGATCTGGACGGTGAAGTACGCGAGCTGCATATCAAGCGCCTGAAGGAAAATGCCGCCCAGCTGCAGATCGACGAAGAACGCCATCTTGAGGCCTTGAAACGCGCAGAAGCGGACCTGAAGCGCACCCGCGAGCGCCTTGAGGAACAGCTGGCCCGCCGCAAGGCTGCCCAGCCGGGGGCGGCACCCGTGGCCCCCAAAGCGCCGGAAACGCCGGCTGTGAATGCCGCGCCTGACGCGCCAGCCACGCCTGAGGCAACTGAAGAAGCGCCCGTAGCACCAGAAAGCCCGGAGGCTGACGGCAGGGCGTGAGGCTCGCTCACCTGAAATTGATAATCTTTCGTAAGGGCAGGCGGCGGATCGCTTGCCCTTATTGCTTATTTGACGCATGATGATGCTACGCATGGTTAACGGGCCGTGCGTTGTGCAAGGGGATTACCGATGAAACGCCGCGTGGGGTTCGCCATCGCTGGACTGTCAGTCGCAACACTTGCCGGGGGCATTGCGCTCGCCGGGGAGCCTGCGTCGCTTGATAGCCTCGGTTCGATTGTGCGCGAACTGGGCGGTAAAGGCGCGGTATCCGACACGAGCTTCAAGCGTATGGAGCCCGCGATTGCACCGGTGCCGCATGTGGCGCCGATGCCCGCCAAGGCAACTGAGGCAACGGCCGCCTGCCAGACCGCAGTTGCGACCTCGACCCTGCGCCGTCTGGAAATGACCCGCAAGGTAGCCGAGCGGCTTTCCGAAAGCAGCCGGGTGTTTGACCGCAGCGTTGTTGACGTGCTGGCGATTGAAGCCGAAGCCCTGCGCAATGTTATCAAAACCATGTCGCGGGAAGCCGCGATGGAAAACTGGAAGCACGGCCGCGCCGAGGCGATTGCCGCCGTTTCCGAGCGTCTGGCCCGGATCGAGGAAATTCGCGCGGTGAATATCGAGCTCCGCGCCCTTCACGATGAAGCCATTGCGATGCGTGATGTGGAAGAAGCCAAGGCCGAAGCGCACTTCGAACACGAAGCCCATTTCGACGAATAGGCGTTCCGGCTTTCCGTGAAGAAAGGCGCCGTTTCCGGCGCCTTTTGTTTTTCAGCTTTTGACCTTCACATAGCTGCCGGGTGCATCTTCGAGCGCCTTGTGTGGCCCCTTGCCGGGTTCGCGCGCAGGCACCTTCTTGCCCGAACGGGTGCCAAGCCACGCCGCCCAGTCCGGCCACCAGCTGCCAAGCGTTTCGGTGGCGCCGTCGAGGAAGGCGTCGAAGCCCTTGTAGCGATTGTCGTTGGTCCAATACTGGTATTTGTTGGCTGCGGGCGGGTTGACGACACCGGCTATATGCCCTGACCCCGCCAGCACAAAGCGCATCGGCCCCTGGAACTGTTCGGTGATCTTGAACACCGAACGCGGCGGTGCGATGTGATCCTCGCGGCCGGCCTGGATGTAGCAGGGTGTTTCCACGCTCGTCAGGTCAATCGGCTGGCCCATGATCTCGATCGCGCCCGGTTCGACGAGAGCATTACTTTTGTACATCCAGTTCAGATACTGCTTGTGGAAGGCGCGGGGCAGGTTGGTGCTGTCGCAGTTCCAGTAAAGGAGATCGAACGCCATGGGCTCGCGGCCCATCAGGTAATTGTTCACGACATAGGACCAGATGAGATCATTCGAGCGCAGCATGTTGAAGGTCAGCGCCATCGCGCGTTTATCAAGATAGCCCTTCTCGGTCATCATCCGGTCAATCAGCGCCAGCTGCTCGTCATCGATGAACACGGAAAGGTCACCGGCTTCCGAAAAGTCGACCTGTGCCGTGAAGAAGGTGGCTGACTTGACGATGCCTTCGCGCCCCTCGGCATGCAGGTAAGCAAGCACCATGGAAAGGATCGTCCCGGCCACGCAGTAACCCACGGCATGCACCGATGGCTCGCCGGTGATTTCCTGCACTACGGTGATGGCTTCAAGGAAGCCCTCGTTGACATAGGTCGCGATATCGCAGTCGGCGTAGGATGCATCGGGGTTCACCCACGACACGATGAAAACGGTAAAGCCCTGCGCCACCGCCCACGACACAAAGCTTTTCTCGGCGGATAGGTCCAGAATGTAAAACTTGTTGATCCACGGCGGGAAGATGACGATGGGCGTGGCGTAAACATCCTTCGTCGTCGGGCTATACTGGATCAGCTCGAACAGGCGATTGCGGAACACCACCTTGCCCGGCGTAGTGGCGAGATTTTCGCCAACCGCGAACTTGCTGTCGTCCACCATTTTCACCAGCGGCATGCCTTCGTTCCGCTGGAAGTCGTCCAGCAGGTGCTGCATGCCGCGCACCAGATTCTCACCCTTCGATTCGATGGTCGCCTGAATGGCTTCGGGGTTTGTCAGCAGAAAGTTCGAAGGGCTTGCCGCATCCACCATCTGCTTGGTGAAGAACTCCACCTTGCGGGCTTCCTTGGGGTCAAGCCCGTGCACATTGCTGACCATCTGCATGATATAGCGCGAGGCCAGAAGGTAGCTCTGCTTGATGAAGTCAAAGGGCGCCTGTTCGCTCCAGCCCGCCGCCTTGAAGCGCTTGTCGCCCTTGGTGGGCTCGATCACCGGCATTGTTTCCATACCGGCCATACGCCGCGCCGAGGCATCAACCAGCTTCAGATAATCCTCGAAGAAGGAAATCTGGTTGCGCATGAAGGCATTGGGGTCCGCCACCATCTTGCGGGTGAGGTCCAGAATAGCCGGTGTCAGGTTCATGGGATCAAGCGCCGAGCGAACCTCGGTCGGCTGGGATTCGAGGAATTCCTCGATCATTTGCTGCGACTTGCCGGCAGCATCCGACACAAAGGCCGCGTAAGCCTCCATATCAGGCATGCCTGTGCCCTTGGTCCCCTCAGAATCGGTCATGATCTGCCCCCCGCAAAGACTGTCGAACGCTCACGTTCGCGCAAGACTATTACAAAATGCATCGCAAATGATTACGAAGATTGCGTGTGCAATACAATTCCCTTAGATGTAAGCCGGTGAAACGACAGTTTCACTGCCGTATCGGCATTCACCCAACCAATTGGAACATTTTTCGCCATGAGCAGCAACGACTTCTACCGTATCCGCCGACTCCCTCCTTATCTGTTCGCTGAAGTGAATCAGATGAAGGCGGCGGCGCGAGCGCGTGGCGAAGATATTATCGACCTTGGCATGGGCAATCCCGATCTGCCCACGCCCCAGCATATCGTCGACAAGCTGAAAGAGACGGTCGATAACCCGACGACGCACGGCTATTCGATTTCGAAAGGCATTCCGGGCCTCCGGAAGGCGCTTTCCGCCTATTACAAGCGCCGCTTCAGCGTGGATGTGGACCCGGAAACCGAGGCTATCGTCACGATGGGCTCGAAAGAGGGGCTCGCCAACCTGGCGCAGGCCATCACGGCCCCCGGTGACGTGATCATTTCGCCGAACCCGTCCTATCCGATCCATCCCTATGGCTTCATGATTGCCGGGGCATCGGTGCGCCACCTGCCGATGGCGCCGGGTGCCAATTTCATGCGCGAGCTTTCCCGCGCCGTGCAGCATAGCGTGCCGACGCCGAGTGCCGTGATCCTGAACTATCCGTCGAACCCGACGGCTGAAGTCGTCGATCTCGATTTCTACCGCGAGGTCGTGGACTTCTGCCATGCGCGCGGTATCTGGATCCTGTCGGACCTTGCCTATGCCGAGATCTATTTCGACGACGTGCCGCCGCCCTCGATCCTGCAGATCGACAAGGCGTGGGACTGCGCCGTGGAATTCACCTCCATGT
Organism: Gimibacter soli; assembly: GCF_028463845.1. NCBI lineage: Bacteria > Pseudomonadati > Pseudomonadota > Alphaproteobacteria > Kordiimonadales > Temperatibacteraceae > Gimibacter > Gimibacter soli. The sequence goes on along the minus strand of NZ_CP116805.1, from coordinate 2,390,587 downwards.
CGAAAACCTATTCGATGGCAGGCTGGCGTGTCGGCTTCGCGGTCGGCAACAAGACGCTGATCAGCGCGCTGACCCGGGTCAAAAGCTATCTCGACTACGGCGCCTTCACGCCGGTGCAGGTGGCCGCAACTGCTGCCCTCAACGGCCCGCAGGATTGCATTGAAGAAAACCGCCGCACCTACAAGGCGCGCCGCGATGTGCTGATCAGCGGCCTTGCTGCTGCCGGCTGGGATGTGCCGTCACCGAAGGCCACCATGTTTGCCTGGGCGCCGCTGCCGGAAGATTTCCGCGAAATGGGCTCGATGGAATTTGCCAAACTTCTTCTGCAGCATGCCAAGGTGGCGGTGGCGCCGGGCGTCGGCTTCGGCGAATATGGGGAAGGATTCGTGCGGATCGCCCTTGTGGAAAACGAGCACCGCCTGCGGCAGGCCATCCGCAATATCAAGAAATTCATGGCGAACAAGGACAGCATCATCGCTGACTGGAAAGCCGCCCAAGCTTCGAAGAATTGAGTTGAAGAAAAGAGACTATTATCATGAAAGAAAAAGATAAACCTATAAAGATCGGGGTCGCGGGCCTTGGCACGGTGGGCGTCGGGGTCGTCAAGATCCTCGCCGCCCATGGCGACCTGCTCGCCGCGCGCGGTGGCGCCCGGCTGGAGCTTGTTGCGGTGTCGGCACGCGACCGGAACAGGGATCGCGGCGTGGACCTTTCCGCGCTTGCATGGTGCGACAATCCGGTTGATCTCGCCGCGCGCGACGATGTGGATGTTGTTGTGGAACTGATCGGCGGCTCGGACGGCCCGGCGCTGGCGCTGGCACGCGAAACGCTGAAACGCGGCAAGAGCTTCGTCACCGCCAACAAGGCGCTGATCGCGCATCACGGCAAGGAGCTGGCCACGCTTGCGGAGGAAAAAGGCGCGTCGCTGCGGTTCGAGGCGGCGGTGGCGGGCGGCATCCCGATCATCAAGTCGCTGCGCGAAGGCCTTGCCGCCAACGCCATCACCGGTGTGCATGGCATCCTCAATGGTACCTGCAACTATATCCTGACACGGATGGAGCGCGAAGGGCTGCCCTTTGGTGAGGTGCTGGCGGATGCGCAGCGCATCGGTTACGCCGAAGCAGACCCGAGCTTCGATATCGATGGCATCGATACGGCGCATAAAACGGCGATCCTCGCCTCGCTCGCCTTCGGCACCGAGCCCGATATGGGCAATCTCGCCATCGAAGGTATCCGCACGATTGCGCCGGTTGATATCGATTATGCGGCCGAGCTTGGCTTCCGGATCAAGCTTCTGGGCGTTGCGCGCCAGATGGAAGCGGGGGTTGAGACCCGCGTTTACCCCGCACTTGTGCCCCTTGCGGCGCCGCTCGCGCAGGTTATGGGTGGCACCAACGCCGTTGTCGTGCATGCCGATTTCGTTGGCCGCACGGTTTATGAAGGCGCCGGTGCCGGCGAAGGCCCGACGGCCTCTGCCGTGGTTGCCGACCTTGTGGACGTGGCGCGCGGCTGCGGCGGTCCGACCTTCGGTATTCCGGCAGGTAGTCTGAAAACCGCAAAGGCGATCCCGGCGGACGCGCACGAGGGCACCTATTATATCCGCTTGCGGGTCGAGGACCGGCCCGGTGTGATGGCTGATATTACCGCAGCCCTTGGCCGCGAAGGTGTTTCGATCCAGAGCCTCTTGCAGCGCGGCCAGGCCGCTGGTGGCGGGGTCTATGTGGTGCTTACCACCCATAAGACCAATGAAGCGGCCATCAAGGCGACACTCAAGCGTTTCACTGGTCTGGATTGTGTGCTAGAGAGCCCGACAATGCTCCGGATCGAGGAAGTCTGAACCATACCTCGACCATAGAACCAATGTAGGGGAACCCCAATGTCTAAAGACCTCAGCCGTACGCTCGTCCTTGAAATGGTGCGTGTCACCGAAGCCGCTGCCATCGCCGCCAGTGCCCTCAATGGCCGGGGCGACGAGAAAGCGGCAGACGCCGCGGCGGTTGAGGCCATGCGCACCGTCCTAAATGAAATGCCGCTGGACGGCGTTATCGTGATTGGTGAGGGCGAGCGCGACGAAGCGCCGATGCTCTATATCGGTGAAAAGGTCGGCACCGGCGGCCCGCGCGTTGATATCGCGCTTGATCCGCTGGAAGGCACCACCATCTGCGCCCGTGCACAGCAGAATGCGCTGGCCGTGATTGCGGTTGCAGAAGAAGGCGGTCTCCTGAATGCGCCGGACGTCTATATGGACAAGATCGCAGTGGGGGGCGGGCTGCCTGAAGGCATCATCGACCTCGACAAGTCGGTTTCCGAGAATGTGACGGCAGTTGCTGAAGCGCGCGGCAAGAAAGTCACCGAGATGATGGTCTGCGTGCTGGATCGTCCGCGCCACAGCCAGCTCATTAAGGAACTGCGCGAGATCGGCTGCGGCGTGAAGCTGATTGGCGACGGCGACGTGGCAGGCGTGATCAACACCACCGATCGCTCGGGTGGTGTGGACATGTATATGGGGGCAGGCGGTGCGCCTGAAGGCGTGCTGGCGGCCGCAGCCCTGCGCTGCATCGGCGGCCAGATGCAAGGCCGGCTCCTGTTCCGCAACGACGACGAGCGCGCCCGTGCCCGCAAATGGGGCATCACCGACCTCGACCGCAAATATAATATGGAAGACATGGCCTCGGGCGATGTGATCTTCGCCGCGACCGGCGTGACCGACGGTTCGCTCCTCGAAGGCGTGCACCGTTCGGTGGATGGCTACATCACCACGGAAACGATCGTGATGCGCTCGAAGAGCAAAACGGTGCGCCGTGTGAAGGCACAACACGTCGCGTGAGTGCGGCGGAGGGGCAGGGCGTGAGCCAGACTTCCCAATCGATTGACATGGCGGACGCTGTCCTCGGCGTCCGCCAGTCCATTTCTGGCCGGGCCTGGATCGCCCGCAGTGCATCGAAGCGCATGGGCGCCATGATCGCCGAACGCCACAGCTTGCCGCTCGTGGTTGGCGAAATGCTTGCCGGGCGCGGTGTGGACCCGGACGAAGTTGAAAGCTTTCTCAATCCGTCGCTTCGTGACAGCCTGCCAGACCCCTCCACCATCATGGATATGGACAAGGCGGTAGCGCGGCTTGCGCGTGCTATTCAGGCTGGCGAGCGCATCGCCGTGTTCGGCGACTATGATGTGGACGGGGCAACATCCTCGGCGCTCCTGCATCGCTATCTGGCGACCATCGGTGTCCCGCTTCGCATCTATATTCCGGACCGGATGAGCGAAGGCTACGGCCCCAATGCACCAGCGATGGAAACGCTGCGGCGCGAGGGCATCGATCTTGTCATCACGGTTGATTGCGGCACGCTCAGCTACGAACCGCTCGCCCACGCGAAACGGCTGGGGCTTGAGGTCATTGTGGTGGATCACCACAAGGCAGAGCCGACCTTGCCCGAAGCGGTGGCGGTGGTGAACCCGAACCGGCTGGACGATGACAGCGGCCTTGGCCAGCTGGCGGCGGTTGGCGTTACCTTCATGCTTGTCGTCGCGCTCAATCGTGCGCTCAGGGCCGGTGGATATTTTGCCAGCGGCGGGCGGGAGCCCGACCTGATGGCGCTTCTTGATATCGTGGCGCTGGGCACCGTGTGTGACGTGGTGCCGCTGACCGGTGTGAACCGCGCGCTGGTGGCGCAGGGACTGAAGGTGATGGCACAGCGCCGCACGGCGGGGCTTGCGGCCCTTGCCGATGTCGGGCGCGTGTCCGAAGCACCCGGTACCTATCACGCCGGCTTCATCCTTGGCCCCCGTGTGAATGCGGGCGGCCGGGTAGGGCAATCCTCGCTTGGTGCCCGTCTCCTGACCACAGATGACCCGGTGGAAGCGCGCCGTATCGCCGAGGAACTGGACCGTTATAACGAAGAACGCCGCGCCATCGAGGCCGAGGTACTGGAAGCCGCCATCGATCAGGTGGAAGGCCTTCTGGGCGCTGGCGGCACACCAGACGGGCTTGTATTCGCTGCGGGCGAGGGCTGGCACGCCGGGGTCATCGGCATCGTCGCCAGCCGCCTGAAGGACCGCTACGGCGTCCCTGCGCTTGTATTCGCAGTGGAGGCGGGTGAGGCAAAAGGATCGGGGCGTTCCATCCCCGGTGTGGACCTTGGGGCTGCGGTGATCGAGGCCGCACAGGCTGGCATCATCCTCAAAGGCGGCGGCCATGCGATGGCCGCAGGCCTCAGCGTGGCGCCGCAACGGCTGGATGAGCTGCAGGGCTTCCTGACGGGCCTCCTGCGCCCGCATGTGACAGCCGCTGAGGCAGCGAAGGCGCTGAAGATCGATGGCGTCGTGGCGCTATCGGGCGCCACGCCAGAACTGATCGAGCGGATCGAGGCCGTCGGCCCCTTCGGGACCGGTAATCCGGCACCGCGCTTCGCCATTGGCCCTGTGGCGCTTGTGAAGGCCGACCGGGTGGGCGAGACGCACGTCCGGGCCATCTTCAAGGGGCGCGATGGCGGCTCGATCAAGGCGATGGCCTTCCGCGTGGCGGACGAGCCGATGGGGCAATTGATCCTCACCGGTGTCGGCCGCCAATTCCATATCGCCGGCAAGCTGAAAATCGATACCTGGTCCGGCACGGCCAAGGCGGAAATCATGCTGGACGACGTGGCAATCGCCGAGGCCTCCGGCGGCGCGCACTGAATTTTTTAAAAAGATGTTGACCGATCAGAGTGGGGTGAGTATCTAGGCCCCCGCGTCACAGCAAATGATCGTGGTCCCTTCGTCTAGCGGTCTAGGACGTCGCCCTTTCACGGCGAAAACACGGGTTCGAGTCCCGTAGGGATCACCACTTGCAGATGCGCGCGAAATATAGACGGTCCCTTCGTCTAGCGGTCTAGGACGTCGCCCTTTCACGGCGAAAACACGGGTTCGAGTCCCGTAGGGATCACCACTCAAAAAGCCTGCCTTTCCGGCGGGCTTTTTTGTTGGGCGTTCCTCAGGCAGCCCGCTTTGACTGGGCAGTGAAAGGAACCTCGATTTGCGCGACTGTTCCCACGCCCTTGCGCGACTGCAAAGTGAATTCGGCCCCGAGGATACGGGCGTAGCGCTGCACGAGCGGCAAGCCCAGCCCGGCCCCCTTGTAGCCCCGCGCATATTGCATCTGCAGCTGCGTGAAGGGCTCCAGTGCGCGGGCCATTTCTTCAGATGTCATGCCAATGCCCGTATCCGTGATACGGATCAGGTAGCTATCGTTGGTCGGATGTCCCTCCAAAAGCAGGCGCCCGCCGCGCGGCGTGAATTTGGCGGCGTTTGAGACAAGATGGATGAGGATCAGGCGCAAGAGGCGCGGATCGGTCCATAGCGAGCCGTCTTCGAGCTGCAGGCTCAGATAATGCTCGCTCTCGTTCAGCATCGGATGCAGGAACGCGACACTGCTTTCCACCAGCTTCACCATGTCGACTTCTTCATTGCGGGGTTCAAACCGGCCTGATTCAAGCTTCGACAGTTCAAGGATGTCGGTAAGGGTGCCCAGAAGCTGGGTGGCGCCTTCGATGATAAGGCTGACATATTCGCGGTTCTTGGTCCCCTCAATTTGCCCGAAATAGCCTTGCTGCAGCATCTGGGCGTAGCCGATGACGGCATTGAGCGGGGTGCGTACCTCATGGCTCATGGCCGAGAGAAATTCGGCTTTCGACTGCATGGCTTCTTCGGCGCGGACGGCGGTGTCTGAAAGCTCCATCGTCAGCGCTTGCAGTTCGTCCTCCACCATCTGGCGGTAGGCGATTTCCTCGCTCAGCGACTGGACTGCCGGCAGCCATACGGCAAAGCCGCGCAGGAAGCCGAGGCTGGCAAGGACAGCCACAGTGATCGCAATATCGTCGTTCTCGATCGTGATGCCGACGGGCAGGGTATGGGTGTGCGGCACCAATCCGGTTTCGTGCAGATAGTGCAGCAGGGCATACAGGCAGAGGAGCAGGCTGCCGGTCACAAGCCAAGGGAAGCCCGGATCATTGCTGCCGTGCCGGCGATGCTTGACAATCAGGTACGCTGGAAGAATGCCGCTCAGAAGGAGGGGCAGAAGGGCAAAATGCAACAGGTTTCCGGCATTGTCCATCGGACCCCCTGCAACCATGAAGCGTTGGAAAAATCTTCACACAATCATAACTATAGCATTCGCAGTCGCTTGAAACAAACCTAAACCGGAACGGGTGATCTGGTCGTGTTTCAGTGCCGGCCAAGGGTGCGGATGAAATCCTGCTGCGGCAGGTTGAGCGGGGCTTCGCCGCGTGCATACTGTTCCAGAAGCTCGGTCTGCGTCACATAGCCCGCACCTTCGCGGATGTCCGCCTCGAGCGCGAATTTGAGCCCGAAGGGATTGCGTTCTTCGATGGCCTGCATGATCTCGACATGCCTGTCGACGACATAGGTGCGCTCCAGATGTGCGAGCGCCAACCGGTGCAACGGGCCCATCTGCAGCCAAACGCGCTCGATCATGGGCATCGTCACCGGGTGGGGGTGCGCAGTATAAAGCATGCGGTGGAAACGCAGGTTGCCAAGGATGATGGCTTCGGCGTCATAATGCTCGAATGCCAGATCCTGCTCATGGTCCAGCCGCTTGAGCTCGGCAAGGCGGGCTTCATCCACATAAGGAAGAGCGCGGACGGCGGCGTGGGTCTCAAGAACGATCCTCAGTTCCAGAAGCTCGGCGAGCCGTGCCGGTGTCATGGTTGGCACTTCGATCCGGCGGTTGGATTTCAGTTCCAGCGCGCCTTCGGACGTCAGCCGCCTGAGCGCTTCGCGCACGGGCATGGGGCTGACACCCAGAAGTGTGGCCACGCCCCGGATCGTCAGGGCGAGGCCAGGCCACACCTGACCCGCCATCACGGCAAAACGGAGTGCCCGGTACACCCACTCCTGGGCGGTTTCCCCGTCTTCACGGGTCAGTTGATCGAACCGCAGTGTGGCCTTTTCGGTCACGTCATTCATGCTCCACGCCGGTCAAAGCTTGTCCTGTCTCGCACAGGGTGGGGTATTTTGTGATGTGGCGCAAGCACTTGCCTGCTCCACGCACCTCATACCGAAAGCAGCAGATACTTGTTTTCCCACGGGGAAAGCACAGTGCCGAAGCTTTCGTATTCCATTTCCTTCGCCTGAATATAGGTATTCACGAAGGCTTCACCCAGCACCTTGGCGAGCGGCTTGCAATCACGAAGGTTATGCAGGCCTTCAAGATAATGTTCCGGTAATGCACGACCGCGGGCTTCGTAAGCCGAGCCTTTGAACTCCGGCGAGGGCGACAGGCCTTCCTTCATGCCAAGGTAGCCGCAAGCGAGCGAGGCGGCGATGGCGAGATAGGGGTTCACATCGGAGCCTGCAATGCGGTTCTCCACCCGGCGGGCTTCACGCGGGCCTGAGGGCACGCGCAGGCCGACCGAGCGGTTCTCACGGCTCCAATGCGTGTTCGTCGGTGCCGAAAGACCGGTGCCGAAGCGGCGGTAGCTGTTCACATAGGGCGCGATGAAGGGCATGGCGGCAGGCAGATATTTCTGCATTCCCGCGATATGCGCGTGGAACAGTTCGCTGTCGGTATCGTCGGCACTGGCGAAGATATTGAGCCCTGTTTCGATATCCTGCACCGACTGGTGGATATGCATGGCGCTACCGAACGTGTCGGGATAGGGGCGCGCCATGAAGGTGCAGAACATATTGTGGCGAATGGCAACCTGACGCCCGATCCGTTTAAAGAGGAACGACTGGTCGGCTACGTTCAGCGGATCGCCGTGGATCACGTTGAATTCATACTGGGCCGGGCCGGCCTCATGGATCAGGGTATCGATCTCCACGCGCTGCGCTTCGCAGGCATCGTAGATATCGTCAAAGAAGGCCGGGAATTCATCGAGGCTGTCGATGGAGAAAGGCGACGAGCCCGTGTCGCGCTGGCCCGAACGGCCCCGCGGCGGGATCGGGTTCGATTCCACATTTTCCTGCCGGTCGATCAGGTAAAACTCGAACTCCGGCGCCACAATCGGCTGCCAGCCTTCGTTGCGGTAGAGATCCAGCACGCGGCGCAGGATCTGGCGCGGCGAGAACTCAACGGCCTGACCGTTTTCATAGACACAATCGCAGATCACCCCGGCGGTCGGTTCCGACTGCCAAGGCGTCTTGCAGATGGTTTCAAGGTCCGGCAGCAGGATCACATCCTGCTCGGTTTCCCTGAGATAATCATTGAGGGCATAGTCGCCGTGAATGGTGAGGCCGAAGAGCGTTTCCGGCATCTTCATGTCTCGCTTTTTCAGTCCTTCAATGAACTTCGTGCGCGGCATGGCCTTGCCCCGTGCAATGCCGGCGAGATCCGCCACCATGCACTCGATATCGTCGATGCCCTCGCTCTTGAGCCAGTTGTCCAGCTCTTCAATACGCTTCGGGTCGTACATGAAACACCTTTGCAGTGCCCGGTTGCCGGGCCCTGTCCTTTCTCTTCAGGTTATTTGCCCACTCGGGACTTGCTATGGGCGCGAACGGCATCGCCGAACGCGCGGAAAATTCTTGTCGACTGGTCGTTTTCCCAGGCTTTCCACTCAGGATGCCACTGGACTGCCAGCGCAAATGCCTTGGCATTCTCGATGGAAACGGCTTCGATCGTGTCATCATCGGCAAGTGCCTCGACAACAAGGCCGGGCGCCAGATCACGGATGCCCTGGCCATGCACCGTATTGACCATGAATTCGTCAGCGCCGGTGATGGTATGCAACAGGCCGCCTTCGCGTACGCTCACGCTGTGGGCGGGGCCATATTGCACATCGACCGGGGCGTCCTTGTCCTCGCGGTGGTCGAAGCGACCGTCGATTTCATGGAGGCGCGGGTACAGCGTGCCGCCCATCGTGACATTCAGTTCCTGCAAGCCGCGGCAGATGCCGAGCATCGGGATGCCCATGGCAATCGCCTGCCGGATCAGGGGCAGGGTGTTCTTGTCGCGGTGCGGGTCTTCATTCTCGCCCTCGGGGGCTGGTGCATCGCCATAATAGTGGCGCTGGATATTGCTGTAGCCACCAGTGGCCAGCAGGCCGTCTGCGAAGGAGAAAATCTCCTCCGCTGGCACCGGCACATCAAGCGACGGGATCAGTACAGGCGTGACGTCAGCGCAGCGGCGCAGCGCCTGGATATATTTGTCGCCGACCGAATGATAGATATGCGGCCCCGATTTCGAGGTATCGCATACGATGGCGACGACGGGTTTCGATGTCATTTTCGTCCTCGAGTGCTTCTAGAAACTGTCACCGGTCTTGGCGATCGCGTCTTCCATGGCTTCACGTTCCATGTCTGCCTCTTCCTCTTCCTGCCATTTGAACAGGTTCAGTTCGATCAGGAAGAAGGCGACAATCCAGACGAAAGCATCCCAGAAGCCGACCAGATCCCCCATGCCGGCCCAGTAAAGGCAGCAGACGATGAGGGTGCCGTAAAGGACCATCTTCACGGCGGTATTGATGCGGTAGAAAAAGTCTGTCAGTTCGCGTTTCAGCGTCAGCCAGACATCCACTTCCAGCACCACAACGATGAGAAGCCACGCGCCTGCATTCAGGACATCCGTAGCCGACAGCCGGTGCATGCGGGTCAGCACCTCATCGTTTGCCATCATGCCAACCGTTTCGTTCACAAACCAGCGCGTTCCTTCGAACGAGGCGCAGTTGGCGGCGGTCAGGTCGATATAGTCATCCATATCCATCGCGACCGACAGGACCTGACCGACAGCCGAGCAGGCATCGGTGAAGCTGGAGGCCGAGAAACCGTAGGTCATCAGCATGCGTTCCACGTATCCAAGGAACGCGATGATGATGAAGCCATAGGCAACAGCGCCCACAGCGCTGATCATGCCCTTTATCCGGTCCAGCTTCTCGTCATTCAGGGTCCATGTCTGAAGCTCGAAAAGCATCAGGAGGATCCACCAGGCGAGGGTGTCGGTCGACTGCGAGAAGGCTTCAGCCAGCTGTGTCCAGTTGAAGCCGTCCCGGTAGGTGTGGGTCGAGGCCAGATAGTCTTCCCGCAGGAAGTAGAAGAAGTTCACCAGAATGAAGCTGTAAACCAGATATTTGAAACCCTGGAACAGCCGTTCCTTCTTCACGCCCCACAGTGTGTTCTTGTGCCCCATCCCATTATCCCATTGGAACCGGGCTGAATTGCCCGGATCAGAAGTCTATGCCATCCGGGCGTCAGATTCCTAGCTTGTCTCGCATCGAATAGTACCAGCAGCCGATGGTCGACAGCGGAACGCTGAGGAGCTGGCCACCGGGGAAACTGCGCGCCGGAATGCCCGCAAAGGCATCGAAGGCGGTTGCCTGGCCATGAATGGCGTGTCCGAGAACACGGCCCATCATGTGTGAACTTGTCACCCCGTGGCCGGAATAGCCTTGGGTGAAGAAAGTGGATTTGCCGAGCCGGCCGACATGGGGCAGGCGGATCCAGGTGAGGGCGATATTGCCCTGCCAGCCGAAGTCCACCTTCTTGTCTTTCAGCATGGGGAAGATTTTCTCCATGTTGGGACGAAGGGCCTTTTCGACGTCGGCAATATCCTGCCCGCCATAAACCGTGCCGCCACCGAAGAGCAGCCGTTTGTCAGCCGTCAGGCGGAAGTAATCGAGGACATAATTGCAGTCCTCCACGCAGTAACCATTGGGCAGCAATTCATCGGCAAGGTCGCCAAGCGGTTCGGTGACGATGATCTGGGTGGAGGCCGGCAGCACCTTCGGAGCCAGCTCCGGCACCGTCTTGCCAAGATAGGCGTTACCGGCGAGGACCACGTAATTGGCGGTCACGCTGCCGTTTTCACAGTAAACGACAGGCTTTTCCGCATTGTGGTCAACGCGGGTCACATTGGTTTGCTCGTAGATAACGGTGCCAAGGCTTTCAGCCGCCGCCGCCTCGCCGAGGCAGAGATTCAGCGGATGGATATGGCCGCCGTTATGGTCGATCCAGCCGCCGGCATAGATATCGGTGCCGACCTGCTCGCGGATGCCGGCCTTGTCCAGCAGCTCAAGCCCGCCACGACCGCGCTCGGCCCATGCCTTGATGGTTTCATCCAGATGGCGGATCTGTTTCTGCGTATAGGCGGCAAGTACTGAGCCATGCTTCAGGTCGCAGTGGATATTGTATTTGGCCACATTCTCGCGGATCACATTGCCGCCCTCGAGCGCGAGGTCGGCCATCATGCGGGCTTGTGAGGGGGCAACGCGGTCCTCGATATATTCGATTTCGCGGCTGTAGCCGTTGATGATCTGGCCGCCGTTGCGCCCCGATGCGCCCCAACCGACCCTGGCATTCTCAAGGACAACGACCTTGTAGCCAAGCTCGGCAAGCGTCAGGGCGCTGACGATGCCTGAATAGCCGGCGCCGACCACGCACACGTCAGCCGTGATGTCGCCTTGCAGGGAGGGGCGCACGGGCGAGGGGTTCGCCGTGGCAGCATAGTAGGAGCCCGTATGCTCGATGGGTTTTCTGGTCATGATTTATATTCCAGGTAGCTTGGGGTAGCATTGACTGGCGGAAGCGACTCAGAGTCGCGCCTCGACAAAATGTGATCACAAATTATGGTTTCCGTCAAGACGGATCGGATGCGCAACGAAAGCACTGCGGGGAGCATTGGAGCCCGCGCAATGCTTGCTGAAGCTCGGCTATTGGCCGAATCTGCATCCTGATGGCATTGACTTAGTCTCTTTCTTGTGATCACATTGCACCATTCCGCACCGATTGTGACCCATCTCAGGGTCGTTTTCCGGGCAGCCGGTCCTTGCCGCCCCTTGGCATGCCGGCCGGCGTTCGTGCCAGCCCACCTGTGCGCCAAACGTAGAGTATATGACGATGCCGAAGGATGCGAAGCTTACATTGGAGCAAGAGGTCGAGGCCTTCCTCGCCCGCCACCCCGACACGGAAGTGATCGAGGTGTTGCTGCCGGATATGAACGGCCTTTTCCGCGGCAAGCAGCTGCCAATCGAGGCGCTGAAGAAGCTGCCGAAGGAAGGCACGCTTTTCCCGATCACCACGCCGTTCCTCACCTTCAACGGTGCCGCCGCCGATACGGTGAGCGACGAGTATGGCACCGACCCCGACCGCGTGTGCATGCCGGTGCCGGGTTCGCTGGTGCGGGTTCCCTGGACCAAACACCCGACCGCCCAGATCATGCTGACGATGATGGATTCGGAAAGCGGCCCCTTCTTCATGGATCCGCGCTCGGTGCTGAACCGGGTGCTTGCCCGCTACCGCGCTGCCGGCCTGAAGCCTGTGGTGGCGCTGGAGTTTGAATTCTATCTTTTCGAGGCCACAAGCACGGTGCCGCCGGTGCCGATGTCGCCGCTGAACGACTTCCCGAAGGCCGAGGGCGGCAACATCTATAATATGGACGTCCTCTATGATTATGAGGAAATCCTCAACGAGATGGAGGATGTCTGCAAGGAGCAGGGTCTGCCCATCACCGGGATCGTCACCGAATATGGCTCCAGCCAGTTTGAAGCCAATCTCCTGCATATCGATGATCCGATGCGCATGTGCGATTACGCCATGATGCTGAAGCGCATCATCAAGGGTGTTGCCTTCAAATATGGTCTGCTGGCGAGCTTCATGGCCAAGCCGCTGGTGGACGAAGCCGGGAACGGCATGCATGCCCACGTCTCGATCCTCGACAAGGACGGCAACAATATCTTCGAAGGCAAGGGCGGCGAAGACCGGCTGAAGCATGCCGTTGGCGGGCTTCTGGAAACCATGCCTGAGGCGACGGCGCTGTTCGCGCCGAACGCCAACAGCTACCGCCGTTTCGACCCCGATTTCTTCGCGCCCGTGGTGCCGAACTGGGGCGAGAACAACCGGCTTCTCTCGGTGCGCCTGCCGATGGCCTCTGGCAAGGATCGTCGCTTCGAGCACCGTGTGTGCGGCGCCGATGCGTGCCCCTACCTGATGCTGGCGGCGATCCTCGCGGGCGCTCACTTCGGGCTCGAACACCAGCTGGACCCCGGCCCGAAGCGCGGCGAATTCGACGCTGTTGTGTTCGAGAACGTCCTGCCGAACCGCTGGCGCATCGCGCTTGACCGCCTGATGGAGGCGGACGTGATGAAAGAATATCTCGGCGAGGATTTCGTCGATCTTTATGTGCAGGTGCGCGGGTCCGAGGAACTGGCCTTCCACCGGGCCGTCAGCTCGGCTGACTATCGCCACTATCTGAGGATTGTCTGAGGAAAGACCGTTACTTATATGCGTTTGACCGACCGAGTACATAGCGACCGTTTTCCGGCCTCCTACTATACCGCCACCCTGAAGGACGAGGCGCCTTTCGCGCGTCTTGAAGGGGAGGTGAAGGCCGACGTCTGCATTGTCGGCGGCGGTTTCACCGGTGTGGCGGCGGCCCTTCATCTGGCGGAACGCGGCGCGTCCGTGGTGCTGCTGGAGCAGAACCTGATCGGCTGGGGTGCTTCGGGCCGCAACGGCGGGCAGGTCATCGGCGGCTATGGTCAGGAAATGACCGATGCACCGATGATGGAAAAGACCTTCGGCAAGGCGAACGCACAGGCGGTGTTCGACATGGGCGTCGAATGCGTCGATATCATCAAGGATTGGGTCGCCAGATATCAGATCGATTGCGATCTGGAATGGGGCTATTTCGATGCCGCCATGAAGCCGCGCGAGATGGACGAGCTGGCGGAAGGGATGGAAGTCCTGAAAGCCCATGGCTATCCGCACGAGCAGCGCATGGTGGGTGCGGCTGACGTGAAGAACTATATCGGCTCCGACCGTTATGTCGGTGGCCGGGTCAACATGGGCTGGGGGCAGGTGCACCCCTTGAACCTTGTGCGCGGTGAGGCGCGGGCCGCCGAAAAGCATGGCGCGCGCATCTTTGAAGGCGCGGAGGTCACTCATGTCGCATACGGTGACAAGCCGGTGGTGACAGCAACAGGCGGCAAGGTCGTCTGCGATCACGTGATCCTCGCCGGCAACGCCTATATGGGGGAACTCGTTCCCTCGCTCGCCGCGCGCTGCCTGCCGACGGGCAGTTATATCCTCGCGACCGAACAGCTTTCGGAAGACCTTGCCAAAAAGCTGATGCCGGCGCGCTTTGCCGCTTGCGACCAGCGCTGGGCGCTTGATTATTTCCGCATGAGCCCGGACCGGCGCATCCTGTTCGGGGGCCGTGCCAACTATTCCGGCCTGCATCCGCATGATCTTGAGAAATCGATCCGCCCGGCCATGGAAAAAGTGTTCCCGGAGCTCAAAGACATCCGTGTTGAATATTCGTGGGGCGGGTATCTGGGGATCGGCCTTAACCGCATTCCGCAGGTTGGCAAGCTCGACAAGAATATCTGGTACGCGCAGGCCTATTCGGGCCACGGCGTGGCGCCGACGCATATGTCGGCCAAGATTATTGCAGAGGCCATCGGGGGCGACCCGAAACGGTTTGACATCATGGCCTCGGTGAAGCATTTGCCGTTCCCCGGCGGGCGCATGTTCAAGCATCCGCTGCAGGCAATCGGCATGGCATGGTATCGTTTCAGAGACTGGGCTTTCTAAGGCGGGAATATCCGGGGGGATGATGAACGCAGGTGCGACAGAGACAATCGTAAGGACAGGCGAGCCCGACAAGGCCCGGCTGGCCGCTCTGTTGAAGCGCGGTTATCAGGCCTTCGCATCGCGCAAGCTTGGAGAGGCCGGCGCCGCCGCGCGTGAAGTGCTGACCCATGCCCCGCGCGTGAAAGAGGCACATTTCCTCGTCGGCCTTATCGCATCCGAAAGCCGCGATACGGCAACCGCCGTCAGGGCTTTCAAATCCGTTGTCGGTCTTGATGAGGGCGACGCGGCGGGCTGGGCGCAGCTTGCCCGGCTCTATGCCATGCTCGGCCAATACGGAAATGCCGAAACCGCGCTGGAACGCGCTGTGGCGTTGTCGCCCGCAATGCCTATCGTGATGGATACGATCGGCGGGGTCTTCAGCGCGCTTGGCGATCAGGCTGAAGCGCTGCGCTGGTTTGACAAGGCGACAGCGAAAGAGCCCGGCCATCCGCAGTTTGCCTTCAACCGTGCCAACGCGCTCCTGTTCCTCGGCCGGTTTGACGAGGCACGGGCGGCGCTCGATATCGTCCTGAAGGCCCATCCCGATATGCCTCGCGCCCACTGGATGATCGCTGGCATGTCGAAGGCCAAGGACCGCAAGCATATCGAGGAAATGGCTGAATATCTGGGCTCGCGCGGCTATACGCCGCTGTCCCAGAGCTTCCTCCTGTATGCCACCGGCAAGGAACTGGAAGACCTTGAGGACTGGGACGCCGCGTTCGAAGCCTTCGAGGCCGGTGCCGCTGCCAAACGCGCAGCAACGGACTATGACGAGGCCGTCGAGGAACAGCTGTTTGCGGCGCTGAAATCTGCATTCACCACTGAATGGCTCGCGGCACAGAAGGGCAAGACACCGGCAGATGCGCCGATCTTCATCGTCGGCCAGCCGCGCACCGGCACCACGCTGGTGGAACGGATCATTGCCGCACACGGCGAGGTCGAGGCGGCGGGTGAGTTGCAACAGTTTGCCATGTCCATGAAGCGCCTGTCGGGCCTTTCAACCCCGTTGCCGATGAGCGCTGAGGTGGTGGAAGCGATAGCCGCGATGGATGCTAGCCTTGTCGGGCATGCCTATATCGAGGCAACGAAGCCGGTGCGTGGCTCAAAGTCGCATTTCATCGACAAGATGCCGGTGAATTATCTGTATGCGCCGCTTATCGCCGCCGCCTTGCCGAACGCCAAGATCGTGCATGTGCGGCGCGACCCGATGGATAGCTGCTTCGCAAGCTACAAACAGCTTTTCGCCGAAGCCTATCCGCATTCCTACAATCAGCAGGAAATGGCGCGGCACCATGCCCGCTACCTGTCACTGATGACGGACTGGCGCGCCCTTCTCGGGGATCGCCTGATCGAGATCGAATACGAAAAACTGGTGACGGATACGGAGGCCGAAACCCGCCGCCTGATCGCGGCCCTCGGCCTTGCGTGGGATGACGCCTGCCTCGACTTTTTCAACAACGACGGCGCCGTGACGACGGCGAGCGCGGCGCAGGTGAGAGAGCCCGCCCACACGCGCTCGGTCGGTCGCTGGCGCCGCTATGAAGACAAGCTTTCCGCGATGCGGAATGAACTGCTGGCCCAAGGTGTTGCCGTCTGACAACCCCTTGCCCAAAAACGGTGTCCGCATGGCATTTGTGCCTTGAACGGCCACCACGATTGCGTTTGAGTCTGGAAAAATGTGCAAATCGAATTGTCAGGGAGAAACAGAATGGCAGTCACGACAAAGAAAAAGCGGCCTTGGCTGACGACCGGTGCGTCGTTCGCGGCGCTGCTTGCCGGGGCAGGGCAGGCGTTTGCCCAGGAATCCGGCGACAACAACGGGATGGTGATCGAGGAAATCCTCGTTGAAGCCCAGAAACGTGCTGAATCGGTGCAGGATGTGCCGCTCGCCGTTGCGGCCTTCGATGCGGCTTTCCAGAAGCGCGTCAATCTTGACGACGTGAAAGACCTGGTGAAATTCACCCCGGGCTTCGCGGGCGACAGCAAAGACAGCTTCATCGACTATATCAACATCCGCGGTATCTCGACGAACGACTTCGGCGTCGGCGGCGATCCGTCGGTCGGCTTCTTCAAGAACGGCCTCTATCAGGGCCGTAACGGCGTTGTTGTGACCTCGATGTTCGATATGGAACGTGCCGAGGTCCTGCGCGGGCCGCAGGGCTTCCTGTTCGGCCGTAACGCAATCTCGGGCGCTGTCAGCCTCTATACCACCAAGCCGAAGTACGACCAGACGTCCGGCTATATGGAAATGGGTGTTGGCCAGCGTGGCATTCTTGAAGGCGAAGCTGCCTTCAACTATGGCATCAACGACAAGGTTGCTGTGCGTCTTGCCGCTTACCACAGCGAAGAAGACGGCTATGTCGACAACCAGTTCGATCCCGAAGCCCGCAAGCAGGTATGGCACAACAAGGATGCCTTCCGGGCGAGCGTTGGCGTGCGCGGCGAAAGCTGGGACAGCACCTTCATCCTCGAGTATGAAGACCGCGAGCAAAGCGGCTCGGTTTACCGCGCCAACAATGCCTTCGGTATCCTGGACTCGCTTGAAGAAGTGCTCGAAGGCCCGGTCACCCCGCGCGGTGATATCCGTGATGTGGATGCCGACGAAGGCCTTGGCAACTACGATATCGGCGATGTTCTCTCGCTCGAGGCGCACATCAATTTCGACCTTGGCTTCGCAAGCCTGCAGTCGATCACCGGCTACAAGGATCATGACTATGATTACGCCGAAGATTTCGACGGCGCGCCCTTCCGCTACAACGACTATGCCCAGACCCAGTCGGGCGACTATTTCGAGCAGGAACTGCGCCTTGTAGGCCAGACCGAAGGCCCGCTGTCGTGGTACGGCGGCGTTTCCTACTATAAGGAAAAGCTCGACGTTCTGTTCCGCAACGCCCTTGGTGAAGATGTCCTTTGCGGCGTCTATTACGGCATGACCTGTCAGGAAATGTCGCAATATTACTATGGCGAGGACTATGAATATAACCCCGAAGGCCAGGTTGAAGCCAACATGGTCGACGGTGAATATTCGGGCTGGGGTGCCTATTTCGAGGCGACCTACGAGTTCAGCGAGAAGTTCGATATCGGTGCCGGCATCCGCTACACCAAGGACAAGAAGAACTTCGGCATCAACGTGCTGCCGGTCGATACCGGCCTCGGCCCCTACTGGATGTTCGGCCTGACGACCGACGGTTTCGTCTATGACAGCAAGTCGTGGGACAAGTTCACGCCGCGCTTCATCGCCCGTTACCGCCCGAATGAGGACTGGATGATCTATGCCAGCCTCACCAAAGGCTACAAATCGGGCGGCTTCGGCTCGTTCGCTGTGAACCTGAACCCGACCGACGAGTTCCCGGATGGTGTTGACGACGATCTCGTTGCAACCCCGGGCGCTACGCCGAACTCGTTCGACCCCGAGCAGGTGACCTCCTATGAGGTTGGCTTCAAGGGCGACCTGTTTGACAGCCGCGTCCGCCTCAACGGTAACGTCTATCACTATCGCTACACGGACCTGCAGCTGAACTTCTTCGATGCAGGCACCAAGATTGTGAACGTGGGCAAGGTGAAGGCATGGGGCGCGGAAGCCACCGTGCAGGCGATCCTGAGCGAAAACCTCGATATGTTCGTTTCGGGCTCCTACAACACCAACGAAGTGACCGGTGCGGTTTACACCTATCCGGATGGCACCGAAGTGGTGATCGGGCCTGATGGCTCGCGCCTGCCGGGTTCGCCCAAATGGACGCTTGCCGGCGTGCTTGCCTATCACCAGCCGATCGGTGACGCGGGCGAGATCACAGGGTCGGTTGACTTCCGTACGCAAAGCAAGACCTACGGCGGCCTCGACAACACCCCGTCGGGTGTTAATGGCGGGTGGACCGATGTTGCAGCCCGCCTCGGCTGGACCAGCAACGAAGGCTGGTCGGTCACGGCCTATATGGAAAACGTGTTCAACGCCAAGTATTTCGATGGCACCAGCGAAGGCTCGCCTGACGGGCTGTTCCCGGCGCACGGTTTCGGCATCAGCCGTCCGCGCACCGTGGGTGTGAAGCTGACCGTCAACTTCGGCGAAGAATAATCTAGCGCTTCGGGCGGGGCGGCTGCGGCCGCCCCGATCCCACAAAAGATCAAGTCCAGAGGCGACGGCCGGAGAGCCGCTTTCGCCAAAGCATCAGGTGTTTCATGACCTCCTCCAATCCGCTTCGGAACGATGAACTGCAGGCCTACTGGATGCCGTTCACGCCCAACAAGGCCTTCAAGGCCAAACCGCGCCTCCTGGAAAGCGCTGCGGGCCTCTATTTCACCACGGACGATGGCCGTCAGGTGATTGACGGCTCCTCAGGCCTCTGGTGTTCAGCGCTGGGGCACGGCCATCCGAAAGTGACCGAAGCGATCCGCGAACAGGCCGGCAAGCTGGACTATTCCACCGCCTTCGGCTTCGGCCACCGCCCGGCGTTCGAGCTCGCCAATGTGGTGGCGGACGTGATGCCCGGCTCGCTTGACCATGTCTTCTTCACGAACTCGGGCTCGGAATCGGTGGATACCGCGCTCAAGATCGCCATCGCCTACCACCGCCTCAAGGGAGACGCATCGCGGACCCGCCTGATCGGTCGCTTCAACGGTTATCACGGCGTGGGCTTTGGCGGCATCTCGGTTGGCGGCATGGTCAATAACCGCAAATTCTTCGGCTCGCTGCTGCCGGGTGTGGACCACATGCCTTTCCCCTATGACCCGGCGACCATGGCCTTCACGAACGGCCAGCCGGAAACGGGTGCCGCTTACGCCGACGAGCTTGAAAATCTGGTGAAGCTGCATGATGCCTCCACCATCGCTGCGGTGATCGTCGAGCCTGTTGTGGGTTCGGCTGGTGTGTTCATCCCGCCCATCGGCTATCTGGAGCGCCTGCGCGAAATTACCGCAAAGCACGGCATCCTCCTGATTTTCGACGAGGTGATCACGGCCTTCGGGCGTCTGGGTTATGCCAGTGCTGCCGAGCGCTTCAAGGTGGAACCCGATATCATCACGACCGCCAAAGCCATCAACAACGGCACCGTGCCGATGGGCGCTGTGATCGTGCAGAAGCGCATCTACGATACCTTCATGGATGAAACGAAGGGCGGGGTTGAGCTGTTCCACGGCTATACCTATTCGGCGCACCCGCTGGCCGTGGCCGCGGCGCTTGCCACCCAGAAGGTCTTCAAGGAAGAGGGCGTTTACGAGAATGTCCAGACCCTTGAGCCGCATTTCGGCGCGGCGGCCCATGGCCTTAAAACGGCAAAGCATGTGACCGATATCCGCAACCTCGGCTTCATGAGTGCCTTCACCGTGGCGCAGCGCGACGGCGTCTTGGGTGCACGGGCGAACGATGTGTTCCTGAAGGCGTTTGAAATGGGCCTGAAAGTACGGCTGTCGGGCGATCATATTGCCATCGCTCCGCCGCTTGTTTCCGACAAGGCGCATATCGACCGTATCTTCAACCTGTTCGCCGAAACGCTTGCAGCGGTCGACTGACCGAAGGGGCGGGACATGATCCGCCAGAAGATCAAGAAGACAATTCCGAACAACCAGCTGGGACGCCTCATTGTAGGCGTCCTTCTGGTCATTGGCGGCATCCTCGGATTTCTGCCGGTTCTCGGATTCTGGATGATACCGCTTGGCCTTGTGATCCTTTCCGTGGATTATCCCGCCGTGCGCCGGTTCCGCCGGCGCATGGAAGTCAGGCTGTTGCGCTGGTGGCACAAGCATCGCCCGCGCCGAAAAAAGGATAAATAAGACCATGACACTCGCGATCAGCTACGAGGATATTGTTGCCGCTGCCGGCCGCATCAAGGGGATTGCCGTTCGCACCCCGCTTATCGAAAACCTTGCCCTCAATGAACGCCTTGGCGGGCGCGTCTTCATCAAGCCCGAATGCCTGCAGCACGCCGGTGCCTTCAAGTTCCGGGGAGCCTATAACCGCATCTCGCAGCTGACGGACGAGGAAAAGAAGCGCGGCGTTGTGGCTTTCTCGAGCGGCAACCACGCGCAGGGCGTGGCGCTCGCTGCCCGCATGCTGGGCGTGAAGGCGACCATCGTGATGCCGAAGGACGCCCCCGAGATCAAGGTTCGCAATACCAAAGGATATGGCGCGATTGTCAGGCTGTTTGACCGCTACAGCGAAAGCCGCGAAGCGATTGCTGCCGAGATCAGCGAAAAGGAAGGCGCCATCGTCGTGCCATCCTTCAACGACCCTTATATCATGGCCGGGCAGGGCACCATCGGGCTTGAGATCGCAGAAGACCTGAAGGCGATTGGCGTAACCCCCGACCAAATCCTCACCGGCTGCGGTGGCGGTGGCCTCGCTTCGGGGCTTTATACCGTGCTCGGGCGCGAATTTCCGGGTGCTGCCCGGTATGTGGTGGAACCCGCGACCTATGACGACACCAAGCGTTCGCTGGAAAGCGGTACGCGCCAGCAGGCGGATATCACGGTAAAGTCGATCTGCGACGCGCTTCTCTCGGATTCGCCTGGGCCGCTGACCTTTGCCGTGCTTCAAGCCTTTGGCGTGAAGGGCCTGACCGTATCGGACCGCGAGGCAGCTGATGCCGTGGCCTATGCCTCTGAAATCCTGAAACTGACGACCGAACCGGGGGGTGTTGTCTCGCTCGCGGCACTCCTTGAAGGCCGTGTTGAAGCGAAGGGGCAGACCAGCGTGATCGTGCTTTCGGGCGGCAATATCGACCCCAAACTTCTCGCGGCTTGCCTCGCCGGCACTGCGGTTTGAGGCTTGGCCGGACTGTCACAATCGGTTATAGAGCAAAAAACAACGGGCTGGGGCCCTCCATACTTTGGGAGATGATCATGTCGATGGACGTTAAAGAACAGGAAACCACCTACAATGGCTTCATCAAGGTGGCCGTTCGGTCGACCGTCGCGATTGTCGCGGTCCTCGTGCTGATGAAGATTTTCCTCGCCTGAGGAAACCGGATACCCGGTATGAGAAAAGGCGGCCGATCTGGCCGCCTTTTTCTTTGTCTCAATGCCGCTGGCTTTCCTTGATGCGGTAGCGATCCCCGAGATATTCGCCGAACATGTCGGGTACATCAGGGTGATCAACCGGTTCGCCGCTGTCGTCCGGCACCAGATTCTGTTGCGAAACATAGGCTTCGTACGACTGCTCGCCATTCTCCGCGAGCAGATGATAGAACGGCTGGCCTTTCTCGGGCCGGATTTCGGCCGGGATCGATTCCCACCATTCTTCCGTATTGGCGAATTCCGGGTCCACATCAAAGATCACGCCACGGAACGGAAACACGCGATGCTTCACGACCTGGCCGATCGTGAAAAGCGCATTCCGGGTGATGGGCGGATTCGTTGTCATGGTCCTCGTTACTCCTTCTGCGCCGTGAGATAGGTGCAGGCGAGCCGAATGTCAACCATCGGGCCTTGTCACCAAAACGTCATCTAACTGTCACGATTTCGTCCGGTGATCCCTTCTAGGGTGGCTGAAATACGTGAATCGCAGAAGAAGAAATGAAAGACGAAGGGACGATGTACTATTCCCCGATCGATATCGAAGGCATCCGCCGGATTGCCCAGCTTGAGCTTTCCCGCCGCCAGTTTGGCAGCCGCGAGGAAGCCATGACCTATCTCCACGGCCACCTCGGCGCTTATGACCTTGAAGGCGAAGCGATTGCCGATGGCCTTGACGCCCATTTTGCTGCCCCCGCGTCGACGCGCTGATCCCCCCGATAGCGCTCCGCAAAAAAAGCCCCGCAAGCGCTCTGCCTGCGGGGCTTTTCTCATTTCAAAGCCGGCGAAAGCGTGGGCTTTCAGATTTCCGGCGTCAGCAACTTGTGCAGGTGCACGACCACATAACGGGTCATCGCGTCATCCACATTGGCCTGGCTGACGCTGCGCCATGCGTTTTCGGCTTCCTGGTAGGAGCCGAAGACACCGACGATCTCAAGCTTGCTCAGATCGGTGAAATCAAGCGTCTGCGGGTCCGAAACCGGACCGCCGAAGACGAGGTGAAGAAGTTGCTTGTCAGACATGGGCTATGTCCCTAATGAAAATGATTGTGGAGCGCGGCGCCTGTGTATCAAATCCATTGTGGCGCAGCATCATTTTTTTTCAAGCAGGCAAGAACATGAGCAACACACAAGGTCAGGAACGGGTCTCCAGTAATCTCCTTATTTCGATCATCGGGCGTGACCGGGTCGGTGTTGTTTCTGCTGTCTCGAGCTATCTTTTCGAAATCGGTGCAAACCTTGCCGACAGCGCCTATGCGGTACTGGGGCAGGGGTTCGAATTCAGCTGTGTGGCAGAATTCGCGACGCTGACGACGCCTGAAGAAGTGCAGGAAGGGCTTGCTGCCCTCGATCTGCTCGAGGGTGCCCGTATTGCGGTCACGAGCTTCCCCTTCAACCTCACCCGCGATGACAGCGGCACCATCACTCATGTGATCGAGGTTAAGGGCGGTGACCGCCCGGGGCTGGTGGCCCGGATCAGTGAAGTGCTTGTCGATTACGACGCCAATATCGTGCGGATGAACAGCCGCCGGATCGAAACCGAGGCCGGTTTCGATTACAGGACGCGATTTGCGGTGAATGTGCCGGCTGCCCGGGCAACGGCGCTTGAAAGTGCGCTTTACAATACGGCTGGCAGCTTGCGGCTTCTGTGTGTGATGGAGCCTGTATCCGTCGCGACCGTGGCCGCGACGGACTGATCAGAACTGGTCAGTTGCCGACCGGCGCGGCGGAAGCCGTGCTGTAAGTGGCCTTGAGTTCGGCAATCAGGCCGTCCAGCCCGATTTCGGCGATGCGCGCCGAGAATTGTTCGCGGTTGGTGATCAGCAGGTTGATGCCTTCAACCTCGAGATTGACGATCTGGAAGCCGCCGTCCTTTTTGCGGACGCGCCAGTCAGCCAGGATCGGTGCACCTTCAGCACGGTCGACCTTGGTGCGGACAAACAGGTGGCCGCCCTTGCCAGAAGCCGGCGTGGTGCCGACGATTTCCACATCCTTGAAGCCGATCTGCTGCATGCGCTTGTCGAATTCACCGATGATGTAATCGGTCATCGCAACCATATAGGCGGAGCGCTGGTCCGGCGTTGCCGACCGGTAGTGACGGCCAAGCATGCCTTTTGCCAGAAGGTCGATATCGGCAGCTTGCCGGAAAATCTTGCGGAAAGCAGTGGTGCGGTCGGCGTCTGAAAGCGTTGAATCGCTCCAGACGGCCTTGGTGTCATCAGCCACAGATTCGATGAATGCCACGGCCCCTTGGGGATCGGCCACGGCGGTATCCTGGGCGTGGGCAATGCCCGCGCCCAGCATGAAGAGGGCGCAAACGGCCCCGAAGGCCTGTTTGCTCAGTCTATCAAGCATTTGTTTTTCCTCGCATCGACGGTTAGTCGGTTCTTATTTGCGCGCCGACTATAACCGCTAATTACTCTTTTGTCGCCTGTTCGAGATACGCGATCACGTCAGCGCGGTCCTGATCCTTCTTCAGTCCTGGGAAGATCATCTTGTTCTTCGGGATGAAGCCTTTGGGATCAGCGAGATACTGATCGAGCGTTTCAGCACTCCACACGACTTCCGATTCCACCATTGCCGGCGAATATTTGTAGCCTTCCGACGTGCCGGCCTTGCGGCCAAAAACGCCTGCGAGCGACGGGCCCATCTTCAGGCGCTCGGCGGCAGTCAGCGTGTGGCAGGCCTTGCAGCGGTTGAAAATCATCTTGCCCTTGGCCGGGTCACCGGCCGCTTGCGCACCGGTGGTCAGCGCGGTGGCGACGATCAGGGTGGCGACAGTCGCATTGAGAAGGGATTTCAGCATGGGATAAATCCTTGAAGTCTTTGGCCCTGGGGTAGGGACCGGTCTGGCGGATGGCTGGCGGAATTCCGTCTGCCGAACAAGAAAAAGGCGGCCATGGACCGCCATTTTCAACTCTTATGATGAACCTGCGCTGAACCGGACGCAAGCCCGGCGCGGCGAATTGCCGCGCCGGAGCCTGATCATTTTCCGGTGAACGGTTTGATCTCGCCAGCTTTGAGGCGGGTCAGGTAGTCCGTCAGCATCGCCTTCACTTCGCGGCGCATGATGAACACACCCACAAGGTTCGGGAAGCCGAGGGCAAGGAGCATCGCATCTGCAAAGTCCATCACGGCGGTCAGCTGCATGGCCGAACCCACGACGATCGCCGCCAGATAGGTGGCTTTATAGACATGGACAGTGTTGCCCTTGTTGCCGCCGGTCAGGAAGTGCAGGGCACGTTCGCCGTAATAGTAATAGGTGATGGTCGTCGAGAAGGCGAAGAGCGGCACGGCAATCGTCAGCACATAACGGAAGCCGTCGATGAAGCTGTCGAAGGCAGCCGACGTCAGCGCGATGCCGTCAAGGCCGGCGCCGTTGATATGCATGTCGGTGATGATGATCACGAGCGCCGTCATGGTGCAGATGACGACGGTATCGACGAAGGGCTCAAGAAGGGCCACGAGGCCTTCTGCCACCGGCTCTTTCGTCTTGGCGGCGGCGTGGGCGATCGAGGCAGTGCCGAGGCCCGCTTCGTTCGAGAAGGTCGCACGGCGCAGACCCATATACATCACGCCAAGGATACCACCGGCAACGCCGTCACCGGTGAAGGCGCCTTCAAAGATGGCGACGAAGGCATCGGGCAGGTGCTCGATATTGGCGCCGATAATGAAAAGGGCGGCGATCACATAGATCCCCGCCATGATGGGTACCAGGAACTCGGTGACGCGGGTGATGCCGCGAATGCCGCCGACGATCACAAGCGCAAGTCCCGCCGCATAGATGATGCCGAAAATCCACGGACGGCCGAAGAAGATGCTCTCCGCACCACCGGTCAGGTCCGCTGCCACGTTGGCAAGCTGGGCAGTCGCCTGGTTTGCCTGGAACATGTTGCCGGCCCCGAAGGCGCCGCCGATACAGATCACGGCAAAGATCACCGCCACGATGCGGCCGGCGTTCGGCCAGTTACGGGCAGCAAGGCCTTTCGACAGATAATGCATGGGGCCACCGGCCACCACGCCATTCTCGTCGATCTGACGGTATTTGTGACCAAGGGTCACTTCCACAAACTTGCTGGTCATGCCGAAAAGGCCGGCGAGGATCATCCAGAAGGTGGCGCCAGGGCCGCCAAGCGTGATGGCGAGTGCCACACCTGCGATGTTGCCGAGGCCGACGGTGGCCGAAAGGGCGGCTGTCAGGGCCTGGAAGTGGGTAACTTCACCGGGATCTGCCGGGTTGTCATAACGCCCGGAAACGATCCTGAGCGACTGAGCAAAACCGCGAAGGTTGATAAAGCCCATATAGAAGGTGAAGAAAATGCCGCCCGAGAGCAGCCACACGATGAGGAAGGGAACGTCCGGTGCGCCGTCGATGAAAGCGCTGAGCGGGATTTTGAAGAAGATGATCTCGTTCGAGATGAAATCTGTAATCGGCGAGATCGTGTCATTGACGGTCTGCGAAAAGGTTCGTTCTGCCGCTTCCTGCGCGAAAGCCGCTTGGCTCAGGCCCACTAGGGCGCCGATAGCAGCCAGCAATCGAATGATCATGTGTCTGATTTTCCCCGTATCACGAGCCTGCAGTTTATGAGTGCTCATGAAGATTGTTCTTGGGACAGATACGCTGTCCGGTTAAAATTGCTGGCACGATAGCCGGTAAAGCCGGGCGGCTCAACGGAAAGATGGCACATTTCTGCCATATTTGACGAAGGAGTTGCTGGCCGTAGGGGAAGGGAGTGTTATCCTTGCCCAAGGCCGCGATTAACGCCCGGTTAAACAGTTTCACCTAGCTTGCAGGTGACGGACCGGTTATCCGGTATAGGTCAGGCAGATAGAACGGGAAGAGCACGGTGGCAGATAACAAGACCTTGTCCAGCGCGGATGTCGCAAAGCTTCTGCAGGATCCCAATACCGACAACCGTGCCGACGCGGCAGCCAAGGTGGCGGCGACATTCAGTTCGTCCGAGCTTTCCGAGGGCGAGCGCGCGATTGCCGAAGATATCTTCCGCGTGATGCTGAAGGATGCTGCCGTGCGCGTGCGCGCCGCGCTTTCCGAAAGCCTCAAGGAAAACCCCGATGTGCCGCATGATGTGGCTGCGACACTCGCCCGCGATGTGGACGAGGTGGCGCTGCCTTTCATCGAAAGCTCCTCGGTGCTGACCGATGAAGACCTCCTGGCCATCGTCCAGTCCTCGGGCGAAGGCGCGCAGAAGGCGGTGGCGAGCCGTGCGACCGTGTCTGCTTCCGTAGCCGATGCGCTTGCTCGTACGGATAACGAGAATGTGGTGGCAACCCTTGTTGCCAACGAAGGCGCCCAGATTTCGGAAGCGACTTACGGCCATGTGATCGACAAGTTCGGCTCGAACGAGAAGGTCAACGCGCCGCTTGCCCAGCGCGGCGAACTGCCGATCGGGGTGGCTGAGCGTCTGGTGACGCTGGTGTCTGAAAAACTGCGCGAACATATCATGTCGCACCACGAGATTTCGGCCTCGATGGCGAGCGACCTGCTTCTGGAGAGCCGCGAGAAGGCGACTGTGTCGCTTCTGGAAGGTGGCCAGCAGGCGCAGAATGTGCTGCAGCTTGTCGACCAGCTTTACAAGAACAAGCGCCTGACCTCGACGCTCGTCCTGCGCGCGCTGATCATGGGCGACACCACCTTCTTCGAGGCGGCCCTTGCCCGTATCGTCGGCATCCCGGCAGCGAACGCCTATCAGCTGGTACATGACAAAGGCGATATGGGCCTGAAGCGCCTGTTTGAAGCGGCCAAGATGCCGATCCAGTTCCTGCCGGTCGCGCGGGCAGCCCTTGAGGTGGCGGACGAGATGGTCGCCACCGGCGGCGATGACCGCGAGCGGTTCAAGCAGCTGATGATCGAGCGCGTGCTGACCGCTGTGGAAGACAGCTGGGACACCGAGAATCTCGATTACCTGATCGGCAAGCTGCACAAGATCGAATCGCCCACCGGCGCTGTCGCCTGATCGGAAGCTCGATACCGGATTGAAGAAGAAGGCGCCTTTCGGGGCGCCTTTTTTCATGTCAGCGCGCAGGCACCAGCCACAGGGCGATTTCCGGCCACAGGATGATGGCGGCAAGCCCCAGTATCTGCAGCAGCACGAAGGGCAGGATGCCGCGATAGATGTCGGTCAGCGCCACATCGGCAGGGGCGGCGCCCTTCAGGTAGAAGAGCGCGAAGCCGAAGGGCGGGGTCAGGAAGCTTGTCTGCAGGTTCACCGCCATCAGGATGGCAAACCAGATGGACACGAGCCCGACCGGCACATGGGTGCCGAAATCGAGCCCCGCGATGACGGGTGCGAAAACCGGCAGGATGATCAGGGTGATCTCGATCCAGTCGAAAAAGAAGCCGAGGAAGAAGACGGCGAGCATCAGCACCACAATCAGATGCCAGGGTCCGGCCCCTGTGGCTTCAAGCGCCGACAGGATCAGATGATGCCCTTCAAGAAGTGCGAAGACATAGGAAAAGGCGGTCGCGCCGACGAAAAGCCCGAAGAGCATGGCGGAGGTGAGGGCGGTTTCTTCCACCACTTCCCGGAGTGTCGGGAATGACAGGCGGCCTTTGAAAAGGGCCAGGAGCAGGGCGCCGAATGCCCCGATGCCGCTGGCCTCCGTGGGGGTCGCAAATCCGGCGAAGATGGCGCCAAGAACGGCAAGCATCAGGCCGAGCGGCGGCAACAGGCTGCGGACAACTTCGGCAAAGGTGATGGGGGCGGCTTCCCCATCCCACAGTGATGGCGCGAGCGACGGGTTCAGCCATGTGCGCACCAGAATATAAAGCGCGTAAAGGGTGGCCAGCAGCAGGCCGGGCCCGACCGCCGCCATGAAGAGGCCGCCAGCGGAGATCGACAGCAGGTCCGCCATCACCACAAGCATGATCGAGGGTGGCAACAGGATGCCGAGCGTGCCGGAAGCGGCAATCGTGCCAGTGGCAAGCGGCCTGTTGTAGCCATGTTCCAGCATCACCGGCAGGGCCAGCAGCGTCATCATCACCACGCTTGCCCCGATGATGCCAGTGGTGGCGGCGAGGATGGTGCCCAGAAGCGTGACCGAAAGCGCAAGCCCGCCGGGAACGCGGCGGGTGAGGCGCTGCAGCATGCTCAGAAGGTCGCGTGCGACACCGCTTTTCTCCAGCATCTGCCCCATGAAGATGAACATGGGGACGGCGACAAGAAGCGGCTTGTCGACCACGCCGCCAAAGATGCGGGCGACGACAAGAAAGAAGCTCTGGCCGTTCTCCAGCCCCATCGCCACGGCAATGCCCCAGAAGGCGAGGCCAACGCCGCCGAGCACGAAGGCCACCGGAAATCCGGTGAACAACAGGGGCACAAGGGCCGCGAACATCAGGAGGGCGAGATATTCTTCCATCAACCGGCACCTCCCGCCCGCAGCGTCAGGACAGCGCGGCAGGCGCGGGCAATGGCAGCAAGCCCGAGAAGGGCGAAACCGAAGACAAGGATGCCCTTGATGATCCAGCGCCACGGCAGGCCCGTGGCCGAGGCCGAACCTTCATTGAAGGCGAAGCTGTAGGCCAGATAGTCGCTGCCGAACCACAGGATGGCCGCCACATAGGGGATCAGCAGCAAGGCAATGCCGGCAAGCTCGATGATCGCGCGGGCGCGCTCGGAAAGCCGTTCGCTGACAAGTTCGATCCGCACATGGGAATTGCGGCTGTAAGCCCATGCCATGGTCAGGAGGAACAGGCCTCCGTGAAGGTGCCATTCCAGTTCCTGCAGTTTGGTGGAACCGATCACGAACCAGTGGCGCAGGGTCACATCGGCGACGATCACAGCCATGAGGAGAAGAAGGAGCCACGCAGCGCTCCGCCCGAAAAAGGCGACAATCCGCTCCAGTTTCCCCGCCAGCCGTTCAAGCCACCCCATGGCCGCGTCAGTCTTTCAGGTAACCGCGGTCCGCCCATTCCTTGTAGGCGGCGCGGAAGCTGGTCATCGAGGCCCAGACCTCGGCAAATTCGGGGTCGTTTGCGGCCATGTCGGCAGCGACCTTTTCCCAGGCGGTCTTGAGGCCGGCGAGCACTTCGGGTGGCCATGTGTGCAGCGTGACGCCGGCGTCGGCGATCCGTTTGAGCGCAGCAGCCTGCAGCGCTTCACCTTCCGAAAGGCCGTAGCGGATGTTGGTCGAGCAGGCGGCTTCGATCTGGGTCTGTTCGGTCGTCGTCAGGCCGTTCCAGGCATCCAGATTGATGATCAGTTCAAAGAAGGTGGATTGCTGGTGCCAGCCGGGGAAATAATAATGCTTGGCGATCTCCTGCAGGCCCATTTTCTCGTCCACTGCAGGCACCGAATATTCGGTGCCGTCGATGGTTCCAAGCTCGAGCGCCTGATAAATCTCGCCGCCCGCCAGCAGCTGCGGCGAAGCACCGACTTCCTCGAGCACCTTGCCGCCAAGGCCGAAGAAACGGATCTTCTTGCCCTTGAAATCATCAAGCGTGCGGATTTCATCCTTGAACCAGCCCGATGCCTCAGGCGGGCTCATGCCGCAGATGAGGCCGTGGATATTGTGCTGGTGGTAGATTTTCTCGAACAGGGGCCGCCCGCCGCCATAATCGTACCAGGCCAGATATTCCGGCGCCGATGGCCCGAACGGAACAGAGGAGAATAGCTGCAGCGCTGGCACCTTGCCGGCCCAGTAGCCGCTTGTCGACCAGCCGGCCTCGATGGCGCCGTAGCTGACAGCGTCGAAGGTTTCAAACGGCGGGGCCAGCACACCGGGTTCGAAGAAGCGTATGTTGATGGCGCCGCCCGAAACCGCTGCCACCTCGCTCGTGATCCTTTTGCCCATGCTGCCAAGGATCAGCAGTGTAGACGGGTAGGTGCTGGACATGCGCCAGCTGATCTGGCGTGCAGGTGCCGCTTCTTCCGGTTTCGCGGTTTCAGGTGCCTTGCCGCAGGCAGGCAGCATGAGGGCGAGCGACAGGGCGGCAACAAGGGCAGGGCGCATCGATTTCAACCGAATTTCTTGAGCGACTGGCCGAGAAGAAGATACAGCCGGCCCATTTCGGACGAAATGAGCGATACCGACATGGCGCTGCCGCGGTCGCCCGGCATCACGCGCTCCATCAGGCTTTCAAAGTCGCGGCAGAAGCGCGAGACGGCTTCTTTGAACTCGCGGTCCTTCGCAAAGCGGTCGGCGATGGCGTTCCGTGCTGCGCGGTCCCCCATCTTGATCGTACGGCGCATGAAGATGGACCGGTCCCCGCCCAAATAGGCTCCCCACACCTCGTCCGGCACGTCGTGGGCCAGCGCCTTGTGGATATCGATCGACAGCGACTGCAGGCTTTCGATCAGCAGCTGGGCGGTGCGGGCGAACTCGTTTTTCGTGGCCTCGCCGATCCGGCTTTCGATCTCGGCGGTTTTGGCGCCGAACTCGGCGGCGATCTTGGCCATCTTCTCGGCTTCGCGGCCCATGCGCATGGCCAGAAGGGCGCTTTCCTTCTCGGCTTGGGTCGCGGTTGACTGATAGTCGTCCAGCACCTTGGCCAGCGTCGCCTGCATGTCGGATTGCAGATAGGTGATCTTCTCGCTGGCGTGGCGGCCGATTTCGTCGATGCTGGCCGTCAGTTCGCGGTTCGTGTCCTCCACGGCATCGCGCAGGCGCAGGCGGGCGGTTTCGCTTTCGTCCTTCAGTGTCTGGCCCGCTTCCTCAATCCTGCTTGTCATGGCATCGGTGTCTTCGACCAGACGTCTGGCCTCGCGGCCAAGCTGGCCAGAGGCATCGTTGATGCGTGCGACAATGCCTTCAACTTCCTCGCGGATGCGGTTGCGCTCGCCCGAGAAGGCGGTGGCAGCGTTACCGAGCGCCTTGCTCGACTGCGCCAGTTCATTGCGGATGCTGTTGGCCTCGGTGCCAAGCGCATCAGCAGCTTCTATCAGCTTGTTGTGCGTGGCGGCGCCGAGGCTGCCAAGATGCTCGGTTGCCTTGCCCATGTCGTCCGCCTGCGCGATCAGGTCGCTGCGCACCTCGTGCGCGGCTTCGCGCAGGGCCTCGCTGCGGCTGGCGAAGCGTTCGGTGGCGTCGATCACGCGGGCGGCGGCTTCATCCGATACCGTGGCGAGCGTATCGCGCTGCGCCACCAGATCAGCTTCGAGCCGCACCAGCTTCTGGCGTGTATCATTGAGCGCAGCAGCAAGCGCTTCGCTCTGCTCGCTCATGCCTGCATGCACTTCCGAAAGGCTTTCGCCGGTCGCGCGGGCATTTTCGACAAGGGTTTTCGACTGGTCGCCGATTTCCTCCACAACCTCGCCAAGCGCGCGGCCTGCGGCGGCCCCTGTGGAGGCAAGCTCGGCCATCTGGTCTTCCACATTCGCACGCATCTGGCGAATATGCTGCAGCGTGCGGGCGGCGGTTTCCTCGGCGGCGGCGACGGCCATGCTGCTTTGCTCGGTGATGCCGGCAGCCGTTTCTTCAAGCGTGGCGCGGGCGCGGGCGAGGCCTTCGTCCAGCAGCCGGTCAAGCTCGGCACTGCTGGTGCGCACGGCTTCGCTGGTGGCTTCCGTCTGCGCCATTGTGCGGGCATGCAGTTCGGCACTGGTGGCGAGGGCTTCCTGGCAGTGCGCATCCAGCGCCCTGTTTGCCTCATCAAGCATGCCGCGGGCACGCTCTACCGTATCCACAATGTGGGCGGACATGGATGTGGCGTGGGCCGAATATTCGGCGCCGATTTCGCTGGTGCGGGCGAGGGCCGCTTCCGCCGTACGCTGGACTTCCTCGACATGCGCCTTGAGGGTGGCTTCGATTCGTTCCGATTCGGAAGCCGTTTCCCGGGCAAGGTCGCGCAGCGCTGTGGCCTGATCCGACATCCGGCCACCGATGTCGTTAGCCCGGCCTTCGATAGTGCCAAGCGTATCGTCCAGCCGGACCATATGGTCGCCGAGATTGCCGGTCACGCTGTCGAGCCGCCCTTCGATGGCCGCCGCTTCGCTCGCAATGCGGTCCGCCTGCGCGTCGATATCCTGTTGCACGCGGGCGAGGCGCGCCTCGAAAGCTTCGCCGGCGCCGCCAAGGGCGCCAAGGCTGCGGGTCACCGAGGCCTCGCTTTCGGCGATGGTGGCGCGGGTGTCATCGGTGGCAGCCCCGATTTTCGTGCCCATGTCCGAAACGCGGGCTTCAAGGGCCACGAGCCGCTCTTCAAGCGCAGCGGTCAGCGTATTGATCTCGGCCCGTTCACGGGTCAGGGAATCGCGGATCGAAACGGTGCGCGCTTCGGCGTCCGCGGTGGCCGAAAAGATCGAGGCAATCTGTTCCTGAAAACGACCCTCAAGATGGCCTAGCCGGTTGGCCGCGAGGTCAGCCACCGCATCGATGCTCGAAAGTTCTTTCTTCAGCTTCTGGTTCAGTTCCACCAGTCGCCGCTCTGCCATCTCCACGGGGGCAAGCGCCTGATCAAGCGTGCGGGACATATCCAGCCGGTGTTCGATCAGTGGGTCGGTGCGCTGGAAGGCGAGGGCAATCAGCCAGATCAGCGCAAGCGGCGTGATGGCGCCGGCAAGGTAGGACGCGATGGTCGCAACATTCAGCGAGTCGAACGCGCCAAGCTGGCCCGTCGCGGCAAAATAGATGCAGGCGCCGATCCACAGAAGCGAGGCAAGCGAGGCTCCGACGACCGGCCAGTAACGGCGCGGCAGCGGGCGCTTTTCAGCGCGCGGTGCACCTTCCGGTTCTTGCTCTTTCGCGGATTTCGAGAGTTCCAGTTCGGCCTTCATCGCTCTGCCTTGATCGTCGCGCCCCTGTGCCCGGTGGGCAGGGCTGTCCCCACTGCCCCCTAGACTTTCGCATTTCCGGGGCGAGGTCAATTGCCTGAACCCTATGCATGGCGAATATCCGTGGCTATAGTATGGCCTTCCATGGAAAGGACTTTTGGGGAACGACCGTGGAGCCGACCAGAGGGACAGATACAGAAACCATTAACCGCCGCCCGACACCTGTTCAGGCGGCCTATCTGAAGCGCGGCCTTGGCGAGCCGGGCGGCAAGTTGCCGCTTTTCGATGGTGGCGGCCAGCGCGTGAAGGATGCCACCGTGAAGGCTTGCCTGCGCGAGGGCTGGTGCGAACCCTGGTACAGGAACCCGATCAAGCCGGACTGGCTTGTGTGCAAGCTGACCGATGCTGGCCGGCGCGCCGTTTCGGATCATGGAAGGAAAAGCCGCACGTGACGATAGCGCGCAGCAACTGGGATGAAAGCGTGATACTCGACCGGGCCCACCTTGCGGGCTTTACCGGCGGGGACGAGGATCTGGAAGCTGAAATCCTCGGTATTTTCGCGGCGAACGCACCGAACTATCTCGAAACGTTGAAAACGGCGGCAGTAGCCGACTGGAAAGCCCATGCCCACAAGCTGAAAGGCGCGGCGCGGGGGATTGGCGCATGGCGGCTGGCTGTGGAGGCCGAGCGCGCCGAAACCGAGATGCCGGAGCGCAGCGATGCCGAGCGTGCAGCTTGCCTCGCCGAACTCACCGTCCGGCTTGATGCACTTCTCGCCGAAATTCGCGCCGTTGTGGCAGCCTGAAGCGCGGCGAGGCCCTGATGTGATGATTGACCACGAACAGGGTTAAGGATTAGATGACACTTGGATTATGCGACAAGCATAGAAGATTGAATTTCAGGGCGGATTCATGAGCAATTACGATTTCGACAGGGTGAGCGTGCTTCTGGTGGACGACAGTCCCTTCATTCGCTCGCTTATTGCCAATTCGCTCAAGGTGCTTGGTGTCGGCAACGTTTACGCGGTGGAGCATGGCGGTGACGCAATCACCTTCCTGCAGCGCGTGAAGAATGAGCCGATGAAGGTTGGCTGCCAGCAGATCGACATCATCGTCTCCAACTGGGATATGCATCCGATCGACGGCATGATGTTCCTGCGCTGGGTGCGCCGTCACAAGGACAGCCCGGACCGCTTCGTGCCGTTTGTGATGATCACAAGCTATACCGAGCCCGACCGGGTGATGCAGGCGCGCGAGATGGGCGTGACGGAAATGCTCGCCAAGCCTTTCACTGTGAAAAGCGTGGGCGAGAAGCTCGTGTCGATCATCGAACGCCCCCGCCAGTTTGTGCATACGAAGGACTATTTCGGTCCCGACAGGCGCCGGCAGGCGATCCAGATGCCGGATGGCCGCGACCGCCGGGTGCTGACCGACAAGAGCGAAGGCGTGGAGATTATCCGTGGCTAATGGCAAACCCGTAATCGTGCGTTTCTATCGCTTCAAAAACCGGCTGAAGGAAAAGACCGCAGGCCTTAATCCGTCTGGCAAGGTGTCGCTTTCTGCGGAAGCGATGGAAGAGGCCGAAAAGGCGCTTTCCAAAATGTCGGAAGATTATCCAGACTGGGTGTCGGGCCTTGTCGGCAAGATGCAGGAACAGCATGGCCGCTGCGTCGATACGCCGGAAAGTCGCAAGGAATGTTTCGAGGAAATTGCCCGCATTGCCCATGATATGAAGGGGCAGGGTGGCACCTTCGGCTATCCCCTCATCACCGCCTTTTCGGACTCGCTTTATGGCTTCACCCAGATCAAGGGTGACATCGAAGACGCGGTTGTCGAGCTGGTGAAAGCCCATATCGATGCGATGCGCGCCGTGATCCGTGGCCGGGTGGCAGGGTCAGGCGGCGATATCGGCAAAAGCCTCACCGAAGGCCTGAACGAAGCCATCGCCAAATATTCGACCTGAGGTGCGGTGATCCGCACAAACGAAAGCCCCCGCCAGGATCGCTTGGCGGGGGCTTTGTGTTTCTGTCCGGGGGTCAGCGCTTGGCTTTCAGGTCCAGCGCATACCGCATCAGGTGGAAGACGGCATTTTGCTCAAGCGAGCCGCTGGCGAGGTAGGAGCGCGGGCCAGCTGCGAACAGGGCGACATCTTCACCGCCGTGCGTTTCGCTTCTGGTATGCACTAGAGCCTGTTGGCGGAAGTTCGGGTTAAGCACTTCTTCCGGGGTCAGCGTCGGGCGGTCGCCTTGTACCGCACCCGGGCCGGTATAATAGCCAAGCGTGGTATAGGGGCGGCCTTCCTCGTCAAGATCCGGCTCGCCGTGGAATTCGGAAAGACCGAAGATCGGGTTGCCGCGCGAGGGATAGCCCGCAATGGTGAAGACGTGGCTGTGGTCGGCTGTCACAAGGATCAGCGTGTCCTTGAGGTCCACAAGCTCGCTGGCGCGCTTCACCGCAGCCGACAGGGCGACCACGTCATGGAGCGCACGGTAAGCATTGCCGCCATGGTGGGCATGGTCGATCCGGGCACCTTCCACCATCAGGTAATAGCCCTTCTTGTTGGTGGAAAGCTGGCGGATGGCGGCTTCCGTCATGTCAGCAAGGCTCGGTTCCGTCGTCCGGTCGGCCTCGAAATTCATGTCGCTATCGTTGAAGAAGCCAAGAAGATGCTTGGTTTTCGCCGGGTCGACGGATTTCAGCTCCTCAAGGCTTGTTACAAAGCGCGCGTCGGCACGATCCTTCACCCATTCTTCGGTGAGGTCGCGGCCGTCCAGCCGGCGGCCACCTTTGGCCTCGGGCACATAGTTGCGGCGCCCGCCACCAAGGGCAACTTCAAGGCCGTTCCCACCAAGCGAGCCAACCATCTGGACCGCGATATCCGGGCAGCCGTTGGCCTTGGCTTCATCGGGCAGGTTAGCGTCTGCTTCCCAGTCGCGTTCTGCTGCGTGGGCATAGACCGCCGCCGGCGTGGCGTGGCTGAGACGCGTCGTTGTTACAATACCTGTTGAAAGCCCGGCTTCTTCGGCATACATGGCGAGCGTTTTGGGGGCGCCTTCAAGCGAGCCCTTGCAGACGCCGATTTCCTGACCTGGCAGCGTGTTGATCGCGCCGATGCGGGTCTTGATCCCGGTATTGAGGGCCGAGGCCGTGCCGGCAGAATCCGGGACCTGCGCATCCACGTTGTAAGTCTTTACGAGGGCGGTATAGGGGAACTTTTCGAAGCTCAGCTTGTTTTCTTCGCCCGGGTCACCGCGCATCTGGCCTTCAAGGATACGGCCAGCGGTGATGGTCGAAATGCCCATGCCGTCACCGACAAAGAGGATCACATTCT
The DNA here is from genome assembly GCF_028463845.1 of Gimibacter soli. NCBI lineage: Bacteria > Pseudomonadati > Pseudomonadota > Alphaproteobacteria > Kordiimonadales > Temperatibacteraceae > Gimibacter > Gimibacter soli. Next base: position 2,353,965 of record NZ_CP116805.1, on the reverse strand, counting down.
TGGCGCGGCCCTTGTTGATCGGGGCTGCAGCACGTTCTGCAATCGCGTCGGCGCCCGCCTTGTACCACTCGTCAGCAGTGCCGTCGCCTTTGGGCGAGTCAGTCGCTGCAACAGCGGTACTTACGGCCAGGAGTGCAACTCCGGCCAGCCAGTTTCTCGATTTCGGCATTCTGTTCTCCCTTTGCCACAAATTCAGGCGCCGAGCATAAATCCTTCGATTGAAGGTTTAGCGACAAGTCGCAGGCGATGAACGGTTCGTCGCCTGCGATGGTCGGAGGCGGCCCTCCCTTGATAGCGTGACCCTACCGCCCGGCAGTGGCGGCATCAAGAAGCGAGGAGAAACGATATGAATAAACTGATCATCAAAGGGGCGCTCGCAGCAGCGCTCGTGTCCGGAGCCTTCGGTGCGAGTGCGATGGCGGACGACAAGTCAGTCCTCAAGGGTTGGGTAGGTGGTGCCGCCGATGCGGTAGATGACGTGATGGTGTATCCAGCCCGCGCGATCCGCGACAACCTGAGCGGTGCAACGGTCCTGCGGGTGACGATCAACCGCGACGGCGAGGTGGTCGACACCGACTTCATCAAGAAGTCGCGTCAATCGGTATTCAATGCGGCGGCAAAGCGCGTGGCTAAACGGGCTGATTTCCCGGCGATTCCGGCAAGCTATGCCGGCGACGAGATGAGCTTTGCGCTGAAGCTGGAATACGCCCTTGTTTCGTCCTACGGGGAACTCCGGATGCGTGAACGTCAGGGCATCGTGACCGGGGAAGAACTGGCGGATGCCGCACCCGCCGGTGCGCGGGCCAGCATCCAGATATTGGATACAGCCGTCGGTCGCTGATCCTGCGAAACGCCTGATGCCAAAGGGCCGCTTCATGCGGCCCTTTTTTGCTTTTCCTCCTTGGCGCTGGCGGACACGGACGCTAAGCTGGCAAGGGCAGGTGACCATAGGGGCAAGTCCATGATCTTTCAGGCAAAGCGGAGCAACAAAGCGTGACAAAAGTGGCGCTGATCCCAGCTGCAAAGCTTGCGCCACTGGAGTTGCAGGTCGAGTTCGGCTCGATGCCGGCTGCCATGCTGCCCGTGGGCGGACGCCCGGCCTTTGACTATATCGCGCGCCTGTATCTGGACCGTGGCTACCGTATCCTTGTCGGTATCCACGAAGGCGGCGACCGCATCCGCGCTTACGCTGACCTGATGGGATACGATGGCGTTGATCTGATCGATGTCGGAGAAACGGCAAGCCTTGGTGAAACCATCGCGGTGTTGATGGAGCAGGTGCCGGACGATGTGAGCGACATGATTGTCGCCTTCTCCGACACGCTCCTGACCGATAACCCCGATGCGCCGAACCTGTGCTTCGTTGACCGGGTGGCCGACCCCTTCCGCTGGACCCAGCTCGCCTCGGACGCTGACGGCCGTATTGTGAAAGTGACGGAGAAGTTCGAGGACAGCGCATGGCACGGCGATGCGCTGGCCTTTTGCGGGGTCTTCCGGATCGGCGACGTGCATGGCTTTTTCCGGCATCTGGCGGATGAGTTGCGGCTGCCTGCCGGACAGGCGCTTGATCCTTTCTACCGGGCCTTCATCGCATGGTTCAACGCGCAACCCGCAGCCTCCCGCGCCCTTGTGCAGCCTAAGGACTGGTACGATTTCGGGCATCTGGATACCTATTATGCCACCCGGCGACGGCTGGGGTTCGGGGCGCGGGAATTCAACGATGTGGCGCTGGATGAAACCCGCGGCATCCTTGTGAAATCAAGCGCGAACGCCGATAAATTCCGCCGGGAAATTGCCTGGTATCGTGACCTGCCTGCAGACTTGCAGTTTTTGGCGCCCCGGATTTTCGATGCCGATATGGGGGCAGAGCGACCGAGTGTCGCGATGGAATATTACAGCTACCCGGCGCTGAATGATCTTTACCTGTTCGGTGATGTGGCCCCCGCCTTCTGGCAGCGGGTGATCCATGCGCTTGATAAAACGCTGGTGCTGATGGGCAAGCGCCGCCCGGACCTGAGCGACGCCGAGATGGCGGCGGACCTGACCGAGATGTATCTTGGCAAAACGCTCGAACGGCTGGACGGGCTTGGTGATCTCTCCCGTTTCGGCGCGATGGCAGGGGAGCGGGTTACGATCAATGGCATTGTGTGCCCGGGCCTCGCGCGCGTGCGGCGGGAACTGGCTGCCGTTGCCGAAGCGAACGACCTGCTGATTGCCGCCTATTTCTCGATCATCCACGGTGACTTCTGCCTGTCGAACATCCTTTTTGACCCGCGCCATGGAATTGTCCGTCTGATCGACCCGCGCGGCAGTTTCGGGCGGCAATCGTTGACCGGGGACCCGCGCTACGATCTCGCCAAGCTTTGTCACAGTATCGAAGGCGACTATGACCATATCATCGCCGGGCTTTATCGCTTTGAGATGGACGGTGACCAAGTGACCTTCACCCCGGCTATCAGCCGCAGCCAGAAGGTGGTGAAAGACCTCTTCACGGGTTGGCTGGCGCGGTTCCCAGACGATTATATGCGGCAGGTGCGGCTCATCGAGGCGCTTCTGTTCCTCTCCATGCTGCCGCTGCATGGGGACAGGCCGGAAGCCCAGAAGGCGCTGCTGGCGCGGGGATTGCTTCTGGCTGGTCCATATTTCAGCTAAGGGTACGCATGCAGATCATCATCACAATGGCCGGGTTCGGCAGCCGCTTCCGCGACGCGGGCTATGACCTGCCCAAATATCGTATCCCGGTGCACGGTGTGCCGCTTTTCGACTGGTCGCTTGTATCCTTGTCACGCTTTTATCCGCAGGTGAGCCGTACGGTCTTCATCGTGCGGCGGGCGGATGAGGCGGGTGACTGGATACTGGCACGCGCCAAAGCACTTGGTGTACCAGACCCCGTCCTTGTCGAACTGGACGCGCCGACGAAAGGGCAGGCAGACAGCGCGCTTCTCGCAGGTCCGCATCTCAAGGCCGACCTGCCGATCCTGATCTACAATATCGACACCTTCACCGAGCCCGCAGCACTTGACCCGGCAAGAGTGCGCGGGCAGGGCTGGATACCCTGCTTCCCGGCGGCCGGCGAAAGCTGGAGCTTCGTGAAAGCGGATGCCGACGGCAAAGCGCTGGAAGTACGGGAGAAAACCCGCATCTCCGATCACGCGACGATCGGCCTTTATCATTTTGCGTCATTCCGGCTGTTTGAAGCTGCAGTTGTCGGCACCTATGGCGGCGGCGCGACAGAGAAGGGCGAAACCTATGTGGCGCCGGTCTATAACTGGCTGATCGAGCAAGGTCATGAGGTCTTCATTGATGACCTGCCGTTTGATGCCGTACGGTGCCTTGGCGTGCCCGCCGACGTGAGCTTCGAAGCAGGCCGGGAAGCGCCCGCCGCTATCCAAGACCTGCAGTTCAAAGGAAAGCCCTAAGCCCATGAAACAGATCATCTTCCTCAAAGGCCAGTCGCAATATGGATCGCTGCGGCTCCATATCGATCAGGCAGCGGAAGCAGCAGTGGCGCTGGGTTACAAGCCGGTCGTGCTGGATCTGACGGACGAGGGCGTGAAGACAGGTTTCTGGGGCATGTTCGGCGGCGACAACGCCCTGATCCTGACCCAGAATATCGGCGGTGATTTGCGATTTGAGGGCAAATCGATGGCAGAAGTGGCGGGTTGCCCGCACTGTGTGATGTTTGTGGATCATCCGGCTGCGCAGCAGCCCCGCGTTGCAGCCGCCACCAAGGATCAGATTCTGACTTTCCTTGATGGCAGCCATATCAAATGGGTCGAGACCATGATGCCGGGCAAGGCAGGCGCACTGGCGCTCGTGCCGCCGGGCGGCAATGTGAAGGCCCCGCCGCCGGTTGATGCGACGGTTGATGAATTCATGGACCGCCGCGACATTCCGATGCTGTTCACCGGCACCTGGCACGACCATAAGGGAAAGCGCTGGGCGCAGCATAACGGCACGCCGGTAGGCAGGCTTCTGGACGCCACCTTCGATATCGCGATGGCGCACAATATGATGCCTGTCGAAGGTGCCCTCGAAGCTGCGATGATCTCGATCTATGGCGGCGTCGATCCTCAGGTATACAAGTCGCTGCTGACGCTTTCCTTCCATCTGTCGGCCCAGATCCACTCGACACGTCGCTGGGACGCGCTGATCGCGCTCGCCAAGGCCGGGGCGCCGGTGCATCTTTATGGCAAGGGGTGGGAAAAGCATCTCTATCGTTTCAAAAGCTTCACCTATGGCGGGGAGGGGACGTTCGAGGAAACCCTTGAAAATCTGAAACGCACCCGCATCGTGCTGAACACCAACACGAATTTCGTGGCTGGCGCCCACGAGCGCGTTTTTGCGGCCCAGATGGCGGGTGCTGCTGTGCTTTCGGATGTGTCCAGCTGGTATCAGACCCACTTCACCGACGGCAGCGATATCGCGCTCTTTGAATGGGTGTCGACAAATACAGTGGCTGTGAAGGCCGAAGAACTGCTGACAAGTCCTGAAAAGATGCATGCTATTGCCGCAGCCGGGCGCACGAAGACGGAGGCTGAAAACAGCTGGAAGAACCGTCTGCAAGAAATCCTGAAGATTGCTGAAGGGATCAAGGTTGGGGCCTGAGGCCTAGCGCTTCAGTTCCTTGATGGCGCCATCGATGCCGGCGATGGTGAGGGGGAACATGCGGCCTTCCATCAGGTTTTTCATGATCTCGGTCGACTGGCTGTAACCCCAGTGGGTTTCCGGGATGGGGTTGAGCCAGATGGCCTTGGAATAAACATCCATAACCCGCCGCATCCATACCTCGCCCGATTCCTCATTCCAGTGCTCCACAGAGCCACCGGGATAGAGAATTTCGTAGGGGCTCATCGATGCGTCGCCCACAAAGATCACCTTGTAATCGTGCGGGTAGGTGTGCAGCACATCCATGGTCGAGAGATATTCATTATGGCGGCGGCGGTTGTCCTTCCACACGCGTTCATAAAGGCAGTTGTGGAAATAGAAGAATTCAAGATGCTTGAATTCGGTGCGTGCGGCCGAGAATAGCTCCTCGCAGACCCGGATATGACTGTCCATCGAACCGCCGATATCGAAGAAGATCAGGACCTTCACAGCATTGTGCCGCTCGGGGATCATCTTCAGGTCCAGATAGCCCTTGTGGGCGGTGGCGCGGATCGTGTCGTCTATATCCAGCACTTCGGGCTCGCCCGTGCGGGCAAACTGGCGCAGCTTCCTTAGGGCCACCTTGATGTTGCGGGTGCCAAGCTCGACACTGTCGTCGAGATTGCGGTACTCGCGCTTATCCCACACCTTGATGGCGCGGCCGTGGCGGCCTTCCTTCTGGCCGATGCGAACGCCTGCCGGATTATAGCCATAGGCGCCAAAGGGGCTTTTACCGCCGGTGCCGATCCATTTGTTGCCGCCTTCGTGGCGTTCCTTCTGTTCCTCAAGTCGCTTCTTGAGGGTTTCCATGATCTCGTCCCAGTCGCCAAGGGCTTCGATTTCGGCCATTTCCTCGGGCGTCAGATACAGCTCCGCCATCTTGCGGAGCCATTCCTCAGGGATTTCGGCAGACGGGTCGTCGGCGATGAATTCGATGCCTTCAAAGACCTTGGCAAAAACGCGGTCAAACTTGTCGAGATTCTTCTCGTCCTTGATGAAGGCAGCGCGCGAGAGATAGTAGAAATCATCCACCTTGTAGCTCGCGCAGCCGGCTTTCAGGGCTTCAAGGAGGGTCAGATATTCCTTGATGCTGACCGGCAGGCGGGCGTCCCTCAGCGCATAGAAGAAATCGATGAACATCGGCGTTCGTCAGCCTTTCTGCTGCTGCCTGCGGTTCATGAAGGCCAGACGTTCGAAAAGATGTACGTCCTGCTCGTTCTTCAGAAGGGCGCCGTGCAGTGGCGGCACCAGCTTGCTCGGGTCACGGGATTGCAGCACTTCAAGCGGCAGCTCTTCCGCCATCAGGAGCTTCAGCCAGTCCAGAAGCTCGCTCGTGGAGGGCTTTTTCTTCAGGCCCGGCACTTCGCGCATGTCATAGAAGATGTTCAGCGCCTCGCGCACCAGATCCTTCTGGATATTCGGATAATGGACCGCGACGATATCAAGCATCGTCTCGCGCTCGGGGAACTTGATATAATGGAAGAAACAGCGGCGCAGGAAGGCGTCCGGCAGTTCCTTCTCGTTGTTCGAGGTGATGATGACAATGGGGCGCTCTTTCGCCTTCACTGTCTCGCCGGTTTCATAGACATGGAATTCCATACGGTCGAGCTCAAGGAGCAGGTCATTCGGGAACTCGATATCGGCCTTGTCGATCTCGTCGATGAGAAGAACGGGGGTCCCTTCCGCCGTGAAGGCCTCCCACAGTTTGCCGCGTTTGATATAGTTGCGGATATCCTTCACGCGCTCGTCGCCAAGCTGGCTGTCGCGCAGGCGCGATACAGCATCATATTCGTAAAGGCCCTGCTGCGCCTTGGTGGTTGATTTGATGTGCCACTCGATCAGCTCGGTATTGAAAGACCGTGCAACTTCCTCCGCCAGCACCGTTTTGCCTGTTCCGGGCTCACCCTTGATGAGGAGGGGGCGCTTCAGGGTTGCTGCGGCATTGACGGCGATCTTCAGATCGTCCGTCGCCACATAGGTATCGGTGCCGGTGAATTTCATGCGTCTTGTCCGTCCTATCGTTAGGGTGCCTTCCTATTTACAGGAGTAGGCCGCCAAAAGCACGAATTCAAGCCGTCAAATATGAATAGGTGAGGGGGCATAGAACGCAAAAACCCGGCAGCACCCCATCAGGTCCGGGTGGCCAGGAAAATCAGAACATCATGGCTCGATTGCATCGCCGAAACTCGGCTGCCGAAAATCGGCAATGCAATCAGGCTTCGTCGTCGACAGCCAGTCCCTCAAGCTCCCTGTAGTAGGACAGGAACTTCAGGATATCTTCTGCCGGAAACTGCCGGCGCACTTCACCGGAATCATTGTCCACGCTTTGGTAGACAAACAGCCCGGTTGTGTCGTCACGGTCGATCCGAAGGCGGGTGTTCGGGATGAACTCCGCATCCGGAATGAAGCTTTCAAGCGTTTCGCTGGCTTTCTGAAGGGGATCCTTCTTCTCGGCCTTTTCGTCGCCTTTGGCCTCTTTCACGTCTTGTCGCTGAATGAACTGGGATACTGCACTGTTCGTCTCGCCCGAGCCTTTGGGCGGGGCGAATCGTTCGATGCCCTCAGATCCTTCTGCCTTTTTGTCGGCGGTTCGCAGGGTCTGACCTAGGTTACCGCCAACGATGTTATCAATTGTTGTCATCGTTTAGCTCCAACCGCTCAATCGATCTCCTCTCCGTTTAACCATTACTCGTATCTCCAGGAAGGGGGCAAGCCGGCGTACCGGCTTGCCCGAATTCCTATTAACGGAAGAGACCAAGTACGGTCGACGGAGCCTGGTTGGCAATCGAGAGAGCCTGAAGACCAAGCTGCTGCTTGACCTGCAGGGCCTGCAAGTTCGCCGACTCTTTGGCGAGGTCCGCGTCCACGAGGTTACCGATACCGACTTCGATGGCATCCGACAGTTTCGTCGTGAAGTCCTTCTGGAGTTCAAGGCGCTTCGAACCTGCACCGAGGGTCGACAGGGCGGTGTTCACGGTGTCAATCGCCGATTCAATCAGATCTACGGCCGAGCTTGCGTCGCCGGTCGAGCTGATCCCGGTATCCGATGCAAGGCCCAGACCGGTCAGCGACAGGTCTTGTGCTGCAACGGTGATCTGGTTGTCGGAGGTGCCGGTTTCATCGGTGATGGCAGAGATCGCATCGCCGCCCGACTTCACGGCGTTGGTGCCGTTGAAGGTGGCGTTGTTGACGATCGAGGTGATCTGGTCGCGCAGCTGGGAGAAGTCGTCGTTGAGCGACGTCCGGCTGTCATCGTCAAGACCCGGATCCTTGGCAGCCACAGCCTTCTCTTTCATCTCGATGAGAAGGTCGGACACGGCTTCACCAGCCGAGATGGCAACGTCAAGGGTCGAAAGAGCACGGTCGAGCGAGCCCTTCACAGCATTGAGGCCAGCCACGTTACCACGCAGTTTTTGCGCGATAGCGAAGATAGCAGCATTGTCTTTGGAAGAACCGACTTTCAGGCCGGTATTGATGCGGCCCTGAGTGGTTTCAAGGCTCGACGAAGTCTTGTTGAGGTTTTGCAGGGCCAGGAAGGCGCCGCCATTGGTGTTTACCGAAAAAGCCATTTTGCTTTCTCCATTTTGGAGTTGTTGTTGGGCTTTCTTGCCCAGGGATGTTTTATCCCGCTGTTATAGAAGCAAGCCTTATGCCAAACGGATGCGCCGGCAAAGGTTGCCCTAAGCCGGTGTTTTTACTCAACAAAAGTGGAAATACCGCGACTACTTCGACGTGCATTTCTATGGAAAAAATTGCCTAGTTTCTGACTTTGGGGACATAAATGCCCATTGGTCGGCAATTTGTGCCGGTCGGGCCGAGGCCCGACCGGCAGAGGTTTTAGCCTTGGAACAACGAAATGATGGCGCCCGGAGCTTGGTTGGCAATGGACAGCGCCTGAAGACCAAGTTGCTGTTTGACCTGTACCGCCTGTAGCGTTGCGCTGGCTTTTGCCATGTCGGCATCCACCAGATTGCCGATACCGACTTCAAGCGCGTCCGACAGCTTGGCCGTGAAGGCCTTCTGAAGTTCGAGACGCTTGGCGCCGGCACCGAGGCGCGACAGGGCCGCATTGACATTGTCGAGGGAAGCCTCGATCAGGTTCAGCGTGGACGATGCTTCCGCGGCCGAGGTCATGGAGGCATCGGAAGCTACGGTAACGATCGTGCCACCAAGGGACATGTCCTGGGCGGCGACGGTGATCTGATTGGCGGAAGAGCCAGTCGAGTCCGTAATGGCTGTAATGGCAGCTGGAGACGGCCCCCCGACCGCATTGATGCCGTTGAATTCGGCCGTTCGCACGATCGCTTGGATCTGATCGCGCAGTTGGACGAAATCATTGTTCAGTGCCGTACGGCTGGCACTGTCAATGCCGGGGTCTTTGGCCGCGACCGCTTTCTCTTTCATTTCAATCAGCAGGTCCGACACTGCTTCACCTGCCGAAACGGCAACATCAAGCGTCGAAAGGGCGCGGTCAATCGATCCCCGAGCAGCATTCAGGCCAGAAACATCTGCGCGCAGAATCTGGGCGATAGCCCAGGTAGCGGCATTGTCCTTGGTGGATGCTACCTTGAGACCGGTATTGATCTGAGTTTGCACCGTTTGGAGCTTCATGTTCGTTGCGTTCAGGTTTTGCAGTGCCTTCAGGGCACCTTCGTTCGTGTTGACTGAGAAAGTCATGGCCGTTCTCCATTCTGGAAAGCTGTTAAGAGCCTTTTGCTCGATGGAGAAGGAGAGCAACGGCTGTGCCATTACTAACCATATGAATTATAATGAGTATTCTTGGAGTTGAGTGCGGGTGGGGTCGGGGTGCGGCAGGAAGTGCCTACAGAAAGTGGCTAAAATTGCCGCAAAAAGGGCAGCGGTGGGGAAGTGAGGACAATGAAAAAGGGGCCTCGAAAGGCCCCTTTGTCCTGATTTTATGGGTCGTCCGTCTATTAACGGAAGAGACCAAGTACGGTCGACGGAGCCTGGTTGGCAATCGAGAGAGCCTGAAGACCAAGCTGCTGCTTGACCTGCAGCGACTGCAGCTGGGCGCTTGTCTTGGCGAGGTCCGCGTCCACAAGATTACCGATACCGACTTCGATGGCATCCGACAGTTTCGTCGTGAAGTCCTTCTGGAGTTCAAGACGCTTCGAACCTGCACCGAGGGTCGACAGGGACGTGTTCACAGTGTCGATCGCCGATTCAATCAGATCTACGGCCGAGCTGGCTTCGGTCGTGCCGCTGATGGCCGTATCCGAATCCAGGCCGAGGCCTTGCAGCGACAGGTCTTGTGCTGCAACGGTGATCTGGTTGTCGGAGGTACCGGTTTCATCGGTGATGGCGACGATTGCGTCACCGCCGGCTTTCACGGCGTTGGTGCCGTTGAAGGTGGCGTTGTTGACGATCGAGGTGATCTGGTCGCGCAGCTGGGAGAAGTCGTCGTTGAGCGACGTCCGGCTGTCATCGTCAAGACCCGGATCCTTGGCAGCCACAGCCTTCTCTTTCATCTCGATGAGAAGGTCGGACACGGCTTCACCAGCCGAGATGGCAACGTCAAGGGTCGAAAGAGCACGGTCGAGCGAGCCCTTCACAGCATTGAGGCCAGCCACGTTACCACGCAGTTTTTGCGCGATAGCGAAGATAGCAGCATTGTCTTTGGAGGAGCCGACCTTCAGGCCCGTGTTGATCTGGGTCTGCGTGGTGTTCAGCTTTTTGGTGGTGACATTGAGGTTTTGCAGGGCGGCGAATGCGCCTGCATTGGTATTGACGGAAAACGCCATTTTACAATCTCCATTCTGAGATAAGTTCGGTTTTTACCTGTAAGCATTTTGCTTACTGAGCACTTCTGCGCTCGAATAATCCCAAGCAATCTGCGTGCCAGAGCAGTTGTTAACCATTTGGGGAGGGCTTGAATCTGGCTGATTGGCTAGGCGATTTTTTACATCAAGCCCCTCAGTCAAGCCTTCAAAAGTTAACAAAATAATAGGCAAAAAATACCGATCAGGCAGTTATTGCCGGTCAAATTCGATTAAAATGCGGAATAATTTGCCGGGCAGGGCGCGGTGAGCGCGGCGCTTGTCAAACGTTGTGGGATGTCGGCGTCGGTTGGGTCGGAGGGGTTGCTGGTTTTGCGACTTGGGCGGCCTGTGCTGCAAGCCCTTCCATGATGGTGCGGTTGATGTTGATCAGATCATCGACCTTTTCGCGGCCGCGCATAACAAGCGAGGAGTGCTTGGATACCCAGATCGACAGGGAAATGATGGCAGCCCGTAGCTGCTGGGGCAACTGATTGCCCTCGGCACCGCAATCCGTGGCCAGCACTGACCAAAGGCGGCGATTCCAATCGAGGGCGGCTGCAAGCTTTGAGTCAGGCGGGGTCAGTTCCCGAACATCCATGAGCGACCGGGTCACCTCGGCAAACAGGCGATATTCCGTCTGGCTGGGGTTCTCAGCGGATGCCTGGGTTTTCTGGTAAGCCTGGTATGACATCTGGCCTTCGGGTTCCTTCTACTCGTCACTATAGCTCAAATTCAGCCGATCTGCCTCGAATTTCAGCACCTTTTTGCACTGAACGAGTGCCTTATAATAATTGCGATCCATTACCGCTTTACTAACTTCCACGCACATATCCAGAACTTCGGGGGTTGATACGGCCCCCATGAACTCGGTCATCCTGAGCACAAATTCGTCATAATATTGGCTCGAACTGGATGGGTCCATATACATCAGCATGATCGGGAAATAGATACGGCGGGCGGGCGTATTGGCCTCTTCCTGCTGCATGATGTCCTTCTCGCGCAGGATTGATGCCTTGTTGTGGACGATAAGGTTGGCGCGGCGGTCCCCATTGGCGATGACAGCGCCGTTGATGACCAGCTTTTCCTCAGGACGCAGCGACAATTTCAGCGCCATTATGTTCCTCCCGCAGCTTGTGCTTTGTTTGATGCGCTTTTCCTTTTAGCATCAAAAGGGTTGAGCGCAAATCAGGATGTCGCGCGCTGGCATGGCTGGCAAGATTATTGCTATAAGCGTGCCAAGTGGTTCGCGATTGCCTCACGAAAGTTCGCAGCGGAGTATTGGTATGGCAAAGTCGAAGTCAGTCCGGCAAAAGGCGGTCAAGGCAAAGGCTCAAAAAAAGGGCGTCGCCTCAGGCAATCGCCAGAATTTGCGGTTGTTGCAGGAAGGCAAGGCAGCCTACGAGCGTGAGGACTGGCCCACGGCGCTTGAACTCCTGAACAAGGCGCTCGATACAGACCCTGACAATATCGACCTGATGACGGTCGTTGCCGACGTTCTGGTTCGGCTTGGGGTACGGGACCTGGCGATCCAGATGCTTGAACGTACAATTGCGCGGGCGACACCGAGCGTCGGTGTCTGTCAGGTGATGGGCTCGCTTGCCACTAACATGGGCATGCATGAGATTGCCGAGAAAGTCTGGCGTCAGGCCATCATGCTCGACCCTGCAGCGCCGATCTCCTACGTCAACCTCGCATCCGCCATGTATTCGCAGGAACGGCTGGAGGAGGTAATCGAGTTCTGTCAGGAAATTATTCCGCTGTTCCCCGAGGTTTCAGGCCTTTGGAACGTACTGGGGACAGCCGTGCAATATAGCCGTGGCGGTTTTCAAGCCATCCCGTTCTACGAGGAAGCAGTTCGGGTCGGGCCGGACAATGCGAAGGCTTGGTCAAACCTAGCGGCATGTTACTCTCAAGACAGGGTTGAGGAACGAATTCACGCCTATGAGCAGTCGTTGAAAGCCTCGCCGGGCTATACAGAGGCTCATTTGGGGCTCGGCGTTGAACTTTTGTCGAGTGGTCACCTTGCAGAAGGTTGGAAGCATTATGACTATCGTCTCAGCTCGGGGCGTGGAGGTGGCCAGGGGGTAGTATTCCTTCATGACTTCCCGGTGTGGCGTGGTGAAGACCTGAATGGAAAGACGATCTATGTCGCTGCAGAGCAAGGCATTGGGGATGAGGTCCTGTTTTCGCAAGTGTTGCCCGACCTGATCAAGATGGCGGCACAAGTCGTCGTTTCCTGCGACCGGCGGCTCTGTGACATTTTCAGGCGCAGCTTCCCGCAAGCTCGGGTGGTGCAATATGCTGCCGAGAAAAAGATGGGCTATCATTTCCGGTCGTCGCCAGAGCTAACAATGCTGGTGAAAAATGGTGAGGTTTCCGTCGACTACTATATCCCGATAGCTTCAGCTTTGCAGTACATCTGGCCCACTGTCTCCGCCATCCAGGATCGGACCGCGCCGCTATTCCTGCCGCGTGAAGACCTTGTTCAGAAATGGAAAGAACGGCTTGATGCGTTGGGGCCCGGGCTGAGGATCGGCGTGTCCTGGCGCAGTGGCAATATGGCTGTTACACGATCGGGAAGCTATTTTTTGGTCGAAATGCTGGCTGAACTACAGGGCGGGGATGCCCATCTGATCAATCTCCAGTATGGGGATGTGAAGCCAGAACTGGAGCAGTTCCGAAAAAGCAGCGGGATGGTTATCCACGACTGGGAAGACACCAACCTGCGCGAGAGCATTGAAGACAATCTCGCGATCATGGCAAACTTGGATGTGGTGATCGGGCCGAATATCGCGACACAGCACTTTGCGATGGTCACTGGGGTCCCGACGGTGTGGTTGACGCCCGGTCGTCCGTGGTGGCTTTTCGGTGCGGCGGACGGGCATCCGCCCTTCTACCGGTCCAAGGGCAAGGTTATAGGCTATGATATTGAGCATCCGCGGTCTTGGGAACGCATTATTGAGGCGGCAAAGCCTTATGTTGAAAGTGCTCGTTCCGGCGACCGGCTGATAGTGTGACGACCAATCCGATGAAACAGACCCAGAAAGCATCTCCCTTCATCATCACAGAGGTTTCGGGCAACCATATGGGACGGCTCGACCTCGCGCTGGAACTGATCGACCTGGCCGCCGAAACCGGCGCAGACGCCGTCAAGTTCCAGACCTATTCGCCAGCCACCATCACGCTCGATTCCGATGCGCCAGTTTTTGTGGTGCAGGAGGGGCTATGGAAAGGTCGGCGCCTGCATGACCTTTATGAAGAGGCGCAAACGCCGTTCGAGTGGCATGCGGCCCTTTTCGCCCGTGCGCGGGAACGCGGTATCCTTGCCTTCTCGGCGCCGTTTGACCTGACGGCAGTCGATCTCCTCGAAAGCCTTGATTGCCCGCTTTACAAGATCGCCTCGTGCGAGCTTGTTGATATCGGGCTGATCGAACGGGTGGCGGGGACCGGCAAGCCGATGATCATGTCGACCGGTATGGCAACGCTTGCTGAAATCGATGAGGCGGTGGCGGCCGCCAAAGGGGCAGGGGCAGATAATATCACGCTCCTGCACTGCATCAGTGGCTATCCGACGCCCTATAGCGATTGTCACCTTGAAACGATCCCTGATCTGGCGCGGCGCACCGGTCTGCCGGTCGGGATTTCCGACCATACACTCGGCACGGCTATCCCTATTGCGGCAACGGCACTCGGCGCAACCGTGATCGAGAAACATTTCTGCCATTCGCGGGCGGCTGGCGCAGTGGACAGTGCCTTTTCGCTGGAGCCGGACGAAATGAAGGCGATGGTGACAGCCTGCCGTCAGGTCGCCGAAGCCCGCACTGCGCCACATTATGGCCCGACGGCCTCGGAAGCCGACAGCCTGCGCTTCAGGCGCTCGCTTTATGTTGCAGAAGACGTGAGGGCCGGTGAGGTTTTCACAGCCCGAAACCTGCGGTCGGTGCGTCCCGCGGGTGGGCTTCATACGCGCAATCTGAAAGGCATCTTGGGCCGGACAGCAACCTGCGACATTACTGCAGGTACGCCGCTTGATTGGGCCATGGTCAAAGGCGGCGAGGGCGGTAAGGAATGAATGTCCTGATAACGAGTTCGGCAAACAAGGTCCCGCTTGTGAAAGCGTTCCGCAAGGCGCTGATGGATTGCGGCGGGCGGGTGATCGCTGCGGATATCCGGGATGATGTGGCTTCGCGCTTTGTGGCTGATGATTTCTGCCCGCTGCCGGCAAGCGACGACCCCGCTTTTGGCAGGAAGCTCCTTGAGGAATGCAAGCGCGAACGGGTGCGGCTCCTGATCCCCACCCGCGACGGCGAGATGAAGGTGCTCGCAGCATTGGCGCCGGAGCTCGCCAAGCTTGGTGTCATCCTGCCGTTGCCGACGGCGGAGGCGCTCGACATGTGCCTCGACAAACGGGCTTTCCATCGCTTCTGTCTGGACAACAAATTTCCGGTACTGCCGGCGGTTGAGGGCAAGCCTTCCGGTTTCCCGCTTTTTGTGCGCGCGTCAGTGGGCGCGGGCAGCCGGAGCACCGCGCAGATCAACAATACGACCGAGCTTGCAGCATTTCAGGCCGACCATCCTGACGCGCTGGTCCAGCCCTTCTGCACTGACGACGAATATACAATCGATGTCCTGATGTCGCTGGAGGGCGAGCCCTTGCAGGCGGTCAGCCGGGTGCGCGGTCGGATCGCGAACGGAGAAAGCAGTTATAGCCGCACGGTGGAGCTGCCGGCCCTGATGCAGGCGTCGCTTGACCTCTGCGCCCGGCTCGGCCTGAAGGGGCACAATGTGGTGCAGGCTTTTGTGCACGATAAGGCCGGCGAGAAATTCTCTTTCATCGAGGTCAACCCCCGTTTCGGCGGCGTTTCGTCGCTGAGTGTTGAGGCTGGCCTCGCGTCGCCCGAACGGCTTATCCAGATGGCTGCAGGTGATGCTGCGGCCGTGAAGCCGCGGCTGATCCGCTGGGGCCTCGCATCGTACCGCTTCATGAGCGACCTTTATGTGCGAGAAGGTGCAGCCGGCTGATGGGCCCCATTGCCTTTCTGGTGACATGCGACCCGCGCCACGGCCTCGGGCATTGGCGGCGCATGGGGGTGCTGGCTGCTGCACTGAAGGCTGAAGGCGCGACGGTCAGGCTAATCGTGAGAGAGGGCCCGGTGCCATCGAGTGCGACGGCGATTTACGACAGTTTTTGTTCGCTTGCCGACGCAGCCGCGACAGCCGCGCTCATTGTCGTGGACGGCAAGGACTTTGCTGCGGCGGAGCTTGCCGCGCTTGCCAAAACCGCGCGGAAACTGGTGCTGATCGATGACATCGGCCAACCGGCTGTTGGCGCTGCCCGCCTGCTGATCAATCCAAACATCTATGGGCAGGAATTGGCCTACGACACTGTGGCCTTTTCAGAGGTGTTGGCAGGCGTGCGCTGGAACCTGATCGACCCGCGTTATTCTGCGCTGGCTGATGACGCCGGAAGAGAGCGTATTGCGGTCTGCTTTGGTGGCGCCGATGACGGCAGCTGGGCCGCCCCGGTGCTTGCTGCGCTCGATGGACCCGTCACATGGGTTGATGCAGGACAACGCAATCTCGTGCCAGCCATGCAGGATTTACTGGCGGAACGCACGGAAATTACCCATCTGGTTTCACCCGACATGGTCGCGTTTTATGCCAGCACGGATGTCCTCATCTGCGGGGCAGGGCAAATGGCTGTGGAGGGCATGGCCAGTGGTTGCAAGGTGATTGCGGTGCAGGTGGCCGCGGATCAGGCGTTGCAGATCAAGGCGCTGGAAGTGCTGGGCGTTGCCGTATTTCGGGCAATGGATGCTGCTGCCATTGCGGCGGCAGCGGGGCAGGTCGACAAGGTACAGTGCCCGGACATTGCCGGCGGCCCGACGCGCGTTGCAGAACGGCTGATGGAATTGGCGTCCGAGGTGGCAGCGTGATGAAGAAGCATCCGGCCATCCTCCTTGATCTCGACGATACGCTCTATGAGGAGGCCGATTATGTTCGCTCGGGCTATCGGCATCTGGGTGAGGTTTTCGCGACCGAGGCCGGTGTTCCAGCTGCCGCCATCACGGGATTCCTGACAGGCCGTTTCGAAGCACAGGGCAGGGAAGGTGCTTTCGATGCATTGCTCCTTGAATTCCCCGTGTTGGCCTTGAAGGTGACGGTGGCCGATCTTGTCGATGCCTATCGGAAGCATCAGCCGACTATCAGCTTCTATCCCGGTGCCAGGGAGATGCTGGGGCGGCTGAAAGGCCGGTATCCGGTTGCCATCGTCACCGACGGCCTGCCGCTCATGCAGCGCAACAAGGTGCAGGCATTGGGGCTGGAACAGCTTGTTGATGCCATCGTCTATTGCTGGGAAGAGGACGCGCCAAAACCCGATCCTGCCGCGTATCTGAAGGCGCTTGCCCTTCTCGGAGGCAGCGCGGAAAGCGCACTGATTGTCGGGGATAATCCGGCACACGACGAGCTTGCCGCCAAGGCCTTGGGTTGCCGCTTTGTGCGTGTGCTGACCGGGCGCTTTATGGATGTGCCGTCGGCTGCCGTGGCAATCGCAGATGTTACGAGGCTGACAGCAATGCTGGAGCACGAGGCATGCTGACCAAAGCCGATGTCTGTGCCCTGATCCCGGCCTATAACGCCGCCCGGACGATTGAGCGTGCCATCCGCTCGGTAGCGGATCAGGTGGGACGCATCATAGTGGTTGATGACGGCTCAAGCGATGACACGGTGGCTGTGGTGGAGGGGCTTGGGCTATCGCACCTCACACTGCTCAAACAACCGGAGAACAGGGGCGTGGGGCATGCGCGCACGGTTGCACTCGCGGCCTGCGATATGCCTGTTCTGATGGGTGTTGACGCAGATGACATGGCCTTACCGGGACGCACCGAATCCATGCTTTCGCATGTTTGCCAAGGTGCTGATCTTGTTTACGATTCCGCCGAACTGTATGACGGGCTCAGCGATAGGTATCTGCGCCACTTGCCGATTGCAGAGAAACTGTTTGTGCCGGGTGGGCTGACCTATCAGCTTGCACGAAACTATATCCCTTCGATTGGCTGGCTTATGGCGCGTACTGATGCGGCGCGGATGTTGAATTATGATGCAACAATGCGGCACGCCGAAGATTACCATTTCTTCGTGCGGGCGCTGCTCGCGGACATGAATATCGCTCTGTCACGGGAGGTGACCTATCGGCAGTATGGCTATCCGGAAAGCCTGTCGCGCCGTATCGAAAACCAGCAGCAGGGTGTTCGCCTGACGTTGCAGTCTATCGGAATTTCGACGCTCAGCACTTTTATCGGCAAAAGCGAACTGCCAAGAACAGAGGCAGCCTGGGTAAGGGCCTGCGTGCTTTGCCGTCTTGAAGAGTGGCACGAACTGGCTGAATTCTGCGGTGAATGCCTGACGGAGGACCCAAGCCCTGAGGTTGCATTTCTTTGGAATTTTATGGCTGCGACCGCGGCCTATGGTCGAAGCGAGCGTGGCAAGGCCGCGAACTACCTGAAAAATGCATTGGCCGTTTCGAAGCGCCCCGAAGTGCTGAACAATCTCGGGGTGCTCGCTGCGGAAGAAGGGGGCAGCGGCAATGAATATTTCGACGAGGCATTGAGGCTTTGGCCGGAGTATCTTGATGCGCGGCATAATCGTGATGGCGGGTCGCTCCGTTGGACCCGCCTGCCTCTCCGGGCTGAAGCCTCGCGCCATGACTACGGGAGTGTTCAGGCATGAAAGCTGTTTGCATTGTCCAGGCGCGTCGCGGTTCCTCCCGGTTGCCAGACAAGATCCTCAAACCGATTGGTCATACGACAGCGCTTGAATCCTGCCTGAAACGATGCCTGCAGATTCCGGGCATTGATGAGGTCATTTGTGCCGGGGTGGCGCGGGACGAGGAGCAGCCGGTGTTCGATATTGCCGCGGCTGTTGGCGCTAGTGTGTTCCGGGGGGACGAGGCAAATGTTCTTTCCCGTTACCACGGTGCAGCCGTTGCAGCCGGTGCGGATTATGTGATGCGGATCACGTCCGATTGTCCGCTTGTGGATCCCGGTGTGTGCGGTCAGCTTCTCGGATCTGTAATGGATGGCGGCTACGCGTTTGGCGGCATTGCAGGCTTTCCCCATGGGCTTGACTGCGAGGTCTTCACGATGGCGGAGCTTGATAGGGCCTTCCGGGAAACCACTTCCAGCATGGAACGCGAGCACGTGACGCTAGGCATCAAGAACAGAAAAGAAAACAGCATGTTGCAGCTCGTTTGCCCGCAGCAGTATCGCGAGCTGCAGGGAGACATAAGATTGGTTCTGGACTATCCAGAGGATCACGCATTTTTCGACACTCTGTTCCACCTTGCGGGCTCCGCAATCGACGATATGACGTGGCTGGAAGTGAAGGCGTTTATCTTGCGGCACCACGCGAAGCTGCAGCAGAATAGGGCCGTGATCGAAGACTGGAAGCAGAGCACCGCAGCCATCATGAACAAGGCCAGAAGCGAGGGCATCGAGGTTGGGTGCGGCTATGATGAGGCAAGGGTGGAATGGCGCTTTGATGGGTAGCGATAGTTCGGATGGAATGCTTCTTGCAAAGACGCTTGGTGGTGCGGGTGAGCAGTTTCTCTCCCTGAAGAATTTTCGATAGGGTAGTGCCTTGGCTGTAGTTTGCTAAGCCACCCCAAGTTTGAGTTTGAGGTTTATATGTCTTCACAAGCCATCGATTTTCCGCGTGTATCCGTCATCGGGCTTGGCAAGCTTGGAGCTCCGCTCGCCGCTGTCATGGCGAACGGTGGCTACAAGGTCATCGGGTACGACCTCAATCGAGATTTTGTGTCCGCAGTTCAGCGGGGCGTGGCGCCGGTAAATGAGACCGGCTTGCAGGACATGATTAATAAGGTCGCCGCGCGTCTAACTGCGACCGAGAAGATCGAGGTAGCCGTTTCGAACAGTGACGTTTCCTTCATTATCGTACCAACGCCGAGCAAACCTGACGGGTTTTTCTCGCTCGACTATGTCCTTAGCGCTATTGAAGGAATGGCTCCGGCGCTTCGGGCCAAGCAGTCTCGGCACCTTATCGTTGTCACCAGCACAGTGATGCCGGGTGCCACAGATGGCATCATTCGACAGACACTGGAAAAGGCGACTGGTCTAAAGGCCGGCCGCGACATCGGGCTTTGCTATAATCCCGAATTCATCGCACTTGGCAGTGTCATTCACGACATGCTGCACCCCGATTTCATCCTGATCGGCGAGAGCGACACGACCTCCGGCGACTGCCTTGAAGAAATCTACAAGAACACCTGTGCC
This sequence comes from Gimibacter soli, assembly GCF_028463845.1. Taxonomy (NCBI): domain Bacteria; kingdom Pseudomonadati; phylum Pseudomonadota; class Alphaproteobacteria; order Kordiimonadales; family Temperatibacteraceae; genus Gimibacter; species Gimibacter soli. The sequence continues at coordinate 2,334,245 of NZ_CP116805.1, read as the reverse complement.
AAGGAGCCGGTCTTCAGGCGCATGAATGCGGTGAATGCCGAGCTTTGCAAGATCTCGGTCAATACCTTTGTCACTACCAAAATCACCTACGCGAACATGCTTGCAGATATCTGTGACCGCCTGCCCGGCGCTGATGTGGATATCGTGACAACCGCGGTCGGGGCCGACAGCAGGATCGGGAAAAAATATCTCAAGGGTGCAGTAGGCTATGGTGGGCCCTGTTTCCCGCGCGACAATCGGGCCTTCGCAGCCCTTGCCGATAGTCTGGGGGCGCGCAGTGATCTTGCCCGCGCGACCGATGCTATGAACGACTATCAGGTGGAGCGGCTCGAGCGCTGCATCCTTGGCCTTGTCGGCGAAGGCGCGCGAGTATCCATCCTCGGTGTTTCCTACAAGCCCCTGACGGCAGTGATAGAAGCGAGCCAGGGCCTGATGCTTGGAAAGCGGCTCGTTGACCAAGGCGTTAAAGTGACAGCCTTTGATCCGGGTGTCGCAACCGAGGGACCGGCGACTGATGGTTGGTTGACATGGGCGGAGACTTTGCCGGATGCCTTGAATGGGTGCGATCTGGCTGTTGTTGTTACGCCTTGGGATGCATTCAACACCTTGCCCGCTCTGGTGCCGGATCAATCGAAGCTGACGATCGTTGACCCCTGGCGGATGTTCTCCGGCAGCGAGTTCGGGAACAGTGTGACCCTTGTTTCACTTGGGCGCGGCAGGATGGATCAAAATGCCCTCTGATCTGCCTCTGACCCTGTTTTCGACCTTCAAGCCTTTCCAGGGCGAGCCAGCGGTGTTCCAGCAGAATGCGCTGCGGAGCTGGGCACTTCTCGGGCTGGATGTCATTCTGTTCGGCGACGAGGACGGTGTTGAAGCGGCGGCCGAAACCTACGGGTTCAGGCATTTTCCGGCGGTAGAGCGCAGCGAGAATGGCGTGCCGCTGGTCTCCTCGATGTTCGGTCTGGCACGGGAAAATAGTGACGCGCCGTATCTCGGCTATATCAACGGCGATATCATTCTTGATACGCGGTCCCATGCAGCTTTTCAGGACCTGTGCTGTGAGAGCAAAGCATGGCGTGGCCTCGCCACTGCCCGCCGCAGGAACTTGCCGCTGGACATGCCCCTTGGCGAGGGAGGCAATGATTTTTGGGATGACTTGCGCGCAGTTGACCGGGAGTACGGCTGTTGGGACCGCAGCAATGCGGTAGACCTTTTTCTGTTCACGCGCGACATCTATACCGATATTCCGCCGTTCGCTGTTGGCCGAATGGGCTGGGACAACTGGCTTATCTGGAGCGCGCACAATAGCGGCGGGGATGTGATCGATGCATCCGCGGACATGAGCCTCTTTCATCCGATACATGGATATCATGCCGTTGGCGGATGGCACCAACTGGTGCAGGGCGACGATGCCGTCCGCAACAGGCAGCTGATGGATGGCCGTGCGATGAATCTTGATGACGCAGTTACGCACCTGCTGAAGGGCGGCGAACTGATCGAAGCGGATCTGGCCGCCCGTGACTGGCTAGCAGCGCAGTGCGCCCGTGACCCGGAACGGGAATTTGTTGCCGGTTGTGTGCGTCTCGCCGGCGCTTCCGCATGCATGGAACATCGGGCCCTGGTCGATGCTGCCTATACGCTTCTCGAGCGGGTTGAGCGGTACTTTCCGATCATGTCTCTAGAGACTGCCGACGGGACAAATGGTTTTGATTGGGACGGGTTCGCTAGGCTTTCCAAGCGCTCGCCAGTTAAGGCAGCAGAAATGCTGCAGGATTTTGTTTTGGCCGGATTTGCGGAAAGGCTGCTTGCTGCCAAGCGGCAAGGACGAGAGATTTGCATCAGGGGCACAGGTGGACTTGCTGTCCGTCTTGTTGACTTTCTGCTGCGCAGAGGAATAACGCCGGACATGTTTGTTGATCGTATTGCAGGCAGTCCCTTGCCGACGGCGCCAAGCGTGCCGGTGATCAGTGCTGAAGTGTTTGGCAGGATGGCGCATCCGGGCCGGCATCTGGTAATCGCGGCGTCGATGCATGCGCCGGAAATTGGCCGGGAGTATCAGGCGTTGGGGTTCCTGCCTGAGCGTGACATTCTGTATTGATTTTTGAAAGGGATGGGTTCGATGAAAACAGCACTCGTACTCGGCGCCGGTGGGTTTATCGGCAGTCACCTGGTGAAGCGCCTGAAGCGTGAAGGTCTCTGGGTGCGTGGCGTGGATCTCAAATTCCCGGAATTCGCGACGACGGAGGCCGATGACTTCCTGATCGGGGACCTCCGCGACCAGCGGGTCGTGCGCGAGGTGATCGATCGCCGTTTCGATGAAGTCTATCAGCTCGCTGCCGACATGGGCGGCGCCGGCTACATCTTCACCGGGGAACATGATGCCGACATCATGCAAAACTCGGCGACCATCAACCTGAATGTCCTGGACCGTTGCCACAAACGCAATATCAGCCGCATTTTCTACAGTTCTTCGGCCTGCATGTATCCAGCTTACAATCAGGAAGACCCCGACAATCCGAACTGTGCGGAAGACTCTGCCTATCCGGCTGCGCCGGATAGCGAATATGGGTGGGAGAAGCTTTTCAGTGAGCGGCTGTATCTGGCTTATGCGCGAAACCATGGCATGAAGTGCCGGGTAGCGCGGTACCACAATATCTTCGGGCCCGAGGGCACGTGGCGGGGCGGCAAGGAAAAGGCCCCGGCGGCGATTTGCCGCAAGGTCGCGGAAACCCCTGATGGCGGCGAGATTGAAATCTGGGGCGACGGTCTTCAGACCCGCTCGTTCCTTTATATCGACGAATGCGTTGAGGGTACTATCCGCCTGACGCGGTCCGACAAGACCGGACCCTACAATATCGGCTCCGATGAGATGGTGACCATCAACCAGTTGGCGGAGATCGCCATGAAGGCAGCTGGCAAGAAGCTGACGCTGAAACATATCCCCGGCCCGCTTGGCGTACGAGGCCGCAATTCTGATAACCGCAAGATCAGTGCCGAGCTTGGCTGGGCTCCGTCAGTCGCGCTGACGGAGGGAATTGCGAAGACATATTGCTGGATTGCTACACAAGCGATGGCGAACCGTCGATAGACACTCATAGGCCAAGCAGATAGTCTGAGCCTTCGATATAGCCGGCCTTGTGCAATGTGGGCTCGATTTCATCAATGTAAGAAGAAGCGACAATCACAAAGGCTCGGCTGTCGGGGGGCTCACTGGTGCTGAGCACGTCAAAGGGCGAGCGCACAGGGTAGTTCCGGAATGTTTCCCGGGCGCCTGAGGCGAGGGTGCCATCAATGAAACAATCGATCGGGTGCTGCACTTTGGCAAAATAGGCACAGATCGCAGTGCCTCGTGCGCCACGTCCCCAAATTCGCAATCTTCGACCTCCTGCAATCCTGATTGCAGTGGTGCATACATGTCGCATAGATGCATCGAGTGCCGGCAAAAGGGCTTGTGAACCCCAATGTTCAAAGTCATGAAGGCTAACGAGAGACGAGCCAACAGTTGAGTTGGCGAATTTTATGTTTCTCCGCGTTGAAGACAGTGGGGTGTCCCACTCTCCGAGAGTAACGCAGGTGTCGGGAATGTCGTGGTTTATCAGTCCCCAATCCTCGTTATTCAAACAGAGTGGTTTGCCAGAAGTCAGCATGGTCTCTGTCATGGCAACGATGTTGCCAAGTGACACATGTTTGAGTTCTTGTTTTTCCTGTGTGAAATAAGACGCAGCTTTGACTTGAACGCCCAGCGTATGGTCAATGTGGTAGTGAGGCATCTTGCTTGCGAAAGTATGTTCGACCAGCCCGAACGCATGACATTGCATGGCGAACATCGTATCAAGATGCATAGAAAATGAATCCAGCTCCGGGTATCCGCGCAGTAGAGCCCAGTCGTCACGGTGCAACAACTGGAAATCGCCGCAGGCTACGGTGTGAAGGTGCGGAATATAAGGCGTGTTTGCTGCGGGGCCGATTTCCACTCTGTCAATGTCGACTGCCGCTTTGGGTATGCAGCCATGGCGGGTGTTGACCCCAAGGCAAAGGCTGCGCGCTTGTTGCAGGCGGGAAGATGGCGAGCTGAGATCCAGAACTGAACGGTCGATATCCCATCGGTCAGAGCGATAATGCTTCCCCGAGTGCAGCATGCCGGATGATATGACCGCGAACAGTTCGTCGGACAGCAGGACATCTATGTTTGTTGCCAGAATTATTGAGCCTCGCGCGCGCCTGATTCCGACATTCTTACCTATCATCTGGTAGAGCGGCAGCCGGGAGGCGTATGCAAAGTGATTGTGCAGGTCGCTGGGGATCGTAACGATTTTGACGCTGGCATAGGGATGTGAAGCAGGAAAACGAAACGCTTCGGCCATAGAAGGCCGCCCTGACGGCGGATTCCATTCGACGATAATTAATTCGATCCGTTGTTCGTGAGTTTCTGCTTGGTGTAGCAAGCCGTCGATAAACGCTTGCGTTCGCTCTTCCATCCTTTCGACATGGGTATCGTTTCGGGAAACAGTCACGATTGTCAATGGAACATCATCGACCTCTTTTGCCAGAAGGGTTTGATCGTGGACCGGCGTGGAGGACTTTCCATGGTGTAGCAACTTTTCCAGATTCTGGGCTGCGTCTGGGTCAATCGACGTCATGTGTAGAGCAAGTTCCTGATAGAACTCGTTTGCCTCGACTGTTGCAAGGAGCCCTTGGGTAGCGGCAAGGTATTTTTGCCGGTGGGCAGGTAGAGGCCACAGGAGCGAACACCATTCACCGTCGGGAAAATTTGCAGCAGTTTGGTCTTGCATGTTTCTGTCAGCTTTTTCGTAGGTGCCTCAACTATCTCATGGGGCTATTAGTATCGCTTCTCTCATGCTTTTCAAGGCGAGCCGAGGATTGTTGGCGGATGGGTTCTTTTGTTCGCAATCTTTGGCCGCAGAAACAGTGGGGTAGGTTGAGTTCGGGTTCTCATGGCATTTCTATGCGTTCAAGCATAAAATGCTGAATATGGATGCGGCGTTGAAACTGGAACGGCAATTGCTTTGCCCCCTTGAGTATGGTGTTGGTTCGTCTAGCCGTTGTTGCGTACCGGACCGATGACCGAGGAGAGTTTTATGGCACCAACCCGGCAAATGTCACGGCCAGAGGAGAGCACCCTCGACCTCGGTGAATTCACGCTCAAGTATCGCGGTGATGCGTTGCCGCAGCCTGAATTGCTCGTCATAGGTAAGCGGTCTGGCCGGCACAAGGCGGTGCATACCTTTGTTAACATTCTTGACAATGATGGCAATCTGGTGAGGCAGGCTGCGATTACACCGGATATTGCCAGCTTCATTTTCGGCTCATTCGAAGTTCGGGGGTCCACTGAGGCTTTCAATATTTATGAAAGCGATCTGGTGGTTGGAAAATGGTCGCCTCGTACCCGGACCAATGTTTCGCCCGACCTGGTGCGGCATCAAAGAACGATTGCGGAACAGAGCTTTACTGCGACGGGCGGTAAACTCGCTCATCACTGGCCAATTTTTCAAAAGCTCAAGGAAACAGGCTTTGGTAGCATCATAAGGGCAACCCTGACGCTTCATCAACTTTGTTCCTCAAACTGTCCGTTCTGCTCCACAATATTGCGGAACAAGCGGGACAGTGTTTCGCTCACTGAAGCTCAGGCGTTTGTCAGTACATTGTATAACGAGCAGGCAGCACTGAACCGGAATGAGTTTGTCCGCTACAACGAAGAATACCGGCGGCTGACGGGCACAGATATTCGGCTGAAGGGGCTCATCCTGTCGGGTGGTGGACAACCGAATCTTTGGCCGCACTTCTCGGAATTTGTTAGGTGGCTTGGTGAGCTGGATTTGGATGTCGGTTTGATTACCAATGGCTTCCCGCCGAAAATTGCCGAGGACGTTTATGAGAGGTTCAAGTGGGTCAGGCTGTCAATCACCCCGGAATCGGCGTCACCTTTCTATCCGGATGGCCGCTTTGACCGGCAATATATTCCGGCCAGCTTACGTCACAATGATAGCCTGACAGTCGGCCTCTCGTATGTTTACGGCCCGTGGACTGATGACGATATGCTCAAGCGCTTGGACGCATCTGCCCATGAAAATGGATTCCGTTACGTGAGGTTGCTGACAGACTGCAATCTGACGCGTCAGGCGCAATTGAAGGCACATCAGGATTTGGCGGACCGCCTGTTCAGGCTTGGCTTCATTGATGAAGTCGGAAAGCCGCTTTCCAGGATTTTTCACCAGCTCAAGTATCACGGCTCACAGCGTGAGGCTGAAGAGCTTTGGTCAGACGGGCAATGTAAACTTCAGTCCTACAACGTCTTTTGGGACACAACGGGGCATGAAGAGAACGGGTATTCGCACTGCTATCCTTGCGACTCCGTTACCGTGCTTGCTGACGAGCAAGGCGAGACCGACATTTCAGTCTCTGAGCGGCGTTTCAATGCCGACAAATGGGGTACGGTCAAGAGCACCGAGGTACACCGGCTGTTCACCGAGCCTCTTCAGCCTTTCTTCGATCCGCGCGACATCTGTGCCTCTTGCTTGTTCATGAACAACAATCGGGCTGTTTCAGACCTCGTGAAGCGAGCGAGCTACGGGGATATGAACCTCGACACTTCTCTCGAGCATCTCAACTTTCCATAAGCCTTTGATCCATCTCGGAAGGGTCCAGTTCATGACAAATAAATCCAAGACGAGGGAAAATCTCGCTCCGACCACGAAATATGATGCCGACTATTTCGAGCGGGGAGCTGTTCTCGGAATATCCGGCTACATGAATTACAGCTGGATGCCTGAGATGACTATTCGAATGGCTCACCATCTGGTGCAGGAGCTGGGGATCAAGTCGACAGACAAAGTGCTGGATTATGGTTGTGCCAAAGGCTTTCTCGTGAGGGCGCTCCGCATTCTCGACATTCAGGCGTTTGGCGTTGACGTTTCAGACTATGCTATTGGCGAAACGCCCCATGATGTACGGAAATACTGCAGCAAAATTGAGGCGCCATCGGACATTCTGAAGACCGAGCATCATTATGACTGGCTTCTGTCGAAAGATGTGTTTGAGCATATTGACGAGCCACAGCTTGCAGCTTTGATGCTTTGTGTCAGGGAGCGTGTCGATCGCATGTTCGTGGTGGTTCCGCTCGGCAAGGAAAATGGAGAGCCGGGTTTCATCGTGCCGAGCTACGATGATGACGTAACGCACGTAACCATCAAGCCGCGTAGCTGGTGGCGTGACTTCTTTGAAAAGTATGGATGGCACGTGAAAAGCGACACGTTGAGCTTCCGTGGCGTCAAGGAGAATTGGGTTTCCGCCTATCCTGACGGCAATGGTTTCTTCGTGCTTGAACGGCAATGAATGACATGCCGGGTCCCAGGAGAGAACTGCGCCAAACACCATTGGTTCTGATACATCAGATGGGTAAGGTGGGATCGCAGGCGTTGCAAGCGATGTTGCGCGAAGAAATATGGCTGGATTACCTGCGGCGCGACCACGGGCTGACTGACAAATTTATTTTGAGTATGCGAGCGATGGCCGCTGAAGGGCGCCGAAATGGTAACCTGATTCCAGAGCACTACCTTTCGCTAGAGTTCCAGGCGAATGAAGCTGAGGCAACTAATAGTAAGCTGCAGGCAGCAAATGCGAATGGTGACGAAGTGGTAATCGTTGCCGGATTTCGAGAGCCGATCGGATTCATTCTGAGTAATGTTTTTCAGTTGTTATCCGCACTGGTACCTGCTTATCCCGCTTTGCCGGCGGCAATGGGTCATTTGGAATCGTACATCGAGGCGGTTGTCATTCATGTGCTTGAAGCTGCATGGCAATGTGACCTTACTGGAAATGCGCCCGTTGATATGCTCACCAGAATGGCCAGCGAGCGAGCGGTCGGGTGGTGGGATCATGAGTGGCTTGGGCATCACAATCTGTCGTGGCGCGATTTCGAAAAAGTGCCGGATAGTAAGCTGTGGCGCTTCAAGCGCGAAAGTACGACGTTTCTTGTATACCGTTTTGAGGACGGCAGTGCCGCATTGCAGGAAGTGGCGAATTCAATTCTCCTCAAGCCATCTGTTAACGTCGAGGAGAACCATAGTAAAACAAAGCTTTACGCCGAGCTCTATAAAAGGTTGAAGGCACGGTTGCGTATACCGGAGCGCCTTGCTGCCCGCTATGCCTCCCTGCCGTACGTGGCGTGCTTGTATTCCTGCGATGAGCGCGACAGATTCGTTGATAGATGGGGCGAGTGATGAGTGGGGCTATGCTTGTCGATATCATCGTAAAAGGGTTCAACCGACCACATTGCCTCGACCGGTTGGCGAGCTCTATCGCTGCGCAGAGGGCAGGTAGTCTGCAGATCAGGTCGATCAGACTGTTTCTTGATGGGCCGCGCTCGGCGGTTGATGAGGCCGGGTTGGTTGCAGAGTGCGCGCGGGTTTTTCAAGGCTGGCTACCAGTTAGTGAAATTGTCACTGCGCCTCATAATCTCGGGCCAAATGGGAATTGCGAGCGTGCATGGCTTTCCGCGGTGGAATCGGACGCAGACGCAGTTCTGATGTTTGAAGACGATCTTGAGCTTTCGCCGCACTACTTTCATGCGATGTCGCGGTTGTTGGAATTCGCTCAAAGCTCTTCGCAGGTGGGAATGGTTTCTGCACATGGCATGTTGGGGGCTCCATATGAGCGAATGAAAGTCAGGGCGTCGGCCATTCTACCCATGTCGTATATGTGGGGTATCCATCGGTGGGGAATTGGGATGACCCGCGACGTTTGTCGTCGTTTGGCGCCTGTAATTCTTGCTTATTTTTCTCATGCCAGGAACATCGGGCATCGCAGCGACAACTGCGAGAACGAACAGGTAAGGCAGGACATGTTTGCCTGGCTTGGTAAGCATGGCTTTTATCAAGACTATCAGATGCATGGCTACGATGCGGCCTATGATTTGGCGGCATATTTGACAGGTTGCGTGCATCTGAACACTTATGGGGTCTTTGCCAAGTCAACAGGCATGGAAGGCACAAGTTTTGGAGAGGAAGCCTTTCGAAAATACCGGTACGATCTGACCCGGTGGCTGGATGCTCCTCCCGAGGCATGGGGGTTCCCCTCAGAGGCGAAGCTGCATGGACTTGTTGAGCTGGTGCGCTCGTTTCATATTGGCCATTCGTTGCGGGCGAATATGAAAAATAGTCCCTTGCCGCCACTCACTGTACCACCATCAAGAATCCAGTTTCTGACGGATCTATATGCCAATTTCTATGGATGGACTGTCGACGATGAAGACATTGTCGCACATAGGATGATGCATTTGGTATCCGTATAGTGTGGCGACGATTTGGATGTAAATAGGTTGGAAGTCTATGAATAAGATATTTGGGATTGGCTGCAGCCGAACCGGCACCAAATCATTGAGTTTATCAATGCAGAATTTTGGATTCCGTGTTCAGCATTATCCTGATGCTGCGGCTATGTTGCGACGGGATTTTTCAATATTGGATGATGTCGATTTCGCGAACGATATTCCAGTATCTATAAACTATAGAAATTTGGACAAGCATTATCCAGGAAGTAAATTCATTTTGACGACCAGGGACAAGAGCACGTGGTTGCAGAGCTGTGGGAATATGTTCTTCAGGGAAAAGATGATCGAGAAATATAAAGACACCCCGCAAGATGAAGTCTTCAGAAAGATGTACGGCGGGTTTTCGTACTTTGATGAGAAGGCGTTCTCGGAATCATATGATGCACATTGCAACGATGTCATTTCCTATTTTTCCGATCGTTCTGGTGATTTTCTGGTGCTGCCGGTTGAATTGGAATCGCAGCAGAAATTGGAACTATTGTCGAGATTTACAGGTCGAAGGGCGCAGGCAGAATTCTATCCGCATGCCCATAGGACGAGTTGACGTTTTCATTTAAGTGTAAATGAACAATATGTTTTTCGGAAAAGTGTGGAGACTTCCATGTCGCAATCAATCGATGCTGTAAGGGACTATTGGAACAGGCGCCCGTGCAACATCAGGCATTCGCCCGCCGAGGTTGGTACGAAAGAGTATTTTGACCAGGTCGAGACGCGGAAATATTTCGTTGAACCTCATATCCCGGGCTTTGCAGGCTTTCCCGACTGGAAGGGAAAAAGGGTTCTGGAAATCGGCTGCGGAATCGGCACCGATGCCGTCAACTTCGTCCGCAATGGTGCAGACTATACGGCGGTCGAGTTGTCATCCGAAAGTCTGGACATTACGCGGAAGCGCTTTGAGCTCTTTGGTCTGGATGGTCGCCTGCTTGAGGGTAATGCGGAGCAGTTGAGCGAGCTACTCGGCGGAGAGACCTTCGATCTCATCTACTCGTTCGGGGTGCTGCACCATACGCCTTCGCCAGAGCGCGCCATTGGCGAAATTCGCAAGCTCATCAAGCCTGACGGAGAGCTGCGTATCATGCTCTATGCCCGCAACAGCTGGAAAGCCGCGATGATCGAAGAAGGGCTGGACCAGCCAGAAGCGCAGTTCGGTTGCCCGGTAGCTTTTACCTACACCGAGCAGGAAGTACGCGACTTGCTGACGGGGTTTGAAATCGTTGACTGCAGGCAAGACCATATTTTTCCATACCAAATAGAACCCTATAAGCAGTATGAGTATGTAAGGCAGCCGTGGTTCGAGAGCATGCCTGACGAAATGTTCCGGGCGCTCGAGCGGCAGCTAGGGTGGCATTTGCTCGTCACGGCGCGTCCGGTCTAAGCGCCGCGAGCCTTGTTCATAAGTAGCTGGAGGGGACTGATAGCATGGCAGTGGATATGGAAGGCCTCCTGAACAGTCAGGTAAACGGCAAGTCGATCCTGATCACGGGCGGCACAGGTTCGTTCGGTAAGGCTATGCTTCGGCATTTGCTTACCGCACATAATCCGCGGCGGGTGATTGTGCTGGCGCGGGGCGAGAATGCCCATTTCGAGCTGCAGAACAGCCTGTCGAAGCGCGATCAGGCGAAGGTTCGTTTCTTCGTTGGCGATGTGCGCGATGTGGACCGGCTGATCATGGCGTTCCGCGGGGTGGATATCGTGATCCACGCGGCCGCGCAAAAGCAGGTGCCGCTTGCTGAATATAACCCCTTCGAATGTATCCGAACCAACGTGATCGGTGCCGAGAATGTCGTGCAGGCGGCGATCCGCTCGAACGTGAAGCAGGTGATCGCGCTGTCGACTGACAAGGCGGTGAACCCGATCAACCTTTATGGCGCCTCCAAGCTGGCGTCGGACAAGATCTTCGTGGCGGCAAACGCCCTTGCTGCCGGCACCGGTACCCGTTTTGCCGTGGTGCGTTATGGCAATGTGCTGGGTTCGCGCGGCAGCGTCATTCCCTTCTTCCGCAAGCTGCTGGCGGACGGGGCGACGGAGCTGCCGATCACCGATATTCATATGACCCGTTTCTGGATCACGCTGGAGCAGGCCGTCGCCTTCACGCTTTCCTGCCTGCCCATCATGCGCGGCGGCGAAATTTTTGTGCCGAAAATCCCTTCGATGCGGATCACGGACCTTGCCGAGGCACTGGCGCCCGGCTGCAAAAAGAAGCTGGTTGGCATCCGGCCGGGCGAAAAGCTGCATGAGCTGATGATCACCGAGCATAATGCCCGCACGACGGTCGACCTTGAAGATCGCTATGTGATCGAACCGGAATGGAATTTCTGGGACCGCAAATCCCTGGCATCCGAAGGCCAGCCGCTGGTCGCGCCCGATTTTGAATATGCGAGCGACAAGAACGACCGCTGGATGAGTGTCGAGGAACTGCGGGAAATACTCGCGCAAATCCCCGCCCAGTCAGCCTGAGGCCAACATGCCTGCAGACTTTCTCCCTTATGGCCGCCACTCCATCGATGAAGACGATATCGCGGCAGTGGCAGAGGTTCTGCGTGGGTCCATGCTTACCGGTGGCCCCAAGGTCGCCGAGTTTGAGCGTGCGTTTGCGGCGCGCGTCGGTGCGAAAGAGGCTGTTGCCTGTTCGAACGGCACAACAGCCTTGCACCTTGCCTGCATCGCAGCGGGCCTCAGGGAGGGTGACCGGGCGATTGTGCCGAGCGTCACGTTCCTTTCCACGGCCAACGCCGTGCGCATGTGTGGCGCCGAAGTGGTGTTTGCCGATGTTGATCCCGATACCGGCCTTCTGACGCCTGCAAGCTTGCGCACGGCCTTCGCTGGGGCGAATGGCCCGGTGAAGGCTGTGCTGCCTGTCCATCTCAATGGCCAGATTGCCGATATGGAGGAGATCGCTGCGATTGCAAGGCAAGCAGGTGCCGCCATCATCACAGATTGTGCCCATGCCATTGGGGCCGAGTATGCTGAACGCGGCACGCCCGGTGACGGCCAGTGGGAAGATCTTGCCTGTTTCTCGCTGCACCCGGTGAAAACCATCGCGATGGGCGAGGGGGGCGTGGTCACGACGAACGATGCGAGCGTTGCCGCGCGCCTGCGCCGGCTGCGCGGGCATGACATGCGCCGGGGCGAGGGCGGCTGGCTGGCTGCTGATCTCGCACTCGATGAAGGCGGCGAAGCCAACCCGTGGTTCTATGAAATGCAGGAACTTGGCTACAATTACCGCGCTACCGATTTTCAGTGTGCGCTGGGGCTTTCGCAGCTCGGCAAGCTTGACCGGTTTATCGCCGCCCGTCGCGCCATCGCTGACCGCTATGACGCGCTCCTGAAGCCGCATGACAATCTGTTGCGGCCGATCCCGCGGATGCCGGGCCAATCTGCCTGGCACCTATATCCTGTCCTCATCGATTATGAGGCCCTAGGCACCACGCGTGCCCGGCTGATGCGGGCACTGGTGGCAGAAGGGATCGGAACGCAGGTCCATTATATCCCGGTACACTGGCAACCCTATTACAGGGCTCGCTATGGCGAGCAGGATTTGCCGGGTGCTGCGGCTTACTATCGCCGGGCGCTGAGCCTGCCGATCTTCCCTGCATTGCCCGAGGATGGGCCGGAGCGCGTGGTTGAGGCACTTGTTCGCCTGCTCGGCTGACTTTTCCCGTTGAAGATGCCCCGTAAAAGCGAGCGCCCCCGATCTTCTGACCGGAGGCGCGGCGGGCGAAACGTATGTGCCGTGGCCCGTGGGCCAGTTCGGCTTAACCCTGGAACAGCGACAGGATCTGCTGCGGCGACTGGTTGGCGATCGAAAGCGCCTGAATACCCAGCTGCTGCTTGACCTGCAAGGCCTGCAAGTTCGCACTTTCCTTCGCCATATCCGCGTCGACAAGATTGCCGATACCCACCTCGATCACGTCTGAAAGCGTGCCGGCGAAGATGCGGTTTTGTTCAAGTGCCTTGGCGCCCGAGCCGAGACGGGTCAGAACGGAGTTCAGGTTGTTGATTGCCTGACCTACTTCGGTCACAGCAAGTGCTGCGTCGGAAAGGGTGCTGATTTCCTGCGTGGCATCGATCGGGATCGCGCTCGAACCCAGCGTCAGGTTTTCGTGTGCCACGCTCAGCGTCTGTGTTGCGTCAGCATTGGTGATCGCCACAATCTGGTCGGTGCCGCCATCGATGATGTTGGTGCCGTTGAACGAGGCGTTGTCGACAATCGTGCTGATCTGGTCGCGCAGGGCACGGAAGTCTTGCGTCAGGGCCTGACGGCTTGTTGAATCGAGGCCCTGGTCGGCGGCGGCCACGGCCTTTTCCTTCATTTCAAGGAGCAGGTCGGAGATGGCGTTCGCGGCGGCAAGGGCCACGTCGACGGTCGAGATGCCGCGGTCGAGCGACTGCTTCACGGCGTTCAGGCCGCGCAAGTCGCCGCGCAACTTTTGCGCGATCGAGAAGACCGCGGCGTTATCTTTTGCGGACGAAATTTTCAGGCCCGTGTTGATGTGGGTCTGGGTCGTATTCAGCGACCGGTTGGTATTGTCCAAGTTACGAAGTGCACTCAGCGCACTGGCGTTTACGTTAATTGAGAAGGCCATTTAACCTCTCCTCCACTAGACGTTTCGAACCCGCCGACTTCTCGGCTTGCCTAGTGATCAGCAAGAGGTGTGCCAGTTTTTATAAAATTGATAATATAATGAAATATATAGATTATTTATTGATTTTGGTGTGCCCGTTGCACCGAGTTGTAGGGGTAAAAGATGCCATGTGGCAGGGGTGGAAACGGGCAGATTCTGCTGCGATGGGAAGCACTTCGGGGGCGAGGGTGGGCGATTGTTGCCCGCTTTCCCTGTCAAGGCTTGTTTCTGTGGTCCCGTTTGCGCCTCTTTGCAGGGCGTTTGGGGGCGTTATCGCTGCACGCGTAGGACGAGGTCGGCACGATTGGCCAGGTGCGCAGCGTGAGATAGGGGTAAGGGACAAGGAGCAGCGGATTCTGCTGCGTCATCGGGATGCTGGTGGCAGAGCCAGATTGAATGCCGACTCCGTGGTGCACAGGAAAGAATGAGCCCTGACGGGCATCATTTTCACGGGCACTCAGAATCTCTTCAAGCATGGGCTGGAACCGGGCTGGACTGGCGGCGCGGATCGCGCCACCGGGTTTTTCGGTTTCGGTATGCGGCCAGGAAACCGGAGACGGAGGCAAGGGAGCCGCCGGCCGCACGGGGTCAGATCGTCTGGTTGATGGCGATTGACGTCGGGCGGGCGATAGATGTGGGGCGTGCGGCGGCATTACGGCCGTACGCTGCGACCGGCCGGTTCTGACGGGCAATCTCTTCACCAACCGAACGGACGATGCCTTCAGTGACGGCCTTCAGGCGCAGCACGATCCGGGCATGCTCCTTCAGTGTTTCGCGGAAACCATCGGTGATCGCGCGGATATATTGCCGCTGCGGCGAGTCAGGCGCACCGAGCAGATGCTGGTTGGTTTGCAGCTTGCCGAGCGTGTCGCGATATTCTGAAATCAGGCGGGACTTTTCGCCGTGCAGGCTCTGCGCGATTTCGGGGCGGTGCTGGTGCAGGAATTCCGTTTCGCGGCGGAACAGGTCACCCAGCTGGCGGGTCAGGTCCACAAGCTTGGCGGCGTGGCCGGTAACGATCGGCGCCTCGGGGGCGGTTTCAAGCGTGTCGCGCGGCATGGATCAGGCCTCCTGCAGTTTCAAGAGTTGGGTATAGACATTGTCGGCAATGCCGAAGCCGCCGCGATGGGCGACCGACTTGCCGACTTCATCAAGCATCAGCGAGCGATAAACCTCTTCCGACTGGCCACCGCCGAACATGCTGTCCGTGGAAAGGCCTTCGAAAATCGGGTTCAGCATCTGGGTGATGAAAACCGCTTCGAAATCTTCGGCAGCCTTGCGGGCGGCCTTCTTCTGGGCATCGGTCAGCGTGGAGCCCGGCTCCACCGTTGCAGCGCGCTTGGCAGCTTCGAGGCGTGCCTTGGAACGCTCGAACGATCCGATGTCGGTTTGGGGCAGGGTGAGGAGACCGCTATCCATGATTACATCACCTGAATTTCGGCTTGCATAGCGCCTGCGGCCTTGATCGCCTGCAGGATCGAGATCATGTCGCGCGGGCCAACGCCCAGGGCATTCAGGCCATCCACCAGCTGTTGCAGGCTGACCGATTCCTGAAGGATGCCAAGTTGCTTCGGCCCGGTTTCCGTCACGTCAACCTGCGTGCGCGGCACCACAGTCGTCTCGCCTTCGCCAAAGGCGTTGGGCTGCGAAACCACAGGCGTTTCGGAAATACGGATCGTAAGGTTGCCTTGCGCAATCGCGACCGAATTGATGCGAACCTCGGAGCCGAGCACGATGGTGCCGGTGCGTTCGTCGATCACGACCTTGGCGCGCTGATCCGGGGTTACCGAAAGCTGCTCGATTTCGGCCAGCAGTTCAACCAGCGGCAGCTTGTAGCCAACCGGGCGGTTCAGAAGCACGGTTGAAGGATCGGTGGCTTCGGCCAGCCGCTCGCCCATATGGGTATTGATGGCTGCGGCCATGCGGCGGGCGGTGGTCAGATCGGGGTTATGCAGCGCCAGATGCAGCTTGTTCAGGTCCGACAGCTGGAACGTGGTTTCGCGCTCGACAATCGCGCCGTTTGACACACGACCCGAGGTCGGCACGCCCTGCACGATGGTGGCTGCGTCGCCGCCGGCCGAGAAACCACCCACCGCCATGGCGCCCTGTGCGACGGCATAAACTTCACCGTCGGCGCCGAGAAGCGGGGTGACAAGCAGGGTGCCACCATTCAGGTCGCTCGCATCGCCCATCGAGGAAACGGTGACATCAATACGCGTGCCCTGGCGGGCAAAGGCCGGAAGGTTCGCCGTGACCATCACGGCGGCAACATTTTCCGGCTTCATGGTCACGCCCTTGGCGTTGATGCCCATGCGCTCCAGCATCGCGGCGATACTTTGCTGGGTGAAAGGAGAGTTCCGGACCGTATCGCCCGTGCCATTGAGGCCAACCACAAGGCCGTAACCGATCAGCTGGTTTTCGCGGATGCCCTCGACCGCCGCAATATCCTTGATGCGCGAAGCCGCAGCCACCGGCAGGGCAGGCAGCGCAAGGCTGCACAGGGCAGCAAGGATAATCGGCAGACGGGTGATCGAACGGGTCATTTCGGACTTCCTTCAAACAGGGCGCCACCCGGCGCTTCTTGCCGGGCTGAGGCTTCTTGGCAGCATATGATGCGAGAAGCATGCCAGACAGGCGCCTGTTGCCATATTCTTGGGCCGAGGGGTTGAAACGGCAGAGAAACCTATGTACGCCATGGGGGGATATGGCATAATGCCTCGCATGGGGAGGCTCACCAGCGTATCGGTTACGCATCCCCGTGCCATCGTATCAAGGCAGGTTCGGTCTCATGAAGATTTTTGGCCCAGGCCAGATCCAATCCAAGTCGATCCAGAAAACGTCGCGCCGTCGCAGTGCGGACGGATCGTCTTTTACGTCCGAGCTTGATGAAACAAGCCATACTTCAGGCGCCGCCCCGACACGGGGGGCATCCCCCATCGCGTCCCTTGACGTGCTTCTGAGCGTACAGGAAGTGCCGGACGCAACGGTGGGCCGCTCAAAAGGGCTGAAACGCGCCGACGAGATGCTCGAAATGCTTGAGGAGGTGCGGCGCGGCCTGCTTCTTGGGGCCATTCCGGAAGGCAATCTCCGCATCCTTGCAGACCTTGCACGGAATCAGCGTGGGCGGATCGCTGATCCGAAGCTCGCCGAAATTCTTGGTGACATCGAGCTGCGCGCTGAAGTCGAGCTCGCCAAGCTCGGCTTCTGAAATCCAGACATTACAGTCGCTTATCAGTTGTTTGTGCGCCGCAAAACGAAGCGCCAGCATTGCAATTTTATTACGTCTTGCTCGCCCTGCCTGAAATCATTATATAACCCGCGAGCCTCCGGGGGACAAAAGGAGGCTCCTTGTACGGCGGACAGCGGCCGGTCGCGGCCTCCTGCCCGTCAGGGAGTGCATTGTAGTGGGAGCGACTATGACCGAGACAATGACAGCGATCAAACTTCCGGAAGGCTATGTTCCGTCCCCGGATGAAGAGTTCATGAACCCGCAGCAGCTGGAATATTTCCGCCGCAAACTCCTCGCCTGGAAGGCCGATATTCTCCGCGAATCCGCAGAGACTCTTCAGAACCTGCAGCAGGACAATCTGCGCGAGCCCGATATTGCGGACCGTGCTTCCTCCGAAACCGATTGGTCGGTGGAGCTTCGGACCCGTGACCGCCAGCGCAAGCTGGTGTCGAAAATCGATTCTGCCCTGCGCCGGATCGAGGCTGGCGAATATGGTTATTGCGAAGTGACGGGCGATCCCATCAGCCTGCGCCGTCTGGATGCGCGTCCCATCGCCACCATGACGATCGAGGCACAGGAAGCGCACGAACGCGCCGAGAAAGTCCACCGCGACGAATAAGCGGTACGGATGCCGACGAAATGAAGAAGGGGACCTTGCGGGTCCCCTTTGTTTTTGCCTCAGATGCCACTGCCGCCCTCGAAGCGGTCGGGCTTTTGCGCTTGCGCCTCAATGATCCGGATGAGGCGGACGAGGTCATCACGGCCAACATCCAGCACCTCATCGTAATTCCTGAGGATTTCCTCGATGTCCTCTTCCGTCAGGTCATAGCCCGGCGTCGGCTCCGCAGGGGCGGCAGCGTGCGGGTAACGGTGTCCGGTCAGGTTGTTGAAGGCCCATGCGGCCGCAACAAGGATCGCGGTGTTGACAAATACAGGCATGAAGGCGAACGACCAGCCGAGGGTGGCCACGGCCGGTCCGCCAAGCACAACCATCGCGGCGACGGCACCGCCCGGCGGATGAAGGCAGCGAAGGGCACTCATCGCGCCGATCGCGGCGGCGATGGCGATGGCGGCAACAATTGCAGGGTCATCGGAGAGCGGCAGGCAGGCGAGGGCAACGAGCGCCGATATCGTGTTGCCGCCTATAACCGGCCATGGCCGCGCCATCGGGCTTGCCGGTACGGCAAACAGAAGCACGGAAGACGCGCCCATCGGGGCAATCAGCCACGGAAGGACACTATTGTCACCTTCAAGCCAGCGGGTCACAAATCCCGTTATCAGGATGCCAAGCAGCGCACCAAGCGAGGCACGCAACCAGCCCAGCCGCCCGACCGGCGACAGGGGGCGAAAAGTCAGCCTTGCCATGGTCACGCCTCTGGCTCTTCGAGGCGCCACACCATGGTGATGCAGTGCATGTCCGGCCCCCAGCCATCTTTGATGAAGCCGGCTTCCTCGGCCCCGAAGCGGGCGAAATAGGGCGCGGAATACTGGCTGGCGGCGATATGGATCAGGCTCGCCCCGGCTACGAGGGCCTGGCGTGCGGCCTCCGCCATCATCGCTTTCCCGATACCGAGCCGCTGCATCGTGGGGTCGATCAGGATCCAGTTCAGCGAGCGTGCATCGGCGTCCCGGTGCGGCATGGCGCCAAAAGCGCCAACGATACGGCCCTGATGAAGGCAAACCAGATACCCTTCAGGGGCCTCGCTTAGAAAGGCGGCATAGTCGGCCCGTTCGTTCGGGGCAAAGAAAGCAGGGCAATTGGCATCGAACAAGGCAAGGCAGGCATCGTTATCGTCTGGACCATAGGGCTTGAAGGCCGTTTCGGCTTTCATTTCATTATTCCCCTTATGTTTTGATTGTGGGGCAGCCTATGCGGACGGGCCTTTTGCGGCAAGCGAGGCAATGCAACTTCTGCTTAAGGCGCGCACAAGAAAAAAGGGCCGGTCGCCACGGAGGCGCCCGGCCACTGCAAATCTGCAGATAAGTTTGGCTTTAATTCGGTAAGAAGTACAATGCGTTCCTGGGTGTCAGAACCTCCTTTCAGTCATTAGAACGGGAAGATGATGTCATAGAGCTGCGTCCCGTAGCGGGGCTGCTGGACATCGGTGATCTGGCCCTTGCCGCCGTAGGAAATACGTGCCTCGGCGATCTGGGTGTGTTGGATGGTATTGCCGCTCGAAATATCTTCCGGGCGTACGATACCGGCGAGCAGGAGCTCGCGTTTCTCGAAATTGACGCGGACTTCCTGACGGCCCTGGATCACCAGGTTGCCGTTCGGCAGCACTTCGGTGACGATGGCGGCGACAGTCAGCGAAATGCTTTCGCTGCGGTCCACAGTCCCGGTGCCGGCGTAGGACGACGACGAATCTGCGGTCACAAGGTTGGAAGTGTCGGTCGCTGCACCCGCTGTGCCGCTGACTTGGCCGATGCCACGCCCGATAAGGGTTTCAAGGCCGAACATGTTGGGCAAGCCAGCACCTTCAGCGGTTGTGCGGCTGCGGGCGGTCGAGTTGCCGATCTTTGCCTGATCCTCGATATTGATCTCCACCGTCAGGATGTCGCCAACCTGTGCGGCGCGCTGGTCCTTGAAGAAGGCACGGGCACCGGTGCGCCACAGCGAATTCGCCTGATAGACCTGCGGTTCCTGGCTCGGCATCGGCAGGCTGATCGAGCGCTGCTGGGCGGGTGCGGCCACATTGGAAATCGGCGTCATTGCCGGTTCCTTCCCGATTTCGGACATGCGGTCCATCGCGCCGCATGCACCAAGCGCCAGCGCCATCAGCAGGGAGGCAGATTTCTTCAGAGGATAGCTTTTCATGTCACTCTCCTTGCCCGGCCGTTCGCCGGTTCACTCCAAACTCAACGGGATGCCAGAATGTGGGATTGCAGGGTCACGACCTCGACCGTGTCATCGCTGACGACGACCGCGTCGACCGTCTGGCGAGAGGCCAGGTTCATCACCCGGATAGTGTCGCCAACCCCGCCGTTTTCAAGCGCACGCCCCCCGGCCACGAGCCGCATGGCACCGCTTGTCAGTTTCATCGCAATGGTCGCCCCCTTGCGCACTGCAAGCGGGGTTTTCACGTCGACCGCGTTCAGAAGCTGGCCGGGCTGCAGCGGGCGACGAACCGTGCGGCCCACGAGCCGATCGACATCGTCGATCACATTGCTGCGCAGTGTCCGCATCGGGAACGAGGCCCAGCCGATATCGCTTTCACGGATCGTTTCGCCCGGCATCACGGCACGGGTCAGCACCGGCATGGCACGCATGTCTTCAAGCGAGCCGCGCAGGTCATACCGTTCCTTGCCGCCGCCTGCCTTGGGGACAAGCGCGATGGCGGTGAAGCGATCGCGACGCGCGGTCACATCCAGTGCCTCGAACGTCACGCCACCCGCCAGCGCATCGGCAACAACGATATCGCTGCCCTTGCCGAAGATGCGGACCTCCACGTCACCGCCGAAACGCGTCTCGATCTCGCTGGCGACAAGGGTGTCGAGCGTGGCAGCCATGGCCGGTGCCGAGAGCGCAGCCAGAAGGCTGGCGGCAAGAGCCATGCGAAGCGGACGGTGGGTCGGGTTGTGCCAGGTGGTCATTCTAGCCTCCTATCAGCGCAGGTTGTTGGTGGCGCTCATCATCTCGTCAGCGGCCTGGATGACTTTCGAGTTCATCTCGTAGCCGCGCTGAGCCGTGATCATGCCGGTGATTTCGCTGACCGGGTTCACGTTCGAATTCTCGAGATAGCCCTGGAGCACGGTGCCATAGCCTGGCTGGCCGGGGGTCGAGATGGCAGGGGCGCCCGAGGCTTGCGTTTCAACGAGCAGGTTGTTGCCGATGGCTTCAAGGCCGACCTCGTTCGGGAAGATCACGAGCTCGAGCTGGCCCAGAACCTGCGGGTTCGTCTGGCCCTGCAGTTTGGCCTGCACCTCGCCCTGTTCGTTCACCGTGATGTCGATATTGTCCTCGGGCACCGTGATGTTCGGCTGCACGATATAGCCCGAGGGCGTCACCAGCTGGCCGGTCTGGTCGATCTGGAACGATCCGGCGCGGGTATAGGCATCGGTGCCGTCTGGCATCTGGATGCGGAAATAGCCGCGGCCGTTGATCGCAAAGTCATACTGGTTGCCGGTGATCGACAGCGCGCCTTGCTCGGTGATGCGGTAGATGCCCGAGGCACGAACACCCACGCCCACCTGGATACCGCTCGGGACCGTGGTGCCGGCGTCCGAGGAGTTGGCGCCCACGCGCTCGATGTTCTGGTACAAGAGATCCTGGAACTCGGCGCGGGACCGTTTGAAGCCGGTCGTGTTCATGTTGGCGATGTTGTTCGAGATAACCTCGACATTGAGCTGTTGGGCCAACATGCCGGTTGCGGCGGTGCTCATGGCTTTCATTGGAACTTCCTTTCGGTGCTAAAGGGCGGCGCTTACTGGACCCGGGCGAGCCGGTCGAGCGCGTCCTTGCGCATGTCCTGGTAATCTTTTTCGAACTTGGCTGACTTCTCGTAGGCGTGAAGGACTTCCATCACCTCCATCATGGATTCGATGGGGTTGACGTTGGATTCTTCCACGGCCTTCGGGATCAGGGTGATGCGAGGCATATCATCCACAGGCATCGGCAAAGCGTTCGTCTCGTAAAGCGAGGAACCGCGCCGTTGCAGGGCCTGCTCATCGGTGAAGGCAGCAATCTGCAGCTTCGCGATGGGGCCGAGGTTGGTGGAAACCGAACCATCGGGGGCTATTGCGACCGAGGTGTAGCCATCGGGCATTTCAATCGTCGCGCCGCCATCATCAAGGAGTTTCTCGCCCGAGGTCAGGGCAAGCTCGCCGTCCGCATCAACCATCATGCGACCGTTGCGGGTATAAAGGGTGTCGCCATTCTGGGCCTGGACAGAAAAATACGCCTTGCCATCGATATAGATATCGAGGGGGTTTTCCGTCGGCACCATGCGACCGATTTCAAGATTGCGGATCACGCCGTGATCAAGCACATAGGCGATCTTGCCGCGTGTTGCGGCCTCGGCGCCGGGGGCGTCCATCAGATACTGGCTGAACGCAACCCTTTCTTTCTTGAAGGCGGTTGTCGACATGTTGGCCACGTTGTGGGCCGCGACGTCCATACGCCTTCTGAGAGCCATCCTGTGGGATAGGCTGATGTAGAGAGTGGAATCCATCGTCCTTCTCCAATGTACCGAATTCATGCCGTCTGACGCGGCTTTCTTTCGCCGTGGAATACGCATGAAGTGTGCCAGTCGAAAAAACTTATTTTTTTCAAAGGGATGATAAAATTTGGCTTTGGATGTGCGAGCCGCTTGGGAAAAGCTTGCCGTCGTTTTCTGCCGCCCGGCGGCAAGATCGGACCTGTGACGCCAATCCCGGCATGCGCAGGAATTTTTATTCAGGTTTTTCCGGTTTCACGGCTTGTTAACCGCGCAATAATAAAGATAAACTTCCCGATGAATACAGGCCCGGGGGAGGCAAGGCCCCCGCGCGTCCCGAAGACAAAGGCAGGCAGGCATGTCGGAAGAAGCTACAGGCATTGGTGATGAGGCGCTGACAGAGGGCCTGGAAAAGAAGAAGGTCAACGGCAAGGTTATCGTTCTTGGCGTTGCCGGCTTGGTTTTCCTGGTTTTTGCAGTCCTTGGCATCATGTCGCTTTTTGGGGGCGGGGAAGACCATCCTGAACCGACCGACGCGGAAAAGGCACAGGCCGAGCTTGACCGGATGGGTGAGGAACATGTTGCCGGGCGTGATGCATCGCATGCCGCATCGGAAGCAGCCGAAAACGAGCCTACGAAAATCCTGTTCCGGGATCTGGATCGCCGCACCTATAATCTGAAAACGGACGGCTCGGGTTCGAGCTTCCTGACCGTGACCATCTCGCTGGAGGTGGACCGTGAGAGCTTCCTTGCCGATTTGGACGCCAAGATGCCCCGCATTCTGGACGAGCTGAATATCTATATGCGGGAGCTGCGGCCTGAAGATCTGGACGGGGCGGCTGGCCTGTTCCGCCTGAAGGAAGAGCTTCTGATGCGCATCAACCAGGCGGTGGCGCCGACCCGTGTGAAAGATGTGCTGTTCCGCGAGTTTCTGATTCAGGGCTGATTCTTGCATGGATGCGCGCATAACCGTGCAGGCAAGCCCGAAAGGCAAAAGTGATGGCAGACGAACCGATCGATGACGAGGCAATGGCGGCCGAGTGGGAAGCCATGGCAGGCGGCGGTGGGGACGACGATCAGGATGCCATGGCCGCTGAATGGGAGGCCATGGCAGGCGGTGATGGCGCGGCCGAGGAAGAAGACGAGGACATGTCTGGCGCGGCGCCGGGTCGCGTGCTTGATCAGGATGAGATCGACAGTCTTCTCGGCTTTGACGGCGACGCTGACGCCGGCGAAACAACCGGTATCCATGCCCTGATCAACAGTGCGCTCGTTTCTTACGAGCGTCTGCCGATGATGGACATCATCTTCGACCGGATGGTTCGCATGATGTCCACAAGCCTTCGTAACTTCACCTCGGACAATATCGAGGTCTCGCTCGATAACATCACGTCAGTGCGGTTCGGGGATTATCTGAACTCGATCCCGCTGCCGGCCATGCTTGCCGTGTTCCGCGCCGAGGAGTGGGACAACTACGGTCTGATGACGATTGATTCGAGCCTGATCTATTCGATTGTGGACGTACTGCTTGGTGGTCGCCGCGGCACTGCCGCCATGCGGATTGAAGGCCGGCCTTACACCACGATTGAGCAGACGCTTGTCGAGCGGATGATTTCGGTGGTGCTGAAAGACATGTGCGGCGCCTTCGAGCCCCTGTCGCCTGTGAACTTTACCTTCGACCGGTTGGAAACCAACCCGCGCTTCGCCACTATCGCGCGGCCGCCAAACGCCGCGGTCCTGATCAAGCTGCGGGTTGACATGGAAGACCGCGGCGGTCGCCTTGAAGTGCTGTTCCCCTATGCGACGCTTGAACCCATCCGCGAACTGCTGCTTCAGCGCTTCATGGGGGAAAAATTCGGCCGGGATACCATCTGGGAAACCCACCTAGCGACCGAACTGTGGCGCGCCAATGTGGACCTGATGGCGATCATGGACGAAACCGAAATGTCGCTTGGTGAGGTCATGAACCTCCAGGTCGGGCAAACCGTGGTCTTTAACAAGACACCGCGCGATGAAATCGTGCTAAAATGCGGTGATGTTGCGATGGTCAGCGGCGCCATCGGGCGGGCTGGCCAGCATATGGCCGTGCAGGTGCGCCGGACGGCGGAACGCCTGCAGTCGGCGAATATGGAGGAGTAAGGGATGCTGCCTGAAATGGCTGGTTTGATCGTCGATGGTGTGCTGGCACTTCTCCTTGTGCTGGCGATTGTCAGTTGCTGGGTCGTTTATGCCCGGCTCGGCACCATCCGCGAAGGTCAGGCCGAGCTGAAGGCGCTGACCGACCGGCTGAACAATGCAGTGGTCGATGCCCAGCGTGGCATCGCCAACCTGAAGCATTCCGCACAGGAAATGGAAGGCAAGCTAGGCGGCGAAGTCCGCAAGGCGCGGGCACTTTCCGACGAGCTGAAGCTGATCACCGAGGCGGGCAACAATCTGGCAGACCGGATCGAGCGCGGCCTGACGGGCGGCAACACCCAGTCGGCTTCTGCCCCGCAAGCCGTGCCGGCTGAAGAGCCGGAAAAGGCAGCAGGCTCGCGGCAGCAGAAGGAAATCCTCGCAGCGCTCCGGGAAGCGCGCTGAGGCAGGAAATCAGGATCAGGCAGGCCAATGACCCCAATCTTCAATGAAAGCATCGACCAGGCACCAAGCGCCGAGATCGTGACACGGCGGCGGGTGCGCCTGTTTCCGCTGTTGATCGGTGTGGCTGGGCTCGCCCTCGTTGGCCGAACGGTTGATATCTACACGGGTGTTGACCTGATGTTTGCGGCAGCGCAAGCAGAAGAGCAGGAAACCACGGCCACGACGGAAGGTCAGGATGCCGCGACCGCTGAACATGCGGCTGACGCAGCGGCACCGGTCGCCGACACCGGGGCGCCTGCCATCATCGGGCTGCCGTCGAGCGAAGAGATGGAGCTTCTGAGCCAGCTACGCCAGCGCCGGCTGGAGCTCGACAAGCGCGCCCGCGAACTGGACGAGCAGGAAAAAACACTGCTCGCCTTCGAAAAGCGCATCGACGACAAGATCGGTCAGCTGAAAGTGCTGGAAGAGCAGGTAAAGAGCCATCTCAAGGTATTCGAGGATCAGGAAGCCGAACAGCTCGCGAGCATCGTGAAAGTCTATGAAACGATGCCGGCCAAAGAGGCGGCGCCGCGTTTCGAGATGCTGGGGCTTGAGACCCAGATGGATCTGGTGACGCGCATGAAGCCGCTGAAGGTCGCGGCCCTTATGGCGAAGATGTCGCCCGACGCAGCCTCGCGCCTGACAACCGAACTTGCGAATGTTGCACAGGCGCCAAATCTTGAGGATATTCAAGGCAATAATTGATTTGTTTCGAGTGTTGATTGAGCAGTTTCAGTATGTCGGCAGGCCCGGCCCCGGAGTTTCAGAATGACCAAAGAAGCCAAACCAGTCAGCCTTGAGAGCCGCGCGGAAGCCCTGCGCCAGGACCGGGGTGACAATGTCGCAATTGCCGAGATTTCGAGTGTCGTCGGCAGTCTGATGAGCGGCACGGTGGTCGATGACGAACTCGACGAGATCGCCACGGAGCTCCGCGAACTCACGCTTTTCATTGGCGCCGCAAAACATGTTCTTTCGGACCTTGGCCCAAAGAACCTCTCGAACCGTTCGATCCCCGATGCCGCCGAACAACTGGATGCGATCGTCGAGGCAACCGATGCCGCCGCCACGTCGATCATGGACGTGGCCGAAACGCTTGAGGGTATGGCGGAAGACACTGACGGCGATATCAGCGCCACGCTTGGCAATCTGGCGATCACGCTTTTCGAAGCCTCGAGCTTCCAGGATCTGACCGGCCAGCGCGTTACCAAGGTCGCGCGCATCCTGCAGCATATGGAAGAGCGCCTGAACAAGCTCGCCGACGCCATCGGCGACACGCATATCGAGGAAGCGGCGGCCGAAGCTGAAATTGAAAAGGATGATGAAGGCGTTGCCGTCAACGACAAAGACCTGCTGCACGGACCCCAGCTTGAAGGGCAGGGCAACAGCCAGGACGAGATCGACGCCATCCTTGCCATGTTCGACTGACCAAGGTCCACGGAGGAGAGCTCGTCCCGCCCATGTTGCATGACGACCATCATATCCGGCGCCAACCGCCGATTGACGGTACAATGGGGCTGTTCGTTTCGCTCTATCTGATCCTGCTTGCCTTTTTCATCGTGTTGAACGCCGTTTCCAATCATGCGCCTGCGAAGGCGGTGGAAACGATGGATAGCGTGAGCGGCACGTTTGCCGCCGCGTCCTCACCAGCCGTCCCGCCGGGCCTTGATCCGGCCGAGCAAACGGCGCCTGCTGATGATCTGCTGACCAATATCAAAGGCGAATTTTTTGCCGAGATGGCAATCGAGGGCCGCTTCACAGGTGCAGGTGGCCGCATCCTTGAGCTTGATATCCCGGTGGGGGCGCTGTTTTCAGGCGTGGACACAGAGGTGCGGTCCGATCGCAAGGCCTTCCTCGGCCGTATCCTTGCCATGCTGAAAGGGGCGTCTGCCCGCGAGCGCCAGCAGGTGCTTTTCCTGTTCGGTAACGGCGAAGCGGCTGTGACGCCGAAACTGACCCGTGGGCAAGAAATCGCGATCCGCCGGTCGGGTTCGCTCGCCCGTTTCCTGCGCGATGCCGGCCTTGAAGGTGGCACCTATGGCGCCGGCTTCGCGGCCCACGCCGATGATCGTATCTTGGTGGTGTTCCGGCCGACGCTGGCAAGTGGTGCCGATGTTGACCTTTCCGCCAGCGAAGGCGAGTTCCGCTGATGTTGCCAGAGGTAGGCCAGCAGGAACAATCGGTGCGCCGGGGCGGGGATGCTAGCTGGCTCCTGACCTTTGCCGACCTTCTGTCGCTGCTTCTCACCTTCTTCGTGCTGATCTATTCGATGAATTCGGTTCAATACGACAGTTGGCGGACGGTGGTCACGGCTTTCCAGCGCGAGTTCAATCCGACCCGAGCCATGGTGGAAACCGAAGAGTTCGATGCGCCCGAAAGCATGCGCCAGTCGCGGGCGCGCGGCGTAGGGCCGGGATACCTTCTGAGTATTCTGGAACGTGCAACGACCACAAGCGAGGCACTTGCGGGCTCAAAAGCCTATCGGATTGGCGACCGGGTGGTGCTTTCGGTGCCGGCGGACCGCCTGTTTGATGGCAAGACAGCCGATCTGCTGCCCGACGCAAGCACGGCTGCAGGGGATTTGGTTGCAACCTTCAGCCAGATCGCCAACCGCATCGTGATCGCGGCCCATACCGATCAGGAGCCGGTAAAAAGCGGGCTGTTCAGGTCCAACTGGGAACTTTCCATCGCGCGCAGCCAGATGGTTGCCGGGCTTCTCGCCTCGCGCGGTTATACGCGTCCAGTCGTCGCCGTCGGCTATGCCGATACAAGATTTAAAGAATTGGGGCAGACGTTGACCCTGCAGACGCGCTATGAATTGGCCGAACGGATCGATATCGTCTTCATTGACGAGGCAGGCGAACGGGGGCCGTATGACATTTTCTGAAGGCGTGCAAGGCAAGCTCCGGCAGATGCTCTGGGCCCTGCTTGTGCTCCTGAGCCTGCCTGTCATGGCGGTCGACTTCGGCACCATCGCCGTTCGCGTTGGTCAGCACACGGATTATAGTCGCGCTGTGTTCGATCTGCCGCGCGAGGTCCCGTATTCTGTTCGCACGGACGGTTCGACACTGACAATCCGGATCGAAGCCGGCTTCGACGCGGATCTCGGCGCGATCCGCCGGGGCGTGCTGCGCGGCATGGCCGCACCTTCCATCAGTCGTGACGGCGATATCACCACAGTTACCGTAACCATGCCGGCTGGTGCCGGCCCGCGGCACTTCCGCAGTGGCAGTTCAATCGTGCTGGATGTGATGGACGTGGCGCCGGCCTCTGTGGTTTCGGGCCAGTCAGTGGCACCTGCAAGTGCGGCCGAGCGCAATGCACCGAGCCGCCCGCAGCCCACACCGCCCGCAGAAACACCGCGGGAAGAACCTGCAACGACGCCGACACCTTCGACCGAAACCCCGGCGTTCGAGGGGCGCAGCGCCGATTACCCGCGCCTGCAACCCGCCTTCCGGGCGCTCGCTGAAGGTGGCGTGCAGCTCGCACTGCCGATCACGGCACCTGATGTAGGCCTTGCCTTCTTCAAGCGCTCGACTGAGGCCTGGCTGGTGGTGGACCGTCCGTTCGCGGTGGATGCCGACGCGCTCGTTCGCGGATCGCAAGGTGTGGTCACCTCGGTCGCCCGGGTCGATCATCCGGATGCAACGATCCTGCGTCTTGGCCTTGAGGGCGATCCGAGCCTTTCCGTGATGCGTGACGGGGCAGGCTGGCAGCTTTCCTTCAAGCCGCTGCGTACCGCACCCCGCTTCCCGCTGAAGCCGATCAAGCGAATCGACACGCCGGCAGGGCAGCAAATCTTCATCGCGTCTGGTGCCGCTGGCCGCCGCATTGCCGTTACCGATCCCTTGATCGGGGACGATCTGGTGATCGTGCCGCTGGTCGAAGGCGGGCAGGGGATGGCGGAAGCCTTCCGCTATACGGTCGCCGAGGTAGGTGAAACCGCACAAGGCATCGTCGTGGTGCCTTATTCGGATGAAGTCAGGGTCGAGCGCTTCCGGGACGGTGTCGCCGTCATGAGCGGTGACGCGCGCTATGCCGAAGGTGATGCGGCCCGCGATCAGGCCTTGCGGCGCCTCATTGATTTTAATGCGTGGCGGCAAGGAGAAGTGGAGGACTATTACGAGGTCCGCACACGTCTTCTCTATGCCCTATCGCTGCGCCCGACCGATGACCGCAACGAAGCCCGCTGGGATCTGGCCCGCTTCTATCTGGCGCATGGCCGGGCGACCGAGGCACTGGCCATCCTTGAAATGATGCTGGATGAAGACCCGGCGCTGAGCGGCAACGGCGAATATCTCGCCGTGCGCGGTGTCGCGAACGTCAAGAAGGGCCGCCTGCAAGCCGCGGACGCAGACCTAAGCAACGACAGTCTGACTGCCGAACAGGATGTGTCGCTCTGGAAAGTGCTTGTGGACGAAGGCCTGAACCGGCCCGAGCGTGCATTGGCCGATTACCGGCGCGGTGTTGATGTGCTCGGCCCCTATGACGACAGGGACAAGGCCGATATCCAGTTGGCGGTCATCCGCGCGGCGATGAAAACCGGGGATATGGACCTTGCCAAGCGGGAACTTGAACTGCTCGGCGGCGTCGCGCTGACCGACCGCCAGCTCTCTGAACGTGTTCTTCTTTCGGCGCGAATTGATGAACAGGAAGGCCGCGAAGAAGACGCTCTCATTGCATACGATAGCCTCGCCATGGCCCCCCAGCGCGGCATCGGCGCCGAGGCGCGTCATGTGCGTGCGGCCCATGATATCCGCAAGGGCATCCTCAGCGGCACCGAAGCGATCGAGACGCTGGAGCAGCTACGTTATGCGTGGCGCGGCAACGGGCTTGAGTTTGATCTGTTGAACGAGCTTGCAGACCTTTATTTCGCCGCCGGCCGCTATGAAGAAGGGCTGGAGCGACTGCGGGTCGGCGTCACCTATTTCCCGGATCGTGCCCGCGAGGCCCGCATGTCGGCCAAGATGAGCCAGGTTTTCCGTCGGCTTTATCTTGAAGGCGAAGCGGACCGGATGGACCCGGTGGCCGCCATCGGGCTTTTCTACAAATTCCGCGAGCTGACCCCGCTCGGCGCTGACGGCGACGCGATGATCCGCCGCCTCGCGGACCGTCTGGTGGCGCTGGACCTGATTGATCAGGCAGCGGAACTTCTGGAATATCAGGTGAAAGTGCGCACCGAAGGTGCTCCGCGCGCGGCCATCGCCTCGCGGCTTGCCAAGCTTTATCTTCTGAACAGCGACCCCGAGCGTGCCCTTGGCACCCTCCGGGCTACCCGCGAACCGCAGCTGCCTGTGGAGATCGAGCTTGACCGACGCCTCGTTGAAGCGCGCGCCCTGACCGAGCTTGGCCGCTATGAAGAAGCCGAAGTGCTGATCGAGGAAGACAATGACCGCGCTTCGAACCTCCTGAGGGCAGATATCTATTGGCAGTCGAAAGACTGGCCGAAGATGGTCGATGCTGGCCTGAAGCTTCTGGAAGGCAAGGGTACGGGCGGCGAACCGCTGGAGCCGGGTGACCGGGTTCAGCTTCTGCGCCTCGCCATTGCCATGACGTTTGATGAGAATAAAACGGGCCTTGCCGTGCTGCGCCGCCGCTTTGCCGAGGATATGAAGCAAGGCGAATTTTCAAACGCCTTCGCGCTCCTCACCGGCCCGCAGGACCTTTCAGGCGGCGAGATCAGTCAGATCGTCAGCCAGATCGCCAATGTCTCGAGCCTGCAATCCTTCCTGAAGGATTACCGGAACGATTTCTCGGGCGATTGAGACTTTCCGGGGTCAGAAAGTGGCGTAGGCGCGCACCGGGAAGGTGCCGACGCCTTCAAGCTTGATGGGCGCGGCGTGGAAGCTGAAGCCAGCGTCCGGCAGCCGGTCCAGCCCCGTCAGATGTTCCACTATCGGGATGCCGTCTCCAAGGAGGCGGCTGTGCACCGGTCGTGCATCGCTGCGGATATCATCCACATTGTGACTGTCGATCCCGACGAGCGCCACCCCCGCATCGGCGAGCGCGTTGGCAGCGTCTTCTGTCAGGAAGGGATGTTCGCTCTGGTAGGCGGGCGAGCCGAAATGGCGCGACCAGCCGGTGTGAAACAGCACCGCCATGCCCTTGATCCGGTGATCACGGAAAAGCGAAGCCTCGATGGCCTGCCACGGCTTGCAGGCGGGGATGCGGATCACAAGGCCGGGCAAGTGGCTGGTTTTCGCCAGCGCCAGGGCGGCAAGGTCTTCGCCGTCCGCATAACGGTGGAAGGGGCTGTCGATATAGGTGCCGCTGTTGCCGACAAGGGTCAGCTGGTCGATCTGGAATTCGGTGCCGGGGGCATAGTGACGGCGGCTGTCGGCGCGGTTCAGAAACTGACAGATATGCACCGGCGGCAGGCCGCGATAGGTGACAAGCCCATCCCGGATCGTGTGGCTGAGATCGACAAACTGGGGCAATGCTCTCTCCTCCCGGAAATGTTACCACGGCGCGACAAAGTGCGCGAACTGTCTCACCAACACGTGACAGTCTTATGATTTCACTTCGCGCCCTGCCGCTCGCAATATGAGCCCAGGCCGCACCAAGGGGGTACGGCCCAAGTCTGATGCAAGGGGAGATACCCATGAAAATGACCTCGATTGGCAAACTGGCCATGACCACCGCGGGTGCAGCCTTCGCTGTCTCGATGATCGTTGCCGGCCCGGTTGCCGCTGAAGGCAACAAGGGCAAGGAAAAATGCTACGGCGTGGTTGCCAAAGGCGCCAACGACTGCGGCACCGCCAGCCACAGCTGTGCCGGCCAGGCGAAAGAAGACCATGCCAAGGACGAGTGGATTTACGTTCCGGCAGGCATGTGCGAGCGTCTTGCCGGTGGCTCGACCGAAGCACCCAAGGCCTGAACCGGCTTGATCTGCGGCGGGGCGCGCGTCATGGCATCCAAGGGGAAAGGCACCGTAGGCATCAGCCTGAAGGCGATGCATTATGATGCCGTGCTGGACACCCGTCCCGCCGTCGATTTCTTCGAAATCCACGCTGAAAACTATATGATGGCCGGCGGCCCGCACCGCCGCTATCTCGACCGCATCGCGGACCATTACCCGATCTCGCTCCATGGTGTCGGGCTGTCGCTCGGCTCCGCAGAAGGGATCGACGCGGCCCACTTGGCGCGGTTCCGGCACCTGGTGGAAACATATGCGCCCGCCTTCGTGTCCGAACATCTGGCCTGGTCGGTCGCCGGCGGGAATTACCTTGCCGACCTGTTGCCGCTTCCGTTGAACGATGAAACGCTGGATGTGGTGGCGGGCAATGTGATGCAGGTGCAGGATGCGATCGGCCGGCCGCTGCTGGTTGAAAACCCTTCCGTCTATCTGGATTTTACCGGCCCCTCGATCCCTGAAGTCGAGTTTCTGGAAGCCTTGTGCGACCGCACCGGCTGCGGGCTCCTGCTTGATGTCAATAATATCGAGGTCAGCGCTCGCAATCTTGGCCTCAGCGCTGCCGGCTATATCGACCGGGTGAATACCGACCGGATCGGTGAAATCCATCTGGCGGGGCACATCGCGCGCGAGGTGGAAGGGGTGACGATCCTGATCGACGATCACGGCAGCCCCGTCAGCGAAGCCGTCTGGGCTTTGTATCGTCGCCTGATCGAGCGGGCCGGGCCGAAACCGACGCTTCTGGAACGCGATAACGAAATTCCGCCTCTCGCCGAGCTTGTTGCCGAAAGCGAGAAGGCCCGCGCCATTTTGGTAGAAAGATATACGGTCGATGCCTGACCTTGCCACCCTGCAAAAGGCCATGAAGGCCGAAATTCTGGGCGCCGAGCCGGAAGCCGTGATCGGTCTTGCGATCAATGGCCACGGGCTTGACCCGCATGCGCGCCTGCGCATCCATGCCAACACGCTGCGCCTTGGGCTGATCGACACGCTGATGGATCGCTATCCATCGTGCCGCGCTTTTGTGGGCGATGAATTCTGGCGTGCCGTCGCCCGCGCCTATGTGAAGGTGCATGCGCCGCAATCGGCGGTTCTTCACGATTACGGGGCTAGCATGGGCGACTTTCTGGGGGGCTTCGGGCCTGTGCAGACGCTGCCCTATCTGGCTGATCTCGCCCGGCTTGAATGGCTCATTCACGATATCCAGAACCGCGCCGGTGACGCCGAAGCGCGGCTCGCCAGCGCCTATCCGGTGTTTGACCTGTGGCGTGCCGCGAATGGCTATATCGCGCCGGAGGCGGTGGATTTGGCCGTGGGCAGGCAGCAGGTGCTGGTTGCCGGCCGTTCGGGCGAAGTGCATGTCGAGCTTGAAGGGGAAGCGGCGTGAATACGCTTGTGATGAAATACCGGCAAGGAGTGGCTTGGCTTTCGAGCTTGCCGGGGGCTGCAGCGCTTGCCCCGCTTGCGGTGCGGCTGTGGCTTGCACCGCTCTTTTATGCGTCGGGCCGCACGAAAGCGGGCGAGAGTTTCTGGGTGCCGTCCGATCTTGCCGTTACACTCTTCGAAGAAGAATACCGCCTGCCGCTTCTTGATTCCGGCCTTGCCGCACAACTGGCACTGCTGGGTGAGACAATCCTGCCGGCCTTGTTGCTGGTGGGGCTTGGCACTCGCTTTGCCGCCTTTGGACTTCTCGTCATGACCTTGGTGATTCAGCTGTTTGTCTATCCCGGCTACTGGATGGATCATTTGCCCTGGATGGCAGGTTTCCTATCACTTTCGTTGATGGGCGGCGGTGCGATTAGCCTTGACCGTGTGCTTGAAAAGACTTTTTTCCGTATCAGTAGCACTTAGTTGCGAATTTTTCGCAAGAAAGACTTTATTTCCCCCACAAATGGGCTAACACTGCGCCAAACGAGTTGTTGGGGGTATGATGGACGACATTGACCGCAAGATCCTTGATCTGCTGCAACAGGATACCACGTTAAGCACCGCTGAAATCGCATCGCGTGTCGGGCTGTCGACCACGCCATGCTGGCGTCGTATCCAGTTGCTGGAACAGGAAGGCTATATCACCGCGCGCGTGGCACTGGTCGACCGCAATATGGTCAACGTGCCGCTGGACGTATTTGTTGCGATCCGCACCAACGAGCATAGCTGGGAATGGCTTGATGAATTTGCCCGCCTGGTTGGCGAATTTCCCGAGGTTGTCGAACTTTACCGCATGAGCGGCGAGATCGACTATCTGATGCGGGTTGTGGTGCCGGACATGGCAGCTTATGACAAGTTCTATAAGGAACTCATCAAACGGGTGAAGCTGACCGATGTCAGCTCCTCCTTCGCGATGGAACGCATCAAATATACAACGGCCCTCCCGCTCGATTATGTGGGCGACAGCTCGAAGGGCAAACGAAGAGGCAAATAGGAAATGATGGATCAGGCGGTCAGGAACGGCACCGAGGCGCAAGCCGAACACAAGGTGGAGATTTTTCTGGCCGATTACGAACCACCCAAAACGGTGGTTACCGATATCCGTCTGGTGTTCTGCCTTTTCGATACCCACGCCGACATCACCGCCACCAGCACTTTCACACGGAATGGCGACCTTGCCGCGCCAATGGTGCTGGACGCTGGCGACATGCTGGAAATTGTTTCCGTCAAACTGGACGGCGTGGCCGCGCGCCACAGCCGGGGCAAGCGCACGCTGACGGTGGAAGGCGCAGGGGCCGGCGGTACGCTTGAAATCGTCACCCGTATCAAGCCGCAGGATAATACAAAGCTCGAAGGGCTTTACCGTTCGGGCGGCATGTTCTGCACCCAGTGCGAGGCCGAAGGCTTCCGCCAGATCACGGCGTTCCCTGACCGGCCCGACGTGATGGCGCGCTATGCGGTGCGGATCGAAGCCGACAAGGCATCGTGTCCGGTGCTTCTGTCGAACGGCAATCCGGTGGCGTCAGGCGGACTGGGCGAGGGGCGCCACTTTGCAGAATGGGAAGATCCGTTCCCGAAGCCGAGCTACCTGTTCGCGCTGGTGGCCGGTGATCTCGGCCATATCACAGACCATTTCACGACGGCTTCCGGGCGCAGGGTAACGCTCAATATCTATGCCGATCCCCGCGATCTCGACAAATGCGATCACGCCATGGAATCGTTAAAGCGATCCATGAGGTGGGATGAAGAAGTCTATGGTCTTGAATATGATTTGGATCTTTTCAATATCGTCGCGGTTGGCGATTTCAACATGGGGGCGATGGAGAATAAAGGGTTGAATGTCTTCAACACCAAGTGCGTGCTGGCGAGCCCGGAGACGGCAACCGACCGCGACTATGACAGTGTTGAAGGCATCATCGGCCACGAATATTTCCACAACTGGACCGGCAACCGTGTCACCTGTCGCGACTGGTTCCAGCTCAGCCTGAAGGAAGGCCTCACCGTCTTCCGCGATCAGGAATTCTCAGCCGACATGGGGTCGCGTGCTGTGAAGCGGCTGGATGATGTGCGCATCCTGCGCTCGCACCAGTTCCCGGAAGATGGCGGCCCGCTGGCGCACCCCGTGCGGCCGGACCGTTATGTGGAAATCAACAACTTCTACACGGTCACGGTTTACAACAAGGGTGCCGAAGTCATCCGCATGATGCACCGCCTGATCGGGGCCGAGGCCTTCCGCAAGGGTATGGACCTTTATTTCGCCCGGCACGACGGTCAGGCCGTGACCTGTGACGATTTTGCAGCCGCCATGGCCGATGCATCGGGCAAGGATCTCAGCCAGTTCAAGCGCTGGTATTCGCAGGCCGGCACGCCGGTGCTGAGTGTGTCGCGCGCCCGCACTGGCAATGATGTGATCGTGACAATCGAACAGGAAACGGCACCAACCCCGGGACAGCCGGTGAAAGAGCCGTTCCACATGCCATTCCTGATGGGCTGGGTGGCAACGGATGGGCAGGCCATCACGCCTGTCGTTACTGGCGGTGACTGGCGTGAGGACGGGTGCCTCCTTGAAGTTCGGGAGGGTCGCCAAAGCTTTACCTTCAAGGACGTGCCGGAAGGCGCTGTCCCGAGCCTGCTGCGCGGTTTCTCCGCGCCTGTGCGCCTGAAAAGCGACCTCACCCGCGAAGATCTCGCCTTCCTGTTGCGGTACGACAGCGACCCGTTCGCCCGCTGGGAGGCGGCGCAGACACTGGCGCGCGATCAGGTGCTGGGTGTCACCGCTGCGCTGATCGAAGGCCGCAACGCGCCTGCCGATACGCCCTTCAGCGACGCGGTTGAAAGCCTCTTTGCCGACAAGGCGCTCGACCCCGCTTTCCTCGCCGAACTGCTGACCCTGCCGGGGGAGGTGGAGCTTGGCCAGATGATGGAAGTGCTGGAGCCCGGCCATCTGCATGAAGCGCGCGAGGCGACGCTCAATGATCTGGCGACCCGGTATGAGGCCGAGATGCGGGCGCGGTACGATAGCCTGCGTCCGAAGGGCGGGTACAAGCAGGATGGTGCGGCCCGCGCGGCACGGCGGCTTGCGAACCTGCTGCTTCAGTTCCTGGCACGCCGGCCCGGCGGCGACGCGCTTGTGAAGGCACATTATGAGGCGGCGGATAATATGACCGACCGGATTGCCGCGCTCTCGGCCGTCAGCGACAGCGATTTTGCGTGTCGTGGCGCGATCCTCGCCGATTTCTATGAACGCTCGAAAGACGAGCCGCTTGTTCTCGACAAATGGTTTGCCGTACAGGCGACAAGCCGTCGGGGCGATACGGTGCAGAAAGTGCGCGAACTTTCTCGCCATCCGGCCTTCACGCTGAAAAACCCGAACCGGCTGCGGTCGCTGGTGTCAAGCTTCACGATGCTCAATCAGGCAGGCTTCCATGACCCGAGCGGGCAGGGCTACCGCTTCCTCGCCGAGACGATCCTGGCGGTCGACAAGATCAATCCGCTGATCGCCGCCCGCCTCGTGGCGCCGCTCGGGCGTTGGGCCAGGGTTGAACCGGCGCGGCAGGCCATGATGCTCGACTCGCTTCGTTTCATCCTTGACGAGCCCAAGTTGAGTGACGATGTGCGGGAACTCGCCGCCAAGTCATTGAAGGGTTAGCGGGCTATAGCATCGGTTGTTATTTGGCTGCCTGATTCTGTGCCATTTTGATACACACTGTGCCGATTGCATTCATCTGCTTTCGGTTGCGATTGTATCGGGCATTGATTGCATACTTAGCCCTTGAAATATCTGCACGATAGCGCAACGTGAGGCTATAGGCCGCCTTGTCAGCCTGTTCGTATGCCGCACGAGGGCGATAAGATACTGGCGATGGTACGTGATGCAGCCTATAATACCATTGCCTAAAATACTGGAGAGCAAGCAATGATGAAAAGTCCCGATCCGGTTGACGTTCACGTTGGACAACGTGTGCGCGCAAGACGGAAAATGTTGGGCCTATCTCAAACGCAGCTTGGTAAAGACTTGGGGGTCACTTTCCAGCAAGTGCAGAAGTATGAAAGAGGCACGAACCGTATCGGTTCGAGCCGCCTTTTCCGTCTTTCTGCGGCGCTTGACGTGCCTGTAGCCTATTTTTTCGAAGGCGCCGAAACCAAATTGTCCGGATACAATCCTGTGCCGGAAGGTTTGGATGCTGACGCATTCGAGAAACAGGAAACACTTGAACTTGTCGAAGCCTACTACCGGATTGCCGATCCGCGCGTCCGCAAGAAGGTTCTCGGCCTAGCCAGGCTACTGGCCAGCGGCATGGATGAACACGGGGTCTGACTGCGCCCTTTGGACATCTGATCCGAATTGGAAGGCGTGCCATGTTTGGCACGCCTTTTCCGTTTGCAGGCGGGCGAGGGCGCTTTTATAGAAGTGACGCCCTTCACTTTCATCTCCGGATACCGCCATGCAGACCAATCCTTCCCCTTTCGATGACCTTCGCACGCTGATCGACCGCGTTCCGGCGCTTGATGACTGCGCCGGTCGCCACGCGCGCCAGCATCTGGCTGCCAAGGGGATTGTGGCGGGCGCGATGCCGGATATCACCGAATGGCTGGCAAGCGTTGCCGCGAACGAACATCCGCAAACGCGGGAAACCCATATCTGCCTTCTGGCATCCAGCTATACTGACGGCGCCGAACCTGAGGCAATCACCGGTTTTATTGGCGAGGCGTCGAAGGGCACGGCGCCGGTCAACCAGCTTTGCAAGCCTGCCGGGGTCGGACTGCGTATTCTGGAGCTTGCGCCGACCGTACCGCACCGTGTGGATGTGGAAGCGCCAACCTGGTCGGCCCGCGACATGATGGCCGCTGCGGCCTTCGGCATGGAAGCTGTGGCAGCAGGCGGCAATGTGTTGGGGTTATCGGCACTTGCCTTTGGCGGGGAAGCGCACGCAGCCGCCCTCCTGACGGCACTGGAGCAAGCAGACGAGAGCGATGATCCGCTTGAGCTTGCCCGCCATTATGCCGGGCGTGAGGTCGCGGGGCTGGTGGGCGCCATTCTGGCAGCGCGCATGCAGAAGCTGGCGGTGGTGCTGGATGGTGCAGCAGCCCTCGCCGCCGCAGCCGTTCTTCACGCCCTGTCGCCAGTGGCCATCAGCCACTGCCGGCTTGCCGCCACCGAGACGCCGGAAATGGAAAAAGCGGCGGCCCGTATGGGGCTGACGCCGCTTTTGTCGCAGGCGAGCGGGGCCGGCCCCGGTGCCGACGCTGCGCTTGCCGCTGGGCTTTTGGCCGCAGCGGCAAGTCTTGTCTGATCGTCAGATCGCGTTCGTGGTGTCGAGGGCGTAACCGGCCGAACGGACGGTGCGGATATAATCCGGCAGCGTGTCGCCGTTGATGGCCTTGCGCAGGCGGCGGATGTGGACGTCCACGGTGCGCGGCTCCACATACACGTCATAGCCCCAGACCGAGTCCAGAAGCTGTTCGCGGCTGAAGACGCGGCCCGGGTTTTCCATGAAGTGCCGCAGCAGCCGATATTCGGTCGGCCCCAGATGCACCGGCTTTTCGGCGCGGGTCACCTGATGGGACACGTTATCAAGGATGATGTCCTTGAACCGGAGCTGCTCGGCCGCCAATGCCGGGCGCACCCGGCGCAGGACAGCCTGGATGCGGGCCACCAGTTCCTTCGGCGAGAAAGGCTTGGTGATGTAATCGTCCGCCCCGGTCTCCAGGCCCCGGATACGGTCGGGCTCGTCAGCACGCGCCGTCAGCATCAGGATCGGGGTATGGGCCGTGCTGTTGTTACGGCGCAGCCGGCGGCAGATTTCAAGGCCCGAAAGATTGGGCAGCATCCAGTCCAGAAGGATCAGGTCGGGCGATTCTTCGGTGGCGAGCAGCAGGCCTTCTTCCCCGTCCGCCGCCGTGATCACGGAAAATTCGGCGCGGGTCAGGTTATATTTCACGAGTTCCGAGATATTCTCGTCGTCCTCGATAAGCAGGATCTTCGTCTTCAAGCTTTCACTCCATTTCAGGCGCTGGCGTCCGGCCCGGACGTTGCCGAGCTCGTCAGGTCATGCTTGGGGCGCGTATCCTCAAGGATCGTGCCTTTGACGCTGTAAT
The DNA here is from genome assembly GCF_028463845.1 of Gimibacter soli. Lineage (NCBI taxonomy): Bacteria > Pseudomonadati > Pseudomonadota > Alphaproteobacteria > Kordiimonadales > Temperatibacteraceae > Gimibacter > Gimibacter soli. Next base: position 2,294,830 of record NZ_CP116805.1, on the reverse strand, counting down.
AGATCTGTTCCGCCAGATTGGTTGTCTGGTCGCCGATGCGTTCCAGATTTTTCGCAATCATCAGAAGGTGGGTCCAGGTGTTGATATGATCCGGCATTTCCACCATCCGGGCGATCAATTGCCGGTAGGCGGTGTTATGCAGGTTGTCGAGCTGTTCGTCGCGGTACCACACATCCATGGCAGCATCGGCATTGTGGCGCACATAGGCATCCATCACGTCGCGCAGCATGGTAGCGGCAAGCTCGCTCATCTGCACGATGGTCGGCGGGAAGCCGACCGGGCGTTCCTGTGCGATGGCAATGGTCCGCTTGGCGATGTTTTTGGCATAGTCACCGGCGCGCTCTAACACCGCCGACATCTTCAGGCTGGAAATGATTTCGCGCAGGTCATCGGCCACCGGCGCGCGGCGGGCGAAGATCGATACAGCCGTGTTTTCCACCTGGATTTCCAGGTCATCAATCTGGCGGTCGCCGGCTTTCACCTTGGCAGCCAGTTCGACATCATATTCGGAAAGCGCGGTGATGGCGGCGGAAAGCTGATCTTCCACAAGGCCACCCATGCGGCTGATCAGGCTCCGGAGTTCACGAATTTCCGCGTCGTAAGACTTCACAATATGTTCCATGGTTTTTCCCTCACCCGTCCTTAGCCGAACCGGCCAGTGATATAGTCACGCGTACGTTCCTCGCGCGGGGTGGTGAAGATTTGCGTCGTTTCGCCCATCTCGACAAGGTTGCCGAGGTGGAAGAAGGCGGTCTTCTGTGAAATACGGGCGGCCTGCTGCATGCTGTGGGTGACGATGGCGATGGCGTAGCGGCCCTTGAGTTCCTCGATGAGGGCTTCAACGCGGGCAGTCGCAATCGGATCAAGCGCCGAGCAGGGCTCGTCCATCAGGATCACTTCAGGGTTCACGGCAATGGCGCGGGCGATGCAAAGACGCTGCTGCTGGCCACCTGAAAGCGCGGTGCCGGGCGTGTCGAGGCGGTCCTTCACCTCGTTCCAGAGGCCGGCCTTTTCAAGGCTCGTGGCGACGATTTCGTCTAGATCCAGCCGGGTCTCGGCAAGGCCGTGGATCCGCGGGCCGTAAGCGACGTTTTCATAGATCGATTTCGGGAAGGGGTTCGGCTTCTGGAACACCATGCCGACACGGGCACGCAGCTGCACCACATCGATCTTGTTATCGTAGATATCCTTGCCATCGAGCGTGATCGAACCTTCGACGCGGCAAGTGGCAACAGTATCGTTCATGCGATTGAGGCACCGCAGGAAGGTGGATTTGCCGCAACCCGACGGGCCGATGAGCGCGGTGACCTCGTCCTGGTGCAGGTCAAGGTTCACGCCCTTCACGGCATGGGTTTCGCCATAATAGACATGGACGTCCCTTGCGGCCATTTTCGGGGTACGGGTGGTTTGGGTCACTTCAGGCATCGCTTCGGTCATCCGGGACAGTTGATCAGGCATAGCGGACATTACCATTTCCGTTCAAATTTCTGACGCAGTTTGATGGCTACCGCATTCATCATGATAAGGAAAAACAACAGTACCATGATGGCGGCTGAAGTTTTTTCGGCAAAAGCCCGCTCTGGGCTGTCGGCCCAGAGATAGACTTGCACAGGCAGGGCGGTCGCGGCACCAGTGATGCCGGACGGAATATCAACGATGAAGGCGACCATGCCGATCATCAGGAGCGGCGCGGTTTCACCCAGCGCCTGCGCCATGCCGATGATGGTGCCGGTCAGGATGCCGGGCATCGCAAGCGGCAGCACATGGTGGAAAATCACCTGCATTGGCGAGGCGCCAAGCCCGCGGGCCGCATCACGGATTGATGGCGGCACGGCCTTGATGGCGGCGCGGCTGGCGATGATGATCGTCGGCAGAGTCATCAGCGCGAGGGTGAAACCACCCACAAGCGGCGCCGAGCGCGGCAGGTGCATGGTGCCAATGAAGACGGCAAGGCCCAAAAGGCCGAACACGATAGACGGAACCGCCGCGAGATTGTTGATGTTGATTTCAAGGAAATCGGTGAAGCGGTTCTGCGGCGCGAATTCCTCGAGGTAGATCGCAGACAGCACGCCGACCGGGAAGGCGAGGATCAGGGTAACAAACAGCGTGAGCGCCGAGCCTACAACTGCACCCCACACGCCAGCCATTTCCGGGTTGCGGCTGTCACCGGAGGTGAGGAAGGTGGTGTGGAATTTCACATCCACACGACCGGCATCTTCAAGCGTCTGCAGCCAGGCAAGCTCGCGGTCCGAAACGCGGCGGTCGCTTTCGTCGGTTTCCGTATCGATATTACCCTTCACAACCTGGTCGATATCGTCGGAGGCAAGCAGCCAGAGCGTCTGGCGCGTGCCAATAACATCGGGGTTTTCGGTCACAAACTGCGCCAGTTGGCCGCGCACACCGGTGCTGTAGATCTTCAACAGTGCCCGCTTCTCGTTGCGGCTTGTCACGTCAGGGAAGGTTTCCTCAAGCGACTTGGCAACAAGGCCCAGCATGTTGGCGCGGCGCACGGAATTGGCGAATTCCTCCGGCGTCATGGTGCGCGGGTCGCCCAGCACCTTTACGGGAAGCTCGATTTCCGTTTCGATATAGGTCTGGAAGAAGCCGCCAGTGCCCTGGCTGATGATGTTGCTGAGCAGCACGACAAGGAAGAGCGCGGAAACAGCGACTGCGCCAAGGCCGGCGGCGCGGAAAATGCGTTCCTGCCGGTAGCGGCGCGCGGTGCGCTGCTGCATTTCCTTGCTGTCCCACACAGTCGGGTTGCTGTCGATTTTCGAAGGCGTCGTCATGGAGCGGGCCTCAGTCGTAAATCTCGCGATATTTCCGCACGACGCGGATCGCGATCACGTTGAAGAAAAGGGTGACGACAAAGAGCACAAGGCCGAGCGCGAAGGCGGAAAGCGTCTTGGCGCTGTCGAATTCCTGGTCACCGGTCAGAAGGGCCACGATCTGCACGGTCACGGTCGTTACCGCTTCGAAGGGGTTGGCGGTGAGGTTCGGCTGCATGCCGGCAGCCATCACCACGATCATGGTTTCACCAACTGCACGGCTGACGGCCAGCAGGAAGGCGCCAACGATGCCGGGCAGGGCGGCTGGCAGGATGACCTTGCGGATGGTTTCCGAAGGCGTGGCGCCGAGCGCCAGTGAGCCGTCGGAAAGGCTGCGCGGGACGGCTGTGATCGCGTCATCCGAAAGCGACGACACGAACGGGATGATCATGATGCCCATGACAACACCGGCGGCGAGTGCGCTTTCGCTGGCGATATCAAGGCCGACGCTCAGTCCCATCTCGCGGAAGAGCGGCGCGATGGTGAGGGCAGCGAAGAAGCCGTAAACCACGGTCGGTACACCGGCAAGGATTTCGAGCGCCGGCTTGGCCACAGCACGCACACGGCCACTGGCATATTGGGTCAGGTAGATAGCCGCCAGAAGGCCGATAGGGCCAGCGACAAGCATGGCAAGCAGGCTGATCAGCAGCGTACCGGCAAACAGGGGTACCGCCCCGAAGGCACCGGACGAGCCGACCTGATCGGCGCGCAGCGCGGTTTGCGGGCTCCATTTCAGGCCGAACAGGAATTCGCTGATAGGCACCTGCTGGAAGAAGCGCAGGCTTTCGAAAAGAAGCGAGGCGACGATGCCGACCGTGGTGAGCACTGCGAGCGCAGAGCAGGCGATCAACGCCACCCGCATGAAGGTTTCCACCTTGTTGCGGGCGCGGAACTCGGCGCTTGTTACTTTCAGCGCATAGGCAAGGCCGGCAAGGCCCGCCAGAAGGGCGGCTGCGAAGGTCAGCCAGACGGCTTCGCCGTGGGCTTCGCGGTAGAATTTGGCGGCAGCAAGGATCGTCGGGTCCTTTTCCACACGGTCGCCTTGGTCGACGGCGATGCGGATGCGGTTCAGCACCAGATGGTCTTCAATGCCTTCGGTGACGGCCGCACCTTCCGGGATCGAGTTCAGGGTCATCCGTTCCAGCGCGAAGTCGCCGAAGGTGAGCCACAGAACGAGGATCAGGGTAGCGGGCAGGACAACAAGCGAGGCTGCGAAATAGCCATAGTGGCGGGGCAGGCTGTGCAGGTCGCCGCGACGACCGCCAACGGTGGCAAGCGACCGCTGCCGTCCGGCGGCAAAGGCGGCAAGCGAGAGAAGCAGGATGATGACGGAGATGGCTGAACTGGTCATCTGGTCTTTCCGGGTGCTGGCCGACGGGTAGTATAGGCCGTTTCAGGCAGTGGGGAAACGGGGCAGCTTGTGGCCACCCCGCTTGGTATCAGATACGGTTACTTCAGGCTCAGCGGCTTGAGGGCGGCGACTTCTTCCGCAACCGTTGCACGCTCGTCTTCCGGCAGCGGGATCAGGCCGCGATCGGCGAGGTAACCCATGTCACCCCAGGTCGCTTCGCTCGTGAATTCGGTCAGGAATTCCTGGATGCCGGGCACGACGCCGACATGGGCTTTCTTGACGTAAACATAAAGCGAGCGCGAAACCGGATAGTCGCCCGACGAGATGGCTTCGAAGGTCGGCTCCACAGCTTCAGCGTCATCCTTGGCAACCGGGAAGGCCTGCAGGGCATCGCTGTTCTGGTCGAGGAAGCTGTAGCCGAAGATGCCGACAGCGCGGCCATCGGCCTGCAGCTTCTGAACGATCAGGTTGTCGTTCTCGCCGGCTTCAACATAAGCGCCGTCTTCGCGAACAGTTTGGCAAACGCGCTTGTGCTCGTTTTCGTTCGATTTCTTGAGGGCGGCGTTGCCCTTGAAGAAATCGCAGCCGACTTCAAGGGCGAGCTCGACGAAGGCGTCACGGGTGCCGGAGGTCGGCGGGGGGCCGAGAACAACGATTTCCTCGTTGGGCAGGGCCGGGTCAATTTCGTTCCAGCGCTTGAAGGGGTTCGGGATCAGGTGGCCTTCGCCGCCTTCCGTGCCCGGAGCTGGAACCTGGGCCGCAAGGGCCAGATAGATGTGGTGCAGCGTCAGGGTCATCGAGGGCGAGGTCTTGGCAGCTGCCATCACGATACCGTCGAAGCCGATCTTCATTTCAACGACTTCGCTGACGCCGTTGGCGGCGCACATGTCAACTTCCGACTGCTTGATGCGGCGCGAGGAGTTGGTGATATCCGGGTGAGCGGTACCGACGCCACCGCAGAAGAGCTTCAGGCCGCCGCCCGAACCGGTCGATTCGACGATCGGGGCCTTGAAGTTGGTGGTGCGACCGAACTCTTCCGCAACCGCGGTCGAGAAGGGGAATACGGTCGAGGAGCCGACGATGCGAATCTGGTCGCGCGACTGAGCATGCGCACCCGTCGAGCCGATGAGGGCGAGGGCGGCGATAGTGCCAAGGAGATATTTTTTCATTTCTGGTGGCTCCGATTGTTATCGTAACGCGGTGAGCGGCCAATCTGGTGATACCGGACGTTCCATACGTCCCGTCCGACTGGCATTCTCGGGTGCGCCTTTGGTACAATGCCTGTGTTACAGTTTCGTGACAGACTGTAACAATTGGCTAACCCTTTTATTTTGCGTCGCTTTTTGAAACAGGTAGAGCGAAGGCAAATGACGAACCCTTGCCGACTTCGCTTCGGATATCGAGATTTGTTTCATGCCGTAAAAGGATATGCTTGACGATGGCGAGGCCAAGGCCGGTGCCGCCCATCTTGCGTGAGCGCGCAGTATCGATACGGTAGAAGCGTTCCGTGAGGCGCGTCAGGTGTTCAGGGGCAATGCCCGGGCCTTCGTCGGCCACAGCAATGCGAATTTTGGCGCCGTTCGAGAGCAGCTCCGCCTTCACATGCACAGTGGTGCCGCGGTTGGCATATTTGATGGCATTCATCAACAGGTTCAGCAGAACCTGGGTGATCTGGTCGTCGTCACCACGAACGCTTGGCAGGCCTGCAGCCACTTCGTTCGAAATCACGATGTCCCGCTCGCCAGCCTGGCCGACAAGGGCATTGATCACATTGCCGATCACGAGGCCGATCTCGAACTGGGTGTCGGGCGCCACGTGGCGCGACATTTCAATCCGCGACAGCGACAGAAGATCGTCAATCAGCCGGGCCATCCGCTCGGCTTCTTTCTGCATAATCGAAAGGAAACGCTGGGTGGCATCCGGATCATCGCGGGCTGGGCCCTGGATCGTTTCAATGGCGCCGATCACCGAAGAAAGCGGCGTGCGAAGCTCATGGCTGGCGTTCGCCACGAAATCGGCGCGCATCTGTTCGGTCCGCAGCAGGCTCGTGACCTCGTAGAAATAGATCATCGCTTGCCGACCGCCGCGCGACGAGCGCTCGGCTAGCGGGGCAATGGTGATGTCAAAGCTGCGGTCATGGGCGGCTGTGTAGCGCAGCGAGCCGGCGGTTTGCGGGCCGTCCGTAAGGGCTGCATCCACCGACTGCACGATGCGCGGATGGCGGAGGAACAGGAAGACATCCTCGTCAACAAGATTGGCGCCAAGGAAGGCCGTGGCGGAATCATTCGCGAAAACAATCTTGTGCTGGTCATCAACGATCAGGACCGGCGAGGGCAGGCCGTTCAGCGCGTGGGCGCGCATCGACATGGTTCCTTCAGTCTGCACTTCTTCGGGCTCCGGGTGGGCAGTATGGCGCGCCCGTAGGATATCGAGCCGCCGTTTGCCCTCGAGCTGCACGAGCAGCACAAACGCGGCGCCGCCAACCGTGATGACAGTCGCGGGCGTGGTCAGCCCGAGGGTCCACATGAGGATGAGCAGAAGGGAAAGAACAGCGATCACTGAGCGTTCGCTGAGGAGGCTCTTGTAGCTGTTGTCTGCGGGTTCCATGGGTGCCTGGCTCTGTTCACGGCGGCGCGGCCGGTGTGGCGCGCCGGGGTCATACATTGTGGATGCAGGAATCGCCTCCTGCAGCCGTGCAGACAATGAATGACACTAATGTTACAGATTGATGAAGGCCAGATTCTTTATCTCAGGCCCGCAGAATCCCGGGGATATCGGCAAGGCTGTCAACAATGGCGTCGGCATCGAGATCGGCAAGGCTACCGCTCAGGTAACCATAGCTGACAAGAATGCTCGGGACGCCGGCGGCCTTTGCAGCCGCCGTATCGCTGATCGTGTCGCCCACCATAACGGCGCCGCCGATGCCGCCCATCAGAGCCAGCGTTTCGGTCAGGTGACGAGGATCGGGCTTGCGGAAGGGGAAGCTGTCGCCGCCGGTTACAGCCACAAACCGCTGGCGGATGCCAAGGGCTTCAAGGAGCGGTTCAGCCAGATGAACGGGCTTGTTGGTGCAAACGGCGGATTTGATGCCACGGGCCTCGAGCGCATCCAGCATTTCAAGCGCACCATCATAGAGGCGGCTTTCGACGCAAAGATTGTCCTTGTAGAAATCAAGGAAGGTCGGGAGCAGGGCATCAAGGTCAAATCCATTGATCCCGCCCGTGTGCGCCAGTCCTTTTTCGATCAGGCGTTTTGCCCCTTCACCCACCATGTGCCGCACGGCCTCAAGCGGGATTTCCGTGCGGCCAACGCTTGTCAGCACATGGTTCGTGGCGCGATGCAGATCAGGCGCGGAATCCACAAGGGTCCCGTCAAGATCGAAGACGATACGCTCTACATCAAAAGGCACGACAAACATGAACTGGCTTTCGCTTCGGGGCTCGTTTATGGGCTGGGTTATGCCGTCTGGCGCGGCGATTTACAAGCGATCAAGGTTAAGAATTCGTCACCAAAAGCGACAGAAATTGTAGCCTTTCCGGCCGTTTTCAGGTGTCGCTGACAATTGACTTGCCATTAAGGCGGCTGCATTGTTTATGGACGCGCCGGAAATTGCGAATTTTCGGCGGCCTGTATAATTTTCTGTCGCGGCGCCCCAGCGCCGAATTTTGAGAAAGGTTACCTCAATGAGTGATTGGCGCCCTGACAGCTGGCGATCCCGCCCCGTCGTGCAGGTGCCGGACTATCCGGACAGCGAGCGACTCGGGCAAGTCGAAAGGGAACTTTCGAGCTATCCGCCGCTTGTATTTGCCGGTGAGGCCCGCCGTCTCAAAGCACAGCTTGCGCAAGTGGCAAACGGCAAGGCGTTCCTCCTGCAGGGGGGCGACTGCGCCGAAAGCTTTGCCGAGTTCCATCCGAACAATATTCGCGACACCTTCCGGGTGCTGCTGCAGATGGCGGTCGTGCTGACCTTCGCCGCCAGCTGCCCTGTGGTGAAGCTCGGCCGTATGGCCGGCCAGTTCGCCAAGCCGCGCTCGGCTGGCACCGAAACCATCGATGGCGTGGAGCTGCCGAGCTACCGGGGTGACATCATCAACGGGATGGAGTTTGAGGAAGGCGCGCGCCTGCCCGATCCCGCCCGCATGCTGAAGGCCTACAGCCAGGCTGCTGCAACGCTCAACCTGCTGCGTGCCTTCGCGCAGGGTGGCTATGCCAACCTGATGTCGGTGCACCAGTGGAACCTCGATTTCGTGTCGCAAAGCGGCGCGGGCGAGCGCTACAAGGCAATCGCCGACCAGATCGGCAATGCGCTTGCCTTCATGGAAGCCTGCGGCATCCATCCGGCCGAGATCCCGCAACTGCAGGGCACGGACTTCTACACCAGCCACGAAGCGCTGCTTCTGGGCTACGAGCAGGCCATGACCCGCATCGACAGCACCAGCGGTCGCTGGTACGACACCTCGGCCCACTTCCTGTGGGTTGGCGACCGTACCCGTCAGGTTGATGGTGCTCATGTGGAATTCCTCTCCGGCATCGGCAACCCGATTGCCTCGAAGGTTGGCCCGTCGACCGACCCGGATGATCTCATTCGCCTGATCGACAAGCTCAATCCCTCGAACGAAGCGGGCCGGCTTACGCTGATCACCCGTTTCGGTGCCGACAAGGTGGAAGAATACCTGCCGCGCCTGCTGCGCCGCGTGAAATCCGAAGGCCGTACCGTTGTCTGGTCGTGCGATCCCATGCACGGCAACACGGTGAAAGCGGCTGGCGGCCTGAAAACCCGCCCGTTCGACCGCGTGCTGAAGGAAGTGAAGCAGGTGTTCAGCGTTCACCGCGCCGAGGGCACCTATGCCGGCGGCATCCATCTGGAGCTGACCGGTCAGAATGTCACCGAATGCACCGGCGGCGCCGTGGCGATCACCGAGGAAGGCCTGGCGAGCCGCTATCACACGCACTGTGATCCGCGCCTCAATGCCAGCCAGTCGATCGAGCTTGCCTTCCAGCTGGCGGAAGCCCTGAAGGAAGAACGCGACGCGATGGCGGCAAGCGCTGCTGCCTGATAAATATTGTCACCCCGGCCTTGAGCCGGGGTCCAGTCTTCTGTAGACGCTGGATGCCGGGTCAAGCCCGGCATGACTTTTTATGGGGATCGCATGAGCCTTCCTGATTTTGTCTATGATCCGCCGACCGAGCCGTGGCTGACCGTCCTTTACGAGGACGCGGATATCATCGTGCTTGATAAGCCGAGCGGGCTTCTTTCTGTGCCCGGGCGCGGGCGCGAGATGCGCGACAGCCTTGCCTGGCGCGTGCAGAAGGATCGGCGCACCGCCACGGTCGTTCACCGGCTGGATCTCGATACCAGTGGCATCATGGTGATGGCGTTGAATATGGAGGCGCACCGCCATATCAGCCGCCAGTTTGAAAACCGCGAAACGGATAAATTCTATACCGCACTCGTTGAAGGCAATGTGGCTTCGGACGAGGGCGAGGTGAACCTGCCGCTGATCGTGGATTGGCCGAACCGCCCGAAACATATGGTCGACCACGAGAACGGCAAACCGTCGTTGACGCGGTACAAGGTTCTGGCGCGCGAGGGCGGCAACACGCGGGTGGCGCTTTATCCTGTCACCGGGCGTTCCCACCAGCTGAGGGTGCATATGCAGGCGCTGGGGCATCCGATCATCGGCGATCCGCTTTACGCCACACCCGCGGGCAGGGCTGCAGCCCCGCGCCTTTGCCTGCATGCGACCGAGCTTTCCTTCACGCACCCGGCCACGGGCGAGGCGCTCACCTTCCGCTCGGACGTGCCCTTCTGAGCCCAAATGGAAACGGCCATGCCGGGCATGGCATGGCCGCACGCTTCAAGGTATTCGGTACTATCTCACGGTCCGCTTACGCATAGGCCGGGACGGAGAAGAACAGCTTGATGGCAAAAAGAGTGGATTTGAAAAATCCCATCAATGCCCCCCTTTCCATAATTGCATGAAACTGCAAACACGGAACATGCCTGCTGAGGACGCTCCGGTACGGCAATCAGCCGATCCGGCACTGGAATCTGGAGATGTCTGGACAGGTGCTGGCAGTTGCACCCTTCGCCCCCCGGCTAGTCCTTATTCCCCCGTTGGCCCGCGCCCTCAAATATACACAGGCAAGAGGGACGCTATCACAATTTTATTAAAATGCCTATCGATCTTGTGGCTGCCCAGAATGCCGCTTGCCGCCCCTCCCGCCGTTGGCTAAAAGCATGGCATGACACAAGCATTTTCCATATGGATGGCGCAGATCAACCCCACCGTCGGGGCGATTGCCGCGAACGAAGCGCTCATTGGCGCAGCATGGGAAGCAGGCAAGGCGCACGGCGCCGATCTGGTGCTGACACCGGAGCTTTCGGTGGTTGGCTATCCACCCGAAGATCTGGTCCTGAAGCCCTTTTTCGTGCGTGAGGCCGAAGCCGCAGTTGAACGCCTTGCTGCCCTGACAGCAGCGGGTGGTCCGGGCCTTGTGGTCGGCACGCCGTGGCTATCGGAAGCCGGGCTCCATAATGCTGCACTGCTGCTCGCGGGTGGCCGGATCGAAGCCGTGCGGTTCAAACATGAACTGCCGAACTATGGTGTGTTTGACGAGAAGCGCGTTTTCGCGCCGGGCAATCTGCCTGACCCCGTCGAGTTTCGCGGTGTGCGCATCGGCCTGATGGTGTGCGAAGACATGTGGTTCTCCCACGTTTCCAGCCATTTTGCGGCCAATGATGTCGATTTCATGCTCGTGCCGAACGGCAGCCCGTTCGAGGATGGTAAAGGCGGCGAACGTGTTGCCCATGCCCGCAACCGCGTGACCGAAACCGGCGTGCCGCTCCTTTATTGCAATCAGCTTGGCGGGCAGGACGAGCTCGTGTTCGATGGTGCAAGCTTTGCGATGGACCGCGATGGCCGCCTTGCTGTCACCATGGATGCATGGGCGAGCCAGGGCATGCTTGTGCGGCTTGACGCAACTGACCAAGGCTATGTGGTCGCTGGCGGGCATCGGGGCTATGATCCCGACCGGATGGAAGGCCTGTATCAGGCGATGATCCTGGCGCTCCGGGATTATGTCGGTAAAAACCGTTTCCCAGGCGTCATTCTTGGCATGTCCGGCGGGATCGACAGCGCGCTTTCGGCCGCTGTTGCCGTGGATGCGCTTGGGGCCGATGCCGTGCACTGCGTGATGATGCCGTCGCGCTATACCTCGGGCGAAAGCCATGCGGATGCCAAGGAATGCGCGGAAGCCCTAGGTGCGCGCTATGATATCATCTCCATCGCGCCCGGCGTGGAAGCGATGGATGTGATGCTGGCCGAGGCGTTCAAGGGCAGCAATGCCGACACGACGGAAGAGAATGTCCAGTCGCGCCTGCGCGGCGTGACGCTGATGGCGCTTTCCAACAAGTTCGGCAAGATGGTGCTGACCACGGGCAACAAGTCTGAAATGTCGGTCGGCTATGCCACGCTCTACGGCGATATGTGCGGCGGCTACAATATCCTGAAGGATGTCTACAAGATGGATGTCTTTGCGCTGGCGCGCTGGCGCAATGCCCATGTGCCGCCGGGCGCCAAAGGGCCGGGTGGCATCGTAATCCCCGAGAATATCATTTCGAAGCCGCCGACCGCCGAGCTCCGCCCCGACCAGAAGGACGAGGACAGCCTGCCGCCCTATGAGGCGCTGGATGACATGCTGCGCTGTCTGGTTGACGAGGAAATGTCGGTTGCCGAGGTTGTGGCACGCGGCCATGACGCATCGGCTGTTGCACGGATCGAGCACCTGCTGTACATCGCCGAGTACAAAAGGCGGCAGGCCCCGCCCGGCGTCAAGCTGACGCGCAAGAATTTCGGCCGCGACCGGCGCTACCCGATCACCAACGGGTTCAGGAGCGCGCGGCGCAGCTGATTGCCCCGCGTGGGGGCTTTTCCCCACCGATCAAGGATTGAGAAGAATGACTGTGAAGGTACGTTTCGCCCCGTCTCCGACCGGAAAGCTCCATGTCGGGAACATCCGCGCCGCGCTCGTGAACTGGCTGTTCGCGCGCCAGCAGGGCGGCACCTTCTTCCTGCGGATCGACGATACGGACCGTGAGCGCTCCACCCTTGAAAACGAGGAAGCGATCAAGCGCGACCTCGCGTGGCTTGGCCTGAATTATGACGATACCTTCCGCCAGAGCGAGCGTTTCAGCCGCTATGACGAGGTGGTGGCTGACCTGAAGGCTGCCGGGCGCCTCTATCCCTGCTATGAAAGCGCGGAAGAGCTGGAAATGAAGCGCAAGATCCAGCTCGGCCGTGGCCTGCCGCCGGTTTATGACCGTGCCGCCCTCAGCCTGACGGATGAAGACCTTGCCAAGCTGGAAGCCGAAGGCCGCAAACCGCACTGGCGTTTCAAGCTTGAAGTGCCGGCCCGCGTGGAATGGAACGACCTGATCCGTGGCACCCAGTCGATCGATATGGCGGCGCTTTCGGACCCCATCCTGGTGCGCGAGGATGGCTCGTACCTTTATACGCTACCGAGCGTGATTGACGACGTGGACTATGGCATCACCCATATCGTGCGCGGCGAAGACCACGTGACCAACTCGGCCGTGCAAGCCCAGATTTTCGAGGCCGTTGGCGGCAAGGTGCCGGAAATGGCCCACTTTGCGCTCCTCACCGGCAAGGGCGGTGAAGGGCTTTCCAAACGCCACGGCGCCATGTCGGTGGAAGAATACCGTGATGAAGCCGGCATCGAGCCGATGGCGATCATCTCGCTCCTGGCCCGCCTTGGCACCAGCGAACCCATCGAGGCCTTTGTATCACCCGAGCCGCTCATCGAAGGTTTTGCTTTCTCGAAATTCGGGCGCTCGACCGCGAAGCTCGATCCGGCGGACCTCGACATCCTCAATGCCAAGATCCTGCATGCCACGCCGTTTGCGCTGGTCGCGGACCGGCTGGACGGACTTGACGAGGCCTTCTGGGAAGTTGTGAAGCCGAACCTCAACAAACTTGCCGACGTGAAAGACTGGCTCGCCATCGTGCGTGGCCCCGTCACCCCGGTGATCGAGGACGCGGCCCATATGGCAAAGGCGCTTGAGCTGCTGCCCTCGGGTGAACTTGACGGCGAGACCTGGGGCGTCTGGACGAACGCGATCAAGGAAGCCACGGGTGTGAAAGGCAAGGGCCTCTTCATGCCGCTGCGTCTGGCGCTGACGGGGCAGGAACGCGGGCCGGAAATGGCGACGCTGCTGCCGCTGATCGGTCGCCAGAAGGTTGCAGCGCGGCTCAGCGGGGAAGCCGCATGACGGATATCCGTCTCTACAATACGCTTGCCCGCGAAAAGCAGGTCTTCGCACCCATCGACCCGAAGAATGTGCGCATGTATGTCTGCGGGCCGACCGTCTGGGATTTTGCCCATATCGGCAATGCGCGGCCTGTGGTTGTCTTCGACATGCTCTTCCGGCTTCTTCGTCATGTATATGGTGAAGAAAGTGTCACATATGCCCGTAATATAACGGATATTGACGACAAGATCATGAAGCGCGCAGCAGACGAGGGCATCAGCATTGACGTCATTTCCGACCGTTACGCCAAGGCTTACGGCGAGGATATGGGCGCGCTTCATGCGCTTGATCCGTCGATCAAGCCGAAGGCGACTGAGCATCTGCCGGAAATGATCGCCATGATGCAGGCGCTGATCGCCAAGGGTAACGCCTACGAAGCCGAAGGCCATGTGATGTTCCATGTGCCGTCGATGGAAAACTATGGCCGCCTGTCGCGTCACAGCCGCGATGAGCTGGTGGCGGGTGCGCGGGTTGACGTGGCGCCCTTCAAGCGCGATCCGGCGGACTTCGTGCTGTGGAAGCCGTCCACCGACGATCAGCCCGGCTGGGAAAGCCCGTGGGGCCGTGGCCGCCCCGGCTGGCACCTTGAATGCTCCTGCATGATCGAGAAGCATCTGGGCGAGACCATCGATATTCACGGCGGCGGGCAGGACCTGATCTTCCCGCACCATGAAAACGAGATCGCGCAATCCGAATGCGCCCACGGTGGCCATACATTCGTGAACTACTGGATGCACAATGGCTATCTGACGGTGGACGGCGAGAAAATGTCGAAATCGCTCGGCAATTTCCACACTGTGCATGACCTGATCGCCGATGGCCACGCCGGCGAAGCGCTGCGCCTGTCGCTACTGACCGCGCATTACCGCCAGCCGATTGATTTCAGCCTCGATAGTGTCGCGGAACAGAAGCGCCGGCTCGATAAATGGTATCGCGTGACGGACGGTGTGACGGCCGCCGCCGATGTGCCCGCCAGCGTGATCGAAGCCCTCGCGGACGACCTGAACACGCCAAAGGCACTGGCCGCACTCGACGCGCTTGCAACGCCTGAGACGGCGGCTGAGCTGAAGGCTGGCGCACAGTTCATGGGCTTCCTGCAGGCAGAAGCCGCCGACTGGTTTATGGGTGAAGGCGATGCCTCTGCGATCGAAGCGCTGATCGAGGAACGTATCAACGCCAAAAAGTCCAAGGACTTCGCCCGTGCTGACGCGATCCGTGCGGAACTGCTGGCGCAAGGTATCATCCTAGAGGATGGCCCCGGCGGTACGACGTGGCGGAAGGCCTGATCATGAGCGAGACGATCCAGCCCGCCATCATCCTTGTGCGGCCGCAGCTTGGCGAGAATATCGGCAAGGCGGCGCGCGCCATGCTGAACTTCGGCCTCACCGACATGCGCCTTGTGGCGCCGCGCGATGGCTGGCCGAACCCGGCGGCAGGCCCGGCGGCGTCTGGCGCTGACGTGATCCTGGATAATGCCAAGGTCTTCGATACGGTCGAAGCGGCGATTGCCGACTGCACGACCGTTTACGCCTCCACGGTACGCGACCGTGACATGCCGAAGCCGGTGGTCACCCCCCGCGTCTGTTCAGCCGAGATGCATGCCGCCATTGCGCGTAGCGAACGCCCCGCAATCCTGTTCGGGCCGGAACGTTCCGGCCTTTCGAACGATGATGTGGCGCTTGCCGATACCGTGCTGACCGTGCCGGTGAACCCGGAATTTGGCAGTCTCAACTTGGCCCAAGCAGTGATCCTGCTGGCGTATGAGTTTTCGCAAGCTGTGGACAAAACAACGCCGATCCAGCCCGCGCACCCGGACGGCGCTGCGCCGAAATCGGAATTTCTGGGGCTGATCGAGCATCTGGAGGCGGCACTTGAAGGCCGAGGATTCTTCCGCAGCGAAGACCGCCGCGCCACGCAGAAGCGGATGCTGCAGAATCTGTTTCACTCGGCAGGCTGGTCCACGCAGGAAATCCACACCATGCGCGGCATCATCCGGTCGCTGACACGGGACGGACAGGGCGAGTAATCTCGCCCCGTTGCCACTCAATCGTTCAGAAGTTTCGCCACGCGCGGCGCGAAATAGGTGAGAACACCGTCAGCACCGGCCCGCTTGAAGGCCAACATTGCCTCAAGGATTGCCTTGTCGCCGTCCAGCCAGCCGTTTTGCACGGCGGCCATCAGCATCGCATACTCGCCGGACACCTGATAGGCATAGGTCGGCATGCCGAAGCGGTCTTTCACCTCGCGGATGATATCAAGATACGGCATGCCGGGCTTGATCATCACGCTGTCGGCGCCTTCGGCGATATCCATGGCGACCTCACGGATGGCCTCCAGCCGGTTGGCGGGGTCCATCTGGTAGGTCTTCTTGTCGCCTTTCAGCACGCCGTCCGATCCCACGGCCTCGCGGAAGGGGCCATAGAAGGCGGATGCATATTTGGCGGCATAGGCCATGATCTGCACATGCTGGAAGCCGGCTTTATCAAGTTCCGTACGGATGGCGCCGATGCGGCCATCCATCATATCGGATGGTGCAATGATATCGGCGCCGGCCTCGGCCTGCACGACAGCCTGCTGCACCAGCACACCGACCGTTTCATCATTCAGAATCACCCCGTCTTCGACGAGGCCGTCCTGCCCGTGGCTGGTGTAGGGGTCGAGTGCCACATCAGCCAGCAGGCCGATTTCCGGCACGGCATCCTTGATGGCGCGCATGGCGGTGTTGATCAGGTTATCCCGGTTGAGGGCCTCATCGCCTCGCTCGTCGCGCTTGTCTTTCGGCGTCGACGGGAAGAGGGCGAGGCAGGGGATGCCAAGCGACGCCGCTTCCTTCGCGGCCACAACGGCAAGGTCAACCGACAGGCGTTCCACACCCGGCATCGAGCCGATAGGCTGGCGCACAGCCTTGCCTTCGCAGATAAAAATCGGCCAGATCAGGTCATCCGGCGTCAGGATCGTCTCGCGCATCATGCGGCGCGACCAGTCATGCGCACGGGGGCGGCGAAGGCGGGTGAGGGGGAAGCGAGCGGTCATTTTTAGCCTCAAGCGAAACCGGAAACGGCAGCGACCCTAACGCCTTGGCAAACTTCTGTCATGTGCTTCATCACTGTTGCGAAAAATTGCTGGCAATTTTAGGTTTAACTTTGCGTTAAGCTTTGTGCGAAACAGTGCGGCAAATGGTAACAGTTCGACGAAAATTCGGACAGAAATCAGGCGAACAAAAATGAACGACTACAATTTTGACGATCCCAAGTTCCTGTTCCACGACCTTCTGTCGCTGGTCGAACGCCTTCACCGCCGCCTCCTTGACGTGATCAAGGACCAGCTGGACCGTGCCGGTCTTGAGGACCTGAACCCGGTTCAGGCGCTGCTCGTCTATAATATCGGCGAGAATGAAATGACGGCGGGCGAGCTGAAAACCCGTGGCTATTACCAGGGCTCCAACGTTTCCTATAACCTCAAGAAGCTCGTCGAGATGGGCTATATGCGCCATGAACGTTCGGATTTCGACCGTCGTTCGGTGCGGATCTCACTGACGGACGAGGGCTATGTGGTGCGTGATATGGTCGAGAAACTCTACCAGAATCACCTGGAAGAAATCCTTGCCGACAACCTGTTGTCGCCGGAAGAACTGAAGAGCCTGCGTCGCAATCTCAGAAACCTCGAGCGCTTCTGGTCCGACAAGCTGCACTTCGGGATGTAAGTCGCACATTGCTGCGACAAATTGGCCACTGGACTAGCTTCGCATGGTTGCGCTAAACATGCCGCGCCGATACACTGGCGCGGTATATGACAGTTGGACAGTGCCTGATGGATTACGAAAAAGTATTCGCCGACGCGATTGCCGCCATTCAAGCTGAAGGGCGTTATCGTGTATTCGCGGATATTTCCCGCCACCGTGGGGAATTCCCCCGCGCGACCCGTTTTGATGCCGGCGACAATGCCCGTGCGATCACGGTCTGGTGCTCCAACGATTATCTCGGCATGGGGCAGCACCCGACTGTGCTTGACGCCATGCACAAGGCGCTTGATGAAACCGGCGCTGGTGCCGGCGGCACCCGCAACATCGCGGGCAACCATCATTACCATGTGCTTCTGGAGCGCGAACTGGCCGACCTGCACGGCAAGGAATCGGCGCTTCTCTTTACCTCGGGCTATATTTCGAACGAGGCGACGCTTTCAACGCTCGCCAAGGTTCTCCCGAACTGCATCGTTTTCTCGGACGCGCTGAACCATGCCTCGATGATCCAGGGTATCCGCAACAGCGGCGCCGAGCGGCACATTTTCCGCCATAATGATCTCGAACATCTTGAGGAGCTTCTGAAGGCCGCCGATCCGTCGCGCCCGAAGCTCATCGCGTTCGAATCCGTTTACAGCATGGACGGCGATATCGCGCCGATCGAAGCCATCTGTGACCTTGCCGACAAATATGACGCCATGACCTACCTTGACGAAGTGCATGCCGTTGGCATGTATGGCCCGCGCGGTGGTGGCGTGTCGGAGCGTGACAAGGTCGCGCACCGCCTGACCGTGATTGAAGGCACGCTCGGCAAGGCTTTTGGCGTGATGGGCGGCTATATCGCCGCGTCCAAAACGCTTGTTGATGTTGTTCGCTCGATGGCATCGGGCTTTATCTTCACGACCTCGTTGTCGCCGGTACTGGCGGCTGGGGCGCTGGCGAGCATTCGTCACCTGAAAGTCAGCCAGATCGAACGTGACGGCCAGCAGGCCCGCGCGGCCGAACTGAAGCGTCGCTTCCGGGCGGCCGGCCTGCCGGTGATGGAATCGGTCAGCCATATCGTACCGCTTTTCGTGGGCGATCCGGTGCTTTGCAAGGAAGTGTCCGACACGCTTCTCAATGAATACGGTGTCTATGTGCAGCCGATCAATTATCCGACCGTGCCGCGCGGCACCGAGCGCCTGCGTTTCACGCCCGGCCCCATGCATGACGACAGCATGATGGATGCGCTGGTTGCAGCCCTTGTCGATATCTGGGCGCGGCTCGGGCTCAAGAAGAAAGCGTCCTGACCGGGACGCATCACCATGGCAGGCGCCGGGGTCATCATCGAATTCATCAAGGTGGGCACAGTCGTGAAGGTCACGGCTGTGTGCGAACGTACGGGGCTTGAAGTCAGTCTCGTGGGGGACCCGCGCGCCAGCCGCGCGGAGCTGGAGCGTCTGGCCGTTCGCAAGCTTGAATATGTGCGGGCGAAGAAGGCTGCGGAGGGGGGCGGCGGGCCGGGCGGCGGCCGCGGTGGCATCCTCACCTGACAAATAATAAGGTTAATGAACTAAAGTAAAAAGCCCGGCAATGACCGGGCTTTTACATGAATTTAGGGTAAATTCTATTAGCGCTTGCCGAGGCCGATTTTCTTCGCGAAGGCCGAACGCTGCTTGGCGTAATTCGGGGCGACCATCGGATAATCTGCCGGCAGGTTCCACTTCGCGCGGTATTCTTCCGGGGTCAGATTATAGCGCGTGCGGAGATAACGTTTCAGCATTTTCAGCTTCTTACCGTCCTCAAGGCAGATGATATAGTCGTCCGTGAAGGATTTTTTCGGCGACACGGCAGGTTTCTGTTCAACTGCCGGCGACTCGGGCTCTGCGCCATTGAGCGACGACAGGGTGCTGAACACCGAATGGATCATGCGTGGCAGATCGTCCGTCGAAATCGTATTATTGCTTACGTAGGCTGTAACAATATCAGCCGTCAGCGCAAGCACATCTTCTCCGATTAGCTTCTGAATTGCATTCCCGGACATTAAAATCCACCTCGACTTCTTGACATGTGATGATTTTATATTGCTGAAAGCAGGGGGGCTTTCAACAAGAAATAGCGATGACGTGCCACTCAATAGCTTTGAATTGGTTAAGCTTCCGCTAATTTTCCGAAAATTTTATCGATTGTAAGAGGCTAGTTTAAATTGCCCCGATATCTATACGCTCGTCTTGGGTTACCGGATCTATTGTGCTAAGACGCGGCGGAGCAAAAGACAGGCTGAAAAGGCTTCATCTGGTCTTTTTCTCGCAACTGAAATTCCCCAACCGATACGAATGGACCGATCATGAGCGCCAAACCCATCGCCCTTGCTTCCGATCACGCCGGCTATGCCCTCAAGGAAAAGGTCAAGGAGTGGCTCAAAGCCCGCGGCTATGAAGCGCTGGACCTTGGCGCCCACAGCCTGGATTCGGTCGATTACCCGGACTTTGGTACAGCAGTTGGCGAGGCGATTGCCTCCGGCAAGGCCGAGCGCGGCGTTATTGTTTGCGGTTCCGGCATCGGTATCTCGATTGCCGCAAACCGCAACCCGGCCGTGCGTGCAGCCCTGTGCCAAAGCGGCCTGATGGCCCGCCTGTCGCGCCAGCATAATGACGCCAACGTACTGGCCCTTGGCGCGCGCCTCATCGGCGACGAAGTGGCCATCGATTGCCTGAATGAATTCCTCGACACACCGTTCGAGGGTGGCCGCCATCAACGCCGGGTCGACAAGCTCGGCATTAAAGGCTAAAGACGCGATCAACCGGTTTCTGAGCATAGCGCACGAGGTACTTTCCATGAGCAAATTTACCCAGAATGGCTTCTTTTCAGCCCATGTGGCTGCAACCGACCCCGAACTGAAAGCCGCCCTCGACGGCGAGCTGACCCGTCAGCAGAACCAGATCGAGCTGATCGCGTCTGAAAACATCGTCAGTCGCGCAGTGCTTGAGGCACAGGGCTCGGTCCTGACCAACAAATATGCCGAAGGCTATCCGGGCAAGCGCTACTATCAGGGTTGCCATCAGGTTGATATCGCCGAGAACCTCGCGATCGACCGCGCCAAGAAGCTGTTCAATTGCGAATTCGCCAACGTGCAGCCGCACTCGGGCGCGCAGGCGAACGGCGCCGTGATGCTCGCGCTTGTAAAGCCGGGTGACACCATTCTCGGCATGTCGCTTGATGCAGGTGGCCACCTGACGCACGGTGCGGCCCCGGCGCTTTCGGGCAAATGGTTCAATGCCGTTCAATATGGTGTACGCCGCGAAGACGCGCTCATCGACTATGACGAGGTCGAGCGTCTCGCGAAGGAGCACAAACCGACCCTGATCATCGCCGGCGGCTCGGCTTATCCGCGCGAGATCGATTTCGCTCGCTTCCGCCAGATCGCCGACAGCGTCGGTGCTTACCTGATGGTCGATATGGCCCACTTCGCCGGCCTTGTGGCTGGTGGCGCGCACCCCAGCCCGCTGCCGCACGCCCATGTGGTGACCACGACGACCCACAAAACGCTCCGCGGTCCGCGCGGTGGTATGATCCTCACGAACCACGAGGATGTGGCGAAGAAGATCAACTCGGCCGTCTTCCCGGGCCTGCAGGGCGGTCCGCTCATGCATGTGATTGCCGCCAAGGCTGTCGCCTTCGGTGAAGCACTCCGCCCCGAGTTCAAGGCTTATGCCGGCCAAGTCGTTACGAATGCGGTGGCACTGGCTGCCCGCATGAAGGAAAACGGCTTCGATATCGTCTCAGGTGGCACCGACACGCACGTTGTGCTTGTTGACCTGCGCCCCAAGGGCCTGACCGGTAAAGCAGCTGATGAAGCGCTGGAGCGCGCCCACATGACCTGCAACAAGAACGGCGTTCCGTTTGACCCCGAGAAGCCCTTCATCACTTCGGGCATTCGTCTCGGTACGCCGGCCGGCACGACGCGCGGTTTCGGCGAAGCCGAATTCATCGCGATTGCCGACATGATCACCGAAGTGCTGGATGGCCTCAAAGCCAATCCGGAAAATAACGAGGCGGCTGAAGCCTCGGTCCGCGCCAAGGTGGCCGACCTTTGCAAGCGCTTCCCGATTTACGAAGACCTTGCCTGAAGCTACGCTGGCTGGTGCGGATGGGGGTTCGCACCAGCCGGTTTACCAAGGGGGATTTGATCAATGCGTTGCCCGTTCTGTCAGCATGAAGATACCCAGGTTAAGGATTCACGGCCCACGGAAGACAATTCCGCGATCCGCCGTCGTCGTTCCTGTACTGCCTGTGGCGCCCGCTTCACGACCTTTGAACGCGTGCAGCTGCGTGAGCTGACCGTGATCAAGCGGAACGGTCGTCATGTGCCGTTCGACCGCAACAAACTGGAACGCTCCCTCGATATCGCGCTTCGTAAGCGCCCGGTGGAATCCGAGCGGATCGAACGTATGATCAACGGTATCGTCCGCCAGCTGGAATCGCTGGGTGACAGCGAAGTGCATTCCGACCAGATCGGCAAGTTGGTGATGGAAGGGCTGGAGCGCCTCGATCAGGTTGCCTATGTGCGTTACGCCTCGGTGTACCGTAATTTCCGTGAAGCTTCCGACTTTGCAAACTTCCTCAGCGGCATGGAGCCGACTGACGAGGACGCCGGGGAAGCATGAGTGGCTGGCGCGCCCCAGCAGCCGGATGACGCGCGCCTGATGGGCCATGCCCTGACGCTGGCCCGCCGCGGCATGGGCCGCACTTTCCCGAACCCTTCAGTTGGATGCGTCCTCGTCAAGGACGGTGTCGTCATTGGTCGCGGCTATACGCAACCGGGCGGGCGACCGCATGCCGAAGCCGAAGCACTAAGACGAGCTGGTGGCAGCGCCCGTGGTGCTACTGCCTATGTCACACTGGAACCCTGCGCCCATCACGGCAAAACGCCGCCCTGTGCCGAGGCACTGGTTGCGGCCGGTGTCGCGCGCGTTGTGACGGCGGCAGGCGACCCTGACCCGCGCGTTGCGGGCAGGGGGATTACTATCCTGAAGGCGGCAGGGATCAAGGTCACTGAAGGTGTGCGCAAGGGCGAGGCTGAGGCGATCAACGCCGGTTTCTTCTCGCGCGTTACCACCGGCCAGCCGGCCTTCACCCTGAAGATGGCCACAAGCCTTGATGGTCGCATTGCGCTTTCAAACGGGGAGAGTCGCTGGATCACAGGTCCAGAATCCCGGCACCTGGGGCACATGATGCGTGCCACGCACGATGCCATCCTTGTTGGCATTGGGACGGCGCTTGCCGATGATCCGGTGCTCGATTGCCGGATCGAGGGGCTTGAGGACCGCTCGCCCATCCGGATCGTGCTGGACCGCACCCTGCGTTTGCCTGTTACCTCGAAACTCGTTCAATCAGCGGCTCGTTTGCCGCTGTGGGTCATCACGGAATGCGCGGAAGGCCCCGCCTTTGACGCGCTCGCAGTTGCAGGCGTAAAGCTTCTGAATGTGTCAGACATCCGTGACCTGAACACTGTGGCCATGCTGCTTGGTGACGAAGACCTTACCCGTGTCCTCGTTGAAGGCGGCGGGCGGGTTCATGCCTCGTTCCTGAAGGCCGGGCTCGCAGCACGTGTTGAACATTTCGTGAGCGGCATGGCGCTTGGCGGTGACGCGACGCCCGCAATTGCCGCACTCGGCTTGACGGCGCTCGGTTCAGCGCCCAGATTGAAACTTCATGGGATGCGCCCGCTCGGGCCCGATGTTCTTGCATCCTGGATCAAGGAAGAGTAACGAGGCGGCATGTTTACGGGCATTGTCACGGATGTGGGCGCGGTCAAGGCGCTTGAAAAACGCGGCGACCTTCGGGTTGTCATCGGCACCGGCTACGATCTTTCCGACGTCGCCATCGGGGCCTCCATAGCTTGCGGGGGTGTTTGCCTCACCGTAGTCGACAAGGGCGACGACTGGTTCGCGGCCGACGTTTCGGATGAAACGCTGCGCGTGACCGCCCTTAGGGACTGGCAGGTCGGCAGCCTGATCAATCTCGAACGCTCGCTGAAACTTGGCGACGAGCTTGGCGGCCATATCGTCACCGGCCATGTGGACTGCGTTGGCGCGATCGTTCGGTTTGAAACGGTCGGTGGCTCCATCGCCATGGATATCGAGGTGCCGGCGCGCTGGGGCCGCTATGTTGCAGAAAAGGGCAGTGTGGCGATTAACGGTACGTCGCTCACCGTGAACAAGGTGACGGATACGGCGGATGGCACCGTGATTGCCATCAATCTCATTCCCCACACGCAGGAAGTGACAAGCTTCCGCACCGCCAAAACGGGCGACCGGGTGAATGTGGAATTCGATATTCTCGCGCGCTATGTGGCGCGGCTGACTGAAAGGGCCTGATCGGTGCCGCAATCCTACCTCTCCCCCATCGAGGACGTGATCGAAGACGCCCGTAACGGCCGCATGTATATCCTTGTGGATGACGAAGACCGCGAAAACGAAGGCGACCTGATCATCCCCGCGCAGATGGCGACGCCTGAGGCGATCAACTTCATGGCCAAATATGGCCGCGGCCTGATCTGCCTGCCGCTCACCCGCCAGCGTGTGGGGGAGCTTGGCCTGCCGCTGATGAGCTACAATAACGAAAGCCGTCACCAGACCGCCTTCACCGTTTCGATTGAAGCGAAAACGGGTGTGGCGACCGGTATTTCGGCCGCAGACCGCGCCCGCACCATCGCTGTTGCCATCGATGCATCGAAGGGCAAGGACGATCTCGCCACCCCCGGCCACGTGTTCCCGCTGATGGCGCGTGATGGCGGTGTGCTGGAACGCGCAGGCCATACCGAAGCTTCGGTCGATATTTCGCGGCTTGCGGGCCTTAACCCCTCGGCCGTGATCTGCGAGATCATGAATGACGACGGCACGATGGCGCGCCTGCCTGAGCTTGTGGAGTTCGCCAAAGAGCACAAGATGAAGGTTGCCACCATCCGCGACCTGATCGCATACCGCCTGAAATATGACCATCTGGTGGAAACTATCGCGACGTCGAGCTTCAAGCGTCGCAGCGGTGCTGAATGGACCGTGCGTGTTTATAACGCCACCTCCGACCGCCGCGAAACCGTCGCGCTGGTGCTGGGTGACATCAATGCCGATCAGCCGACGCTCGTTCGCATGCATTCGATGAACCCGTTTGAAGACATGCTCGACGGTGCCAGCCCGCGTTCGGGCCAGCTCGGCCGGGCGCTCGATGTGATCGAAGCTGAAGGCAAGGGCATTGTCGTGCTGTTCCCGGGCCTCGCCGGCATGCGCCCCTCGCAGGCGCTTCAGGCCAAAGCACCGGCAGATGGCCAGCATAATGAACTGCGTGACTATGGTATCGGCGCCCAGATCCTGCGGGATATCGGTGTGCGCCACATGATTCTGCTCTCTAATTCGGCCAGCCACGTCGTGGGCCTTGATGGCTATGGCCTCGATATTGTAGAACACCGCCCAATCCCCGGCGCCTGATGGACGCCCGCCGCCCTGAAGGTGCGGCTGAACAAAGAAAAGGAATGACGCCGTGTCCGACCACAAGCCGCATCTTCTGATCGTGGAAGCGCGCTTCTACACAGACCTCGCCGACGAACTCGTCGCGGGTGCCATTGATGCCATCGAAAAAGCTGGTGCCACGTTTGACCGTGTCGACGTGCCCGGTGCCCTCGAGATTCCGGCGGCGATCAAGTTCGCTCATTCGGGTTCCGGCCTCGATTACGACGGTTACGTTGCCCTTGGCTGCGTGATCCGCGGCGAAACCACGCACTATGACTATGTGTGCGGCGAATCTGCCCGTGGCCTGCAGGAACTGGCGCTGAAATATAATCTCGCCGTCGGTAACGGCATTCTGACCGTTGAAAACGACGACCAGGCCTGGGCGCGCGCGCTGCGCACCAAGAAAAACAAAGGCGCCGACGCTGCCAATGCTGCGATGCGCATGGCTGCGCTCCGCAAAAGCTTCGGCGTAATCTGATGGCCGGCCAGACCCAGAAAAAGCCCGGCGGCCCGCGTAGTGCCGCCCGCCTTGGCGCTGTTCAGGCGCTCTATCAGCTTGGTGTCAGCGACGATCCCAAAGTGCCGCTGGTGATTGAGGAATTCATCCGTCACCGCCTTGGTGCCGAGATCGAAGGCGACCAGTATGTGGAAGCAGATACCGAGCTTTTCGGCGATATCGTGAAGGGTGCGTGGGAACGCCGCGCTGACCTTGACGAAGCGATCCGTGGTTGCCTGGCCGCGGACTGGCCGCTTGAACGCCTTGAAAGCATCATTCATGCGATCTTCCGCGCGGGCGCCTACGAACTTTCGGCGCGCCCCGATGTGCCGACAGCTGTTGTCATCAACGAATATGTCGATGTGGCCCATGCCTTCTACGAACGCACGGAAGCGGCTTTTGTGAACGGCGTGCTCGACAAGCTTGCCCGCACAGCGCGGAGCTGAGCTTACATGGCGGCTGAGCCCAAGGGATGAGCCGGGAATTTGACCTGATCGGGCGCTGCTTCGCGCCGCTCGCCGGCCCTGAAGGGCTCGGCCTCCTTGATGATGCTGCACTTTTCAGCCCCACGCAGGGCCGGGATCTCGTGATCACCAAGGATGTCCTTACAGAGGGCATCCATTTCCTTTCGGATGTCGATCCTGTAACACTTGGCTGGAAGGCCCTGATGGTCAACCTTTCGGACCTCGCCGCCAAGAGCGCCAGTCCGCGCCTCTATTTCGTCGGCCTTTCGGCGCCGAAGGACACACCAGATAGCTGGTTTGAAGGTTTTGCTGAGGGCTTGCGTGCGGCGCAGGAGGCAGGCGGCCTGACGCTCGCGGGCGGTGACAGCACGGGGTCGACCGGCCCTCGCACTATCAGCATCACAGCCATCGGGGAATGCCCCGCAGGCGCCATGATCCGCCGTAATGGCGCCACTGTTGGCGACGATATATGGGTGAGCGGCACGCTCGGCGATGCCGCACTTGCGCTTGGCGCCATGCTAAAGGGCGGGGAGCCCGACGCGGCATTGCGCCAAAGGCTTGAGCAGCCGGTGGCGCGACTTGAACTGGGTACGCAACTGCGTGGGCTGGCGACAGCATCAGCAGACGTTTCTGACGGGTTGATCGCGGATGCCGGACATATCGCCAAGGCATCAGGTGTGCAGATGGTTGTTGAACGAACCCTGCTGCCGGTTTCTGAAGCCGCGCTGGCATGCCTGAAAGAAAATCCCGGCCTCGACCATTGCATCTGGTCAGGCGGCGACGATTATGAACTGGTTTTCACTGCGCCCGCTTTCCTGCGGGAGAAGATACTGGCTGCCGGCACCTTGGCAGGTGTTCCGGTCACCCGTGTCGGACGTGTGGAAACGGGTGAGGGTGTCGTGATGGTTGATCAGGCGGGGGTGCCTGTGCAAACTGGCGCCGGCGGATACAGCCATTTTGGCGATTGAGTGGAAAGGGAGCAAGTATGGCAGCTGAAGACGCAGCACAACCAGGTGGTGGCAAAGGGAGCAAGATGCTCCTGATCGTCGGCCTTGTCCTCGGGCTTGGCCTCGGTGCCGGGGGCGGCTTCTTCCTTTTCGGCAATCAGGCGGAAGAGGGCGCGGCGGACGAGCATGCGGCAGCCGAGCCGGAAGTGCCTGCAGGCCCAACCGACCCGCAAAGCCACACGATCGAGCGGCTGGCTGTGCCGATCTATGCCTCGCGCGGCGGCAAGATGAGCTTCCTTGGCAATTATTTCATCGACCTGACGATTGAAGTCGATGGTGCCGAGAATCTGGACAAGGTCCGTGCCGCTGGCCCGCGCCTCCAGCATGCCTTCATTTCGGCGATCAGCAAGACCGATCTGATGCGCGCCGACAGCCCGATGGAGCTTGATCTCGACAAGGCCGCCGACGTGCTGAAAGAACGGGCCAACAGCGTGCTTGGTAACGATGTTGTCTATGCCGTCAGCGTATCGAAAGCGGTGCGCGCGTCGCGCTGATTTTCGATAAGATACTGCTATCACAGTTGAAAGCGCTCCATTCGGGGCGCTTTTTGCTTCTGAAAGTGCCCCCTTGCGCCCCGCGAAATCGGTCCCTAGACTGATCCTGTTCGACCTTCGGAAGTTTTGGGGGAGGGTCGGGCCGTTAACGTGAGTGGCCTCGGGGAAAGGCAGACTGTTACGCGTTCCAAGCCCCTGAAGGCTGCTCGCCAAGTGGTTAAACCATATTGGGTCTCAGAGTTCGGCCTGTTCGAGGGGGATAATTCACATGCAAGTGTTATACGCTGCTATTCTGTGCGGCGTCTTGGCCGTGGTTTACGGCATCATTACGCGTCAATCCATTCTGTCGGCCTCTGCCGGCAACGAAAAAATGCAGGAAATCGCAGGCGCCATCCAGGAAGGTGCAAAGGCTTACCTGAACCGCCAATATCGCACCATTGCGATTGTAGGCGTGGCGGTTGCCATCGCGCTCTTCTTTGCCATCGGCGGCCTCGCGGCCGCCGGTTTTGTAATCGGCGCGGTGCTTTCAGGCGTGGCGGGCTTCATCGGGATGCTGATTTCGGTGAAAGCGAACGTCCGCACCACCGAAGCCGCACGCACCAGCCTGCAGGCGGGCCTCACCATCGCCTTCAAATCAGGCGCGGTGACCGGCATGCTGGTGGCGGGCCTTGGTCTCATAGCCATTGCGGGCTATTACACCTACCTCACTGGCGCACGGGGCTATGACCCGACAAGCCGCGAGGTGATCGATGCGCTCGTCGCCCTAGGCTTCGGCGCCTCGCTCATTTCGATCTTTGCGCGCCTCGGCGGCGGCATCTTCACCAAGGGTGCAGACGTGGGCGCCGACCTTGTGGGCAAGGTGGAAGCCGGCATCCCCGAGGATGACCCGCGCAACCCGGCCGTTATCGCCGATAACGTCGGTGATAACGTGGGCGACTGTGCCGGTATGGCGGCTGACCTTTTCGAGACCTATGTGGTGACCATCGGTGCCACCATGGTGCTGTCAGCACTGTTTATCACGAGCAACACCGCCGCAGTGATGAGCTTGCCGCTGATCATTGGTGGCGCCTGCATCATCACCTCGATCATCGGCACCTATTTTGTGAAGCTGGGCAAAAGCCAGAATATCATGGGGGCTCTTTACAAGGGCTTCACTGTCACAGCACTCAGTTCTGCTGCCATCATGTGGTTCGCAATGGAGTGGGGTCTGGGCGGCGACCTTGGCACGGTAATCACCACCAAGTCGGGAATGACTTTCACAGGTGTTGATCTCTATTATTGCGGGATCGTCGGCCTTGTGGTCACAGGCCTGATCATCTGGATCACCGAATATTACACGGGCACCGACTACCGGCCCGTACGGTCGATCGCCAAGGCTTCGGAAACCGGCCATGGCACCAACGTGATCCAGGGCCTTGCCGTGTCGCTTGAAGCCACGGCACTGCCGACCATTGTGATCTGTGTCGGTATCATCGTGGCTTACAATATGGCGGGCCTCATCGGCCTTGGCTTTGCGGCTACCGCGATGCTGGCGCTTGCTGGCATGGTTGTAGCCCTTGATGCCTACGGTCCGGTCACCGACAACGCTGGCGGCATTGCTGAAATGGCTGGTCTTGAGGATGACGTGCGCGAGCGCACCGATGCCCTTGATGCGGTTGGCAACACCACTAAGGCGGTAACCAAGGGCTACGCCATCGGTTCGGCAGGCCTCGCGGCTCTCGTGCTGTTCGGTGCCTACACGGCGGACCTGGAGACCTACTTCGGGCATGTAGCGGTCGATTTCGGCCTCTCGAACCCCTATGTGGTGGTCGGCCTGTTCCTTGGTGCCTTGCTGCCGTATCTCTTCGGTGCGATGGGCATGACAGCCGTTGGTCGGGCAGGTGGTGCCGTGGTTGAGGAAGTCCGTGCCCAGTTCCGGGAAAATCCCGGCATCATGGCCGGCACCTCGAAGCCCGACTATGCCCGTTCGGTGGACCTTCTGACCAAATCGGCGATCCGCGAGATGATCGTGCCGAGCCTGCTGCCGATTGCGGCACCTATCATCACCTTCTATGTGATCAAGGCGATTGCGGGCGAGGGGGCAGCTTTTGCAGCCCTTGGCGCGCTTCTCCTTGGGGTGATCGTGGGCGGCCTGTTCGTGGCGCTTTCCATGACCGCCGGTGGCGGTGCCTGGGATAATGCCAAGAAATATATCGAAGACGGCAATCACGGCGGCAAGGGCTCGGAAGCCCACAAGGCAGCCGTGACCGGCGATACCGTTGGTGATCCCTACAAGGATACGGCAGGCCCTGCCGTGAACCCGATGATCAAGATCACCAATATCGTGGCCCTTCTTCTCCTCGCCATGATGGCGCACTAAGGAAGCTGGTAGCCCAAAAAAAGAAAAGCCCCGGTTTCCGCCGGGGCTTTTGCTTTGAAGTGTTGAACGCGGTGATCAGCCGTTCGGGCCGACGGTCCCTTCGGCACCCACAGGCGCTTGGCCGGAGAAGCGGCCAACATTCATGAAAATCTGCTGGAAGATATTCAGCTCGCGGCCACGCGTCGGGGTCTTGTCGGCCACCGGCGTGATGGTGCGCGTGTGCGAAAGATCGTAGTTGGTGATGTCCTCCACCACGCCCGCATCGTTGAAGCGGATGGCCAGCACGCGGTGCTCTTTGGGATCAGGCCAGAAAACCGGGCGCACGCGCACGGTGGTCGATACATAATACCAGGTCGCATCGTTGAATTCGCCCGGCAGCGTCGGCGTGCCGAGGGTCGATGTCACGGAATCGCGGTTATCAACGCCGGGCTGGATAGCTGCGGCCAGTTCCTTGTCGAACACATAGCCGCGCACCATGCGGGTATCGCTACAGGCGCCAAGGCCAACGGCAAGCGTGGCAACGGCAATCAGGCGGGCCGGAAGGGCAGTCTTGAAAATCATGCGGGTCCTGTCCAGTTTCAGTTCTGCCGGGGTGGAGCATCGGCCTCGCCCGGCGGGTTGCTCATTGATAGCCCCTAATCATTGCGCCGCGCAAGGCTCCATGATAAGCCCCTCGGCGACAAAAGATGTTTCTCGGAAGGTTAGGCTTGCATGCTGAAACGCTGGCTCAACAATCGCCGCCTGCAGATAAGCGGTTACAAGCTTTATGGCGCGGTCGTGGACCGGGCGCGTGACCCTGTCTATTACACCGACCACGGCGTGGAAGACACGGTCGAAGGCCGGTTCGACATGATCTGCCTGCATCTTTTCATCCTGTCCTGCCGCCTGTTGGCGATGGGCGACCGGGGGCAGGTGCTGCAGCGCGCCGCGCAGGAAGCCATGATCGCCGATATGGACCGCTCCTTGCGCGAAATGGGGGTCGGTGACCTCAGCGTCGGCAAGGAAGTGAAAAAGATGGGCGCTGCCTGGTTCGGGCGTCTTGCCGCCTATGATATGGCGGTCGGCAGCGATGCGCCGCTCGAGGCGCTCACCGATGCAATCCGGCGGAACGTGTACCGCGAGGCCGAAACGCCGCATGCCGCAAAGCTCGCGGCTTACGTGCTGGCTGCAATCGATGCTCTAAAGAATGTGTCTGACGAGGCACTCAGTGATGCTAAACTGTCGCTTCCGGCAGTTGGCGAACTTGTGAAGGATTGACGCATGGCCCAGACCATTCATGCCGATAGCGTATTCCCGGTGGCTGATGTGGACCGCGAGCCGCGCTCCTTTGCCTTCACGGCCACGGAAGCTGAATGCACAGCGATTGCCGAGCGCTTTTCCCTGAAGGCCGTGAACAAGCTGACGGCAGAAGCCAGCCTTTCCGCCCCCGGTCGGGGCCGCGGCATCATGCTTTCCGGTCACCTGCAGGCGGATATCATCCAGCGCTGCGGCGTCACACTCGCCGATGTGCCAGAAATTGTGGACAGCAGTTTCGAGCTGATGCTGGTGACCCCGGAAGAGGCCGACCGGCTGGACGCCGACGAAGCCTATCTCGATCCCGAAATTCCGGACTATGACGCGCTTGAGGGCGACAAGGTGCCGCTAGGCGAGATTCTGGTGCAGACGCTTGCGGTTCTGATGAACCCGTGGCCGCGTGCGGAAGGGGCCGAGCTTGATACCGGCAACGCGCAGGGCGTGGAAGTCGATGCACCGGAAACCGATAAACCGAACCCGTTTGCCGCGCTGGCAGGCCTTCGTGACAAGCCTTGAACGCTTGTCGAAACTATTTACTCTAACCTGAAACAGGGGTAAGCCCTTTCGGGTGCCTATTGCCTGCGGGCTTCTATTAGCCTGCAATCCGCTGGGGGGTGGATGGCGAGACGCACCAGGGGCAACAAGAATAGGTCAGTTGAGTGAGTGACAAAGCGAAAATCGCGGTCGACGCCATGGGCGGCGACCATGCCCCGCAAATGGTGATCGAGGGACTGGCTGCAGCCCGCGTCCTCTATCCGGGTGTGCGGTTTGTGATCTTCGGGGACGAGAATGTCCTGCGGCCGATGCTGGCGAGCTTTCCGGAACTTGATGCGGCAAGCGACCTTGTCCACACCGATGAAGTGGTGACAAGCGACTGCAAGCCTTCGCAGGCACTGCGGCGCAGCCGTCAGTCCTCGATGGGTCTTGCGCTGCAGGCGGTGAAGGACGGCGAGGCCGATGTGGCGGTTTCTGCCGGCAACACCGGCGCGCTGATGGCGCTCGCCAAATTCATCCTGCGCACCATGCCGGGGATCGAGCGTCCCGCGCTTGTCGCCCCTGTCCCCACACTGCGCGGTGAAAGCGTGATGCTGGACCTCGGCGCCAACGTGGAATGCGATACCCGCAACCTTGTGGAATTCGCCGTGATGGGTGCAGCTTACGCCCGCACCGTGCTTGGCCTCAGCCGCCCGACCGTGGCGCTTCTGAACGTCGGTGTCGAGGAGCTGAAAGGCAAGGAAACGCTGCGTGAAGCGGCGGACATCCTGAAACAGGCAAGCCATATCCCGATGGAATTCGTGGGCTTCACCGAAGGCGACGCCATCGGGGCAGGGGCTGTGGACGTGGTTGTGGCCGATGGCTTCACCGGCAATATCGCGTTGAAAACCGCCGAAGGCACCGCCCGCTTCATGGG
The DNA here is from genome assembly GCF_028463845.1 of Gimibacter soli. Classification (NCBI taxonomy): domain Bacteria; kingdom Pseudomonadati; phylum Pseudomonadota; class Alphaproteobacteria; order Kordiimonadales; family Temperatibacteraceae; genus Gimibacter; species Gimibacter soli. Next base: position 2,262,570 of record NZ_CP116805.1, on the reverse strand, counting down.
GGAACTTTTGCGCCGCGCGTTCGGCTCGTCGCTCCTTGCCAAGATCGGCTATCTGTTCGCCCGCCGGGGGCTGCGTCAGCTGCGCGAGCATCTGGACCCCAACAACCATAACGGCGGCGTGTTCCTTGGTCTCAACGGCCTCGTGGTGAAAAGCCATGGCGGCGCGTCGGCCGAGGGCTTCAAAACGGCTGTCATCACGGCGATCGATATGGTTGAGGCTGATCTGATTCGGCTCATTTCCGCCGATCTGCCGGATGTGCCGGGGCATGAAGAGGAAGCCGGGGCGGCCTGAAATGGCTTGAAACCCGCAGTTTCACATCAAAAACCCTCTATAAGTCGTTATAAAATATATGCAAAAGGTGGGGCCTGATTGACAGGCCCGCCGCCTTCCCTTACCTTATGAAGTCTGGCCATGTTGCCAGTGCTGATAGCGAAAGGGATCGCCATGAGCCACAAGACGCTGACCCGCGCCGACCTGACGGAAGCGGTTTACGAAGAAGTGGGCCTGTCGCGCAACGAATCCGCCGCCCTCGTGGAAGCGGTTCTCGGCGAGATTTCCGACTGCCTGGTTGACGGCGAGAATGTGAAAATCTCGTCCTTCGGCAGCTTCCTCGTCCGCCAGAAAAACGGCCGCATGGGCCGCAATCCGAAAACCGGCGATGAAGTGCCGATCGATCCGCGCCGGGTGCTGGTTTTCCGGCCGAGCCAGGTCATGAAAGACCGGATCAACGATTGATCGAACCGACGACGAGTAAGGTGGTGCAAGTGGACGACGGAGACCTGCGAGGGCGGGGTGGCAAGGCTCGCGAAGCCTTCCGGACCATTTCGGAAGTCGCCGAAGAAATGGACCTGCCGCAGCATGTGCTCCGTTTCTGGGAAAGCAAATTCTCGCAAATTCGCCCGCTCAAACGTGGCGGCAACCGCCGCTACTACCGTCCTGAAGACGTCACACTCCTCTTTGCCATCAAGAAACTGCTGCATTCGGACGGTTACACCATCCGCGGTGTGCAGAAGCTGTTCAAGGAACAGGGCGTGAAGGCCACCGTGCAGCAGACGCTGCAGGATGATGACCTGCCGCTTGATCCCGATGAGGACGGCGCCACCGGCGTGGAGGAAAAGGCCGCGCCCGCTGCGCCTGCCGCTGTGGCTAGGGCACCTCAGGCCCCACAGCCGCCCGTGCGCCCTGTGGCCGCCGCCCCGCAAGCGACGCCGGCAACCGTGGTGCAATTGCCGCGTGGTGCCGACCGCGCGCAGGTGAAACGCCGCCTTGGTGAACTGCTGGCCGAGCTCCGCCGCCTGCGCAACACGCTTGGCTAACTGCCTTTTCCGGCACGCTGAAAAAACTTCACCCAAACACGAATTGCGCTGTTGCAGACCCGGTTTGCCGCCGCTATAGTCCGCGCCGCCCACACCCCGCTGATGAGGCAATTTTCTCGGACGGGAAGTAGCTCAGCCTGGTAGAGCACTACGCTGGGGGTGTAGGGGTCGCAGGTTCGAATCCTGTCTTCCCGACCAATGAAGAGGTCAGCGAGCAATCGCTGGCCTCTTTTGTTTAGCGTTCATGACCAAGGGCCAAAATAGACGGCCTGCATTTTCTTCGGAACAAGCACAAACACACCGCAACGGCCCCAGGCGTAATAGTTTTCATCGCTGCTAAAGGCCTCTTCAATCTGCGGGATATAGGCCCTGTCCATTTCCAGAATGTTGCTGTCTATATAGGGCTCTACATAAGCGGCGAACGATAGCTTGCTTGTATCTGATCGACGATTGAGCACGGGGGTCTTCTTCCATTCTCCGAATGCTCGACAGTGGACGTCGCGCCCATAGTTTCCTTCTTCCAGACCCGCGATAAACGCATCTGGCGATGCCAGAAGCGCAGCCGCTGTCTCCGGCTTCAAATAATATATCAGAACAGTGATGCCATTGGCGCCGGGGCCAAAGTCGTAGTCGCTGGCTGCATGATAAGCGATCCGCTGAACACCTGCGTTCGCTGGTGCTAGAGATAGATAAAAGCTGTCTGAATAGTACTTCCATGCAAGAAAGGCAGCGACATAAAAGGTAACGACTATCAAGACAGCTGGTTTCCAGTTTCTCATGTCGGTGCCCTTTCTGTAACCGTCTTACAATAGCATCAATGCAATTGATGCACGAATTTTGGCACGACAATGGCGTAATCCGAGGACGGTTCTAATATTTATCAAGTTCAAATGGGCTCAAATCAAATTGGTCCTATCCGCGCTTGACCTTGGCGCCTTATCCCCCCATGCTGCGCCGCAATATTTGTGTCATGAGGGGACGCGGGGTTGACGCCGGATATCCTTCCATTGATGGCCGGGCTGTTTGGCGCCGGGATGCTCGCGGGCCTCATCGCCGGGTTGCTCGGCGTGGGCGGTGGTATTGTGACCATTCCGCCCCTGTTCATCGCCCTTGGCGTGATCGGCGTGCCGGATGCGTGGCATATGCATATGGCGGTCGCCACCTCGCTTGTCATCATCGTCGCCACCAATATGTCCAGCGTTTATGCCCATCATAGGAAGGGCGGGGTGGACTGGGCCGTGGTGAAGGACTGGTGGTGGGTACTTGCCATCATGGCCTTCATTGGCAGCAAATTTGCCGAAACCCTTAAAACGCGTGAACTGGTGTTCATCTTCGCGGGCCTTGCGGCCCTTCTGGCGCTGAAGATGATCCTGCCGCTGGATAGGTTCCGGGTTCAGGGCGGCCTGCCCACCGGCCTCGGGCGTTTCATCGGCCCCGCTGTCATCGGCTTCTTTTCTGCCGTGATGGGGATCGGCGGCGGCAGCTTTTCCGTGCCTTTCCTCACCATTCATGGCATGCCCATCTGGCGCGCGGTTGGCACGTCATCGCTCGCGGGGCTTGTGATCAGCCTCGCTGGCGGTATCGGCTATCTGACTGCCGGGTCAGGCATCACCGGCATGCCAGCGGGCACGGTTGGTTTCGTTTATCTGCCGGCGGCAGGCCTGATGGCTGTCGCTTCCGTTATCACGGCACCCTTGGGGGCAAAGCTCGCCCACAAGCTGCCAAAACAGGTGCTCAGCATCATCTTCGGGCTGTTTCTGGTGCTTGCCACCTGCCGGATGCTCAGTGCCGTGCTATAAGTGGCAAGTGCCACGTTTGACACAAGAAACCTGAAAAAGGGACGGGTCATGGTTCAGAAGACCGATACTTTCATGCTGGGTGATGCTTTCAAGAAGGTCGACAGGGCGGCCTGGCGCGCCATGGTCGACGGAGTCCTGAAAGGCAAGCCTTACGACAAGGTGATGCTCGCCGAGACGCTGGAGGGCCTGACCCTGCAGCCGCTCTATGCTGCCGATAACGCGAGCGTGGAGCCGCAACCGGCTGGCCGCACCGGCGCGTGGGGCATCGATACCCCGCACTGGAACCCCGACGTTGCAGCGACGAATGCCGCGATCCTTGAAGATCTTGAACGCGGCGCCACCGGCATCGTGCTGAAGCTCGCCGCTGGCGGCACACCGGGCATCGCGATCGAACATCTGGGGGAAGCGCTGAAGGGTGTGTATCTGGATCTCGCCCCCGTCACCCTGCTGCCGGGCGAGGATTTCGCGCTGGCATCCGAAGCTTTCCTTGGCCTTGTCGCCGCGCGCGGCCATGCCGCCAGCAGCGTGACAGGCACGCTCGGGATCGATCCCCTAGGCGTGCTGGCCCAAACCGGGCGTCTGCCGCAGAAGCTTGAAGCCGCCATCGCGGATGGTGCCGCCATCGCAGCACGGGTTGCGGAGGCCCCGCCGGGCCTTCGCGCCTTCATGGTTGATGCCGGCATCGTGCAAACGGCGGGCGGCACGGCGCCGATGGAGCTTGGCTATATGCTCTCGGCCGGCCTTGCTTATCTCCGCGCCATGGAAGCTGCCGGTGTGCCGCTCTCCAAAGCAGTCACACAGCTTTCCTTCGTGCTGGCCACTGACCCCGACATGATGATGAGTGTCGCCAAATTCCGCGCTGCCCGTCGCCTGTGGGCGCGGGTGCAGGACGCGATGGATGTGACGGACACCCCGGCAAAGCTTACCGGTGTGCTCAGCCTACGCTCGATGACGATCAAGGACCCGTGGGTGAATATCCTGCGCGCCACGGCAGCGGGCTTTGCAGCCGGCATCGGCGGGGCGGATAGCGTGTGCCTGATGCCGCACGATACGATGCTGGGCCTGCCCAGCGCCTTCTCGCGCCGCATTGCCCGCAATGTGCAGGTGATCCTGCAGGAAGAAAGCAACGCAGCGGTGGTGAATGACCCGGCTGCCGGGGCATGGTCGTTCGAGACAATCACGGCGGAGCTCGCCCGCGAGGCATGGGACTATTTCCAGAAGATTGAAGCCGCAGGTGGTGCCGTTGCCGCGGTGCGCGCCGGGCTCATCGCCGAAGACTGCGCGGCCGTCTGGCAATCCCGCCGCGCCAAACTCGCCACCCGCAAGGAGCCGGTCACCGGCGTCAGCGAGTTTCCGAATATCGACGAGAAGCCGCTTGAGGGCTTTGGCGCGATCCCGGTGGGCGCGCAGCCCGCACGGCATGCTGTTGAGGTCGCACGGTCCTTCGGCTTCCACCGCTATGCGGAGGATTACGAGCGCCTGCGGCTCTTGTCTGACGCCATGCTGGATGAAACCGGCGCGCGGCCAGCCGTATATCTCGCCACGCTCGGCAGCGTTGCCGAACATACGGGCCGTGTTACCTTCGCCAAGAATTTCTTCGAGGCAGGCGGCGTGGCGGCGCATGTGGCTGAAAGTGATGATCTGGCCGCAGGCTTCCGCCAGTCAGGCGCTACGGTTGCAGTGCTTTGCGGCAGTGACGCGCGGTATGAGGAAGAAGGCCTTGCCGCCGTGCAGGCGCTGAAAGACGCAGGCGCCGTGCGCGTCATCATCGCTGGCCGCCCGGCAAACGCCGACAATCTCGCTGCCCACGGGGTCAGCGACTTCATTTTCATGGGCAGCGATGTGATCGCATCACTCAGCCGCTTTTACGAGGGAGAGGCAGCATGAGCCGCATTCCCGATTTCACCAAACTCGCCTACGCACCCGCCAAGGACGGCGCGCCGAAGGGCGGCGACGTATGGACCACGCCTGAGGGCATCGATGTGAAGCCGCACTATACGGCGGCTGATGTTGCAGGCCTCGATTTCCTCGATACATGGCCGGGGGCAGCGCCCTTCCTGCGCGGGCCATACCCCACCATGTATGTGAACCAGCCATGGACGGTGCGCCAATATGCGGGCTTCTCGACCGCCGAGGACAGCAACGCCTTCTACCGCCGCAATCTGGCGGCCGGGCAGAAGGGCCTCTCGGTCGCGTTCGATCTGGCCACCCACCGGGGCTATGATAGCGACCATCCGCGCGTGATGGGCGATGTGGGCATGGCGGGTGTGGCGATCGACAGCATCTACGACATGCGCACGCTGTTTGACCGCATCCCCTTGGACCAGATGTCGGTCTCGATGACCATGAACGGTGCTGTGCTGCCCGTGATGGCGCTTTATATCGTAGCGGCGGAAGAGCAGGGCGTGAGCGCCGACAAGCTTTCCGGGACCATCCAGAATGACATTCTGAAGGAGTTCATGGTCCGCAATACCTATATCTTCCCGCCCACGCCTTCGATGCGGATCATCAGCGATATTTTCGCCTTCACTTCCGCCAACATGCCGAAGTTCAATTCGATCTCGATTTCCGGCTATCACATGCAGGAAGCAGGCGCGACGGCGGATCTGGAACTTGCCTATACGCTCGCCGACGGTGTGGAGTATCTCCGCGCGGGCGTCGAGGCCGGGCTGGACGTTGATGCCTTCGCGCCGCGCCTGTCCTTCTTCTGGGCCATCGGCATGAACTATTTCATGGAAGTCGCCAAGATGCGCGCCGCCCGCATGATCTGGGCGAAGCTCGTGAAGGACTTCAACCCCAAAAGCCCGAAATCGCTAAGCCTCAGGACCCACTGCCAGACCTCCGGCTGGTCCCTGACTGCGCAGGATGTGTTCAATAACGTCAGCCGCACCTGTATCGAGGCAATGGCGGCTGCGCACGGCCACACGCAAAGCCTGCACACCAACGCGCTTGATGAAGCGCTCGCCTTGCCGACCGATTTCTCGGCCCGGATCGCGCGCAACACCCAGCTTTTCATCCAGCAGGAAGTGGGCACCAACCGGGTTATCGACCCGTGGGGCGGCAGCTATTATGTCGAACGCCTGACCGCTGACCTCGCCGCCCGGGCCTGGGGCCATATCCAGGAAGTGGAGCGCGAAGGCGGCATGGCCAAGGCCATCGAGGCCGGCATTCCGAAGCTCAGGATCGAAGACGCCGCCGCCCGCACACAGGCGCGGATCGATAGCGGTCGCCAGACGGTCGTCGGCGTCAACAAATACCGGCTGGACGAGACCGAGGAAATCGATGTCCTCAAGGTCGATAACAGCGCGGTGCGGGCAGCGCAAATCGCCAAGCTTGAACGCCTGCGGGCCGAGCGGAACGACGCTGATGTGGCGCGCACCCTTGACGCCCTCACCAAGGCCGCTGAAACTGGCACCGGCAACCTTCTGGCGCTGTCGGTTGAAGCCGCCCGGGCCAAGGCAACGGTCGGTGAAATCACCACGGCGCTTGAAAAGGTCTATGGCCGCCACAAGGCGGAAATTCGCGCCGTGACCGGCGTTTATGGCAAGGAAGTCGGCTTGACGACGGAAAAGGTTCAAAAGGTACTGAAGCTTGTCGACGCTTTCGAAAAGGCCGATGGCCGCCGCCCGCGTATCCTGATCGCCAAGATGGGGCAGGACGGCCACGACCGCGGCCAGAAGGTGATCGCCTCGGCCTTTGCCGATCTCGGCTTTGACGTGGATATCGGCCCGCTGTTCCAGACGCCTGAGGAAGCCGCCCGACAGGCGGTGGAAAACGACGTTCATATCGTCGGTGCCTCGTCGCTCGCTGCGGGTCACCTCACACTCGTGCCGGCACTGAAGGCCGCACTGAAGGACCTCGGCCGCGAGGATATCATGATCGTTGCCGGTGGCGTGATCCCGCCGCAGGATTATGACGCGCTGAGGAACGCCGGCGCCGAAGCCATCTTCCCGCCGGGCACCGTGATTGCCGATAGCGCTGTGGAGCTTCTTGAAAAGCTCGGCGCCCGGCTTGGTTATGAGCTGAAGGCAGCGTGAGCGGCGCCATGCCCGATATTGAAGCCCTGTTCGCCGGTGTCCGCGTTGGCGAGCGTGCCGCTATCGGGCGGGCGATCACGCTGATTGAAAGCCGCAACGAGGCGCACCAGCAACAGGCGCAGGAGCTGCTGCATAAGCTGCTGCCGTTTGCCGGCAGTGCGCAGCGCGTGGGCATTTCGGGCGTACCGGGGGTGGGCAAATCAACCTTCATCGAGGCCTTGGGCACCATGCTCACCGGCGCCGGGCACAAGGTGGCGGTACTGGCGGTTGACCCGTCCAGCGGCCGTACAGGTGGCTCAATCCTCGGCGACAAGACCCGGATGGAAGCCCTGTCGCGCGACGAGAATGCCTTCATAAGGCCGAGCCCGTCATCGGGCGTGCTTGGCGGTGTGGCGCGGGCGACGCGCGAAACCATCGTGGTGATGGAAGCGGCGGGCTATGATGTCGTGCTCGTTGAAACCGTCGGCACCGGGCAATCGGAAACGATGGTCGCCGATATGGTCGACTTTTTCCTCGTGCTGATGCTGCCGGGGGCAGGCGATGACCTGCAGGGGATCAAAAAAGGCATCCTTGAGCTCGCCGACATGATCGCCATCAACAAGGCCGATGCCTTCCCGGACAAGATCACCGATGCCATGCGCCATTATAAATCGGCGCTGCATATCCTGACCGATATCAGTCCCAGCTGGCATCCGCCGGTGGTGGCATGTTCCGGCCTCAAAGGCGACGGCCTTGATGACCTGTGGGCGCAGGTTGAAAAGCACCAGCGGCTGATGACGGAGAATGGCGAGCGGCAGGCCCGGCGTGAAAAGCAGCGGTTGGCGTGGCTGAAAGCCCAGATTGCCGACCGGCTACTGGCCGACTTTTATCATCACGAGGGCGTTTCAGCTGCACTCAAGGGTGTCGAAGCTGAGCTCAAAGGTGGTCGCACCACGGTCTCCGCCTCTGTGCGCCGCTTGATGGCGATTTATCACAAGGAATGAAGCTCAGTCGCGCTTCAGGCCGGCCCAATCGTAGAAGCTGACCTTTTCACCCTGTTTTGTGCAGGCAGGTGACGCGAGCTCGACAAAGAGCGGTGCGATATCGGCCGGCTTCGGCAGGGTCGAGGCATCTTCGCCCGGTACGGCCTTGGCGCGCATGGCGGTGCCGATGGGGCCGGGATCAACGAGATTGACCTTGATCGGCGTGATTTCACACTCGGAAGCATAGGTGAGCGCGAGGCTTTCAAGGGCTGCCTTGGTGGCCGCATAACCGCCCCAGTAGGCGCGGTTCTTGGTGGCCGCACCCGAGGTGACGAAGATCGCGCGGCCGGCGTCCGAACGCTTCAGAAGCGGGTCCATAGAGCGGATGAGGCGCCAGTTGGCGGTGACATTCACGTCCAGCAGTTCGGCAAAGTCCTTCACCGAAATATGGCCCAGCGGGCTGATGGTGCCCAGAACGCCGGCGTTGCCGACAAGGATATCGAGCTTGCCCCAGCGTTCATAGATCGCTGCACCCAGCCGGTCGATACTGTCATGGTCCTTCAGGTCCATCGGCACGATGGTGCAATTGCGGCCCATGGCACGGATCTGGTCGTCTACGTCTTCAAGCGAGCTTTGGCTGCGCGCCCGTGCCGTGATGATCACATCGGCGCCGGCTTCGGCAAGTGCCAAGGCAACAGCGCGGCCAATACCGCGGGAGGCGCCGGTCACGAGGGCGAGGCGGCCATCAAGAAGTTTGGTCATGGGTATCAGCGTCCGGTTGAGGCGATGAGTTCAAGCTGGCTGTCGCCGGCCTCCGCTTCCGACTGGTCGGTCAGGAAGGTCGGATAATCGCCGGTGAAGCAGGCGTCACAGAAGGCCGGGCAGGATTTGACGCGGCCTTCGGGGCGGTTCACGGCGCGGTACAGGCCGTCGATCGTCAGGAAGGTCAGGCTGTCGGCATTGATATGCTTGCACATGCCTTCGATATCCATGCGCGCGGCCAGAAGCTTCGAACGTTCGGGCGTATCCACGCCGTAGAAGCAGCTGTGGGCGGTCGGCGGGGAAGCGATGCACATATGCACTTCGGTCGCGCCCGCTTCGCGCATCATGTTCACGATCTTCAGGCTTGTGGTGCCGCGCACGATTGAATCGTCCACCAGAATGATGCGCTTGCCCTTGATGTGCCAGCGGTTGGCATTGTGCTTCAGCTTCACGCCGAAGTGGCGGATCTGGTCGGAAGGCTCGATGAAGGTCCGGCCCACATAATGGTTCCGGATAATGCCGAGCTCGAACGGAATACCCGATTCCTGCGCATATCCGATGGCGGCAGGCACACCCGAATCCGGCACCGGGATCACGAGGTCGGCATCAACCTTGCCGCTGTTTTCGCGGGCAAGCTCGGCACCGATACGCTTCCTGACCTCATAAACGCTCATGCCATCCATGAAGCTGTCGGGGCGGGCGAAATAGACATGCTCGAAAATGCAGGGGCGCGCACTTTCCTGCTTTAGGGGCTTCAGGCTGGTAAGGCCTTCTTCGGTGATGACCACCACTTCGCCCGGCTCCACGTCGCGCACAAATTCTGCACCGATGATATCAAGCGCACAGGTTTCAGAACACATGATCCAGGCCTTGTCGAGCTTGCCAAGAACGAGCGGACGAACGCCCAGCGGATCGCGCACACCGATCATGCCTTCGCGCGCGACGGTGACGAGCGAATAGGCGCCTTCAATCTGATTGAGGGCATCCACAAACCGGTCCATCAGGGTGCGGAAATGGCTTTTGGCGATCAGGTGCAGGATGACTTCGGTGTCGGAGGTCGACTGGAAGATGGCGCCGCGGCGAACGAGGCTTTTGCGGAGATGCGTGGCGTTCGTCAGGTTGCCGTTGTGGGCTACCGCGAAACCGCCCGAGGCAAACTCGGCAAAAAGCGGCTGCACGTTCATGAGGCCGGTGCCGCCAGTGGTGGAATAGCGCACATGCCCGATGGCGCAGTGGCCGGGCAGGCTGTCGATCACATCCTGACTGGTGAAATTGTCGGCAACATGGCCGAGGACTTTCTTGGAGTGGAAGCCTTGTTCAGACCCGTAGGAGGTGATGCCGGCTGCTTCCTGGCCGCGGTGCTGCAGGGCGTGAAGGCCGAGTGCGCAGTGAGCGGAAGCATCGGGTGTGCCGAAGATACCGAAAACGCCGCACTCTTCCCTGAGTTTGTCATCATCGAACGGGTTCGTGGTGACATCGGCAAAAGGGTTGGTCTCGCGCGGGTTGGTCGTCTGAGCCATGGAGCGGTATCCCTTATCCAGTCGGTACTCGAAAGTCCCGCACCGTATATAGCGCGAAACCGGTTCTGCCTAGATTAAAATCGTGAGTGCCTGCTGCAGGCAACATGCAGGGGTCTATTTTTCCGGCTCCGGCGGCGGCAGGTCTTCCTCCACCGTATCGATCAGGTCGTCCAGCCGGTCCCGTGCCTTGTCGTCGTAGGAGGCCGCCTTTTCCTTCAGCGTCTCGCTGATGAACTGGCTGGTGGCCGAGCGCGAGGCCTTCTCAAGGTAAGCGTCACCCACCGCGCGCGGGTCTTCGCCAATCGCTTCGGCGGCAAAGCCTTCTACCATTTCAGCACCCCAGGCCACCAGCGGCTGCAGCTGCGCATTGCTGATCCACGGCGGGCTATCCTTGCCGGGATAAAGCTTCGAGATGGCGAGATAGGCGACCGAGATGATCACCACACCGCGCAGGAAACCGAAAAGCGCACCAAGCGAGCGGTCGAGGAAGCCGATGGGGCTATCTTTCACGGCACGACCGACGAATTCGGCGATGTAGCGCAGGATGAAAAGGGCGACAGCGAAGATCACCAGAAGCGTTATGAGATCTGCAAGCTCCGGCGGGCTCACAATATCACGTCCATAAGGTTTAGCGAGCGGAAAACCGAAGAAGGTGACGAAACCCGCACCAGCCCACGCGGCGAACGAAAGTGCCACAGTCGCGAAGCCGCGACCGAAGGCCAGAATTGTTGAAAGTCCCACCAGAAGGAGGACACCGATATCGAAAGCTGTCAGTTGGGCGAGATCCATGGCGCGATCATACTCCGGGATTGTCACGAGGCCAATGCATCAGGAAAAAAGAGTGCAGCAAGGTCACCAACGCGGTCGAGCGCCTTGAGGGGCAGGGTACTTGAAGCATTCTTTTTCTGTGCGGGGCCAAGGGCTTCGGCGAAACCGAGCTTGGCGGCTTCTTTCAGGCGGGCATCAGTTTGGGCCACCGCGCGAATATCGCCGGAAAGCGCAATCTCGCCAAACACCACGGTCTGGTCAGGCAGCGGAATTTGCGCGAGGCTCGACATGAGCGCTGCTGCAACAGCCAGATCGGCCGCAGGCTCGTTGATCTTCAAGCCGCCCGCCACATTGAGGTAAACGTCGCACCCGGCAAGGCCAAGGCCCACACGAGCATCAAGGACCGCAAGCACCATGGCGAGCCGGCCCGAATCCCAGCCAACAACGGCCCGGCGCGGGTTGGCTGCACTCGAGCGCGCCACAAGCGCCTGAATTTCAACCAGCACGGGGCGGGAGCCTTCGATACCGGCAAAGACCGCGCTGCCGGGTTCGCGCGCTTTGTGGTCGGCAAGGAACAGGGCGGAGGGGTTGGTCACCTCCGTGAGGCCTTCACCGGTCATTTCAAACACGCCGATCTCGTCGGTGCCGCCGAAGCGGTTTTTAACGGCGCGCAGGATGCGGAACTGGTGGCCGCGGTCGCCTTCAAAATAAAGGACGGTATCAACCATATGTTCCAGCACGCGGGGGCCGGCGATCTGGCCGTCCTTGGTGACGTGCCCGACAAGGATGACGACCGTGCCGCGCCGCTTTGCATACGAGATCAGCTCGTGGGCGCAGATCCGCACCTGGGTGACGGTGCCCGGGGCGCTGTCCACATGGTCGGCAAACAGCGTCTGGATCGAATCGATCACCACCACCTTGGGCGGAACGGCCTCGTCGAGGGTCGTCAGGATATCGCGCAGGCTGGTTTCACAGCCGAGCTTCAAGGGGGCACCGGAAAGGCCGAGGCGGGCGGCGCGCATCTGAACCTGTGCGGTCGCTTCCTCGCCCGAGAAATAGATGCATTCGTGCCCGGCTTTGGAAAGTGCCGCCATCGCCTGCAGAAGGATCGTCGATTTGCCGATGCCGGGATCGCCGCCGATCAGAATGGCGCTGCCCGCCACAAAGCCGCCACCCAATGCACGGTCAAGCTCGGCAAGGCCGGTCAGCAGGCGCGGCTGGTTCTCAGGGGGCGTATCGAGGGAGACGAGATCGACCCGGCGGCCCTTCTGGGCGGAAAGGCCTTTCGGCGCGCCAGACACGGCGGCGCCCTGTTCCTCGATCGTGTTCCACTCATTGCAGGCGTCGCACTTGCCCTGCCAGCGGGTATAGACGCTGCCACAGGCGTTACAGGCGAAGGTTTTCTGCGCTTTTGCCATCCTAGGGTTTCAGCACTTCCATCTGGATCGGCCCCTGAGCGCGGCCATGGATGAACTGGTCGACATAATCGTTGCCGGACCTGTCGATCTCGTCGCGGGTGCCTTCCCAGATGATTTCGCCGTGATAGATCATGGCGATACGGTCAGCGATCTTGCGCGCGGAGGCCATGTCATGGGTGATCGAGATGGTGGTGGCGCCAAGGTCCTTCACGCACTCGACGATCAGGTCGTTGATGACATCCGCCATGATGGGGTCTAGGCCGGTTGTCGGCTCATCGAAGAAGATGATCTCGGGCTCGGCTGCGATGGCGCGGGCAAGGCCCACACGCTTCTGCATGCCGCCCGAAAGCTCCGAAGGTGAAAGGCTGCCGACATCGGGCGAAAGGCCCACACGGCGCAGCTTCTCGATGGCAATTTCCTGCGCTTCCTTGCGGTCCATCCCCTTGCCCTGGATGAGGCCGAAGGCGACATTTTCCCAGACAGGCAGACTATCGAACAGCGCCGCGCCCTGGAACAGCATGCCGAAACGGGTCATCACCTCGCGGCGTTCGCTGCGCGACATGGTCAGCACATTTTCGCCGTCGATCATGATTTCGCCGGCGTCCGGCTTGATCAGGCCAAGCACCGATTTCAGCATCACCGATTTGCCGGTGCCCGAGCCACCAATCACAACAAGCGACTGGCCGGCAGGCACGGAAAGGTTGACGCCCTTGAGGACAGCCTTGGGGCCGAAGCTTTTGTGAACGTCCTTGAGGACGATTTTGTCAGGCTTGCTCATCCCCGGCCTCCAAACACGATGACGGTGATGATGAGGTTCGACAGCAGGATGGCGATGAAGGCCGAAACGACCGCATTCGTCGTCGCCTTGCCAACACCTTGCGCGCCGCCACGGCTGAAGTAACCGTGATAGCTGCCCATCAGCGCGATGAAGAAGCCGAATACCGCCGCCTTGACGAGCGAGGAATAGACGTCCGACTTTTCAAGGAAATCGACCGTCACCTGCAGATAGGTGCCGGGATTGAGGCCAAGCCGACCGGTGCCGATGACATAGCCGCCGAGCACGCCGATGATATTGGCGATCAGCACCAGCATCGGCAGCGTGACGACCGCGGCCACGAGGCGCGGCACGATCAGATATTTAAAGGGGTCGGTTGAAAGCGTCGTCAGGGCGTCGATCTGCTCTGTCACTCGCATAGTGCCAAGCTCGGCTGCCATGGCGCTGGAAACGCGGCCCGCAACCATCAGGCCGCCTAGCACCGGCCCGAGCTCGCGCACAATCGCGATGACCACAACGCCCGGCACCACGCTTTCAGCATTGAACCGGCTGCCGCCCACATAAATCTGCTGGGCGAGGGCAGCGCCGGTGAACAGGGCTGTAAGGCCGATCACCGGCAGGCTGTTATAGCCGATCACCCACATCTGCTGCAGGATCAGCCGCCAATAGATCGGCGGATTGACAAGGCCGCCTAGGGCCTGTCCGGCGAAAAGGGACAGGCGCCCGAGTTCGGCCAAGGCGCCAAGTACCATCCGGCCGATGGCAGCAAAGGGATTGAAGGGACGCATACGAGCCAATGTTTCCAGTTTGTTCCGGTCAGTCCTGTTTATCGTCTGCGTCCTTAAAAGGAAAGAGGGTGATTGACCAGCGCTAACTGCGGGTGGCTGGTCAGCGCCCCTCGAACTTGGTCGGCCGCTTCTGCATGAAAGCTGAAACGCCTTCGATGAAATCGGCGGTCCGGCTGCACTGGCGCTGGGTTTCCGCCTCGCGCTGCAACTGTTCCACATAGGTGCCGTTGAGGCTTGCGGCCATCAACTGGCGGATGCCGGACAGGGCCTTCGTGGGGCCATTCGCCAGCCGTTTGCCAAGGGCGAGGGCGGCGGGCATCAGATCGTCGTCTTCGACGACGTCATAGATCATGCCCCAATCCTTCGCGGTCTCGGCCGGTATCTTCTCGCCGAGCATCATCTGCGCGGTTGCCCGTGCCTTACCGATCAATCGTGGCAGAAGAAAGGTGACGCCCGCATCCGGCACCAGCCCGATATTGACGAAAGCCAACAGGAAGTAAGCAGATTTCGAGGCAAGCACGATGTCTGCCGACAGCGCGAGGCTCATGCCGGCACCGGCCGCCACGCCATTGACGGCCGAAATGACCGGGATCGGCAGGGAAGCGAGCTCGAGGAGCATCGGATGGTAGGTGTCCATCAGGTTGGCGCCCGAATCCCCGTCGCCGCCCATGCCTTCAGCGAGATTGGCGCCAGAACAGAAACCGCGGCCCGATCCGGTGATCAGCAGTGCACGGGCGCGGCCACCGGGGCGGCCCAAGGCGCGCAGGGCGTGGGTTACTTCCGACTTGATAGCTTTCGAGAGCGCGTTCAGCCGGTCCGGCTGGTTGAGCGTGAGAACAGCAAGTCCGTCCTCGATCGTCAGCGTGATCGCTTCATATTTGTCCGACATCGGTTTTCCTCCCCCGAGTGATTTTTCACACTCTAAGGGTCAGAAAATGCGGCGGCAATAGGCAGGCTTATTTGCTGAGCTTGACCGGCGCCATCAGGAAGGCGGGCATATGATCGCCCATGCCGACAACGGGCTCGAAATCGTCATCATCATCACGGCGGCGACGACCACGCGGCGCGGGCTTTTCAGCGCGTTTTTCAGGCTGCGGCCTTGGCGTTGCGGCCTTGGCTTCGGCTTGCGGCTCTGCCTTCGGCGCGGGCTGCTTTTCTGCCGGTGCCTCTTCCTTGCGGGGGCGGCGGCTGCGCGATGCGCGGGGCTTTTCTTCCGACGCAGGTGCGGCGGCTTCGGGCTTTTCGCGGCGCGGGCGGGACTTGCCGGGGAGCGGCTCGTCATCGGCATTATCGTCCGGCACGTCGGTGCGTGGCAGCTTGTTGCCGGTCATCTTTTCGATGGCGGCGACATATTTGTCGTCGTCGCGGGTTTTCGCCGCAATCGTGAAGGCATTGCCAAGGCGACCGGCGCGTCCGGTGCGGCCAATGCGGTGGACATAGTCTTCCGCGTGGCTCGGCACATCCAGATTGAAGACGTGGCTGACGTCAGCGATATCAAGGCCGCGTGCTGCCACATCGGAGGCACACAGAAGCTTGATCTCGTTTTCCTTGAACTGGCGCAGGATTTCGAGCCGTTCGCTCTGGGCCATATCGCCGTGAAGCTGGCCGACGCTGAAACCGTGGCGCTTCAGGCTTTCGAAGGTTTCTTTCACCGAAGTCTTGCGGTTGCAGAAGATGATGCCGTTCTTCACATCTTCGGTGCGCAGGAGGGCGCGAAGGACGCGGCGCTTCTGCTTGACATGATCGACCTCGATCAGGTTCTGCGTGATTGTCGCGCTGGTCGACGAGGGACGCGATACCTCGATCTTTTTCGGGTCGTTCAGGAATTGCTGGGTCAGGCGCTGGATCACCGGCGGCATGGTGGCCGAGAAGAAGAGCGTCTGGTGCTGGCGCGGGATGCGCTCGCAGATTTTTTCAACGTCGGGGATGAAGCCCATGTCGAGCATGCGATCGGCTTCGTCCACCACGAGGATTTCAATGCCGGTGAGCAGAAGCTTGCCGCGCTCGAAATGGTCAAGCAGGCGGCCCGGCGTGGCGATCAGGACGTCCACGCCGCGATCAAGCGCCTTTTCCTGATCGGCAAAGTTCACCCCGCCAATCAGAAGCGCCATGTTCAGCTTGTGGTTCTTGCCGTATTTCTCGAAATTCTCGGCAACTTGGGCTGCCAGCTCGCGGGTCGGCTCGAGGATCAGCGAGCGCGGCATGCGGGCACGCGCCCGGCCATGCGCCAGAATATCGATCATCGGCAGCGTGAAGGAAGCCGTTTTGCCGGTACCCGTCTGGGCGATGCCCAGCACGTCGCGGCCCATCAGCACCTGCGGAATGGCTTGAGCCTGGATAGGCGTGGGCTCACTGTAGCCGGAGTCGGTGACCGCCTTCAGTGTTGGTTCGCTCAGTCCCAGAAGATCAAAACCCATGTGTGTCCGTCGGTTGCTTGGTCAAAGAATTGCGGGCAGCATAGGGATATAAAGGCCAAAGTCAATCATAGAGGGCAGGAGATGCAGGCATGACGAAACAATTGGTGTTTGTACCGGGTCTCCTGAGTGACAGGCGGCTGTTTCTGCCCCAGATCGGGGCACTTTCGCAGGACTTTGATATCCATGTCGCCGAGACCCGCGAAGACGAAACAATCGAGGCGATGGCGAGCCGTCTTCTTGCTGACATCAAAGGCGAATTTGCCGTCTGCGGTCTCTCTATGGGGGGCTATGTGGTGCTGGATGCGCTCCGGCAGGCGCCCCAACGCATCACCCATTTCGCATTGATGGACACGAACGCCCATGCCGACCTGCCAGCAGCGACCGAAAAACGCCTTCAAGGCATGCGGCTCGCAGAGCAGGGCCATTTCGAGGGGGTGATCGAAACATTCGTCGGCAGCGTCTTTTCCCCAAAGAATGCCAACCGCCCCGGCTGCGGCGATGTGCTTCGGGCCATGTCCAAAGATTTGGGCGTCGACACCTTCCTGCGCCAGCAACGAGCCATCATGGCGCGGGCCGATGCGACGGGCCGACTGAAGGGCTATCACCAGCCGGCCCTTGTGCTTTGCGGGATCGAGGATGCGCTGTCACCGCCGGCTGTGCATGCCGAAATGGTGCGAAACCTGCCAAACGCCGACTATCATTGCCTCACCCACTGCGGCCACATGGCAACACTGGAAAGGCCGAACGCCGTTATCGACGCAATGCGGACGTGGCTGGCACGGTGATCAGATGTCCAGTTCTTCGATGCTCGTTGCATTGTCGCGGATGAATTCGAAGCGCTTTTCAGGCTTCTTGCCCATCAGGTCGTCCACCAGCTCGTTCACGACGGCGCGTTCGGCATAGTCGTGGGGCAGGGTGACGCGCAGGAGGGTGCGCTTCTCCGGCGCCATGGTGGTTTCCTTCAGCTGCGCCGGCGGCATCTCGCCAAGGCCCTTGAAGCGGCTGATATCGACCTTGCCCTTGCCGGCAAATTCGGTGGCCATCAGATGATCCTTGTGGGCGTCATCGCGGGCATAGAAGACCTTTCCGCCGCGTGCGAGGCGGTAAAGGGGCGGCATGGCGAGGTAAAGCCGGCCGTCGCGCACGAGCTGCGACATTTCCTGGAAGAAGAAGGTCATCAGAAGCGTTGCAATGTGGGCGCCGTCCACGTCGGCGTCAGTCATGATGATGACTTTTTCGTAGCGCAGCGCCGCGCGGTCGTAATTGCCGCCGGTGCCACAACCGAGCGCCTGAATGAGATCGCGGATTTCCTGGTTGGCAGCGATCTTGTCGCGGGTCGCGGACGCCACGTTCAGGATCTTGCCGCGAATGGGCAGGATTGCCTGCGTCTTGCGGTCGCGAGCCTGCTTGGCGGAGCCACCTGCGGAATCACCTTCCACGATATAGATTTCGGTGCCGTCAGGGCTGTCGCTCGAACAGTCCGTCAGTTTGCCGGGCAGGCGCAGCTTGCGTTTGGAAACCGCAGTCTTGCGCTGGATTTCCTTTTCCTGCCGGCGGCGGAGCCGTTCTTCCATCCGTTCGAACGCCCAGGTCAGCAGGCCGCTCGCGCGTTCCGGATGGTCGGCGAGCCAATGGTCGAAAGCATCGCGGATGGCGTTTTCGGTCAGCCGCTGCGCGTCTGGCGTGGAGAGCTTGTCTTTCGTCTGACCCTGAAACTGCGGGTCGCGGATGAAAACGGAAAGGAGGGCGCAGGCCGAACCCCACACGTCCTCGGCGGTCAGTTGCGCCGTTTTTTTTCCGTTGCCGGTGAGGTCACCATATGCCTTCAGCCCCTTCACAAGCGCCGACTTGAGGCCACTTTCGTGGGTGCCTCCTTGCGGGGTCGGGATCGTGTTGCAGTAGCTCGAGAAGAAGCCGTCGCCGAACTCGGGCCAATGCAGTGCCCACTCGACCTGACCCTGCGCGTCCGGAAACTTCACAAAGCCCGCAAAAGGCTCGGGCGTTACAGTAGAACGCTTGGCAACGGTTTCCGCCAGATAGTCGGAAAGGCCACCCGGGAAATGGAGCGTGGTTTCAACCGGCGTCTGGTCATCGGACGGGATCAGGTTTTCCGCACACTTCCAGCGGATTTCAACGCCCCGGAACAGATAGGCCTTGGAGCGCGCCATCTTGAACAGGCGGGCGGGTTTGAAGGCCGCGCCTTTCCCGAAAATCTGTTCGTCGGGCATGAAGCTGACATTGGTGCCGCGCTTGTTCTGCACTGCACCCAGGTTTTCAAGGCCGGAGGTCGGCAGGCCGCGCGAGAAGCTCTGGCGATAAAGCGTCCGGTCACGGGCGACTTCGATGGTCACATATTCGGAGAGCGCGTTCACGACCGAAATACCCACGCCGTGCAGGCCGCCCGATGTGGCATAAGCATCAGACGAGAATTTGCCACCGGAGTGCAGGGTGGTCAGGATCACCTCAAGCGCGGACTTGCCCGGATACTTCGGGTGCGGGTCGACGGGGATACCGCGACCGTTGTCCCCGATGGTGACCGAACCGTCCTCATTCAGGGTCAAAGTGATTCGGCTGGCGTGCCCCGCCACTGCCTCATCCATTGAGTTGTCGAGCACTTCGGCAACCAGATGGTGCAGCGCGCGTTCGTCCGTACCGCCGATATACATGCCCGGCCGTTGGCGGACAGGCTCAAGCCCTTCAAGGACTTCGATGTCCTTCGCAGAGTAATCTGTCTTGGTCTGCGAAACTTCGAACAGGTCGGTCATCGGCTTTCCTTTTGAGGGCGGGGCATTCCGGGGTATTATAGCGAGGCCCGCCCGTCAAGCTGCATCAAAATATAGTAGCAGCGACAGGTATAATTAGCAGTGGTTGTATGTATTTGCGTGAAATGGCGGCGAATCTGTCAGTTCCCTAAAGACAAAATTAAGGGATCGGGCGATAGCGTCACCGCATAGAAGAAAGCGACAGGTGCTACATGGCCTCCCTCACTGCCTTTTCGTCCGTGCGCCGCTGGATGTCCGGCGAAGACACGGAAACAGACACTGAAAATGTTGCGGTTGGCGACCGGTTTTGCCTGCGCGAACGCCTGACAAGCGTGTGGGTAGTGCGGCGCATTTCAAGCGTCGAATCCAGCCAGTATCCGCTCGTGAGCCTGCGCCACGAGGCCTATCCCGATCTTGAAAAGACCGTTTCGGTCGGCGCGCTGGCGGATGGGATCGATTTTCTGCCGATGCCGCGTCCCTGAAAGCGGCATGTGATCACAGCGGCTTGATTTTGGGGCGCCAGCCCGTCACCTTGGATGTTCGTAATGTTTCGATCAATGCCAAGGACCATCACCTGTGACGTCACCCGAAAGCGCCGAACCTACCGGTTCCCTTGCCACCGCGATTGCCCACACATCGCGCCTGCTGGCACAGAATCCCGCGCTTGCCGAAGAACAGGCCACCGAAATCCTGAGGGTAGTCCCGGAAAGCCCGGAAGCAGCGCTTCTGCGGGCGATGGCCGTGGCGCGCCAAGGCCGCCGCGACGAAGCCGAAGGCCAGTTCGTTGCTCTGCTGAAACGCCTGCCGGACTATGCAGGGGCATGGTTTGAACTCGGCCAGTTCCACGCGCGCGCCGGCGACATGGAAAGTGCGGTTGACGCGGTCCGCAGGGCGGTCAAGGAAGCCCCGGGGTATACGCAAGCCTGGCTCGCGCTCGCCGACATGCTGACGGTGCAGGGGAAAACCGACGAGGCCGATGCCGCCTTCGCACGCCATATCGCAACCTCGACCAATGACCCGAACCTGATGGCCGCGGCGACAGCGCTCGTCGAGAACCGCCTGCCGGAAGCTGAACATCTGTTGCGCGCCCACCTCAAGCAGTTCCCGAGCGATGTTGCGGCCATGCGCATGCTCGCGGAAACCGGCGGTCGACTGGGGCAATATGACGATGCAGTGGCGCTGCTCGAACACTGTATCGCGCTTGCGCCGGGCTTTGATGCCGCGCGGCACAATCTGGCGCTGATGCTGAACCGGAACGGGCGCCTGCTGGAGGCACTTGATCATCTCGATTTCCTGATTGGCAAGGACGGCAACAATCCGAACTACAGACTGCTGCATGCTGCCTGCCTGTCGCGCCTTGGCCGGTATGAGGAGGCGATTGAAGCCTATGAACGCATCCTGAAGGTCTTTGACGGCCATCCGCAAAGCTGGATGAGCTACGGCCATGCCTTGAAGACCGTCGGGCGGCAGGAAGACGGCATCAAGGCCTATGAAAAGGCTGTTGCCATTGCGCCGGAGCTTGGCGAAGTCTGGTGGAGCCTTGCCAACCTCAAGACCTTCCGTTTCTCCAATGACCAACTTGCCATCATGGAACGCGAGGTGAAGCGTGAGGATATCTCGAAGGAAGACAGGTTTCACCTGCATTTCGCGCTCGGCAAGGCCTATGAGGACCGCAAGGTCTATAGCCAGTCGTTCGCTCACTATGAGGTCGGCAATACAGAGCGTCGCGAGGAACTTCAGTATAGCGCCGAGATCACCTCAGGCCTTGTGGCCCGCAGCAAGGAACTGCTGACCGCAGACTTTTTCGCCGCGCGGCAAGGGCAGGGGTCACAGGCTGCGGACCCGATCTTTGTGGTGGGGCTGCCGCGGGCGGGCTCGACGCTTGTGGAACAGATTCTGTCCAGCCATTCAATGGTGGAAGGCACGATGGAGCTGCCGGATATCATCGCGATTGCCAAGGAACTGGGCTTCAAGGATGGCCGCAAGGGCACCGGGCTGTATCCGGGCTCGATTGCCGGTCTGCCGGCCGACCGGCTGAAGGCGCTCGGTGAAGAATATCTTGATCGTACCCGTATCCAGCGCAAGGAAGGCACGCCTTTCTTTATCGACAAGATGCCGAACAACTGGCTGCACGCCGGGCTTATCCACCTGATCCTGCCGAACGCCAAGATCATCGATGCGCGCCGCCATCCGATGGGCTGCTGCTTCTCGGGCTTCAAACAGCATTTCGCCCGCGGCCAGGCCTTTACCTACGGCCTCATGGAAATCGGCCGTTACTATCATGATTATGTTGACCTGATGTCGCATATCGACCGGGCTTTGCCGGGCCGCATACACCGTGTGATCTATGAGCGAATGGTCGAGGACACCGAGACAGAAATCCGCGCGCTTCTCGATTATTGCGGGCTTCCTTTCGAAGAATCGTGCCTGCGATACTGGGAAACCGACCGCGCGGTGCGCACGGCCAGCTCAGAACAAGTGCGGAAACCGATTTTCAAGGATGCTGTAGAGCATTGGAAAAACTACGATCCCTGGCTCGCGCCGCTGCGCGAGGCCCTTGGCCCTGTACTTTCGTCCTATCCAGCTTCTCCCTTCGTTTAAAGTGCGGATAACGCACGAAAATTTCCTAATTCGTTGCTTGTAGGGCAATAAAAGAAAAGGTAGCCTAATAAGGCAGTAATAAGCCGAAAATAATGGCCTACAGGGAGATAACGAATGATTACGGATCTAGGTGCGCAACGTTCCGGTTTTGCGCGCAATGCTACGCGGTCGCTGCTGCTGGCGACGACCGTCTTGGCGGCTGGAAGCCCCGCCCTGGCACAATCTGCAGGTGCCGAGTCTAACGAACTGGTTCTCGAAGAAATCGTCGTGACGTCGCAGAAACGTTCTGAAAACATGCAGGACGTGGCGCTGGCCATTCAGGCGTTTGGCAACGAAAAGCTTGAACAGCTTCAGGTCACCGACTTCTACGATTATGCCAAGATGTTGCCGAACCTCTCCTACGCAACCGCAGGCCCGGGCTTCAGCCAGGTCTATATGCGCGGTGTGGCATCGGGCGGTGACGGCAACCACTCCGGTTCGCTGCCGAGCGTCGGCATCTATCTTGACGAACAGCCGATCACGACCATTCAGGGCGCCCTCGATGTTCATGTCTATGATATCGAGCGCGTCGAGGCGCTGTCGGGCCCGCAGGGCACGCTGTATGGCGCCAGCTCGCAGGCCGGTACTGTCCGCATCATCACGAACAAGCCGGACGTCAACGAGTTTTCAGCAGCCTATGACCTTGAGGTCAATCAGGTTGAGCACGGCGGCATGGGCTATGTCGGCGAAGGCTATGTCAACAAGCCGCTGTCCGATAAGGCAGCCATCCGCCTCGTCGGCTGGGTGAAGGAAGATGCCGGCTATATCGATAACGTCCACAATGTGCGCCAGTATGTCGGTCGCACCCAGTTCGCGGACGACAATGCGGAATATGCCGAAGACAATTACAACAATGTATCGACCTACGGCGGTCGCCTTGGCCTTCGCATCGACCTTGATGAAAACTGGACACTGACCCCGCAGCTGATGGGCCAATATCAGAAGTCCAACGGCTCCTTCGCCGTGGATCCGGCCTTCGGCGACCTCAAAGTTGCCCACTACCATCCCGAATTCCAGAAGGACAAGTGGGTGCAGGCTGCGCTTACCCTTGAGGGCAAGGTTGGCAATTGGGACCTGACTTATTCGGGTTCGTACCTGCGCCGGGCGATCGACGGCGAAAGTGACTATGCCGACTATGCATACTTCTACGACGCCTACTATGCCTCGGCCTACGGCGGCGGTACCTACTTCTATGACAATGCCGGCGATTACGTGAACCCGTCACAGTTCTTCCGCAGCCGTGACCGTTTCTCGAAAATCAGCCAGGAACTCCGTCTGGCGTCACCCGCTGAAAACGATGTCCGCTTCGTTGGCGGCTTCTTCTACCAGCGCCAGAGCCACAATATCCAGCAGCGCTACATGATCTGGGATATTGCCGACGCCATCACCGTTCCGAACTGGGATAATACGATCTGGCTGACCAAACAGAGCCGCGTTGACCGCGACTATGCGATCTTCGGTGAGCTGACCTGGGATATCACCGAGAAATTCTCGGTGACCGGTGGCCTGCGCGTCTTCAAGTATGACAACACGCTTGTCGGCTTCTTCGGCTATAGCGACGGCTGGTCGAGCCGCACGGGCGTTGCTGCTTGTGCCGGCGGGATTGACGGCCCGGCTGTTGTTGAGAACAGCCCGTGCACCAACCTCTACGACGACAAGATTTACGCTGAGACTGGTGATGTTGTGCCGCGTTCGGCCAAGAAGACGGGCAACACCTACAAGATCAACATGAACTATCATGTCACTGACGACATTATGGTTTATGGCACGATCTCGCGGGGCTTCCGTCCGGGCGGTCACAACCGCCGTGGTACGCTGCCGCCCTATATTCCGGATTTCCTGACCAACTATGAGCTGGGCTGGAAAACCACGCTGTTCGATGGCCGTGTTCGTTTCAACGGCGCCATCTATCAGCAGGACTGGACGGACGTGCAATATTCGCTCCTTGGTGCGAACGGCCTGACCGAAATCACCAACGCGGCACAAGCCCGCATCAAGGGTTTCGAGATGGATGCAACGGTCGCAGTGACCGACGGCCTGACCGTGACCGGCAGCATTGCGCATAACAATGCTCGCCTGACCGAAAACTTCTGCGGCTTCACGGACGATAACGGCAATCCGGTTACCGAGTGTGCAAGCCCTGAGGCACCGATTGGCACTGTTCTGCCGGTAACGCCCAAGTTCAAGGCAGCCATGACGGCGCGCTACGAATGGACGTTCGGCGACTATAATGCCTATGGCCAGATGGTCATGAGCCATCAGGATCGTCGCAACTCGGATCTGCGTCTCTTGGAGCGCAGTATTCTTGGCCGCCTGCCGGCATCGACCGAGGCTGACTTCAGCTTTGGTGTTGGCAAGGATGGCTGGACGATCGAGGCTTATATCCATAACGCCTTCGACGAGCGTACCGAAAACGGTCGCTATGCTGCCTGCGGCGAGACCATTTGCGGCTCCGGCTTCCCGGATGTAGGCGCACAAGGCATCATTTACAATGTGCCGACGCAGCCGCGCACCTTCGGTATCAAGTTCGGTCAGGAATTCTGATCGGGCAGATGCCTGCGATAACAACGAAGGGGCGGTGCTGCGGCATCGCCCTTTTCATTTGGAGGACTTGCCATACGCCGCGCTTGGGCCTATGGCTGCGTCAACACGTTCAAGAATGAGGGCAAAGCCATGCAATATGATGTTACTGCGATCAAGGAAATGATCCCGCACCGCTATCCGTTCCTTCTGGTCGACAAGGTTGTCGATATCGTAAAGGGCGAAAGCGGCACCGGCATCAAGTGTGTGACGATCAACGAACCCTTCTTCCCCGGCCACTTCCCCGATCAGCCGGTGATGCCTGGCGTGCTGATCCTTGAAGCCATGGCGCAAACAGCCGGCGTTATCGCGATCGATAGCCTCGGCGACGATGCGAAGGGCAGCAAGGCCGTCTTCTTCATGGGGATTGATGGTGCCAAGTTCCGCAAGACCGTGGTGCCGGGCGACCGGCTTGAAATGAAGGTCACAGTGCTGCGCGGTGGTGGCGCCGTGTGGAAGTTCCAGGGCGAAGCCTACGTGGAAGGCACCAAGGTGTGTGAAGCCACGCTGACAGCCATGATGGGCGGCAACTGAGCCTTCAGCGCTTCATCTGCCCAATGAAGAAGGCCCCGGAAGTATTTCCAGGGCCTTTTCTTTTTGTCATTACCGTTTAGCGATTGTCGACCGGAACATAGTCGCGCTTCGTGGCGCCGGTATAGAGCTGGCGAGGACGACCGATCCGCTGGGTCGGGTCTTCGATCATCTCTTTCCACTGGGCAATCCAGCCCGAGGTACGGGCCAGCGCGAAGAGCACGGTGAACATTTCGGTCGGGAAGCCCATGGCCTTCAGGATGATGCCCGAATAGAAATCCACGTTCGGATAAAGCTTCTTGTCGATGAAGTACGGATCCTCAAGCGCGATCTTTTCAAGCTCCATCGCCACATCGAAGAGCGGGTCATTGACGCCAAGCTCTTTCAGCACCTTGTGGGCGGTGGCGCGCATCACTTTGGCGCGCGGGTCGAAGTTCTTGTAAACGCGGTGGCCAAAGCCCATCAGGCGGAACGGATCGTTCTTGTCTTTGGCGCGGGCAATGAATTCCGGGATGCGGTCAACGGTGCCGATTTCCTGCAGCATGTTGAGGCATGCTTCATTGGCGCCGCCGTGTGCCGGACCCCAGAGGCAGGCAATACCGGCAGCGATACAGGCAAACGGGTTGGCGCCCGACGAACCGGCAAGGCGCACGGTCGAGGTCGAGGCGTTCTGCTCGTGGTCGGCATGCAGGATAAAGATCAGGTCCATCGCCTCTTCGAGGATCGGGTTGACCTTGTATTCCTCAGCCGGGACCGAGAACATCATTTTCAGGAAGTTGCCGGCGTACGACAGATCGTTCTGCGGATACACGAACGGCTGGCCAACCGAATATTTGTAGGCCATCGCAGCAATCGTCGGGATCTTGGCGATCAGACGATAGCTGGCGACCATGCGTTGGTGCGGGTCGTTGATGTCGGTGCTGTCATGATAGAAGGCAGCAAGTGCGCCAACCACACCAACCATCACGGCCATCGGGTGCGCGTCGCGGCGGAAGCCCGAATAGAATTTGTGCAGCTGCTCATGGATCATCGTGTGGTGGGTGATATCCCACTCGAACTTGGCTTTCTCGGCTTTGGTCGGCAGCTCACCGAACAGAAGGAGATAGCAGACTTCCATGAAGTCGCTTTGTTCAGCCAGTTGCTCGATCGGGTAACCGCGGTACCAGAGCTCGCCTTCATCGCCATCGATATAGGTGATACGGGATTCGCAGCTCGCGGTCGAAGTGAAGCCGGGGTCGAAGGTGAACATGCCGGTTTCCGCATAAAGCTTGCGAACATCCATCACTTTCGGACCGGTGCTTCCTTCCAGCACGGGCAGGTCCATTGCAGCGCCGTTGCCGGCCAGCTTCATCGGTTCGTTGGACATGTTTTCAACTCCTTCCTTATATTTTGGCGTTCGGTTGCTGACGCTGGGAGCGTCAGGCCGTCGATCTTTCAAGTCGGGCGAGAGTTTCTTCCCGGCCAAGAATTTCCAATGTGTCAACCAGATCGCCAGACGGCAGACCACCGGTGACGGCAGCCCGAACGGGCTGCATAACCTTGCCAAGTTTCAGCTCTTTCGCAACTGCAAAAACGCTGACGGCTTCCTTGATCTGGTCATGGGACCAATTTTCAACAGTTTTGAGACTTGTTGAAAGCTCGGCGAGCAATGCCTTGTTCTCAGCCGTCAGTTGGGCGAGGGCAGACTCAGTGGGTTCCTTCGGTTCGCCGTTGCAGAAAAGCGACGCATATTCCGCCAGTTCCGGCAGACGTTTGGCGCGTTCGGCAAGGGATGGCATGGCTTTCAGGATACGGGCTTCTTCATCAGCGGAGGGGGCATGGCCGATACGGGTGGCCAACAGCCCTTTGACAAGGCCGTAAAGTTCGTCCGCCGGTTTCGCGCGCATATAATGCGCGTTGATGCTGTCCAGCTTGTCAAAATCAAACCGGGCCGGGCCGCGGCCGACCGATTCCAGATTGAACCATTCGATGGCCTTGGCCGTCGGGATGATTTCCTCGTCACCGTGGCTCCAGCCGAGCCGCAGAAGATAGTTGCGCATGGCTTCGGGCAGGAAACCCATTTCTTCATAGGCCTCAACGCCCAGTGCACCATGGCGCTTTGAAAGCTTCTTGCCGTCCGGCCCATGGATCAGCGGGATATGGGCAAACTCGGGGATTTCCCAGTCCATCGCCTTGAAAAGCTGATACTGGCGGAAGGCGTTGTTCAAATGGTCGTCACCGCGGATCACATGGGTGATGCCCATGTCGTGATCATCCACCACCACTGCCATCATATAGGTTGGCGTGCCGTCCGAGCGCAGCAGGATCATGTCGTCCAGCTCCTTGTGCTGGACGGTGACCGGCCCCTGGACGAGATCATTGATCACGGTTTCGCCTTCGCGCGGCATCTTCAGGCGGATCGCAGGGGCAACACCGGCTGGTGCTTCGCTTGCGTCGCGGTCACGCCACAGGTCCCCTCGGAAATTCTCGCCCTTCGCGCGGGCTTCCTCGCGGGCCGCCGCATTTTCCTCGGCGCTCGCATAGCAGCGATAGGCCCGGCCACGCGCCAGCAGCTCTTCCGCGACTTCGCGGTGGCGCGGCGAGGAGGCAAACTGGCTGACGGCATCGCCGTCCCAGTTCAGTTCCAGCCATTTGAGGCCCGTGAGGATTGCCTCAATTGCGGCATCGGTGGAGCGGGCCCTGTCGGTATCCTCGATCCTCAGGCGGAATGTGCCGCCGTGGTGGCGCGCAAACAGCCAGTTATAAAGCGCCGTGCGGGCACCGCCGATATGGAGAAAGCCGGTTGGGGAGGGCGCAAAGCGGGTCACCACCCTCTTTGAAGAAGACGCCGTCATCGTACGCGAAGTCCTTGATCTTGATACAGAACGGGAGGCGATAGCAGGTGAGAGAAGGGGAATGCCTGCTTGCCCTAATGGCTTGTAGCATATGTTTTTCGCCAACACAAACAGGTGCGACCCTATGATTGCTTGTTGATCAGAGGGTGCGTGACTACACTTTCCGCGGGTAAATCACAGGCAATTCGGGGCAGACGGGGCCATATGGACGGCAGCCGGGTTTCAGGAAAGCGAGATGGCTGGCAGGCGCACCTCCTGCAGCCTGTCATCTTTGCGCGCGACGGCAGGGTTGCGGCGCTTGCCTTCGCACTGCTGTTCGGCGCCGGATTTGGCGCGAACGGTGGAATACCGGTGCTGGCATCTGCAATGCTTTGCCTCGCCGCCTTTGCGATATTCAGATATGCGCCGGCCCGTCTGCAGCTGGGCCTGCTTGCCGTGGCCGCCTTCGCGCTCGGTCATGCATGGGCAACAGCGCGGGTGCCGAAACTTGCGGACATCAGTTTTTGGCCGGCTGAAACCTATATTGCCTTCACCGGGGAAGTGGACGCAGTGGAACAGCGCGGGGACCGAGGGCTGCGCCTGACGGTGACACCCCAAGAATTTACCGTCCAGCGGCGGGAAGGGCCACCCGGGCGGTTGCGCCTGATGGTGCGGACCGATGCGCCGGTCGATCTGGTGCCCGGTGATATCGTGACGCTCGAGGCGATTGTCGGCCCGCCCAAGGGGCCGGTTTATCCGGGCGGGTACGATTTCCGCCGTCATGCCGTTTCGCAGGCGGTCACCGGCGAAGGCTTTGCTGTATCCGCCATTGTTCGCGTGGCAGAAGCGGAAGGAGGCGGGATGGCAAGGCAGGTTGAGCGGTGGCGGAGCCGGATCGCGCAAGACCTGCAAACGCTGATGCCGGGGCAAGCCGGGGCACTCGCTGCCGCTCTTCTGGTCGGTATTCGCGGCGGGCTTGATCAGGCCACGCTGGATGCGATGCGCGATGCTGGCCTTGCCCACATGCTCGCCATTTCCGGCCTCCATATGGGCATTATCGCGGGCGGCGCTTTCCTGCTGTTCGAGATGCTGGCAGCGGCAATTCCAGGCCTCGCCCACCGTATCCTGCCGCGCCGGGTGGCGGCCCTGATGGGCATGTTCGTGGCCACAGCATACCTTGTCCTCTCCGGCATGGGGATACCGACAATCCGGGCCTATATCATGGTGATGATCGGCTTCACAGCAGTGCTGGCCAACCGGCGGGCGTTATCGCTGCGCAGCCTTGCCATTGCAGCACTTGTAATCGTGGCCGTTGACCCTGCCGCTGTTTCAAGTGCCGGTTTCCAGATGTCCTTTGCAGCAACGGCCGGCCTTGTTGCGGCCTACGAAGTCTGGACCCGTTACCGCACGGCACGCCGGGCAAGGGGAGACTGGGCAGGTGACGAGCGGGGCATCACAGGCAGGATTGCCGGATTCATTGCCGCGAGCCTTGCAACAACGCTTGTAGCCGAGGCCTCGATTGCCGCTGTTGGCCTCTATCACTTCCAACACCTGACGCTCCTTGGTGCTGTGGCAAACCTTGTCGGCGTGCCGGTGCTCGCCTGGTTCATCATGCCGCTCGCCATTCTCACGCTGTTGCTGATGATCGTGGGGCTGCCAGCCGTCACCGCGCCCCTGCTTGGCTGGGGGCTGGAAAGCCTGATTGAATTGGCTGTCGCTGCGGCGGGCATGCCGGGGGCGGTTCTTTATCGCTGGATGCCGGGCGAAGCCTATCTCTGCCTCACGCTGCCCTTTGCGCTGTTTGTCGTCGCGCGGGACAAAAGGCTCTGGGCCGCTTCCGCGCTTCTGGTGATTGCTGGCTTAGCGCTGACCGGTCAGGCGCGCCGTCCCGATTTGCTGATCGATAGCGGCGGGCGCCTCATCGCGCGCTTTGACCAAACCCGTCAGGCGATGCAGTCAACAAGTGGCCGGCAAAGCTTCCGGACGGCGGCGTGGGCGCGGCAATGGGGGCTGAGACCGGGGTTGGCGCAGGAGAAGCTGCCCGGCGCCTGCGACGCGGCAGGGTGCTTGTGGGATATAGGCCTCGAAAAGCCACTCGCGGTACCGCGCGACCTTTCCGCCGTTGAGGAAGATTGCCCGCAGGCTGCGATTGCCGTCGTCGAGTATCGCTGGCGGCGCTATTGCAAGGGTGCGGATATCATGATCACAACGCGCGATCTGGAAGAATCCGGCCCCGTCGCCGTGTGGTATGGCTCGTCGGGATCATCGCCCCGACTGGAATGGAGCAGGGAGCAGGAAGACCGCCACACTGGTGACGGCCCCTGATCTGCCACCAAGCCTCAGTGATAGTGCCGAAGAAGCCCCACAAGGCGCCCTTGCACCTCAACCCGGTCAGATTCGTAAATCTGCGGCTCGTAAGCGCGGTTGGCGGGGATCAGGCTGATATGGCGGCCGGAGCGGCGCAGTGTCTTGAGGGTTGCTTCCTCGCGGTCGACGAGGGCCACAACCACTTCGCCGTCACGGGCGGTCTTGCAGCTCTCAATAATCACGGTATCGCCGTCCATGATGCCAAGCTCGACCATGGAATCGCCAGAAATCTCGAGCGCATAGCAATCCCCGCGCCCCAGCATGGATGCCGGGATCGCAACATGGGCGTCGCCGCGTTCCAGCGCTTCAATCGGGGTGCCGGCAGCGATCCGGCCATGCAGGGGAATTTCGACCGTGCCAGCTTCGGGTTCGGGTGCGCGGCGCGGGGTGAAGTCGGCGGAGACGACATTGGTGCTGGCAGCCGGCGTAGCCTCCACCTTGGCGCCTTCCGGCAGCTTCATCACTTCAAGCGCGCGGGCACGGTTCGCCATACGGCGGATGAAGCCGCGCTCTTCCAAGGCACCGATCAGGCGGTGAACACCGGACTTGGATTTCAGGCCAAGGGCATCTTTCATCTCGTCGAAGGAGGGCGAAATACCATCCGCCTTCAGCCGCCGGTCGATGAACAGAAGAAGCTCGCGTTGCTTGGATGTCAGCACATCATCCCCCTTGAAAACATGATAAGCGACGTTGCTTATATGTTCTCTTTTAGTTCACCTTTTGATTGAATGTCAAGCAGTGAAGGGGACTAGCAGGTCTCGGCGCGCCACGGGCCGCTTTTGCCGCCATCTTTTTCAAGAAGGCGGATATCGCCAATGACCATGCCCTTGTCGACAGCCTTTGCCATGTCATAAAGCGTGAGGGCCGCGACGCTGACGGCGGTCAGGGCTTCCATCTCGACCCCGGTCTGGCCCGAGACCTTCACTGTTGCTTCAATGCCAATGCTGGTGTCGCTAAGCGGCGCGAAATCAAGCTTCACCGATGTGATCGGCAAGGGGTGACACAACGGGATCAGGCGGCTGGTTTCCTTGGCGGCCATGATGCCGGCAATGCGTGCGGCGGCGATCACGTCGCCCTTCGGGAGGCCGCCTTCCATGATAAGCCTGAGCGTTTCAGGCTGCATCGTGACGGTAGCAACCGCGAGCGCGCGGCGCTCGGTCACCGCCTTGGCACCCACATCCACCATGTGGGCGGCGCCAGTGTCATCAAGGTGAGTGAGCTTGCTCATGCCGCTACGGGCCGCTGCAGGGCGCGGACGGCTGCAGTCACATCGTCCTGGCGCATGAATGTCTCCCCGATCAGGAAGCAGCCGGCACCGGCAGCTTCGCAGGCCGCGAGGTCGGCGGGTGTTGCAAGGCCGGATTCCGCCACAAGGATACAATCCTCGGGCACGTGCTTCGCGAGCTCAAGTGTTGTCTCAAGAGAGACCTGCATCGTCTTGAGATTGCGGTTGTTTACGCCAATCAACAAACTATCAAGCTTGAGCGCACGGTCGAGCTCCGCCCGGTCATGCACTTCAATCAGCACGTCCATGCCAAGATCAAAGGCCGCATATTGCAGCTCACGGGCCAGCCCGTCATCGAGTGCGGCCATGATCAGCAGGATGCAATCGGCGCCAAGGGCGCGGGCCTCCACCACCTGATAGGGATCGACCATGAAATCCTTGCGCAGGCACGGCAGCGATACGGCGGCCCGGGCAGCCACAAGATAGCTGTCGTCACCCTGGAAATAGGGAATATCGGTGAGAATGGAAAGGCACGCAGCACCGCCGGCTTCGTAGGCGCGGGCAAGGGCAGGCGGATCGAAATCAGGGCGGATCAGGCCTTTCGAGGGGCTTGCCTTTTTGATTTCGCAGATGAAGCCATACTCGCCAGCGTTCCTGCGGTCGACCAGCGCCTGCGCGAATTCGCGGGGCTCGCTCGCGGCCAGCGCGCGGGCGCTGAGCTCGGCATGGCTGACCTGCTGCTTGCGGCGCGCCACATGCTCGCGCTTTGCATCGCAGATTTCAGCCAGAATATCGCGGGCACCACTCATGTCTCGTCGCCTTTCCAGCGGTTCGTATAGGCAATCCAGTCGGCCAGCGTGTGGGCCGCTTTACGGCTGTCAATCGTTTCGCGCGCCAGATCGACGCCTTCCTGAAGGGTTGCAGTGCGCCCGCCAACGGTGAGGGCCGCCCCGGTATTCAGGAGCACGATATCACGGTACGCGGACTTTTGCCCCGCTAGAAGCGAGCGGATGGCCTCGGCATTCACCGAAGCATCGCCGCCCTTGAGGTCTGCGATTGATGCGCGCTTGAGGCCCACTTCTTCGGGCGTCACGGTGAAGCGGTGGGTGACGCCATCTTTCATCTCGACGACATGGGTTTCAGCCGTTGTCGTCAGCTCATCAAGCCCGTCGGCACCGTGCACGACCCAGACATGCTCGCTGCCAAGGCGTTTCAGCACTTCAGCCATGGGCTCCAGCCAGCGTTCGTCAAACACCCCCAGTAGCTGGCGCTTCGTGCCCGCCGGGTTGGCGAGGGGGCCGAGGAGATTGAAAATCGTCCGAAGCTTCAGCGAGCCGCGCACCGGCGCCACGTGGCGCATGGCGCGGTGATGGCTCGGGGCAAACAAGAAAGCAAAGCCATATTCGCGCATCGACTGTTCGTTGGCGAACTCGGGGATTTCAAGGTTGGCTCCAAGCGCTATCAGGACGTCTGCCGAGCCCGATTTCGAGGAAACCGACCGGTTGCCATGCTTGGCAACGGGCACGCCAGCTGCTGCCGTCACAATCGCGGCAGCGGTGGAGATATTATAGGTGCCAAGCTCGTCGCCGCCCGTACCGCAGGTGTCGATCGCACCTTCCGGGGCTTCAATACGCCCAGCCTTGGCGCGCAGCACCTCGGCGCCGCCGACGATTTCATCCGCCGTTTCGCCACGCACACGCATCGCCATCACAAAGGCGGCCATCTGGGCAAGATCAGCCCCGCCCGACATGATCGTGTCGAACGCATCCCGCGCATCGGCGGTCGTCAGCGCCTTGCCATCGGCAAGCCGGGCCAGATGCTGCCGGAAATCGGTCACTTGCCGAACTCCGCGGCGATCTTCATGAAATTGGCGATAAGCGCATGGCCGTGTTCGGACGCGATGCTTTCCGGGTGGAACTGCACGCCGTGGATCGGCAGCGTTTTGTGCGCCAGCCCCATGATCAGGCCGTCTTCGGTTTCGGACGTCACCTCAAGGCATTCCGGCAGGTCGTCGCGCGCCACGATCAGCGAATGATAGCGGGTGGCGGCATAGGGCGAGGGCAGGCCGGCAAAAAGCCCGGTGCCATTGTGGGTAATCTCGCTGACCTTGCCGTGCATCACCTTGGGTGCGCGGCAAACGGTGCCGCCAAACGCCTGACCGATGGCCTGATGGCCAAGACACACGCCAAACAGCGGCAGCGGTGCTTCAGTCACTGCCTTGATCGTGTCAAGGCAGATGCCGGCTTCATTGGGTGTGCAAGGGCCGGGCGACAGGATGATACCTTCGGGTTTTTGCGCCATCACATCCGCCACGGAAATCTGGTCATTCCGGTACACGGTGACCTCTGCCCCTTTTTCGACGAAATAGTGGTACAAATTGTAGGTGAAGCTGTCGTAATTATCGATCAGGATATACATGGCTTTAACTGGGGTAATGTCCCGGAGGCTGTTGGCAAACGTGCATCGGACAATGCGGTATTCGCGGCGATTGTCAATCCTTCTGGCAGGCTTATCGCAGAAAAGGCCGTTCAAATGGTAGGGAGTTACAGCCGGTGACGGGTTCTCGCCGCAGCGACAATATCTTGAAGCGACAGCCG
This sequence comes from Gimibacter soli, assembly GCF_028463845.1. Classification (NCBI taxonomy): domain Bacteria; kingdom Pseudomonadati; phylum Pseudomonadota; class Alphaproteobacteria; order Kordiimonadales; family Temperatibacteraceae; genus Gimibacter; species Gimibacter soli. Next base: position 2,228,492 of record NZ_CP116805.1, on the reverse strand, counting down.
CAGAGTGCCCCGCAGATGGAACTGAGCCTCGATGAGGCGCCTATGCCTACGCCAGCACCTGCGCCTGAACCGGCAGCCGACTGGAAAAGCCGCAAGCGGCGCCATCCGAAGCCGAAAGTGCCGAAGGTCAGTTCCGGCCTCAAGATCGCGGGCGGGCTTTATGCGATTGTGGTTCTGGCCATCGTTGTCGGCCTCTATCAGGTGATCAGCGACCGGCAGGAGCCGCTACCGCCGCCGGTCGTTGCGGTCACGCAGAAATCCGCAGCGCCAACCCCGGAAGAGATCTTCGAGGCGAATGAACCCGCGCCGCCAGCCGCAGCAACCATTTCCGATGATATCGGGGCAGAGTCTGCCACGCAGCCTGTCGCGCAACCGCCGCAAGCCGTGAAGGGCGTGCCGGCATGGCGGCGCAACGCCATGGCAAGCGTAATGACGAACGCACCCAAGCTCGCCATCGTTATCGATGATCTCGGCCTGCAGGAAAATGCGACGGACGATCTGATCGCCATTCCCGGCCCGATCACGCTTGCCTTCCTGCCATACGCTGAAAATCTGGCCGCACAGACACGCAGGGCACATCATGCGGGCCATGAGCTGCTGGTGCATTTGCCGATGGAGCCTGCTGCCGCCGGATACGATCCAGGCCCCAATGCGCTTCTCTCTGGGCTTTCGAAAGATGAATTCAAACGCCGGATTGACTGGAACCTCAGCCGCTTCGACGGCTTCGTTGGCATCAACAATCATATGGGCAGCGGCCTGACGGCGCGGTCAGACGCCATGGCTGCCGTCATGACGGCCCTGAAGGCGCGGGGACTTTTGTTCCTCGACAGCCTCACCACCTCGAAAAGCCAGGGCGCGCGGGAAGCGGCCCTCGCGGGGGTGCCTTATGCGCGGCGCGATGTTTTCCTTGATAACGTGCGTGACCCAAAGGCCATCCTGAAGCAGCTTGCAGAGGCCGAACGCCGCGCGCGCAGCCATGGTTCAGCCATTGCCATTGGCCACCCGTATCCGGAAACCATCCAGACGCTTCGCGAATGGCGCAAGGGGCTTGAGGCACGCGGCTTTGTGCTTGTGCCGCTCAGCCAGCTTGTGCAGGAAGAAACAACAGCCCGCGCAGAGGCTGCACGGGCTGCAAACGTTTCAAGATAAGTACAGGGATCAGCCGCGATTGGACGTGGCGAACCGGATGGCCTCGCGCGCGGCGGCGATCAGGGCACCGGCCTTTTGCTCGCATTCGCGCTGTTCACTGGCTGGCACGGAATCAGCCACCACCCCGGCGCCCGATTGCACATGCATCACGCCATCCTTGAGGATCGCGGTGCGCAAGACAATGCAGGTATCCATATCACCGCCTGCGCTGAAATAGCCGACCGCACCGGCATAAGGCCCACGTGCATCGGTTTCCAGCTCATCGATGATCTCCATCGCCCGCACCTTCGGGGCACCCGAAACCGTACCGGCAGGGAAACCGGCGGAGAGGGCATCGATGGCATCATGGGTGGGGTCAAGGTCGCCCACAACATTCGAGACGATATGCATCACGTGGCTGTAAAGTTCGATCGTGTTCTGCGCCGTTACCTTCACGCTGCCTGCCTTGGCAACACGGCCCACATCGTTGCGGCCGAGATCGAGAAGCATCAGATGCTCCGAAAGCTCCTTGGGGTCCGCCAACAGGTCCGCCATGAGGGCAGCGTCTTCTTCCGCACTGGCACCGCGGCGGCGTGTGCCGGCAATCGGGCGGATCGTCACTTCACCTTCGCGCAGGCGCACGAGGATTTCAGGGCTCGAGCCGACGATGGACACATCGTCAAACGCCAGATGATACATGAAGGGCGACGGGTTCGTCCGGCGCAGGGCCCGGTAAAGCGCGAAAGGCGGCAAGGTGAAAGGCAGGCTGAACCGCTGGCTCAGCACCACCTGGAAGATGTCACCGGCCAGAATATAATCTTGCGCCGTCCTGACCATTTCCTCGTAACGTTCCGGGCTCGTGTTCGACACGGGTACAGCGGCTTCGAGCGCACCCGCATCCACGCTTGCTGATGCCAGCAAGGGCAGGGGCGCATTCAGCCGGTCCATCATCATGTCGATCAGGGCGTCAGCAGCCTTGAAACCTTCCGCATCACGCACCGGCACCACGATGGTGATGAGGTTCGTCACGCTGTCGAAAATCGCCATCACGGTCGGGCGGATGAACAGGGAAGTCGACAGACCCAGCTTGTCGGGCTTGCCCGGCCCCAGCGGTTCCATCTGGCGGACCATGTCATAACCCATATAGCCGACAATCCCGGCAGCCATCGGCGGCAGGCCGGCTGGCAGGTCGATCTGGTTATCGGCCAGCAGCTGGCGCAGCGACTGCAGCGGCGCATCGGGCAGGGGTGCGAAGACCTGCGGGCTTGCAACCACATCGGTGCAAAGTTCCGCCTTACCGTTCCTTACGCGCCACAGGAGATCGGGCCGAAGGCCGATGATCGAATAACGGCCTCGCGTTTCGCCACCTTCCACGGATTCGAGAAGGCAGCTGTAACGTTCACCCACCGCCAGTTTCAGATAAGCTGAAACTGGCGTGTCGAGATCCGCGACGAAAGCGCGGGAGACGACTGTAGGGATGGCTTTCCGACCGTCGGCCAGGCTCATGTCACTCGGCGTCCTTGCGGAAGAGCTGGGTGACCACAGCATTGTTGACCTCGGGCTTGTACTGCTCAAGGAGCCAATGCTGATACTGGCCCAAAAGCTCATCCATCAGGCCGCGCGCGATACCATCCTGCAGGCTAGCGACTTCGGTCGTTGCCTTTTCCGGATCGCCGGCAACGATCTCGTTGACGCGTACAACCACATAACCATCGTTGTCGGCCGAGCGGTCGGTCGCCACTTCGTCTTTCTTGAGATCAAAGATCAGGGCACGGATCGAATCCGACAGGCTCGATTGTTCCTGTGCTGAACGGGTCACGTTGCGGGCATCAAGCGAAGTGCCACCAAGGTCAGCCGCAACGGCTTCGGGCGTTTCACCGGCCTTCATCCGTTCAACGGCAGCTTCGGCAAGCGCGCCGGCGGCCTCTTGCTTGGCGTCGACGATGAGGCGTTCGCGCACGCTGGCAGCGACTTCCTCGAACGGCTTCAGTTCCGGTTCCTTGACCTCATCCAGCGCCATCACAAAGAGGCCCTTGGTGTTGTCCTGCGGATCAAGGTCGGTCACTTCCGGTTCCTGGCCCATTTCAGCGGTGAAGGCGGCCTGATGGATACGGGCTTCTTCCGCGCTCGAAATTGCCGGGGTGCCGTTTGCATTGAGGCCGTCGCGGTCGACAAGCGTAACGGTCGCCGCATCAAGGCTCAGCTTTTCAGCAACAGCCGCAATCGAACCGTCCGCAGCAAGAGCGTCTTCGATCTCGGGCACGAAATCGAACATCTTGTCGATGGCATGTTCCTGCGTAAGTGCAGTAACGAGTTCCTCGCGAACACTTTCCAGCGTCTTGGTTTTGCCCTGGGTGATGCCCGAAACGCGGAAGACGTTCCAGCCGGCACCGCCTTCGATGGCTTCGGTCACGGTGCCATCAACAAGGGCGAATACAGCGTCAGCGGCGGCATCGCCGTAATCGCGTGCAATGTCTTCCTTCGTCAGGTCGCCAAGGTCGATCTCTTCCTCGGTGAACTTTGAGGCGGCGGCAGCTGCCTTCACAAAGTCCTCGCCGGCGTTAACGGCTGCGATCAGCGCGTCAGCGGCTTCTTTCGACGGCAGGGTCACTTCCTGGATGCCGCGCAGCTCGGGCTGGATATAGTCGCTTGCCCGGTCTTCGTAAGCGAGTTCGATATCGGCGTCCGTCAGCTCCACATCCTTTTCAAAGCGGGCAGGCGTGAGAAGGATATAGCGGTAGGTGCGGCGCTCGGGCGTCATGAAGCTGTTCTTGTTGGCTTCATAGTAGGTGTTCATCGCTTCGTCGGTGGGCGCGGGCACGTCGGCAATGTCGCTGGCCTTGAAGGTGATCATCGACGCGGCCCGGCGCTCGGCGCGCCATACATATAGCTCGCGTGCCATTTCAAGCGGCACGGGCGAGGCAGAGGTCATGGCGTCCACCAGCTGCTGGCGAGTCACGAGGCCGCGCAGGTCGGTCAGCAGGTCTTTCTGCGTCATGCCGGCGCGCTGCAGGGCGGTATCCATCATCGCCTGGCTGAAGCGGCCATCCGGTGTGCGGAAGGCTTCGATCGAGGTCAGTTCTTCTGCGATCTGCTGGTCGGTCGGGCGCAGGCCAAGATTGCGGGCATGTTCCATCACCGCCGCTTCCGTCACCATCTGCTGCAGAATCTGGTAGTCCAGATTAAGCGCCTTGATGAGTTCAGCCGTACCCATCTGGCCGCCAAACTGAACCTGCAGCTGCTGGGCGCGGCTCTGCACCGTGTTGGCAAACTTCTGGGTGGTGATTTCCTGCTCGCCGACCGTTGCGACCTTCGAATTGTCGCCGGTCAGGATGCCGGGGCCAATGCCCCAGATGGCAAAGGCTACGATCAGGATCGCCATCAGCGGTGTCGCGATAACCTTGGTCATGGACGCTTTGCGCATATTGAACAGCATACGCCGTTGCTCCCGTATTCTTATCATTCGTTTAAAGCGCATGCGGCCTTGCCGGACATGCGGTTGGGCGCGCATCATAAGGGGCAGTGTGCGGCCCCGCAACATGCGATTTCGCCTATTTCTCGAAGGTGTCCGCGGTCGTTTCAGGCTGGCTTCGGGCGGCGCTATTTGCTACGAGCAGATGGAAAATAATCAATACCAATAATTCAATACCCCAATGATCCCGAGGAGATGCCCGATGCGCGCACCAAAACCACTGGCCGCCGGCAACTGGAAAATGAATGGCCTCAAAGCCAGCAGCAGTGAAATTGCCGATCTGGCAGCCCGCCTGAAGGCGGCACCCGCCGGTTGCGATGTGCTGATCTGCCCGCCTTTCACGCTGGTGGCGAGCCTTGCTGACGCCGCTGCAGGCACTAGCGTTGCCATCGGTGCGCAGGATTGCCACGCCAAGGCATCGGGTGCCCACACTGGCGACGTTTCTGCGCCGATGCTGGCGGATTCCGGGGCAAGCTTCGTCATCGTCGGCCATTCGGAGCGCCGCGCCGATCACGGCGAGACAGACGCAGACGTGGCAGCGAAGGCAGCCGCCGTGCAGGCTGCCGGCCTTCCGGTCATCATCTGCGTTGGTGAAACCGAAGCAGAGCGCGTAGCAGGCCGCGAGGTTGAAATCGTGAGCGGGCAGCTTGCCGGGTCGATTCCCGCCGACATCGATACCGACCGCCTTGTCATCGCCTATGAGCCCGTCTGGGCCATCGGCACCGGCCGCACGCCGAGTGCGGCGGACGTGGAAGCGATCCACGGCGCCATCCGCGAAAAGCTCGTCGCGCGCTTCGGCGCCGCCGCTGGATCGATGATCCGCATCCTCTATGGTGGCTCGGTGAAGCCCGACAATGCGAAAGAGCTGATGTCGGTCGCCAATGTGAATGGTGCGCTTGTTGGTGGCGCCAGCCTCAAGGCCGCAGATTTCGACGCCATTATTGGCGCGTGGCGCTGAGCGAATAAAAAGCCGTACTTAGGGCTTGGCAAACGGTCGGCTTTTGTCTAGAAAGCGCGCTTTGATCGGGGTATGAAGTTCATGCCCCGTGTATCCATGCGAAGTGTTGAAAGGTTGGCCGATGGAAGCCGTACTTCTCAGTATCCACCTGATTGTCGCGATTGCGCTCGTTGGCGTGATCCTGCTGCAACGCTCCGAGGGCGGTGCGCTGGGCATCGGTGGCGGGGCAGGCGGCCTGATGACTGCGCGAGGCGCCGGCGACCTCCTGACCAAGACGACACGGTGGCTCGCCATCGTGTTCATCGCCAATTCGCTGCTTCTGGGCTGGTACGCCACCCACAAGAAAACGGACAACAGCGTCATCGAAGCCGCCGAACAGGCAGCCCCGGTGACCCAGGAAGAGGGCGGCGCCCAACTTCCTGAAATGCCCACCATCCCCGAGGATGGCGGCAATTAAGCGACTTCGGTCGAACGGGGGCAGCGGCCCCCGTTTCCTTTTGTGAGAGCGTATTTATAGTAGGTTTCAAGCTGCGGCCCCGTCCGCAGTCTTTCGTGTGAAAGCGAAGGGATGCATGGGGCCGGGTTTTGTATTGATGTGAGTGAGGGATCATGACGCGCTATATTTTCATCACGGGCGGGGTTGTCAGTTCGCTGGGGAAAGGCCTTCTGTCGGCATCGCTCGGGGCTCTGTTGCAGGCTCGCGGCTATTCGGTCCGCCTTCGCAAATTCGATCCCTATCTGAACGTCGACCCGGGCACCATGAGCCCCTACCAGCACGGCGAAGTCTATGTAACGGACGACGGCGCCGAAACCGACCTCGACCTTGGTCATTATGAGCGCTTCACCGGCGTGTCGAGCCGCCAGAGCGACAACATCACCTCGGGCCGTATCTATTCGAACATCATTCAGAAAGAGCGTCGGGGCGACTATCTGGGCGCCACCGTGCAGGTGATCCCGCACGTGACAGAGGCGATCAAGGAGTTCGCGCTGGCCGAAACCGATGGTATCGACTTCATGCTGTGTGAAATCGGCGGCACTGCCGGTGACATCGAAGCCATGCCCTTCATGGAAGCGATTCGCCAGCTTTCGATCGAGCTTGGCAAAGGCCGCTCGATCTTCGTTCACCTCACGCTTGTGCCGTATCTGGCCGCCGCGGGTGAGCTGAAAACCAAGCCGACCCAGCATAGCGTGAAAGAGCTGCGCTCCATCGGTATCCAGCCGGATATCCTTGTCTGCCGCGCCGAGCATCCGATCCCGGATAGCGACCGCCGCAAGATGTCGCTCTTCTGCAATGTGCCGGCCAGCGCCGTGATCCCCGCGCTTGACGTTTCGAACATCTATGAAGTGCCGATCAGCTATCACCGCGAAGGGCTGGATGTGGAAGTGCTGAAGGCCTTTGGCCTCGCGCATTCCGAAAAGCCGAACCTGTCGCGCTGGGAAGATATCGTCGACCGCGTGAAAAACCCGGAAGGCGAAGTCACCATCGCCGTTGTCGGCAAATACACCGGACTGCTCGACGCCTACAAATCGCTCTCTGAAGCGATTGTCCACGGCGGCATCGCCAACCGGGTGAAAGTGAATATCGAATGGATCGAATCCGAAATTTTCGAGCAGGCAGACGCCGTCAGCCGGCTTGAAGACGTGGACGCGATCCTTGTGCCTGGCGGCTTCGGCAAGCGCGGCACCGAAGGCAAGATCGCAGCCGCCCGTTTCGCGCGCGAGAACAAGATTCCCTATTTCGGTATCTGCCTCGGCATGCAGATGGCAACCATCGAGGCCGCCCGCAACATGGCCGGGATCGCGGAAGCCGGGTCGAGCGAATTCGGCGAGCCGAAAGAGCCGGTTGTCGGCCTAATCACCGAATGGGTGAAGGATGACGGCAGCGTTGAAAAGCGCACCGCCGAGACCGATCTTGGCGGCACGATGCGCCTTGGTGCCTATCCTGCCAAGCTGAAGCACAATTCGAAAGTCGCCGGCATCTATGGCTCGACCGATATTTCGGAACGCCACCGTCACCGCTACGAGGTGAACATCGGCTATGTGAAGCAGCTTGAAGAAGCAGGTGTGCTTTTCTCGGGCATGTCGCCGGACGGTGAACTGCCGGAAATCATGGAAATCGCCGATCACCCCTGGTTCATCGGCGTGCAGTTCCACCCGGAACTGAAATCCAAACCCTTTGACCCGCATCCGCTGTTCGCAAGCTTCATCAAGGCGGCGGTCGAACAGAGCCGGCTCGTCTGATGAGCGGTATCCCTGCTTGTCCCAAGTGCCAGTCGCCCTATGCCTATGAGGACGGCGCGCTGTTCATCTGCCCGGAATGTGCCCATGAATGGGCGCCGGGCAGTGAAGGTGCCGCTGACGGGGCCAAGGAAGTGCGCGATGCCAATGGCAATGTGCTGACCGACGGCGACACGGTCACCGTGATCAAGGACCTGAAGGTCAAGGGCTCGTCGCTTGTCGTCAAGGTTGGCACCAAGGTGAAGAATATTCGCCTCGTGGACGGCGATCACGATATCGACTGCAAGATTGACGGCATCGGCCAGATGGGCCTTAAGTCGGAATTCGTGAAAAAGATCTGAGGGCTCGGGGCAGGGCCCTCTTTGAAGGGAGGCCCAAGCCATGACCAAAACCGTTCAAGGCCCGGATGGCCGCCCGCGCTGCGGCTGGTGCGCCGCCGCCCCTGAATTCTTCGATTATCATGACTGCGAATGGGGCTTCCCCGTGGCGGATGATATCCGGCTTTTTGAAAAGCTCTGCCTTGAAAGCTTCCAGTCCGGCCTCAGCTGGCGGACGATCCTTGCCAAGCGCGAAAATTTCCGCATGGCCTTCGCAGGCTTCGATTTCAACAAGGTAGCTGGCTTCGATGAAAGCGATGTCGAACGGTTGCTTGCCGACGCCGGCATCGTGCGCCACCGGGGTAAAATCGAGGCGACAATCAACAACGCCAAGCGTGCGATCGAGATGGTCGCCAAAGAGGGCTCGATTGCAGCCTTCATCTGGCGGTTCGAGCAAGACCCGTCAACGCTCGGCGCGCCCCAAACAGCGTCGATCACCGATGTTTCAAAGGCCTTGTCGAAAGAACTGAAGAAGCGGGGCTGGCAATTCGTCGGGCCTACGACCGTTTTCGCCTTCATGCAGGCGATGGGGCTTGTGAACGATCATGCCGAGGGATGCGTGATCCGCGCCGAGGTGGCCTCGGCGCGGCAGTCTTTCAAAAAGCCGTCCTGACCTGGTCAGTCCGCCTTCGCACTATATTCCGCATTCTTGGCCTTCACGGCATCCCGCACCTGTTCCAGCAGCTTCGGTACATCGAAGACGATGCCATCACGGATCGTATAGCGGATGCCGTTCGTGCGCACATTCTGGTGCGTTTCGAAGTCATAGTGCGGGAATCCGGTGCCATAGAGCTGCTTGAAATTCGCCAGCAGATTTTCCTTCACCAGCACCAGATCAGCCCGTTTGCCGACCGCAACGGTGCCATAATCATCTTCCTTGCGCAGCAGTTCGGCACCGTTCAGCGTGGCGGCGCGGATGACCTCAAGCGGGTGGAAACCTGCTTCCTGCAGCATCTCGAGCTCGCGGACATAGCCGAAGCCATAGATGCTGTAGATGAAGCCGGTATCAGGCCCCACGGTCACACGTCCACCGGCATTCTTGAAGTCCCGCACGAACTGCATCCACAGTTCGTAATTCTGCCGCCAGGCAATCTCGTCCGCTGTTGTCCAGTTGAAGAAGAAAGAGCCGTGCGCCTCGGGGTTCGCCTCGAACGCCTTCAGGATATAGGGCATGCCATAATCCGGCAGCCATTCCTGTGTGCGGGCCCGCATCAGGTCGCGGGAGGCTTCATAGATCGAGAAGGTCGGGTCAAGCGTGACGTCAAGCTCGACCAGTTCCCTGATCGTGCTGTTCCAGCGCTCCGACCCCGGCTTGGCAGTCTGTTGCCACAGGCGCCCGGCCTGACCGAACCGGTCCTGCTCGTTATTGTAATTATAGTCGTTCGGATAATGCTGGACGGTGCGATCCTCGAACATGGCTTCGGGCAGGCCGTACCAATGCTCGATGCTCTGCACGCCAAGCCGCGCGGAATCGAGCGCATTGTGGCGCGTCACTGACGTCTGCGAATGGTGATAGGCCGAGCCCATGCCAAGGGCATTGATTTCCTTGATGGCGGCGGCAAACACCTTCGGATCGGCGCCGAGGAACTTCACGCCGTCAGCGCCCGTTTTGTGAACCGCCTTCACCCATTTGACGGCTTCCTCAACCGTTGCCGTTTTGGCCGGGAACACGGCGTAGGATACAACGCGCGGGGCGGTGATCTTGCCTTCCTCGCTAAGCTTCTTGTGCTCAAGTGTCCATTTCAGGCCCATCATGGAACCCACGTCGCGGATCGTGGTGATGCCGTGCGCCAGCATCAGCTTGAACACATAGCCGGGGTCCGTCAGTTCCCCACCATAGATATGGTTCGGCGTGCCGATATGGTCGTGCGTGTCGATGAAGCCCGGCAGGATATAGCCGCCTTCGCCGTCGATTATCCGCGCTGCTGACTTCGCCGCTGCACCACCCGACGCCTCGCCAATGCTGACGATCCTGTTGCCTTCAATCAGGATGGAATAGGGGCCCTGTGTGGGGGCGCCCGTGCCATCAATGATATTCACATTGGTGATCAGCAGCTGCCCGTAAGGCCCCTGTGCCTCGTCACCCCGCGCCGGCGCCATGACCGGTGGCTTGGCGCCGGTAGCCAGGACGCGGGCAATCACTTCCTCGCCCGGGTCCGCTGCATTCGCAAGCGGCGCAATCGCCGCCGTGCCAAGCGCTGCCGACAGCAGCAATGTCTTTAACGATTTCATTATGTTGACCCCCATGATCTGTTATTTTCCGTAACCCGCGATGACGGTCGCATAAATCTCGATCGCGTCCCACAGATTCTGGATTCGCATATTCTCGTTTTCGCCGTGCTGGTTATTGTCATGATTGGCCACAGGCAGGATGACAATCGGCATGGTCGGCATGGCGGTCGAGAAGATATGGATCGGCAGACTGCCCCCCATCGTGGGCGTCAGCAGTGTCGCCTCACCGTCGATGCCATCCAGAAGCCCGATCAGTTTGCGAGTGGCAGGGCTATCAAGATCGGTGCGGAAAGCCGGGTAGCCTGACCCCCATTGCACCTTGGCAACCTTGGCGTGGGCGCGGCGCACATCGGCGGTCGGCTCCTCTTCCGTCAGGAAAAAGCCCTGTGCCTGAATGTGACTGTCGATGGCCTCGCGCACGCTTTCCGGGGTCTGGCCGGGTGCGAGCCGGAAATTGATGGCCGCTGTGGCCCGCGGCACCACGGTATTGCTGGCGCGGTCACCGGTGCCACCTGCATTGAAACCGGTCACGATCAGCGCGGGCTTCATGACGCTTTCTTCGACACGCTGGCCATTGCCAAGCGTACGGCCAAGCGCCAGATCGGCCTTCAGCTTGTCATCGATATTCGGCATTGCCGCGATGGCAGCCTTCTCGGCCTTTGTGACCGGGCGAAGGCCCTTGTCGATGCCCTTCACTGTCAGCGTGCCGTCTTCCTTGCTCATGCTTGCCACAAGGCGGGAAAGATCGGAAATCGGGCTTGGGGCCCAGCTGCCATAATGCCCGCTGTGAAGCGGCCGTTCGGCACCATAGGTCGTTATCTGCACTTCGGTGGTGCCGCGCACGCCAAACACCAGTTGGCGCTGCCGGCTCTGGTGCATGGGGCCGTCGCAGAACAGGAGGATATCGGCGTCGAGCTTGCCCTTGTGGGCGGCAAGAACCGCTTCAAGCGTCGGGTTGCCCTGTTCTTCCTCGCCGTCCAGCAGCAGCTTGATGTTCGCACTCGGCGCAATACCTGCCTTGTCGAGCGCATCAAGGGCTGCTGCGACCGCAATGATCGGGGCCTTGTCGTCACCTGCCGAGCGGGCATAAAGCCGCCATTCGGGGTTAATGGTGCCAGCGAGTGCTTCTTGCATATCCAGCACTTTCGCGCCGTTCACGACCATGCCGTCCCGCAATGTCGGGGTGAAAGGCGGGCTTGCCCATTCTTCTTCCTGCACCGGCTGGCCATCGAAATGCGCATAGATAAGCAGCGTCTTGGTGGCACCCGGCACCTTGCGCTCGGCAATGATATAGGGCGCGCCGCCAGCCGAGACCGTCTCGCTCATGAACCCGCGACTGGTGAGGTAAGCCGTGATCCATTCAGCGTTCACATCCATGTCGGCCTTGTTGGTGGCAACGTTCGGCATCGAGAGAAGCGACACGAAATCGCCAATGATGCGGGCCTCGTTGGCCTGACGGTAAGTGCGGGCGGCGTCCGACGCGTCATCCGCGTAGGCAAAGGGCGCAAGGGCGAGGACAGCGGCAGCAAAGGGAACAAGTTTCTTCATCAGTGATTCCTTAACTCAGAAAGGTGGGGACAGAAGCTTCAAGAATGGCGCGGGCATCCGTCCCGCTTGAAAGAATACCGAACGACGCAGGCGTCGCGCGCGGGGCCAGTCGGTTGACGAGATAGCCTTCGGCAACCGGCGCCGCGGCACGCTCCATAAGGATGGCGGCGGAGGTGAGGAGGGCGAGGCTTTCGGTGAGCCAGCGACCGTCGCGCTCACCAAGCGAATGACTGGCGATCCGGTCCTTCAGGCTGTCGAGAAGGGCGTCATAATAGCGGTCTCTCCCAGCAGCGGCTTCAAGCACGGCAAGGGTTGCAGCCACAGCATCGGGTTCGCGCGTCATCACGCGGAACACATCAAGGCACATCACACTGCCAGTGCCTTCCCAGATCGAATTGACCGGCAGCTCGCGGTAGATACGGGCATTGATCCCGTCCTCCACATAACCGTTGCCCCCAAGGCATTCCATGGCTTCATAGCCAAGGACAGGGCCGCGCTTGGTGATCCAGTATTTGGCAACCGGCGTCATCAGGCGGGCAAAGGCCTGTTCGGCTTCATTGTCATGCCGCTCGAAGGCGCCGGCAAGCCGCAGGGCCAGATGGGTTGCTGCATCAACCTCGAGCGCGAGATCGGCAAGCACGCCCGTCATCATCGGCTGGTCGACAAGGCGCTTCTGGAAAACCTGCCGGTGGGCGGCGTGATGGATCGCACGCGAGAAGGCCTGCCGCATCAGCCCGGCGGACCCGAGCGCGCAATCGAGCCGCGTATAGTGCGCCATTGTCATGATGTTGCGGATGCCGCGGCCTTCCTCCCCGATCAGATAGGCTTCGGCGTCATGGAACTCGACCTCCGACGACGCGTTTGACTTGTTGCCGAGTTTATTTTTCAGCCGCTGGAACCGCAGGCCATTCAGGCTGCCATCCGCCCGGAAACGCGGCATCAGGAAGACAGAGAGCCCGCCTTCGGCCTGCGCCAGTACCAGAAAGGCATCGCACATGGGAGCAGACATGAACCATTTGTGTCCGGTGACGAGATAAGCCTCACCCGGCCCGCGTGCGCCTGTGGGCCTTGCAACGCTCGTATTGGCGCGGACATCGGTGCCGCCCTGTTTTTCGGTCATGCCCATGCCGATGGTCACGCCGGATTTCTCGGTCATCGGCTTCAGGGCGGGGTCGTAGGACGGCGACAATATCTTCGGCAGCCAGGTTGCCGCCAGCGAAGGCTCCTGCGCGATGGCGGGGATGGCGGCATGTGTCATGGTGATCGGGCAGATATGGCCGGCCTCAACCTGGCTCATCATATAATGCCGTGCGGCGCGCGCGACACCGACACCCGACGCCTTGGGGCGAGCGTCGCTCGCAAGACCATCGAAGGCGCCGCAATGGATATGCTCGCGCTTCGAGATGCCCATGAAACGGTGATAGCTCGGATGAAACTCAACGAGATCCTGCCGGTGGCCGCGACTGTCGTGCCCCTTCAGTTCCGGCAGAAAACGGTTGGCACGCTCGCCTTCGTCAAAGAGCTCAGCCCGGCCAAGCTCTGCGCCAAATGCGGTCAGCCGGTCACCCGCCCAATCGGCGCCTTCAGCCTTCACAGCAGCCATCAGGGCAGCGTCGCTGGTGTACAGATTGATGCCGTCGTAAAGCGGGGTCTGGTTGAAGACCTCGTGCGTTTCAAATGCGCTGCCCAGAGCCATGACGGCACCCCCTTGACCATCCCGGAATTCCCGGGAGCGAGGCTAGGGGAGGGACCAGCCCCTGTCAAATGCTGCTGCATCCGTGCCTTCCCTGTTGCCAGCCGCAAGGCTTTATGGCTATGACTGGCGCCGGACCCTTCCCCAATTCTCACTTGAGGACACTCCCATGAGCGCCATTATCGATATCCTCGGTCGTGAAATTCTCGACAGCCGCGGCAACCCCACCGTTGAAGTTGATGTTCTGCTGGAAGACGGCTCGTTCGGCCGCGCCGCAGTGCCTTCGGGCGCATCGACCGGTGCCCACGAAGCAGTAGAACTGCGCGACGGCGAAGGCCGTTATCGCGGCAAGGGCGTCCTCAAGGCCGTTGAATCGGTGAACGGCGAGATTTTCGACGCGCTCGTCGGCCTCGATAGCGAAGACCAGATCGCGATTGACGAGATCATGCGCGAAGTGGACGGCACCGAGAACAAGAGCCGCCTTGGCGCCAACGCCATCCTTGGCGTGTCGCTCGCTGTCGCCAAGGCCTCGGCTGAAAGCTGTGGCCTGCCGCTTTACCGTTACCTCGGCGGCCCGTCGGCCCATATCCTGCCAGTACCGATGATGAATATCATCAATGGCGGCGAACATGCCGACAACCCGATCGATGTGCAGGAATTCATGATCATGCCGGTGAATGCCGACAGCTGCACGGACGCCATCCGCATCGGCGCCGAGATTTTCCATGAACTGAAATCGAAGTTGAAAGCCGCCGGCCACAATACCGCCGTCGGTGACGAAGGCGGCTTTGCGCCGAACCTGAACGGCACCAATGATGCTCTCGATTTCATCCTGAAGGCCATCGAAAGCGCCGGCTATAAGCCGGGCGAGGACATCTATCTCGCCCTTGACGCTGCCTCGACCGAATTCTTCAAGGACGGCAAATATGTCCTCAAGGGCGAAGGCAAGACGCTCGATAGCGCCGGCATGGTCGATTACTGGGCCAACCTCGTTGCCAATTATCCAATCATCTCGATCGAAGACGGCATGGCCGAGGACGACTGGGCCGGCTGGAAACTGCTGACCGACAAGATCGGCTCCAAATGCCAGCTCGTCGGCGATGATCTTTTCGTGACCAACCCGGCGCGCCTTGCTGATGGCATCGAGCAGGGCGTTGCCAACTCGATCCTTGTGAAGGTCAACCAGATCGGTACGCTGACCGAGACCTTCCAGGCGGTCGAGATGGCGCACCGCGCGCGCTACACCTCGGTGATGTCGCACCGTTCGGGCGAAACCGAGGATTCGACCATTGCCGACCTTGCCGTTGCCAAGAACTGCGGCCAGATCAAGACCGGCTCGCTGGCGCGTTCTGACCGGCTTGCCAAATACAATCAGCTGATCCGTATCGAGGAGCAACTCGGCGGGCAGGCGATCTACGCCGGCCGTACGATCCTTCGCCGCTGACCCGATCACAATCCACTGGCGCCGTACGGGTCACCCCTTGCGGCGCCGAATCTCTTGTGCGATGCTCCCTATATGAACAAAGTCGCGTCATTGCCGAAGCTTCTGGGACAGTCATGGATCACCATGGTCTGGCTGTTTCTCATTGCCTATTTCGGCTATCACGCCTTCCAGGGTGACGCGAGCCTTTCGGCCCTGCGTGCGCTGGATGTTCGCGCCGTTGAGCTGCATGCGATGGCGACTGAGGCACGCGCTGAGCGTATTCGCGTTGAAGACCGTATCGAAGCCTTCAACAACCAGTCGCTCGATCCCGACCTATTGGAAGAAGAAGTCCGCGACCGTCTCGGCTTCGCCAATCCGGACGAACTGGTCATCCTGACCCGCTGATTACTATTAACAAAAACTCAGTTAATAGATTATTTTCGTTATAAAACAGTAAGTTAGTCTGTATTGCCAATTGCCGTCTTTAGCGTTAAAGATGGTGACGAGGGAATGAGGGGCCTTGTGCTATCTGCGCGGGGCGCCATTACGATACATTGCCGAACCTCTCCAACGTCTCCAAGATTCAGAGGCTCAAATGAACGCGTCCACATCTTCCAATAAATCCGCAGGGCGGGCCCGTCGCGCTTCCAAGCCCGCCGTTTACGAAGCCTCCCCCGAGGAACTCCTGAAATTTTACCGCGACATGCTGCTTGTGCGCCGCTTTGAAGAAAAAGCCGGCCAGATGTACGGCATGGGCCTGATCGGTGGCTTCTGCCACCTCTACATCGGTCAGGAAGCGGTGTGTGTGGGCGTCCAGTCCGCACTGAAAGATGGCGACGCCGTCATCACCGGCTACCGCGAGCACGGCCACATGATGGCGGCCGGCTGCGATCCCAAAGGCGTGATGGCTGAACTGACCGGCCGTTCCGGCGGTTGTTCGCGAGGCAAGGGCGGCTCGATGCATATGTTCGACCCCGCCAAGGGCTTCTATGGCGGCCACGGCATTGTGGGCGCTCAGGTCTCGCTCGGCACTGGCCTCGCTTTTGCGGCCAAATACAAGAAAACAGACAATGTGGCGGTGGCCTATTTCGGTGACGGCGCCGCGAACCAGGGCCAGGTTTACGAGAGCTTCAACATGGCGCGCCTCTGGAACCTGCCAGTCATCTATCTGATCGAGAACAACCAGTATGCCATGGGCACCTCGGTCGCTCGTGCAAGCTCGGAAATTGAACTGTTCCGCCGCGGCGAAAGCTTCAAGATCCCCGGCAAGCAGGTTGACGGCATGAATGTGCTGGCGGTCCGCGCCGCGATGGACGAAGCCGTGGCGCATTGCCGCGCCGGCAACGGCCCGATGATCCTTGAGATGAAGACTTACCGTTACCGCGGTCACTCCATGTCCGACCCGGCGAAATATCGCACCAAGGACGAAGTGCAGAAGATGCGCGCCGAGCGTGACCCGATCGAGCAACTGCGCGAGCTGCTCCTTGATGGCGGCCACGCCGACGAGACAGCCCTGAAGGAAATGGACAAAGAGCTGAAAGCGCTGGTGGCAGATGCCGCCGCCTTCGCCACCGAGAGCCCCGAGCCCGACGCGGCCGAGCTTTACACCGACGTACTCGCCTGAGGAACCAGACATCATGGCAATTGAAATCACGATGCCGGCGCTGTCGCCGACCATGGAAAAAGGCACCCTTGCCAAATGGCTGGTCAAGGAAGGCGATACGATCAAATCCGGCGATGTGATCGCCGAGATCGAAACCGACAAGGCGACGATGGAGGTCGAAGCCGTTGACGAAGGCACGGTTGCCAAAATCCTTGTTGCCGAAGGCAGCGAAGATGTGGCGGTTGGCACCCCGATTGTTGTCATCGCCGAAGAAGGCGAAGACGCATCGGACGTGAAACCGGCCACGGTACTCGCACCTGCTGCAGCCCCCGCGCCGAAGCAGGAAGAAGTGTTCGAAGCCACGCCAAAGGCGCCCGTCACCAGCGTTGCGGTGGCTGACCCCGCCATTCCGGCCGGCACCAAAATGGTATCGACAACGGTGCGTGAAGCGCTCCGCGATGCCATGGCCGAGGAAATGCGCAAGGACGGCAATGTCTTCGTGATGGGCGAGGAAGTGGCCGAATATCAGGGTGCCTACAAAGTGACCCAGGGCCTTCTGCAGGAATTTGGTCCGGACCGCGTGATCGATACCCCGATCACCGAACACGGCTTTGCGGGCCTGGGTTCGGGTGCGGCCTTCGCCGGCCTGAAGCCGGTCATCGAATTCATGACCTTCAACTTCGCCATGCAGGCCATCGACCATATCATCAACTCGTCCGCCAAGACGCGTTATATGTCGGGTGGTCTGGTATCGAGCCCGATCGTGTTCCGCGGCCCGAACGGCGCCGCTGCCCGCGTTGGCGCCCAGCACAGCCAGAACTATGCGTCCTGGTACGCCCATGTACCCGGCCTCATCGTCATCGCACCCTATGACGCTGCTGATGCCAAAGGCCTCCTGAAGGCGGCAATCCGCAACCCGAACCCGGTTGTGTTCCTTGAAAACGAGCTTCTCTACGGCGAAAGCTTCGATGTGCCGGAGCTTGACGATTATGTATTGCCGATCGGCAAGGCCCGCGTCTGCCGTGAAGGCACCGACGTGACCATCGTTTCCTACTCGATCGCTGTGGGTGAATCGCTCAAGGCCGCTGACAAGCTGGCGGAAGAGGGCATTTCGGCCGAGGTCATCGACCTGCGCACCATCCGTCCGCTCGACATCGATACCGTGATCGAAAGCGTGAAGAAAACCAACCGCTGCGTGGTGGCGGAAGAAGGCTGGCCGACCTGTTCGGTATCCTCCGAAGTGTCGGCCCAGCTGATGGAAAAGGCCTTCGACTGGCTGGACGCACCGGTAACGCGCGCCACCAACGTCGATGTGCCGCTGCCCTATGCCAACAATCTCGAGAAACTGGCGCTTCTGAATGCCGGCGACATCGTGAAGGCGGCGAAAGCCGTCTGCTATAAAGACTGATCCGGACGGAGTTACAAACATGGCTATCGAAATCTTCATGCCCGCCCTGTCTCCGACCATGGAGAAAGGCACGCTCGCCAAATGGCTCGTCAAGGAAGGCGACACGGTTTCCTCGGGCGATGTGATTGCCGAGATTGAAACCGACAAGGCGACGATGGAAGTCGAAAGCATCGATGATGGCGTGGTCGCCAAGATACTTGTCGCTGAAGGCGCGGAAGACGTGCCGGTCGGCCAGATTATCGCTGTGCTGGCGGAAGAGGGCGAAGATGTCAGCTCCGCGACCGCTGGTGCAGGTGCTGCCGCCCCGAAAGCACCTGAAGCCCCGAAAGCTGAAGCAGCACCTGCGCCTGCCGCCGCACCCGCTGCGGCCCCGGCCCCTGCTGTAGCGCCTGCCAAACATGACGGTGACCGCGTCTTCGCCTCGCCGCTCGCGCGCCGCATCGCCAATCAGGCTGGCGTCGATATCGCGGCAATCGCTGGCTCGGGCCCCAAAGGCCGCGTGGTGAAGGCTGACGTGGAAGCTGCAATGGCCGGCGGCACCGCCGCGAAGCCTGCCGCTGCCCCAGCACCTGCCGCTGCACCCGCTGCTGGCGCACCGGCCGTTGGCGCCGCACCGGTTTACGGGCCGCATGACGGCATTCCGTACCATGAAGAAAAGCTTTCGGGCATGCGCAAGACCATCGCGCGCCGCCTGACGGAATCGAAGCAGCATGTGCCGCACTTCTACCTGACGATCGACTGCGAGCTCGACAAGCTTCTGAAGCTGCGCGGTGAGCTGAACAAGAAGCTCGATGGCACCGGCACCAAGCTTTCGGTCAATGACTTCATCATCCGCGCCTCGGCGCTGGCGCTGAAGAAAGTACCGGCAGCGAATGTCCAGTTCGCGGGCGACAAGATGTACTGGTACGAGCGCGCCGATATTTCGGTGGCGGTAGCCATTGAAGGCGGCCTTGTGACCCCGGTCGTGCGCGGCGCAGACGGCAAAGGCCTCGCCGACATCTCGAACGAAGTGAAGGAACTGGCGGGCAAGGCCAAGGACGGCAAGCTGATGCCGGAAGACTATGCCGGCGGCACCTTCTCGATCTCGAACCTCGGCATGTACGGTATCAAGGAATTCGGCGCTGTTGTGAACCCGCCGCAGGGCGCGATCCTCGCGGTCGGCTCGGGCGAACAGCGCCCGGTAGTGAAAGACGGCGCACTGGCTGTTGCCACGGTCATGAGCGTGACGCTGTCGTGCGATCACCGCGCCATTGACGGTGCCGTGGGGGCCGAGTTCCTCGCCGCCTTCAAGGTGCTGATCGAAGACCCCGTAACGATGCTGCTGTAAGGAGGGCGACCCCATGAGCGACACTTACGATCTCGTCGTCGTCGGCGGCGGCCCCGGCGGTTACGTTGCCGCCATCCGTGCTTCGCAGCTTGGCCTGAAGGTCGCGTGCGTGGAGCGCGAGCATCTGGGCGGTATCTGCCTCAACTGGGGCTGCATCCCGACGAAAGCGCTGCTGCGTTCTGCCGAAGTTTACCACCTGATGAAGCATGCCAAGGATTTCGGCCTGAAGGCTGAAGGCATCGGCTTCGATCTCGAGGGCATCGTCAAGCGCAGCCGCGGCATCGCCAACCAGCTGTCGTCCGGCATCAAGCACCTGTTCAAGAAGAACAAGGTTGTCCATATCGAGGGCGAAGCCGCGATTGCCGGCAAAGGCAGCCTTTCGGTGAAGGGCAAGGACGGCAAGACGACGGCCGTTTCGGCCAAGAATATCATGATCGCCACCGGCGCCCGCGCGCGTGAGCTGCCGCACCTGAAGGCCGACGGCGAACTGGTGTGGACCTACAAGCATGCCATGACCCCGAAGACCATGCCGAAATCGCTTCTGGTGATCGGCTCGGGCGCCATCGGGATCGAGTTCGCGAGCTTCTACCGCGAAATGGGTGCCGAGGTGACGGTTGTCGAGATGATGGACCGCGTGCTGCCTGTTGAAGATCATGAAGTGTCGGCCTTCGCCGCTGACAGCTTCAAGAAGCAGGGCATGAAGCTGATGACATCGGCAAGCGTGACCGAGCTCAAGAAGGGCAAGGACAGCGTGACCTGCGTTGTGGACGAGAAGGGCAAGAAGACCGAAATCACCGTTGACCGTGTCATCCTCGCCATCGGCATCGCGGGCAACACCGAAGGTATCGGGCTCGAGAAAGTCGGCATCAAAACCGACCGCGGCCATATCGTCACCGACGAATGGGGCTTCACCGGTGTTGATGGCTTCTGGGCCATCGGCGACGTGACCGGCGCCCCCTGGCTCGCCCACAAGGCCAGCCATGAAGGCGTGATCGCGGTTGAGAAGATCGCCGGCCTCAAGGGCCTGCATCCGATGGACAAGGGCAATATCCCGGGCTGCACCTATTGCCGTCCGCAGGTGGCATCTGTCGGCCTCACGGAAGAGAAAGCCAAGGCCGCGGGCTACGAGCTCAAGGTTGGCAAGTTCCCCTTCATCGGCAACGGCAAGGCGATTGCGCTGGGCGAGACCGAAGGCTTCGTGAAAACGATCTTCGACGCCAAGACCGGCGAACTCTTGGGCGCGCATATGGTGGGCGCAGAAGTCACCGAACTGATCCAGGGCTATGTGGTTGCCCGCACGCTCGAGACCACCGAAGCCGAGCTGATGCACACGGTATTCCCGCATCCGACGCTTTCCGAGATGATGCACGAATCCGTGCTCAGCGCTTACGGGCGGGCCTTGCACTTCTAGGTGAGCCGGCTGCCGCCGGCATTGACTTGGCGGCGGGCACAGCGCATATGACGCCTGACTGGCGGGGCCCCACGAGGCCCCGGCCCAACTCGATCCTGATATCGGATGCGCTTCACCATCCGGCGGAAAGACGACATGAACAAGCCAGAAGACAAGCAGACCTTCCAGCGCAAACCCGAGTGGATTCGCGTCAAGGCACCGACCTCCAAGGGCTATAACGAGACGCGCAAACTGATGCGCGACCTGAAGCTCCACACGGTGTGTGAGGAAGCGGCGTGCCCGAATATCGGTACCTGCTGGCAGCAGAAGCACGCCACGGTGATGATCCTCGGCGACACCTGCACCCGCGCCTGCGCCTTCTGTAATGTGAAGACCGGCCGCCCGATGGCGGTTGATCCGCTGGAGCCCGTCCGCACAGCCGAAGCTTGCGCCGCGATGGGCCTGAAACATATCGTTATCACGTCCGTGGACCGCGATGACCTCGAGGACGGCGGCGCCCAGCAGTTCGTTCGCGTGATCGAGGAACTGAGGAAGCGCAGCCCTGAGACCACGGTCGAAATCCTGACACCCGACTTCCGTAACAAGCCCGGTGCGCTGGAGCGTGTGATTGCGGCGAAGCCCGATGTATTCAACCACAATCTTGAAACCGTGCCACGCCTTTACACCCGCATCCGGCCCGGTGCGCGCTATTATCACTCGCTGAAGCTTCTGGATACCGTGAAGCGGATCGATCCCTCGATCTTCACCAAATCCGGCATCATGGTCGGCCTCGGCGAAGACAAGGTGGAAGTCGCAACCGTGATGGACGACATGCGCTCGGCCGATATCGATTTCATCACCATCGGCCAATATCTGCAGCCGACCCCGCGCCATGCCAAGCTCGAACGCTTTGTGACACCCGAGGAATTCAAAACCTATGAGCGCCTCGCGCGCGGCAAGGGCTTCCTGATGGTGTCGGCAACCCCGCTGACACGGTCTAGCTATCTTGCCGGCGACGATTTCGAGCGTCTGCGCGCAGCCCGCGAAAAGCAGCTTGCGGCCAAGGGCTAAGGTCTCCCGTGCCGCGTTTCGAGGATATCAAGCGCCTGCCTTACACGACGGACGAACTGTTCGCCGTGGTGATCGACGTGGCGCGCTATCAGGAATTCCTGCCCTGGTGCCTGGCCTCGCGCGTTTTCAACCGGAAAGACACCCAGTTCGACGCTGATCTCGTGATCGGCTTCAAGATGTTCCGCGAGAAGTTCACCTCACGGGTTTCCTTCAAGCCCGGCGAGCGGATCGATATCGACTATATCAAAGGCCCCATGAAACGGCTTTATAACCACTGGCGCTTCCTGCCTGACCCCGACCATCCGGACAAGGCAACGCTCATTGATTTCGAAGTGGATTTCGAATTCAAAAGCAAACTTCTGGAAAAGATGATCGGCCCTGTGTTCACCGAAGCCACGCACCGGATGATCAAATCCTTCGAGGAACGCGCCGTGGCTGTGTATGGTCCGCGCGATCTGCCTTAAGACAAAGCGTCGATCAGCGCGTCGAGTGCCTTGCGCACGGTTTCGGTACGGATACCATCACGCCCGATATCGCCGAACAGCATCTTGAAGGCCTCGGGCGCTTGCCCCTGAACGGCAATGCCGAACCAGACAAGCCCAACAGGCTTTTCTTCCGATCCGCCACCCGGCCCCGCAACACCGGTGACTGCAACGGCCGCATCCGCCATCGAATGGGCGAGAGCGCCGTAAGCCATTTCCTTGGCGACAGCTTCGGAAACAGCGCCGAAGCGGGCAAGGCTTTCCGCGCTCACCCCCAGCATCTGCTGCTTGGCTTCATTCGAATAGGTGATGAAGCCCCGGTCCACGACATCCGACGATCCGGCAATGGCGGTCAGTGCGCCGCCGATCAGCCCGCCCGTGCAGGATTCCGCCGTTGCGAGCTTCATATCTTGCGCACGGGCAAGGGCAAGCAGTCGTTCGGCTTTGACGGTGATGTCGGCGTCGAAAGGCATCTCACATATCCACTAAGGGCAGGACCACAGACAATTCAGGAACTGTATCATTACATCCCAAGATACGGGTGAATGATAACAAGTATGATCGCCGCAAGGATACCGGCGACAAGATCATCCGCCATCACGCCGAACCCGCCATGAACATGCCGGTCGATCCAGCTGATCGGCCAGGGCTTCCAGATATCGAAAAGGCGAAACAGGGTGAAGGCGGCGGCAGCTTCCTGCCAGGTGATGCCCATTGCCATCACCGGGAGGAGCGCAATCCAGATGCCGGCAACTTCATCGATCACGATCTCTGGCGCGTCATGAATGCCGGTCTTCGCTTCTATGGCATTGATCGCCTTTGATCCGGCGATCGTCAGGGCCGCGATGAAGCCGATAAGCTGGGCTTCATCGATGCCTGCGGCAATCAGCAGCATGCCCGCTGCAAGCCCGGCAAGGCTGCCCCATGTGCCGGGGGCCGGCTTCAGGAGGCCAGAGCCAAAGAATGTAGCAATCCAGAAAGCGAGGCTTTTGTAACGGTCGTCCCATGCGCCGAGGCTTTGTTTCATCGCACGTCCTTTCAGGGCAGGCGGACAGTTGCCACGGCCTGCGCCGCGATACCTTCGCCGCGTCCGGTGAAGCCGAGCTTTTCGGTAGTGGTCGCCTGGATGCTGACACGGTCCGTGGCGATCTGCAGCAGCTCGGCCACGCGTTCCTGCATCGCCGCTTTCCAAGGCATAAGTTTCGGTGCCTCGCAGATAATGGTGACACCGACATTGGCAATCATGCCGCCACGCGCCAGCACCCGGTCGCGCGCGAAGGTGAGGAAGGTATCGGACGAAACACCTTTCCATTTGGCCTCGGTCGGCGGGAAATGGAAGCCGATGTCACCGTCCGCCAGCGCCATCAGGATCGCGTCCGTCAGGGCATGCAGGCCAACATCGGCATCCGAATGGCCCTTCAGTTTCTGGGTGAAGGGCACCTTGATACCACAGAGCCATACATGATCGCCGGGCTCGAACCGGTGAACGTCAAACCCTGTGCCGGTGCGCACGTCGGCGAGGGCGCTGATGATCTGCTTTTCGGCGAGCACGAAATCCTCCGCGAGGGTCAGCTTGATATTGTTGGCATCGCCCCCAGAGATGGCGACGGCATGCCCGGCACGTTCCATGACCGTCGCATCGTCGCTCAGGTCCTCGCCTGCTACAGCGCGGTGGGCGGAAAGCAGGTCGGCGAAAGTGAAGCCTTGCGGCGTTTGCACCCGGTAAAGCCCGCTGCGGTCAACCGGCGCTGTCCCGCCCTTCGCGTCACGGCGGATGCTGTCAACAATCGCCACACCCGGGACAACAGCTGCGGCACCATTCTGCAATGCTGTTAGGACGCCGTTTACGAGACCGGTGGTAACGAAGGGTCGCGCGGCATCATGAACAAGCACCAACGCTGGCGACAAAGCCTCAAGGGCCGCAAGTCCGGCCAAGACACTGGCCTGACGGGTTGCACCGCCGGGCGCTGGCACCAGAATGCCGTCGATTCCCTGTGCTGCCGAAGCGAAAAGTTCGGCGTCATCAGGATGAATAACCGGCTGGATATAGGCCAATGGCAAGGCAGCCCGCAGCGCCTTCAGGGTGCGGCGCACAACGGGTTCGCCAGCAAGCAGGCGATACTGTTTCGGCAGGCCTTCGCCAGCACGCTGGCCACGGCCCGCGCACACGAGAACGATTGCGGGCTGATCCGCAATCAAAGGCTGGCAATCCATCAATGTTTCTGGCATAAGGTTGCCCAAATTTTAGGCACTGAAGCGTATGAGTGAAAGAATGGCACTGAAGCCTATTAACATCGGCCCGCTCGAAATCAAAGAGCCCGTGATCCTTGCCCCCATGTCGGGCGTGACCGACCTACCGTTCCGCCGGCAGGTCAAAGCCTTTGGCGCGGGCCTTGTGGTATCGGAAATGATCGCTTCGGAAGCGATGATCCGCTCGACCACCAAGTCGATCAAGCAGGCTGAAATCGGCGCTGAAGAGTTCCCGATTTCGGTGCAGCTTGCCGGCTGCGAAGGCGTCCGTATGGCGGAAGCTGCGCGCCTGAACGAAGATGGCGGCGCTGCCATCATCGATATCAATATGGGCTGCCCGGTGAAAAAGGTGGTGAACGGCCACGCAGGTTCGGCGCTGATGCGCGATCTGGACCATGCGGGTTCGCTCATCGAGGCCACCGTCAATGCCGTCAAGCTGCCAGTGACGTTGAAAATGCGCCTTGGCTGGGATGATAACAGCCTGAACGCGCCGGAGCTTGCCAAAATCGCCGAACAGCTTGGCATCAAGATGATCACCGTACATGGCCGCACGCGCTGCCAGATGTATCGCGGCAGTGCCGACTGGAAGAAGGTTGCCCGCGTGAAGGACGCCGTGAATGTGCCCGTGATCGTGAACGGCGATATCAATACGTTCGAGGATATCGATCAGGCACTGGCAGACAGCGGCGCTGACGGCGTGATGATCGGCCGTGGCACCTATGGCCGCCCGTGGTTCATTGCCCAGGCCATGCATTATATCCGCACGGGCGAACGCCTGCCGGACCCCGACCTAGAAACCCAGTTCAATGCCATCATGGAACATTATGACGCCATGCTTGTGCATTATGGCACGCAGGGCGGGGTACGCATGGCGCGCAAGCATCTCGGCTGGTACACCAAGGGCCTGCGCGACAGCGCCGAGTTCCGCAACGGCATGAACCAGATGGACGACCCGGATGAAGTCCGCGCCGCGCTCCGCGAATTCTATCTGCCGCTTTGCGACCAGATGGCGGCCTGACGGTGTTGACGCAGGCAGGTAACAGACCCGGTCATTCCTTCGATGTCTGTTCGGATATCCGGACACCGCCTGATGATGTTCTTGCAAGCCTTGTTCAATCCGTCGTCCTTGTGGGGGCGGGCGGCCTGATCGAGGAAGTATACGGTGCCACGGAGCAATTGTTCGGTCGCAGCCGTGAAGGCCTGATCGGATCGCCGGTCGCGGAGCTACGCGGGATCGGCGACGCGGCGCATGACCTGATCGGTCGCTCCATCAGCGACGACGTGCCGCTCAACAGCTATGACGTCGCCTGCCGGCCGCCGCTTGGCGATATCGAGCTGATGGACATGCACGCCCATCCGTTTGACGAGGCGGGCAGGGTGCTTCTCACCATGCAGCCCCGCCGCATCACGGCTTTCCTTGAAAAACGCGACGATATGGAAGCGGCGGCCCGGTCAGTTTCCGGCCTTGCCTCGATGCTGGCGCACGAAATCCGCAACCCGCTTTCGGGTATCCGCGGCGCCGCACAGCTCATTGGCCGCTCGACCGACCAGAAAAATATCCGCCTGACCGAACTGATCTGCCGCGAAGTGGACCGCATCAAGGGGCTCGTTGACCAGCTGGAGCATTTCTCCATGCCGGTGACAACCGGGTTCGAGCCGGTGAATATCCATGAAGTGCTCGATCATGTGCTGAGCCTCGCGCAGGCCGGCTTTGGCGAGCATGCCAGCATCCGCCCGCGCTTCGATCCGTCGCTGCCGCCGGTGAATGGTGACCGTGACAGGCTTGTCCAGATATTCATCAACCTTATCAAGAACGCTGTGGAAGCCGCTGGTTCTGAAGCAGATATTACGGTTCAAACAAGCTATAAGCACGGCATCTGGCTGACCAACGCCGAAGGCCATCGTGTTCGCCTGCCGATCGAAATCATCGTGCGCGACAACGGCCCCGGCATTCCGGAAACACTGCGCGCCCACATTTTCGACCCGTTCGTCAGCGGGCGCGAAGGCGGCACTGGCCTTGGCCTTGCGCTTGTCGCCCGCTATGTGTCCGAAATGGGCGGCACAGTGACGTGTGAGAACCACCCGGAAGGCGGCGCCGTTTTCCGGGTGCAGCTACCCCTTTATGAGGATCAGCCGAAATGAGTGGATCGAAGCCCAGCATCATTGTCGCCGACGACGATCTCGCCATCCGCATGGTGGTCAGCGAAGCCTGCCGTCAGGAAGGCTGGCTGGTGCTTGAGGCCGATGACGCGCCGGAGCTTGAGCGCATGGTGCGTGCAGGTCAGGGCGATCTGGTGATTTCTGATGTGCTGATGCCGAACGGCAACGGGCTTGAGCTTCTGCCCAAGCTGAAAGCCATGCGGCCCGACCTACCGGTCGTGGTGATGAGCGCCCAAAACACGCTCGCAACCGCCATGAAGGCCTCGCGCGCCGGCGCCTATGAATATCTGCCGAAACCA
This sequence comes from Gimibacter soli, assembly GCF_028463845.1. Classification (NCBI taxonomy): domain Bacteria; kingdom Pseudomonadati; phylum Pseudomonadota; class Alphaproteobacteria; order Kordiimonadales; family Temperatibacteraceae; genus Gimibacter; species Gimibacter soli. The sequence continues at coordinate 2,201,433 of NZ_CP116805.1, read as the reverse complement.
TTCGATATCGACGAGCTGATCGGCGTGGCGAAAAAGGTGCTGAAGGTTTCGGCGCGCCCGAAGAGTGCCACCCAAGGCGGCGATGACGACAGCCCGCTCATCGGGCGCTCCATGGCGATGCAGGAAATCTACCGCGCCATGGCCCGCGTGGTTCAAACCGACCTCACCGTCCTGATTGTGGGCGAAAGCGGCACAGGCAAGGAGCTGGTCGCCAAGGCGCTGCATGAAAACGGCCCGCGCCGGGAAAATCCGTTCGTGCCGGTCAATATGGCGGCGATCCCGAAGGAGTTGATTGAAAGCGAACTGTTCGGTCATGAACGCGGTGCCTTCACGGGCGCAGAAACCCGCACACTTGGTCGCTTTGCCCAAGCCAAGGGCGGCACGCTTTTCCTGGACGAGATTGGCGACATGCCGCTTCTGGCCCAGACCCGGCTTCTGCGCGTCCTGCAGGAAGGCGAATATCGCACGGTCGGCGGGCAAACCCTCCACCGCACCAACGTGCGGATCATCGCGGCCACCAACAAGGACCTGCGCGCCCTTGTCCGGCAAGGCGAGTTCCGGGAAGACCTCTATTTCCGCCTGAATGTGGTGCCACTGACGCTGCCGCCGCTTCGGTCCCGCAGGGAAGATATCCCTGATCTGGCCGATCATTTCCTGCGCAAGGCGGCGGCTGCCGGCCTGCCGCAAAAGGAACTGACAGACGGCGCCAAGCGGGCACTGATGTCTTTCGACTGGCCGGGCAACGTGCGCGAGCTTGAGAACCTGCTGCACCGGATATGCGCCCTTTATGCCGAAGACCGAATCACCGGCGATGTGATCAAGACCGAACTTGACCGTTCGACGTCCGAACTTTCCGGCGCGCCCCTTAGTCTGCTCGCCGAGGTAACCGGTGGGAACCTGTCGCAAACCATCCGCGCGCACCTCGACCAGTATTTCGACCATCATGAGGACGGCCTGCCACCGCCGGGCCTCTATCAGCGCCTGCTGCGCGAGGTCGAACGGCCGCTTATTCAAAAGGTGCTGGCTGTCACGGGTGGCAATCAGGTGAAAACGGCAGAGCTTCTGGGGCTCAACCGCAACACCCTGCGCAAGAAAATCCGCGAGCTTGATATCCACCTGCCGGCTCGTCCCGCCTGATAGCGCTAAATCTCGATCCACGAGTGTGATAATTCTGGAACATCCGTGTCTTTCGTGCATCATGTGCCGTAATGGAACCGAATTCGCCTGAAGCTGCCGGCCAGCGCAAGCCCCGGCAAAAGAAAGACCTGATGGACCTCTCGCCGAAGCTGCCAAGCCGGCGAGTGGCGCGGTTCCTTCTTTGGTCGCGCCGGGTGAATTTCGGCGGCAGGCTTGAAATCGCCCTCTCCGTCCTCGCTGTTATCGCCGCAGTCGTTACCTATGTCGCCATGAGCCGCAAGGGTACGCCGCTTGAGGCCACCAGTGGCCGCACCATGACGGTGCTACTTTATGTGAATCTGGCACTTCTCCTTGCCCTTGGCGCCTCCATCGGGCGCTGGTTTGTGCGCTTCTGGATCGCGCGCAAGGCCAATGCGGCTGGCTCCAAACTGCATACCCGCATGATCGGTTTCTTCATGGGGATCGCGATTGTCCCGCCGATCATCATGGCCGTTTTCTCGAGCCTTTTTCTTGAGTTCGGCATCCAGACCTGGTTCAGCGAAAAGGTTCGCTCCACGCTCAATAACTCGCTCGAAGTCGCGGAAACCTATCTCATCGAGCATCGCTCGACGATCGAGAAGGACATGCTGGCCATCGCGCTTGCCTTCAACCGCCTGTCGCCCAGCCAGCAGTTTGACCAACTGACCGTGCAGCGTGTGGCGGATACCGCACTTTCCACCCGGCTCCTGTCTGAAGTCATGCTGATCGAGGACCGCGATGGTGAGGGCTCCGTGCTCGCCCGTGCCACTTCCGGGCTCGATTTCCGCACACAGCGTTTCGAGGTCGAGATGATCAACCGCGTGCGCGAGGGTGAAGCCTTCATTGCCTCGAACGCGGCAGACAACACGATCATCGGCATGATCCGCCTGTCATCCTTCTTGCGTCCGACATATCTGTATGTGGCGCGGGACCTGAACCCGCAGGTGGTGGGCTATCTGGAAGCCACCCGCAACGCCGTGGCGGACTATGACAACCTTGAAGGCCGCCGCAGCAATGTGCAGCTGCAGTTCAGCGTGGTCTTCATCATCGTATCGCTGCTGATCCTGCTTGCTGCCATCTGGATTGGTCTCTGGTTCTCCGGCCGGCTGTTCAATCCGCTCTCTGAACTTGTAGACGCTGCCGAGCGGGTAGGGGCGGGTGACCTGACGGCACGCGTGCGCAGCGTGACGGCGGGCGACGAAGTCGGCACCCTGTCGCGCACCTTTAACCGGATGACTGATCAGCTTGCTCGCCATCAGGCGGACCTGATTACCGCCAACCGCGAGCTTGATGATCGCCGCCGCTTCCTTGAAGAAGTGCTCGCAGGCGTTTCGGCTGGCGTGATCGGCCTTGATAGCGAACGACGCATCTTCCTGCCGAACAAGTCAGCGGCGGCCCTTCTGGGTGTCGAGATTGACGTGATGCTCGGTCGCCGGCTGGATGAGGCCTTCCCCGCCTTCGCCGCGCTTCTTGACCAGACGGTCGAGGGCAAAAGCGACACAGTGCAGGGCCAGGTGCAGATCGACGTGGGCGACAGCAAACGCACGCTTCTAGCCCGAGTTTCGGTGGATCGCACCAGCGAGGGCGCGCCCGTTGGCGGCTTCGTGGTCACCTTCGATGACCTGACCGAACAGCTGGCCGACCAGCGCACCGCCGCCTGGGCCGATGTCGCCCGTCGCATCGCACATGAAATCAAGAACCCATTGACGCCGATCCAGCTTTCGGCCGAGCGGCTGAAGCGCAAGTATCTGAAGGAAATCACCACCGACCCGGCTGTTTTCAGCCAGTGCACGGATACGATCATCCGGCAGGTGGGGGACCTTCGTCGCATGGTGGATGAATTCTCGTCCTTCGCCCGCATGCCCGCACCTCTCTTCAAGGAAACTGATATCGTCGATGTGGTGCGTCAGGCCGTGTTCCTGCAGAACGTATCGTGGCCGCAGGTCAATTTCCTTGCGAATCTGCCCGAAGAACCGCTCGTCATCGACTGTGACGGCCGCCTTCTGGGGCAGGCTTTCACCAACCTCCTGAAGAATGCAGCGGAATCGATTGAAAGCCGGATGGAGCGCGACCGGGCATCCGGCAGCGATACGCTGGAACCCGGACAGGTACATGTCAGCATCAATGCAACAGAGGACCTCATTGAAATTCTGGTCACCGACAATGGCATGGGCCTGCCGCAGGACCAGAAAGACCGGCTGATGGAACCCTATGTGACAACGCGGGTGAAAGGTACAGGCCTCGGCCTCGCCATTGTTCGCCGTATTGTCGAGGAACATGGCGGCACCGTCCGCATTGCTGACCAGCGCCCGCTGGGTGCCGTTGCGACAGTCAGTCTGTCGCGCGCCGCACTCAGGAAACGGCTGGACCGGCAAGGCGGGCATGAAGAAGCCGCTGAATAAGACTGAACGGAGGAGACGGAGACGCTATGGCGCTCGATATTCTGATCATTGATGACGAAGCCGATATCCGGGATCTGATCTCGGGCATCCTCGAGGACGAGGGCTATCAGACGCGCACCGCATATGATAGCGAAAGCGCCCTCGACGAAATCGAGAAACGGCTGCCGTCTCTGATGGTCCTTGATATCTGGCTGCAGGGCAGCAAGCTTGACGGGCTTGAACTGCTGGAGCTGGTGAAGACACGCCACCGCGACCTGCCGGTCATCATGATCAGCGGCCACGGCAACATCGAAACTGCTGTGGCTGCCATAAAGAAGGGCGCCTACGACTTTATCGAAAAGCCGTTCGAAGCCGATCATCTTCTCCTCACCGTGCGCCGGGCGACTGAAGCCGAGCGCCTGCGCCGGGAAAACGAGGAACTCAAAAAGCGCGCCGCGCTCGTGGTGGAGCTGACGGGCAAGTCAGCGCCCCTCAATAACGTGCGTCATGTGATCGAGAAGGTCGCCGGCACCAACAGCCGTGTCCTGATCCACGGCCCCTCGGGCTCGGGCAAGGAAGTGGCTGCCCGGGTGATCCATGCCCGGTCGCAGCGCGCCCATGGCCCCTTCATTGTGGTAAGTGCCGCCTCGATGGAGCCCCACCGCATGGAACAGGAACTGTTCGGTGTGGAGCAGAACGGCGGCGTGGTGAAAACCGGCTTCTTCGAGCGCGCCCACGGCGGCACGCTTTTCATTGATGAAGTGGCCGACATGCCGCTGCCGACCCAGGCGAAAATCCTGCGGGTGCTGACGGATCAGGCGTTCGAACGTGTTGGCGGCAACACTGGCGTGCGCGTTGATGTACGGGTGATTTCCGCCACTTCCAAAACGCTCGTCACCGAGATCGAGAACGGTCGTTTCCGGGAAGACCTGTATCACCGCCTGAATGTGGTGCCGCTGATGATCCCGGCGCTTACCGAGCGGCGTGAAGATATCCCGCTTCTGGCTCGCTTCTTCCTCGAAACACTTGCCGACGCCACCGGTCGCCCACGCCGTGCGCTGACGGATGAAGCCATGGCGGCACTGCAGTCCTATAATTGGCCCGGCAACGTGCGCCAGTTGAAGAATATCATCGAGCGCGTGGTGATCATGGGCCCCGAGGATCCGCATGAAGAGATCTCCATCGATCAGTTGCCAAGCGAGGTAAGGTCTGATTCTGCCGATCTTTTCCGTAACAATAACGACGGCGCCATCATGACAAGCCCCCTGAAGGAAGCGCGTGAAGCGTTCGAGCGGGAATATCTGAAGGTGCAGATCAGCCGTTTCAGTGGCAATATCTCGCGCACTGCCGCCTTTATCGGCATGGAGCGCTCGGCGCTTCACAGAAAACTCAAGTCTCTTGGCTTGGCATCCGGCAAGGCCGGCGATATCAACTGATAGAGTTTCCACAGTCAGGGTCTTCCCATGAAAGTGATCGTTTGCGGCGCCGGCCAAGTCGGCTTCAACATCGCCAAACACCTGTCCAGCCAGTCCAACGATGTGACGGTGATCGATCGGGCGCCGGAGCTTATCCGGAAGATTTCGGATTCACTTGATGTGCAGGCCATGGTCGGCCACGCCTCAGACCCCAAGATGCTCGAACGGGCAGGGGCGGCAGACGCCGACCTTCTGGTTGCCGTTACCTGGTCGGATGAAGTGAATATGGTGGCGTGTCAGGTGGCAAGCTCGCTGTTCAGTATCCCGACCAAGGTTGCTCGCATCCGTAATCAGGCTTATCTGAAGCCCGATTATGCGGATTTGTTCTCGCGCGATCATATGCCGATCGATGTGATCATCTCGCCCGAACGCGAAGTGGCCGAGGCGATCATCCGCCGGCTCGATGTGCCGGGCGCCTTCAACATGGTGCCGTTCGCCAAGGGCAAAGTGCGCCTCATTGGCCTGACGCTCGATCACCGCTGCCCCGTGGTGGATACGCCGCTGCGCCAGCTGACCGAACTGTTCCCGAACCTGCAAACGACCGTCGCCGCTGTGGTGCGCGATAACAAGATGTTCGTGCCGCGCAGTGACGACCAGCTCCAGATTGGTGATTCCGTCTATATCATCGTGGACACCGATAAAACCGCGCGCTCGATGGCTGTTTTCGGGCACGAGGAAAAGCCGGCGCACCGCATCGTCATCGTTGGCGGCGGCAACGTCGGGCTGTTCCTTGCCGAAATGCTGGACAAGCGCCCGAACCCGCCGAACCTGCGCATCATCGAACATAATCCGGAACGTGCGGCCTATATCGCCGAGCGCATGACCAACGCCATCGTCATCAACGGCGATGCCCTTGCGAAGGAAATCCTGCAGGAAGCGCGGGTAGGGCAGGCAGACACGATCGTGACTGTAGCCGACGATGACGAGGTGAATATCCTGACGGCCCTTCTCGCGAAGCAGCAGGGCTGCCCGCATGCGATCACGCTTTTGAACAACCCGATCTACGGCGGGCTTGTCGGCACGCTCAATATCGATGTGGCACTGGACCCGCGCGAGACGACGGTTTCGTCCATCGTGCGGCATATCCGCCGCGGCCGTATCCGCGACCTTTACAGCGTGCGCGACGGGGAGGCCGAGATCATCGAAGCCGAGATCCTTGAGGGCTCCGATATCGTCGGCAAGACAATCGGTGACCTGCGCCTGCACGGCGAGATAAAATTCGGGATGATCGTGCGCGGAGACGAATGTATCGTGCCGCACGCCGATACCATGATCCATGCCGGCGACAGGGCAATTATCCTGGCGCTTTCCGAGGCCGTAAAACGGATGGAACAATTGTTCACAGCCCGCGCGGATGTCTTTTGAAACAAAAATATTATTAGCAAATCGCGCCTCACTCTGACATATTATTTGCGAGACGAATGACATCCGACCCGTTTGCCGGGGGTAGAAACCGGGAAGCGAGCCGTTTGAACTTCGTCTTTGCCTATGCCCAGGCACAAGAAGCGCCCGGTTTTGCCGGGTAATAAACAGAACGAAAAAACTGAAGGCTCAGACAGTCCAATGTCCGACAAGAATCAAAACCTCCAGGACGTGTTTTTGAATGCCGTCCGCAAATCCAAAATCCCCGTCACTGTCTTTCTGGTGAATGGCGTCAAACTCCAAGGCGTGATCACTTGGTTCGACAATTTCTGCGTGCTGCTGCGCCGCGACGGGCACTCGCAGCTCGTTTACAAGCATGCCATTTCGACGGTGATGCCGGGCGGCCCTGTGCAGCTCTTCGAGCCCGAGAAAGACGTCGAGGCCTGAATTGTCCGACACTGATGACCGTTCCGAAAGGGACGGCGACCAAAACGGCGGCGGTTGGTCGGCCGAGGGTCTGGGCTATCTGCAGAAGCGCGTCGACAAGCCGCGCGTCTATGTGGTGCATCCCGACATAAGGTCCGACACCGCCGAACTTCTCGAGCGCTCGCCTGCGGCCAAGCTCGAGGAGGCAAAAGGCCTTGCCGAGGCCATCGATATCGAACTGATGGGTGGCGAGATCATCCCGGTGCGCAAGCGTCGGGCGGCGACGCTCATTGGTGAAGGCAAGATCGAGGATTTGAAAGCCATCTCCGAAAATCAGGAGATCGACGTTTTCGTTTTCGATGCCGAGCTGACCCCCGTGCAGCAGCGGAACCTTGAGCGCGAGCTGAAAGCCAAGGTGATTGACCGCACAGCACTTATCCTCGAGATTTTCGGCAACCGTGCCAGCACCCGCGAAGGTGAGCTGCAGGTGGAGCTTGCCCACCTGACGTACCAGAAAAGCCGGCTGGTGCGGTCCTGGACCCACCTTGAACGCCAGCGCGGCGGTGCGGGCTTCATGGGCGGCCCCGGCGAGACCCAGATCGAGGCCGACCGCCGGATCATTTCGGACAAGATCACGCGCCTGAAGCGCGCTCTGAAAGACGTTGCCAAGACGCGGACCCTGCATCGGGCGCGCCGGCAGAAGGCGCCGTATCCGATCGTGGCGCTTGTCGGCTATACGAACGCCGGCAAATCCACGCTCTTTAACCGTCTGACCCGCGCTGAAGTGCTGGCCGAGGATATGCTGTTCGCTACCCTTGACCCCACGATGCGGGCGGTTGAGATGCCTTCGGGCCGCAAGATCATCCTTTCCGACACAGTGGGCTTCATCTCGAACCTGCCGACCATGCTGGTCGCCGCGTTCCGCGCAACGCTTGAGGAAGTGTGCGAGGCCGACCTGATCATCCATGTGCGGGACGCCAGCCACGAAGACAGCGACATCCAGGCTGCAGACGTGACCGAGGTTCTGAAGGAACTGGGGATCGATCTTGATGCTTTCGACACCGGCGTGCCGGTTATCGAAGCCTTGAACAAGGGTGATCTCCTGAGCCCCGAGGAAATGGAAGCCCGGATCAGGGAAGGGGTGCGCCACCCCGACCGCGTGGCCATCTCGGCTCTTTCAGGCGAAGGCACGGACACGCTGATCGCGCGGATCGACACGCTTCTCGGCACCGCAGACTATAAGCTGACCAAGCTTATTCCCTATTCGGACGGCAAGGCGCGGGCCTGGCTGAAGGCCAATGCCAAGATACTGTCGGAAAATGCCGAGGAAGAAGGCTTCCGGATCGAATTTCAGGTCGATCCCGTCGCTTGGGATCGCTTCTCGAAAAACCATCCGCTGCCGGATTGATCATTCGGCAGCTTTTGCAGCCGCCTTGTCTTCCGCCTTGGCGCGATCCCAGAGTGCATCCATTTCAGCAAGATCGGACTGATCCGGGGTGCGGCCATCTTCGGCGAGCCAGGCTTCGATCTTGTGGAAACGCCGCGTGAACTTCGCATTTGCAGCCCGCAACGCTTCTTCAGCATCAACTTTAAGATGACGCGCCAAGTTGGCGACAACAAACAAATAATCACCAATTTCTTCCTTGATGTGCGCATCGTCGCCGCTTTCCATGGCAGCCACGATCTCATCCGCTTCTTCCTGCAGTTTGGCAAGCACGTCGCGAGTTGAAGGCCAGTCAAATCCGACACGCGCCGCACGGTTCTGCAGCTTGATCGCGCGCACAAGCCCCGGCAGGCCGAGTGCCACACCGTCAAGCACCGAGGGAACTTCGCCTTTGGCCGCTGCCTTGGCGGCGCGCTCCTTCGCTTTCTGTACTTCCCACGCCGCGGTCTGGGCGTCCGCCGTTGCGATATCGGCATCCCCGAAGACATGCGGGTGCCGTGACACCATCTTGTCACCAATCGCTGCCGCCACCTCGGCAAAGGTGAAATGGCCGGCCTCGGCCGCCATCTGGCTGTGGAAGACGGTCTGCAACAGCAGGTCGCCCAGCTCTTCCTTCAGCGACACCATGTCGTTCGCGCGGATCGCTTCCTCGACCTCATAGGCTTCCTCGATCGTATAGGGCGCAATGGACGCGAAATCCTGCTCCAGATCCCACGGGCAGCCGCCATTCGGATCGCGGAGCCGCGCCATGATATCGAGAAGTCGGGTCATCGGATCGGGATGTGTCATTGTTTCGTCTTTTACCATTGATACGACCGGCCGGACGCGGCCTTATAGGGCCGTGCAGACAAGGGAGAATGCGGATGCGGCGTTGGATCGGACTATGGCTGGCCCTCTGGGCAATTGCAAGCCTGCCAGCGGGGGCGGAAGGCCCGCTTGCCAAGGCTGAGGCGGCCACCCTCCATGGCACCGAACTCTCCGCTGGCGGCCTGCCAGCCTATCTGCGCTACACGCCCGACCGGAAGCCTCTGGTCAGTGCCCACCGAGGCGGCGACATGCCGGGCTATCCTGAAAACGCCATTGAAACACTGGCCCACACGCTCACCGTTGGTCCGTCGCTCCTTGAGGTCGATATCCGCCGCCTGAAAGACGGCACACTCATCCTGATGCATGATGAAACGCTGGAGCGGACGACAACGGGCGAGGGCCGGGTGGATGAAGTCACCTACGATTATGTAAAAGGCCTTTACCTGCAAGACCCCGAAGGCAAGGCAACGCCTTTCCGTGTGCCGACACTCGATCAGGTACTTGCATTCACGAGGCAAGCCAAAGCCATCCTGTCGCTCGATATCAAGGCGGGGGTGGATATCGTGGAAGTTGCCAGGCATGTGCGCGCGGCGGATGTGGCTGACCGGGTTGTCCTCATCACATACAGCCACGGGCAGGCGATGGCCTTTCATGCTGCAGCGCCCGAAATGATGTTGTCGGTTTCAATCGACAGCCAGGACGATATCGAACGGGTGAAGGCGAGCGGCATCGACCCCAAACTGATTGTTGCCTGGACCGGCCTGCAGGTGCGCGAGCGTGTCCTCTACGACGCTATCCACGCAGAAGGCTGGCTCGCCATGCTCGGCACACTTGGCAGCCCGTCGAAGTCGCTCGATGCCCGGATTGCAGCAGCTGGAGATGATACACGCTATCTCGACTTTCTCGCTGCAGGCGCCGATATCATCGCAACGGACAGGCACGCCGCGGTGCAGGCGGTTTTACGCCGCTGATCCGCCAGCGGGGGTTCAAAAGGACGGTCATATCACCTATATTGGATTCATGGGGGCAGTTCAGGCCGCAAGGCTGTGAAGGAGATGCCCCATGCCGAACCGGCACCCCGTTTACCCCGGCAATATCCGTGGCCGCCTCAGGCTCGATCTCGCGGTTTCCGATGTGCGACTGTCGAGCCTCAGTCCAGAAGCACTGGCCGCAGCCCCCGATATCCCGCGCGAGGCCAAAATATCCATCCTGCGACAATGGGAATATGACGCCCGCGACATCGCTGTTGCGGTGGAGGAGGGCATGGGCGCTCGAGAAAACCACGATCTGCGCCGGATTCTTTCTGCCCTCCATGCGCTCGGCGCCGAGCTGGATATGACATCGAGCCCGCCGACCAAGCAGGGCGGCTGGTAAAAGAAAAACGGCCACCCGAACTGCGGGCGGCCGTTCTGAAACTGCTATGCGGGCCTGGTCAGGCGGTGAGGGCACGTACACCCTTGCGGCGGCGGGCGGCGAGGCCCACGAAGCCGAAGCCGAAGATCATCATCAGCCACGTGGCAGGTTCGGGCACGCCCGGGATCGTCGGGAAACTCGGCTCGTTCGGCACCCAGCTGTCGTCATTGAAGCCAAGCGAATTGTTGACCTGAACGCTGCCGGTCCAGCTGCCGCCGATCACCACGCCGTTGATCTGGCCATACTGGGTGACGAAATCAGCCGTCGGGGCCAGAATGTTGCCGTAAATGCCGACGCTGCCGATATTTACGGTTTCAGCTTCATAGAAGTTGAAAAGGATGTTCTGCGACGCGGTCTGGAAGAAGCCCATGTTCGTCATGTCGATGATGCTGCCCGACACGTTGATGATGATCGAGCTGCCATTCGACGGCGTGAAGGCAAGCGCCAACGTGTGGGCTTCCTTCAGCTGATCGGCGGTCATGTTGAAAACCTGCGGGCCGCCATCAGCCGTGTTGCCGATGGTGTAGGTGCCCCAGGCATTGTCGACGGTGCCGGTCGCACCCATGCCAGCATAATGGGCAGCCGTATCCTTGGCGAGTTGCTCGACCGCCGCGAAATCGATCGGCAGATCGGAGGTTACTTCCTGACCTTCATTCTTCAGGCCCCAGTAAACCGAGCTGTCGAGATTGGCTTCGCCGCCAACGGCCACGTCACCATAATAGATGCGGCCCGAACCGGTCGTCAGGTTGCCGCCGACAACGAGGGCATAGTCCGGGTTCGAAAGCTTGTCACCGACCGAAAAGCTCGAAAGCGACGCATTGCCGCCAACGGCCAGCGCGCCCTCAACGTCAGAGTTCGGAAGGCTGTAGTCCCCGAAGAAAATGGCATTGTAGCTGCCGAAGAGATCAAAGCTCGTCGACGCCTGGCCCGGCGCGCTCATTAGAGCAGCAGCCAGCAGGGGGGCAGCAGCAAATTTAGCAACAGACTTGAACATGGGGGTCCTTCCCGAAAATAAGTCATCGTTGTCAATGGCGGTTTCCCTAGCATTCAGGTGGGTCCGCAGCAAGTATGGGGCGCAGCCTAGCGACTGTTTCTTCAAGATCGGTTTAAAACTGTTTCAAATTTGAACGGTATTTTACCGGCCCTGCATCCGGCGGTGCTAGATTGGGACAGGAGGTTGTATAGGCGCGCGTTTTCAGGCTGGAAAGCAATCAGTGCGCAGCCGAATCGGCGATCAAAAAATATTTTTGGGAAATGATCCTTATGGACAGGCGGAATTTCATTCTTGCGACGGGCACCATGCTGATGGCAGGTCCTTTCGCTGGCGTCGGCAACGCATTGGCACTAGAAGACAATATGACTGCAGGGAAGGGAGACACCATGTTCGGATTGATCGGTAAGTTCACCGCCACGGTAGGCCAGCGCGACGCGCTGATCGATATCCTTCTTGAGGGCCTGCAAGGCATGCCCGGCTGCATCAGCTATATCGTCGCGCGCGACCCGGCGGACGCCACCGCGATCTGGGTCACCGAAGTGTGGGACAATGCCGACAGCCACAAGGCATCGCTGACGCTGCCATCGGTGCAGGCTGCCATCGCCAAGGCCCGGCCGATGATCGCAGGCATGCAATCGGTCGCTGCCACCGAGCCCGTCGGCGGCGTAGGGCTTGGCTGACGCTCATGCGTGGGCGCCGCTGGCTTAAAGGCCTGATCCTGACGACTGCCACCGCAACTGCGATTGCAACTGCCGCCTGTTTCTGGCTTCAACCGCCCGTCGCACCGTGCGAAATGCTTTTCACCGGCGGCACCATCCATACGATGGCATCCGCAGGTGAGGCTGAGGCCTTGCTGGTGCGGGACGGCGCCATCGTTGCCGTCGGCGCGCTTGCAGACGTGGAGGCCAAAGCTTCGGCTGACGTGCAAAGGATTGATCTTGAAGGGCGCACTCTGCTGCCGGGCCTGATCGAGCCTCACACCCACCCGCTTGCCACAGCGCTTCTGGGCGCTGCCATCGATGTCAGCGGCTTTCACCATCGAAGCAGGGCAGAGGTGATGGCGGCGCTGGCCGATTCCCTTGACGGCTGGCAGCCCACTGCCTGGTCCATCGCCTTTGGCTGGGATCCACTGCTGATTGACGACCTGACACCGCCGACGCTTGCCGAGCTGGATGCCTTGTCGCCCGACCGGCCGCTTGTCGTCCTCACCCAGATGATGCACGATGCCTATGCGAACAGCGCTGCCTTGCGCGCCGCTGGCATCAGCGCCGAGACCCCCGATCCGGCGAACGGTGAAATCGGCCGCGACAGCGAAGGCAGGCCGAACGGTGCCCTGAGGGAGTTGGGGGCACTGGACCTGATCTTCAAGGCGATCCCGCCACCGCCTGAGGGAAGCGGTGACCTGCTGCTCAACCTCGCCTTCGGACGATATGCGAAGGCGGGATATACCACACTTGGCGTTCTTGGCCCCGTGGGACGCGACGCCGATCCGCTGGCGCTGCTGCGCCGCCGCCTTCAGGCAGAAGGCGCGCCCGTGCAGGCCGTCATCTATGCCTTGCCGGGCCAGATCGGCCCGAACGACAAGCCGGATGCGCCCGGCACGCCTGCCGCCGTGATCGGTGTGAAATTCTGGATGGACGGGTCGCCCTTCACGGGCGGCGCAGCCTTTGGGGAGCCGTATGAAAATAGCGAGCTTTCAAAGGACCGACTGCATCTGGAACCGATGCATATGGGTGCGCTCAATATGTCCGCAGACGAATTCGCCGCCGCCTTCAGCACCTATGCGCGGCGAGGCTACCGGATCGCAGTCCACACGCAGGGCGAACGCGCCATCGACCGCGTCCTCGATATCGCGGAGGAGGAGTTTGCCAAGCATCCACGGCCTGATCATGGCACACGGCTGGAGCATGACGCACTGATCACCGCCGCACAGCTGCAGCGGGCGAGGGCGCTGGGCTTCACCACCAGCTTCTTTATCGACCATATCTATTTTTACGGTCATCAATTGCCCGATCTGGTCGGCGCCGACCGCACGGACCGTTACATGCCGCTGCGCACCGCCGTTGACGCCGGCCATCATGTCAGCCTGCACGGCGACCATCCCGCCACGCCGATCGATCCGATGCGCAGCTTCGCCACCGCCGTTTTCCGCAAAACACGGCACGACGGCACAGTGATCGGGGAGGGGCAGCGTTTATCGCGGATGGAAGCCCTGCGCGCCATGACCATCGAGCCTGCCATCCAATTGGGAGTTGCTAGCAGCCGCGGCTCGCTGGAGCCCGGCAAGGCCGCCGATCTCGTGCTGATCTCCGCTGATCCGCTGACCGCTGACGAGGCAGCGATACGCGATATCAAGGTCCTCGGCACATGGATCGCTGGCCAGCCGGTCGATGCACGCCAGACAACCTGGACAAACCTGAAACTGCTTTGGACGATGCTGGCCGGATAGAGCCCTTGCCATCGGGCTCGCCCTACGCATGCCCAACTAATGACATTTTGCGGTGTTGTTGTTCAGGCCAAAGAGGGGGAGCTATAATGATATTTCGTCAAAAATCCGGCCTGTGCGCCGCATTGATCTTGTTGTCGCAAGCCGCACCTGCTGCCGACAAAAGCCTTAAAGACATCCTCGCCGCACCGCCGGTCATCGAACGCAAGGCGCCCGCCACCTCCGTTCCGGTCAAGGTCCGCGCTGGCAAACTGTTTGTGGAGGCTGCAGCAAATGGCCAGACACGCCAGTTCATCTTCGATACCGGCTCGCCTACGATCCTGACGCGTCGTTTCGCCGATACCCTGGCATTGACCTATGTAGGCCAGAACACCGGCGTTGACGCCAATGGCGCCAAAGTCACGATGGATATTGCAGTCCTGGACCAGCTTTCCATCGGAGACGTTGAATTCCGAAAAGTGCCTGTGCTTGTGTTCGACTATTCAGGGCTGCCGCTTGCGCCCTGCATTTTCGACGGCGGCGTGATCGGTTCCGAAATATTCCCCGGAAGCGTCTGGCAAATCGATGCCGGGAAAGGCCGCCTGAGTGTGGCGAAAGATGCGTCAGCACTGGGGATAAAGCAGCCATTAGTGCGGACGCGCCTGTATGACTTTGGCTACCCCCACGCGCCGATCGTCGACTACAAGGCCGGCAATATTGCAGACAAGGCCTTGTTCGACACCGGCAGCACTGCCGAAGTTTCATTATTTTCAGGCGTTTATGAAAACCCCACGGTACAGGCCGCCATTCTGCCGGGCTCAATGAAGGCGGGCAGGGGATCGGAAGGCACCTCAGCAGGTGGCACAGGTGCCGCGACCGATCTGGCGCGTTTCGAGCTTTCCAGAATTTCGCTTGGCAGCAAGGCAATCCAAGACTTGCACGGGACCACGCGAAGCGTTCCGCCAACCTTGCTTGGGGCCGGGCTGCTGCAACGCTATATCGTCAGCCTTGACTATACCAAGGGTGAATTCATCCTCGAGAAGCGAGCAGAGGCGGCACCGGCGCGCAAGCAGGCGGGCTATGCCGTCACGCTTGGCGCCGATCACGCCTCTGTCACACAGCTGTTTCATGGCTCCGAAGCAGAAGCAGCCGGCCTGAAACTGGGGGATCAGGTCATCGCGCTACAGGGGCAATCGCTGCAGGTATCGTCTGACACTAACAGGTGCGAGAAGGCGAATTGGCTCTTCGATAGTTTCGACGCGGCAGCGCCCACAACCATCACAGTCTTGCGGGACGGTGCGCCAATAACGCTTCAAATACCTGCAAGCAATTAGCCACGGCGCCGCCGGGCACGAACATGGGCCACATTCAGGGACAGATCAAAGCCTGTCGGGCCACTTGCCCTAGGCAGTCGGCACCGTTCCCCCATCGATAACATGCTCCGAGCCGGTAATCGCCCCGGCCTTCGGGGACGCCAGAAACGTGATGAGGTCAGCCACTTCCTGCGGGGTTGCAGGTCGCCCGAGCGGCAGCCCACCGAGGGAATCCATGATGATCTTCTGGGCGCCTTTATAGTCGGTGCCGCTATCTGCCGCCAATCTCTCGGCAAAGCGAACGGCAGCTTCGGTTTCAACCCAACCCGGCGACACCCTGAGGACGCGCACACCATCGGGCGCCACTTCCTTCGAAAGGCTCTTGCTATATGTCGATAGGGCCGCTTTCGCTGCGGCATAGGCCGTGGTTGATTCAGGGAGCGGCAATTGATGCTGGATGGAAGTTACATGAATGGTGACGCCCGTTCCGCGCTCCCGCATGGCAGGGAGGAGGGCGCGGTCCACCCGAACTGCCGTCATGAGGTTCAGATTGATCGCCGTTTCCCACATTTCATCGCTCAGAACCGCGAAGCCGCCCGGGGGCGCTTCTGATCCACCGACAACATTGACGACAATGTCGATGACCCCAAGGCGTTCGACCGCTGCATCGGTCGCGGCTTTGCAGCCTTCGGCCGTTGTCAGGTCTGCGGCGATATAGCTCACACCTTCCGGCGCTTCTGCAGGGATTGAACGCGCCGTCGTGACGACCTGCGCCCCGGCATCCAGCATCGACTGAACTACAGCCGCACCGACGCCCTTGGTGCCACCCGTTACAAAAACCCGGCGACCGGCAAGTCCAAGATCAAAGCTCATGGCCGTATCTCCAGGGAAGAAATCTTGTCCTTTTCAAGCGTGAAGGCGTAGCGCAGATCGACCGGGCTTCCGGGGAAGTTGCCAACAAGATGAGCGGTTACGACGACTCGGTCGCCGTCTTCCCCAATATCAAAGGGATCGACGGTATAGCTATATTTGCCGTCCGACGCGTCCTTCCAGTCCTGAATGGCTTGGCGACCGGTATAGGTCATTCTTTCGTCGATAACGGTGGCATGTTCCGTAAAGCATTCACCAACTTTGCTTTTGTTGCTGCGGTCTGCCTCAAAATAGGCGGATACGGGCTTGGGTAGGTCCAGTGTCATGTTGCGTACCTCTTCCTGCTGCGATCCGGGGGATGGATCATTCATGCTGCTTGAGTCGACACCAGAGGTATGCCTATACTCTCCATATGACAAGTACACACAAATAAGTAAGGTACCCACCAATAAGTAAGTTTGAATATACACCGGTCACCGCCGCGGAAGGGGTAGAGCACACCCTCAAGATCCTCGAAGGACGATGGAAATTGGTAATCCTGTTCCATCTTTTCGGGGGAAAGATCTTGCGTTTTTCGGATCTGGAGCGGGCGATACCGGCCATATCGCAGAAAATGCTGACACAGCAGTTGCGGCAACTGGAGGCGGACGGCGTTGTTCGCCGCATCGTCCACCCCCAGGTGCCGCCGAAGGTCGAATATTGCCTGACCGACTGGGGGCAGGCGCTTTGCCCCGCCCTTGATGCCTTACTGACCTGGGCAGAAAGCCGCGATGATCCGATGAACGGCGGCTAGGGCACGTCAGCCCCGGCGCCGCCCCCGCCATGCCCGGACAAGGGCAATGATCACGATGATGACGCTGCCTGCCATGATCCAGTTGAGCATCGTGCCGATCATCATGCTGAACAGCAGGAAATCGATATTACCGGTCTTCCAGAATATCCACTCGCCGGCAACTCTGGTCGCAAGGATCGGCGCGCCGGTTTCAAGGACAACGATGCCGTCGCCGGTGGCAGGGTCAAGCCGCACAGCGGTGTTGATGGCGGGTTCATTGTTACCGTCGTGGCCGACGATAAAGTCGCCGTTTCCATTCGGTGCATAGAGCATGGCCCCAAGCCCCCAGATATCGGCGCCGAGCGACCGGCCGTGCGGCTGGCGCATGCTGGTGCGGTGCGCGTCATCCAGCACCGGGTTCACGGCACCCGGGGCCTGCGCCATAGCAAAGCGCGCCATATCCCCGGCGCTGGTGAAAAGGGCCGCGGCCGCCATGGCGGTGTAGCGGCGGAAGGGCTCGGCACTGCCATCGAGGGCATAATTCCCTGCAAGCGCACCGCGCGAGGCCTCGTCATGATCGAAGCTCGTATCCACCATACCAAGCGGCGCAAAAACCGCTTGCTGCATATAGGCGGCAAAGGATTGGCCTGTCACTTCCTCGATCACGAGCTGCAGGAGTGTGTATCCGCCGCCGGAGTATTTCCACGCCTCACCGGGCGGTGCCGTGACCGCTGTCGAGCCTTCGGCATTCGGAGATGCATCGGCGGCACGGGTAAGCGATTCCTCGAGCGTTTGCACCGCCTCACCGTCACCAAAGCCCTGATAACCAAGGCCATCACCAAGGCCTGCAGTGTGGCTGAGAAGGCGACGAACGGTCACACCATTCTCATCGAACGGGCCATCCGGCAGTTGCCAGCGCGTCAGGTAGGTCGAGACCGGCGCATCAAGATCGATCCGCCCGTCCTGCACCAGCTTCATCACACCCCATGCGGTGACCCATTTGCTGAGGGAGGCTACCTGAAACCGGCTTTCCGGGCCAACCTCGGCGCCGCGCGACACATACTGGCTGCCGGCAATTTCCCCGTCCTCGATCAGGATCATGGCGAAACTGCCCGGGTTTGCCTCCGCCACCATGCCCTTGCTGGCGTCCAGAAAGGCCGAGGGTTCGGGTGACCCCGTGACCGGCGAGCGCAACCAGCCTTCGCTGAAGGCAAAGAAAACGGCAACGCACCATAGGGCGAGCGCTGCGAGGGTCTTCACGCTGCCGAGGAGAAATCTTTTCATGAGGTTATTGTTCCTTCATTTCCGGGGAGGGGAGGTCGCTACCTTGCGGCAAAGGCGAGAGCATAAAGGGCGAGGGCGATGATGCAAGAAAGCGTGCGAACATGGTTCCATGCCGTCCAGCGCTGCCTATAGTGCCGCCATGTTTGCTCTGCTTCCGGTGAAGCTCCCGGCGTTGCCTCCAATGCATTGTTGAGCGGCACATTGCCGACGACCGTGACCAGAAACATGCCAGCGAAATAGATGATGCTGGCCAAGAGGAGGGCGACGGCGCCCGGCGCCGAAAGGTCGAGCGCGGCGACAACAGCAAGCCCCGCAGCGGCCACGCTGCTGGTGAAAAAGAGCGGCAGGAACGACGTTTTCAGTATCACACGGTTGATCGACTGCATGGCGAGCATGCCCGCCGGCGCCTCGAGCGCATCCAGCGCCCGCATCACAAACACCGAAAAGGCATAATAGACGCCAGCCATGATGCCACTCGCGACCAGCGCAAAAAGGATCACGGCATCAAGCAGATAGGTCACGGCACGTCCTTCTCTGGCTTTTATGGATTCCGCCACACATTTACCGATCAGTACATGTTAGATCGCAGACATGAACCGGCCTGTCAATGTGTTTCGACAGATCGCCCCTCACAACCGGCAACAGAGCTTATTGTGGCGCCCTCGACTGAGGCCTTGCCTCGTCCTGCAGCCACGACAAAAAGCGCTGCACCTTCTTAGCCTCTCGCCGGTGAGGATTTACAACAGCACGGTAAGCAAACCCGCTGAGGCACACGTCGGGACGATATGGCACGAGCCATCCCCGCGCGACCATATCCTGCGCAAGGACATCACTGAGCAGAATCAATCCTTGCCCCGACAGCCCCGCCTGAAGCACTTCATATTCTTGATGAAATTCGCGGACGCTGGCGCTTGCAACGGGCTTCTCGCCAGCGGCTTCACACCAGTTTTGCCACGTGACAGGCCTCAGTGTTTTCGAAATCCATCTTGTGCTGATGAATTGGGTGTCGGGGAGGTCGACCAGTCGTTCGACATAATCTCTGGAGCCAAACGCACAAAAACGTTCCATCGCAACGAGCATTGCGTCCTGTGGTTCACGATCCTCAGCATCATAGCGAATGGCGAGATCGACGGTTTGATCCTTGCGCAAGTCGGTCACGTCAGCGGAGGAAACCAGACGTATACGGATATCCTGGTGGCGCGCTTCGAAGGATGTCAGGCGCGGCGCCAACCAAAGCGCTGCAAACGCTGGCGTTGTGGACACTGTCAGGGTGTGCTCTGAGGTGCGAAGCGCTTCGAGAGCGGCCTCAATCCGCGAGAATGACGCTGACGTCGCCTCCGCCAATTGCCGGCCGGCGTCCGTCAGGGAAACCTTTCTGGTGCCACGCACAAACAGGGCAACACCAATCTGCGCCTCCAGTCCACGAATGTGATGGGAAATCGCTGTAGCTGACACATTCAGGTTGTCTGCAGCAGCCTTGAAGCTGCCGAGCCTTGCAGCAGTGTCGAACGCCCTGATCGCAGCCAGTGAAGGCATCGGCATAATATTCTCACAGATGACTATTACTCATTCATAAGTGACAATGTTGCGTTTGTCGCGTCAAGAAAATGCGGATTTATTGGGGCAGACGAGCCCAGTCAATGTAGCTTTCTTCATCCTTGTCGGCTGCAGGCTCATGAAATCGCATTGGATTGAACAGGAGCCCGCCACCATGACCAACATTCTCAGAATTGACGCAAGTGCCCGTCAGGCAAGGTCTTTGACCCGACAGATGAGCGATCTGTTTCTGAAAAGCTGGGCCGAGACCGGGGCAGATATGGATATTATCCAGCGTGACGTGGGCAGCCATCCGCCCGAAGCGATTTCGGAAGGCTGGATTGCGGCTGCCTTCACGCCGCAGGAACAGCTATCGCCCGAACAAATCTCGCTATTGAAGACCTCCGATACGTTTATCGAAGAGCTTGAAAGAGCGAATATAATTTTGATTTCGACGCCGATGTATAATTACGGGATGCCGGCGGCGCTGAAAGCGTGGGTCGATCAAGTGGTTCGTGTCGGCAAGACCTTCACATTCGATCTAGCAAGGGGCGACCGGCCACTAGAACCGATTTTCAGCGGCAAGACACTTGTCGTTCTAACCGCTTCGGGAGAATTCGGGTTCGGCCCCGGCGAGATGAACGACGGGGCAGGCCACCTCGTTCCGCATCTTCGTACAGTGTCGAAGTATCTCGGAACGAATGAAATGCACCATATCGGGATTGAATATCAGGAGTTCGGGGATCATCGCTTTGACACCTCTAAGGCCGCAGCTGCGCAACAGGTTGAGCGACTTGCCATGCAGCTGGCGAAGGAGCGGAGAGGCTTGTAACTCCCGGTGTAAGCGGACTTAGAAAATGTCACTGAGAAATAGCAATTACAGCGGCTTAGAGACTGCCCCGGACTTAGAAATTGTCACTAAATTCGACCGGACTGGAAAATTCGGACTTAGTATTTGTCATTTTCTATAATGACATTTCCTATGTCGCCTCTCCTCCGTTTCAAGCAACAGCGACAGCTTCTCGCAGATCAGCACCAATCACCCGACCGAAGGCCCCTGCGGCTGATGGAAGCCATCGTGCACGATTACGCGAACCACCCCGACGTGATCTGCGATGCCTTCATCTGAACCGGGACCGCAGGGTGCCACCCCTGCGCCTCGGGCGACGGTTCATCGGTATCGAGAAGAATGCCCAATATTTCGACGCGGCGCACCAATCGCTCTGTGAGGCCGCCCTACATTTCGGCGACCTGATGGTCGCGGCGGCTGAGCCCATGCCTCTAAGAAACAAGGTGAGCTCGACGACTGGTCGAGGATGGAGGCGCCTCAAGGCGCGGGGGTGATGGGAAGAGAGATTGTCTCCTTAATAAAATCAAGGAAGCTCGGCAGGGGCTCGCCGGGCCCTATTCCCTGAGCGTAGACGTGAAACCAACCGAGGGTGGATGTGCAGGCGATGTATCGCTCAAAATAGGCATCATAGTCATCCTTTTCGATTGAGAGGTTTGAACCTACCAGGAGTGGCGACAGTTCCTCGTCACATCCATGTTGAACGAGCCAGTCTTTCAGCGCCCTGATCACGCCAGTCGCCTTGTCGCAGGTTTCTCGATTGAACATGGGATCGTCCACTTCAATGATATCAATTATGGGTTTGTATCGGCGATTCAGCCAGCTATCGATTTTTTCTATGGCTTTGAAAGTCTCGCGGGACTCGAGAAGGCGCAGCCAACAGCCACCCTCGCCGTCCACATAAAAAGGATTGTGGTCGAGGAGCGCGCTGAACTTCCGGCTTATCCTATCAGCGAAGATGCGCCGGGCGCGCGCTCGCTTTTCGTCTGCCCTGCGTTGGCGGGCACGTGCATCAATGTGGGCAGGCAGGAAGGCTGCGACAATGCCGACGAAGATGGTGGCCAGCAGCTGACCAATCCCGATCGCGTTCGTCATGTCTATGTCTGGCAGGGGGATTGTGCCCCTCGCAACGAGGGCTCCCGTCAGCAGGCTTGTAACGGTGATTATCACCACCCAGACAAGGGCGTGCTCGACCCTGATTGTCGGCGAAATCTTCATGCAAAATCCCCCTCCTTGCACTACAGGATCGTATCGACTGCTGAAGGGGGTGTCTATGGCTGACGCCGTTGGTTCGCCCTTTCGAATTGCCGAATTAGGCTGCGAGTTCGCCTACATGGACAAGTGCCATCTATTTCGCACATGGGGGCTCAGCGCCAAAGGGCATCTGCACAAATGTGCCGGTTTGCCTTACACCCCACATCTGATCGCTGTCGCAGGGGCTGCTTTTGCACTGCGAGGCGGTGTACGCAGGCGTTATGACGGCAGCCATCCTGCATGATGTACTTGGAGATACTCAATTGCCAGCGAAGTGGCGCCTTGAGCGCCTTTGGGCTGTCTTTGTTGCGGCTGGCGCGCGAAGTGACGGATATCCGCCAGCCCGGTAACGGGGTAACCGGACGGTGCGTAAGGTCACCCACATCGGCCAGATGATCAAGCTGGCCGACCTTATTTCAAACACGTGCTCGATCGTGGAGCATGGTACGGCGTTTGCGCCGATTTATCTGCCAAAGAAGCCAGGTATCCATGAGGCGTTTAATGAGATCGGTGTGGCGCCAAGACGAATCTCGGAAGGCTAGCATGGCAGACTCTTCTCGTGGCCTCACACATCTCTGCGGTTCCTGACGCTGACCGAATTTGTTTCATGGGCTGGAGGTAACCCCCAGTCCTTGAAGAGTCAGAATTCTCATTTTCGCTGGGCACAATTACGGGACAAGGCCAACGTTACCTATTTATTTTCACTGCACATCAGCTTGAAACTAGGGAATTTTGCGCTACTCAACGTCGTTTTTATAAAAAACCTGCTTTTTCCCCAAGAATGCTACTTTAGATTCCTGTCCATTATACCACAATGACCCAAGGTATAGTTTTTGCAGGAATGCCAAATCCCATTCTTGAGCACCTCCTTCAAAAACAGATCTGTTGAAATACTCCCAAACGACAAAGTCACTCCTTTGGCTCATTAGATAGTCAATTATATGATCCTTGATACTTTCGGATTCCAAAGGAACTACCCCACCAGAACTGCCTTCGAAAGATATATGGCCCGTCGGTTCGTATTCCAGCTTTCCAGCGTAGCGATTCAGCTGTCCTTTGCAGCCTGGCAAAGAGCCTGCTGAAATGGGCATCGCCAACAACTCAGGATCCAGCAGTTTCAGCAAGTCGTATGTCGGTTGACCACTTATTCTGTCTGAGCGTCCATACGAGAGCGAAAGATTGAACAGGTGGATATTGGCGAGAGGTTCAGGAGCTGGCCGAACGCGATTAAGCATTTGCGACATGTATCCAAAGTGGCGCCGTGACCTATCAACTAGATAGAAGTTTTCTAATATATTTCTTTCTCTAGGATCTGAATTGAGGATTGAATCCAGTACATTGATAATTTCTATGTCCAATATGTTTAAAAAATTTTTGTTTATTAATTTCTCAAACTTTGACACCCGCCTCATCAGCACAGACGAATAATGTATTGATGTAGGGCTCGTTTGTTGCCCATGCCGGATCCGTACAAAGTACGGAACCAACGTTTTGCAAAGATTCCAAAAATTTGTCCTGCTTTTTGTGCGATAATAGCTTCTGGTTAGCTCGCCGAATCCACCTCGTAAATGGCAGGTTCCGTCAATGGTCCACCTCCCGACATCGAAAAACGGGCTGGTTGTATTTCCTTGCTGGTGAAAAGCCGAGCGAGCCATCAATTCGTGGTAATCTAATGTTTCGCCAAAGTAGTTTGATGGTCGATTCACCCTACAAAGCGCCAATTTATTTGCGATGTAATTCGGTATCTCAACATCCTCTTCGACACCGTCGTCCATTCTGGAAATAAGTTGATTGCGCATTCCTGCCGCACGAGAGGCTGCAAGTACCAGCCGGCTATCAATCCCACCCGTGAGATCAAATATTGTCTCTTTCCTGCTAAATCGAGCATGGACCGCGGCCACCCCCTTGACGAGACTATCGGCGGCAACCGATGTGGTCGGCGCGTCAACGTTGGCAGTCAGACCCACCCCAGAGAATGCAGGGCAAATCTGCCATTCTTTGGCATGAATGTTTGCCCTAATTTGATATCCGACCGGCAAAGTTTCGACGCCTTCCAGGCCGGTCTGGCGTCCCAATCCAAGTCCGATAGCGGCTTCAAATGCAGCTACGCGGAACGAACGCTTGAGGGGCTTAGACATACATCGAAGAATAGCCTCCAAATAGTATGCTGAAGTGGTGGCAACTTTGATGTCCGCGTCAGAGTAAACAAACAAATTGTACTGGGAAAGGGGGTCCAAGCCGATTGAAACTTCCCCGGTTTGGAAATCCACGGAAGCAAACGAAAAAACACCTGCCGTAGCGTTTAGAACGTCACTGCTTCTTGGGCTATTTTCGTGAGAAGTATGGACAAAGAGGTCACCAAAAAAACCATGACCGTCATAGAAAAATGCCTTCCGTTCGGAGAATGATCGTTCAGGCCCAACTAGTAGATAATCACCACATTTCCTGACTGCAATCTCTTCAGAATTGAAGCTAAAGGCAGTGAAATCGAGCCTAGCAATCTCTCTCCAAACACGTTCAATTTCTCTAAATTGACCTACAAGAAAATCCATAAACCTTATCAACCACGTCGCAACCAGGGCCAGCGTCAGCTAGTCCTGGTTGCCGTTTTCCTGAGCATTTAGGTAGCGCTAAAGCATTAGTTGCCTTGAACCACGTTGATGTCAATATAAGCGTAGTCAATGTTTCCGGCGGGGTCCTTTGCCTCATAGCGCAGTCGATGGGTACCCAGCGAGGCAGATGTAATGACGATGTTATTCCCCGAAATTTGGCCCACAGCGTTGCCTGTCAATGTTGTGACACTATTGATGCTTAGCGTGTCCCCGTCATTGTCAAAATCGTTGTTTAAAACTGCAATGCTGTTACCAGAGAGAACCGACCCATATTTAGAGATTGTTTTGGTGTCCTCGCGTGCGACCGGGATATGGTCCGTTCCGGTCTCGGTACCGCGTGTACCGCTCCAACCAGGACAATATTGTGCTTCCGAGCCCGCTGCCACCCGTACTTTGAAGATCGAATTGTGATAGTGAGTTGTGACGAAATAATCCGGGCCTTTGCTATTATCTCTTACGACAGTCCCCTTCGATGGGCATTCCGAGCCATATCCATGCGGGGTACAGCTACTCCAAGCTGCATTGCAGAACCAGTCCCCAACATGGGCGGTGTCAGAGCTTCGATTGAAGTCGTTTGTCCGTCGTCAGAACATTTGGCACATGTTGCGGCGTAACTTAGCGGAGTTCAGGCCTCGCCATTGGGTTGATGTTAGGCGGCGCGGTTGCGGTGTTGCAAGCGCCGATGTTCGATGGTCTGTCGCTTGATCCTTTCGCGTTGTTTGAGGATGGCTTCTGCCCTCCCGAAGTAGACGTCGGCAGGGGTCACGTTCTTCAGGCTCTCGTGGTAGCGCTGGTGGTTATAATGCTCGACGAAGGCCTCGATGTTGGCTTCGAGGTCGCCGGGCAGAAAGTAGTTTTCCAACAGGATGCGGTTCTTGAGGGTCTGGTGCCAGCGCTCGATCTTGCCCTGGGTCTGCGGGTGGAGCGGTGCCCCTCGCACATGGCTCATGCGCTGCGCCTTGATATAGTCGGCGAGCTCGCCGGCGATATAGCTCGGGCCATTGTCCGACAAGAGCCGGGGCTTGTGATGGACTTGGGCAGTCGCACAGCCCGAGGCCGCCAGCGCCATGTCGAGCGTCTCGGTGACATCCTCGGCCCGCATGGTGGTGCACAGCTTCCAGGCGATGATGTAGCGCGAGAAGTCATCGAGCACGGTGGAGAGATACATCCAGCCCCAGCCGAGGATCTTGAAGTAAGTAAAATCGGTCTGCCACATCTCGTTCGGCCGGGTTGTTTTGGTGTGGAAGGCATCGGCGGCCTTGATCACCACATAAGCCGGACTGGTGATCAGATCATGGGCCTTGAGGAGGCGGTAGACCGTGGCCTCCGACACGTAGTAACGCGCCTCATGAGTGAAGCGGACCGCCAGTTCGCGTGGGCTCAGCTCGCTTTGCTCCAGGGCCAGCTCGATGATCCGGTCGTGGACGGCAACGGGGATGCGGTTCCACACCCGGCTCGGTGCTGAAGGCCGGTCCTCGAGCGCTTCCGGGCCGCCATCAAGATAGCGGTCGTACCAGCGGTAAAAGGTCCGGCGCGGGATGCCGAGCTTGTCGAGCGTGCGTTTGGTCGGCAGGTGGGACTGCTCGACGAGCCGGATGATCTCCAGTTTTTCGGACGCGGGATACCTCATGCGTCGTCGTCCCCATCCGCGATCATGCTTTTTTTGAGCAGGCGGTTCTCAAGCGTCAGGTCGGCAACGCACTCTTTCAGGGCACGGGCCTCGCGCTTCAGTTCCTTGACCTCGTCGGTGGTAGCGGCGCGGGCCGTGTCACCCGCCAGGCGCCGCTTGCCGGCCTCCAGGAACTCTTTCGACCAGACATAATAGAGGCTCTGGGCAATGCCTTCCTTGCGGCACAGCTCGGCGATGCTGTCATCGCCGCGCAGGCCCTCGAGCACGATCCGGATCTTGTCTTCGGCCGAGAAATGCCGGCGAGTGGCGCGGCGGATGTCTTTCACCACCTGTTCGGCGGTCGCTTTGGGCTTAGAGGATTTGGGTCTCATCTTCGTTCCTTCGTCACTGCGACGAGACCCAAATCCTCCTTAACTTACAACCTCAAATCTGTGCCATTGGCGCTGACGGGGGACAGGCTGACTTCCAGAAAGTATATGGGAAGGAACGATTGCTGTTTGAAATCGCCGATGCGGCCCTGACTGACCCGGACGGCTCTGTTTGCGACGTTGTTTTCCCTGTTGCCAATCCGGAGGTTCTTAGCAACCTGGTGAAGGAATACAAGTCGTCTGGACCAGGTTATAAAAAGAAGGTGCATACCGTCCTCCGGGCTTCTTACGGTAATCACTACCGCAAGATGTTCCCGGCCATCCTTGATGTGCTCGATTTTCGCTCAAACAACGCCGCGCATCGCCCCCTTCTTGACGCCCTGGATTGGATTAAAAGGATGCGCACCGACAACAGGCGCTTTATCCAGCTAGATGAAGGTTTGCCGATCGACGGTGTAGTGCCCAAAAAATGGCGCGAAGTTACTATCGAATATGATGCTTCTACCGGTCCCCGGATTAACCGGATCAACTATGAAATCTGCGCTCTGCAAACCCTTAGGGAGCGGATTCGCTGCAAAGAAGTCTGGGTTGTTGGGGCTGATCGCTACCGTAATCCGGATGAAGACTTGCCTGGTGATTTCGATGACCGGCGAACAGAATATTATGATTTGCTGGAGCAGCCCATAGATGCCGCGGAGTTTATCGCACGTGTAAAGAAGGATATGGACCGGACTTTATATGAGTTAAACGCCGGCATGCCGAGAAACGGGAAAGTTTCGTTGCGCACCAATCACAAAAACAGGATTTGCCTGTCCCCTCTTGAGCCCCAGCCCGAGCCGCAAGGCATTGCACCAATCAAAGCTGAACTCGCGAAACGGTGGCCAATGACGGGTTTGTTGGATGTATTGAAGGAATCCGACTTGCGGATCGCCTTCAGCGATCTGTTTCAGACGTCGGGCAACAGGGAAATTCTCGATCGCGAAACCATTCAGAAACGTCTGCTGTTGTGCCTTTATGCCATGGGTACAAATGCCGGACTGAAGCGGGTCAGTGCCGGGCCACATGGTGTAAGCTACAAGGAACTACTGCATATCCGGCGGCGCTTTATCAACAAGGATGCACTGAGAAATGCGACCAGTCATGTTGCCAATGCGGTTTTCGCGATACGAAATCCGGAGATCTGGGGCGAAGGAACGACATCGTGCGCCTCGGATTCCAAGAAGTTTGGCGCATGGGACCAGAATCTCATGACGGAATGGCATATCCGCTATGGCGGCCGTGGTGTTATGATTTACTGGCATGTCGAAAAGAAATCGACTTGCATCTATTCTCAGCTCAAACGGTGCTCCTCGTCTGAAGTGGCCTCAATGATCGAAGGCGTACTCAAGCACTGCACTGACATGGAAATTGATCGCCAGTATGTGGATAGCCACGGACAAAGTGAAGTGGCATTTGCTTTCTGTCATATGCTCGGCTTTGACCTGCTGCCACGGCTGAAAGCCATCAGTCGCCAGAAGCTTTATCTGCCTGATGCAGGCAAACGCCAGAATTATGGTAACCTGGAGCCCATCCTCACGCGTCCGATCGACTGGCGACTTATCGAGCAACAATATGACGAGATCGTAAAGTTTGCGGCAGCCTTGAAGCTGGGAACCGCGGAACCCGAGGCCATTCTGCGGCGTTTCACTCGCTCAAATGTGCAACACCCGACCTACAAAGCCCTCACCGAGCTGGGCAAAGCGATCAAGACCGTCTTCCTCGCCAGATATTTGGGTTCTGAGGAATTGCGGCGGGAAATTCATGAGGGGCTGAATGTGGTAGAAAACTGGAACAGCGCAAATTCGTTTATTTTCTTTGGCAAAGGCGGAGAGGTGGCAACCAACAGGCTGGAAGAACAGGAATTGTCCGTACTGTCGCTGCACCTTCTCCAGATTTGCCTCGTCTATGTCAATACGCTGATGATGCAGCGTGTCCTGGCCGATCCGGGGTGGACACGAAAGTTAACTACGGAGGATCGTCGTGCCATTACTCCATTGATTTACGGACATATCAACCCCTACGGCATTTTCGATCTCGACATGTCCAAGAGGCTTGATCTTGATGTATTGGCGGCGGCTTGAACATTCCTATCCCTTCGGTCCCTTCTTCTTCGGAGCCGTCGAGGGGAATCCGAGACAATAGAGGCACTCGCTGAGCGCCTTTACACTTACGGGCAAGACCGCGGGGTGACTTCACAATGATTCTTGTCCTGCGTTTGTTGTGTTTAATGGCTCCACATCAATTCTTCTTGCTAAAAAGACTCCTGGACAGGAAGGCAAGGGAAGCGATCAGGATTGCCGCCTGCAGATACAGCCCTTCCTGGTTGGGATAGATCCCCAACCATTCGATCGCATTGAACTGCAACAGGGTTTGCGGGATCGTGCCCGCCTCCTGAAGCGCTGCGATGCCCTTGCCTGCAAAGATAAACGATAGCGCGAGCAACAGAATGCCTGTGCTCGAAAAGAACTGTCGTAGCGGCAACCTTACACTGAAGCGGATAACCAGCCCGGCCACGATGGCAAGGATCAAGACCCCGGCGCCAAACCCGGCCATGATCCAGTCAGCGCTGTCCCTGGTGGCTTGGGCCCAAAGGGCCTGATAGAAGAGGATGGTTTCAAAGACTTCTCGATATACGGAAATGAAGGTCAGTCCGGTCAGGCCCCATAATGTTCTCCTGTTGAGGACGGCCTGCAGACTCTTCTGGATGAAGGCCTGCCACCCGGCTGCGCTTGTCTTGCTGTGGAGCCAATAGCCGACAAACAGCAGCATGCCGGAAGCCAGCAGCGCGGCCACACCCTCGGTCACTTCGCGTGTGGCACCGCTGATTTGGATGAAGCGTTCGGATACCACCCATGTGAGGCCGCCCAGCAAAAGCGCGGCGATCCAGCCTGTATGAAGAAATGGCATTGCTTCGCGCCGTCCGGTTTTCATCAGAAAAGCGGATATTGCCACGACCACCAGTAATGCCTCCAAGCCTTCACGCAACAGGATAACCAGACTGGTGACAAACGCGGCCGACGCGGACAGCCCTTCGTTATTGCTGAAGGCAGTCTTGGCGCGCTGCAATAGGGACTGTAATTCCTGGACACGGGACGTGACTTCACCCACCGGAACTTCGGTGCGGATTGCGCTACGGAGTTGCATCATCTGTGCTTCTATTTGCCGCATCAATGGAGCGTCGATGGCGGACAGGCTGGCCTCCACAAGCTCGAAACCTTCGAGGTAAGCGGCAAGGGTCGCTGTATAGGCATTCTCGGCATCTCCATTCTCGTAGCTGTCCAGGCCGGATCGAAGCAAGGCAATTGCCACATCAAGCGGCTGGTCCTTGCGATCAAACAAAGCCGTCGGTTCGGTTCGCAGGTATGCCATCACCTCTGCGCCGCTGGCCCACTTTTCCGCTGCCTCCTCTGGTGACAACCCGGCATATCTTTCGATGTCAATCGGGGCTGAGGCATCAGATTGATGCCATATCTGTCTGCCTTTGTGTGCCATGTCTCCTATGGCACCAAATTGCCCGACATAGGCGGCGAGATTCCACCGGTCATCCGCTGAAAGATGCGCATAGGCAGCCATCCCGGTTCCTTCGACCCCGTTCGTGATGGTGTTATACAAGGCGTAGAGCGAACGCTGGCTATAGCGCGCCTCATCCGTGAAGTCGGTTGGCTGCGGGTCCAACTCCTCGGCAAGCTCACCGTCCCCGCTGCCGCCAGCGCCGTGGCACGCAGCGCACTCCCCTTGATATAGTAGTTTGCCGCGGCCTATGTCGGGAGCCTGATCCGGAGTGACCTTCAGGCCCGACATCTGAATGATGGTTGCGCGCATCGACTGTGTGAGCGATTTGACCTTTGCCGACGGCGCTCTTGAAAGGATCAGGCCTTTCAGGTCTTTCGCTTGCTCAAGCAAACCCTGCATTTCTGATGCAGTGGCCATCTTTTGCAATTCGATCTCAATGATGCCAGAAAACTCCACCATTTCTTCGTATTCAAGCTGGTTGACAACAACGCCGTTTGAAACCGCCTCGCTATAGTCCACGCCAACATAGTCAACGAGCTGAACCAGGCGGGCGCTGTCATTCGCATACGTGCCGGTCAGAAAGGTGAACTGCAGGATAAGGCTGAGGAGTAAACAATTTAGTCGGGTCATTGTTGGGCTACCAGTCGTTTCAAAAAATGTAATTGAGAATTAATATGAGACACGAGAGGGCAATGCACAACCTCATTCTGGCCCTGACGTATTTTCACGTTCGTCTGTGTCGCCTTTGGGCCATGTGCTCTCGACATAGGAAAGGACGGCGACAATCTCTTCGTCCTTAAGGGTGTCCTCAAAGGCGGGCATGTCGCTGTTCAATGTGCCCATACCCTCAAGCGCATGAACACCGAATTTGGTCATTATGAAAAGCGATTTATCGGAGTGCCTCCAGGCTTTCCCTGTCGCATCAAGCGGAGGCGCGCGGCGCCGTTCAAGTGCCTTCTTTTCCTGCCAACCCGGTTGTCCTTCAAGGTTGTCGCCGTGGCATCCAGCACAATATTGGCTGTACAGAACTTGACCGCGCTGCACCAAGTCCGGGTTTTGCGGATGAAGTGTCATATCCGGGAGGGTCTGCGCCTCATAATAGGACAGCAGGTAGAGTGACGCGGACACAGCCCCAAGCGCTGCCGTGTATTTCAGGATCGAATTTTTCTTTTCGGCTTTCATCCTTTGGAGTTCCCTGTGCTCGGCTTTCATGGTGGGACAGGCCCAAAAGGTGGCCTGGCAACGTGTAGATGGGGGTCATATGTTGCCAGGCCGTGGGGTACAGCCGGATTGTCAATACAGTCTGACTGACTGGCCGTCCGATACCCCTTGGAACCGGCGACAGGACCGCGAGGTTATCCCGCCGCAGGGCTGCCTGCTGAGCACAATTGGCGCAGTGCATCAGCAGGCATGGGCAGAGCATTAGCTGCCGTCGATCTTGATGGCCTGTTCCACGTCGGTCACATAGATCCAGCCTCCCGTCTTCTGGCCGGTCCGGCCCTGACGGCTGATGATGTCGATAGCATCATCCAGTTGGCCATCGTCGCACACCAGTTCCAGCTTGATTTCGGACACCACCTTGGTGCCCAGATCAACGGAATATTGCTGCTCCTGAGAACCGAGGGCTTTGAGGAGCCCCAGCACATCGACGACCGAGATATATTTATATCCCGCCTGTTTCAGCTCATGCACCACATCCGAAATCCTGTTTCGGTGAATGAAGGCTTTGATCTCTTTCATGATGATACCTCACTTTTTGAAGGAAGGGGTTTTGTCTTGCCGCCCAGGCTTTCCATCCAGTCGTAGATCACCGGCAGCAGCACGAGTGTCAGCAGCGTCGATGTGACCAGGCCGCCAACCACGACGGTCGCAAGCGGCCGCTGTGTCTCCGCACCGACGCCGCTGGAGAGCAGCATAGGTACAAGGCCGAGGATGGCAACGCTGGCGGTCATGAGTACCGGTCTGAGCCTGAGCTCCGTTCCCCTTTGCACCGCGTCTCGCACACTCATGCCTTTGGCCCTGAGCTCGTTGATGAAACTCACGAGCACGATGCCGTTGAGCATGGCCACGCCAAACACCGCGATAAAGCCGATAGCCGACGGCACCGATACATATTGCCCCGTGATAAACAGCCCGATCAGGCCACCGGCGGTCGCGAACGGCACGTTGGCGATAATCAGTGTGGCAAAGCGTACCGAGTTGAAGGCCGTATAGAGGAGCACAAAGATGAAGAAGATCGTCAACGGTACAATCACCGACAGACGCGCGAGTGCGCGTTGCTGGTTTTCAAAAGCGCCGCCCCATTCGACCCAGTAGCCTGGCGGCATATCGACCTTCTCTTCAATCACCCGATTGGCGTCTTGAACGAAGCCATCCACGTCGCGTCCGCGCACATCCATCTGGATGACCGCATAGCGCTGCAACTGCTCGCGCCGCACGAAGCTATAGCCTTCAGCAACACTGACATCGGCCACATCGGCGAGCGATATGATGGCACCCGATGATGTCCGCACCGGTATCCTCTTGATCGCTTCCACGGAAGCTTTCGAGGCATCCTGAAGGCGCGCCGTGATGTCAAAGCGTTTGACGCCGTCGATCAGGGTACTGACCGGCTCGTTGCCGATACCGGTACGAACGATATCGAGGATATCGTCAGCGTTCACTCCGTAACGCGCGAGCGCAGGACGGTTCACC
Source organism: Gimibacter soli (assembly GCF_028463845.1). NCBI lineage: Bacteria > Pseudomonadati > Pseudomonadota > Alphaproteobacteria > Kordiimonadales > Temperatibacteraceae > Gimibacter > Gimibacter soli. Next base: position 2,168,819 of record NZ_CP116805.1, on the reverse strand, counting down.
TGGATACGGATCTGCGGTTTGCCGATATTGGCTTCAAGCGACAGGTCAGCGACACCAGGAACCAAAGATACGGCCTCCTTGATCCGGGCACTGAGCCGGTCAAGCTCGCCCAGGTCTTCACCATAGAGTTTAACCGCAAGCGTGGCCCGCACACCGGAGATCAATTCCTCCACCCGCATCTGAATGGGCTGCGTGAAAGCAACGACAGATGTGGGAACAACTTTTTCCAGTTCTTCCCGCATGGCAGCGGCCAATTCTTCGATGGACCGGTCGTTACTCCATTCATCATGCGGTTTGAGCGCGGTATAAATCTCCATATAGTTCACATCTGCGGTTTCACCTTTTTCGGCACGGCCAATCATGGCGATCGTCGTTTCCACTTCCGGAAACTTGCCCAGTGCCAACTCGATATCCTTCGATATCTTGATCGACTGGTCGAGCGATGTGGACGGGATGGAGGTTACCCGCCACATGATCGAACCTTCCTGCAGTTGCGGCATGAACTCCTTACCGAGAAACGGGAACAGCGCCAGGCTGCCAAGCAGAAGCGCGACCGCGCCGCTTACGACAGCTTTCCTGTGACCAAGGGCCCATGCAAGCAGCGGCAGATACCGCCGCTTGATCCAGGCGACAAGGAAAGTATCTTTCTCCTTCTTTGGTTTGAGGATCAGTGCTGCCAGCACCGGGATGATGGTCAGCGTGAGCAGGAGCGAGCCCGCCATGGCGAAGCTGATGTTGAAGGCCATCGGCTTGAAAAGCTTGCCTTCAAGACCTTCCAGACTGAAGAGCGGCAGAAACACCACGATAATGATCAGGATCGCGAACGAAATCGGGTTTGCCACCTCACGCGCAGCCTCAAGTACCGCTGCGGTCCGGTGGACATCTTCCCCGGCTTCCCGCCGTTCGGCCATAACCCGGAACGAGTTTTCGACCATCACGACCGCGCCGTCCACCATCATACCGATGCCGATGGCAAGACCCGCCAGCGACATCAGGTTGGCGGAAAGCCCAGCATTTTCCATGAAAATGAAGGCGATCAGCATGGCGAGCGGCAAGGCAGCGATGACGACCAGAGCAGACCGCAATTCTCCAAGAAACAGAAACAGCACGATCGCCACCAGAATGGAGCCCTCAATGAGCGCATTCTCGGCGGTTGAAACGGCTTTTTCCACGAGTTCGGTCCGGTCGTAGATCGGCTTGATCACCACACCGTCCGGCAATGCCTGTTCTACAATACCGACCTTATCCTTGACCGCATCGACCACGTTTTTGGCATTCTCCCCAATCCGGGACAAGGCCATGCCGAGCACGACTTCCTTGCCATCACGGGTGACAGCGCCGAACCGGAGCGCCCCGGCTTGCGAGATTGTCGCAATATCCTTCAGGTACACCGGCGTACCGTCGGCCTCCTTGACGACAATGTTGCCGAGGTCCTCTTCGCCGCGTACGAGGCCGAGGCCGCGAACCAGATACTGTTCCGGCCCCTGATCGATATATTGACCGCCTACCTGCCGGTTATTAGCTTGGATCACTTCCATCACATCGCGGTAACCGAGATCGTATTTGATCAGTTTGAGGGGATCGATCTGAACCTGATACTGGCGTTCCTGGCCACCCCAGGACATGACATCGTCCACACCGGGCGCTGTTCTCAGGATCAGCCGGATGGTCCAGTCCTGCAAGGTACGCAGGTCCATCTCGCTGTTGGCACCGGCCAGCTTTTCATCTGCCTGCTCGACCGTGTACCAGAAGACCTGGCCGAGCCCCGATGTGTTGGGGCCCATCTCCGGTGTGCCATAGCCTTCCGGAATACGGTCACCCACTTCAGCCAGCCGCTCCATGACGAGGCGTCGCACGAAATAGATGTCCATGTCGTCTTCAAAATAGACAGCAACATAAGAGAGGCCAAAAAGGCTGACGGAGCGGATTTCCTGCACGCCGGGCAAACCGGCCATGCCGGATTCCACCGGGAACGTGAGCAGCTGTTCCACGTCCTCAGCCGCCAAGCCGGGCGATTCCGTATAAATATTCACCTGTACCGGAGTGACATCCGGAAAGGCATCGATCGGAACGGTGTTGACGGCGCGCCAGCCCATGAAGCCGACGACCAGAAACGCGATGATCACCAGAAATTTATACTGGAGCGCGCTTTCTACGAGTTTATTCAACATGTACGCCTCCTAATGCCCGTGGCCTTCACCCATCTTGGACTTCAAGATGAGGGATTTGATATGGAAGGCGTTTTCGACAACGATCACATCGCCAGTGAAGAGACCGGCTTTCACCTCGGTCCAGCCGCCCTTGGAGATTCCGGTGTCAAGCGGCATGGGGTGCAGTTCATCGCCTTCGCGCTTGAACACCACTTGTTGGCCTTCGAGAAGGACGATTGCGGAATCCGGCACAGCAACGACCCGATCGGTTTCGCCGGTCTGAATTTCAACGCCGGCAAATTGGCCCGCATGAAGGCTGTCTTGCCTGTTGTCCACTTCAATCCGGACAGACAGGGTTCGTGTCGCCTCATCCACACGGTGGTGAACCTGAACCACGGTCCCAGTCATTGAAACGCCACTCTTTGTGACCCAGGCCTGAGCACCACGCTCGATCAAGGCGGCTTTTTCCGGCGACAGTTGGGCTTCCACCCAAATCCGGCTTTCATCGCTCACCTCGAACAGTATGTTGCCGGGTTCAACAATCTGCCCCACAACGAACGTGTCATGAATGATGGTGCCGTCCTGGTTGGCCAGCAGGTCAAATTCGCCCGTGGCGGCAGACACCTCGTTTGCCAGCAGGTTTTTGACCTGCACCTCCGACATGCCGTAGGCGAGCACTTTGGCCTTTGCTTGTTGTGCCGCCACCTTCGCTTCAAGGAAGCGTTGTTCGGAGACAACATCCCGCCCGAGCTTCTGAACCCTTTGCCATTCCTGGTCCGCCAGGATGAGGCTGGCCTGCGCTTCGGCCATATCCACGCTGGACAGGGTCACAAGAGGCTGGCCTTTCCTGACCGCATCCCCCATCCGGACGTGGCGCGCAACGACCTGGGCCTCAATACGTGGTGTCACTTGCAGGGTGGCATATTGATTGACCGTGACTTCACCCGGTGCGGACAAGGTCTCTGCCAGTGGGCGCGGTGCGACGCTGGCAGTAACGACGCCAGCTTCATGCAATTCCGCGTCAGTCATTTTGACGTTTTCTTCTTCGCCATGCCCTTCGCCTTCTGCTTCAGCATGGTCGTTGCCATGTTCGTCCTGCTCAGAGGCAAATACCGCATTATACTGGGGCACCAGGCCGGAAGTGGCCGCGTTGATGGCGAGCGGTGAAACCAGCGCCAGCAGGGCAAATTTTATTGAGTATTTCATTGAATTGTCTCCAGCCATTCTTCAACCGTTGCACCGGCATCCTGCCAGTCGATCCAGGCGTTCCAGAGCCGGCCTTTCAGCTCGACAGAGGCCTCTTCGGTTGCGAATGTTTGATTCAGTTGGATCAGATAATCGATGGCGCCGATCTGGCGCGCTTCCAGAAGCTTGTCGAGCAGCAACCGCTGCTCCTTCAGCGGGTCGGCGCCCTGGTCCTGCCACAGGCTCCATGCCCGGGAGGCGGCCATATAGCGTTTCAGGCTGGCATCATAACGAGCCCGTATCCGCCGATTTTCCGCATAATAACTCTGCTGTGCTTCCACAAGGTCGGACCCGGCAGCGTTAACTTCATCGCGATAACTGTTACGGATCGGGATGGGAATGGAGGCAGAAAGGCCCACAAGGCTGCTGTTGCCTTCTTCACCAACCCTGACGCCAACGGTGGGATCGGGCATGCGCTCGGTCTTCGCGACCCTGATCCGGGCTCTGGCGATCTCGGTTTGTGCCTGAGCGAGGCGCAGTTCGGGAAGACCTTCATAAGCAGCCGTTTCCGGTGCGACGACGGTTTGGAGTGGAGCCCCCGTCAGGTGCGGCCATATCTGCCGATCCTCACCGGTGATTGCTACCAGGCCTTCTTCCGCCATCGACAGGGCGAGCATAGCCGCATTCTTCGCCGCGCGTGCTTCCGCGAGGGCCAACCGGGCCGTCAGCAGCTCTGCCTGCGGCATCTCGCCCGCCTTTTGGCGGCGGGTAGCAAGATCGAGAAATCTCTCACTCAGGGTTTCGCGCTGCGACGCAACCTCCAAAAGCCGGGAGGCAGTTTGATAATCGGAAAGCGCCTTCAGAATGTCGCTTAGCAGGGCTTTCCTGGCGATTTCAAAGCGGGCTTCCGCCGCATCGACTTCGGCGCGGCCAACACCGCTACGGGCCTTGCGCTTGCCCGACCAGTCGAAGGTTTGTGACAGACCAACTTCTTTGGTCACCTCCGCGGCATTCTCGTAAGCAACTTCGACTTCAGGGTTATAGATCGGGCGCGATTGACCCTTGGCCCTGGCACGCGCGGCGGCCAAAGCCGCTTCCGACGCCATCAGGGCTGGGTGCTCGTTCGTGACCTGCTCAATAAATTCATGAAGGACGGGACGCTTCTGGCCGTCCGCACACGCGGCGGGGCCGCTCTGCACCATGCCGGTGCAAAGGCCGATCGCCGCGACGCCCATTAGGGCATGTCGCATATATTTCATGCTTGTTCACTCTCAAAATGATTGATACATGCGCGAACCATCAGGCTTTCCGGCAAGAAAGCTCTGGCTTAATCCACGCAGGGACATCTTCAGGAGAGTGTGGCGGAAGGTGGCTGGAGGCCCGGCCTGGGGTTTAGACCGTTGGCCGCAATATTGGCGACCCGGCGCGTTTTAAAATGCGTTTCGTCGATCGTCAGGGCAGCAGTCTTGCAGATATAGGCACCGTGATGAATGACATGGCAGATACAGTGCAGGTCTGCTGGGGCAACTTTTTCATGTTTCACGATGTCGTGATAGGCTTCGCTGAAATGATCGACGGATTCCTGACTATCAAGAAACGCGATGTCCAGGAAAGGCGCGGTTACGAAGATAAACAGCAGCAATATTTTTAAATATTTAGCCATCGTTCAGGGTTACATCTTCGCTCGGGTTCATGCCTGTTGATTTCTTACAGATTTTCGCGGCAGTTGTCACTGCCGGTGTTCTGACGCTGCCTCTCGTCAGACAGTTCCCTCCAGGATTGCTGGACAATTTTTGTGGCAGAATGGATGAAGAGACTGCCCATAATACCCGCAACCAGAAGGTCCGGCCAGGCGGCATCCGTTGCGGCAATACCTGATGCGGCGAGGATAACAGCGAGATTGCCGATGGCATCGTTGCGACTGCAGAGCCAGACCGAGCGAACGTTGCTGTCGCCATCCTTGTATTTGAGCAGCAAGACGGCGCTAATCACGTTAGCGGCGAAGGCAGCTACACCAATCGCTCCCATAGTCAGGGCTTCGGGCACGCCTTCAATGAAGACGCGGTAGAAAGTGCTGCCCAGCACCCAGGCGGCGATTGCAAAAAGGGATATGCCTTTGAAAAGACCGGCCTTGGCCCGCACCGCGAGCGGCATCCCGATAACAATAAGGGAGATCGTGTAGGTGGCGCTATCGCCCAGGAAATCAAGCGAGTCCGCCAGCAGGGCCATGGAACCTGCCGCAAGGCCACCAAACAGCTCGACAAAAAACATACCAAGGTTGATGGCAATGATCACAATCAGAATCCGCTTATAGGCGGGAGACCTGCCGTCAAAACTCTGGTTTGCGCTGCATCCACAATCGCCGGACATTTTTCTTCCTCGAATCACTGTCGGTTTCTTGTATTAAACCCTACATGCTACAGTCGCTGTAGGAGCAAGGAGAAAATTTATGGCCCAGGATTTTATGATCGGTGAATTGGCCAAACGCACGGACACCAAGGTGCAGACGATCCGTTATTATGAAGAGATCGGTGTCATGCCGAAAGCGATACGGACTACAAATAACCGGCGCGTGTACAATGAAATTCATCTTGAACGCCTGACCTTCATTCGCCATAGCCGCGAACTGGGTTTCTCCCTTGATGATATCAGAAACCTTCTGGAATTTTCCGACCAGCCCGACAGGCCATGCGAAGAGGTGGATGCGATCGCACGTGCCCACCTGAAGCGGGTAGACCGCAAGATCGCAGCGCTCGAAGTCATGCAAACGGAATTGAAACGCATGATCAATCATTGCTCAGGCGGAACCATTTCGGATTGCCGGATTATCAAAGTTCTTGCCGATCATAGCCTTTGTCAGGAACATGGATAGGAGCGGCTGATTTCAAACCAACGGACCAAATGGGATGGTGAGCTGCTGCTGGCGCAAGGGGGGGCCATTGGGCGTACCAATGATCGGGAGGTAGGTGATGACACCTTTAATTTATATCGGCGCAGCCATTGCAGAAATCGCGGGGTGCTTCACCTTTTGGGCGTGGCTGCGGCTCGGAAAGTCTCCCTTCTGGATAGCGCCGGGCGTCGTATCACTCGCACTCTTTGCTTTTCTTTTGACGAAAATCGATAGCGATTTTGCCGGACGCGCCTATGCCGCCTATGGTGGCGTCTATATCGCTGCGTCATTGGTGTGGCTTTGGCTCGTGGAAAGCAAGTGGCCGGACCGGTGGGATCTGATAGGTGCGTCAATCTGTTTGATTGGCGCAGCGATTATCCTATGGGGCCCACGACCGACCCTGTAGCAATAGGCAATCAGCTTTTGGGATCATCGGCTGTGGAACTAGCCTCCCACCGGTCAACCGGCCCAAGCGGTCCAATAGGGCAGTGATGCTCTTTGGTTGGTTTGCCGGTGATCAGGGAATAAAGGTGGTGGAACGTCCGCATTTCACAGCCCGGCGTTCCAATCAGGGCAGCGACGACAAAGGCCAGACCGAGCTGGCTGAAGATATAAAGCTCCCAGATGTGGACGGTATGCGCGAGCAAGGGCGTTTCATACTTGTCAGCTTGAATGTAGCCCACCAAGGCCATGCCCGCCAAAGCCGCCGCGCTTACGGCAGCGGGCCATTTCTTCCAGGAGCGGGAAAAGCCGATGTTGACCACATAGCTGACCAGCACGAGGCCGATGACGATACCATTCCACAAGAGCGGGCGGATGGCACCTTCGCTGGTAATAAAATCGCCGCGCACCGCCCACAAACCGGCCACATAATATAAGCACATAGCCCCGAACAGGAGGCGAATCAGGCGTCCGACCGGGCCCGGCCTTGGCAACGTGCCGCACGCTTCCAGTTTCAGGTCTGTCGTGGCCACCTCGGCTCTCCTCGCTGCTCTTTATACCCTCTCCCGCTCTATCCCGCGCAGCACGACAGGGTGCTGACATCCTTGTCGAAGGTTTGTGCGGCAAGCTTCAAGCCTTCCACCCCTGTCAGATAGGGGAATATGGTCTGCCCCAGCTCTTTCGTCGTCATGCCTGCCTTGATCGCCATCACCGCGGTTTGGATGAGTTCCCCACCCTCGGGTGCCAATATATGCGCACCCAGGAGCCGGTCGGTCGCCTTGTCGGCCACCAGCTTGATCAGCCCGCGTGTGTCGCGGGCCGCCAGATAACGCGGTACATGATCCAGGGTGATCAGGCTGGTCTTCACATCGATGCCTTGCCCCCTTGCCTGTGCTGCCGTCAGCCCCACGGAGGCGACTTGCGGATCGGTGAAAACTACCTCGGGCATGGCAGCATTATCATAGGGGCGTTCCTCGCCGCCGACAGCATTGAGCGCCGCCAGTTTGGCACCATATGCCGCCATATAGACAAACATGTCCCTGCCGGTCACGTCACCGGCAGCATAGACCATGGGGTTGCTGGAGCGCATGGTGATGTCAACCTCAATCCCGCCTCTTGCGCTCAGGGCGACCCCGGCTTCTTCAAGCCCCAGCCCTTCCGTGTTGGGGCGGCGACCTGCGGCGAGCAGGAGCGTTTCCGCCGCCACCGTTTGCCTGTCGCCATCCTGCTGATAGGTGAGAGTGACCATACCGCCCTCTTGGGAGACCGAGCGATAATCGAGCCCTGTGAGAACACGAATACCCTCGTCTTCCAGATACCGGGCCAGATGCTCGCTGATGTCGGTTTCCATGCCGGGCACCAGGCGGCTTCGGCAACAGATGGTCACCTTGACACCGGCGCGGGCGAACATCTGGCCCAGTTCGCAGCCAATCACGCCGCCGCCGATCACGATCATGGATGCGGGCAGTGTCGTAAGGGCGAGGGCCGAGGTGCTGTCCAGATAGGGCACGCTGTCGATGCCGGGAATGGGCGGCACCGCATTCGACGAGCCGGTCGCGATGATGATCCTGTCCGGCCTGTAGAGCGTGCCGTCCACCAGCACGCCGTCCGCCGTCAGCCGGGCGCTGCCTTCGAGATAGGTCACGCCGGGGTGGGACGGCAGAACGTCGGTATATTTGGCTTGCCTCAACTCATCCACCAGCTGTTGCTTCTGCGTAACCGTGGCTTGCCAGTTCAACACCATCGCAGCGGATGAAATGCCATCGAACCGGCTGGCGTGCCGGGCCTGATATAGGGGCTCAACCGCCCGGATCATAGTCTTTGACGGCACACAGCCCACGTTAACGCAGGTGCCGCCGATGGTGCCCGCACCCACCAGTGTTACCGCCGCTCCAGCCTCCGCAGCCGTGATCGCAGCCGAGAACCCGGCTGAACCGGCACCAATGACCATCAGGCTCATCTGCTGCCCAGGTCCTTTGGCGCTGCAACAACTGCTCTCAGGCATGTCGAACGCCATCTCAGGACCCTTGGGCCACAGTTGCAGGATAGCCGGCATTTGTGGAGGCGGCGGCAATGGCGTCGGTGTCCGCTTTTGACGGGTCAAAGACCACGGTCGCGGTTTTGCTTTCATAGTCGGTTTCGACCGACAGCACACCGTCTACCTTTTCCATGGCCTTGCGGACCGTGATCGGGCACATGGCACAGGTCATTTTCTCAATGGAGAATGTAACGGTCTTCTGCGCGGCCTGTTCCGCGACCACCTGTGTGTCAGAAGCATTCGCCCCTGCCGGGATTGCCAGACCGACGGCGATGCCGACCAGTGTTGCTTTCAAAAGATGTTTCATGTTGCTTACTCCGTATCAAATATAGTTGCCAAGGATGGGTGCCCAGATGTCGACTGTCAGCGCCAGCAGAACCAGCACCGCCGACACCCACAGAATGATTTTGATGATCCGGTCCGACCTGGGGGTTGCGCAGTAACCCTCGGCGCACTGCCTTTTGGGTTTGATATAGACCTGCCAGAAGCCGACCCCGAGGAAGACCAGCGTCACCGCCGCAAAATAGTCTTTGTAGGGTTCCAGTACCGTCAGGTTGCCGATCCAGGCGCCGCTGACGCCCAGCATCAGGAAGACAAAGGGCAGGATGCAGCAGGAAGACGCCAGAATGGCACCGATCACGCCAAAGCTCGCGGCCCAGTTTTTCGTTCCATCTGTTTGTTCCATGTCGCTCATAAATATTCTTCATCACAGTTTCGTTGATTTCATCGCCCCGGCTTGCACCGATGGTCTCATGTCCTGTAGGCTACACCCTGTAGTAAATACAGGATCAACAGGAAAATGGCCGTATCGCAAAAACGTGAATTCACGAGAGGAACGCTCGCGAAAGAGAGCGGGGTCAATCTGGAGACCATCCGGTTTTATGAGAAGATCGGCCTGATGCCCGACCCGCCGCGCACGGGTTCTGGTTATCGGTGTTATTCCACGGATCATTTGAAACGGCTGAAGTTCATCCGCCGGTCGCGCGCCTTGGGTTTCACAAATCAGGAAGTGGCCGGGCTGTTGGAGATGGTGGACGGCACCTTTGCCTGTGACGATGTGAAAGACATGGCGCTTGCGAACGTGGCACTGATCAAAAGCAAGGTGGTGGACCTTCTCAAGCTTCAGGCAGCGCTTGAAGGCATGGCGACGGAATGCAGCGGCGGTGACACTCCGGATTGCGCCATCATCGATCAGCTTCTGGAAGACTAGCGGCGCGTACTATGCGCCCTTAGACCAATTGGGCAGGGACCGGCCTCTGTGGGGAGAATGTCGTCCCCATTGTCAGGCATCTTTCGCCGCATGCTTCTGGAGGCCGGCTTCTATCTGGCGTTTTTTGTAGGGGTCTGAAGTGTCCACATAGCGTAATGCCGACTTGACATCCTTCCAGCCGACATATTCCATCAGCGACTTGACATCCCAATCGTTTGAGTTGGCCCAGGAGGCAAAACCGCGCCGGAGTGAGTGGCTGCTATATAGACCGCCCTCTATGTCCGCGGCAGCCAGTTCGTTTCGTAAAAGCGGTACGATACTATTGGGGTGCAGTGCAGTATTTCGCAGGTGACCCCACCGATCGACACCTCGGAACAAGGGTCCAGTCTTGATACCAGAGGCTTCGAGCCAAGCCCGGCATGCCGCCACCGGGCATAGTCGGGTGAGGGCCGGGCACCGATAGGTCGTTCCACTATGGCTGTGATCGCTCTTGGAGCGCCATAAATGGAGCGTCATCCCCGCATCGGCATCAAACTCAATATGCTGAACCTCAATCCGGCACAATTCGTCGCTACGAAAGGCGCGCCAGAAACCGAGCAGCATCAGGGCCCGGTTGCGCAGCAGCCTGAGTGTTTCACCAGGAAGGGAAGCGCACGCTTGCAGCCCGTCATGCCAATAGTTGTCGAGTGCTTCAAGCTGCACCAGTTGCAACGGCGCCGCCTGCTTCTCCCGATACGGGTGCAACTCAGCGATGCCCTTCAGGATACGTTTGACCAGAGTCGACTTTGTTGGATCGACAAATCCATGTTCTACGTGCCACCGACCGATAGCAGCAAGGCGTTGCCTGAGAGTATTGAGAGTAAGGCTGCCGGCATGGTCCGCCAAATAATGGGCGATCCTGTCGGCTGTCGCGGGCAGCATGCCACCCCAGTTGACCTCAAAATGTTCAATCGCCGACGCATAGCTCCGGCGTGTGCTGTCCCGGGTGGCTGCCCTTACATACTCTTCGATACGGCTCATGAAGGTCTCACTTTATCCATTCTGCCTGTGGCTGAGGTATCATACCAGATTTTCCCTAGTTTTCAGCATATTGGCCTATAACATGTGATAATCTTCCATTATCAATGGTTAAAATTGTAATTTTATTTCCAATTTTAAGTGCCATTATAGTATGTATATACGTATTACGTATTATGTTACGAAAAAGGAAAATGGCGTGGCACGCACAGGAATCGACAAGCAAAAAGTCAAGCAGGCACGGCAGGCATTGCTGGCTCGCGGCGAAAATCCATCCATCGACGCCGTCCGTGCCGAACTCGGCAATACTGGCTCCAAAACCACTATTCACCGTTATTTACGGGAGTTGGAAGCCGAAGCGGGTACCAAGATCGATGCCGATGCCTTTCTGAGTGATACATTGCGCACCATGGTGGCCAACCTTGCAGACCAACTGCAAAAGGAGGCGCAGGCCGTGGTCGACAAGGCCAGAACGGATCATGGCGAACAGGTAGCTGCGCTGTTTCGGGAAATTGCCGAGCGCGAAACGCAACTAGCGGAACGAAATAGGGAGATCAGTGGGCTTTCAAACCACCTTCAGGAGGAACAGGAACGGCATGCCGGCAGCAAGAGGGCATTAGATGAAGCCGCTCAAGACAAAAGGAAGCTGGAACTCAGTAATAAAGACCTGGACGCGCGGCTGTCCGAAAAGGCATCGCAAATAGCCTCGCTGGAGGAGAAACACCAGCATGCCCGCGACAGCCTGGAGCATTATCGACAATCCGTCAAAGAGCAGAGGGACGCGGAGAACCGCCGGTTCGAACATCAGATGCAGCAGTTGCTTGTGGAAAAGCGTGACCTGTCGCAGAAACTTGCGGGAAAACAGGAAGAACTGTCCATCATGGTTAAGGAAAATAGCGCACTCGCGACCAGGCTGGCCGATGCTCACGCTGCCGTGGAGCAGTTCAAGGTGGAAAACCAGACCCAGACCGCGACTTTGGCGAGCCAGGCCGACGAGCTGCAAAAACTTACCGACACAGAGAAGAAATATGATTCTCTCAAGCGTCGGTATGATCAACTCGAAAACAAATACGAAGCTGTTCAAGCACATACCCGGTCCCAGGAAGTTGAGCTTGCAAGCCTCAAGGCTGAAGTGGCGACTACGGCCAAGATTCTTGCCGTGTTTGAAAAGGCGGGAACTCATCACGGCACAACCGCTAAAACTCAAGGGGAGAAGCAAGTGAAATGAGCACGAAATCGACGATCTGTTCCGGTGCCAACTTTCATTTGTTCGAGGCAGTCACATTGCGCGATGAGCCGATGACGCATGTGCATCTCCTGGTGGAGCACGCCAGCATGTTTGCTGTGGAAAAAGGGATTCCAGGCTATGATGCCAATGTAACGGTGGCTATTCCCGCCACGGCCATGGATGAAATAGCTCTTGCCTGGATTAAAAAGAGGAAATTGCTGTGAACGTCATCGTCGTTAGAAGGGGAATTCAGAAGTGTTCTATATTTGTTCTCTCAGATGTCGTTTTTCGCAGCTACCCGGTCACTAGGCCTACACTGGCGAAACTATAGCCTTTGGGCTATATTATGGCGTATGAGATGTAGGGAGTGCCAGATCCAAGTCCCGCATGCCAGGAGGACAGAAAATGAGCAAATCCCTGACAGAAAAGCTCGAGAAATTACCGACCGCGCGGCGCCAACGCATCGACGCAGCCGCTGACCTGTTACATGCAGAATATCTGACGCTTCAAGAACTCCGCAAAGCCAAGCAATTAACTCAGGTTCAGTTGGCCAAGACGCTGGGGATTCGCCAGGCAAGCATCGCCAAGATGGAGAAGCGCAGCGACCTGATGCTTTCGACACTGCGCAGCTATGTGGAGGCAATGGGCGGGCGGTTGAGTCTCGTTGCCGAATTCCCGGGCCATGTACCGGTCTCGCTTGGCGGATTGGGCGACACCGAAGATCCGCCAGAAGAGGGAAATCGAAATCGCTTTCCCCAATCATTTCACGTCACTAGCACAGACCCCGCACACTAACACCATCAATGTTAGTGTGCAGCCAGATGTTAGTGACCTTTCAGGTTTTGACAGTCGGATGCCGTGAAGTCGATCTTGCCTCGACTGCCAGCGCGGCTGAATCCATTCAGCGAACAGGCAGTTGCCGAGTGGTTCCATACAACCTAACGTAAAGCTCGACACATTCAGAAATCCTCGTTGAACTGAATACTCAAGAAAGGCGCATGGCTATGCAGGAAATTGTGTGTCCCCACTGTGGCAAGGCTTTCAAAATCGATGGCGCCGGGTATGCAGAGATTCTGAAGCAAGTCCGTGACCACGAATTCGAAAAGCAGCTGCACGAGCGCCTCGATCTCGCAGAGCGCGACAAGCGGACCGCCGTTGAACTCGCGACGGCCAAAGCAGAGAAGGAATACCAACAGTCTTCGTCCTCCAAAGACGCTGAAATTCAAGCCCTGAAGGCCAAACTGGAAGCCGGGGAGATTGCCCGTCAACTCGCCGTCACTGAGGCTTTGGGATCCGCCGACAAGGAGCGCGAGACGCTGGTAAGCGAGCTGCAGAAGGTGGTCAACACCAAGGACGCCGCCATCCAGGACCTGCAGGCCAGGCTGGACGCTTTCAATGTTGCGCAGGAACTCGCGGTGACCAAGGCGATCAGCGCGATCGAGAGAGAGCGCGACGACCTGCAGAACGGACTCAAGCAGGCAGAGCTCGAGAAACAACTCTCCGAAAAGGCCCTCAAAGAACGGTATGAGACCCAGATCAAGGACCGCGACGATGCGATCGAGCGCCTGAAGGACATGAAGGCACGCCTTTCAACCAAGATGGTGGGCGAAACCCTCGAGCAGCATTGTGAGACCGAGTTCAATCGCATCCGGGCGACGGCTTTCCCGAAGGCCTATTTTGAGAAGGATAATGACGCCCGGAGCGGCAGCAAGGGCGACTATATTTTCCGGGACTTGGATGACGCCGGCACCGAAATCGTCTCGATCATGTTCGAGATGAAGAATGAGAGTGATCGCACTGCCACAAAAAGCAGGAACGAGGATTTCCTGAAGGAACTCGACAAGGACCGTACCGAAAAAGGCTGCGAATATGCGGTCCTGGTCTCGTTGCTCGAGCCCGAGAGCGAACTTTACAACACCGGGATCGTCGATATGTTCCACCGCTATCCGAAAATGTATGTGGTGCGCCCGCAGTTCTTCATCCCGATCATCACGCTGCTGCGCAACGCTGCCATGAATTCGCTCAAATACAAATCCGAGCTTGCATTGGTGAAAGCGCAGAATATCGATGTCGCCAATTTTGAAGCCGAACTGGAGGCTTTCAAAACAGCCTTCGGCAAGAACTTTGACCTCGCGTCGCGACGTTTTCAGACGGCGATTGCCGAAATCGACAAGTCCATCGACCATCTTCAGAAAACCAAGGAAGCCCTGCTTGGTACCGACCGCAACCTGCGCCTCGCCAACGACAAAGCACAGGATGTGACAATCAAAAAGCTGACCAAAGGCAACCCGACCATGGCGGGCAAGTTCGCGGAGCTAAAAAAGAAGGGCAACCCATCGGGCGAGTGATCACGAAGAACAGTCCCGAAGAGATAATGACGTCCGCAGCACGGCCGTTTTTTTCCCAAATTTCGCGATACGCACTACCGTATCGCAAGTCTTTGTTTTAAAAAAGCTATCACCGTCAGCGGCCTCACTTTTCTGTTGATCGATGAGCTCTCAAGGCGTCTAATAGGCTCTCCGCAGAACAGGAGAGGAGACGCACATGGCCGAACTCTCAGGTCGGGTCGTGCAGATGCTCGACGCCTTGACCCGCGACCATGACAGCCTGCTCGAGAGAGAACAGCAGCTGAAACAGCAATTGCAGAAATGTGAGCACGACCGCCTGCTGAAAGCCGGCGGCATCGAGGCCCTGAAGGACCTGCTGGCGAACGCCGACCTTGACCAGGCCCCGACGGCAAGTCCGGCGATCGACGCCGCGACATCTGGCGTGCGCGATCATGTTGCCGCCCTCTTGCCGTGTCGCAAGAGCGAGGCCGCCACGACGCGCGACCTGATGGAGCGCCTGAAGGTCGCCGGCATTCGGGCCAATCCCCACCGCATCTATCTGTATTTGCGCGATCTCGAGCGAGCCGGACGGGCCTGCCGCATGATCGATCACCCAGCGCATCGCTGGTATAGCGAGCGAGCGACCAACGGAGCAGCGCATGGCGTGACCCCCTAATACAGAACCGCCTGAACTTTGCAGGTTCAGGCGGCTGTAAACCAGAGATCCGCAACGGGTACGGAAGCCCGGATAAGACACCTAAAGCTTCCACATTTCGGGGCGGAAAGCAACGCGAAAGACACTTTTCGCGGCAAGAGGACGTTTGACCTTGGCCTGGCGGCAAGCGCCAGCGCGCAACCAGGGGCAGGGCGCCGTCTTCCTTTTCTGCCACGGCCGTCAAGGGTCCGTCCCGGGCTGCGGCGCTGCCCGCCGGTGCGATCGGCGCAACCCGAGGAGGCTTCAGGTGACCTATCCTGACGAAACCAATATTCCCGCAGCGGTTCTGGCGGAAGCGAAACGGCGGCATAAGATCATTGCGGCGATCGCGCTGGGCCCGGTGTCCCAACGCCAGGCCCGGCAGGCGGCCGAGCAACTCGGGGTGCGGCCGCGAACGGTCTATCGCTATGTGCGGGCGCATCTCAAGGCGCCATTCCTCACCACCCATCTGCCGGCCCGTTACCGGCGCCCCAAAACGGCTCCTGCCGCTCGCCTGCCGGAGCTGACGGAATATGCCCTGCAACGGGTGCTCCACGAGCGCTATCTGCCGTTCCGGGAAGAGCGTTCGATCCGCGACATGGCCAAGCTGGTCAACCGCTTCTGTCGCCGCTTGAAAACACGCGGCATCGACCAGAGAACATTCCGGCGCAGGGCCCAAGCCGTCTCCAAAAAAACCTTGGCAAAAACCAGCAAGATCAAAGCGGATCCGCACACCTTCAAATGGCTCCCCGGCAAACTGTGCACCGACATTCCGGGGGAATATGCCCAGATGGACCATACATTGGCCGATGCCTTCGTCGATATGCGCGGCTGCGGGCTCGGTATCCTGCGCCTGTGGCTGACCCTGGTCGTCGATATCGCCACCCGCATGGTCCTCGGCTATGGCATCAATATCAAGCCACCGACCGGCCGCACCAATGTTCTCACCATCCTCATGTGTTGCTGCCCCAAACGGTCGATCATCGAGCGCGCCGGTATCTCTCTGGCGCCCTTCCACGAGCGCGGCATCGATGACCCCTGGCCGACATCCTTCCTGATCCAGAATCTTGGGACCGACAATGGCACCGACCTCAAATTTGGCGAGCTCCCTGAAGCGCTCGTGCGGTTGGGGGTCCACCCCCATTACCGGCCGGTCGGCGAGCCCCATCATGGCGGTCATATCGAACGCCTGATCGGCCGTATGATGGGAGAGTTGCATATGATCAAGGGGACCAGCTTCAGCAATGTCGTCGCCAAGAAAGGCTATGACCCGATGAAAGAAGCGGCCTATACATTCGAGGAGTTCGAGACTTGGCTGGTGCTCAACATCCTGCGCTACCATGTCACACCGCACCGGGCCCTGGGCTGCAGCCCCTACCAGAAATTCAAGGAGCTCGAGGCCAATATTCCCCCGCATCTGGTTCGCCCCGACCCGGATGCGGTGCGCCACGCGCTCCTCGAACACAAGTCGCCGCTGGTCCGCGGACAGGGGATCACGGTGCACCGCCGCACCTACCAGTCCCCCCGTCTGGCGCCCCATGTTGGCCAGCGCGTGCGCGCCGGCTTCAACCGTACCGACATGACCCGGGTCTATGTTTCCCTCGACTTTTCCCAGACCTATTTCGAGGTACCGCTGGCGCCATGGGAAACGCCGACCTTTGCCCATCTTGACGCCACGCAAAGGGATCGGCAGCGCACCAAAGCACACTATCATGACCAGAAACTCAAGGATCTTGAGGAGGAGCTGACGGGGGCGCTCTATGAGCTTGACGACCAGGTCCGAACGAACGCCCGGCAGCGCCAGCGACAGATCGCCCGGTCAAAACCGGCCCCCAAGCGCACCCCACCCCGATTGACCCGGCAGCCCCTGCCGCTGCTGAGTTGGAGGCATGACGATGACCTCTGATGACGATTTTCTGAAGCGCCCGGCCGAGGTGCGGATCGACGCCTTGTGGCGCGACCATTGGATCGACCTGCCGATGATCATGCCGATCTGCAAGGCCATCCTCGACTGCGCCTTGATGCCCCGCCGCAGCCGACCCCGCTGGATCCTGGTCGCCGCCGATCCCAATATGGGAAAATCGCGCCTGCTTGATCACGTCGGACGCGAAATAAATCGGGGGGTCGGACAGATCAGCGGCCCGCACGACCAGCGCCCGGCGCTGGTCTATGAAATGCCCAACGCCCCGACCGCCGACGGATTCCTCCGCGGCCTGCTCGTCGCCGCCGGCCTTGGCCATACCGGCATGCGCGACGAAATCCTCTTCCATTTCTGCTTGAACCGTCTCGGCAACATGGGGGCGAAGGTGATCCTGATCAACGAGTTCCAGGGCCTGATCAATACCCCCACTAAGGCCGACTTTGCCACGATCGTCCGCAATCTCCAGCGGCTCAGCGAGGGCCTCCAGGCCTCGATCGTCGCCTTTGGCAGCCAGAAAACGCTGCTGCCCATGATCCAGGGCGAGGAGCAGCTCTATCATCGCTTCGACATATTCGAGCTCCGTCAATGGAAGCTGGACGATTCCTTTCGCCAGTTTGTCGCTACCATCCTGGCCACCCTGCCGCTGCGCGAGGGCGTCGACCCGGCGCTCGCCCGCGAGAAAGTGCTGCTGCAGGAGATCCTCGATCAGGGCAAGGCCTCGACCGGCGGGGTGATTGATTATCTACGCGACCTCGCCACCGCGGCGATCCGCAACCGCACGGAACATCTCGGCCGCGACGCCATTCTCGGCACGCAGGCCGATCCGGACGACGAGCGCTGAGATGCGGTTCGGCTATGTGCCCAGGCCCCAGCCGGGAGAAATGCTCGGCGGCTGGCTCGACCGCTTCGCCGCAGGCTATGAACAGCCGCCGGGCAGGCTCCTCTATGACTTCGGCCTGCTCGACACGCCGTCGCTTGGCGACCATGATCTCGACCGCGAGGCGCCGCCCTGGCTCGGCGCCTTCGCGGCGCTGGCTGGCCTGCCGCTGGCGCGCCTTGCGGCCATGGTCGAGCCTCGGGCGCGCTTGCTGAGCCGCGGCAACCGGTGCCAGATCTGCCCCGTCTGCTGGCACGACGACCTGGCGCGCGGTGAGGAGCCCTGGCGGCGCGGTGCCTGGCATCGAGGGCTGGCGCTGCTCTGCGACCGCCACCTCGTGCCGCTCGTCGATTGCGTCGAGCCCTGGCACACCCGTCCGCCGAAGCGCCCCCCGGCCTTTAAAAACTATCTGGCGATCCGCCCTCATGAACTTGGTGAGATCCTCGACTTCGGGCAACGCTTCCTGTTCCTGCAGGCGCTGGGGCAGGGACCTGCCGCCGCGGCGACGATCCGGTCGCTCGAAAGCGGCGCGCTCGGCGACGTTGTCACCCTCCTGCACCGCAATTTCTGTTCCTTCTCGCGCCTGTCCGCGGCGACCAGCATGTTGCGCCCGCTGCTGGTCCGCACCTGGCGCAGCGACTGGTCGGGGCTCTTCGAGGCTTTGCCGGGACGGTGTCCCTCCTGTTTCACGACCAAGGTCGAGACCATCGACTATTTCGGACTGTCCCCCGCCGGGTACCGGCGCTGGGTCCTCTATAATGCCTTTTTCTGGGCCGGCGAGATTCTCAAGGATGGTTATGTCCCGAGCCGGGAGCATGTCACCGACGAGGCCTGGGACTGGATCGTCGCCCGCGCTCGCGCCTGGCCGGAGAGCGAAGCCCGCCTGATCCGGCCCGCCGCCCGTGCCATGGTCTGGCCCTATTGCGGCTGGCCGGGGGCCTGATCCTGGTGCTGTACCGCTGCGGCAAAGACCGTCTCGGTCAGGCGCCCGGCGTGGCGGCCGCGCATATAGGTCGCGGCCTGGGCCGGGCTCTTCAGGCGGGTCTGGGTCATGATCGCCTTGAGGTCGCAGCCGGCGTCGGCGGCAGCGCTGGCGAGGCCGGCGCGCAGGCTGTGGCCGCTATAAAGCACCGGGTCATAGCCGAGGCGGCGCGCCGCGTCCTTGACCACGCCATTGACCGCCTGGGCACCGATCGCCCGGGCGCGGACCCCGCCGCCGCGGTCAGCGCGCCAGAAGAGCGGCCCCGGGGCGTCGCCGCGCACCGAGAGCCAGGCGACAAGCGCCGCGACCGGGCAGGCCGCAGCGACCGGATGCGGGCTGACGGTGAGGCGTACCCCCGCGCCCTCGGGGTCGCCCTTGGCGCGGCGCACGGTGAGCTGCAGGGCGCCGTGGTGGTCGATCGCCACATCGTCGCGGGCAAGGGCGGCGAGTTCGGCGCGCCGGAGTGCGGCCGCAAAACCGACCAGCAGCAGCGCCTTGTCGCGCTGCTCGCGCGGGCTGTCCCCATAGAGCGGGCCGAGCATCACCAGGTCCTCGGCGCTGAAGGCTTTGGCCTGGCGCCCCGGGGCGACGCCGCGTTCGCGCCGCGCGCCCTTGAGGACCAGCCGCAGCGCTTCATGGCGGGTATCGAGCGGCACCCCGGCGAGGCGGTGGGCGACGCTGATCGCGGCGAGGCGGGCCTGCAGGGTGGCCGGGCGGGCCTTGAGGGACAGGGTGGCGAGATAGAGCGCCACCGTGCCGGGATCGCCGGCCAGCGGTGCGATGC
This sequence comes from Gimibacter soli, assembly GCF_028463845.1. Lineage (NCBI taxonomy): Bacteria > Pseudomonadati > Pseudomonadota > Alphaproteobacteria > Kordiimonadales > Temperatibacteraceae > Gimibacter > Gimibacter soli. Next base: position 2,149,075 of record NZ_CP116805.1, on the reverse strand, counting down.
CGACGCCGTGGCACCAGGCCTCATATTGGCCCCAGGCGGTTTTGTAGGCGCGGCGGGTATGGTCGGCGCGCGCCATGCGGGCGAGCGCCGCGGCGCGGTCATAGACCGCTTCGAGGTCGCGTTTGAGGGCATCGCGCACCGGCAGCCAGCCGATCAGCTGGGCGGCGGCGTCGGTGGCGGCAAAACCGGTCGCGGCGGCGCCGCGGCGCACGCGGGATAGCGGCATCGCATCCTCCAGGGCCAAGGGCTGCAGCATAGCATGGCGGGGCGGCGCCCCCAAGCCACGGGGAAGCGGGCAGGATGGGCGGGCCGGGCGCGGGGCGAAACCGGGCAGGGCGCGCGCTTTTTCAGGGGACGGGGGCGGCGCGGGCAGGGCGCAGAATCCGGCCCTTTGCGGCGTCGATTTCAGGGAAATCCGGGCAAAACCGGGGCGATTAGCAACGATAAGTGAAAGTTATCGATGGTAAAATCTGGCGGCAACAGCACCAATTGAATGGTAGAGTTATATGCAATTTTGAGTCGTGATAAATTTATGAATCGTCAGGGGGAAAGCGATGGCGGAGACGGTGACCCACAACGTGGTTCGGCAATTGACTTATATTCGTCAGGCACTTTCTCAGAATAAGAAGTCGTTAGGTTTTTTTATCGGAGCAGGGTGTCCACTTTCTGTACGTATTACGGACCCAAAGGGAAATGATGCAGGTCCAATTATTCCAGACGTTGCGGGACTTACAGCATGTATTGGAGAGCGGCTCACAGCACCCAAAACGCAAGCGCCAAGCCACTGGGATAGACTTGTCACACTTTTAAAAGAGGATGGTAAGCGGGACCCCAATATTGAGGATATTTTGACGGCTGTACGAGCTCTGCGCGCGGTCGCCGGCAAGGGGCAGGTGAGAGGCTTTAATTACGCCGAGCTCGAAGAGCTAGACAGGCATATTTCTCAAAATATTTCTCAACTCGTTGATAAGGCCCTGCCGACTGCGAACACACCTTACCACAATCTGGCTCTCTGGCTGAGAGGACTTGAACGGGTTTTTCCGGTTCACATCTTCACAACCAATTATGATCTGCTCCTTGAACAGGCTCTTGAAGAATCGTTGGCTCCCTATTTTGATGGATTTGTAGGGACAAAAGCTGCGTTTTTTGACCTTGGCGCTGTCGAGAATGAATCACTGCTTCCTGCACGATGGACGCGTCTATGGAAGGTGCATGGCTCTATCAATTGGCGCCTAGATTCCAACGGAAACGTTGTGCGTAGTGACAAGGTTGATAGTGATAGCCGCTACTTAATCTATCCATCGCACCTAAAATATGACCAGAGCAGGAAAATGCCGTACTTGGCGATGCTAGATCGTCTGAAAGAATTTCTGCTCAAACCGGGTTCTGTGTTGTTCTTGGCAGGTTACTCCTTTTCAGACGAACATATAAATGATGTGCTGTGCCGAAGCTTAGCCAGCAATTCATCTGGGATGGTCTACGCTTTTATCTACGGGAAGATTGACGATGCAAAATACGCCAATGCTAGAGATTGCGCGCTCAAATCGCCCAACCTCAGCTTAGTTGCGTTTGATGGAGCCATAATTGGACGCAAGCTGGGTGGGTGGTATTTTGAAGAGGGAACACAGCTTCCAGATATGGAGAGCATATTAATTCCACCGAGAGATACCAATGCTGATGAGGACCGACAAGAGTGCGAATTGCGTCTCGGCGACTTCCTACAATTTGCAAATCTTCTAAAGAGTTTAAGCGGCAATGTGCGGGGCGAACATGAAGAATAGAACTTCCGCTTCGGCCACATTGATTGGAACTGTGCAAGATGTCAGTGGGGCATCGGTCAGTGTTCGCTTAAACAACTTCCAATTCTCTGGGCTGACGTTTGTTGACGGACAGGCATACCGCATAGGTCAACCTGGTAGTTTCGTAAAAATTCCGATTGGGTATACAAGCCTGTTTGGCATCGTTACGCAGGTTGGCGCCGGCGCGGTTCCCGAGGCATTGCTCGAAAAAGAACCGTTTGGGCATCGATGGCTCAGAATTCAGCTCGTTGGAGAAGGAGATCAAGGCGGGAGTTTTCACCGTGGGATCGCGCAATACCCAACCATCGAAGACGAGGTACATTTAGTATCCGAAAATGATCTCGCAGGGATTTATGGCCAAAAAGGTAAACAAAATCACCTTGTCAAGGTCGGCCACATCGCTGGCGCAGAGTCAATTGATGCATTGGTTGATATAAACAAACTCGTTACACGCCATTCTGCTGTTGTCGGAACCACCGGCTCAGGTAAATCCACTACAGTGGCGTCTTTGCTCTCAGCGCTCTCCAACGTTGAGCGATTTCCCTCCGCCCGCATTGTCGTTATTGACCTGCATGGTGAATACGGCAAGGCATTAGGTGATCGTGCGAACATTTATAGGATATCCCCTGATCCTAGGAACGCCAACGAAAAGCCCTTATACCTGCCGTATTGGGCTATGAGCTTTGACGAACTCTTGAAAGTTACATTTGGGGACATTTCGCCAGAATCGAAGGCAAGAAACATAATTCTGGAAAAAATTCTTCATTACAAATCAGAAGCATTAAAAGCTTACCCCAAGGAAGGCGCCTCACCGGATTCCTTGAATGTCGACACACCTGTACCTTTCAGTTTGCACGAGCTTTGGCACGAGCTGTATTGCGCTGAGTTTGGCACCTATTATTCCGATACCAATAAAAAGCCTGAGCCAGAGAACTGGGCCTTCGAAACCAATCCCGAGGGTGCGGCTTTACGGGGTGACGCCATGGCCGGCATTGCACCAGTCTTCAAAAAGGTTAAAAACCTCACCGGGGATCCTGAGAAAATCAACTATCTCCCAAATCCTCTGAACATTCGAGGTCAGCTTGAGAACCTTGGTGCAAAATTACGGATCCCGAGATTTGACTTTTTTCTCAAACCAGGCCCATGGGCAGTGGATTCAAGTGGCAAAACAGATGCCGACCTCGCAGACCTAATGGAGGATTGGATTGGTTCAGAAAAACCAATAACCATTCTCGATCTTTCAGGGGTGCCACATTCCATAACCAATGACGTCATTGGGATTCTTCTGCGGATATTCTACGACGGGCTGTTCTGGGCACGTAATCTCTCACAAGGCGGACGGGAGCGACCGCTTTTACTCGTCATGGAAGAGGCTCACAACTATCTCAATGAAAGCAACAATGGTCTTGCATCCTCAATCGTCCAACGAATTGTAAAGGAAGGCAGGAAGTATGGGATTGGCGCGATGGTTGTAAGTCAACGTCCGTCTGAAATTAATCCCACGATACTCTCCCAGTGCGGGACGTTTTTTGCGCTTCGCCTAAATAATGCAGCAGATAGATCACACGTCACAGGGACGCTCTCCGATAACCTCGATGGCCTAACCAATATGCTTTCGATATTGCGGACGGGTGAAGCCATTATCGTCGGGGAGGCGGTTGGATTACCTATGCGTGCCAATATTATCGCGCCACCTATCGATAGAAGACCTGACAGTTTAGACCCCATCGTTTGTGACGATTTGCCCCCTGATATTTCTATGGTTCCTGGCGGATGGGGTATTCGTCTGGGACGTGACTCTAAGAGCTATCAATCGCTGACAACTGCTTGGAGAAGACAGAATCCCAACGTAGGTCCCAAAATCAGAGAGGAATAATATTATGGCCTGGGAAATTCATTCAGACTTCAGTTCGTCAAATATCGCCAGTCTGCGATATGACGATGTTACCTCAACACTTGAGGTAACATTCCTGTCTGGCGCGGTATATCAATATTATGATGTCCCAAGTAACATCTGGGACGGCCTAAAAAATGCCGGTTCCAAAGGAACCTTTATGCACCAATCTGTGAAGGGTTATTATCGATACAGTAGAGTTTGAAGATACCAGTAGCCACCTTAAGGCAGCCGTTTGATATTGCTTGAGAGAAGCAGGGGAGGTCTCATGGAACCATTATTTCCTGTGCCAAGGGTGACGGAAAGTTTCATCGACGGCATTATTAAGGATCTAGGGTGGCACCGATACGAAGAGCTCATGCATCTAAAGGCAGGAAGAAAGAACGCCGACTATATTGGGCCCAACGCCGTTCTTGAGCTTAAACTAATCGAGAAAGAGGGCATTCTGGAGCCAGGACGTCAAGACAAAGTAGCAAAAATTTTCGATCGCAGCAGTGATGGTAAGACGGAGATCGATATTGACCTTGATAGCGTAGACGTTTCATTCCGTGAAGCTATCGAAGAGATCATATCAAAGCCGCTTCAAGGTCCGCTCAAAAAGGCTTCAGCGCAAATAAAAGACACCAGAGCAGATTTGAATGCAGTACGTCATGCTGGGATTCTCATCGTTGTTAACAATGGCTACAGCTATCTGACACACGAGAATTTTTGCAAACTTATTATTGATCGCGTTCGACGCGATAGCTCTCAGATAGATTACGCGTTTTGTATTACGCCTTCTTGCCATCAGGGCGGTTTAGGCATCGTTGTCCATTTTCAGGCAGATTGTTTAGCTCGGCAAGAAATTGGATCAAACAAATGGACGCATGAAGTGGCTTTTAGGGAAAAGCTTATGGATCGTTACGGTGATGCGATGACGGCTATGATGCGCGATCAATTAAACCCGGAATTTTGGGACAATCGGTTGGACCCTATACGAGACATTGTCTTCGAGCGAGAGGGCATTAGGTATATCCGCAGAGCCCCAGGGGTTCCAGACAGCCAATTTCGATAGGCCGCAAAATTCATGACAAGGACCCACTCGCAATTTTTGGAAAGATTCGTCACTTACGAAATGCGTTCGAACTTTGCGAAAATTGCTCGCTCACGCAAGATGACACAACCAAAGTCACTCAGTGACAATTTCTAAGTCACCGCACACCCGGGCTCACCGTAATTCTACATCATTGGGACTAGCCGGGGGTTCCTCGTATAAATAACGCATAATTTATATTATGGGCAACAATAGATGCATATCTCTATGGCCATTTGGCTGCGATGCGACTAAAACGCCCATATGAACGATGTTAGCGAAAATCCTCCGCCCGCGCTCCCTGATCCTGCAACGGTTCATCTGATTGTCGATGCGGACGCCTGCCCGGTGAAATCGGAAATCCTGGTGATCGGCGCGCGGCATGGAATGGCGGTGTTTCTGGTGTCCAACCAGTGGCTGCGGCTCGATGTCGGCGCCAATGTCCACAAGATCGTTGTTGGCGACGGTTTCGATGAAGCCGACAACTGGATCGCCGACCGGACAAGCACTGCCTCGATTGTCGTCACCGCCGATATTCTGCTGGCCGAGCGCGTGCTGAAAGCCGGTGGTGCTGCCATCGGGCCGGACGGTCGGCCGTTCACGGCGCAGAATATCGCCTCGGCGGTTGCGATGCGGGAGCTGAACAGCCAGCTCCGCGCCATGGGCGAGATTTCGGGCATGAACAAGCCTTTTTCAAACCGTCAGCGGTCGGATTTCAAGGTTGGCCTTGAAACACTGATTCAGTTGCGAAAACGGTTGGTTAGCGCAAACTTGCAGCCACGTTCCTGATCCGTTCCAGCCAGCCTTTGCGGCCCTTGTCGCCCATGGCTTCAACACCACCGATATAGGTGTTTTTCACGGGCTTCACACCACTAATCCTGAGAAACGCGGTCTCGAGCGCCTTCACGCCGTGGGCGCGAAAAAACAGCCGGAAGGCAAAGCCCGGCATGCCCATGGTGACAATCACATGGGCTGACCTGCCCTTCAGCTTCTGCGCCGGCCAGCCGCCCTTGTCATTGGCGCCTAGCACAAATTCAGAGCGGCTCAATTGCTCCAAAAACGCTTTAAGAGTGGCCGGCAACATACCAAGCCATAAAGGAAATATGATCACCATATGATCGCATTCCATCACAGCATCCTGCGCTGCTGCGATGGGTGCTGGCGCCGGCTTTGCGAAATCGGCCGGGTCGGTCATGAAGGTCAGGCCTTCGATGCTGGCAACATCGATTGTGCCCACCGCGTGCCCTGCCTTCACCGCGCCTTCGGCGTAGGCATTGGCAAGGGCATGGCAGAAATGGCCGCCGCGCCCGTCCGGATGGCCTTGCAGGATCAGGATTTTGCGGCTCATCACGAAGCCTCCCCGATTGATGCATCATGGCTTCAGGATAAGCGTATCCCCGGCGATTTCAAAGCTGCCAAAACGCCGCAGGCCCGCCATGCCAAACAGTGAACCCGGCAGCTCGCCACCATTCACCGTGACGGTGACATCATCGAAAACAACATCGCCCAGCGCCATCTGGTTGCCGCCCGCAAAAGCGAAGCGCACCCGGCCATTGGCGGTTTCGGCGATGCTGGTGAATTCAAGGCTCGCGAGATTGATCCCGGCGCGTTTTGCGTCCTCGCGGCTCAGCACAATGTGGCTGGCGCCCGTGTCCACCATCATCAGGATCGGCGATCCGTTCAGTTCCGTCCGCAGCCAGAAATGGCCGTCAGCCGCACGGCGCACCATCAGGCCTTCGGATGTGCCGCGCACACCGCTCGGGTCTAGTTCGCTCATGATCCGGTCCGAAACATCGTTACCCATCATATAGAAGGCGCCGATCCCGGCGATGATCAGAACCCAAAGCCCGGCGGCACGCATCAGGTCGGAAAGTCGTGCCCTGCTCCAGTATATCGCCGAGCCGCCGACGAAAACGACAATCAGGAGCGAGCGCCACACCTCAGGCCGCCCAAGCCCGACATCGGGCCGGAGCTGATAGAGCACGAACATGAGAAGTGCGAGGCCGATGAGGAAGGCGATAAAAAGCCCGAAACGGCCACGTGGCTCGCGGGGGTCTTGCCCGCCGCCCTGCCCGTTTTGCCCATTCTGGCCGTTCTGCCCGTTGCTTTCCGGCACCTGATGCCAGGGATTGTTGCTCATACCCTTCCCTCTCCGGTATGGGCCGAGCTTAGCGCGGCAAATGCGCCTGTCAAAGCTCGATCACCATGCCATCATAGGCAGGTTCAATGCCGGCCGGGAGCGAGGCTTTCAGCGTCTGATAGTCCATGTCCCATGTCATATGGGTGAGGATAGCGCGGGCTGGCTTCACGCGCTCGATCCATTCCAGCGTCTGGGCAAGGTGCGTGTGCGTCGGGTGCGGTTCGGGCCGCAGCGCATCCACCACCCACACCTTCACGCCTTCAAGGGCTTCAAAGGCGCTTTCCGGCATCACATTCAGGTCCGTCGAATAGGCCATGTCGCCGAAGCGGAAACCGTAGGAAATGCCATCACCATGGCCTTGCTCGAACGGGATCATGGTGATGGGACCAACCTTGACGGGGCCGTTCATCACATGCGCCTTCGCAATGGCCGGGTAGTCGCCCTTCTGGCGGAAGATGTAATCGAACCTGGCTTTCAGCACCTCAAGCGTGAAGGCATCGCCGTAAACCGGCACCTTTTCGCGCGTCGCCTGAAAAAAGCCGCGCAGGTCATCGATGCCGTGGGTATGATCGGCATGATCGTGGGTATAGAAAACCGCGTCCAGCTTATGCACGCCCGCATCCAGCATCTGCTGGCGCAGGTCCGGCGTGGTGTCGACTAGAAGCGTGGTGCCAGCCTCCTCAATGAGGATGCTCGACCGGCGACGGCGATTTCTTGGCTCGCTCGGATCGCACTTGCCCCAATATTCCGGCAGGCGCGGAACCCCGCCCGACGTACCACAGCCAAGGATCGTCAGCTTCATGGCCTTATGCCCCTGCCCGCACCGGCGGCTTCGCCTTGTCAAACAGATTGAAGAAGTTGGCCGTCGTGACTTCCTGAAGTTCCTCGAAGCTCACACCTTTAAGGTCTGCCACGAAGCGCGCCGTATCGGCCACAAAGGCGGGTTCGCACACCTTGCCCCGGTGCGGCACGGGCGCCAGGAAGGGCGCGTCGGTTTCAACGAGCAGCCGGTCCATCGGCAGGGCCCTCACGGTGGCCTGCAGGTCCTTCGCACTTTTGAAGGTCACGATGCCGGAGATCGAGATCGAAAGCCCCATCGCCAGCACTTCATCCGCCAGCCACTGGCTAGCCGTGAAGCAATGGATGAGCCCCTTAAAGCTGCCGCCATCGGCGATTTCTTCTTTGAGGATCGCCACGCAGTCTTCATCCGCATCGCGGGTATGGATGATCACCGGCAGACCGGTTTCGCGCGCGGCCCGGATATGGGTGCGGAAATTCGCCTGCTGCAGATCGCGCGGGGCATTGTCGTAATAATAGTCGAGGCCGGTTTCACCGATACCGACGACCTTAGGGTGCGCTGCACGCTTCGTGAGCTCCCCCAGTGCCACATTGGGCTCATTCTCGGCCTCATGCGGGTGGATGCCCACGCTGGCATATATGTCGCCATTGGCTTCGGCGATGCGCAGGCACTCGTCAAACTCACGGAGTTTGGTGTTGATCGTCAGCATGGTGCCGACGCCGGCCTCGCGGGCACGACCGATCACCGCGCCCTCGTCTTCCTTGAGGCCCTTGTAATTCAGGTGACAGTGGCTATCGACCAGATATCCGAACCCGTCGGCCATCAGGCAGCACCCTCGGCCGGCACTTCAAAGCGCGGGAACACGCCTTGCGGCTGGGCAATCGCCGCGCCGGGCTTCAGGCGGCCAGCCTCGCCAAGGGTATCAAACCCGCGCCCTTCCACCGCCATCTGGTCCAGCATCTTTTCCATCGCCATCGGCATGAAGGGCTGGATGAGGATGGCCAGCTGGCGCACGCACTCAGCCGTTACATAAAGAACCGTTGCCATACGCTCGGGGTCGGTTTTCTTCAGCGTCCAGGGCGCTTCGTTGGCGATATAGACGTTGGCTTCACCAACCACGCCCCAGATGGCATCGAGCGCCAGGTTGAAGGCCTGACGGTCCATATGGCCCCGCACGACAGGCAAGAGGCCCTCAACGGCATTCAGGATTGCCTTGTCGGCATCCGAGAAGGCGCCGGGCGTTGGCACAACACCATCGCAGTTTTTGAAAATCATCGACAGCGAACGCTGCGCCAGATTGCCGAAATTGTTCGAAAGATCGGCGTTGCAGCGGATCAGGAAGGCACGCTCCGAGAAATCGCCGTCGTTGCCAAACGGGACTTCGCGCAGCAGGAAGAAACGAACCGGATCAAGACCATGGCTTTCAATGAGCGCGAAGGGGTCGATCACGTTGCCAAGCGATTTCGAAATCTTCTGGCCTTCGTTCGTCCACCAGCCATGGGCGAACACACGCTGTGGCACCGGCAGGTCAGCCGCCATCAGGAAGGCCGGCCAGTAAACGGCGTGGAAGCGCAGGATATCCTTGCCAACCATATGCACATTCGCCGGCCAATATTTCTTGTAGGTCTCGCTATTCGTATCCGGATAACCGATGGCGGTCAGATAGTTGGTCAGCGCATCGATCCAGACATACATGATATGTCCCGGCACATCGGGCACCGGCACACCCCAGCTGAAGGTGGTGCGGCTGATTGACAGATCCTCAAGGCCGCCTTTGACGAAGCTGCGTACCTCGTTGAGGCGCGATTTCGGCAGCACGAAATCTTCCTGGCTGTCGTAAAGCGCCAGAAGCTTGTCCTCGAACGCCGAAAGTTTGAAGAAGAAGCTTGGCTCCTCGACCCACTCAACCGGTGCGCCGGTCGGGGCCACCTTGCCACCGTCCGGACCATCGATGAGCTCGCCTTCACCGTAGAAAGCTTCATCGCGAACCGAGTACCAGCCAGCGTATTTATCTTCGTAAATATAACCCTTTGCGACGAGTTCCTTCCAAAGATGTTGAACAGCTTTCTTGTGCCGGTCTTCGGTGGTGCGGATGAATTGGTCGTTCGAATAATTCATCGCGCTCGCAAGATCGCGGAAGCGTTCGGAGACGCGGTCGCAGAAGGCCTGCGGGTCGACGCCGGCTTTCTCGGCGGACTTTTCCACTTTCTGGCCGTGTTCGTCCGTGCCGGTCAGGAACATCACGTCGAAACCAGCCAGCCGCTTGAAACGCGCCAGCACATCGCAGGCAAGCGTCGTATAGGCGTGGCCGATGTGCGGTACATCGTTCACATAATAGATGGGCGTCGTGATGTAATAGGACGGCCGGTCGGTCATGGCATTCTCACGGGATAGGGACTGAAAAAACGAGCGATCAACCCTGCCCGCGTGCCACGGCCATCGCCGAGGTGAAGAAGGAAAGGATGACCTGCTTGCGGTCCAGATTGACCGCATCGGCGCGGGCAAACTGCTGGCCCACCTTTTCCCACAGCGCGAGCCAGCGATCAACCCCCGCAAGCGTGCCAAGACGCTGCATCGCGGCGGTTTCGCCGGGCACCACTTCGGGCCCGACCATGCCGGAGGCCGCGAAACGCACCAGCCGCTCCAGCCAGCCGGTCGTCAGGGTAACGAAAAGCCGGTAATCGGCATCGTTTTTGGCAGCGGCCAGCGTATCGGCAAGGCCGTGAACCGCTGTCATGGTCAGGTCCGGCAGCGCGGCCATCATGCCGGAAAGCGTTTCATAAAGCACCATGCCGCCTTGCGCCTGCAGAGCAATCGCCCTGCCCGGTGCGCCTTCTGAAAGGGCGGCAAGCCCCTGCAGGTTGGCGGTATCAAGGTCCGGGCAGCGGGTGGAAAGCACATTTGCCACCTCGCCAGCGGAAAGTGGCCGCAGCGCCAGCGTCCGGCAGCGACTGCGGATGGTCGGCAACAGCCGGCCCGGCGCATGCGCGACGAGAAGAAGGATGGATTTGTGCGGCGGTTCTTCCAGAAGCTTCAGAAGCGCGTTCGAGGCCGCAGTGTTCAGCTCGTCCACCGCATCGATAACGGCGATCCGCCAGCCACCTTCAGCGCTTGTCTGCTGGAAGAAGCTCGTCAGCCCGCGCACGTCATCGATGGGGATTTCCGTGCGCATCTTGCCGGTCTTTTCGTTGACCGTGCGCTCGATCACCCGGATGCCGCCGTGGCCGCCAGAAAGAATACGCTGGATCACAGCATTCTCAGGGTCAGTCGCGAGGCTTTGGGGTGGCTCTTTCGGCAAAGCATCACCAAACAGGCCGCCAGCGTCGGCTTCCTCGGCTGCGTCTTCAGCGCACAGGAACTTGGCAATCCGCCAGGCAAGCGTGGCCTTGCCCACACCCTTGGGGCCGGTGATCAGCCATGCATGATGCAGGCGTCCGCCCAGATAGGCGTCCAGAAACGTCCGCTCTGCTGCCTCATGCCCCACCAGATCACGGGTGAAACGCGGGTCATCCTCGAAAATCGGGCTGGTTGCTGCCTCTGCCATGTCAGCCGAGCCCCAGTCTGGCCTGCGCCACCGCCCAGATGGCGGCCTCGACGGCATCGGCATCGCCCGCCGCGTCGATCAGGGCGCAGCGGTCCTTGTGGGTTTCGGCAATCTGGCGGAAACCATCGGCGAGCGCTTCGTGGAAGCTTTTCGGCATACGCTCAAAACGGTCCTCGCCGCCTTTCACCTGCCCTTCCCTGTATCCGGCGCGGGCAAGGCCCACGTCCACCGGCAGATCAAGGATCAGCGTCAGGTCAGGCGCCAGATCGCCAAGTGCCAGTCGCTGCAAGTCTTCCATCTTTTCAGCACCCAGCCCGTGGGCATAGCCCTGATAGGCAATGGTGGAATCGTAAAAGCGGTCGGAAATGACCCAGTCACCCCGCTCAAGGGCCGGGATAACGGTGCGCGCCACATGGTCGGCCCGTGCGGCGGTTACAAGCAGTGCCTCGGTCATCGGGGTCCAGCGGCCGGGCTCACCGGTCACCAGAAGGCTGCGGATTTCCTCCGCCCCCGGCGACCCGCCGGGCTCGCGGGTGAGAAGCACCTTTAGGCCTGATGCCTGCAGCCGGGCGGCGAGGCGGCGAATCTGGGTGGATTTCCCAGCGCCCTCCCCGCCTTCAAGCGTAATGAACCGGCCGCGCGTCACGATCACTCGGCAGCAGCAGGTTGTTCGGCAGGCGCGCTGGAGCCGAAGATGAAATAGCTGAGCGCTGCGCCGAGACGGCCAAAGCCGCTAATTTCCTCAACAGAAGCACCAGCGATGAGCGGCACGGTCACATCCTTGCGGTCCGGAGCGCTGATGGTCAGCGAGCCAAGTTCCTGCCCCTTGGTGATCGGCGCCTTCACCGGCCCCATATAATTGACCGTCACCTGCATCTTGCTGCGCTGGCCGCGTGACAGGGTGATGCCAAGGTCCTTTTCGACCACAAGCGGCACGGTGCCGGCCTGCCCGAGCCATACATCGGCATTGTCGACGGCCTCACCAGCCTTGAAGAGCGGATAATAGCCGAAATTGCGGAAGCCATACTGCAGCAGCCGCTCGCTCTCACGCGCGCGTTCAGCCATCGAGGAAAGCCCGCCGACGACAAGGATCAGGCGGCGGCCCTTCTGCACGGCAGATGCCGTGAGGCCATAGCCCGATTCTTCCGTGTGACCGGTCTTCAGGCCGTCCGCGCCCGGGAAACGACCCAGCAGCGGATTGCGGTTGAAACGGTTGGATTTGTAATCCTTGTAGAGAAACTCGCGAACCTTGAAGAGCTCGTAAAGCTCGGGGAAATCGGTCGCCAGATGATAGGAAAGCGTGGCGAGGTCACGCGCGCTCATCTCATGGCCCGCCGCCGGCCAGCCGTTGGCATTGAGGAAATAGCTGTTCGTCATGCCGATTTCCTGCGCCTTGGTGTTCATCCACTCGGCGAAGGTATCGTGGCTGCCGGCCATATATTCGGCCAGCACCACGCAGGCATCGTTACCGGAAAGCACGATGATGCCCATCAGCAGATCATGGATCGTGACCACATCATTGGGGCTCAGGAACATGGTGGAGCCCTGATTGTTCCACTTGCGCCAGGTATCGGGCGAAACGGTTACCTGATCCTCAAGGCTTAGCTTGCCGCGCTTGATGGCGTCGAAGGCCATATAGACGGTCATCAGCTTGCTCATTGAGGCCGGCGGGAACGGCGTGTCGGCATTCTTCTCAAAGAGTACGGTGTTGGTGCTGGCGTCCAGGAGGATCGCTTCGCGCGCCGGCGAATCCATTTCCTGGGCGGTGGCATTGGCCGTGAGGGCGACTGCCAGCAAACCAGCAATCGCAGAAGTCTTCAGCATCATCTTGTTCCCGGATGGTTATTTGGTTTCAAGGTTCAGAAACTGGTTTAGCGGCTCATCACGCGCGCGTCAAAAAAGCCGTTGGAAACGACCTTCGAAAGCACGCTATCCGCGACATTTTTCAGCGAGAAAGGCCCGATCCGCACACGCCACAAGCGGCGACCACCGGATTCCACGGGCTCGATCTCTGCCTGCTCGCCGATTGATTCGAGTTTGCGGGCCTGCGCCTCGGCGCCGGAGCGATCCGAAAAGGCCCCGATCTGCACATAGTGACCGCCAGAGGCTGACGATGCCACAACCGGTGCCGATGTCCGCACCGGCGGCGCGGCCACAGGTGCCACAGGCAAGGGTTCGCCCGCCGGCGCATCAAGGCTTTCTTCCACCAGAACATCGTTCGAGGCGACCTGTGCCGGTGCAGCCTCCCGCGGGCCTTCACTCAGCGCCCGGCCAGCCGACAGCGGATTGCCATATTCGTCGCTCACCTGCACCCGAACCTTGGTCAGGCCCTGTGCGTGGAAGCCGAGAAGCTGGGCCCCGCGCCGCGAAATATCGATGATACGTCCGGAAACGAACGGTCCCCGATCATTCACCCGAATGACCATGGTGCGGTTGTTCTCGAGGTTCGTGACCTTCACATAGGACGGCAGCGGCAGCGTCTTGTGAGCTGCCGACAGGGTGTTCATATCGAAGACTTCGCCGTTCGCGGTCTTCTTGCCGTGGAACTCGGTGCCATACCAGGAGGCATAACCGGTTTCATCGTAGCTCGGGTCGTCCTTCGGATAGTACCAGACGCCCGCCACCTGATAGGGATTGCCGATCTTGCGACCATCCTTGGTCATCGGAATGGTGCTGCTGCGCGCTGTGGGTACTGACGAGCCCTGATGCGATGGGCCGCTCGAGCAAGCGGCAACAAGAACCGAAGAAGCGACCAGAATGGAAAGCGGAAGACTTTTCAAGGCACGAACCTATTTGAACGTGTCGGACAGAAGCCCGACAGCAAGCGCATAACGGAATGCGGGATTGTACCGCATGATCGAGCAAAAGTTGCCATAAACCAGATAGGCCTGATCGTCTTCCTCGTCACCCACCACAAGTGCTGCAGCGATATCGACGGCAGGCAGGTCATCGCCCGAAAGACGGCGGATACCGGCTGCCTGCCAGTCAGCAAGCGAACGCCAGCCACCCAGCGTCTTGTAGGCCTTGCAGTGCGCGGGCGGGGTCACGCCATCAGCCTGCTGGCCAACCAGATCAGCGCCACCCTTTTTGGGCAGACGCACAGGGCGACCCCAGGTCTCGTTCCCCTTCCAGCCATTCATGTTCAGATAATGGGCAATGGAGCCGAAAACATCGGCGTGCGATGTCCAGATATTGCGGTGGCCGTCGCCGTCCATATCCACGGCGAAGCGCAGATAGGCTTCCGGCATGAATTGCGGCTGGCCAAGGGCACCAGCCCAGCTGCTTTTCATCTCGTCGAGGTCGGCATAGCCACGGTCGACAATCTCGAGAGCAGCAAACAGTTCACGGCGGAAACGGTCGGCCCGGCGCTTGTCATAGGCGAGGGTCGCAATCGTATCGAACGCTGAATAAGTGAGCGGGATCGTGCCGTAATTGGTCTCGATCCCCCAGATGGCAGCGATCACCCTGCCCTGCACGCCGTATTTGCCTTGGGCCGCAGCTAGAGCGTCGGCATGTTCGACAACCATCTCACCTCCCTTCGTCTTGCGCCAGTCGGAGACGCGCTTCTGAAGATAGGTGGCGTAGGTTTCCTTGAATTCGGGCTGGGCCTTGTCGCTTTTGATCACCCGCTCGATGGGGCTGATGCCAGGCAGCACATTATCAAGCGTGGCCTCGCCAATACCGCGCGACAGCGCTTCGCTGCGCACGCCGGCAAGCCATTCGGTGAAAGCGGGATCCTGAGCGGGCGTTTTGGCCTCGGCAGAGTCGTTGCCCAGCGACGGAGCACTCATGGTGGTTGCCAGCATGAGGGCCGCGGCCAGACCTTTGAAACTCTGCATGTGTTCCCCCCGGAAAGCTCGAAACGTTGGATCAAGTGTAGGCACTCGCGAGCCAAACTCAACCCTCAAACCCGGCTTTTTAATGGCAGGGACGAGCGATTGGCAAGGAAAGCCTTCTGCCACCGTACGATAGGCGAATTCGGCCCCGAATTCGCACAAAATGAAACAGGGGTTAGCGAGATATCGCTAACCCCTGTTTTGAATGGTGAGCCCAACAGGATTCGAACCTGTGACCTACTGATTAAAAGTCAGTTGCTCTACCAGCTGAGCTATGGGCCCCCGTCGGGAACGGGGCGGAACATAGGGGCATCGATTTCATCGGTCAAGGAAAAGTATCGCCCCTTATGCATTTTTCCATAAACCCTAATAATATTGCGGGTTTGCGGCCAAGTTTGTAGCATTGGAACATGCAATCGGGTTCCTGCAGAATGAATTTCATCAAGGCCTTGTCTGTGCTTGCCTTTACTGCTGCTCTCACCGGCGCAGTAGCAGCACAAAATGCTGTTGCAGATGACATTCCACTTTGTGGGCCCGACACGCTCGACACTGGCGGCCCGGCCCGGTGTCGTGC
Organism: Gimibacter soli; assembly: GCF_028463845.1. Lineage (NCBI taxonomy): Bacteria > Pseudomonadati > Pseudomonadota > Alphaproteobacteria > Kordiimonadales > Temperatibacteraceae > Gimibacter > Gimibacter soli. The sequence continues at coordinate 2,133,417 of NZ_CP116805.1, read as the reverse complement.
CCCGAATTCCGATGCAACGGATATCCTCATCATTCGCCCCGGCACCCCCGCCACACCAGCGCGCCTCCCGCTTGTTTATATTTTTGGTGGTCCGGGCCTGTATCCCGATCGGCAGTTTCCTCGCATGCAGGCGCTCGCGAACCGCTGGCAGCGGACCTTGCTCGTGGCGGTGCCACCCGGCCTCGATAGCCGTGTGAATCCGGCCCTTGTTTGTGCCGGTGAGATCGCCCCACGGCTTTGGGAAGCTGCAAATACGCCAGAGGCAGCCGAGCCCATGACGAGTGATCCAGCAACGCCTCTGGCAGCCTGTCTTGGTCACATCGGACGGCAAAGTAACAGCACCACCGCGCTCAGTACCGCCACCGCAGCAGCGCGGCTTGCAGCGGCACTGGCGGCGTTGGACGCAGGCAAGGTGGATATCCTGGCAGAATCATATGGCGCACGGATCGCGCTTGATGTAGCGGCGCGCCGGCCTGATCTCGTGCACAGCCTTGCCCTTGATTCCCCCGAAACGCCATGGGTGCCGGCCTTCTGGCATAGCGGGCAGAATCTGATGGCCGCTCTCGACCGGCTCGAAGACGCGTGCGGCTACCGAAGGAAATGTCCTACGCGGGGCCGACGCATGGCAGAAAAGCTGATGACACGGCTCGCGGCTTTCAATCAGGCATCAGCGCCCGCCATGCGGCTGCGCGACCAGACTTCCGGCGAAGTGCTTGGATATGTACGGCCCGCGCGAGCCCACCTTGAACTACGGCTCATCTCCGCGCTTGCAAGCCCCGTGGAAGCCGGACACCTGCCCTATATCGCCGCGTCCCGCAGCGACGCCGACCTGCAGCGCCGCTTCGCACGTCTCGTCAGCGGTTATGTACTGGACGACACCCCGGCGCTCAGCTTTGCCGTTCATCATATTGTCCGCTGCAGCGAATGGCCGATGACGCGCTGGTACAAGGCCCTTGATGCCGATGCAGCAACCTACCCCACCCTTCGCCCCATGCTGGCCTATCTGAAAGCCCGCCAGCAGCATATCTGCACCGCGCTGGGGGTAACGCCGCCTGACAGCATCGACAGGCTGTCAGCGCCGCTTATTCCGACCTTCGTGCTGAGCGGCACGTTGGACCCTGTGACACCTGCAAACAGCGTTGAGAATGCCTTTTCAGGCGATCCGATGGTGCAGCGCCGCCTCTATGAAAATGCAGGGCACGTGGTGCAGCTTGCCGCCGATTGCGTGCTTGATGATATCGACGCCTTTTTCCAGAACCCGAAAGGGCAAGCTCCATCCAGCTGCAAGCGCGATAACCTGCAGATACCCTTCTTCCAGCCGATTTCGGTGCGCTAGGGCCTAGATAGGCTCGATATCGCCGCGCACATAGTCAGCGCGGAACCGGTTTGCATGCTCGGTGAGCCGGCCTTCCGAAATGGCCGCGCGCAGGCCCGCCATCATATCCTGATAGAACTGCAGGTTATGCCAGGTCAGCAGCATGGCGCCGAGGATTTCGCCCGCGCGGATCAGGTGATGCACATAGGCGCGGCTATAGCTGGTGCAGGCCGCGCACGCGCAGCCTTCAACAATCGGGCGCGGATCGTCCTTGTGGCGGGCATTCTTCATGTTGATGGGACCATAGGGCGTGAAGGCCTGCCCCGTGCGGCCAGACCGTGTCGGCAGCACGCAATCGAACATGTCGATCCCGCGTTCGACCGCACCCACAATATCGTCAGGCTTGCCGACCCCCATCAGGTAGCGCGGCGTATGCTTCGGCATCTTCGGCATGGTGAAATCGAGGACGCGGAACATCTCTTCCTGCCCTTCGCCCACCGCAAGACCACCTACCGCATAGCCATCGAACCCGATATCAGTCAGCGCATCGATCGACTGGAAGCGCAGGTCTTCATAGACGCCGCCCTGCACAATACCGAACAGGGCCGAACGCGCGGCATGCGCCTCACCGCTGTTGAAGCCATCCCGCGATCGTTTGGCCCAGCGCATGGAAAGCTCCATCGAAGACCGGGTCTGCTCGTAAGTCGCCGGGAACGGCGTGCATTCGTCAAAGCACATCACGATATCCGAACCCAGCAGCCGCTGGATTTCCATCGAGCGTTCAGGGGTGAGCAGGATCTTGCTGCCATCAAGATGCGACTGGAAGGTGACTCCCTCCTCGCTCATCTTGCGAAGCTCGGCGAGCGACATGACCTGAAAGCCGCCGGAATCGGTGAGGATCGGCCGGTCCCAGTTCATGAATTTATGGAGCCCGCCCAGCCGGTCAACGCGCTCGGGCGTCGGGCGCAGCATCAGGTGATAGGTATTGCCGAGAAGGATGTCAGCCCCCGTCGCGCGGACATTTTCGGGCATCATCGCCTTCACCGTTCCGGCCGTGCCAACCGGCATGAAGGCGGGCGTGCGAATGTCGCCGCGTTTCATATGGATGGTGCCGGTGCGCGCCGCCCCATCGGTGGCATGCACATCAAATCTGAAGCGTTCGCGTTCGGTCATGTCTTGTCTCGCTTCGGGAAAAGGAGGCTGCTGTCGCCGTAGGAATAGAAGCGGTAGCCTTCGTCCACCGCCGCCTTGTAGGCCGCCTGCATACGGTCAAGCCCAGCAAGCGCGCTTACCAGCATGAAAAGCGTCGATTTCGGCAGATGGAAATTGGTCATCAACAGGTCAATCGCCTTGAAACGATAGCCGGGTGTGATGAAGATTGCCGTATCGCCCTCAAACGGCTTCACGATGCCATCATCGCCCGTCGCACTTTCGAGAAGCCGGAGCGACGTGGTGCCAACCGCCACAATACGCCCGCCGCGCGCTCGCGCTGCATTGAGGCGTGCGGCTGTCTCGGCGCTCACCTCGCCCCATTCGGCGTGCATCTTGTGATCGTCGGTGTCGTCAGCCTTCACCGGCAGGAAGGTGCCTGCCCCCACATGCAAGGTGACAAACACCCGCTCCACACCCTTGGCATCAAGCTTTGCCATCAGCTCCGGCGTGAAATGCAGGCCGGCAGTTGGCGCTGCCACGGCCCCGGCGCGGTCCGCATAAAGCGTCTGATAGTCTTCGAGGTCCGCGTCGTCTACCGGGCGCTGCGCGGCGATATAGGGCGGCAGCGGCATCACACCATGGCTTGTCAGCGCGTCGGTCATCGCGTCCGGCGCCACTTCGAAAGCGAGGCGTCGTTCACCGGCGTCTCCCACCGAAATGACTTCGGCAATGAGGCCCGCAAAATCGAGCTTGTCGCCAAGCCGGCATTTGCGCGCGGGCCGGGCGAACACATCCCAAACGGTGGTGTCTACACGTTTGTGCAACGTTACTTCCACCTTGGCATCACCCCGTTTGCCGAACAGGCGGCCGGGGATTACGCGGGTATCGTTGAACACAAGAATATCATCTGCCGTCAGATAGTCGGCAAGATCGATGACCTGCCGGTGCTCGGTCGCGTCCGGCTTCACCACCATCAGGCGTGCAGCATGGCGCGGCTTCGCGGGGCGAAGCGCGATCCGGTCATCGGGCAGGTCAAAATCAAAAAGGTTTACGTCCATGGGCGCTGGCTTTAGCCGAAAGCGCCCATGACCTCAAGCGAAAGACGGGCGGTTATTCCTTCACGTCCGCTGCCACCTGCATCTTCACGATCTTGCTGGGGTTGCGCGGCGGCTCGCCCACGGCGATCTGGTCCACGAACTCCATGCCGGAAACGACACGTCCCCAGACGGTGTACTGGTGGTCGAGATGGGCCACACGGGTGAAGCAGATGAAGAACTGGCTGTCGGCGCTATCCGGTTCGGTTGCGCGTGCCATCGATACGGTGCCGCGCAGATGGGGCGCGCCCGAAAACTCGGCGGGGATTTTCTCGCCCGAGCCGCCCATGCCGGTGCCGGTCGGATCGCCGCCTTGCGCCATGAAACCAGCGATGACGCGGTGGAAGACCGTGCCATCGTAAAAGCCCTGGCGCACCAGTTCCTTGATGCGGGTAACATGGTTGGGGGCCAGATCGGGGCGCGTGGCAATCACCACACGGCCGCCGGTATCGAGGTCCAGATACAGGGTATTTTCAAGGTCTTGCGCTTCTGCGGCAACTTCACTGGTCATCAGTCCCACCATCATCATCAGGGCATAAAGGAAAGGTTTCATCGGGCGTTATTTCCCCGCTTCTCGGTTCTTAAGGTTTATCGACTTTCGTCCGCACGGCTTCAGCCACAAGGGGCGGCACGAAGGCATCGATCTTGCCGCCATAGATGGCGACTTCTTTCACGAGCTTCGATGCAATCGTCTGATAGCGCGGATCGGCCATCAGGAACACTGTTTCGATAGACGGGTTGATCTGATAGTTCATCCCGGTCATCTGGAATTCATATTCAAAGTCCGCCACGGCGCGCAGACCGCGGATGATGATATTGGCATTCATCCGCTCGGCAAAGTGCATCAGAAGTTCATCGAACTGCACGACCTCAAAGGCGACCTGCGCCTTTTCGGCCAGCGGACCAGCTTCCCGCAACACCATTGCCACACGCTCTTCCAGCGTGAACATGGGATCCTTGCTCGGGTTCGTTGCCACACCGATGATCAGCCGGTCTACCAGCGTCAGGCTGCGGCGGATGATATCGATATGTCCTTTGGTGATCGGGTCGAAGGTGCCCGGGTAAACGCCGATGCGTTCTATGCTCACGATTATTCCCCCCGTTCGGTGACCGTCAGGTATGGCGCCGCCCATTGCCGGGCAAACGCTTTCGTGCAACATTCCCGAACGAACCGGAAATTACAAGTCATCACCGACAGTTCGAGGCAAATCTCTTGGTTGACCCCCTGCTTTTCACCGGCTTTCTGGCCGCGACGGCCCTGCTTGTGCTGTCGCCCGGCCCGATTGTCAGCATGATCATCGCCGAAACGCTTGGCCGCTCCAGCCGCCACGGGCTTGCCGTCGCACTGGGGGCCGGCGTTGTGCTTGTGCTGTTCCAGATCATCTATATCGCCGGCTTTTCCGCCGTGCTGATGGCCCTGCCCGACTGGGGCTTCACCGCAATCCGTTACGGCGGGGTCATTCTGCTTGCCCATATGGCGGTGCAGATGCTGCGCTCCAAAGGCAATGTCACCATCGGCGAAGCGCCGGACAAAACACCCGCGCAGGCCTTTCGCCATGCCATGCTGCTCTCTGCGACCAACCCGAAAGCGATCCTCTTTTTCGCGGCCTTCTATCCGCAGTTCATCAGTCGGGACCTGCCGCTGACCCCGCAGCTTATCGTCATGGGCTTCGGCTTCCTGATCGTCGCCGTCGGCGGTGATTGCACCTGGGTCGCCGCATCAAGCTATGCTCGGACATGGCTTGTGAAAAAGGGCGGCGCCCGTTTTGTCACCCGGCTGGCGGGCGGCGTGCTTCTGTGCGGGGCGCTTCTACTGCTGCTCATCAACCCTGCATAAAAAGCAAAAGGCGCCCGAATGATGGGCGCCTTTCTTAAATCTTTTCTCAAGAAGAGATTATTCTTCCGAGCCACCTTCTTCCATAGCGGGTGCGCCTTCAGCGCCTTCCACTGTATCGCCGCCTTCTTCCTCGTCCTCACCGCTATCGAGGAGCTTGGCGACCGAGACGATATGCTCGTCATCCGCCACCTTGAAGAGCGTGACACCCTTGGTATTACGGGCGGCGATGCGCACATCATGCACAGGGGTGCGGATCAGTTTGCCCTGATCTGTCACCATCATGATCTGCTCTTCTTCCGTAATCGGGAAGACGGCAACAACCGGGCCGATCTGGTCACGCAGGCGATCATCCGACGGGCCGTTCCAGATGCCCTGCCCACCACGGTTGGTCAGGCGGTATTCATGGCTCGAGGAGCGCTTGCCGAAGCCATTGTCGGTAACCGTCAGCAGGAACTGCTCGGTCGCCTTCAGCTGCGCCATGCGGTCAGCCGAAAGGGTCGGCTCGGATGGTTCCGATTTCCAGTCAGCTGCTTTGAGGTAAGCGTCGCGTTCCTCGGTATCGGCGTCTGTGCCGTTGATCACGCACATGGAAACGATGGATTCGCCGTCACCGAACTTCATGCCGCGCACGCCCGTGGCGGTGCGGCCAACGAACAGGCGAACATCGGTTGCCTTGAAGCGGATCGCGCGGCCGCCGGAAGCCGCCAGCAGCACGTCGTCATCCTCAGTGCAGGTTTCAACGCCGATGAGCTTGTCGTCATCGTTATCAAAGCGGATGGCGATCTTGCCGTTCGAGAGCACGTTTGCGAAGTCCGACAGGCGGTTGCGACGCACGTTACCCTGTGCGGTGGCGAACATCACGTTGAAGTCGCCCCAGGTGTTTTCATCTTCCGGCAGCGGCAGGATGGTCGCGATGGTCTCGCCCTGCGCGAGCGGCAACAGATTGATCACCGCTTTGCCTTTGGACTGCGGCGTACCGAGCGGCAGGCGCCAGACCTTCAGCTTGTAAACCTTGCCGATGTTCGAGAAGAACAGAACCGGCGTATGGGTATTGGCCACAAACACCTTTGAGAGGAAATCCTCGTCCTTCGTTTGCATGCCCGAACGGCCCTTGCCACCACGACGCTGCGCCCGGTAGGTGGAAAGCGGCACGCGCTTGATATAGCCGGTGTGGGTCACGGTCACGACCATGTCTTCCCGAGCGATCAGGTCTTCGTCGTCGAAGGCACCACCACCCAGAACATCGATCTCGGTCTTGCGGTCACTGCCGAATTCATCGCGAACGGCCTCGATCTCCAGCTTCAGCACTTCATAGAGGCGAACGCGCGAGCCAAGAATTTCGAGATATTCACGGATCTTGATGGCCAGCTCTTCAAGCTCGCCGCCGATTTCGTCGCGGCCGAGTGCGGTCAGGCGGTGCAGGCGCAGCTCGAGAATGGCTTTAACCTGCGCGTCCGACAGCTGGTAGGTGCCATCATCATTGAGGTGGCTAACCTCGTTGATCAGCTCCAGATACGGCCGGATTTCAGTCGCGTCCCAGCGCCGATCCATCAGCTTTTCGCGGGCATCCGCCGGCGACGAAGCACCGCGGATCGTGGCCACGACCTCATCGATATTGGCAACCGCCGTCACGAGGCCGACCATGATATGGGCGCGGTCGCGGGCCTTGTTCAGCTCGAACTTGGTGCGGCGGGTGATCACTTCCTCGCGGAAGTCGATGAAGGCCTTCAGGATGGTCCGAAGGCTCATCTGCTCTGGCTTGCCGCCATTCAGCGCCAGCATGTTGATGCCGAAGCTCGTTTGCACCGGCGTGAAACGATAGAGCTGGTTCAGCACCACGTCAGCGACGGCATCGCGCTTCAGTTCCACAACAACGCGAACGCCTTCGCGGTCGGATTCATCGCGCAGTTCCGAAATGCCTTCGATCCGTTTGCCTTGCACGCACTCGGCAATCTTTTCGATCATCGAGGCCTTGTTCACCTGATACGGAATCTCGGTGATGACAATGGCTTCGCGGTCCTTGCGGATTTCCTCGATATGGGTGCGGCTGCGGATGGTGATGGAGCCGCGGCCGGTCTCGTAAGCCGAGCGGATGCCGCCCGCGCCAAGGATGATGCCGCCCGTCGGGAAATCGGGGCCCTTCACATATTCCATAAGGCCGAGATCATCGATCTCGGGGTCCTCGATCAGCGCCAGCACGCCGTTGATCACTTCGGTCAGGTTGTGCGGCGGAATGTTTGTCGCCATACCGACGGCGATACCGGCGCCGCCATTGACGAGGATATTCGGGAAGCGCGCCGGCAGAACCTGGGGCTCATGCTCGCTTTCGTCATAGTTCGGCTGGAAATTAACTGTGTCCTTGTCAATATCGGCAAGGATCATCGAGGAAATCTTGTCCATCCGGGCTTCGGTGTAACGCATGGCGGCAGCACCATCGCCGTCCATCGAGCCGAAGTTGCCCTGCCCGTCGATGAGCGTGACGCGCATGGAGAAATCCTGCGCCATACGCACCAAGGCATCGTAAATCGCGCTATCGCCGTGCGGGTGATATTTACCCATCACGTCCCCGACGATACGGGCGGACTTGCGGTACGGCTTGTTCCACTCGAACCCGTTTTCATGCATCGAATAGAGGATGCGGCGGTGCACCGGCTTCAGGCCGTCGCGCACGTCCGGCAGGGCCCGCGACACGATCACGCTCATGGCGTAATCGAGGTACGAGCTTTTCATTTCCTCTTCGATGGTGATCGGGAAGATGTCCCGGCCTTGCGGCTCGATCGGCGTAGTGTCGCTCACGCGTGTTGCCCTTAGGATAGTTGGCGGAAAGGCAGGCAGGCCCGCCTCCGCGAGGATCGGCTATTTAGGGGCAGGTGTCGCAGAAAACCGCGATATCTTGTCCCCGCTAGCGCTTTTCTAGCAAGCCCCGCGCCCCCGCGCAAGAAATCATCCACCCTGTCGCCCGCCCCGCTCAAAAAGGCTGGACCAGCGACGCGACGCCCGGTACAAGGTGCCGACTTCTCGAGACGCGGAAGAGTGGCCGAGTGGTTTAAGGCAGCGGTCTTGAAAACCGCCGTGGGTGCGAGCCCACCGTGGGTTCGAATCCCACCTCTTCCGCCATAAAGAAACGGCCTCGATTGCGGGGCCTTTTCTTTATGCTGAAGCCAGTGCGGTGGACGACCCACCGGTTCGGGACGGGCGCCAACCCGGCCGGCGCATCAAGGATGCGGTCCGAAGGACCAAAAACAGGCCAACGCCTGTTTTTGCCAATCCCACCTCTTCCGCCATCCGTCCCGGCTCGCTATGCTCGCCGCCGTTGTAGCAGGAGAAGCAACCATGCCAGATAGCCCCCTCCCCGCCGGTGTCGTCCATGACCTGCCGGACGACCTGAAAGACGCCCTGCTCTCGCGGCCCGGTGCGCTCGCCACATGGATGGATATCACCCCGCTGGCCCGCAACGAATGGATCTGTTGGGTGGAGGATGCCAAGAAGCCGGAAACTCGCCTGAAACGCATCAACTGGGGCTGCGAGAATCTTGAGGAAGGCAAACGCCGCCCCTGCTGCTGGCCCGGCTGCAAACATCGTTGAACGCCATTGATTGCCTGTCCCCCGCCCGCCTACTGTAGGGCCACGCATGGCACGAACAGAAAAGGCTGACCCTCAAGTGATTTCGAAAAACATCCGGATGGCCGCCATCCTCTCGCTGATGGTCGCCGCACCGGCAGCAGCCCAATCCGAGCTTGAAACCGGTTTCGAAGGCGCGCTTGCCGCCTGCCGCGAATGGATCAACAATCCAGCGAGCTGGCAAAAGGGTCCGCAAGGCTTCATGGATGTCATGGGCATGGGTGACCGCCTGGTTCCGATACGAGAAGTGATTCCGCCCGCCTTGCCGCCCGAATCCCTGCGGGTCGCCAATGCCTTCTGGCGGATTAAGGCAACCGACAGCGCCGGATATGTCCTTGTCGTATCTGGGAAAATACCGATGTGCCATATCACGGGCGGCGGCAATGCCGATCTGCAGCCGGCTATCGAAGCCGTTCTTGCTTCTCCGCGTTTCACCGAAACATGGGAACCCGCGGAAGACCTGTCGAACGAAAATCTGGCCTCAACCATGTTTCAGGACAGGCAAGAACCCGCTTTCACAATTGTCATCACACGTGCGCTGGGACCGGGCGAGCGCCAAGACCGCACGCAACTGATCGCGACGGCCGTCTTCAACCCCGAAAAGGCGGCGCGCGGCAATTAGTCCGCACTATCCGGATTCCTGCACGACGTCCCTGCTGCTGGCCCGGCTGCAAACATCTTTGACTATCGCGCCTTGCAGCCCCATATGATGCGCTGAAGCGAGGCCACGTCCTCCCCCATTTGCACTTATGCAAGCATGGGCTTCAAGCCCGGGACGGCCCGGCTCTTTGACAAGGAGAGCCATATCATGGCCTGGATATCCCTTCTGTTCGCCGGTCTTCTCGAAATCGTCTGGGCTTTCTTCATGAAACAGTCGGACGGCTTCACCAAAATCGGTCCCAGCCTCATCACGGGTGTCGCGATGCTCGGCAGCATTGTGCTTCTCGGGTACGCCATGCGCGGCCTGCCGCTCGGTACTGCCTACACGGTCTGGACCGGGATCGGTGCCGTTGGCGCCTTTGCAGCCGGTGTCATATTTCTGGGCGAAAGCACCAGCCCGCTTCGCCTCGCCGCTGCCGGGCTCATTGTCGCAGGCCTTGTGCTGATGAAAATCTCCAGCACAGAGTGAGCCGGGAGGGCGGAATTGCATTTTCAGGCAACGCCGTTAGATTGGGCCACCACATTGCTGCCCAGTCTGACGGAGTTGCCCTTTGAACGCCCCTGCCCTTTATCAAGAACTTGAAAGTCATCTTCGTCAGGGTGCCACGGGCCGCGCGCTGGAAGTTGCCCGGCAAATTGCAGCGGCGGGTGGCACAGCACCATGGATGGCGATAGCCAAGACCTGCCACGAGCGCGGGGATCAGGCAGGCGAGGAAGAAGCCCTGTCCCGCCGCCTGCGCGAACAGCGCGGCGACATTGGCGCCATATCCGGCATGGCGGAACTGAAACGTGCTCAAGGAGACCGCCGGGCTGCCGAGAATTTCTATCGCCTTGGCCTCAATACCGTCGCCCATATCCCGAATGCCCCACCGCCGCTTCGCGCCTGGGCAGAGCGCGCACAAGCCTATCTGCAGGAAGGCATCGCCGTTTATGCGGCTCATCTCGATGACCAGATGAAAGCCGCAGGCATTGATGTAGCCGCCAGCAGCCCGCGCATCCGGGAAGCGTTTGACCTGCTCACTGGCCGTACGCCGCTGTATCTGCAGCAGCCCAGCATGTTCTTCTATCCCGGCCTGCCGCACCGCGCATGGTATGAACGCGAGGAATTTGATTGGGTTCCGGCCCTTGAAGCCCGAACCGAAGCTATTACAGCCGAACTCAAAGCTTTGCTGGAAACTGAAGATGGCACCTTCACCCCATATGTGCAGGCGCCCCCCGGTCGCCCGGCCCCCAACAATCCGTTATTGGATGACCCAAGCTGGGGAGCAGCCTACCTTTACAAGAGCGGCGAGCGCCAGCCGCTCGCCGACCATTGCCCGGCCGCCATCGAAGCCTTGTCGCATACACCGCAACCGTCCATCGAATCCCGGTCCCCCATGGCGCTGTTTTCGCGCCTGAAGCCCGGCACGCACATCAAGCCGCACAATGGCCTGTTGAACACTCGGTTGATCTGCCACCTGCCCCTCATTGCCCCGGACCGATGCGGCCTGCGCGTGGGCCCCGAAACCCGCACCTGGCAGGAAGGCAAGCTTTTCATTTTTGACGACAGTTTCGAGCATGAGGCATGGAACCGCGGCACCTCTGACCGCACCGTCATGCTGTTCGAAATCTGGCGGCCGGAGATACCCGAGGACGACCGCAAGGTGCTGACCGCCCTTTTCGCCTCCATCGACCGGTTCGACGAGGACCATTGAAACCCGACACATGAAAAAGGGCGCCACGATGGGCGCCCTTTTGTTTTCCAGAAGCTCTGTTCGATCAGGAGGCAAGCGCCTCGTGCTTGATCGTTTCGATGAAGCGCTGGGTGACCGTGCGGATCTGGTCGGACGTCACTTTCAGCTCCTGCGACGAGCTTGCGACCCGTACCGCGACCTGACTGTTCGATTCCGCCGCTTCGGCCACCGAGGTGATGCTGGTGCTGACCTCCGATGTGTTGGAGGCCGCGTGCGAAACGCTGCGGGCAATCTCGTTCGTCGCGGCGCGCTGCTCTTCCACCGCGGAGGCGATGGCTGCCGCCATATCGGTGATCTCCCGCGTGACCGCCTCGATATTCGAGATGGCTTCAGCGACCGATTTGGTCTGGTCCTGCACGGCCTCGATCTGGGCACGGATCTCGTTCGTGGCATTGCCGGTCTGGCTCGCCAGGTTTTTCACCTCGCCCGCCACCACGGCAAAGCCGCGGCCGGCATCGCCCGCACGGGCGGCTTCGATGGTGGCATTGAGCGCCAGAAGGTTCGTCTGTTCGGCAATGTCGCTGATCAGCTTCATCACATTGCCAATGGCCACAGCCGAATCTTCAAGTGCACGCATATCTGTCCGCGTGCGGGAGACAAGCTCGGCCGCGTCCGCCGTACGGCGGGAGGTACGATCGATCTGCTGGGCAATTTCCTGCACGCTGCTGTCCATCTCCTCGGTCACGCTTGCAACCGACTGGACATTCTCGCTGGAACTGACGGCCGCCCGCGCCACATTGTTCGCCTGTTCTTGCGTGGTGACAGCAGCGCTCGACATGGTGTTCGACACATCATTCAGCAGGTCGACAATCTGGGTAACACGCGCGAAATCACCCTGCGCCGAGGAGTCATACTCGGTAATCAGGCTGACGATCCGGGCTTCCTTCTCCTCGCGGCGGCGCAGGATTTCGGCCTGACGTTCGGACTCGATCTCGCGTTCGCGTTCCTCCCGCTCACGCTCGTCACGCTCCCGCCGCGCTTCCTGTTGGCGCTGTTCTTCAGCTTCGGCTTCCAGACGCTGGCGCTCGATCGCGTTCGATTTGAAAACCTCGACCGCACGGGCCATGTCACCCACTTCGTCCGCGGAATCCGTGGATGGCACGTCGGTATTCAGGGCACCCTTGGCGATATCTGTCATTGCGCGGGTCATGGCCCGGATCGGCTTTGCCACGAAATGCAGCATCATCCAGATCACCAGCCCGGAAATCACAAGCGTGGAGCCGAGCGATATCGTCTTCACGAGGTTGAGCCGCTCCAGCGCCATGCCGGCATTGAAGGTCGCTGCCTGCGCCTTTTCATTCATCCCGGTATTGAGTGCAGCGCTCAGATTCTCGATTTCAGCAAACAGGTCGCCGGGCTCGCCCGATACTTCAACGGCTTTCGCAAGGTTCAGCGTTTTGTAATTGCGTGCCTGCTGCAACTGCAGCTGGGCATAACCCGTGCGCCACTCAATCGCCTTTGTGTGCAGGGTTTCAAGATCACTGATCTCGCGCTGCATGCCGGTATCGGAATCAAGCCCAGCACGGAAGCGTTTGTAAGCCGCATCGAACTGCTCAACCCCGCGATCATATTGCGGCAGGATAGAGCGGTCTGCGGTGACTAGAAGATACAGCAGCGCGCTGCGCTGGGCCTCTAGCCCGCGATTGAGCGACTGCAAGTCATCGGACATGGTCCGCAGCCGGTCGACTTCTGCATTGGCTTCACCCACTTGGTCGGCTTCGATGCTTGACCAGATGTTAAGCGCAATGGCAACGAGCACGATGAGGCCGAGGGAAAGCCCGAGCTTGGCGATAAGGGAAATATTACTGAACAATCTGGACATTGCGTGGCCTCCTACTGGCGCCGGGCAAGTTCGGTCAGGTTAACCTCGAATGTCGCGTGGCCGATTGCGCGGCCACTTTCATCCGTGATTGTCACGTTTGCCTGCGAACGGACGGTTTTTGTATCATCATCGCGCTCGGGCTCATCAACGAAGACAGCGCTTGGCCCGACACCGAATGTATTCTTGAATTTGGCTTCATCACCCTGCCAGTAATCGGACGTGATCGAACTTTGGCCCGCATTCAGGCCGTTCTGATCGGTGATGAAAATCTCTGTAAAAAGCCCCAGCGATTCTGCCTGTATCTGGGTCAGATACATCGACGCCGGGTTATTCAGTGCTGCCGCAATCAGCGGCTGGTCATCCTGCTGGCGTTCCTGCACCCACTGGGCATCCAGCTTGTCGATTTCAGACTGCGCAAGATTGCCGTATTTCCGGTTCTGGGAACGGACGGTCATCTGCACCACGGGATGGGCCAGAATCTCGCGAATTTCAGCAATCACCTTGTCGTCGATCAGGCTGGCGGACTGCGCCGCAGCAGGCAGCGTGAAAGCCGTCAGCAAGCCACCCGCCAGCACGCCCTGCCCCAATGATCTCATAAGACGTGAACCAAGTTTCATTCTGGCCTCCCTTTCCGATCAGCCGCAGAAAAACAAACTAGTCTCTCATTACCAATCGACGCCAAGCCGCAGCCCGATCATGTCGGCACCATTATCAAGGCCGGGGATCGAAACATCCGAATGGCCATATTCAACAATGGTCCGAAGATAACGGTTCATGTACCAGCTGAGGCTGAGGATATAGCTTTCCATCTCGCCGCCCGTAATGCCGCCGCCATTGAGCTCGACACGGTCATAGCGTCCGGTCAGCATCCACATGCCGCTGCCACCCTCGCCGAGGGGATTGGCGACCTTCGGCCGCCCCCATACACCGCCAGCAGGGTCAAGCGGGCGGGTTTCGCCTGTCAGGACATAGCCGATCTCGGCATAACCGCCCGAGAAGCCGCCGCTTTCGCCAGCGGGGCCAATGTCTTTGGCATCAAGAACAGCAAATTCCGCAGCGCCATAGAAAGGCCCGTTCGAGAAGGCGGCTTCCGCGCCAACCATCATGTCCTCTTCCTGCCCGGTAAAGCTGATGAGCGTACCGGACTGGTTGGACGTACCCTTGGAGCGGTAGGCGAGGCGGGCATCGGGGAATTTCCGCCAGCGGCCCGAAAGGCCGACCATCCAGGCGCCGTCAGTTTCCAGCTTGCCGCCATAGGTGCCACGCAGGGCCGTGGTGACGCCCTCGTCCGTGTTGGCAACGGCTTCGTTGGTGCCCTGGAAGACACCTGCCGTGAAGCCCCAGTTTTCTCCCTCGGTGCTCGCCTTGATGCCCATGCCGCGCTCAAGCCCGAAGGCGTTGCGGAAGGCGCTGCGCTCCAGAACGCTGGTCAGGCTGACCGGTGTCAGCCATTCCAGCGAGTTCGGCACCTTGCTGTGGCCTACCGTATAGGTCCAGTCACCCTGCGTGAAGGCGACGAAAGCATCTTTCACCGATACGCTGTTGGCGCCGAAATCGGCTTCAAAGCGATAGGCGATATCCGGACCGGCCTTTCCCTCAAGGCCGAACCACGCGGCGCGGAGCTTGGTGCCGGAATAATCGAACGTATCGCGGTCGTCGCTGCCCATGCCCCAATCGGCCATCATGCGGCCGCGGATATTGAAGGTAAGGCTGCCATCGGCTGTTGCAACGGCAGGCGCCGGGTCCTTGCTGGCAACCACGGCGACATTGGCCGGCACTTCGCGCTTTTCAGCAACCTGAACTTCGCTGCCAGCACCGACAAGCTTCTGAACGAGCGCTTCAAGGGCTGCGACCCGCGCTTCAAGGCGCGAAATGGTTTCCTTGTCCTCTGCAGCTGACTGCGCGAGGGCGGGCGGTGTGAGGGATGTGGCAAGCAACAGCGAAAGAAGGCCGGGGGCCATAAAGCTCCGTTTCATATTCGTCTCCCCATATATGAAGAAGCACCGGAACTACTCGCGTACCATACAATATCCTAAATAATTGGTAAAACGGGCAATTCGAATTCACGAATTGTCCGTTTTTGCCAAGAAAGTTGTCCCGTCAGGCGCTCAACCAGAAACGAGATAGGCCTTAGTCCGATCCAGCCACGCGCGGATCTTTGGTCGCCTTTCCAGCGAGAAGCCGCCATCCTCGGCAAACTGGGTGTAGGCGATCAGCGCCACATCGGCGAGGCTGCAATGGGGACCGACAAGCCAGCCATGGCCGTCCAGATGGTTTTCCATCAGATCAAGCGCCGCATTGCCTTTCTGCATCAGCTTGGCATCAACCTGACCCTCCTCCCAGCCCAGATAGAGCCGCTGAAAGCGGGCAACGGCGATTGTGGGTTCGTGGCTATATTGTTCCCAAAAGAGCCATTCATCCATCTTGGCGCGTTCCCACGGATCTTCGGGAATCAAATGGCTGCCGCCAGCCAGATAACGAATGATCGCATTCGACTGGCCCATACCGCGGCCATCGGTCATCACGATGGTCGGCACCTGCCCTGCCGGGTTCACCGCCATGATCTCGGGCCGCTTCGCCTCACCCTTCATGATGTCGGTATCAACCCATTTGTAGGGGATACCCAGATGGTCGGCCACGTAGGTCACCTTCAGGCAATTGCCTGATCGCTTGTCACCATAAACAGTCAGCATTTTTGTCTCTCCTTGTGTCGTGTCGTGAGGTTAAGGCCGGGTGCATTGCCCGGCCCTTGATTATGCCAAAGCCGCGTTTTCCACGGCCTCCCCGGCGATTTTCGAAAGATAGTCGATTGTTTCGCGTCGGCTGGTCGCCCAATCCTGATCCTCGACAGCCGGCAACAGGCTCGCCGCATACGCCAGTGCCGTCACATCGTCCGCCGGATCACCAAAATAGGCGGGCAGTTCATGCTGGTTATCGATCGCCTGCCGGATGAGCAGCGACACCATGTCTTTTGCTGCCACCGGATTTGCCGGTTCGCGTGCGAGGGCGATTTCCAGATAGTCCTTTGGCTCCCGGGCGTCGGGAATGCGATAGTCATAAAGCCGGGCGAGCCACAAGCCGGGCCTTGCCTCACTGACCGCCTCGTCCATCCAGGCCGCCAGTGCCGGTCGGACAATGTCCTTAAATAGAAGAAAGCGGATCAGCACCTGCGGCCGGGAGAAAGCTTCGGCAGCGCCCACGATCCAGACCGTGAACGAATGGCGCCCTGCGGCATCAAAACCCCGCGCCTCGCGCAGAAACGCATCAAGATCGCGGTTCGCTGCATCCTTGAGGCCGCTCGCAAGATGCCTGCAATAGCCTGCGAAATGCGGCCAGCGCCGGCAGACGTCGGGGTCCACCGATAGTCTCTCAAGATGAACGTGATCGCCATCGACCAGCATGAGGGAAGCTCCTGATCTGACGAGAGATTAGTCGGACATTGCGTGATCGGCAATCTGCTTTGCAGCGCAAAACAACTGATCAATATTTGTGCAGTGCATATTTTATGATCAATTTATGACAATGCAGAATCATGCAAAATTACACTAAACCATTGAATATATACAATTATTCATTCTGGCACACTTCGTGCCTTTAACCTCCCGGTAACCAATAACATTATTACACCAACTTCGGGAGGCTTCATGAAATACATCATTGCGATTGTTAAGCCGCACCGCCTTGATCCCGTAAGGGAAGCTCTCAATGAGCTGGGCATCAACGGGATGACCGTTTCTGAGGTGCAGGGCTATGGCCGTCAGAAAGGCCAGAAAGAAATTTATCGGGGCGCCGAATACGAGGTGCATTTCCTGCCCAAGGTGAAACTTGAAGTCGCCGTCGCGAGCGAGCTCGCCGAGCGTGCCGTCGAGGCTATCAAGTCCGCCGCCCACACCGGCCAGATCGGTGACGGCAAGATTTTCGTCCTTGATCTCGGTCAGGTGGTGCGGATCCGCACCGGCGAAACCGATAGCGAAGCGCTCTAGGAGGGCATGTACAGATGAAATCCTTTATCAAAGCAGCGCTCATGGGCGCCCTTTTCACCAGTCTTGCCACCCTCCCCGCGCAAGCTGCAGTGGACGGCGAGACCCAGTTCCTGTTGAACACCTTCCTCTTCATCATGATGGGTGCGCTCGTCATGTGGATGGCGGCGGGCTTCGCCATGCTCGAGTCCGGCCTTGTCCGGTCGAAGAACGTCGGCGCGATCTGCCTGAAAAACATCAGCCTTTTCTCGGTCGCCTGCATCATGTTCATGCTCTGCGGCTATAACCTTCTCTATGGCATCGACGAGGGCGGCTATCTTGGCACGTTTGCCTTCTGGGCAGCCGATGATAGCGGCGTCCTCGCCGAGGGGGCCGTGATCGAAGGCGGCTATGCTGCGGCTTCGGACTTCTTCTTCCAGGTCGTTTTCGTTGCCACCGCCGCCTCGATCGTCTCCGGCACCATCGCCGAGCGCGTGAAGCTCTTCCCCTTCCTGATCTTCACCGCAATCCTTGCTGCTGTGATCTATCCGGTCCAGGCCAGCTGGGTCTGGGGCCAGGGCTGGCTGACCGCCATGGGCTTCAAGGACTTCGCCGGCTCGACCCTCGTTCACTCCACCGGTGGCTGGGCAGCCCTTGTCGGTGCCGTTCTCCTTGGCGCACGCCGCGGCAAATACGGCGCTGATGGCAAGCCGCGTCCGATGCCCGGTTCGAACCTTACCCTCGCCACGCTCGGGACCTTTATCCTGTGGCTCGGCTGGTTCGGCTTCAACGGCGGTTCGCAGCTCGCTTTCGGCTCCGCTGCTGATGGTGTGGCCGTCTCCAATATCATCCTGAACACCAACATGGCCGCGTGCGGCGGTGTGGTGGCTGCGATGATCGTTACCCGCCTTGTTTACGGCAAGGTGGATCTGTCGATGGTCCTGAACGGCGCCCTTGCCGGCCTCGTCTCGATCACCGCAAGCCCCGATACCCCCACCCTTGGCATCGCCACCCTCATCGGTGCCGTCGGGGGCGTCCTCGTAGTCTTCACTGTCCCCCTCCTCGACAAGCTGAAGATCGATGACGTCGTAGGTGCAATCCCCGTGCACCTTGTCTGCGGGATCTGGGGCACCCTCGCTGTGTCGATCACAGCCGACGTACCGTTCGTAACCCAGCTGATCGGCGTAACCGCCATCGGCGCCTGGGTCGTGGTTGCCAGCCTTGTAGCCTGGCTCGCCCTGAAACTGACCGTCGGCATCCGTCTCTCCCCGGAAGAAGAAGATCTCGGCACCGACATCACCGAACTTGGCCTGGAGGCCTATCCCGAGTTCGGTCGGGGGTCACAGAAGCTGGTCTGATCCGTGGGGGAACGGGTCTGACTGTCGGGGGTCGCGTCGAAAGATGCGGCCCCTTTCATTTTGGGGCTTGCCATGCCCACACATTTAGTGGACGCTATAGTCTAGTTACATGTGGCCCTGGGGAGGAGAGACATGGCACTGGACCCGATTTACGCAAAAGCGCTTGAAGGCAGCATGTGGAGTGTGCCTCAGGATTATGAAACGCTTTTCAACTGGAACTATTCAGACGACCGCAAGGATCTCCTGAACCTTTACGACAAGGGCAAGTCGATGCAGTGGGACACCGAGTCCCGGATCGACTGGTCGCAGGAGCTTACACCCGGCAACCCGCAAGACCTGCCCGAAGAGCTGTTCCCGCTTTACGGTGCCGACTTCTACATGAAAATGTCGAAGGAAGAGCAAGGCGTTTGCCGGTCGCACTGGCAGGCCTGGTCGACAAGCCAGTTCCTGCACGGCGAACAGGGCGCGCTCATCTGCGCTGCCAAGATCGTGCAGAATGTGCCGGATACCGAATCCAAATTCTATGCCGCCACCCAGGTGATGGACGAAGCGCGGCATGTGGAGACCTACAAGAAGCTCGTTGAAAAGATGGGCATCGCCTATCCGATCACCGGCCCCCTGAAGACGCTCCTTGATCAGGTGATCCGCGACAGCCGCTGGGACATGACCTACCTTGGTATGCAGGTGGTGATCGAAGGGCTGGCGCTTGCCGCCTTCGCCGGCATCCGCGACCACGCGAAAAACAATCTGGCCTCTGCCGTCAACGCCTATGTGATGCAGGACGAAGCCCGCCATGTGGCATTCGGTCGACTGGCGCTTCGGGCCTATTATCCTGAACTCACGCAGCATGAGCGCGACGAGCGCGAGGAATTCCTCGTGGAAGCCTGCTACCTGATGAGGGATCGTTTCCAGGGCAATGAGGTTTGGGAAACCATTGGCCTCAATGTGAAGGACTGCGTGAATTATGTGCAGGCCTCGCAAGGCATGCAGATGTTCCGCACCCAGCTTTTCAGCCGCATCGTGCCGGTGGTGAAAGATATTGGCCTTTGGGGCAACCGCATCCAGAAAGCCTATGGCGACATGGGCATCCTTGGCTTCGCCAATGTCAATCTGGACGCCATGTCCGAGAATGACATGAAAGTGGCGGCAGAACATGATGCCCGCCGCCAGCACGTCGAGGATGTGATCGAAATGGGCCGCTCCAGCGCCGCAGAATAGCCTTCAACTGAGCAAGCAGCGACTGACCGCCTGGTCCCACCCGGCGGTCATTTTTTTGCGTGTGCCCGCATCCATCGCTGGCTCGAACCGGCGATCGAGCGTCCAGTTGCGCGTAGCCGCCTCCAGATCGGGCCAGACTCCGGCCCCGATCCCGGCGCAAATCGCAGCCCCAAGCGCGGTGGTCTCCAGTATCTGCGGCCGGTCAACCGTCGCGTCGCAGATATCGGCCAGAAACTGCGCGAACCAGCCGTTTGCCGCCATACCGCCATCGATACGGATTTGCTTCGCGCTCCCTGCGCCGTCAGCCTTCAGCGCAGTTAGAAGATCGTTTGTCTGATAGGCGATGCTTTCAAGCCCCGCCCGCACCAGCTGGTCGGCATTGGTGCCGCGGGTAAGCCCCGAAATCAGCCCGCGCGCGTCCGGCGCCCAGTGCGGTGCGCCGAGCCCCGTGAAGGCCGGCACCAGATAGACCCCGTCGGTCGTCCCGGCTCGCACGGCCGCGGCTTCACTGTCGGCAGAGTTTTCAATGAGACCGATGCCATCACGGAACCATTGGATCACGGTCCCCGCGTTGAAGATGCTGCCTTCGACCGCATAGGCAAGCTTACCTTTCATGCGGCTCGCAACCGTTGACAAAAGCCGGTTCTGGCTCAGCACCATCCGGTCACCCGTATGCTGCAACAGGAAGCATCCAGTGCCATAGGTACTTTTAACCTGCCCCGGCGCGATACAAGCCTGCCCGACCGCAGCGCTTTGCTGATCGCCGATCATTCCGGTGATCGGCAGGCCAGCACCGGGCAATCCATCCGCAACACTGCCGAAGGCGCCGGCGTTATCAACAATTTCGGGCAGCAACTGCCTCGGCACCCCGAACAGCCGGCAGAGCTCCTCCGACCACTCTCCCCCGCGAATATCCATCAGCATGGTGCGCGAGGCATTCGTCGCGTCACTCACATGCAGCTTGCCGCCAGTGAGGCGCCAAGCGAGATAACATTCGATTGTACCGGCGGCGAGCTTGCCAGCCGCTGCCTTCTCCCGCGCGCCCGGCACATGATCCAGCAGCCATGCAATCTTCGTCGCGCTGAAATAGGGATCAAGCAGCAGGCCTGTCTGCTCCTGCACCATTTTGGCGACGGATTTATCTTCCGCGAGCTTTGCGCAAGCTGCCGCTGTGCGCCGGTCCTGCCAGACAATGGCTTTGTGGAGCGGTTCGCCGCTCTCCCGGTTCCAGAGGACAGTGGTTTCGCGCTGGTTGGTGATGCCGATGGCAAGCGGCGCGTAGCCGGCGGCTTTCGCCTTGTCGATCACTTGCCCCAGAACCTTGAGCGTCGCCTGCCATATCTCGCCAGCATCGTGCTCAACCCAACCATTCTGCGGGAAATGCTGCTCAAGCGGAATCTGCGCAACCGCGAGCTCATTGAGGTCAGTGTCGAAAGCAAGGGCACGGGTGCTGGTGGTGCCCTGGTCAATAGCGATAAGGCAGCTCTTCTCGGTCATGATCCCTCCCCCGGAACCGACCGGTCAGGCGTCAGTCCTGCCGGTGCTCTTCATCCCACACGGTAAATTCGTGGGCGATGCTCCATTCAATCAGATGACGATAGATATCTTCAAGATACTGCTGGTTGCCGCCCTCTTCGGCGCCGCAGGCCTTCACCTTGGAGACAACATCCTCGATCCGCCATTCGTCGCGCACGGTGTCGCGGCTGCCCTTGATATGGCCAGCTTGCTCGATATAACCGAGACGCTCGAGCAGCAGCGGAACGATCAGCCGGTCAACACGGTCAATCTCGGTACGGACTTCGGCCATATTGCTGCAGGTCTTCAACGGAGGCATCCTTTTTCAACCACTCAAAGGTGCCGCCTGCTTACCCGGCACAGGCCTGCGGGGCAAGGATCAATCACGGCTCGGGCGCCGATTCCGGTTCGGGTGGCAGATAGCCGAAATAGACGGCAGCCGCGGCCTCGGTCGGGCTCAATGTCGGCAGCAGGCCGATCAGCTCCAGCTGCTCGGGGCTCACCACGCCTTCAATTTTCACCTGCTCGCCCTGCCGCGCCCGGATCAGGCGGCTCATGGTTTGAGCGAGCGGCAAGGTCGCCGGCTGCTGGCTCATCGCCATCAGCATCACCCGCGCAGTATCCATGTTGCCGGACTGCGAGAAAGACCAGGTCAATGCGGCCATCGCTTCGCCGTTCAGGGACGGCTCTTCCTGCGCGATCGCGAACATCTGGCGGGCCGATTCCGCGTCACCCTTGATTTCAAGGAGCTTGCCCGCAATCAGCGCCAAGCTGGGCCGGGGCGGCACTTGACGCAGCCACGGCTCGATTGCCCTGGCCGCCCCTGCAAAATCACCCATCCGCCCGCTCATGTCTGCAAGAGTCTCGGCAACCTGCGGCTCGTCCGGGAAACGAACCCCGAGCGATGCGATATAATTGCGGGCCGCCACCACATCGCCACTACGGAACAGGACCCGTCCAATAGCGAGCCCGGCCCGCCAGTTTGAAGGATCAGCATCAAGAGCCCGGCTATAAAGGTCCAGCGCGTTACCCAGATTGCCGGACCGCTCCATCCCCTCGCCCACTTCATACATGGCCTGCGGGTCGCCCTTGAGGGCCTTTGAAAGCCCCCCCTCGGGTTGTTTCCCGCTCGACTGACCATTGCTCGCGCAGGCAGCAAGAAGCAGGCTTGCCCCCAGGAAAAGCGGCTTCAAAGTGATTCGGATGGATAAAATTGTATCTTTTTTCACGGTCATTTCCGGCCTGTTACCTGGTCCCGAATGGGACAGAATCGATGAAATCGGCCTGAATCCGGCCCCAAACAGGGTTGCCTGTCCGTTAACAATGGCAATTTAGGGCCAAAAGACCTATATTTCCAATGCTGAGTGAACTGCCCAGAAGGGCGGTAGTTTGGAGATGAGAAATGGACATCCAATCGACGGCAGCGACGAGCAACCAGAATGTTGCAACAGCCGGTCGCGCAGGATCGCTTGAATCCGCCGCTGAAGAGCGCAAGACAGTTGAGGATTCTGCGGTTGAACGCAAGGAAGCTGAGCCTTCGGCCAAAGCGCCGGGTGTGGGCGAGCGCGTTGACGTTCAGGCCTGAGGCCTGATCGCTTCCCTATGAAAACAGTAAAGCCTGCAGAATATTCTGCGGGCTCTTTTGGCTTTTCAGTAACGCCCTATCATTTGCGCCCACATCAGGCGCAGCAGGCCACCGGGCCCGATGCGGCCCTCTTCCGGCAGACTGAACATGCCATCTCCTGTGCTCCTGAACCGCCGAATATGGCGCGCGGCAAGCGTTGCGAGGAGGAGCGGCGCACGCTGCGCTTTCGGCACCGCGCGCGCAAGGCGCCGTGCTTCGGTGATATTCGCCTCTGCCGCATCCAGCATCCGGTGGATGACCGGCATCAGCGACGGTGCCATATCGGCATTGATCGTGTTGACGCTGCGGTTCAGTGTGCCTTCAACCTCGGCCCCCGGCAGCAGGCGTGAGGACGCAGCCTTCGCCGTCTGGATTTCAAAAATCATGGCGCGGAGAAGGCCAACCATCGCCCAGGCGTCGCCAGCGGCGCGCGCCGCACGGGCGCCTTCACTGTCCGCCTTTGTGCCAAGCACAATGGCTACGGCCTCATTCAGTTTGCCGCCAACGGCAGCCGTGTAGGCCTGAAGCGCCAAAAAGTCGGCAAGGCCGATCTCGTCAAGGTCGCTGCGGCGTGCCTCGATCAGGCTGAACAGCAGCGGCGCGATGGCTGACAGGTCCTTGACTGTAGCGAGCCCCGTTACCACCGGATGCTCCCTGCCCTCACCGACAATCAGCCCTTCAATCGCTTCCTGCCACCATTGCAGGCGGATTTCGCCGATCATCGGGTCGGACACGCTTTCCCGAGTCTTGGCGATTTCATGGTTGCAGGCGAGAAGGGCGAAAAGCTGTGGCTGCAGGCCGGACGGCGCGAAAAGCGCCATCACATAGCGGTCGTGATCGTGCGATTCCACAAGCGTACGGCAGCTTTCCAGTGCCCCCGCGATATCGCCCGCAGTTTTTTCTTGAAGTATCATACGCTTGAAGCCGAGCCCTTCAGACTTCCTTCTTGAGAAGCCCCTACGTTGGGTTTACCATGGGTCTTCTAATCGTATGTCTAGGGGGACTATTCAATGGGGAAAATTCTGCAGTCATTGCCGAACACGGTCATTACCGGTTTCGTGCTGGCGCTGATCGTACTCGCAGCCGCCACCGGCGGCTTCGCCAATATCGGCTTCGATCACTATACTTTCGCGCGTTATGTCCATGTTCTGGCGGGCGTGATGTGGATCGGGCTTCTGTGGTACTTCAACTTCGTCCAGATTCCGACCATGCCGTCGATCCCGGACGAGCTGAAACCCGCTGTCGGCAAGCATATCGCGCCGGCTGCCCTCTTCTGGTTCCGCTGGGGCGCTATGTTCACGCTCCTGAGCGGCCTGTGGCTTATCGGCCCCTATCTGGTTCAGGCCCTGACGCTTGCCGAAGGCTTCCGCGTCATCGGCATCGGCATGTGGATGGCCATCGTGATGTGGTTCAACGTCTGGTTCGTCATCTGGCCGAACCAGAAAATCGCCCTCGGCATCGTTGAGGCCGATCCGGCCCTGAAGCCGAAAGCAGCCCGCACCGCGATGCTCTTCAGCCGCACCAACACGATGCTGTCGATCCCGATGCTGCTTTGCATGGTCGGCCAGACCCACGGCCTCGCCTTCTGATCTGACAGATAGCAGAGACAAACAAAAGGGCCGGAAATCCGGCCCTTTTTCTTTTGCCTCACGGATAAGCCGGCAAGTCGTGCGGTCGTCCCAGCGCGTCCATCCTGTGCTGTTCGGCCAGCCGGTGATAGTGCGCCGCCATCTTGCGGTTCCGCAGGGTCTCCTCGGGTGTCACGGCGCGCATGAATTTGGCGGGTGATCCGGCCCAAAGTTCCCCCGAACCTACCGTCTTGCCGGGTGTGAGCATCGCGCCCGCCGCCAGCATGCCATCGGTGCAGACGCGGGCATTATCCATCACGATCGCGCTCATCCCCACAAAGGCATGGTCTTCCAGTGTGCAGGCATGCAGCATCACCTTGTGCCCGACGAGCACATCCCGCCCGATGATGGTCGGGTGGGTGCGGGTGCTGACATGGATGACCGTGCCGTCCTGGATATTGGTGCGCTCGCCAATGCGGATATGATTGACGTCACCCCGAAGCACGCAATTGTGCCAGATGCTGACGTTCGCGGCGATTTCAACGTCACCGATCACCTGTGCCCCGTGGAAGACGAAGGCGCTGTCATCCACAACGGGCCAGCGCCCCATATAGGGGGTAAGCCGCCCGCCGCAATCGGTTTCGCGGTACAGGGGCGTCACGGGAACATCGGCGCCTGCATCAGGCCGGTCGTCTCATCCAGCCCGAACATCAGGTTCATATTCTGGATCGCCTGCCCGGATGAGCCCTTGACCAGATTGTCGATGGCGGACACGAGGATCGCCCGGCCCGGCATGCGGTCCTCGAATACACCAAGCGAGCAACGGTTGGAGCCGCGCACCGCACGGGTCGAAGGCATGCCGCCCTTTTCCATCACCTGCACAAACGGCGCGAGGTCGTAAACATCCATCCAGTGGGCGCGCAGGTCATCGGCGCTGACGCCGTCCTTCAGGCGTACATAGATGGTTTCAAGCTCGCCCCGGTTCATCGGCACCAGATGCGGCGTGAAGCTGATGGTCACCGGCTTGCCGGCAGCCACGCCCAGTTCCTGCTCGATTTCCGGCATGTGGCGGTGATGGCCAACGCCGTAGGGATGCATGGCTTCCGCGACTTCCACAAAAAGGTTCGATTCCTTCAGGCTGCGGCCAGCGCCAGAAACACCCGATTTGGCATCGATGATGATATCTTCGGCCTCGATAAGGCCCGCGCGCAACAGCGGCACCAGCGCAAGGAGGGCAGCCGTCGGATAGCAGCCGGGGCACGCCACCAGCGCCCCCTTCTCGACCGCTTCCCGGTACAGTTCCGGCAAGCCGTAAACGGCTTTGGTCTGCAGCTCGGTCGCCTGGTGGGCACGTCCATACCATTCGCCATAGGTTTCGGTGTTGCGTAGCCGGAAATCCGCCGACAGGTCGATCACTTTCACCTCGCCCTGAATACGATCCGCGAGCGAGGACGGGCTTTCGGCCACCAGCTCTTCAAGGATGCTGTGCTTCACCGAATGCAGCAGGCCCTTGATCACTTCCTGGCTCGTCGCATGCGGCAGCGCGCAGAACACCACGTCCAGCTCAACCGCGGGCCATTCGACATCGTCAAGCGAGATCAGGTCCGGCAAGCCGTAGCCGCCAAGGTGCGGGAAAACGGATTCGATCGACTGGCCAGCCTTTCGCTCGGCGGTCAGCAGCACAATCTCTGCATTCGGGTGGCACACGAGCAGCCTGATGAGATCGGCGCCTGTATAGCCGCTGGCACCAAGGACACCGACGCGCAGCTTCTTATCCATTTTCTTGCTCCGTAACTTATATATGGGACAACCGGCCAAATTGGCCGGCCCTTCCCGGGGATTGCTTCTACTCTGGAACCGGTGCCAGCTATGCCGACCCTGTCATTGCCCGTCAGGAAAGATCCGGCGGCAGATTTGCGATGGCTTCTTCAAGCTCGATGAAGGTGCACATCAGGTGGCTCGGCACGGCTCGTCGGCCCAGTTCCACGGAAATCTGCGGGGCGTTGCCCTGCAGGTGGCCTACCAGAATGACCTTCACGAGATTCATGAAGTGGCCGTCCTCGAAAAGGATCTGGTGGTAACGCCCAGCCACGGGCGCGATCATCAGGTACGACAGGAAAATACCGAGGAAGGTACCAACAAGCGCACCGCCCACCATCGCACCAAGGATTTCAACGGGCTCCGAAATGGAGGCCATGGTCTTGATGATACCAAGCACTGCGGCCACGATACCGATTGCCGGCAGGCCGTCGGCCATCGTCTGCAGTGCGTGCTGTGCCTCGTGCTCTTCCTTATGGTGCTTGTCGAGGTCCGCGTTCATCGCGTCTTCCATCTGGTTCGGATCCTCGAAGTTCATCGTCATCATGCGCACATAATCGCAGATGAAATCGACCACATGATGGTCATGCGCGATCTTCGGGAAATTCTGGAAGATTTTCGATTCGTGCGGGTTTTCGATATGGGCTTCAACGGCCACGACGCCCTTGGAGCGGATCGTCTTCACCAGGATGAACATCAGGCACAGGAGGTCTTTATAGTCCTCGGCCTTCCAGGTCGGTCCCTTGATCACCTTGCCGAAGGCTGCGGCACCTTGTTTCATCACGCGGGTCGAGTTGGCGATGATGAAGGCGCCAAGCGACCCACCGAAGATGGTGACAAGTTCGTGGGGGGCTGCGTGAAGGATGATGTCGAACTTGCCGCCGGCCATCATGAAGCCGCCGAACACCATCACAAATACAACAATCAGCCCGATGAACAGAAACATGAATCAGCGCCTGCCCTGAAAATCCGAAATCTGACGGTATCTTACCGTGGTTCGAGGCAGGCGCAAGCCTGTTAACGATTCATATGGCCCGCAGTGGCCTCAGCCCTCGTATTTCACCGAGCAGCCATAAGGCTTGGTGGAGGCCGGATCAGCCGCCTTGCCGGCTTTCACGGCATCCCATGCGGCTTCCACATAATTGTGGGCGCCTTCCAGCGTCTTGATATTGGCCGAAGGCTTGTCGTCGATCGCGCCCATATATTGCAGCACGCCTGCCTCATCGATCAGGAACATATGCGGTGTGGTGCGGGCCTCGTAGGCGCGGCCAATGGTGCCAGCCTCGTCCAGCAGCACATGAGCGGGTGACGCACCACGGTCAGCGGTCAGCTTGTCGGCGGCAGCAGCATCCACATTGCCCTGCGTGCCGGGGGCCGAGGAAATCACGGTCAGCCAGACGGCACCCTTCTCGGCGAATTCGGCCTGCAGCCGCTGCATATTCTCGCCCTCATAATGCTTTTTCACATAGGGGCATTCGTGGTTCGTCCACTCAAGAATCACCGGCTTGCCCTTCAGGTCGGCAAGGCTGATGGTGGCCCCGGTGGTATCCGTCCCGGTGAAAGCAGGCGCGAGCTTGCCCACCTCGGGCGCGGCAAGCGCGGGGAGCGTGAAGGCGGCAATCGACAACAAAACCGGTGCAAAACGGATCATGACAGTCTCTCCTTCGTTGATCAGCTGGTTTGGCGGCCAGCGAGCACATCCTGCAAGCCGCCGGGGGTCAGAATTTCAGGCAGCACAATCGGGTTGCGCACACCTGCAGGGTAGAAAAGATAAAGCGGCACACCGGCCCGGCCATGGGCCGCGAGCACCGCAGCAATTTCAGCATTCCGGTTGGTCCAGTCGCCCTTCACCACCTTGATGCCACGCTCGGCGATCAGTGCCTGCGTGTCGTCGCGGTCAAGCGCCACACGTTCGTTCACCTTGCAGGTGATGCACCAGTCGGCGGTGAAATAGACGAAAACAGGCCCGCCATCGGCGAGTAATCCGTCAAGCGCCGCTGCGCTATAAGCAACCGTGCTATCGCCCTCTGCAACTTTTGGCTCCACCCGTGCGCCGGATGTCCAGACAACAAGCGCAAGGCTGACGGCGCCGGTAGCGAGCGCAAGGCCGCGCACGAAGCCTCTGCTGCCTGTCCGCCAGATCCAGAGCGCGAAGGCAAGAACGAGCATGGCGAGCAAGAGCCCGAAAGTTGCCGGAATACCGGTCTGCTGGCTGAATACATAAACAAGCCAAAGTGCCGTTGCGAACATCGGGAAGGCCAGCGCTTCCTTGAAGACATTCATCCAGGGGCCGGGCTTCGGCAGGCGTTTCATGGCCGCAGGGCTGAAGCACAGCACAAGGAATGGCAGCGCCATGCCAAGACCAAGCATCAGGAAGGTGATGAGTCCGATCGCGGCAGACTGGGTGAGCGCGAAGCCCACAGCCGGCCCCATGAAGGGTGCCGTGCAGGGCGTGGCAACAAGGGTGGCCAGCACGCCGGTGAAATAGGCGCCCTTGGCCCCGCCGGAAGCCGCAAGACCCTGCCCCGCGCCTTCAAGGCCGGTGCTGATATTGACGAGCCCCGCAAGCGACAGCCCCAGCACCAGCATCAGCATGGCCATCAGGGCAACGAAGATCGGCTCCTGCAACTGGAAGCCCCAGCCGATTGCGGCGCCCCCAGCCCGCAGGGCCAGCAAGACGCCTGCAATGCCGAGGAAAGTGGTCAGGATACCAGCCGTGTAGGCCAGCCCTTCTATCCGGTGATGCGCATCGGCCTTGCCCGCGCATTTGGCGAGCGAAAAGGCCTTGAGCGACAGGATCGGGAAGACGCAGGGCATAAGGTTGAGGACGAGGCCACCCAGAAGCGCGAAAAGCGCGGCCTGCCAAAGCGGCATGGCGTCAGCAATCACAGCAGGCGCAGAAGCAGTTTCGGGCGCTGGCGCAGCCGCGAGGTCCGCATCCAGCATCATGGCGAGCGATGTACCGTCGACAAGCGACAGCGTGAGGATGCCCCTGCCCGTTTCAGGGCGCGGTGCGCCGGCGCTGCGCTGCAGGGTTAGCGTCAAGCCTTCGGCTCCTGCCTTGAACGTTTGCGGGGCGGCATAATCCACCACACCTTCGCTGGCAGGATAGAAATAAGCGTCGGTGACCTCGGCCGCTTCTTCCTCGCTCATCATCACGGTCAGGATTGTGGCGGTATCGCCTTCAAGGGCAACGCGGCTATCCCACCATGCGGGCTCAGGGAGTTTGCTTTCGGCTGTACGGATTGTTGCGGCATCGACGCCCTGCACCGTCGATGCGCCAACCGGCAACGTGATATCGAAGCGGCCCATTTGCGGCACACACTCGATTTCGCACACCAGCCATTCAGCATCGAGGCCGATCTTCACCTCGCTGCCGGCAAATTCCTTCGGCACCGCGAGCGTCATCAGGATGGTGGCTTCGCCGTCATAGCCATAATTCATCAGGGGCCCGACCGGCAGCTTGCCGGGCACCGGATAATCGGGTGCGGAAACCGTGACGCCTTCGGGCAGGCCCCAGTCCAGGATGGTCGTCTGGCCGCTGTCGCCGGGATTGAGCCAATAGCTATGCCAGTGGTCGCGCGGCGCGATCCGGAAACCAAGCCGCACTGCATCGCCGGGCGCCACGCTATCGGCGGCGGTCAGGAGGGTTGCGCTGCTGTGGCTTTCGGCGAGCGAAACTTCAGCACCAAGCGCCGACGGTGCGCCCCCCGCCAGCACAGCCAAAGCCAACAGTGATTTCCTGAAACCGGCAAACATCCGCTCAACAACTCCCCTTGGCGATTGACGTTCGGTTTTCTCTCTTACCGTGCAGCAGGCCCCACGGTCACCTCACATATGTGTCAGTCCTTGGTGAGAGGCAATAACAGAACCGCGCGGAAGTCATTGATATTGGTGCCGCTTGCCGCCTCCGGGATCTGGGTTCCAAGGGCCGCCAGAAAATCGAGGCTCGCATAGGCCTTCAGGCTGGCAATTGGATCAAGGCTCTTCGCACGGGCGTCCGCCAGACTTTCAGGTGTGAACCAGCCACCAGCGCCGCCGCCGATGCCGTCGCAGCCGTCTGTATCGAAGGCGACACCAAAGATGCCGCCTGCCTCCTCCAATGCCACCATCAGGCTCAGTGCATAATCCTGATTGGGGCCACCCGCACCGGCATGCTCCGGCAAAGTTGACGTCACCTCCCCGCCCGAGATAACGAGCGCCGGCTTGGTGATTTCAGCCTGCAAAGCACGAAACTTTGCTGCATGGTCCCTCACCACCACACGTACATCGCCTGTGACCGCATCACCCCAATCGATCACATCCCAGCCTTGCGCGGTGGCATAGGCCGTGGCGGCATCAAGCCCGGTGCGGCCACTGCCAATCAGCTCGTAGCGGGCCGACTTGTCATCATGGCCAAGCCATGTGGAGCCGGAGGCGATGGTAGCCGGATCGTCGCCGACGACATCCGACAAGGCCAGCGTGACAATTTCCCGCGCCCTGTGCGCCGCACGGGCAAGCCCGCCGCCCTTGAGACGGGACATCTGCCGCCGCTTGGCGTTGATTTCGTCAATCGGTGCGCCCGAGGCCAGAAGGGCCTTCACCGCTGCCTGCTTGTCGGCAAGCGTCACGCCGTGGGCAGGGGCAACCGCAAGTGCCGAACCGCCGCCCGACAATAGCACAAGGAACAGGTCATCGGGGCCAGCCCCTGCCGCAACCTGAAGTGCTGCCTCACCCGCCGCCAGCGAGCGCTCGTCCGGCACCGGATGCGACCCCGGCATGAAGCGAAGACGCGAAGGCAACCAGCCCTCGTCTGATTTCGCGATAACGACGCCAGAAACATCCCTGTGCCCGGCATAGGCTTCTTCCGCCGCCCGCGCCATGCGCACCGCTGCCTTGCCAAGCGCGACGATCCGGATGCCAGCAAAGGCGTTGTCGTCCGGCAGGTTCGCTGCGGTCAGGCGACCGGGTTCCGCCGCGGAGGTCACAGTTTTATAAAGCGCCCGTACATGCGCGGGCCAATCGACCGGCTGATCAGGCATCTTCGATTTTCACATAGACATCCTTGTCGGTGTCGATGGCATCGATGCTGAGGCTGTTCAGGGGAAGCTTCAGGCTGGCAAGGCGCTGCAGCAAAAGCTCGGTCAGGGCCAGTTTCTGCTCGGTCGTCCGGCCCTTATACAGGTGCACGGTCACATGCATGAAATTGCCTTCCTTGCCGCCGACAAGGGCATGATCAACCGGCACCGCACGTGTCTTGATCGATGACGCAGTGAAAAGCCCGCTTTCCATGGCGCTGTCGTGCAGCAGGCGCACCACCGCCTTGATATCGGCCGATTGCTCGATTTCCCGTGAATATTCAGCAATGAGATGCGGCACGGCGCCTTCCTTCCCTATAGTATTCTGACTGGTGCTTTCTTATAAGCGGCGCTGGATGGCTAATCAAACGGTTGCGGATCAAATGGTTGCAGAGGCGAGAAGTGGCAAGCGCGTTGCCGTGGTCGGGGCTGGCCCCGCCGGACTGATGGCTGCCGAAATGCTGGCAAGTGCCGGCCATCTCGTCACCATTTATGACGCCAAGCCGTCCGCCGGCCGCAAATTCCTGATGGCGGGCAAAAGCGGGCTCAACATCACCCACAGCGAACCCTATGAAAGCTTCACCACACGCTTCGCAGAAGCCGGCGACTGGCTGAAACCGGCCCTAGATGCCTTCACGCCGTCGGACCTGATCGCTTGGTGCAATGGGCTGGGCGTTGAAACTTTTGTCGGCTCCTCCGGCCGCGTCTTTCCTATCGTCATGAAGGGCGCCCCGCTCCTGCGCGTCTGGCTCGCACAGTTGCGTGACCTCGGTGTTGATTTCCAGTTCCGGCACGCATTCACCGGGTGGTCAGGCGACGGGCGGCTGATCTTCAGCACACCCCATGGCGACAGGCAGGTAAGTGCCGCCGCGACCGTCCTAGCCATGGGTGGCGCCAGCTGGCCACGGCTTGGGTCGGACGGCGCATGGGCCAAGCTATTGCCCGATGCCGTCGCGCCCTTCCGCCCAGCCAATTGCGGTTTTACCGTTGATTGGGATCCTGGCTTTATCGCGCGGTTTGCGGGTGAACCGGTCAAACCGGTGCGTCTCGGCGTGGGCGACACCAGTGTGCGCGGTGAATTTGTGGTGAGCGAGCGGGGGATAGAGGGCAGCGCCATCTATGCGGTCTCCGCCGCCTTGCGTGATGCGATCGAACGAAACCCGGCAACGCCTCTGCTGCTGGACCTTGCGCCCGACCGCAGCGAGGATGCCCTCAGGCAAGCCCTCGGTCGGCGATCTTCCAAGAAATCGCTTTCCTCGTTCCTTCAGGGCTCGCTCGGCCTGTCGCCGGTCAAGCTTGGCCTCCTGAAGATGCTTACTTCAAAGGACACCATGCAGGATGCAGTGCAGCTCGCGCGCCTCATCAAGGCCCTGCCCCTGCATGTTACCGGCACGCGCCCGATTGCCGAGGCAATCAGCGTAGCAGGCGGCATCCGGCGAGATGCGCTTGATGAAAACTATATGCTGATGGTGAGGCCCGGCGTGTTCGCAGCGGGCGAGATGCTCGATTGGGAGGCACCAACGGGCGGCTACCTGCTGACGGCCTCGATGGCCACCGGCAGGGCCGCCGGGTCTGGTGCGGTCAGGTGGCTCAGTCAGCCACCGTCACGGTGATCTGCTGGGAATAGACCGGCGGATCGTGCGGGATATGGTTCTGGTCTGCCAGAAGCAGCTGCAGCGTATGCTTGCCAGCCGGCAGCGTCACCGTCACCTCGGTTTGCCCGCCACCGAAATGGACATGGTTTTCATCCATCGGAATATTCTCGTCGAACGGCGGCAAAGGCGCATCGATGATCAGGTGATGGTGGCCCGTACCTTCCTTTTCAATGCCTGCAGGCGCCACGCCCATGCCCGAAAGGCCGAAGCGCACCACAAAGGTGCTGGCAACCTTGTCGCCGTCAGCGGGCGAAATGAAATAGACCTTCGCATCCGGCTTCGAGGGCGTCCTGTCGCTTGCCGCCACGGAACCAAAGGCCAAGCCCGCGACGATGGAGCCGAGCACGATTTTACCAAGAACATTCATCTTATTCGTCTTTCCTCAGATTTTTAACTCAGGCCTCAGGCGGCCATGGTCGGGTCTTCCCCATATTCATTGGGGCCAGGAGTGCCGGGCAATGCCAGCAGGATGATCACGGCGATCCAGCCAACGACCGGCACAAAAGACAGAAGCAGCCACCAGCCGCTTTTGCCGGTATCCTGCAGCCGGCGGATACCGACAGTGATTGTGGGCACCAGCGTCGCGATGCTGAACAGCCAGTGCAGCGCGCTTGAAACCAGCGACAGCACAATGCTGGCTACAAAGCAGAAAAGATAGAACCACCAGGCTTCCGAGCGACGGGCACGGCCCTCGATCACCAGAAATTTGTTGAAGCAGGTTTGCAGCGATGTCTTGAAATCCATCCTCGTTCCCCCGAGAAAATGTTGCAGCTTCAAGCCTCTCACGAAATGTGGGCGGCTTCAAGGAAAGGCGGAGGAAAGGTTATCCCCTCCTCCGCCCATTGCCTATTCGGCGGCGGCTTCCTTGCCCTTCAGATACTGGTCAAGGAAGGTGACATAGCGTTCAGATGCCGCCACGCGGTTTTCCTTGCGCAGGAAGCCGTGCCCTTCATCCGGGAACAGCAGATAATCCACCGGCACACCATTGGCGCGCACAGCCGCCACCAGTTCGTCGCTTTCCACCTGCAGCACGCGGGGGTCATTGGCCCCCTGCACCACCAGAAGCGGTTTGGTGATATTGGCGGCATGGAACAGGGGCGAGATGCGGCGGTGGCGTTCCTCGTCAGTCGCCGGATCACCCATCTCGTCATAAAGGGCTTCCTTGAAGCTCTCCCACCACGGCGGGATCGATTTCAACGTACGTACCCAGTTGGTGACACCGAAGATGTTGATGCCTGCATCGAACGCATCGGGCTCAAACGCGAGGGCCGCTGCCACCATGAAGCCGCCGTAGGAGCCGCCAACAATGGCAACGCGGTCACCATCAACCCAGTCGAGGCTTTCCAGATATTTGCGGCCCCAGACGATATCCTGCAGGTCGCCCTCACCGTGGCGCTTGTCATCCATATGGAAGAAGCTCTTGCCGTAGCCCGACGATCCCCGATTGTTGGCACCAAGTACCGCATAGCCATGATTGACCAGATGCTGGATCATGCCGCTGTAGCCGACCCGCGTTTGGCCGCCCGGCCCGCCATGGACGAACACGATGGCCGGCACCTTGTTTTCGGCGCTCGCCTGTTGCGGCTTGTAAAGGATCGACGGAATTTCGGTTCCGTCGAAGCTTGCATAGCGAACGACCGTCGGCTCCACCAGATGGGACGGGTCCACCGCCGGGTTCATGGCGTGGGTCAGCACCTTCGCCTCACCGGTTGCCAGATCGGCGACATAGAGATCGCGCGGCGATTTGGCGCTATCCACCATGAAGGCAATGCGGCTGTCGTCCTTCGAGAAGCGCACACTGGCAAGGTCACCTGCCGGCAAGCCGCTCAGGGCAATCTTTTCACCGGTCGCGATATTTTCGACCGTCACGCGGGTCACTGCATCTTCGTTGATGCCACTGTAGCGATAGGCGCCGGTGGCGGAGAAATCGACGAAGGAAACATCCCAGTCGGCGGCGATATAGGGTGCCTTCTCGCCAGTCGCGAGATCGTAGGACCAGGCCTCGTTCCACTCGCCGTGTTCGTCGGTGGCGTAAATGAGTTTCGCGCTATCGGGCGTGAAGGCATAAACGCCATAGCTGATATTGCCTTCATGCTCGCTGATCAGTTTCAGCTCGGGCTTTTCAGCCGTCAGGTCCGCCACCAGAATATCGGAATCGGCACTGGTCCGCGGTCGGGTGAAGGCCAGCCAGCGACCGTCGCGGCTCATCGCCGAGACATCAAGCGCATCGTCATTCTGGAACACAAGCGTGCGGGCATAGTCGCTCGCAGCATAGCGGTAAAGGTCAAATGCCTTGGGGTCGCGCTCGTTGGTCAGCACATAGAAGGCGCTGCCATCAGCGGACCAGCCTCCGAACGACGCCTTGGTGTTTTCGGTTGCTGTCAGGTCCTTGACGCTGCCGTCTTCCTCGCGGACCCAGATATGGTCAAGCTCGTCGCCGCCCTTGTCGGCATGGAAAAGGATGCGTCCGTCCGCCGGGAAATAGCTGTCGGCAAAGTGTGAGTTGCCCTCGGGTGTCGTCAGCCGCTCCTGCGTGCCCGAGGCAATATCGACGGCATAAACCGAGAAAGCGCCGCTTTCGTCGCTGGTCATCAGCACTTTGCTGCCATCGGGCGAGAAGGCAAAGCCAGCCGGGGCTGCTGCCACCACTGCCGTGCTTTTAAAGAGTTCTTCCGCCGTATAGGTGCGGAAGGGTGCAGCCACTTCAGCCGGCGCTTCGGGTTTGGCGTCCGGCGCCTTGGGCGCGTCCGGCTTGTCGCAACCGGCAAGCATGCCGGCGAGTGCTGCGGTGATCACAAGATAACGCATGAGTCCGACCCCCATCATCATGGTTAAGGAGGCGGCAACTCTCGCACAAAGGGTTTGGGGCGGCAAGCGCCGCCCACAAAAGAAAAGGCCACCCGAAGGCGGCCTTTCCGAATGATTTGTACCAGCGTCGCTTAGCGCTTCGAGAACTGGAACGAACGACGGGCTTTTGCCTTGCCGTACTTTTTCCGTTCAACAACGCGGCTGTCGCGGGTCAGGAAGCCAGCCGACTTCAGCGCGCCGCGCAGCTCGGGCTCGGCAAGCTGCAGAGCGATCGAGATGCCGTGCTTCACTGCACCGGCCTGGCCCGAGAGGCCGCCGCCGGAGACGGTTGCGATCACGTCATACTGTTTCGCGCGGTTCGTCACCTGGAACGGCTGATCAACGATCAGACGCAGGGTCGGACGGGCGAAGTAGACTTCCTGGTCGCGGTCGTTGACGGTAACTTTACCGCTGCCCGGCTTGATCCATACGCGGGCAACAGCGTCTTTACGCTTGCCGGTTGCGTAGGAACGGCCTTGGGCGTCTACAACGCGCTTGCGCTCGACAGCACCTTCGACAACAGCTGCGTCGCCGGTGATTTCCTTCAGATCCTGAAGCGTGGCTTTTTGTTCGGCCATGGCGCTTACCTCTTGTTCTTGGGATTCATCGCGCCGACATCGAGCACAGTCGGCTCTTGCCCGGCATGCGGATGCTCAGCGCCGGCATAAACGCGCAGATTGCGCATTTGCTGGCGGCCAAGCGGGCCACGGGGGATCATGCGCTCGACAGCTTTCTCAACCACGCGCTCCGGGAAACGACCGCCGAGGATCTCGCCAGCAGTCTGGCCTTTGATCCCGCCGGGGTGACCGGTGTGATAATAGTAAACTTTGTCGGAGAGCTTCTTGCCGGTGAGCTTCACCTTCTCGGCATTGATCACGATGACATTGTCACCGCAATCCATGTGCGGGGTGTAGGTCGGCTTGTTCTTGCCACGGAGAACGACGGCGATGGCTTGTGCCAGGCGGCCGAGGACGACGCCTTCGGCATCAACCACAACCCACTTCTTTTCGATCTCCGAAGGTTTTGCGGAATAGGTTTTCATCGCAATGGACCTCGGTTCCGGATATCCGGGTTACACTTTGGGCGCCCGTAGACGCCCGGTTTCGTTATGGAGGCGCAATATAGGCGGAAACTTGCGGCTGTCAACGGCCATTTATCGGCTATCGCGTTTTTTAATATAGCAAATTCAATGACTTAAAATTACGGTAATTAAATACCCCATATTTTCCTATACTTTTCCCTGCTTGCAGCCCGGCAAAAGCCCTCCTATTCTCCCCTCAAGGGGATTTCCGCACCAGCTGGTGCAGTAAAGAGAGGGAGACACGCCGATGACGGCAAACCATCAGATTCGCCTGAAAAGCCGCCCGACCGGGTGGGTAACGCCCGACAATTTCGAGCATGTGAAAGCAGACATGCCCTCGCCCGGGCCGGGCCAGATGCTCGTGAAAACGCTGTATCTGTCGGTCGACCCTTATATGCGCGGCCGCATGAATGACGCCAAAAGCTATGCCGACCCGTGGAAACTGGGTGAAGCCTGCGTTGGCGGCATCGTTGTGCGTGTCGAGGAATCGAACGGCGGCAAGTTCCCGGCGGGCACGTACCTGACCGGTATGGGCGCGTGGGCCAACTATCAGGTTACCGACGGCACCGGCTTCAATCCGGTTGACCCGAAGCTTGCTCCCCTTTCCTTTTATCTCGGCATCCTCGGCATGCCGGGCATGACCGCATGGGTCGGCCTCAAGGGCATTGCAGACATGAAGGAAGGCGACAATGTCTATGTGTCGGCGGCCTCCGGTGCTGTCGGTCAGGTCGTCGGCCAGATCGCCAAGAACATGGGCTGCCATGTAGCAGGCTCCGCCGGTGACGACGCGAAGGTTGCCTATCTTAAGGACGAGCTCGGCTTCGACGCCGCCTTCAACTACAAGACCGAAAAGAACCTGTTCGCCGCCGTCAAGGCCGCCAACCCGAAAGGCATCGATGTCTACTTCGAGAATGTCGGCGGACCGATGCTCGAAGCTGTCATCAATATGATGAATTTCAACGGTCGCATCGCCCTTTGCGGCATGATTGCCGACTATAACCTGACGGTCGACGAAATGCCGGCTGGCCCGCGCAACCTTGTGCTGCTCGTCGGCCGCAGCATCAAGATGCAAGGCTTCATTGTCGTCAATTATCCTGACCTCTGCCGCGAGTGGATTGGTGTTGGCGCCAAGTGGCTGCAGGAAGGCAAGCTTAAATACCGCGAAAGCGTGGTCGAGGGCCTCGAGAATGCACCGACCGCCTTCATCGACATGCTGAAAGGCAAGAATTTCGGCAAACAGATCGTCAAGGTCGCTGACGAATGATCTTGCGGCGGCTCCTTCTTTCTGCCGCCTTCCTGATTGCGGCAGTCCTTGCCTTCCTTTACTGGCCGGGGCTGCCGCTCGACCTCGACACACCACCCGAACTGCATCTCTCTGTCGCGGAAAGCTATGGCCCGGAAGCAGGCGCCACTGGCAATGTGGTCGGTATCGAGCCCTTCATGGAAACGCTCGATTACGCCACACCCGAACGGTTTGAAGCCAAGCTTCGCGGCTATCTGGACGCGGCCCGGTCGCGTGGCTGGCTTGGCGCCAATACGATCGTGCTTTTCCCCGAACATATCGGCACATGGCTTATCGCGGCGGATCAGAAGCCACGGGTGCTCAAGGCAGGCTCCACCGCCAGTGCGATGGTCCCGATCATTGCCTGGAACCTGCCATCCTTCCTGAAAAACTATTATCTTTTCCATGATGCCGACCGCGCCGCTGCAGCCGTATTCCGCAGCCGTGCCGGGGATGTGGCCGCCATGACAGGCGAAATCTTCGGGCGGCTGGCGCGTGATTACGGCGTTCATATCGTCGCCGGCTCCACGCTCCTGATGACTGCCGGCATCTATGACGACGACGCCCTCTCCTATGGCCACGGACCGCTTTACAACGCGTCCTTCATGTTCGGCCCCGATGGCAAGCCGATGGAAGACGCCGTGCGCAAGATCCACCCGATCCCGAGCGAAGTCGGCTTTACCGCCAAGGGACGACCGGACCTCCTACCCGTATTCAAGGCGGCGGGCCGCACCGTCGGTGTGCTTGTCTGCGCCGACAGCTGGTTCGAGGATGCCACCAAGGCCGTCGCCGATCAGGGTGCTGACCTGCTGCTCGTCCCCTCGTTCCTTACCGGCCCGTGGGACGCGCCCTGGGGTGGCTATGTGAATGACACGCCGGAAAGCGACGCATGGCGCGCCGATGTTGGCCGTATCAGCGAAGGCGAAGCATGGCAGAAATATGCCCTGCCCGCGCAAGCGACCGCCCACAATATCCGCTGGGGGATGAATGTGTTCCTGAAGGGCAATATCTGGGAGCTGAAAGGCGACGGCCACGCACTGATCGTCACGGATGGCGCCCTGCACACAGGATCAGCCGGTGCAGACACCGGCGCGATCTATAATCTGTGGCTGCCCTGACCGGTCGTCAGGAGCCAACCGCCACCGGCACCGTCTGCTCACGCACCCACTTCAGATACTCGGCATGGCCGCCCGTTACATCAAGGGTGACGATGCAGGGGACTTCGTAGGTATGCAGCTCGTTGGCGCGGGCGACTGCCGCCTCGGCGCTGGATTTGACCGTCTTCATGATGATGGTAATTTCGCGGTCGAGCCGGATGGCGCCGTCCCAGCGATAGATCGACCGCGTACCGCTCGTAAGATTGGCGCAGGCGATCAGGCGTTCATTCACGAGCGTGGTGGCGATATGGATCGCCACATCCTCGCTATCGGTTGTCATATAGATCTGGACGATATCCTCATCCTGCATCCCCTGCCCCCTTTCGCATCACATGCATCAGATTGAGAAACGCGGCGAGTACAACAACCCCGCCGCCCTGGTGCGCCGCACCAAGGTGAACCGGCACCTCGGCAAGCAGCAT
Organism: Gimibacter soli; assembly: GCF_028463845.1. Classification (NCBI taxonomy): domain Bacteria; kingdom Pseudomonadati; phylum Pseudomonadota; class Alphaproteobacteria; order Kordiimonadales; family Temperatibacteraceae; genus Gimibacter; species Gimibacter soli. The sequence continues at coordinate 2,093,622 of NZ_CP116805.1, read as the reverse complement.
CACAATGCCCAGCACAATCTGGGCGAAAACGGTGAGTAGCACAAAGGCGCCCGCCTGACGGACAAGCCCGCCCTGCGCCCACGCCCGCACACCGATGACCAGTGCAAGTGCTGCCAGTATATAGGCGCCAATCCGGTGATCGAACTGCACGGTTACGGCGTTATCAAGGAAATTGCGCCACACGGGCTCCATATCCAGAAGCACGCTCGGCACGAAACTGTCACCCATCAGCGGCCATGTATTGAAGATATAGCCTGCCTTCAGCCCGGCAACGAGCGCCCCCATGACGATCTGCAGCACCAGTATGGTCATGCTGATATGGGTAAGTATCTTCAACCCCTTTGGCGCTTCCTGCCGGCGCGGCCGCAGCAGCGAAAGGCCGGTCCAGAACAAAAGCGCAAACAGCAGCAGGGCAAGGCTCAGGTGCGCTGTCAGCCGGTAGTGGCTGACCGATGGCTCGTCTACAAGGCCCGACATTACCATGTACCAGCCCATCGCCCCCTGTGCGCCGCCCAGAAGGAACAGCACGACCAGCCGGGGTTTCAATCCTTCGGGGATATGCCCCCGTCCCCAGAACCAGACAAGCGGCAGGAAATAGGCAAGGCCGATGAAACGGCCGATGTTCCGGTGCAGCCATTCCCAGAAATAGATGTCCTTGAAATCCTCAAGGCTCATGCCGGCATTCTTCAGCTTGTATTCAGGGCTTTCCTGATACATCTGGAACTCGGCTTTCCACGCCTCATCCGTCAGCGGCGGCAAGGCGCCGGTCACGGGCTCCCACCGCACGATGGAAAGGCCGGATTCGGTGAGGCGCGTGATCCCGCCCACCACAACCATGATGAAAACGATAGCGGCAACGGCCATCAGCCAATAGCCGACGGCACGGGAATTCTTATCAGCAGCACTTTGGTTCATGTTGGTTTGCTACCGGCAATTCACACGGCGGGCAAGCGCAATCGACCACCCCTCGGGTCGAATTTGAATACAATTTTAGCGAGCGTTTTATTTGACACAACCAACGGAGGCACCCATAATTCCAGCGCCTTATGGGAAGATAGGGTATATGGGGAAAGCTTATGCTGACCATTCTTGACCGGTTGGGGGACCAGGAGTCGCTCGACAAGATCATTGATCTTTTCTACCGCAAACAACTGGAAGATCCGGTCACCCGGCCCTTCTTTTCCAACGCCAAACTACCCCGCATCCAGCAGATGCAGCGCAGCCTGTTGACCATGCTGTTCTGTGGCCAAACCACCGGTGTCGCCTTCTATCTGCAGGAATCGCACGCACATCTGGTGCGGGACCACGGCCTCAATCACGACCATTTCAGCCATACGATGACGAACCTTGAAGCTGCGCTCAGGGAATGCGGCCACACGCCTGCATTGGTCGCTGAAATCATGATGCTGGCCTGGAATCTTGAAGACGCAATCCTCGGGAACCGCAAGATCAGGTCAATGCAGGGCACCCTTGTCGACGCGCTGCGCCTTCATGAGGAATCGCTCGGCGGCCCCGACGCTGTAGTAAAGCGCGACCCCCATGCCAATGAGCCAGACAAGGCCGACGAATAGCCGTTCGACCTGCAGCCGGTTGCCAGCTTCAAGGATGCGCCAGGCAAGGCCCGCAGCCTCGCCCGAGCCCGCAACAAATTCGGCCACCACAGCGCCGATCAGCGCGAGCCCGCTGCCGACCCGAAGCCCGGCAAACAAGTAAGGCAGTGCCGTCGGCACCACCAGCCGACTGAAGCGCTGCCATGGTGTTGCCTTATACAGCCGAAACAGATCGGCAAGCGCCGGATCGACGGCTTTCAGGCCGCTCGTCAGTGTCGCAAGGATCGGGAAGAAAGCCGCAAGCCACGCGATGATGACCAGTGCGCGCTCAACGTGATCAATCCCGACCCAAATCAGGATAAGGGGTGCCACCGCCACAATAGGCGTCACCTGCAGGATGACGGCAATCGGGCTGAGGGCTGCCTCGATAAAGCCGGATAGCGAGAACAGAAAAGCCAGCACCAGCCCGGTCACAAGGGCGGCAGCAAGCGCCAGAAGGGTGATTTTCAGCGTGAAGGCAGCAGACGTCGCGAATTCGGGAATACTGCCGATAAGTTCAGCGCCAATCGCCGATGGCGGCGGCAGGATGAATTTGGAAACACCGGTCAGCGCGACGCCCGCTTCCCATGCGATGATGGCGATGATGAGCGAAAGGACGGGGGCAAGGATGCGCAGCTTCATGCCACCGCCTCCTCAAGCCAGCCCTGCATGGCGCTGACGGCGGCAGCAAGCTCGGGCGCCGCCCGACGATCCTTGGGGCCTAGGGCCGGATCGATCCCCGGCACCACCTGCCCCAGAAACCGCCCTTTCCCCATCACAAGAATGCGGTCAGCGAGATAGGCGGCTTCATACAGGCTGTGGGTGACAAAGAGGCTCGCGAATTTGCGCGATACTTTAAGACCCAGAATCAGGTCATTGAGATGAAAACGAATTATCTCATCCAGTGCTGCGAAGGGTTCGTCAAACAGAAGGATGTCTGGTGCAGTGACCAAAGCACGCGCAATGGAAACCCGCATCGCCTGCCCGCCCGACAGGCTTGCCGGATAGCGGTCACCAAGATCACCGATGCCAGCCGCGTCGAGGCAGGCCTGCACAGCAGCCGTATCTGGCTTGCCCGCCAGTTCCAGCGGCAGCGCGACATTCGCCCGAACCTTTTTCCAGGGCAGCAGGGCTGGAGACTGGAACACGAAGCCGGTTTCAGCGCCTTCGCCTCGCGTAACGCTGCCCGCAGACGGCACCTCCAACCCGGCGACCAGCCGCAACAGTGTGGATTTACCGCATCCGGAAGGCCCGACCAGCGCGACCATCTCACCCGGCGCTACACTCAGGCTTACCCCGTCCAGCACCAGCGCCGCATTCCCGTACCCGAAGCGGACATTATCGACCCTGATCATGGCCGGGCGAAATCCAGCCGGTAGACGCTGGCAGGGTCCAACCCTTGCGGCAGAATGCCAAGCTCGCTCATTTCGCTGTAGAACTGCACCCAGCGCTCGGCTGTCATGGTACCGACCATATCACCCTCGCCCACGATGCCGCGCTCGCGCATGGCTTTTCCGGCGTAGGTTAGCAGTTCGGGCGTCATTTCGCGGTTATCCTTCAGGATCAGCGCGTTGCCCGCTGCCGGGTCGCCGTGGATATAGTCCTGCCATCCGCGGATGCTGGCCTGCACGAAGGCGCGCATGGCGGCTTCATTGCCTTTCAAATAGTCGTCCCGCACCATAACCATGGCGGCATAGCCCGGATAACCGGCATCGGCGAACAGGAAGACTTTCGGCTCGATCCCCGCAATCGTGGCGCTATAGGGCTCGGACGACAGATAGCCTTCCTGCACACTGCCCGGATTGGCGAGCCACGGGCCGAGCGAATAACCATATTTGCGGATCTGCCGGTCCTCGAACGCAAAGCGGGCCTTCAGCCACGGCCAGAAGGTGGAAATCGCGCTATCTGAAATGAAGATGGGCCGCCCTTTAAGGTCAGCGATCTCGGCGGCGGCTACATCAGGGTGCACCATCAGCACCTGCGGGTCCTTCTGGAAGGCTGCCATCAGTACCTTCACAGGTACGCCTGCCGCAGCGAGGTTATAAGGCTGGAAGCCATTCGACGCCATCACGACATCAAGGGCACCAGCCGCCATCAGCCGTGGCAGGTCAACCTGCGGCCCGCCGGGACGGATCGTCACATCAAGGCCTGCGTCGCGGTAATAGCCTTGGGCCAACGCCTGATAGAAGCCGCCATGTTCGGCCTGCGCTTTCCAGTCGGTCGCGAAGGTGATGGCGGTGCGCGCCTCACCGGCCAGCGCCGGCAAGGTGAAGAAGCTGAATATCAGTGCTGCAACAAGGGCTTTCATGCCGCCACTATAGGCGAACCCGCAGCCGCGTCAATTCACGGGGCTTACTTGTTCTTGCGGCGACGGCCTTCGTAGGGGTTCGCGCTGCCCTTCATGATGAAACGAAGCGGAACGCCCGGCAGGTCAAAGTCGCGGCGCAGCTCGTTCTCAAGATAACGGACATAGCTGTCCGGCACATCGTCCGGCAGGTTGCAGAAGATCGCGAAGGTCGGCGGACGGGTCTTGATCTGGGCACCGTACCGCATCTTGATGCGACGACCATTCACCGAAGGTGCCGGGTGCTTTTCGAGCTTCTCATGGAGCCAGCGGTTGAACGCCGCCGTAGGCACACGGGCGTTCCAGATTTCATAGACTTCCTCAACCGCCGGCATCAGGCGTTGCAGGCCCTTGCCGGTCAGCGCCGACAGGGTCACCGTTTTCACGCCCTTGATCTGCGGCAGGCTGCGGGTCAGCGCATCCTCGAAGGCACGCTGCACTTCCAGCCGGTTCTCGACCGCATCCCATTTGTTGAGCACGATCAGAAGCGCACGGCCTTCCTCGACCACGCGTTCGGCGATTTTCAGGTCCTGCTTTTCAACGCCAAGCTCGGCATCGAGCAGCAACACAACAACTTCGGCAAACTGGATGGCGCGCATCGTATCGGCGACCGACAGTTTCTCGAGCTTTTCGCTGATTCTGGCTTGCTTGCGCAGGCCCGCCGTATCGTAAATGCGAACGGGAAGCCCGTCCCATTCCCAATCGACGCCGATAGAATCGCGGGTGAGGCCAGCCTCCGGCCCTGTGATCATACGGTCTTCGCCGATCAGTTCATTGATGAGCGTCGATTTGCCGGCGTTCGGGCGCCCGACGATGGCAAGGCGCAAGGGCTTTACTTCCTCGTCCTCGTCTTCGGGGTCCTCGAACTCGTAATTCAGGTCGCCTTCTTCGGGGCCAGTATTGGCTTCCCGCGCGCGACGCTCGGCTTCTTCGTCGATCTCTTCCTCGGCATGCGGATCGATGCCGATTTCCTGCAGCGTCTCGACAAGCGCCTGATAAAGGTCGCCGAGGCCTTCGCCGTGCTCGGCCGACAGCGCGATAGGGTCACCCATACCGAGCGCATAGGCTTCATAGATGCCCTGCTGGATGAATTTTCCCTCGCACTTGTTGGCGGCAAGGATGATCGGCGTTTTTGAGCGGCGCAGCAGCTTGGCGAAATGCTCGTCCATCGTGGTCAGGCCAACGCGGGCGTCATACAGAAGGATCGCCACGTCGGCTTCCTCGATCGCGGCTTCGGTCTGCTTGCGCATCCGGTCGGAAAGCGAGCCCGGATCGCCTTCTTCAAGGCCCGCCGTATCGATCAGGCGAAACTCGAGGTCGGCAATGCGGCCTTCCGCCATCCGGCGGTCGCGCGTCACGCCCGGCGTGTCATCTACAATGGCAAGACGCTTTCCAGCCAGACGGTTGAAAAGCGTCGATTTGCCGACATTGGGGCGGCCCACAATGGCAAGGGTAAAGGTCATCTATTTCTATCCAGGATGGCCGGGGCCACCGCCTCTCAGCGGTAGGCTACCAGCTTTCCGTCATTGGTAATCACAATATAGGTGCCATCCACCACGATTGCATCGGTGGTGACGCCAGCCGGCAGTTCGGTGGCACTCAGCACGTCGCCGGAATAGGGCGAAACGCTTACAAGATAGCCGTGGCTCGAGGCCACAAGCAGGCGGTCACCCGCCAGCACCGGGCCATTCCAGTGGATCAGGCCCTTGCGCTTTTCCTGATTGGTGAAGCGCTGCAGCTGCGCCACCCAGCGCACGCGGCCATCGCCGAGGGCGATACAGGCCACTTGCCCATCGATGGTGGTGATGAAAGCGAAGTTACCCGCAATCCACGGCATGGAAACCGAAGCAATGTCGGTTTCCCACGACCGCTCGCCCGACCGCATGTCGATAGCAACCATCGTACCGGCGTGGCTGACAGCATAGACCTTGCCGCGGTCGATCACCGGATGGGCGTCAACGTCAGCAAGCGTTGCAAGCGGGGTGAGACGCTGCGAGGCCGTCAGGGCATCCTGCCACACGATACGGCCGTTACCGGCGCGCATGGCCATCAATTCGCCCGACGACAGCGCCGCCACAACGGTTTGTCCGTCAGAGGCCGGCGTTGCAGCACCCAGCATACCGGCGCTTTCAGCGATACCGACCTGATCCCAGACAAGGGTGCCATTGTCGATATTCAGGGCTACGATGCGATTATCGTGGGTGACCGCGATCACGCGGCCAGCCGTTACGCTCGGTGCACCGCGGAAAGGCACGCCCGCGTCATACCGCCAGCGCTCCGCGCCTGTGTTCGGATCAAGGGCTACTACGAAACCATAGCCGGACGTCGCATAGACAACGCCACCCGCATAAGTAACGCCGCCGCCGAAGCCGACATCGCTGCGCTCTTCGCTGCGGATTTCAGCGGTCCAGAGCGGCGAACCGTCGGAGAGCGAAACCGCGGCCACGTTGCCACGGGAATCGACGGCAAAGACTTTACCCTCGGCCGCAACCGGCGACGAGACCATGCGCTCGTAATCCTGGTTGCCGCGGCCGATCGAACGGGTCCAGGCCCGCGAAAGCGTTTCGCCGACTTCCAGGTGCTGGGGCAGATGCGCTTCGTTCCCGCCGGGCTGCGCCCAGTTGAGGTTGCGGTAGGCACGCGGCAGCGTCACGGTGATGCCGGAGAGCGCCTCGTCTGCGTCCAGAAGCTGGGTCGAGCTCAGGACGGATACGCGCTCCCTGCCTTCGTCGTCATACTTGTTCTTGGGCTTCTTGTTGCCACCGCCCGAGCAGGCCGCAACGAGCGAAGCGGCGGCCGCGACCATGATGATGCGGCCAAGGAGGCTCGAAGTACGTGTCATTGAGCCTCTCCTTCGGTGGCAGCTTCTTCTGCGGCAGCAGGGGCTGCTTCGGTTTCTTCTTCTGCCGGAGCAGCTGCGGCCTGACGCGCGCTGATCATGCGGCTGAATTCGCTGGCGCGGCTGCGGATCGACTGCGGCGTTTCGCTATCGTTTGCAAGCGACGAGAAGCGCGAGGACGCGCTGTCGAGGTCACCGGCGCGCAGGTCGAGAAGCGCCAGTTGTTCCTGTGCCGAATGGCTCCAGGGATGCTCATGGCCAACCAGGCCTGACAGGCGCGAACGAGCGCCATCAAGGTCACCCTTGTGGGAAACCTGCACCATGGCTGCAAGCAGCGAGGCCAGTTCCTTGAGGCTGATATCAGCGTCTGAGGCTTCAACGGCGGCATAGGCTTCAAGCGCAGCGTCCGTCTCGCCTTCCGACAGGGCAACGCCTGCCGCACGCAAGCCGGCGAGGGCTTCATAACCGCCCTTCAATTGCGGCATGGCTTCCTGCCACACGGTGAGCGGGCTGCCGCCATCCTGCAGGGCTTTGTCGGCGGCCTTCGAAGCGGCGCCGAACACGGTCGACTGTGCTTCTTCCTGGCTGTGCACATAGGCGCGCCAGCCTTCCCGTCCGGCAACGAGCAGCACGATCAGCACGGCACCGGCAATGATATATTTGCCGTAAGCCTTCCACAGCGCGTTCATCCGCGCCCGGCGCAGCTCCTCATCGACTTCCTGAAAGACGAGATCGGGATTCTGGTCCGACACACCTAACTCCCCAGTGTTTGGGCCGCCAGAACCCCGGCGGCGGGATAATATCATTGTTATGACAGGGCCTGAGGCCCCTCAATCGGCGGCTACCATAGCCAAAGCCGCCGAAGGAAGCAAACGCGAAGACACCAGCCGATTGTGGTGTTTTTTCGGCAAGCTTTTCATCGCACGGACGGCCCTTTTCGCCGCAAGTGGAATTCTCGTTCCTCGCGCGCTGTGGTAGCCCGCGTTGGGGTACGTCAAAAGGGAGGAAGCAACCCATGCGCCTTGCACTCGCCGCCGCCACCAGCCTTGTTCTGCTGGCCAGCCCTGTGGCCACGGTTGCCGCTGCAGAACCGATGTTCAGCGGCCATATCCAGCAGCTCCGGATCTATGAAATCCCGGAAGAGAATCGCACCGCCTTCAACGACAGGTTCCGCGATCACGCCGCGCGGATCATGAAGCGCTATGGCTTCAACATCCGCGCCATGTGGGAATCCCGCTCGCCCGACGGTAAGCTCCAGTTCGTTTACCTGCTGGACTGGCAGGACGAGATGACGATGAAAGCCGCCTGGACCCGCTTCATGGACGATACCGAATGGAAAGCCATCAAGCGCGAGACGGGCGCCCGGCACGGCAAGTTCGTCAACGGCATCACCGATATGACGCTGGCGCCGCTACCCTTCTCGCCTGCCCTCGCCGAATAGCCTGTTCTCAGGCGTTGGCGCCGCGCATCTTGTAGGTATGTTCCTCGCCCGGGAAGGTACGGTTGCGCACTTCGCCAGCGTAAGCCTCGATGGCGCTTTCGATGGCATTGCCAATCTCGGCAAAGCGCTTCACGAACTTCGGATTGATGGCAAACAGGCCCATCATGTCTTCGGTCACCAGAATTTGGCCGTCGCAGGCGTTGGACGCGCCGATCCCGATCACCGGCACCGGTATTTCATCAGTGATCTTGCGGGCCAAGGGCTCCGCAACGCCTTCAAGAACAACAGCAAAAGCCCCAGCCTCGGCAATCGCCTTGCCGTCATCAATGATCGGCTTCCACTCATCAACCGTACGGCCACGCGCGCCGTAGCCGCCATTCGTATGCACCGCTTGCGGCATCAGGCCCACATGGCCGAGCACCGGAATCCCGCGACTGACGAGGAAGCGCACGGTTTCCGCCATTTCCACCCCGCCTTCGAGCTTGACGGCAGCTGCCCCCGTTTCCGAAAGGATGCGGGCGGCGTTACGAAACGCCTGTTCCTTCGATTCCTCATAGGTGCCGAACGGCATATCGACCACGACCATGGCGCGCTTGGCGCCGCGGGTGACTGCCCGGCCATGACGGATCATGTCCTCAATCGTAACGCTCAGGGTCGATTCCATGCCGTAAAGCACCATGCCCACGCTGTCGCCGACGAGGAGAAGGTCGCAATGCTTGTCGAGCCGCGCCGCCATGGGCGTTACATAGGCCGTCAGGCACACGATGGGCGTGCCACCCTTGCGGGCCATGATTTCCTTCGCCGTCAGGGCGCGCGCCGGGCGCGCATCCACATGCAGGTCTTGCGGGGTCGTCGACATGATCGTTCCCTTTCACTTCCGGACTTTGCGGCAGCGCCGCATATTCTATCATGACTGCAGGGCTTTCTCACACGGATGCGAGCCTGCAATCACTGTTTGCCGGTAATTTGTCGCATTTTGTGCAGTGCAATTAAAGTGCAATCTAGGCACAGGCTTGTAGCCGACCTGCCAGAAATGAAAACGCCCCGCACGTCAGCGGGGCGTTTCAATGGTCACGAATGAGCGACAGGCCTCACTCCCACTCGATGGTTCCCGGGGGTTTCGAGGTGATGTCGTAAACGATCCGATTCACGCCGCGCACCTCGTTGATGATGCGGGTGGCGACCCGGCCGAGGAAATCGTGCGGATAGGGATAATAGTCGGCGGTCATGCCATCGGTTGAGGTCACGGCACGGAGCGCACAGACATAATCATAGGTCCGCGCGTCGCCCATCACGCCCACGGTTTTCACCGGCAGCAGAACGGCGAAGGCCTGCCAGATGGCGTCATAAAGCCCGGCGTTGCGGATTTCTTCAAGATAGACGGCATCGGCTTTGCGGAGGATATCGCACTTCTCGCGGGTGATCTCGCCGGGGATGCGGATCGCAAGGCCGGGCCCTGGGAACGGGTGACGGCCGACGAAGGTTTCCGGCAGGCCAAGCTCGCGGCCAAGGGCGCGGACTTCATCCTTGAACAGCTCACGAAGCGGCTCGACAAGTTTCAGGTCCATCCGCTCCGGCAGGCCGCCTACATTGTGGTGTGACTTGATGGTGACCGACGGGCCGCCAATGAAGGAAACGGATTCGATCACATCCGGGTAAAGCGTGCCCTGCGCCAGGAACTTGGCGCCACCGACCTTCTTGGCTTCTTCCTCGAACACGTCGATGAAAAGCTTGCCGATGGTCTTGCGCTTCACTTCCGGGTCAGTGACGCCGGCGAGTTCACCAAGGAACAGGTCGCTGGCGTCCTTGTGGATCAGGTTGATGTGATAATGCTCGCGGAACAGGCTCACCACCTGATCGGCCTCGCCAAGGCGCATCAGGCCGTGATCAACGAACACGCAGGTCAACTGGTCGCCGATGGCTTCATGCAACAGAACTGCCACAACCGAGCTGTCGACGCCGCCTGAAAGGCCGCAGATAACCTTGGCATCGCCCACCTGTTCGCGGATTTCGCGGATCTTGGTGTCGCGGAAGCTGGCCATCGTCCAGTCGCCCTTGAGGCCGCAAATGCCTTTGACGAAATTCTGGATCAGGGCAGCGCCGTGCGGGGTGTGCGCCACTTCGGGGTGGAACTGAACGGCATAGAAACGGCGGGCTTCATCAGCAACAGCCGCAAAGGGTGCGCCTTCGCTGGTGGCGATGACTTCGAAGCCTTCCGGCAGGCGGTCCACATGGTCGCCGTGGCTCATCCACACCTGCTCGCGGTCGCCAACTTTCCAGACGCCATCGAAAAGCGCGCAGCCGGCTTTCACATCCACGAAGGCGCGGCCAAATTCCTGATGGTCGGACGCCGTGACGCTGCCACCGAGCTGGGCCACCATCGTCTGCTGGCCGTAACAGATACCAAGGACCGGCAGGCCCATGGTCCAGAGCCGTTCGGGTGCACGCGGCGTATCGCTGTGGGTCACGCTCGCCGGGCCGCCTGAAAGGATCACGCCGGCAGCGCCGAAGGTGTCCAGCACCTCGTCCGCCTTGTTGAAGGGGACGATCTCGCAGTAGACGCCGGCTTCACGAACCCGGCGGGCGATCAGCTGGGTCACTTGCGACCCGAAATCGAGGATGAGAATCTTGTCGTTCATAGGTTCGGTTCCCCGTGTTCCTGTCTGAGAGGACTTCTAATGGGAGAGGCCCGCGCGTGCGGGCCCCTGTCTTCGTTTCGTCAGTCTTTCTTCGCCGGCTCGACCGTGCGGATATGCAGCTCGCGGAGCTGCCTCGGCTCGACCGTGCTTGGCGCCTGCATCATCAGGTCTTCCGCCTTCTGGTTCATCGGGAAGAGGATGACCTCGCGGATGTTCGGCTCGTCGGCCAGCAGCATCACCATGCGGTCCACGCCCGGGGCAAGGCCACCGTGCGGCGGGGCGCCGTATTTGAAGGCGTTCAGCATGCCGCCGAATTTGCTTTCCACGACCGACTGGTCGTAGCCCGCAATCTCGAAGGCCTTGATCATGACTTCCGGACGGTGGTTTCGGATGGCACCCGACGAGAGCTCCACGCCGTTGCAGACGATGTCATACTGGAAGGCGTTGATGGTGAGCGGATCCTGATTGAGGAGCGCGTCCATCCCGCCTTGCGGCATCGAGAACGGGTTGTGCGAGAAATCGATCTTCTTCTCATCCTCGTTATATTCGAACATCGGGAAGTCGACGATCCAGCAGAATTTGAACTCGCCCTTGTCGATAAGGCCAAGGTCTTCGCCCACTTTCGTGCGGGCAAGGCCAGCGAGCTTCGCAGCACCGGCTTCCTTGTCGCAAACGAAGAAGACACCATCATTGGGGCCGAGGTTCAGCTGGTTCACCAGCTGCTTCACGCGCTCGTCGCCAAGGTTCTTGGCAATCGGGCCGCCGGCTTCGCCGTCCTTGAAGTTGGCATAGCCCATCCCGGCATAGCCTTCGCGTTTTGCCCAGTCGTTCGCCTTGTCGAAGAAGGAACGGGGCTGGGTGCCGGCACCCGGTGCCGGGATCGCGCGGACGACCGAGCCTGCATCCACCATCTTGGCGAAGATGCCGAAACCGGAGTTCCGGAAGATTTCCGTCACGTCCTGGATTTCGATGGGGTTGCGAAGGTCCGGCTTGTCGTTGCCGTACTTCAGCATCGATTCCTTGTAAGGGATACGCGGGAACGGCGCTTCGGTGATCTTCTTCGTGGAGAATTCCTTGAACACGCCGACGAGCACGGGCTCGATCGCTGCGAACACATCATCCTGCGTCACGAAGCTCATCTCGATATCGAGCTGGTAGAATTCGCCGGGGCTACGATCAGCGCGGGCGTCTTCATCGCGGAAGCAAGGCGCGATCTGGAAATATTTGTCGAAGCCCGACACCATGATCAGCTGCTTGAACTGCTGGGGCGCCTGTGGCAGCGCGTAGAACTTACCCGGATGCTGGCGCGCAGGCACCAGGAAGTCGCGCGCGCCCTCAGGGCTCGAAGCCGTCAGGATCGGGGTCTGGAATTCGGTGAAGCCTTCTTCGGTCATTCGGCGACGCAGGCTCGAGATCACACCGGCGCGCAGAAGGATATTCTTGTGCAGGCGCTCGCGGCGAAGGTCGAGGAAGCGGTACTTCAGGCGGATGTCTTCGGGATATTCGGTATCGCCAAACACCGGCATCGGCAGTTCAGCCGCTGCCGACAGCACTTCCATCGTGTCGATATAAAGCTCGATCTCGCCGGTCGGCAGGTCGGCATTCACGGTCTCAGCCGTACGCTGCTTTACCCGACCGGTGACCGAGATGACGCTTTCAGCGCGAACGCCTTCGGCGTCCTTGAAAGCGGCGCTATCGGTATCGAACACGCACTGGGTGATGCCATAGTTATCGCGAAGGTCGATGAACAGGAGGCCGCCATGGTCGCGCTTGCGGTGAACCCAGCCGGCGATGCGGACGGTCTGCCCGACGTCAGCGGCGCGGAGCGCGTTACAGGTATGGGAACGGTAGGCGTGCATGTCAGACGGTCCTTGTTTCAGGATAGATCGGCGTGGCCCTAAAAGGGCCTGTGATTTTGGCGCAAAAGCGCATGAAAGCCCCCTATTGTCAAGACCCCGCACGCGCGAGAGGTCCCTTATGCTGCGCTCAGGCGCGCAACATCCATAGAAGGCGTGACGGACACGAAAAAGCTGTGTATGACAAACCCTGTAACTTTAATGGAAGCAGGCATGCAGCCGATTACGAGTACTGAAGCGCTGGCCGCATTGTGCGACGAGTGGAAAAAAGCTGAATTCATCACGGTCGATACAGAATTCCTGCGCGACCATACCTATTATCCGAAACTCTGCCTCATTCAGGTTGCGGACGATCACGGCGCGCACGCCATCGATCCGCTGGCCGACGGCATGGACCTCGCCGCCTTCTTTGAGCTGATGGCCGACACCAATGTCGTCAAGGTGCTTCACGCCTGCCGTCAGGATCTGGAGATTTTCTATCTCCTGTCGGGTGACCTGCCCCGCCCTGTGTTCGATACCCAGATTGCCGCCATGGTTTGTGGCTTCGGCGAGTCGGTTGGCTATGAGACGCTGGTGCAGAAACTGGCGCGGGCGAGCCTCGACAAGTCGGCCCGCTATACCGACTGGTCGCGTCGTCCGCTCACCGATACGCAGCTGCATTATGCGCTGGGGGACGTAACCCACCTGCGCAAGATTTACCGCAAGCTGTCGAAAGAACTGGCCGACACCGGCCGTGGTGCGTGGGTTGAAGAAGAGATGCAGGCCCTGATGGACCCGAACCTCTACAAGACCGAGCCTGACGAAGCCTGGCTCCGCCTCAAGGTTCGCACCTCGAAGCCCCGTTTCCTTGGCATTGTCAAGGAACTGTGTGCGTGGCGCGAAGTGCAGGCGCAGGAACGCGATATGCCGCGCAGCCGCATCGCCAAGGATGAAACCATCCTTGAAATCGCCGCGCACCCGCCGATGAGCGAGGAAGCGCTGGAGAAAATCCGCGGTCTGCCGAAAGGCTTCGGTCGCTCCAAGGGTGGTGCAGCCCTTCTCTCGGCGGTCGACCGCGCCATGAAGATGAGCGAAGACGACCTGCCGCATATCGAAAAGGCCAAGCCGCGCCCAGCAACCCCGCCGATGGCCGACCTTCTGAAGGTTCTCCTGAAGATCAAATGCGACGAAGCCCGCGTGGCACCGCGTATGGTTGCCTCGGCGCAAGAGCTTGAAGCCTGGGCGTCGGAGCCTGACAAGGTCGATTTCAAAGCCATGCATGGCTGGCGCTACGAGATTTTCGGTGCCGATGCTGAAAAGCTGATGAAAGGCACCCTCGGCCTCACCGCCCGAAAAGGCGACATCGACGTGGTCGAGCTTTTCGAAGAAGAATATGACTGAGGGGGCACAAAGCCCCCTCTTCTCTTTTCAGCCCACGAAGCCAATCAAACCGTCTGGATTGTCGCCTGACGGCCCAGAAGCTGGCCAAGCTGCAGCAGCCGCTTGAACACCACATCGTTGGCGATTTCCGACTGCGACTTCGGCACGCTCAGCACGATCTTGCCACGCGCAATGGTCAGGCTTGAAAGCTTCAGGGCATCCGCCGCACCGCCGGACAGACGCTGGGCAAGCCGGAGTGCGGCCCCCATCACCCGCGCCTCGTGGATTTCCTCCACCTTCAGGAACTGCAGCACGCCAGCCACATGCGGCACATTGAGCGGTGCGCCATAAGCCTGATTGAGCGCGAGGGCAACATAGGCCCGCTCCCGGTGCGTGACGCCAACAAAATTGCCATGTAGGACGGTCTCAACCGCTTTTTCCGCGCGGAAATCCGGGTGGCCGCGCCAAGCCACATCACTGAGCAGACACGTGGCCATATGCAGCATCTCGCGGTCCACATCGCGCTCGGTATCGCCGGACCTGAACAGCGGTCGGGTCCAGTCGAACAGGATGTCGGCATGCTCGGTAAAGCGGCAGCGTTCTTCCGCCAGATGACGGCAGCTATAAAGGAACGGGTCCTCGGCACGTTTTTCAGGGGTCAACCGGTCAAACAGCACACCTTCGCGCAGGCCGAACGAGGACACGATCACATAGCGTGGCCGCAGCACCCGCAGCACCTCACGCAGGATCATCGCCGCCACCGGGATCACCTGACGGCGGCGTTCATTGAGAAGGTCGCCAAACGGGATATCGGCCGGGCGCAGCATGGCAAGGCGGTCGCAGAAGGCTGCCATTTCGCTGCCAGCTGCACGGTAACCCTGCAGGATCGGCAGCGGGTTCGATTGTTCCTTCATCATCAGCCGCGCGATGTTCCGCCATGCGCCGCCGACGAGATAGAAGGAATCGCCCTCGCGGTGATCAAGCCACTCGACCTCCATCAGCGAGTTTTTCACATGCTGGCGCATGGCGCGCATGTCGTCGCCAAACTTGCTCATCAGCCTGAGCGGGCCTTTTTCAAGGCTGCGGCGCTCGAACGCGTCGCCGTCATGGATGCGCACCAGTTCCAGCGAGCCACCACCAAGGTCGCCAATCACGCCTTTGGCTGAAGGCTCACCCGAAAGCACCCCAAGCGCGGAAAGACGGGCCTCTTCCGGCCCTTCGATCACCTGGATATCAAGCCGGCACTCTTCTTTCACCCGACGGACGAAGTCCTCACCGTTGCCAGCGTCCCGCACAGCGGCGGTGGCCAGCGAGACAATCTCGCCCACCCCCATCTGATCGCAGAGTGCGCGGTAGCGCTTCAGCGTGGAGATGGCAAGCTCAACCGATTCCTCGCTCATGCTGCCGGTGGTGCCGATGGCACTACCCAGCCCGCACATGATCTTTTCGTTGAAAACGGTATCCGGCACACGGCAAAGACCGGAGAAAACGACAAGGCGCACCGAATTCGAGCCGATATCGATAACTGCGATATAGCTTTTCGCCTCGGCGTAAGTCTCTGTCATATATCAGATATCCTCTTTATCCGCGGGATCGTAGGTGACAAGCGGCATGATCCGCTCCCGCGTGAAGGCCGTCCCCCTGCCAGACATGGACGGGCTTTTCATGAAATAATCGTGGCAGGCGAAAGGCTCTTCGCCCTCTTCCGGCCGGACACGGATATAGGAGCCGTCAGCCCGCATCGTCCAGGACTGCACATTGTCCTTCAGGTTGGCAGCGATGATCTGGCTCATGATCTGCTCCAGCACCGTCGGGTTCTCGATCGGCACCAGCGTTTCGACGCGGCGGTCGAAGTTGCGAGGCATCCAGTCAGCGGAAGAGATATAGACCTTCGCATAGCGCGACGGCAAGCCGTGCCCATTGCCAAATACGCAGATGCGCGAATGCTCAAGGAAACGGCCAACGATGGATTTCACGCGGATATTATCGGAAAGCCCCGGAATGCCGGGCCGCAGCGTACAAATGCCGCGTGCGATGATATCCACCTGCACGCCGTTCATCGAGGCTTCGTAAAGCTTGTCGATGATCGCGGGATCGAGGAGCGAATTGACCTTGATCCAGATCGCGCCTTTCTTGCCGTTGCGTGCAAACTCGATCTCGCGGTCGATCAACTTCTTCAGGTGCGACCGCATCATGAAGGGCGAAAGCACCAGCTTTTCAAGCGAGGTGGGCTCGATATAGCCGGTCAGATAATTGAACATCTTGTTGGCGTCGCGCGCCAGCGCCTGATCGGCCGAGAAGAAGGATGTGTCGGTATAAATCTTGGCGGTGATCGGGTGATAGTTGCCGGTGCCGAAGTGGACATAGGACCGGAGCCTGCCCCCTTCGCGTCGCACCACCATCGAAACCTTGGCGTGGGTCTTCAGGTCGATGAAGCCATAAACAACATGCACGCCAGCGCGCTCCAGATCGCGCGCCCATTTGATATTCTGCTCTTCATCGAAACGCGCTTTCAGCTCCACCACTGCCGTTACGGACTTGCCGTTTTCAGCCGCGCGGATCAGCGCATTGATGATCTGCGACTGCGAACCGGCACGGTACAGCGTCTGCTTGATCGCCACCACGTCCGGGTCGTTCGCCGCCTGCACCAGGAACTGGTGGACGACATCGAAGCTTTCATAGGGGTGATGGACAACGAAGTCTTTCGCCGCAATCGCCTTGAAGATATCGCCACCAAAATCCTTCACGCGTTCCGGGAAGCGCGGATTGTAGGGCTTGAACTTCAGGTCCGGGAAATCGTCGACGATCAGTTCGGATATATCCTTGATGCCAAGGACCCCATCGAACATGACAACCGAATCGGCATCGGCATCGAGGCGCGAAATCACCAGATTGCGCAGGCCTTCCGGCATATCGCTTTCCACCTTCAGCCGGATCACCCGACCGCGGCGGCGACGCTTCAGCGCGCTTTCGAAAACGCGGACCAGATCTTCGGCCTCGTCCTCGATCTCCATATCGCTGTCGCGGATGACGCGGAACATACCGTCGCCATCGACCCGGTAGCCCGGGAACAGCTGATCGAAGAAAAGCGTCAGCATGTGTTCGATGGAAATGAAGCGCACGCCTTCGCCCGGCACACGGATAAAGCGCGGCACATGCTGCGGCACCGGCAGCAGCGCAACCATCTCGCGGTTGTCGCTCTTGCGCGCCAGCTGCAGCACCATCGTGAAGCCGAAGTTCGGGATGAAGGGGAACGGATGTGCGGGATCAACCGCGATGGGCGTCAGCAGCGGAAAAACGGTTTCAAGGAAATAGCTTTCGATCCATTCCTTATCGGTCGCCGTCACCTCGCCGCGGTCCAAGAGCATGATACCGGATTCGCGCAGCTCGCGCCTGAGTGTCGCCCAGACCTCCTGCTGCTTGTCCATCAGCTGTTCGGCATAATCGACAACGCGCGCCAGCGTCTGGGCCGGTGTCAGCCCGTCTTCCGAGCGCACCTGAACGCCCATGTCGCTTTGCTGCTTCAGGCCCGCCACACGAACCATGTAGAATTCATCAAGGTTCCCGCCGGAAATCGACAGGAAGCGCACACGCTCCAGCAGCGGATGACGGCAGTTTTCCGCCTCCTCCAACACCCGCATGTTGAACTTCAGCCAGCTAAGCTCGCGGTTCAGATATTTGTCATGGGGTGTCAGCGCCGCAATACAGCCGACGATATCCTCACGGGACGGCATGCCGCCCGCCCCTTCCGGCGCAGCCTCGGGCTGCCGGATCGGGTTCACCGACGCGTCGCTTGCGATATCGTCTGCCATCGAAGGCTCCTTTGCGGCTGGACCGGCTCAAACCATCCCGATCCAGTAACCCGCCTTTATGACTCTTTTGCGACAGACAGCTCGTCCAGGCATTCGCGGGCGAGATGCTTGGTAATCTCGCGCTTTCCAGCCAGCGAGCGCGCATCCATTGCCGCCACCAGCTGCCGTGCCCCGTCGAACGAACGATCCATCCGCAACATCATATAGTCTATCACTGCAGGATCGACCTGCAACTGCCGATCAGAAAAGAGTTTTGTGACGATCATGCGCAAGAGGTCATCGTCTGGCGCCTCGATGGCCATCACGGGCACGGTGGCGAGCCGCGATTTCAGGTCCGGCAGCGTCACCGGCCAGCGCGTCGGCGCCGTCCGCGCGGTGAAAAGGATGCGCCCGCCGGTCTCCCGCGTCCAGTTGAACAGGTGGAACAGCAGCGTGTCATCGAACCCTGCCCTGTCGGCATCCTCGATCAGTACAGGCGCACCTGCCTTGATGCTCTCGGGCGCCATGCCGGGTTCGGCCCTGACCGCATCGCTGATTGTGGCCCACGCGGCCCCGAGATGCGTCTTGCCGCAGCCTGCGGGCCCCACCAGTGCCACGGCATGCGCTGGCCAATCCGGCCAGCCGGCGATCATGTCGAAGGCCTGCCGGTTGATCGACGACACCATGAAATCGGCCAGGTCGAAGCTCGCGGAATGGGTCAGATCAAGGGGTAACTGGCGGCTCACGGTCGTCTTCCGAGATGGTCTCGAGGGCTGCGGGGCTGGGTTCTTCATTCACCGCAACCGGGTGCAGTTCATAATGGTCGAGATAGCGCTCGATGGCATAGCGCACAAGCACGGCGATGGCCGCCGCCAGCGGCAGCGCCACGAGCACGCCAACAAAGCCCATCACCTCGCCGCCCGCAAACACGGCAAACAGCACCCATACGGGATGAAGGCCGACCCGGTCGCCCACAAAACGCGGGGTCAGGAACGATCCTTCCATGATCTGCCCGAAGACAAACACACCGGCCACAAGCGCCAGATGCAGCGGATCGAAGCCCCACTGGCCGATGGCCAGCACGAACGCGACAAGCGCTGTCAGGAAGGCACCGACAAAGGGAATGATGCCAAGGATGCCACCAAGAAGGCCGAGCACGAGTGCATAATCAAGCCCGACGAGCGCCCAGCCGATGGCGAAAATCACCCCCATCGACAGGCTGACGGAAACTTGCCCGCGCACAAAGCCGGCCAAAACCTGATCGATCTTCGCGGCCTGTTCGCGCACGTCGGGCGCCACATGGCGCGGCAGCCAGCTATCGATCCGGGCGACGATCAGGTCCCAGTCGCGCAGCAGATAATAGGCAACAACCGGTGAAATCAGCACCATCCCCATGATATTGAAGAAGGCGATCCCGCCCGAGACAAGCTTCACTGCACTGTCCCGCACCTTGGCGAGAATATCGGCGCTGACGCCGGAAAGGACCCCTTCCACATCGGTCGGCACGGCAAACCCGAAACGGTCCGACAGGTCGGCGAGCATGCCATTGAGCCACGGCCGGAAGTTGGCGAGCGTCGCCGGCAGTTTTTCCGACATGTTGGCAAGCTGCGACTGCAGAAGCGGCCAGAAGGCCAGAAGAATGCCGATGACGGCGAGGAAGAAGACGGCAATCACGATGGCCGCACCGATGCCGCGTGGCACTTTCATCGCTTCCAGCCGGTCGGCTACAGGGTCCATCAGATAGGCAATGGCAAGCCCGATGACGAACGGCAAGAGAATGCCTTTCGTCAGATACAGGAACCCGATCAGCAGCAGAAATCCGCCGATCCACAGCCAGCGCGACAGCGTCATGGTCATTCCCTTCCTGCACCGGTGAGGGTGATCCGGCGGCTTTCGCCCTCGCCCACGAATTCAAGCCCCACCTGCTTCATGGCGACAATCAGTTGTTCCTCGCGCCCCGCGAAATCAAGCGCGATACGGCTGAGCGGCAAGGCAAGCGTCAGGCGGCGATGCGCAGTGACAAGCGTGACTCGGTCGAGCCGCCGCTCGATCTCGAGCAACGTTTCGATCCGCTCTGCCGCCACATCAGCCTCAATCGAGCCGGTCGCACCCGCGTCCACCAACTGGCTTTGCCGCCATGCCTTTTCCTCGACGCCGATGATGGCGTCATACATTTCGGCAATCGCGTCTTCCTCGGCCTTTGGGCCCACCGGCTTTTCGGTGACGCCCGACAGCAGTTCTTCCGTGCCGTCGCTTTCATAGGCGCGGAAGGCGAGCGAACCCATGCCGTCGCGTTCTGTCCAGCTGCTCTGGATCACAAGACCGCGGGGCACGCCGTAGCTGCGCAGGTGCGGCGCCATATGCGCCTGATTGCCGCTGACAATCTGCCGCCATGAGAAGCTTTCGCGTTCGGCTTCCGTCGCCGCCGGCCAGATATAGGGGCGCAGGCGGTTCACCCAGTCGACCCTATCGCGAGCGGCCAGAAGCGTCGCGTCCTCGCTCAGGAAATGGGTGAAAATACCGCGCGTATGGCCATGCAATACCAGAAGCGGCTGCCCGAGCGACAGCACATGGCCGACGCCGTTCTCGGTAAACAGGCGGATCATCAGTTCCGGTTCGAACCGCACATTGAGGCTCGCCACATAGCGGTTGCTGGAGGCCTGTTCTTTCAGGACCTCGATCCCGCTCACATAGCGGCGGCGCTCCTCGAAGGACAGCGGCGGCAACTTGTCGCGGTCATCAACGCGCGTCAGCTTGTCGATGACCTTGTCCCATGCCTTATCTTCGGCAACGCGCAGGGCCTGTTCGCGGGCACGCAGGGCATCGCGGGCGGTTTCATCCACCTCCACGTCGCGAATCATGAAAAGGGTTTCAAGGCCGTCTTCAGCCGTTGCCGGCAACCACGCACCCAGCATGAGCACAAGACCAAGGGCCGGAAGGCGCATTGCTGCCCTCACCTGCCCTGTCATCAGGCTCGCCGCTCTCTTGAAAATCCTGTACATAAGCCCTTTCATATCCGCGCTGGCGACACTATAACGCCGCAAAGATCGATTGCCAGCCCCAAGCCTTGGATATGGCCGCTGGCACAACACGCCCTCGAACGAACGGAAGCCCAGCCGTGAGCGATACGAAACAGTCTTATACCTATAAAGATGCCGGCGTCGATATCGATGCGGGTGAAGCGCTTGTCGACAATATCAAGCCGCTGGCGCAATCGACCGCGCGCCCGGGCTCGAACCCCGACCTTGGCGGCTTCGGCGGCCTGTTTGACCTGCGCGCTGCGGGCTTCAACGATCCGATCCTTGTGGCGGCCACGGACGGCGTCGGCACCAAGCTGAAGGTCGCGATTGATGCGGGGCTCCATGACACGGTCGGGATCGACCTTGTCGCCATGTGCGTCAACGATCTGGTGGTACAAGGCGCCGAGCCGCTTCTGTTCCTCGATTATATGGCGACCGGCAAACTGGATGTGAAGCAGATGACGGCCGTCGTCGCCGGTATCGCCGAAGGCTGCCGTCAGGCTGGCGCGGCCCTTGTGGGCGGTGAAACTGCCGAAATGCCCGGCATGTACCATGACAAGGATTATGACCTTGCCGGTTTCGCCGTGGGCGCGGCCGAGCGCGGCACCATGATCGACGGCTCAACCGTTGCTGAAGGCGATATCCTCATCGGCCTCGCCTCTTCGGGCGTTCACTCGAACGGCTATTCGCTGGTGCGCCGCATTGTGGGCGACAAGGGCTAC
This sequence comes from Gimibacter soli, assembly GCF_028463845.1. NCBI lineage: Bacteria > Pseudomonadati > Pseudomonadota > Alphaproteobacteria > Kordiimonadales > Temperatibacteraceae > Gimibacter > Gimibacter soli. Next base: position 2,072,022 of record NZ_CP116805.1, on the reverse strand, counting down.
AAATATGCCGACAAGGCACCGTTCGACGCCAGCCGCACGCTCGGCGAAGCGCTGATCGCACCGACCAGGATTTATGTGAAAAGCTGCCTCAAGGGCGTTCGCGCCGGCTATGTGAAGGCGCTGGCGCACATCACCGGCGGCGGCTTCACTGAAAACGTCCCCCGCGTGCTGCCGAAAGGCACACAGGCCGTGATCGACAGCGGCGCATGGACCCTTTCCCCGCTCTTTTCGTGGCTGCAGGGCGAAGGCAATATCCGCGCGTCGGAAATGGCCCGCACCTTCAACTGCGGCATCGGCATGGTAGCTGTTGTGGCGCCCGAGAATGCCGACGCAGCCGTCGCGCTTCTGAAAGCCGAAGGCGAAGACGCCGTCATCATCGGCAAGGTCGTGAAGGGCGAAGAGAAGCCCACTTGCCTTGTCACCGGCAAGGCCGGCACCTGGGGCGAAGCGGCCGACTGGTCCGCCCTCACCACGGGCTGACACAGGCAATGGCGAAGCTGAAGCTCGGCGTCCTGATATCGGGGTCCGGCACCAATCTTCAGGTGCTGATCGATGCCTGCGCACGCGCCGACTATCCGGCTGAAATCGCCCTCGTCATTTCGAACAAGGCGGCAGCGGGCGGCATTGCCCGCGCCGAGGCCGCCGGCATTCCTGTCGCCACTATCAGCCACAAGGATTTCGATTGCCGCGAGGCTTTCGACGATGCGATGCATGAAAAACTGACGGAAGCGGGGGCGGAATTCATCTGCCTTGCCGGTTTCATGCGCATCCTTTCGGATAAGTTTATCGAACGCTGGCACGACCGGATGATCAATATCCACCCCAGCCTCCTGCCCGCCTACCGCGGCCTTGATACCCACGCCCGCGCGATTGCCGATGGCGTGCGTTTCGCCGGCTGCACGCTCCATTATGTGCGCCCGGACCTCGACAACGGCCCGATCATCGCGCAGGCCGTGGTACCGGTGCTGCCGGGTGACACAGTCGAAACCCTCGCCGCCCGTATCCAGGTGCAGGAACACCGGCTCTACCCCGCAATCGTCCGCCTGATCGCCGAAGGCAAGGTGATGGTGGAAGATGGCCGCGTGGTTTACGGGGACGGCGTCGAGTTGAATATCTCGGCGGCCACAAGCCCCGCCATCAACTGAAAACAAAAAGGCCGGTCAAATGACCGGCCTTTCCGTTTCGGCAGTCCCTGAAGGGATTAGCCGACGATTTCGTTACCAGCGAAGAACTGGGCGATTTCGATTGCTGCGTTCTCGGCCGAATCCGAACCGTGTACCGAGTTTTCGCCGATCGACAGCGCGAACTCTTTGCGGATGGTGCCTTCAGCGGCTTCCGACGGGTTGGTGGCGCCCATCACTTCGCGGTTCTTGGCAACGGCGTCTTCGCCTTCGAGAACCTGAACAACGACCGGAGCCGAGGTCATGAACTCGACGAGTTCGCCGAAGAAGGGACGCGCGCTGTGAACAGCGTAGAAGGTCTCGGCTTGTTTCTGGGTCATCTGGATGCGTTTCTGGGCAACAATGCGCAGGCCAGCGGCTTCGAGCTTGGCGTTAACGGCGCCAGTCAGGTTGCGGTTGGTGGCATCCGGCTTGATGATCGAGAAAGTGCGTTGCACGGCCATCTTGAAATTCCTTATTTCTGGACGGGGATAAGAATCGGTTCGCGGCCTTATAGCGTCCGTTTCCGAAAGCCACAAGCCCCCCGTTGCGCAAGGCCTTTGGCCGTGCTAGAGCCGCGCCCATGCTGCATATCACCGACATAACATACCGTATTGGCGACCGCCTCCTGATCGATCAGGCCACCGTTGTTGTGCCCGCCGGCCACAAGGTTGGCCTTGTGGGGCCGAACGGTGCCGGCAAATCGACGCTCCTGAAGATGATCCTTGGCGAGCTTTCGCCGGAAACGGGTGAGGTGAAGGTGCGCCCCTCCGCGCGGCTCGGCCACGTAGGGCAGGAAGCGCCCGGCGGCCCGCAAAGCCTGCTCGACACCGTGATCCAGTCGAACAAGGAGCTGGTGTCGCTCGAGGCCGAGGCCCTGACAGCGACAGACCCGCACCGGATTGCCGAAATCCACACGCGCCTTGCCGATATCAGCGCCCACACGGCAAACGCCCGCGCCGCCACGATCCTGAAGGGGCTCGGTTTTGACGAAGAGGCCCAGGCGCGGCCCTGTTCAAGCTATTCGGGCGGCTGGCGGATGCGGGTGGCACTCGCCTGCGTTCTTTTCAACGAGCCTGACCTGTTGCTCCTCGACGAGCCGACCAACTATCTCGACCTCGAAGGCGTAATCTGGCTGGAGACATTCCTGAAAAGCTATCCCTACACCGTGCTGATCGTCAGCCACGACCGGGATCTTCTCAATAACGCTGTCGGCCATATCGTCCATCTTGAGGGCGGCAAGCTGAATATCTACACGGGCGGCTATGACCGGTTCGAGCAGCTCCGCGCCGAGAAGATGGAGCGGCAAGCTGCGCTGAAATCGAAGCAGGAAGCCGAGCGCCGCCATATTCAGGCCTTTGTCGACCGTTTCAAGGCCAAGGCTTCGAAAGCCAAGCAGGCGCAAAGTCGGCTGAAACTCTTGGAAAAGATGCAGCCCATCGCCACGATGGCAACGTCCGAAACCATCCCCTTCCGGTTCCCGAACCCCGAACCGCTTTCCTCGCCGCTGATCGCGCTTGAGGGCGCCTCGGTCGGCTATGAGGTCGATCATCCGATCCTGAAAAAGCTTGATCTCCGCGTCGATATGGATGACCGGATCGCGCTACTCGGTGCCAACGGCAACGGCAAATCGACCTTCGCAAAGCTCCTGTCCGGCCGGCTTGCCCCCATGGATGGCACCTGCCGCAAATCAAAGGTGCTGAAGGTCGGCTATTTCGCGCAGCATCAGCTGGATGAACTGAACCCGAAATCGACGCCTCTGGATCAGATGAAGAAGCTGATGCCGGACGCGATTGAAAGCAAGGTACGCGCCCGCCTCGGCAGCTTCGGCTTCGGTGCCGACAAAGCCGACCGTTCCATCGAATCGCTCTCGGGCGGCGAAAAGGCGCGGCTGATGTTCGCTGTTTGCACCTTCGACGCACCGCAGCTGCTGATCCTTGACGAGCCGACGAACCACCTTGATGTCGACAGCCGCGAAGCGCTGATCCATGCCATCAACGATTTCGATGGTGCCGTGGTGCTGATCAGCCACGACCGCCACTTGCTAGAAGCCTGCGCTGACCGGCTTTGGCTCGTGGAAAAAGGCGATGTGAAGCGTTTTGAGGGCGATCTTGCCGACTACCGCATCCACCTGTTGAAGGAACGCGGCGGCGACAGGGCCGACAAAACGGACAAATCCGACAGCAGCCGCAAGGCCCAGCGGCAGGCCGCCGCCGATATCCGCCTGAAGCTCGCCCCCCTGCGCCGCGAAGCCGAGCGCGCCGAGGCGAAAGTCGAGAAGCTCTCTGCGCTGGTGGCCAACCTTGAAGAAAAGCTCGGGAACCCTGCCCTTTACGCCAGCCAGGACGCCGCCGCGACCGCCAAGGTCACAGCACTTCAGGTTGACCTCGCCAAGCAGAAAGCCCTGCTGGAAGACGCTGAAATGGCGTGGCTCGAGGCGCAGGAAGCCTATGATAGCGCGGTGGAGGCCGCAGGCTGACCCTCAGCCGGCTGCGATATTCGCTGCCGCCATCGCGAGGCCGATGCTGCAAAGCGCGGCAGACGGCCAGGCGAAAGGCCCCATCGCCACCCACATCCGCATGAGCGTGCCGGGTGCAGTCTCGGCCACTGAGGCCTTCGGCGCCAGCCGCCGGGCGTAAATCAGAATACCTGTCACCGCCAGAAGCGTCAGCAGCATCCCGAAGAAGAACCACAAAAGCCGCACCCAGAAGCCGCCGAAAGTGCCAAAATGCAGCGGGTCAGCCGCTTCGCTGATACGCTGGTGGAGGGTCAGGTCCTCACCGCGCAGGCGCTGTACCACACGCGGGGTGGCGGGATCGATGAGCACAGCATTCGCCCGTTCGCGAACAAGTATTGCATCCGCCTGCCCCATCACGACAAGCCCCCCGGGTTTGCCTTCAGGAAAATAGATCGACGTAATGCGAAGCGCTGGATAATCGGCCTTCACGGCAGCAATGGCCGCGTCGAGCGTTACGGCATCGATCTGTTCGATAGTGGGCAGTATCTCCGCCGGGCGCTCGGGCTGTGGCGCGTTGCCGCCGCCCCATTCCACAAGATACCAGAGCCCGGTAAGGCCGATGACGAGCACGAACCACAGGCTCCACACGCCTGCCAGCCGGTGCAGGTCGCCATAGAATCGGCGCGGGCTGCCGCGCTTTGCGCCGGGGCTTGCCGGCCATTTGAAGAAGCCGCGCCACCAGCGTTTATAAACAACGAAGGCCGTGATCACCGAGGCCAGCAGCGGCAGCGAAAGAATGCCCACGAAGGGCAAGCCGATTTTCACCGGCAGCATCAGGTGGCGGTGCAGTTCCCGGAACAGCCGCTGGGCGTTGAACCACGGCAGGATGCCCTGCACTTCGGTCGTCCAGGGATCGATGAAAATGCGCTGGCGATTGCCGCCCGCGTCCACAATCATCATTTCAGCCGCAAACCACGGGTCGCGCGGTTCGCTGATGCGTTCAAGCCGGGCGCCTTCGGGGGCAGCGGCAAGCCCTGCCACCACAAGCTCACCCCAGCTCGCAACCGGCCCCTCCCGGCTTTCCACCCGCATTTCGGGATGGATCAGCCAGTCGATTTCAGCCGACAATACAGCGAGCGTCCCGGTGGCGAGGATGAAGGTCAGGAACAGGCTGACTTTCATCCCCGCCCAGTGGTGAACAAGCCACCATATGGAACGCCCTTTGGCCATTTACGCTCAGAGCTTCCAGCGCAGTTCGACAAACACCGTGCGCGGCTCGCCCGGGAAGTGGCCGGTACGCGCGATGAAGCCCGATGCAGCATATTTCTTGTCGAAGATATTGTCGGCACGCAGCATCACATCGAGCTCTTCGCTGAACTTGTAGATGATCGAGGCATCGAAGATCGTATAGGGATTAACCGGCTGGCCTTCAATACTGACCCGTTCGCCCACATATTCCATGCCGGCGGCGAAGGTCGTGTTGATCGAGGCAACTTCATAGCGGGTCCAGAGGCCTGCCTGATGCTTCGGTGCGTTGGCAAAACGGTCGCCCACAGCATTCGTGAAGGTACCGCCCGGCACGGTGCGGGTGATGCGGGCATCGTTATAGCCATAGTTGGCCGTCAGCACCCAGGCATCGGTCAGGTCGGCTACAAGCTCCACCTCGAAGCCTTCGCTCGTCACCTCGCCGATTGTCGAGAAGTCGGCAACGCCGTCGCTCTCGTCCCCGTTCGGGTCCACCTGCAGCATATTCTGGCGCTTGATCTGATAGATGGCAGCACCGCCCTGCAGGCGACCGTTGAACAGGTCAAACTTCACGCCGCCCTCGATCTGGCTGCCGGTCATCGGGCTGAAAGGCCCGCCGGCAAGCTCGCTTTGCGAGGAAATGGACTGCGGCTCGAAGCTCTCCGACCAGCTGGCATAGAAGGAAAGGCCGTCAACGGGCTTGTAGATCACACCGCCACGCAGCGCCCAGTCACCATCCGAAAAGCCGCTGTCACCAAGCAGGTCTTCGTCCTTGAAGTCGTCGTAGCGCACACCGGCGATCAGGATGAGATTATCGGTCAGGCTCAACTGGTCCTGCAGATAGATGCCGGTGCGGGTCAGCCGCGATTCCGTGCTGCGCAAGGTATAGCTGTCAAGATCATAGAAGGACGCGCCTGACTGGCCGTAGACCGGATTATTGAGGCTGAGGAGCGGGATTTCGACGTTCGGCACCGTGCGGCCCCAGAAGTCCGAATCCTCGCGGTAATAGTCCCCACCCACGAGGATGGTGTTATCGAGCCCGAAAAGCGGCTTGTTGATCACGCTAGAGGCCGCGATGGTGAGGCCCATGGTGTTGCGTTCCTGATCGCGCAGTTCGCGGCGCGAGGCATCAACCACGCCGTCGTCGTCCGTATCCACAAGGCCGCGTGCCTCGTGATACTGCTGCCGCTCGTTCGCATCGAAATAGCGCACGGCAAGCTCATAGCTCCAGCCGTCCGATACCTCGCCCAGCAGGCGGGATTGCAGCACCGTGGCTTTCAGGTCGAGGAAGTCGCTGGCTTCGTTGGTGTTCCAGCCGCGGTCGGCAAGGAAATCGCCGTTGTCGTCCACCGGCACGCCGCGCAAGCGGGCGGCCTGCATGTCCTGGTCATAATGGCTGACTTGCGTGATGAGGCGCGCGCTTTCACCAAGCTTGAAGGTAAGACCACCATCAAGGATGAGCGACGTGTCCTTCGTGTTATTGCGGAAGGGCTTCATGCTTTCATAGAAGGCACCCACCCGGCCAAGGATCGTCTCGCTCTTGTTCAGCGCGCCCGAAACATCGCCGGCTGCACCATAGCGGTCGTAATTGCCGCCCGTCAGGCTCGCGCTCGCGGCCAGTTCCTCGGTCGGTACCTTGGTCACATAGTTGATCAGACCGCCCGGCTCGCCGGGGCCATAAAGCATGCCGGCTGGACCCTTGAGGACCTCGACCCGCTCGATATTGAACAGCTTCGGTACCGAGAAGGCGATGAAGGGGTTGCCGCGCAGATTGTCGTAAAAGACCTGATCCTGACGGAAGCCACGGAAAGTGACGCCCGAATAGCTGAAGGTCGAGATACCGGCGATGTTGCGGTAAAGGTCCGTCATGTCACGCGCGCCCTGGTCGGCGATCAGCGCGGCATTCAGCACGGTTACGGACTGCGGGATATCAAGCGGGTCAGCAGCACCGCGCACAACGCTCGTTTCCGAAACACGGTAAAGCGTCTGCGCGCGGCCGGAGACAATGATCTCCTCCACATCGTCGCCGGCGGCATAGGTTGCAGACAGGGCCGGAGTGGCCAGGAGCGCGGACGCCGCGACAGACAGACCAAGAATGCGCGCCAGACGGCGCTGATGATGATTTTCAAACATGGGCGATCTCCTCTTCGCGGAGTCTGATAATGCTAGTCATTCTTAATTACAAGGTAAGAAATGCAGAATTCCATGAAATTTCAATGACCACCCTGTTTGCGCGCCCCACGCCCGGCCCGTGCAACCCTCTGAGGCTCGCGAAAGATGACCTATACTTGAGTTGATGTGATCGCAGAGTTCACGGCTTATGGCGCCAGCCAATCGTCCTTCAAGGGGTTCAGGACATGATCAGTTCTCTCGTTCACTATTCGCCGGACGTGGCCACCCGCCAACGTATCGCCGTGGGGTCACTGGCAATCGTCTTCCTGTGGTTCGCCGCCATGAATCTGACGGGCACGGCCACGCCGATTGTCGCCCGCTGGCTGACGGGTCATACCTCCCTTTCCGGAAGGAGCCTGAACAGTGAGAGCGTGGCCATCGCCCTTGGCGCCGCACAAGCGCTTGGCGCCCTCCTCCTGTTGGCAGGACGCACTCGCAAAGCAGGCGCCACCATCCTGCTGCTGATCTCGCTCGGGGCGCTCAGTCTTCTCTTCACCAATCCGGTGTGGGACGACAGCCTCGGCGGCTTTCCCGCCATCGGGTCGGGGCAAAGTATCCTGAAATACGCGACGATTGCCGGGCTTTGCCTTTATGTCCTGCAACAGCACCGCGCAGCCCACAGCTTCATGCTCGGTGGGCTACTGCTTGTACTCGTATGGATCGGCGGGATGAAATTCACAGGCCCCGAGGCGGCAGGCATTGCGCCGCTTCTGTCCACCAGCCCGGTATTCAACTGGTGGCTCGTCCCTTATTTCAGCGACCAAGGGGCATCCAATGTGATCGGTGTCTTGGAACTGGTGACCGTCATCCTTCTGACCGGCGCCTGGTGGAACAAGGGTCTCTTCCGCCTCGGCCTCCTTGCTTGTGCGGCCACCTTCGTCGTCACGCTCAGCTTTCTCGCAAGCTTCGACCCGGCATGGACAAGCGCTGGCTTCCCGTATCTTGGCTCCGGCGGCCAGTTTCTGCTGAAAGATCTGTTGCTGTTGGCAGGCACAATCCTGCTGCTGCCTGAAAAAGCATGAAGGATCAGGTCAGTGCGGCCTTCAGCGCGGCGCTGACCTTTTCCATCAGGATTTCCGGCTTCGACAGCGCGGTGAAGCCAAACTTGGCGTAAAGGGCGTGCATGTTGGATGTCGCCAGCAGCTGGCGGCGCTGGTCGGCAAGGTCCGGGTGTGCCAGAAGCGTTGCCACCATCCATTCGCCAAGCCCCTGCCCGCGCGCTTCATCTGCCAGAAAGACATCAGCAAGATAGGCAAAGGTCGCCCGGTCAGTGATGGCACGTCCCGCGCCAACTTGCCGAAGCCCCGACGCCGATTTCTCATAAAGGCCAACGGAAAGGGAATTGAGGAAAGCCTTGGTCAGCTTTTCCAGCGCGATGCCTTTGCACCAGTAAGCTTCCTCGGCGTACCAGGGATGCATGCGGGTGAAATCAAGATCGGCAGCATCGAAGCTCAGAACATAGGGAAGCGAGGGATGGTCGATCCTCTGGGGCGTGGTCATGCCTTTTTCTCCCAGCCGCCACGCTCACCCTGCTGCCAATAGCTCATTTCCGCCCCCATATCCTTGAAGGTCTTCCACTGGGCGCGGGCCTTTTCAACGATGGCCATATCGCGACCATCGAACATATAAAGGCAGCGGTCGAAGCCAAGCTCGGCGGGCGGATCGACGGCATCGACCAGCACCAGCACGCTGGCGCCGTTCGGCACCTCGTCGCCGGTCGTCAGGTAGAAGGGCTGCATGTCGGCATGCTTGCAGCCTTCCTTGTCATGCGCGAGAAAACTGCCGGGGTCATAATCCCAAAGCATCTTGTCGAGCGTATCGAGGTGCGTTCGCCCCGGCACCTTGATAACGGCGCGGAGACCCGCCTCCTGCACGCGTTCCATCAGCTTCGGAAGGGCTTCCTCAAGCGTCTGGCGCTGCAGATGATAGAAGCGGATCTCCGCCATATGCGTCAGCCTTCGTAATTGTCCGCAACGAAGCGGTCGAGAAGGCGTACACCGTAACCCGTGCCGCCTTTTTCAGCGAGCGGCAGGTCTTTGTCGGACCAGACGGTCCCGGCGATATCGATATGGGCCCACGGCACATCGTTCGTGAAGCGCTTCAGGAACTGGGCGGCGGTGATGGAGCCAGCCGCGCGGCCGCCGATGTTTTTCATGTCGGCCGTCGGGCAGTTGATCATCTTGTCGTAATTGTCGTGAAGCGGCAGGCGCCAGGTCTTGTCGCCCGTTGCATAGCCGGCTTTCGAAAGCTGATCGGCAAGCTCGTCCGACGACGAGAAGACACCGGCATGTTCATGCCCCAGAGAAATGATGATGGCACCCGTGAGGGTTGCAAGATCGATCATGAAGCGCGGTTTGAAGCGTTCCTGCGTGTACCACATGGCATCACAAAGGACGAGGCGACCTTCTGCGTCGGTGTTCAGCACCTCGATCGTCTGGCCGGACATGGAGGTGACCACGTCGCCGGGGCGCTGCGCGTCACCCGACGGCATGTTCTCGACAAGGCCGACAACCGCGACGACATTCGCCTTCGCCTTGCGGCCGGCCAGCGCTTTCATGAGGCCCACGACGGTGCCTGCACCGCCCATGTCCCACTTCATCTGCTCCATGCCTTCGCCGGGCTTCAGCGAGATGCCGCCGGTGTCGAAGGTCACGCCCTTGCCGATGAAGGAAATGGGCTGCTCGCCCTTCTTGCCGCCGTTCCAGCGCATGACAACAAGCTGCGATTCCTTGACCGAGCCCTGCCCCACGGCAAGAAGCGCATTCATGCCAAGCTTCTGCATCTCGGCTTCACCCAGCACTTCAACCTCAACGCCAAGCGACGTCAGTTCCTTGATGCGGTTGGCAAACGATTCCGGATACAGGATGTTCGCGGGTTCGGACACCAGATCACGCGTGCAGAAAACGCCTTCGATCACCTTGGCGCGCGCTGCGAAGCGGGCCGCAGCGTCGCCGTCCTTGGTGGCAACCACAATCGCCTTCAGGGTCGGTTTCTTGGCCTCGGGCTCTTTGGTGCGATATTTGTCGAAGCGGTAGCTGCGAAGCTCGGCGCCTTCGGCCAGCGCCACGGGGCAAACAGCTGCATTTTCGACAATCGCCGTCGCAGTGTCGCTGCCGCTCATGGCGAGGGCTGCAGTGATGGCACCGCCAAGCTCCACCTTGTCGGCTTCCGTCAGCTTGTCCACTTCGCCGAGACCCACAAGCAACACACGGTCTGCGTCAAGGCCGGCCGGCGCCACAACATCAAGCGTTGCACCCTTGGCGCCTTCAAAGCGGCCGAGCTTGATGGCCTTGGCAAGCTGCCCGCCCGATGCCTTGTCCGCCTCGGCGGCGAGACCGGTCAGGCCTTTATCCTTTTCCACGAAAAACACCACGGCGCCGGTTTTGGGCATGGCGACTGTTTCGAATCTGACTTGCATGAATTCCTCGTCCCGATTGTCGGTTGGCCCGGCTTCCGTGCGGCGGCAAGGGCCACCGGTCAAGGCTGGACACCCTGTTCTGGTGCCGGGAGACAGGTTACTAGATGCCCCCAAAGCCACGTCTTGGCAAGGGCATGGCAGCGCCCTTTTCGTCCCCACCGCCAAAAAAGCCACATTTTAGGGCTGTGGTGACGCCCTTGCTTCGCTTCTTCATTGCAGCGACAGCATCAAGCCGGTATCACCAAAACGAATATGACCTGACTATCACGGATCGTCCCCTTGCCTGCCATCCGCACAGTTTTCTCACGATCGGCTTTTGCCGCCAGCCTTCTGGCAGGCAGCATCCTCACCTCTCCCGCCTTCGCGCAGGAAAAGGGCGAGGTGGAGCTGAGTGCCGATCTCCTGACCTATGACGCGGACACCGGCGAAGCCCGCGCACTTGGCCGCGTGAAGCTGGTACATGAAGGCATGGTGCTGGAGGCCGGTGAAATCCGCTACAGCGAGAAGACCGGCAATGCGAGCGCCCACGGCGCGGTCACGCTGACGATGAAGGATGGCAACCGGATCGTCGCACCGCAGATCGAACTGACCGACAACCTGAAACGTGCCTTTGTCGAGGATATCCGGCTGTTGCTCGCGGACGGTGCACAGGTCGCCGCCAAAAGCGCGATGCATGACGAAACCACAGGCCGCACGGAACTGGACCTCGCTGTCTTCAGCCCCTGCAAGGTGTGCGAAGGCGACAGTCGCCCGCCGCTTTGGCAGATCAAGGCCGTGGAAGTGGTGCATGACGCTGGCAAGAAGCGCCTCACTTACCGCGATGCGCGTCTTGAGGTGCTGGGTGTGCCTGTCCTCTGGACCCCCTATTTCTCGCATCCTGATCCTGAGCAGGAACGCGCCAGCGGCCTCCTGCCGCCGGACCTGAAAACCACCAAGGAACTCGGCGTCGTTGCTGCCTTCCCCTATTATCAGGTTTTCACGCCCAGCATCGATGCGACCCTGACCCCGATCCTGACCTCGAAGGAAGGCGCGATCCTCGCCGCTGAATACCGCCAGCATGTCGGCATCGGCCAGTTCGAGATCAGCGGCAGCGCGACGCCTGCCAACGATTTTGACGAAAATGGCGTCGACACCGGCGAAAACACCGTGCGCGGCCACTTCTCGTCAGAAGGCCGCTTCCAGCACGACAGCAACTGGCGCTCGACCTATCAGGTCAACTGGGCGTCGGACGATACCTATCTGCGCCGCTATGACTTCTCGAAGGTCGATACTCTGATCAGCGATTATAGCTTCGAAGGCTTCTTCGGGCGCTCCTATGTGGCGGCCAGCGCCATGGCCTTCCAGGGCCTGCGGCAGGAAGATATCTCCGGCAAGACCGGCTTCGTACTGCCGCTCCTGCAGGCGGAATATGTAACCGACGCGGTGCCGATCGGTGGCACGGTCAGCCTGAAGGCCAATGCCCTGATGCTGCAGCGGACGGACGGGCTGGATACGAACCGCCTGTCGATTTCCGGCAACTGGCGCCGGCGCTGGATTGCCGATAGCGGCTTTGTCTTCGATGCCGACGCGCTCATTCGCGGTGACGCCTATTATATCACCGACGCATCCGAACCGGACGACCCGGACTTCGGCGGGGACGGCGGCACCACGTTCCGCGGACTTTCCCGCATCACCGGCAGCGCCACCTATCCGCTGGTGCGCTACGGCGCTCATGGCACCCACGTGCTGGAGCCGATCCTTGAGGTCACCCTGTCGCCGGCGCGCGGCTCGCCGCTGGATCTGGTGAACGAGGACAGCCGCGCCTTCGAACTGAACGAGCTGAACATCTTCTCGGCTGAGCGTGCTTCGGGCTATGACCTCTGGGAAGAAGGCTCGCGTGTCACTGCCGGCATGCGCTGGCGCTATGAAAGCAGCGACTGGCTGAGCCATGTGCTTGTCGGCCAAGCCTACCGCCTGACGGGCGACGGCACCGAGTTTGACGAAGGCACCGGCCTTGAAGGTGATGTATCGGATATCGTGGTGCGGACGCTTGTCAGCTACAAGGACTGGCTTGATATCCAGCATGCCTTCCGCATGGATGAAAGCTCGCTGGCGCTCCGCCGCAACGAGGTGAGCCTGCGCGTCGGCGGCACCAAAAGCGCGATCACGGTCGGTTACCTCAATCTCGACCGTGGCCTCGCACAGTTCGAACTGGATGACCGTGAGGACCGCGAGGAGCTTCGCGCCACGGCCCACTATGGGATTACGGACGAGTGGCGCCTCTATGGATCGATCATCCAGAACCTGACAAACGGCTGGGACGGGGTCGAATATGATATCGGCCTTGGCTACCGTGACGAATGCGTTGAATTCTCGACCACGCTCCGGAAAACCTACACGCGGGACCGCGATATTGACCCCGGCACCTCGATCCTGTTCCGGCTGAAGCTGAAGAATTTGGGCTAGTCGTGCCATCGGAAACCGACTACAAGGTCAGTCGTTAAAGGGCGGGAAGAAAGACTTCGATGACGGTAAAGAATACAGGGAAGCGTATGACAACCTCTTTCAAAAGCTGGAAGAACGGCATTCTGGCCCTCGCCGGATGCCTGTGTGCCATCCAGCCGGTGTCTGCCCAGCAGGCGCTGAACAGCGTTGAGGTTCTGGTCAACGACGAACCCATCACTTCCTTCGATATCGACCAGCGCCTGCGCCTCGTGATCGCGATTTCCGGCGGCATCCGCACCGAGGAGGAATTCCTGCGTGTGCGCGAGCAGGTCATCCGCTCGATGGTCGACGAGAAGCTCGAAATCCAGGAAGCCAAGCAATTCGAGCTCGAGATCAGCGACGCTGAACTTGAAAGCTATTTTGCCCGCCGTTCGCAAGGCATGGGGCAAACCCCGGAACAGTTCGAGCAGGCTCTCGCCAACATCGGATCCAGCAAGAAGACGATGATGGAACAGATGGAAGCCGAAATCGTCTGGTCCCGCCTTGTGCAGGGCCGGATGGGCGCTTTCGTCAGCGTGTCTGACGAGGAAGTCGAGGCCTCCATCAAGCGCATCTATGACAACAAGGGCAAATTCGAGCTGCGCCTTGCCGAGATCGTCCTTCTGGTCGACTCGCCCGAGCAGGAAGCAAGCGTGAAGGCCACCGCCGAAGAACTGGTTTCCCGTATCCGTGGCGGCGCATCCTTCCCCGAAATCGCCCAGCAGCTCTCGGCTTCGTCCTCCGCTGCCGTTGGCGGCGACCTCGGCTGGCTGACGGCTGACGACATGGACAGGAACCAGGCCGCCGCTATCGAGAACGTGGGCGTTGGTGAGGTTGCTGACCCTGTGCGGACCGCCGGGGGTTACCTGATCCTTGCCCTGCGCGACCGCCGCCGCGTGCTGACCGCAGATCCGCTGGATGCGCAGGTCAGCCTGCGCCAGATCGGCCTCAGCCAGGAAAAGCTCGCGGACGCCGATGCTGTTGCCCGCTTTGAACTGATTGCAAACAACCTCCATAAGGAAGCCACGTCGTGCGGTGCGGTTTCCCGCTATGTGGATGAATCCGGTGCCGACATGCCGCCGGAAGTTGGCCTTCTGCGTATTCGTGACATTCAGCCGGAAGTGCGCGGCGAGGTCGAGAAGCTCGAAATCGGTCAGGCCACGACGCTGCAGAAGATGTCGGATGGCTGGCGTGTGCTGATCCTGTGCGACAGCCGCGAACCCGAGGTGGAAGAACCGCAATTCGATGCGATCTATGACCAGATCGAACAGCAGCGCCTGTCCATGATGGCCCGCCGCTATCTGCGTGACATTCGCCGCAAATCGATCATCGACTATCGGTGATATCTTGAAAGACCCCCTGCCGCTTGCCATCACCATGGGGGAGCCTGCGGGGGTGGGGCCGGAGCTTGTCGTGCGCCTGTGGAAGGACCGCAAGGCGCTCGCCCTGCCTGCCTTCGCCTTCATCGGCTGCAAGTCCGCGCTTCTGGCCTATGATGCCGAGCTGCCTGTTACAGAAATTGATGACCCGGCAGAAGCCACAGCCGTTTTCGCCAAGGCCATTCCGGTATTGAAGGCAGGCCCTGCCCTGAAGCAAGTCACGCCCGGAGTGATTGGCCCGGCAAGCGCCCCCACGGTTATTGCCGCCATAGACGCAGCCGTTGAGCTTGCCTCGCAAGGCAAGGTCGCAGGCATTGTCACCTGCCCGATCCAGAAATCGGCGCTCTATGCCGCCGGCTTCACAGCCCCCGGCCATACGGAATATCTGGCCGAACGGCTTGGATTACCGGCATCGGACGCCGTGATGATGCTCGCAACCGAAGGGCTTCGGGTTATCCCGGTGACGATCCATATGGCCTTGAAGGATGTGCCTGCGAAACTGACAAGTGCCGCCATCGTGCATGCCGGCCTCACCGCCGCCCACGACCTGAAGGTCCGCTTCGGCATCGAGGCACCGCGCATCGCCATTGCAGCCCTCAACCCGCACGCCGGTGAAGGCGGCGCGCTGGGGATCGAGGAAGGCACCCATATCCAGCCGGCCATCTGGGCGCTTGAGGATGCAGGCATTGCCGTCACCGGTCCGCATGCCGCAGATACGATGTTCCATGCCGACGCCCGTGCAGGGTATGACGCGGCGCTCTGCATGTATCACGATCAGGCCCTTGTGCCGCTCAAGACGCTCGATTTCTACGGCGGGGTCAATATCACGCTCGGGCTGCCGATCATCCGCACCTCGCCCGACCATGGAACAGCGCTGAGCCTCGCCGGCACCGGCAAGGCCCGCACCGACAGCATGCTTGCCGCCATCCGCGAAGCCGCCGCGATGGCAACACGGGAGGCCGCAAATGGCTGACGCCCTGCCGCCCTTGCGCGAGGTCATCAACAAGTATGAACTGCGGGCCAAAAAGTCGTTCGGGCAGAACTTCCTGCTGGACCTCAACCTCACCGGGCGCATCGCCCGGGTGGCCGGCGATCTTTCCAATGCCGTCGTCTATGAGGTTGGCCCCGGCCCCGGCGGCCTGACCCGCGCCCTTCTCACCGAAGGCGCCAAGCGGGTTGTCGCGGTGGAAATGGACCGTCGCTGCCTGCCCGCCCTTGCCGACATCAGCAATGCCTTTGATGGCCGCCTGAGTGTGATCGAAGGCGACGCGATGACAATCGACGAGCCCGCGGCCCTTGCCGCCGCGCCCGGCGAAGATATCCATATCGCGTCAAACCTGCCCTATAATGTCGGCACCATGCTGCTGATCCGCTGGTTGACGCAGGAAACATGGCCGCCCTTCTACAAATCACTGACCCTGATGTTCCAGCGTGAGGTTGCCGAACGGATCGTGGCAGCCCCCGGCAGCAAGGCTTACGGTCGCCTGTCGGTACTGGCGCAGTGGCGCGGCAAGGCAAAGATCGCCTTCAACGTGCCGGCCGCCGCTTTCACGCCGCCCCCAAAGGTGACAAGCGCCATCATCCATTATGTGCCGGGAGCGCCGCTTGATCCCACGGTCAGGCTTGCGGATCTCGAACTGGTGGTGGAGCGCGCCTTCAACCAGCGCCGCAAGATGCTGCGCGCCAGCCTCAAAGGTCTGCCGGTGCCGCCCGAGCCGCTGCTGGAAGCCGCAGGGATCGACCCCACCGCACGCGCCGAAACGCTGAGCGTGGCCGATTTCGTGCGGCTTACGAAAATCTATGCAGAGATGAAAGCAAATAGCCTGCGCGGCGCCTGAGCGGCGCGTCACGCATAAAGAGTCAGCGCTTGCGGCCCTCTTCCATCAGCTCGCGGGCAAAGTCCGACAAGCCAATCCGGCGGCGGCGCTTCAGGCGCTCGGCTTCCAGAATATGCACAAGCTTCTGGAACGTGGCGTCGACATTGTCATTCACCAGCACATAGTCATATTCCGACCAGTGGCTGATTTCGTCCGCCGAGCGCGCCATGCGCTTCTCGACCACGGCGTCGCTATCCTGTGCACGGCTGCGCAGGCGCTTTTCAAGGTCGCCAATCGACGGCGGCAGGATGAAGACACGAACGAGATCGTCCGCAGCACTTTCTGCCAGCTGCTGGGTGCCCTGCCAGTCGATATCGAAAATGATGTCCTTGCCGCTTTTCAGCGCTTCCATCACCGGGCCGCGCGGCGTGCCATAGCGATTGTCGAACACGTTGGCATGCTCAAGAAACTCGCTATTGTCGACCATATCCTTGAAGCGGTCATGGCTGATGAAGAAATAGTCCTTGCCGTGCACTTCGCCCGGGCGGGCTTCCCGGGTGGTGGCTGAAACCGAGCTGACAATCTGCGGATCATTCTCCAAAAGACGCCGCGTCAGGGTTGTTTTCCCGGCACCTGAGGGCGACGAAAGAACGAGCATTACACCACGACGTTTTTCAAGGTTTTTCAGCGACATATTTATTTTATCTCATCAAGTACATTAATTATTCGATATTCTGGATTTGCTCGCGGAACTGATCGATCACCGTCTTCAGTTCAACGCCCACACGGGTCAGTGCCGTGTCGCCGGATTTGGAGCAAAGCGTGTTGGCCTCGCGGTTGAATTCTTGGCACAGGAAATCGAGCCTGCGGCCAACCGGGCCTTCATCAGCCATCAGACGGCGGGCTTCCTCGATATGGCTCCCCAGTCTGTCGAGCTCTTCGCGGATATCGGCTTTTACGGCCAACAGGACAATCTCCTGCGCCAGCCGTTCGTCCGCCACAGGCTTCTCGCCGCCAAGCATCTTTTCTACCTGCCCCTTGAAGCGGGTAATCATCTGCTCCGTCCGGTCGTTCGCCAGCGTTTCAGCCTCACCCGTCAGGCGTGTGATATCATCCAGCTGGGTCGCCAGCACCATGGCGAGCCGGCCGCCTTCATCGCTGCGTGCCTCAACAAGCGCCTTCAGCGCCTCATCCACGCTTGCAAGGACCGCATTCCCGAGCGCATCAAGCGTATCGCCGTCCGGTGCCTCGTCCGCAAAGTCGATCACACCGCGCACCATCAGAAGGCCGTCGAGCCGTGCCGGCGCCACCCCCTTGGTGCCGTCATAGCGGCCCGCAAGGGCAACAAGCGCCGCCAGGCGCTCCTCATTGATCGAGAAGCCTTCAGAGGCCTCCCCGCGATCAAGGTTGATATTCACAAAAAGCGTGCCGCGCTTCAGCATCAGGCCGGCGCGGCGCTTCAGTTCGATATCGATGGAATCGAGCGTTCCCGGCAGCTTGACCCGAACCTCCAGCCCCTTGGCATTGACGCTTTTTGCCTCCACGACCCAGCGGTAGCCAAGGCCTTCGCCGCTGGCGCGGGCAAATCCTGTCATGCTCATCAGGTTCATGGGGTCACTCCATCATGGGATAGCGGGGCACTATACCGGCTTGGACAATACAGAAAAGCGAAAACGGTTCAGCGCTGGCTCACACGGCGCCACGCAGCCACATTCTTCAAATGCTGGTCATGGGTGCGGGCAAAGGCATGCCCGCCCGTGCCATCTGCCACAAAATACAGATAGTCGACAGGCGCCGGATCAAGCACTGCCCTGATCGTATCGCGCCCCGGATTGGCGATGGGCGTGGGCGGCAAGCCATTGATCACATAGGTATTATAGGGATTTTCGGCGGCGAGGTCGCTTTTGCGGATCGCACGGCCAAGCGGCTGGCCGCCATTCACGCCGTAAACGACGGTCGGGTCCGATTGCAGGCGCATACCCTTCTTCAGGCGGTTGACGAAAACAGCAGCCACCAAAGGTCGCTCGCTCGCCACACCGGTCTCCTTCTCGACAATCGAAGCAAGGACCAAGGCTTCTTCCGGGCTCCTCAGCGGCAATCCCGGCGCGCGGGTCTCCCACGCCTCTTTCAGGAAGACCGCTTGTGCTGCTTGCATGCGCGCGACCAGGGCGGTGGCCTTGTCGCCGCGCTCGTAAAACCATGTATCCGGCTGAAGGCTGCCCTCGGCGGGTTCCGTCAGCCCTTCAAGTTCCAGCCCGAAGGCATCTTTGATGAGCGAGATGACCTGCGCGCTTGAAAGGCCTTCAGGCACCGCCACGCGACGCTTGAATGTGTCGCCGTCGCGCATGGCCATCAGATGGTCCACGAGCCGCGTGCCGGGCTTCAGCTCATATTCGCCGGCTTTCAGCTGGCGTTCGATGCCCATCACGCCAGCGACCAGCACGATGTTCCGCACCTGCCAGCTGCGGGCGGCATCCGCGCTGAGATAAGCGGCGCGCAGCACACCTTGGCCGGGGGCCAGATAGACATATTCGTTTTGGCTATTGGCTGATGGCAGCATCATCACGCGCGAAAGCGCGGCACCAAGCACGCCACCGATGATGACGAGAAATAGGACCAGAAAGCCTGCAAGCCGCAGAAGCTTCAGAAACATCCGTACTTTCCCGAAAGGAAGACACGCCGCGGGGGGGCATTTTCCCCGCGGCGTGTTCTGATTGGATCAGTCGCCTTCGTAGGCGCGCACGATGATCGAGGCGTTGGTGCCGCCAAAGCCGAACGAGTTCGACAGGGCAATCTTCACCTTCTTCTCCTGCGCCGTGTGCGGCACCAGATTGATGCCCGTGCACGATTCGGCCGGGTTATCGAGGTTCAGGGTCGGCGGAACGACACCCTTGTTGATTGCCTGCAGCGAGAAGATGGCTTCCACAGCGCCTGCTGCCCCCAGAAGGTGGCCGATGGCCGACTTGGTGGAGGACATGGCAACCTTGCCAGCCGCGTCACCCAGAAGGCGCTTCACAGCGCCAAACTCGATCTCGTCACCAAGCGGCGTCGAGGTGCCATGGGCGTTGATATAGTCGATGTCGCCCGCTGCGATGCCGGCGCGCTTGATCGCGGCTTCCATCGCACGGTAGCCGCCCGAGCCATCGGGGGCCGGTGCGGTGACGTGATAACCGTCGCCCGACATGCCATAGCCGATCACTTCGCCGTAAATCTTGGCGCCGCGTTTCTTGGCGTGCTCGAGCTCCTCAAGGACTACCACACCGGCACCTTCACCCATCACGAAACCGTCGCGGTCCTGATCCCAGGGGCGCGATGCCTTTTCAGGCGTGTCGTTGAACGCGGTGGCCAGCGCGCGAGCCTGGCTGAAGCCGGCATAAGCAATAGCGCAGACCGAAGCCTCGGCACCGCCCGCAATCATTACGTCGGCATCATCAAGCGCAATCAGGCGGGCCGCATCGCCAATGGCGTGCGTGCCGGTCGCGCAGGCGGTCACCACCGAGTGGTTCGGGCCCTTGAAGCCGTACTTGATCGACAGGTTGCCGGAAACGAGGTTGATGATCGAACCGGCGATAAAGTGCGGGCTCACCTTGCGGTGGCCACGTTCATTGAGAACGAGCGAGGTTTCGGCGATCCATTGCAGGCCGCCAATGCCGGCACCAATCATCACGCCGGTGCGGATTTTTTCCTCTTCGCTCACGTCAGCCCAGCCGGCATCCTCGACCGCCTGGGTCGCAGCTGCCATGCCGTAAAGAATGAAAGGATCGACGCGGCGCTGGTCTTTCGGCGCCATCCAGTCGTCCGGATTGAAGGTGCGGCCCGAACCGTCGCCGTGCACAACTTCACAGCCGATCTGGCAAGGAAGATCGGTCACTTCAAACTTGGTGATCCGGGTGGCTGCCGATTTGCCTGCAACGAGGCTATCCCACGTTTTTTCAACACCGGTCGCCAGCGGCGACACCATGCCCATACCGGTTACAACGACACGTCTCATCTGAATTCCCTCAAATCCTGATGCGCCTTAAATCTGGTGGGGCCCACCATAGCGCAGAAACAAAAAAGGCAACAGCCTAACCCGTTCGGCCCGGCTGTTGCCTCTTTCAAACCTGATCAGCGTCAAGCGTTGGCGCTGATGAAATCGATCGCGTCCTTGACGGTCTGGATTTTCTCGGCAGCGTCGTCCGGAATCTCGATGCCGAACTCTTCTTCAAACGCCATGACCAGTTCGACGGTGTCGAGGCTGTCAGCGCCAAGATCATCGATGAAGCTGGCGGTATCGGTTACTTTGTCTTCGTCCACACCCAGGTGCTCAACGACGATCTTTTTCACCTTGTCGGCGATTTCGCTCATGTTTCATTTCCTCAGTTTCTAACACCGATTTGGGTCGGTCCGGACCATGATAGTCCATGCTTTCCCTATATGGCACCCTGTCCTTAAACTTCAAGACAGCGGCGGTTTCCTGCCGTTTGACGCCGTACCGGGCTGCTCGTAACACAGTTTCCCGGGTTTGAGAAGCGCGAGTTGGCGAAATCACGGCACTGGGATCAGGCCTTGGCCAGACCCCTTTAGATCATGGCCATGCCGCCGTTCACATGCAGCGTCTGGCCGGTCACATAGCCTGATTCCGGGCTTGCGAGATAGAGGACAGCTGCGGCGATATCCTCGGGCGTGCCAAGGGTGCCCGCCGGGATGCCGTCGGTAATGGCTTTTTTCTGGTCATCATTCAGCGCGTCGGTCATCGGGGTGACGATGAACCCGGGGGCCACGCAATTGACCGTGATGCCGCGGCTTGCCACTTCCTGAGCCAGCGATTTGGACATACCGATAAGGCCCGCTTTCGAGGCGGCGTAATTGCACTGGCCGGGGTTGCCGGTAACGCCCACCACCGAGGTGATATTGACGATACGGCCGAAGCGCGCTTTCATCATCGGGCGCAGCATGGCTTTCGACAGGCGGAACGCGGATTCGAGGTTCACCTGCATCACGCTGTCCCAGTCGTCGTCCTTCATGCGCATGGCAAGGCCGTCACGGGTGATGCCGGCATTGTTCACAAGGATATCGACGCCGCCCATGGCTTCCTGCGCGGAAGTCGCCAGCGCGTCAACGCTCGCCCGATCCGAAAGGTTGGCGGGAATCACATGAACGCGGTCACCGAGCTTGGCTTTCAGCTCTTCCAGCTTTTCAGCGCGGGTGCCCGAAATGGCCACTTCAGCACCAGCAGCATGGAGGGCGGCAGCAATCGCTTCGCCGATACCGCCGGTCGCACCCGTTACAAGGGCCTTCTTGCCCGTCAGATCAAACATTTCTGTCCCTTTCCTAAGGATCAAAGCGTCGCCGCGAAGGCTTCAATGTCGGCAGGTTCCTGCAGGTTGACCGTGGCGAGATCCTTATCGATCCGCTTGACGAGACCTGAGAGCACCTTGCCGGCGCCGGCTTCCACAACCTCGGTCACACCCAACGAGCGGAGCGACGCCATGGATTCGCGCCAGCGCACCGCACCCGTCACCTGATCGACAAGCAGGGTGCGAATACCGGAAGGTTCGCTAATGGGGGCGGCGAGCACGTTGGCAATAACCGGCACCGAGGGGCGCTCGATGGTAATGTCCGCAAGCGCTGCGGCCATTTCGTCGGCTGCAGGTTTCATCAGCGGGCAATGGAAGGGGGCAGAGACGGGCAGCAGAAGGCCGCGTTTGGCGCCTTTTGCCTTGGCGATCTCGATGCCGCGCTCAACCGCTGCCTTGTGGCCGGAAATCACGATCTGGCCATCGGCGTTATCATTGGCCGCAACCACAACCTGGCCTTCAGCGGCCTCCGCGCACACGGCTTTTACCGCATCAAGGTCAAGACCAAGAATCGCCGCCATCGCGCCCTCGCCCACGGGTACTGCGCGCTGCATGGCCTGCCCGCGCAGCTTCAGAAGCCGAGCGGTATCTGCCAGCGTGAAGGCACCAGCCGCCGCCAGCGCCGAATATTCGCCAAGGCTGTGGCCTGCCACATGGCTTGCGATCGCATCAACCTTCTTGCCGCCGGCTTCAAGGACGCGGATAACCGCCATTGAAACCGCCATCAGGGCCGGCTGGGTGTTTTCGGTGAGCTTCAGGTCGTCCTCGCTGCCTTCCCACATCAGGGCCGACAGTTTCTGGCCGAGCGCGTCATCAACTTCTTCGAAAACGAGACGGGCGGCGGTTTCAGCTTCGGCGAGCGCTTTGCCCATGCCGATGAACTGGCTGCCCTGCCCCGGAAAGACGAGTGCGCGTGTCATATTCATCCCCTCGAAATGCCGCTACGGAACGCTGGCCGTTTGGCGTATGTATGGGGCCGGAGTGCCACAGGCCAGCAGAGCCTTGCAAGCCTTTTGGCAGAAATCTCGGGATTCCGCCGATCCGGGGTTGATTCCCCCAGCCCCCGAGAGTATAGAGGCGCGTCCCGATTCCTCTACTTCGCAAGTTCGGGGCACATCGCAAGAAAGCTGGAGGTGTCAGTCATTGTGGCTGGCAAGCGATCAGCAAAAGGAGTGAGACATGGCTTTTTACGAGCATGTTTTCATTGCGCGGCAAGATGTTAGCGCCGCCCAAGTGGAAAGCATGACCGCCGATTTCTCGAAAATTGTCGAGGACAACGGCGGCAAGGTCACCAAGAACGAATATTGGGGCCTCAAGAATCTGCAGTACCGCATCAAGAAAAACCGTAAGGGCCACTATGTGCTCCTTAACCTCGACGCACCCCACAAGGCGATTGCCGAGCTGGAGCGTCAGGCGCGCCTGCATGAAGACGTCATCCGTTACATGACCATCCGCGTCGACGCCCTCGAAGAAGGCCAGTCGATCGTTCTGCGCACCAAAGCCGACAAAGAACGTCGTGGCCCGCGTGAAGGCGGCCGTGACTTCGACGGCCCCCGTGGTCCGCGCGAAGATCGTGGTCCCCGTGAAGACCGTGGCGGCCGTGAAGGCCGTGGTGAGAAAAGGGAGCAATTCTGATGGCCGCTGCACGTCGTCCGTTTTTCCGTCGCCGCAAGAGCTGCCCGTTCTCCGGCGAGAATGCACAGTCCATCGACTACAAAGACGTAAAACTTCTCCAGAAGTACGTCTCTGAGCGTGGCAAGATCGTTCCGAGCCGCATCACCGCGGTTTCGGCCAAGAAACAGCGTGAACTCGCCAAGGCCATCAAGCGCGCCCGTCAAATCGCGCTGCTGCCCTTCGTGGTTCAGTAAGCACCAGAGGAGCAGATACGATGCAAGTGATTCTCCTCGAGCGCGTTGAAAAGCTCGGCCAGATGGGCCAGATCGTCACCGTGAAGGACGGCTTCGCCCGTAACTTCCTGCTGCCGCAGAAAAAAGCGCTCCGCGCCACTGCTGCCAACAAGAAGTTCTACGAAGCCCAGAAAGCCCAGCTGGAAGCTGACAACCTTGCTCGCCGCAAGGATGCCGAAGCTGCTGCTACCGGCATGGCTGACCTCAAGGTCATCATGATCCGTGCAGCTGGCGAATCCGGCCAGCTTTACGGTTCGGTTTCGAGCCGCGACATTGCAGAAGCCGTTGCTGACGCCGGTGGCAAGATCAACCGTAGCCAGGTTGTTCTCGACCGCGCGATCAAAACGATCGGCCTGCATGAAGTTGCAATCCGCCTGCACGCTGAAGTCAGCGTGAAAGTGGTTGTCAACATCGCTCGCTCGGCTGACGAAGCTGACGTTCAGTTCTCGACCGGCTCGGCTGTTGTCGCGAACGACGACTTCGACGACGAAGAAGCTTACGAAGAGGCCTTCGAAGAAGAAGCCGCTGAAGAAGCTGCCGAAGAAGGCGAAGAGGCCGAAGCCTGAGGCTGACCGGTTTCAACCGAAATTCAAGGAAGGCGGTCTTCGGGCCGCCTTTTCTTTTGCCCGTCCTTAAAAAGTTATCCCCATAGTTACCCACCTGTGGATTGAATAACGGGGGCAACCGGAAAATAGCGATACCGCTACCTTGCCCTGCCCGCTATGGTGCCCGCCACACGAACGAGCGGCACTGGGAATGAGCCTTCGGAAGCCTTGCCTGCTTCCCCTCCCTGAGAGACCGCACAGACTGGCTTAGGGGGGCCCTTACTGGGAGCATGGAAGTTCTTCGTACCACACGCGCAGCCGAAAACGAGAATGAGACGGGTCTGAGCTACCGGCAGCCACCACACAATCTGGAAGCCGAGCAAGCCCTGTTGGGGGCCATTCTTGTGAATAACGAGGCCGTGCAGAAGGTGCAGGACTTCCTGCTCCCAGACCATTTCTACGAGCCCGTCCACGGGCGCATCTATCTGTCCATCCTGAAGCTGATGGACAAGAACCAGATCGCCGACCCCGTGAAGCTGAAGCCCTATTTCGAGCATGACGAGGCCCTGGCCGACGTTGGCGGCGCGCAGTATCTGGTGCGCCTCGCGGCGTCTGCAGCCACCATCATCAACGCCGAAGATTACGGCCGCACGATCTATGACCTTGCCACCCGGCGGGCGCTCATTCAGATCGGCGAGCAGATGGTGATCGATGCCTATGACGCCGAGGTCGATGCCGAAGCCACGGAGCAGATCGCCGAAGCCGAAAAGCGCCTCTTTGACCTTGCCGAGCTCGGGCAAGCCGAATCCGGGTCGCAACCTTTCTATCGCGCACTGCAGAAGGCGGTAGAGAATATCAAAAGCGCCTATCAGGACCCCGACAGCCTTTCCGGGGTGACCACGGGCCTGACGAAGCTGAACGACCAGATCGGCGGCCTTCACAACTCGGACCTTGTGATCCTCGCTGGCCGCCCCGCCATGGGTAAAACCGCCCTTGCCACCAACATCGCCTTCAACGCAGCCAAGCGTTATGCGGACGACAAGGTGGCAGGCGCGGACATGAGCCGTTCGAAGGGCGCCGTTGTCGGCTTCTTCAGCCTCGAGATGTCGGCTGACCAGCTGGCCGCCCGGGTGCTTTCCGACCGCGCCAACCTGCACTATCAGGGTCATGACACGATCCAGTCGCACGCCATGCGGCAAGGCAAGCTGACGAAAGAACAGTTCGAGGCTATCGCCCGCGCGGCGATCGAGCTTGAAGACGTGCCCCTGTTCATCGACGACACGCCTGCGCTTTCCATCGCGGGCCTGCGCACGCGCGCACGCCGCCTGAAGCGCCAGCATAACCTAGGCCTTGTGATCGTCGATTACCTGCAGCTCCTGCGCGGTACTGCCAAGGGCGGCGGCGAAAGCCGGGTGCAGGAAGTATCGGAAATCACCCGCGGCCTGAAGGCGCTGGCCAAGGAACTTCATGTACCGGTCATCGCCCTGTCGCAGCTCTCTCGTACTGTGGAAAGCCGCGAGAACAAGCGCCCGATGCTTTCGGACCTTAGGGAATCCGGCTCGATCGAGCAGGACGCCGATATGGTGATGTTCGTGTTCCGTGAGGAATACTACAAGGAGAAGGACAAACCGTCCGAATCCGATCAGGAAAAGATGCTGCAATGGCGCGCCGAGATGGAGCAGCTGTATGGCCGCGCCGAATGTATCATCGGCAAGCAGCGTCACGGCCCCGTGGGCACCGTTCACCTTCGCTTCGACAAGGAAGTTACCCGCTTCAGCGACCTTGTGGACGAAGACCATCTGCCGGAGCGCTTCGAGTAAGCCGCCTGACTGAATTCCGTCACCCCGGACCTGATCCGGGGTCCATGCCGGCTGCATGCGTCGCCGGATGCCGGGTCAAGCCCGGCATGACGGGTAAGTTTCAGAAGCCCATCATGTTCCGCGTGGATTTGGGCAGGCGCACGGTGATGCCGTCCAGATCATCCACCAGCTCCACCTGACAGCCGAGCCGCGAGGTGGAGCTAAGCCCGGGCGCGAGGTCGAGCATCTCTTCTTCCTCGTGGGACGCCTCAGGCAGTTTCCCGTACCAGGCCTTGTCGATGATCATGTGGCAGGTCGAACAGGCCATGTTGCCTTCGCAAGCGCCTTCAACATCAAGCCCTGCCCCTTGCGCCACCTTCAACAGCGTATCGCCCGCCTCGCCCTCGGCTTCGAGTATGCTGTTGTCCGGGCGGATGAAGGTAAGGCGGATCATGGGCGGCCTTTCAGCTTAGTGATGGTGTTGACGAGCGTATCGGCGGCAAAATCCACTTCCTCGTCGGTCGTGAAGCGGCCGATGCCGATCCGGAGCGCAGCCTTGGCTTCCGCCCCTGTCCGCCCGATAGCTGCAAGCACATAGGAAGGCCCGCTGACCGCCGAGGCGCAAGCCGCCCCGGAGGACAGCGCGAGCGGCGAAAGCTCGGCCAGCAGCAGGGCCCCGTCCACGCCCGGTACGCTGAGATTGAGGTTCCCAACCCAGCGGTTCTCTGCGTGCCCGTTCAGAATCAGACCTGGCAACGCTTCCCAAAGCCGCGCTTTCAGCCGGGCCATCAGGGTTGCAAGCCGGCCTTCTTCCTGCGCCATTTCCTCGGCCGCAATCGCTGCAGCCTTGCCGAAGCCCGCGACCAATGCCGGCGCCTGCGTGCCGGAGCGATAGCCACTCTCCTGCCCGCCACCGGACATGAAAGGCCGAAGCGCCACGCGGCGCTCATCACGGCGATACAGCGCCCCCACGCCCTTGGGGCCGTATATCTTGTGCCCGGAAAGGCTCATCAGATCGATGCCGAGCGCATCGACATCCAGCGGGATCTTGCCGAAGGCCTGCGCCGCATCTGTGTGGAAGATCGCCCCGTGACGCTTGGCGATTGCCCCAATTTCCTTCAAGGGCTGGACCACGCCGATCTCGTTATTGACCGCCATGACACTGACAATCGCCGTGCGTTCGTTCACGGCGGCCTCCAGTTCGTCCATCCGCACGAGGCCGTCGCCGTCCACCCCCACGACAGTAAGCTCGGCGCCATGCCGGGCGCACCAAGCCGCACTTTCGAGGACGCATTTGTGCTCGGTCGCGACCGTCACAAGGCCCGGCCGCTTGTGGCCCCAGGCTTCCATAACGCCCTTCAGCGCCATGTTGTTGGCCTCGGTCGCACCCGACGTGAAGATGATTTCCTTGTCGCGCGCACCAATCAGGCCAGCGACTTGCCCGCGTGCCACATCAAGGGCGGCTTCGCCTTCCCAGCCGTAACGGTGGGTGGCGGAATGCGGATTGCCGAAACGGTCGGTCAGATAGGGCATCATGGCGGCCAGCACGCGCTCGTCCATCGGCGTTGTCGCCTGATAGTCGAGATACACTGGCTGCTTCATGCCGCCCGCCCCACAGTGCGGTCGTAAAGTGCTTTCCAAGCCTCAATGGCGCGGTGAATATCCTCGTCGGTGGTGCCGTAACCGAGCGACACGCGGATCGAGCATTCGGCGTCTGCTGCCGGTTCGCCCATGGCGCCCAGCACATGGCTGACCTTCACCTTGCCGGACGAACAGGCCGAGCCTGAGGAAATGCAGACGCCAGCGAGATCGAAATGCATCACCTGCGTTTCGCCGCGCACGCCGGGCATGATGATGCAGCTGGTGTTCGGCAGCCGGTCAGCTGCCGCCCCCACCACGCGGGCAAGATTGCCGTGGGTCGCCACTGCCGCCTCAAACCTGTCGCGCAGGGTCTTCAGGCGGGGCATATCACCCAGCCCGTCCATCGCCGCAAGCGCTGCAACCCCGAAGCCGACGATGCCAGCCACATTCTCGGTGCCCGAGCGCCGCCCCAGTTCCTGCCCACCACCGGCGATCAGCGGCGCCAGCGGTGCGGTCGGCGCACAGACGATGGCCCCCACACCCTGCGGCCCGCCAACCTTGTGGGCGGAAAGAGTGAGGTAATCAACGCCAAGCGCCTTGAAATCGATATCAATCTTGCCTGCCGCCTGCACGGCATCAGTATGGACGCGTGCACCCGCCGCCTTGGCGAGGCTTGCCACCTCCGCCACCGGCTGCAGGGTGCCGACTTCGTTGTTGGCGAGCATCACGGACACGAGCGCCGGCTTCGGGGCTTCCGCCAGAAGCTTTTCAAGGGCCGCAAGATCAATCCGGCCATCAGCCGCAACCGGCAGGCTGAACACCGGCACACTGGCGAGCTTTGCCGCCGCCAGCACGCAGTCATGCTCCACCGCCGAGACGATCAGGCTTTTCGCGCCCGTCATGCGGATCACAGCATTTGAGGATTCGGTGCCGCCCCCGGTGAAGACCACATCCCGTGCCCGTGCATTCACAAGGGCGGCCACCTGCGTGCGGGCGGTTTCCACCCGGCGGCGCGCTTCGCGGCCTGCCTGATGCACGGAAGACGGGTTACCAACATGCGCCATCGATTCGGCCATTGCCGAGATAACCTCGGGCCGGATCGGCGCTGTCGCGTTATAATCAAGATAGGCCAAGCTCTTCATACGCTTCAAATAGGGGCAATCCGTGGGCCGTTCAACGCAATTTTGGGTGACACGAGCCACCATGCTTGCAGCGGGGGCTACAGATTCGCTATAGGGAAAGGCAACAAGCCGCATCCCGCACAAGCTCTTATTCGAAGTCGAGAATATGCCCGAGATTATTTTCAACGGTCCGGCCGGTCGCCTTGAAGGCCGCTACCAGCCCGGCAAGTCCGACACCGCCCCGGTTGCCCTGATCCTGCATCCGCATCCGCAATATGGCGGCACCATGGACAACAAGGCCACCTACTATCTGTATCATGCCTTTGCGCATCGCGGTTTCGCGACCCTGCGTTTCAACTTCCGTGGCGTCGGCCGCAGCCAGGGCGAGTTCGACCAGGGCAACGGCGAGCTTTCGGATGCCGCGTCGGCGCTGGACTGGCTGCAGTCGATGAATGCGAATTCGACCGGCACCTGGATCGCCGGCATTTCGTTTGGCGCCTGGATCGCCATGCAGCTCCTGATGCGCCGCCCGGAAATCCAGGGGTTCATCTCGGTTGCGCCGCCGGCGAACCTCTACGACTTCTCGTTCCTTGCACCCTGCCCGTCTTCAGGCCTGATCGTGCAGGCGGAAGACGACGACCTCGTCACGCCGATCTCGATCGTGAAGCTCGTCGAAAAGCTGAAAGCGCAGAAGTCGATCACCATCGATCATGAGACGATCAAGGGCGCCAACCATTTCTTCGAGAATGAACTGGCCCAGCTGATGACCTCGGTGAACAATTACCTGACGAAACGGCTGACCAGCGGTCGCTGAGCCAACGCGCAGGCACTAACGAAAACCCCGGCTTTCGCCGGGGTTTTTCTTTGTCAGCGGATCGTATGCGGCTCGTGATAGACGCCGCCCGGCGTGGGCGCATTGCAGCCGGTGGTGGACGGCAGGCTGAGCGGCAAGCCACGCAGCGACCGCACGGCGAGGAAGGCGAAGGCCTCCGCCTCCAGCGCGCCACCACGCCAGCCCAGCACTTCCACAGGATCGACCGTTACCGGCATGCGGCGGCGCAGGCGGCGCATCAGCGTGGTGTTCAGGCGCCCGCCCCCGCAGATATACCAGGCATCCGGCGGCGACGGGAAATGGCTCTGCGAGGAGACAATCGTTTCCACCACGAAATCGGTGAGCGTGGAGGCGCCGTCTTCGACCGACAGGCCCCGCACCGTCTGGATATTGAAATCATCACGGTCCAGCGTCTTTGGCGGCATTTCATCGAAGAAAGGCGACGCCATAAGGCCGGAGAGCACTTCATCATGCGTCAGCCCACGCGAGGAGAGCGCGCCGTCTTCGTCAAATGGCTTGCCGGTGTGCAGCATCGTCCAGTCATCGAGCATGGCATTGCCCGGCCCGGTGTCGAACGCCATGATGGCGGGGGCTTCGGGGTTTTCTGCGAAGGATACCCACGTCACATTCGCCACACCGCCCAGATTGAGGATTGCGACCGTCTGGTGGCGGCGTTCGCGCGACAGGAGCGCCGCGTGATAGAGCGGCACCAGGGGCGCGCCCTGCCCGCCCGCATCCATATCAGCCGTGCGAAAATCATTCACAACCGGAATACCGGTGCGCCCGGCGAGCCGCCCGCCGTCGCCGATCTGCCATGTCCAGCCACGCTCGGGCCGGTGGGTCAGCGTCTGGCCGTGGAAGCCGATCACATCGATCTGTGTCGGGTGCAGGTTGTTGACGGAGAGAAGATCGAAAACCGCCTCGGCATGAAGGTCGGTCAGCTCGCGTTCCAGCATCGCAAGGCCGGGTGCCGAGATATCCTTTGTCTGCGAGGTCGCAGCCACGCTCAGCCCGTCCCGCAGGCGCGACCGCACGGCATTTGAATAGGGCTTGATCAGCGAAGGGCCAAGGCGTTCGACGCGGACACCATCCGTATAGAC
The DNA here is from genome assembly GCF_028463845.1 of Gimibacter soli. Lineage (NCBI taxonomy): Bacteria > Pseudomonadati > Pseudomonadota > Alphaproteobacteria > Kordiimonadales > Temperatibacteraceae > Gimibacter > Gimibacter soli. The sequence continues at coordinate 2,041,686 of NZ_CP116805.1, read as the reverse complement.
AAGCGCCGCATCGATCCCGTCCATCGAGGTGCCGCTCATCAGACCGACGGCCATTTTGATTTCCGCCGGTTCACCGAAAAATGTCATGACTGAAGAACTCCCCGAGGACACGCCGAATATGCGGCTAAAACCTTTGCCTTTCAGCCACCCTATGCTACATCAGCCCGACCTTGGAAACGAATTTTTGCAAGCGGACCCTTGATCTCATGAGTGCTTCCCATATCGACTTTCTTCGCATCCTTAAGGAACGCGGCTTCGTTCATCAGATCACTGATGAGGCGGCCCTTGCCGACCAGCTGAAGAAAGGCCCGATCACGGCCTATATCGGGTTCGATTGCACGGCGCCCTCGCTGCATGTGGGCAGCCTTGTCCAGATCATGATGCTGCGCTGGCTACAAAAAACCGGCAACAAGCCGATCGTCCTGATGGGCGGCGGCACCACACGGATCGGCGACCCGACCGGCCGCGACGAAAGCCGCAAGATGCTGACGGACGCCGATATCAACGCCAACATGGATGGCATTCGCTCGATCTTCAGCCAGTTCCTGACCTTCGGCGACACCGGCTCGGACGCCATCATGGTGAATAACGACGACTGGCTCTCTAAGCTTTCCTACATTGAAATGCTGCGCGATGTCGGCACCCACTTCACGATCAATCGGATGCTCACCTTCGATAGCGTGAAGCTGCGGCTTGAGCGTGAGCAGCCGATGACCTTCCTCGAATTCAACTACATGATCCTGCAGGCCTATGACTTCATGGAACTGCACCGCCGCCACAAGTGCGTGCTGCAGATGGGCGGCTCGGACCAGTGGGGCAATATCGTGAACGGCATGGAACTGACCCGCCGTACGGACGGCGCGCATGTCATTGGCCTCACCACGCCGCTTGTCACCCTTGCCGACGGCAAGAAGATGGGCAAAACCGCCGCTGGCGCCGTTTGGCTCAATGAAGCGCAGCTGCCGGCTTATGATTACTGGCAATTCTGGCGCAATACGCAGGATGCCGACGTTGGCAAGTTCCTGCGCCTCTTCACCGAGCTGCCGATGGATGAAGTCGCGCGCCTTGAAGCGCTTGGCGGATCGGAAATCAACCATGCCAAGGCCGTGCTCGCCAACGAGGCCACCACGCTTTGCCGTGGCCGTGCCGCTGCCGAAGCCGCCGAAGCCACAGCCCGCGAAGTGTTCGAAAAAGGTGGTGCCGGTGAAGACCTGCCGACCATCAGTGTGAAAGCGGGCACGAGCCTTGTGGACGCCCTTGTCGGCCTTGGCCTCGCCAGCTCCAAGGGCGATGCGCGCCGCCAGATTCAGCAGGGCGCGGTGAAGGTGAACAACAATGCAGTCAGCGATGTTGATGCCGTGATCGACGCTGGCACCGAACTGATCGACGGCAAGATCAAGCTTTCGAAGGGCAAGAAGAACCACGGTCTTCTCTCCCTCGAAGGTTAGGCTCTTAACCTATTCAGCTTGGGTTTCGGAACCGGTCGGCGCCTCGGGCGTTTCGGCCGGTTCTTCGTTTCCACTGTCCGGCTTTTCTTCTTCGGCTGCTTCCTGATCCGGCAAATCCTCGACCGGGGCTTCTTCCACCTTCGGCGCCTCACCTTCGGCGGCAGGTGGTGCATCTGGTGTCTTGACGGTCGCGACCTTGCCCTTGGCGCCTTCGAAGAAGAAGCGCAGGAAGCCGGGTGCAAGGCCGGATAGTGCATTCACGGAGACTTCCGGATTATCGGTCATGCCCTTCACCCGGTAGGTGATGCCGATGACGCCCTTGCCTTCGCCGCCGGTCAGGATCGCACCGATCAGCGGGATTTTGCCGACTACTGCATTGATGCCATAGGCGGGCACGATTACGCCGTTCACATTCACCTTCTTCTGGATCGCATCCACCTGGCCCGCTAGCGTCACGCCAAGCGAGGCGCCGTTGGCTTTCAGGTCGTCGATATCCAGAAGCCCGTGACGCAGGCGGAATTTCATATTGATCTGGTCAAGCGGAATACCATCGTCGCCAAGCTGCTTGTCGAGCGCCGGCATGGTGCCTTTCTGAACGGCTGGATCAAGCTTGGCGGTCGGCACCATCAACGATTTGGCGATCTTCGCCTCGCCGTCCAGGCGCAGGGTGCGGCCCCAGCCGCTTGTCTCGCCGGAAAGATCAAGCGCGCCGCCATCAAGATGGCTGAAATAGCCAAGGCCGCGTACGAAGGCACCGCCATCTGCGGCCTTCAGCCGGATTGTATTGTCGCCGTTGACGTCCGCGCTGATCGTCAGCCCGACATCGCCGCCCGAAAGGATCGCCGTCAGGTCGGTCGCGGTCGGGGCGCCGTTCAGGAACAATGTATCAAGCTGCAGGTCCTGCAGCGTTTCACCGTTCAGGAGGTCAACCCGGTCTGCATGCAGGCTGAGGTCAATGGTTGGTGTCGGCTCCCCTTCTGCCGCCTGCACGGCTGGTGACACCGGCTCGTCTTCAAGGTCTGACCCGAGGAAACCTGAAAGGTCGAGCCGCTCGGCGGCGACTTCAACCCGGTAGGGCTGGTCACCCGCCGTGCGCACCACAATGCCACTCAACCGGTTGTTATCAAGCGCGCGAGCATCGAAGCTGAGTTCGAAACGGCCCGTATCCGGCGCACCCCAGATAAAGAGCGCATCGGCATCGATCCCATCGCCCTTCAACGACATCGGCGCCACCCGCGTACTGCCGTCAGCTTCAAATTCGATAAGCCCGGCGGCCGTTGCCTTCACGCCCGCTGCCTTCGCCCATGCAAGTTCAGGCACCATCACGCGCGTCGCCGTCACGTCTGCCTTGAAGCTGCCTTTGGTGAATTTGAAATTGCGGCCGGTGAAGCTGGCATCCGCGCGCATGTCGCCATTGATATAGGTATCGAAATTCAATCCGAAGGCCTTGAGGCCGTTGTGATCCAGCCGACCCGACAGTTCGACAAGGGTGGTTTCCGCCTCGGCGTCCTTGCGGCCAGCCGCGAAATCTTCCTTCCAGTGCAGGCGCATCGGCACACCGTTGAAGCGTGCGTCGCCCGCTACGTCGATCCGGTCGTTATCAAGTTCCAGCCGCAAGGCGCCATTGCGGATGCCCTCGCCGCCGAGGAGATCGGAAACCCGCGCATCCGTTATATCCGCCGCCACGTCATAGCGAACAGCGTCGGCGGGCATATCCTTGATAAGCGGCACCTTGATGCTGGCGAAAAGCTCGGCCTCGCCGCCAAGCCGGGCGAGATCGATGCCGATACGATCCGCCACGCGCACCGGCGGTGGCGTCACAAGGGCGAGGATTTGATCAACCCCGCCTTTCACACGAATATCGAACTGACCCTTTGCGCCATTCTTAACATCAATGTCGGTCAGCAGCACGCGCGACCCATAAAGCGGCATATCCATGATCACGCCGCGGTCGATGGCGATATCAAGCCTGTCTTCGGTGAGGAGCCCGCGTCCGCTGATCGAGGAAACCGGCGCCATATCGTTCAGATAGCTGGTCGTCACATCGTCGAGGCTGAAGGAAAGCGCCAGATAGTGCTTGTCGAACAAACCGCCGCTGCCATCCGGCAGCATATAGAATTCGAACTTGCCGCGCCTTGCCGTGCCCTTCGAGATATGCTCTTTCACCCAAACACGAGCGCCGCGTTCATTGCCTTCCTCATCGACCTTGATCGGCCAATAGGACAGCACTTCGGGGATCGTCGCCTCGTCGATGGTCGCATTCATTTGAACGCCCGGCGTGTCGCTGGCGTCCACCCAATAGACAAGCCCGTCGCCCTTCACGACGCGCTTGCCAGCGGCAACTTCCACCTTTTCAATCTCGAAAGCCTTTTCGTCCGGCTGCCAGTAGGCGCGGATTTCGCCGTAGGGCACCGGCGAGCCATCGGGGAAAGCGGTTACGTGTGAAAGGCGCCCATCACCAAGGCTGACTTCAACATCAGCGGATTCAAGCCCGATGGCAGTCGATAGGCTGAGGCTCGCCTGCACATCGACCGGCAGATCGAAATAGGAAACGACTTCCGGCGCTTCCATATGGCGCGCGAGTTCAGCCGGCACCAGCTTCCCGACGCGCACCATCAGGTCGAGCGTCTCGTCTTCAGGATAGCTTGTGGCGGTAATGCCAAGTGACGCCGGCATGTCGCCAATCGCAAGATCACCACGGATATCGAAATCCAGCCGCCGGCCATCCTGCCCGAAGGTAATGCGGGAAATCATCAGGTCCGTGGCGGCGCGGGTTTCATTCCCTGCAATGGTCAGATGAAGCTGGCGAAATTCGACCGAACTGAGGTCGGAAATATCCTTCATCAACTGGCTGGCAAGGCCGGAGACGATATGGGTGAAAGGGCCTGCAAGGTCGGGCCGGACCGGGCGGCCATCGGCCATCAGGTCCTTGAACGGATTGGGGCCGTTTTGCTGACCCATCAGCGCATCAAGCTTTTCGAAATGCACGTTTGGCCTGTCGAGCCGCACGGTCGCGATCCCGATATTGCCAAGAAGCGTGCTGCGGCTGAGGCCCACAGCCATTTCCGGGATACGGATACGCCCGCGTGCGGCACCATCATCGATTGCGACGCCTTTCATCTCCACCCAAGGCCGCACGCCGCGCCAGTCCCAGCCGACCTCGGCGCTGTCGTACTTGATGTGCCATCCGGGCAGGAGGGATTCGACGCGAGCCTCGATCATCCCGCGCGCAAAGCCAAGATCGATCGGCGCGATCACCAACCGTGCCGTCACAAGGCACGCGATCACGACAACGAGTGTTACGGCCCAAACGAGCGCCCTGCCTGCGAACATACAGGAACGGATCAGCATCGGATGCTCATCTTGGGGTGATCAGGAACTCTGCCGATAGCCACTTTGCTTGATTTCATCGGTCCAACACGAAAGACTGGCGGGACACGTCCCCTTCTGCCATGGGTTAGAGCATGACCGCCTGTCACAGTCCATATCCCAATCCCCATGATACAGCAAATACGGACGAAATCTGGGCAATCCTTTGTGAAGTCGCGGCAGAGAATGGTGATCCCCTGCCCGCGAACCGCGCACTCGCTGATGCTGTGTTCGGTAACAGCCCGTTCCTCGCCACCACCGCCCGTCGCCGCCCTGCCACCGCGATCCGGGTTCTGGCCGAAGGGCCGGACGCCTGCCTCGCCAGCGTTTTCGCAGTACTGGATGCAGACAGGCTGGAGGGCGAGAATACCGCAAGCCTGATGGCGGTGTTGCGGCAGGCAAAGGCAGATGTGGCGCTGATCACAGCTTTTGCCGACGTGAGCGGCGAATGGCCGCTTTTAAAGGTCACTGCTGCCCTCAGCGATTTTGCCTCCAAAGCGCTCGACCTCGCGGTCGCCCACCTGCTGGAAATCCGCATGCGGGCGGGTGAACTCGGATGGCCGCGTGGCGAGCCCGAATCCGTCAGCCCGCGCCTGTCGGCGGGCACCGGCTTTTTTGTCCTTGGCATGGGCAAGCTTGGCGCCGGCGAGCTAAACTATTCATCCGACATTGACCTCATCCTGTTCTACGAGCCCGAAGCGATCAGCTACACCGGCCGCAAAACGCTGGGCGACTGTTATGTCCGCCTCGCCCGGGACCTGATCGAGATGATGGAGAAGCGCACCGGCGACGGTTATGTCTTCCGGACCGACCTGCGTCTTCGACCTGATCCTGCCTCCAACCCGCTCGCCATGACGGTGGGGGCCGCCGAGGTTTACTATCATTCGATGGCCGTCAACTGGGAACGCTCCGCCATGATCAAGGCGGCGACAGTGGCGGGAGACCGGCAGGCGGGTGCCGATTTCCTTGCCTCGCTTTCAAGCTGGATCTGGCGCCGCACCATCGATTTCGCCGCCCTTGCCGACATTGCCGCGATCAAGAACCAGATCAACCGGCACTATGGCCAGCAGGAGCTCTCGTTCGAGGGCTATAATGTGAAGCTCGGGCAAGGCGGCATCCGCGAGGTGGAGTTTTATACGCAGGTCCATCAGCTGCTGTTTGCCGGGCGGCATCCGTCGCTGATCCTGCGCGGCACACTCGAAGCACTGGATGCGCTGGTGGCGGAGGAGCTCATTGAGCCCGAAATCAGGGATACCCTTGCCGCAGCCTACATTTTCCTGCGCACGCTTGAGCATCGCATCCAGATGGTCAATGACGATCAGACCCACGAGATACCGACCGAGCCGGACGATATCGCGCGCCTTGCCACCTTCTGCGGGTTCGCGAGCCCTGCCGAGCTCAAGGACGCCCTTTTCGATCACACCCGCGCCGTGAAGGCCATCTATGATGCCTTCCTGCCGCAAAGCGCCGACGACGAAGACGCCCGCACCAAACCCGAAGCCATCGAGGCAACGCTGACCGAGCTTGGCTACAGCGATGTGCCGAGCATAGCCGCGATCATCGATGGCTGGCGCCGGGGCCGATACCGTGCACTCAAGAATGACCGTTCGAAAAACCTGATGAAGAAGCTGCTGCCCCGGCTTGTCGATGCCTTTGCAGCGACCGACGCGCCGTCGGCAGCCCTCACCCGTTTCGACCAGTTCATCGAACAACTACCGGCGGGTGTGCAGCTTTTCTCGCTTCTCGATGCCAACCCCTCGCTTTTCAAGCTGCTGGCCCGCGTGATGGGGCTGGCGCCCGCACTCGCTGAAACGCTCGCCAAAAAGCCTTCCCTCTGGGATGCGGTGCTTGATCCCGATTTCTTCATGCCGGTGGAGGAAGAAGACGAGCTTGCCGCCATCCTCAAATCTATGCTCCGGCGCGCCAAGGATTATCAGGATATCCTCGATATCGCCCGGCGCTTTGTGGCGGACTATCGCTTCCGCATCGGCGTGCACGGCCTTGAAGGCATCGCCGGCGTCGAGGAATGCGCCCACGCCCTTGCCCGTGTTGCCGATGTAACGCTTAAGGCGCTGGTGCCGGCAGTATCCGAGGAATTCGCCCGCCGCCACGGACATTTCCCCGGCGGCAGCCTTGCCGTGCTTGCCATGGGCAAATATGGCGGCGGCGCGCTGACCCAAACTTCCGACCTTGATATCGTGTTCCTGTATGACGTGCCGGACATGAATGCGCAGTCAGACGGCGACCGCCCCCTGATGCCGAGCCAGTATTTCTCGCGCCTCTGCCAGAATATCATCACGGCAATTACGGCACTGACGCCCGAAGGCCGACTGTTCGAGGTCGACACGCGCCTGCGCCCCTCGGGTAACCAGGGGCCGATTGTCGTCACACTCAAGACTTTCTCGGACTATTATACCGAAGCCGCCTGGACATGGGAGCATATGGCCCTGACCCGCGCGCGGGTGGTGATCGCCTCAGACGCTTTCGGCAAGGCTATAACAAGCACCATTCACGGTGTGCTGACCGCCCCCCGCGACGGTATCGCCCTCAAGGCTGCTGTTGCCGACATGCGGCTGCGGCTCGCCAAGGAGTTCGGCACCGTGAACCTCTACTCGGTGAAGCATGTGCGCGGCGGCCTCGTCGATATCGAGTTTATCGGCCAGTATCTGATGCTGCGCGAAGGGGCACGCCACACCGGCGTTTTCATACCCGAACTGATGGCAGCCTTCGACCGGCTCACCGATTGCGGCGCGCTTGATGCTGCAGACGCCGCCACACTGAAGGATGCCTATGTGCTGCAGCATCATCTGCAATCGATCTTCCGGCTGTGCCTTGGCAAATCGCCGGCGGATGACGCCGAAATCTCCGCAGGTTTGCGTGATATTCTCACCACGGCCCTCGGCATTCCCTGCTTCGATGATCTGAAGGCGAGCCTCGCACGTACCCAGGCGGCGGTTTACGCCCTCTATCAGTCCATGCTAGGGGACGACCGCAACGACACGGAAAATGATCAGAGGAACGCGACATGAGCCTGAAACCCGGCGACATTGCCCCCGATTTCACCCTGCCCGGCGGTGACGGCACCGATATCACCCTTTCCGCCTTCGCGGGCAAACCGGTGGTCGTTTATTTCTACCCGAAAGACGACACGCCGGGCTGCACCACGGAAGCCATCGATTTCAGCGCCCGCATCGCCGATTTCGCGGCGCTTGGCTGCACTGTCATCGGCATCTCGAAAGACACGGCAGCAAAGCATGCCAAGTTTGCTGCCAAACATGACCTGAAAGTTCAGCTTGCAGCCGATGTGGACGGCAAGGTGATCGAGGCCTGGGGCGTGTGGATCGAGAAGAAGCTTTATGGCCGCGCCTATATGGGCATCGAACGCGCCACCTTCCTTCTGGACGGCGACCGCAAGGTCCGTGAAGTGTGGCATTCGGTGAAGGTGAAAGGCCATGCCGACGCTGTGCTTGAAACCGCGAAGGCGCTTGCCTGATCCATCATGCGCCAACCAGACTGGCAAACCATCGGCGAAGCAGCCGTCGCTGTATTGACGACCGCCGGCGCCGCCGAAAAGGCCGCCACTGCCCGCGCGGCGGCAGCTGCCTGGCGCGCCGGATCTCTTGCAGCGACCTACGATACGCCGCCACCGGATCGCCCTGCCCGTCCGGCAAGGCCCGAACTGCTGCTGCCCGCCGACATGCCGAAACGCCGCAAGGCGGGTACGGCTGACAATCGCCGCGCGCTCATCCATGCGGTTGCGCATATCGAGCTGAATGCCATCGATCTCGCCTTCGATATCGTCGCCCGTTTTGGCGGCGAGATGCCGCGTGCCTTCACCGATGACTGGATCGGGGTAGGCGACGATGAAGCCCGGCATTTCGGCCTGCTGTCGGCTCGCCTCGCGGCCCTTGATTGTACCTATGGTGACCTGCCCGCCCACGACGGCCTGTGGCAAGCCGCCACCGCCACCGCGCACGATATCGCCGCGCGGCTTGCTGTTGTGCCCATGGTACTGGAAGCGCGGGGGCTGGATGTCACCCCGCAGATGATCGACCGCTTCGCCCGGCTTGGCGACGCAGAATCAGCGGCAGCGCTGCAAACGATCTATGACGAGGAAGTCGGCCATGTGGAGGCGGGCTCTCGCTGGTTCCATCACCTGTGCGCCATCGAGGGCGCCGAGCCTGAAGAAAAGTTCCAGTCTCTGGTTCGCACCTATTTCAAAGGCCTTCTGAAGCGCCCCTTCAACCGACCGGCCCGCGATTCTGCAGGACTGCCCTTCAGCTTCTACGATCCCCTCGCGGACATGTTACTTTGAACGCCTCACCGCATTAGGGGTTGACTCAGCCCCCCTCGAGTCGCTGGAATGCGCCGTGGCTTGCGCCAGATGTGCGGGGGGAAACCAGTGCAGACAGGTGCCAAGGGAAGAAAAGACCCGAAAAAGGGTCTCTCGAAACGGGGCTAAAGGCTTGAACGCACTGAAAAAACTTTTTGCACGCCTTGACGGCTTGCGGCTCAGGCACTTTCCTGAGCGGCAACTGTTTTTGCGCAGCGAAGGCCGTGTGCGATTCCTTACCATCGGCAGTTACACCCAAGTGGCCCTTTCCGGGCTGCTTCTTCTATTTGTACTGTGGGGCCTCGTTGCAACCATCGCGTACGTGAGCCGCGATCTCACGCTTGACGCCAAGAATCGCACCATCAAGGTCATGTCCGCCAATATGCAAAGCGTGACGGAAGACCTGTCGACCCTCGAGAATGATGTTGAACGCCGCGCCGCCAAGCTTGAGCGCCGCCAGCAATATCTCGAGGAAATCGTCGACCAGATCGCCCCGCCCCGTCCGGAAGCTGAAGGCACCGCCGAAAGCCCCGCGAGCGAGGAAGCCGAAAAGTCGGCGGGCGACAAGACAGCGACACTGGCACCATCCGTATTCGAAGCGCCGGCTGAGGCCGAAGGGCCGGTTACCGGCTTCCTGCGCGAAATCTTCAACACTGGTGACGCCTACGCGTCGCTGCCAGATGCCGCCGAATCGCGCTCCGATGCGCTGACAGCGCGCTTTGCGGAAATGGACCTCCGCCAGCGCAGCGTTGCCCGGTCGCTTGCACTTGCGCTCGACTCCAAGATGGAAAGCCTTGATGCAATCCTGAAGCCCACCAAACTGACGAGCGAGCAACTGGCCCCCAAGGGCCGCTCGCTTTGGCATCCGGCCACGTACCTGACGAACAAGCTGCCCGGCAGCGAATTCGGCATGGAATATGAAGACCCCGCCTTCGTCGGACTGAAGGAAAAGTGGGACCAGTATCAGAATCTTCTGGTGCTCCTTGAGGCCTTCCCGGCCGCTGAACCTGCCGCCGACTATTATGTTTCCAGCCGTTTCGGCAGCCGCCGCGACCCCTTCTCCAACAAATGGAAAAGCCACAAGGGGCTTGATCTCGCTGGCTGGCCGGGCACCGCAATCTATGCCACAGGCGCCGGCAAGGTGATCAAGTCTGGCAAATGGGGCCCCTATGGCAATATGATCGAAATCGACCATGGCAATGGGCTCAGAACCCGTTATGGTCATATGCGCCGGTTGCGCGTCTCTGTGGGTGAGACTGTCGCGGCGGGGCAGCAAATCGGAGACATGGGACGCACCGGCCGTGCAACCAGTTCCCACCTCCATTATGAAATCTGGCAGGGGGACCGGATCCTGGACCCCATGCCCTTCCTGAAAGTGGCAGCGGATGTTCGACATTTCCAAAGAAAACAAGAAAGGACCGATGGCTAGCGTCAGCGGCCCGTCTACCCCTTCCATCCTTTCCGCCGATGTGACAATCGAAGGCAATGTGACCGTGAACGGCGAACTGCAGCTTGATGGCACCATCAAGGGCGATGTCGTATGCGGCGAGCTTGTGATGGGCGAGCATGGCTCGGTCACCGGCACTGTCACCGCCGACAGCGCCACCATTCGCGGCAACATCAAGGGTGAAGTGAAGGTCCGCGTGCTGCGCGTTGAAAAGTCCGCCGTCATCAACGGCGACCTTTATCAGGAAAGCCTGTCGGTCGAAGCCGGTGCCAAGCTGACCGGCCGCATTGCCGACCTTTCGACGGTCACCCGCGCCGCCGCCAAATCCGCCGCTGAATAAGCGCGAACGATCAGGCGAAAACAAAAAGCCCCGGCAGCCAGTTGGCGCCGGGGCTTTTGTATTGGAGGGCGAGACGACTTAGTCGATATCGCCAACGTCCTTGTTTTCACCATAGACGCGCGCCGCAAGGGCCGCTGCCATGAAGCGGTCAAGGTCACCGTCCAGCACGACCTGCGGCTGGCCTGATTCCTCGCCCGTGCGCAGGTCTTTCACCATCTGGTATGGCTGCAGCACATAGGAGCGGATCTGGTGGCCCCAGCCGATATCGCTTTTGGTCGCGTTCAGCGCATTGGCCGCTTCCTCACGCTTCCTCAGTTCGGCCTCATAAAGCCGGGCTTTCAGCATCGAAAGCGCGGAGGCGCGGTTCTTGTGCTGCGAGCGTTCAGCCTGGCACTGCACCACGATACCCGAAGGAATGTGAGTCATGCGCACGGCGGAATCGGTCGTGTTCACGTGCTGGCCACCGGCGCCCGAGGCGCGGTAGGTATCGACCTTCAGGTCGGATTCGACGATCTCGATATCGATATTGTCATCGATCACGGGATAGACCCAGACGGACGCGAAGCTCGTATGGCGCCGCGCGCTTGAATCGTAGGGCGAAATCCGCACCAGCCGGTGTACACCGCTTTCGGTCTTCATCCAGCCGTAGGCATCCTCGCCCTTGATCTGCAGCGTGGCAGACTTGATGCCGGCTTCCTCGCCCGGCATGTACTGGACGGTTTCCACCTTGTAGCCGCGCTTCTCGGCCCAGCGGAAATACATGCGGAACAGCATGCTCGCCCAGTCCTGCGATTCAGTGCCGCCAGCGCCCGAATGGATTTCGACATAGGTGTCATTGCCGTCAGCCTCGCCCGAAAGCAGCGCCTTGAGCTCTGCGTCCTTGGCCTTGGCCTGCAGCCCTTTCAGTGAGCCTTCGGCTTCCGCTTGCATCGCATCGTCGCCGTCCATCTCGGCAAGCTCGATCAGTTCGAGCGTGTCATTGAGGTCAGCGTCAATCGCCTTGAGGCCGGAGACGGCATCGTGGAGCTTGGTGCGCTCGCGCATCAGGGCTTGCGCTTTCTGGGGATCGTTCCAGAGATCGGGATCTTCGGCGAGGGCGTTCAGTTCCTCAAGCCGCAACAGAGCCTGATCCCAGTCAAAGATGCCTCCTCAGCAGTGCCATAGACTGCTTGAGTTGGTCGACGGTTGCCTGGGCTTCCGCGCGCATGTCAGTTCCTTATCGTTACTCGTTTGCAGAATAGGCAGGCGGATCAATAAATTCCGCCGGTGCCCTTGCGAATTGTGCCCTGTGTTTGACCGATCGGGAGCGACCCGTCAAGCACTGTGACCTCGCCGAACTTCGGTTCGGTGCCGGGGCGGAAGGCTTCAAGGATCACATGCGCGTTGCCCGCACCCGCCAGCTGGCCGGTCGATGCGTCCACTTTCACAAGACGAACGCCTGTCGGCATCCGGAACGGAATGCTCGGCTGGCCTTTCAGGGCATCGATCATGAAATCACGGAAGACGGGGACGGCGACGCTTGAGCCCTCCTCACCCGCACCGAGCGAGCGGGGCTGGTCAAAGCCCACGAAAACGCCCACCACAAGGTCAGGCCCGAAGCCCACGAACCAGGTATCGGTGGAATCGTTGGTGGTGCCGGTCTTGCCCGCCAGCGGCTTGCCGACCGCACGGATACGCACGCCGGTGCCGCGCTCGACCACACCTTCCAGCATGTGAACAAGCTGGTAGGCCGTGATGGGGTCCACCACCTGCGACCGGGTATCGGGCAGTTCCGGCTCCACAAGCGGCGCGGCGGCATCAAGGGTCGCCTCGCAGCCCGTGCAGGCACGGGTGTCGTGCCGGAAGATGGTTTTGCCGTAGCGGTCCTGGATACGGTCGATCAGTGTCGGCTCGATCTTCTTGCCGCCATTGACGAGCATGCCATAGGCGGCACTCAGCTTCAGGAGCGTCACTTCACCCGCACCAAGGGATGCCGCCAGTGTCGGCGCCATATTATCGGCAAGGCCGAAACGCTGGGCATAATCCATCACCATCGGCATGCCGAGATTCTGGGCAAGCCGCACGGTCATCAGGTTTCGCGATTTCTCGAGGCCCAGCCGCAGCGTGCTCGGCCCATAGAATTTGTTCGACGAGTTGCGGGGCTTCCATGTGCCCTGCCCGTCGCCCTGATCCATCACGAAGGGCGCATCAAGGATCAGGCTCGATGGGGTGAACCCATGCTCAAGGGCGGCTGCATAAACAAACGGCTTGAAGGCCGAACCCGGCTGCCGCTCTGCCTGCGTTGCCCGGTTGAACTGGCTGACATTGAAATCAAAGCCGCCAACCAACGCCAGCACCCGGCCCGTATGCGGATCGAGCGCCACCAGTGCACCGCCGATTGCGGGGATCTGGTCGAGATTATAGGTGCGTGCCGAAGTCAGCGTTTCGCCAGTGAAGGTATTATAGGCGGCAAAGCTCGCCTCGCCCTCGCCTTTCGAGGTCACGATCACATCGCCGATCTTCAGCACCTGCCCGGTGGATTCGACCTTCGGCCCAAGGCGTTCACCTTCACGCCACTCCCGCGCCCAGCGCATGGCTTCCAGCGGAATGAAGCCGAACGTGCCATCGGCGAGGCCGATGATTGCGCCGTCTTCGCGCACTTCCTGCACCAGCGCCAACCGCCAGCCCGGTTTGCCGACCGATTGACGAATTTTCAGGAGATTCTCACGCCAGTCAGCGTCAACGCCTATGCGTGTCACCGGCCCGCGCCAGCCATGGCGGCGATCATAGGTGACAAGCCCGTCGCGCAGGCGCCGTTCGGCGATTTCCTGCAGGCGCGGCTCCAGCGTGGTGCGGACCGAGAGGCCGCCTTCATAAAGCGATTTTTCGCCGTAAAGGGCCGCCACTTGCCGCCGGACATCCTCGGCGAAATAGTCGGCCTTGAACTCTGCCCGCACACCCTGCACCGGCGGCTCCAGATCGGTCGCCACGGCTTCTTCATATTCGGCGTCGCTGATGAATTCGAGATCATGCATGCGCGACAGCACCCAATTGCGACGGCCAAGTGCGCGGTCGTGATCATGCACCGGGTGATAATTGTTAGGCGCCTTCGGGAGCACGGCAAGATAGGCGGCTTCCGCAATCGTCAGCTCCGGCAGCGACTTGCCGAAATAGTTGAGCGCCGCCGCCCCGATCCCGTAGGAGCGGTTGCCGAGATAAATCTCGTTCAGGTAAAGCTCGAGGATCTGGTCCTTGGTGAAGGCACGTTCGATCCTCAGCGTCAGGATCATTTCCTTGATCTTGCGGTCCAGCCGCTGATCAAGCGTAAGGAGGAAGTTCCGCGCTACCTGCTGGGTGATCGTCGATGCCCCCTGCAGGTTGCTGCGTCCCCGCACGAGATTGAGCCCGCTGTTGATGGCGGCGCGCACCATGCCCATGTAATCAAGCCCGCCATGCTCGAAGAAATTCTTGTCCTCGGCGGCAAGGAACGCTTCAACGACCAGGTCAGGCACGGCCTCGACCGGCATGAACAGGCGTTGCTGGCGCGCAAATTCGGTGAGCAGGCTGCCGTCGCCCGCATGAATACGCGTCGTCACCGCCGGCTCATATTCCGCCAGCGTCTTATAGTCCGGAAGGGACCGGCCATAATGGATGAAAGCACCAAGCACGAGGCCGGCGCCCGCCACCATGCCGAAAAGCGAGAGCCCCGCCCCCCAATAGACGACTTTGCGCCAGCGCGGCGTCGGGCGCTTTGGCGTGTCTTCGCTGCCCTTCTGGTCGGCAGGTTTCATATCGTCTTTCGGGGTCATGGGCGGGTCAGGCTCTTCCTGTTCACGTTCGGGCGCACCCTATGCCAGAATTTTGTGGCGCTGGTAAGGCGCAAACGCACTGGGGTGCACAAGGAAATCAGCGCCCAAGCGCGATCATATGCTCGAAATAGCGGTCAACGGCACGGCTGACCGAGCGGGCAATCTTGCGTTGCCCCTCAGCACTGCCCAGCCGGCGCGCGTCATCCTTGTTGGAAAGATAGCCGCATTCGATCAGCACGCTCGGTACATCCGGCGCTTTCAGCATGCCGAGGTTGGCGTAGCGGTGTGCGCGTGACAGCATCGGGTTGTCGCGCTTCATCTCGTTCACCAGAATTTCGGCGAACTGGGCGGAATAATTGAGCGTCTCGCGCTGCGCGAGGTCAATCAGGATGCCCGCCACTTCGTCGTCCGCTTCATTGAGGTCAAGCCCCGCTACAAGGTCAGACTTGTTCTCGCGGGCAGCCAGCCGTTCGGCTTCCTTGTCCGACGCGGTTTCGGAAAGGCTATACACACTGCCACCAGTGACGGTCGGGTTCTGGATCGAATCCGCATGGATACTGATGAAGAGGTCAGCACCAAGCTTGCGACCCAGCACGAACCGCTCCCGCACCGGGATGAAGAAATCCCTGTCGCGGGTCAGCTTCACCGTATAGCGGCCGGTGCGCTCAAGCTCGGTCTTGATGGCCTTGGCCATGGCGAGCACGATATGCTTCTCGTTGACACCAAGCACACCCAGAGTACCGGGATCCGGCCCGCCGTGCCCGGCATCCAGCACGATAACCTTCTTGGCGCCGGGAATGGCAGACGGGCGCGTTGCAGGCACACTCGGCGCCACCGACGCCACATCGGGGCGTGCGGCAGAGGCAACCGCCCTGTCAGCCGCCACAGCAGCGGCAAAATCCGCCGCATTCGTGGATTTCAGGTCGATGACATAGCGGTGGTTATAACCCTCGCGCGGAGGCAGCGCGAAGCTTGATGAGACAAGGGCGGGGCGTTCGAGATCAAGCACGATCCGGTAGGTATCGGCATCGAAAAGGCCATGCCGGAACTGGCCGATCAGGCCGAGACCACGGTTGGCGCCGTTGCCCCGCCATGCGCCCATCGGCACGTCGATCACGACGCGGTTGGGGCCGGCCAGAAGAAAGATGCGGGGCTCGATCGCGCTGTCCACATCAAGGACAACCCGCGATGTAGCGCCATTTTCGCCAAATCGGATGCTGCTGATGGCGACTTCCGCCGCCACGGCAAAGGACGTGCAGCACCAAAGGGCGAACGCCAGACAAGCCTTGATGATCCTGCAGTTCACGCGCAAAACCCTGCTCATGTTCACTCATGACGGGCCGGAAGGTTTAGTCCCCGGCACATCCCGTTTGATCAGCATACTATTTAGAAGTGGCAACAGTCTCAACATTTTCCGTTGTAAAAGACGGATGAAGTTACTACGTTAGCGGCGCGAGATTATCGGTTTGGCGCTTTCGGGCGGCGAACCATGACCCGGCCCCGACGCGATCGCAACGCGAGGGCAGGCCGTGACTATCCGAGAGGCCGCCGTTATGGCCATCGGCAGAAAACGGGCGAGACCGGGTCATAATAAGGACAAGAACCGGCAATGGTCGAACGGCTTAGCCACCAGGACGCATCACACTCCAGCCGCTTGGTTACGCTGCGGGACGATGCTCGCCTTATCGACCGGAATACGCCGATTTCTGCCCACCTCGTTCCTTCGGGATCCCTTCACATCAATGGCATGGCCAGCGCGCCCCGCATGCCCGCGGGCGATTCCGCGCGGCCAGATGCCTGGAGAATTTTCTATGTCCACACGTATGTTGATCGATGCCCGCCACCCGGAAGAGACCCGGGTTGCCGTAATCGAGGGTAGCCGCGTCGAGGAATTCGACTACGAATCCGCTTCCCGCCGTCAACTTAAAGGCAATATCTATCTGGCCCGCGTCACCCGCGTCGAGCCGTCGCTGCAAGCCGCATTCGTTGAATACGGCGGCAACCGTCATGGCTTTCTGGCCTTCAGCGAAATCCACCCGGATTATTACCAGATCCCGGTTGAAGACCGCGACAAGCTGAAAGCCGAGGAATTCGAGACCGCCAAGGTCGAGGAAATCCTGCCTGCACCGGTGAAAGAAGCTGCTGCCCCGGTAGAAGCCGAAGCAGACGCTGACGCCGAGCATGAAGATGCCGACGGCGAAGAGCCGATCGAAGCCACCGTTCTGCAGGAAAACGCCGAGGAAGAGGCTGACGCCCACCTTGAGGAAGCAGCTGAACGGCGCCGTTCGATCCGCACCCTGAAGCGTCGCTACAACATTCAGGAAGTGATCAAGCGTCGCCAGATCATCCTTGTGCAGGTCGTGAAGGAAGAGCGCGGCAACAAGGGCGCTGCGCTGACTACCTATCTGTCGCTCGCCGGCCGTTACTGCGTGCTGATGTCGAACTCGACCCACGGCGGCGGCATCAGCCGCAAGATTTCGTCGACGGCTGACCGCAAACGCCTGAAAAGCGTGATCGGCGAGCTGGACGTGCCTGCCGGCATGGGCCTCATCATCCGCACCGCCGGGATGCAGCGCACCAAGGCCGAGATCAAGCGCGACTATGAATATATGCTGCGCCTCTGGAGCGGCATCCGCGAACTGACCCTGAAATCGGTGGCCCCTGCCCTCATCTATGAGGAAGGCGACCTGATCAAGCGCACCATCCGCGACCTTTACACCCGCGAGATCGACGAGATCCTTGTCGAGGGCGAAAAAGGCTATCGCGCCGCCAAGGACTTCATGAAGCTCCTGATGCCGAGCCACGCAAGGAAGGTTCAGCACTACAAGGACCGCATCCCGCTGTTCCATCGCTATCAGGTGGAAAGCCAGCTGGAGACCATGTACCAGCCGGTCGTGACGCTGAAGTCCGGCGGCTATATCGTCATCAACCCGACCGAAGCGCTGATCTCGATCGACGTGAACTCGGGCCGGGCGACGAAAGAACACAATATCGAGGAAACCGCGCTTCACACGAACCTTGAAGCCGCAGACGAGATCGCACGCCAGCTGCGCCTGCGCGACCTTGCGGGCCTCATCGTCATCGACTTCATCGACATGGAAGAACGCGGTAACAACCGCAATGTCGAACGTCGCATGAAGGAAGCCCTGAAGGCCGACCGCGCCCGCATTCAGGTGGGCCGCATCTCGAGCTTCGGCCTTATGGAAATGTCGCGCCAGCGCCTGCGTCCGAACCTGCAGGAAACCAGCATGGTCACCTGCTCCACCTGTAAAGGGACGGGGCTTGTGCTGTCGGTTGAATTCGCTGCACTCAATGCGCTCCGCCAGCTTGAGGAAGAAGGCATCCGCGCCCGCAGCACGGTTGTCCGAATCGCCACGAGCCCGGACGTTGCCATCTATATCCTGAACAAGAAGCGCGACGCCCTTGTCGAACTGGAAGCCCAGTATGGCTACCAGATCGAAGTGATCGCCAAAACCGGCTTCGGCAATTCGGATATCGAACTGACCCGTGAAGCCGGCACGCCGACGATCCGCGCGGTTGAGCCCGCAACGGTTATCACGCAGGAAAATATCGCCGAATTCGACGCTGAAGACGAAGAAGACGATATCGAGGACATCGAGGAAGAAGAAGTCCGCACCAATGCCCGCGAAGAACGCGGTGATGCCGACCCGCGCCGCAAGCGCCGTCGTCGTCGTCGTCGGGGCCGTGGTGGCGAAGCCGAACGTGGTGACGAACAGCGCACTGCTCGCCGTGATGAAGACGGCGAAGAAGCTGCCGCTGATGAAGCCGGCGAAGGCGCCGACGAAGATAATGGCGAAGGCGAAGCCCGCGCTGACGGTGAAAGCCGCTCGCGTCGTCGTCGCGGTCGTCGTGGTGGTCGTCGTCGTCGCGGTCGCGGCGAAGAAGGCCAGCGCGATGACGTGGCAGCCGAAGACGCAGGCGTTGCGACCGAGGCTCGCTCGGAAGCCGCTGACGCTGAAGCAGCCGACGCCGATGCAGGCGAAGAAGCCGCTGCCGATGGCAATATCCCGGCACCCAAGCCGCGCCGTCGTCGCCGCGTGAAACGTGCTGAGGGTGCCGAAGGCGAAGCTGCTGTGGAAACCGCAGAAGCACCGGCTGAGGAAGTGAAAGCTGAAGCGGAAGAAGCACCGGCCAAAAAGCCGCGTGCCCGTCGCAAGACCAAGGCACAGCTCGCCGCCGAGGCCGAAGCAGCCGCAGCGGAAACCGCCGTGGAAGCACCCGCTGAGGAAGCAAAGGTGGAAGCGGAAGAAGCACCGGCCAAAAAGCCGCGCGCCCGCCGCACCACCAAAGCCAAGCCGAAGGCTGAGGAAGCCGCCCCCGAGGCAGCCCCCGAAGCCACTGAAGCCCCGGCTGAGGAAGCACCGGCCGAGCCGAAGAAGAAAGCTGCCCCCCGCAAGCGCAAGGCGCCTGCGAAAACAGCAGCAGCCGAAGCACCGGCAGCAGCCGTGAAGGCGGAAAAGTCCGCTGCAGAACCGGCCGCAGAGCCCGCGACCGCCGCACCTGCCGCACATCCGGCGCTGCAGGTCACCACGGTGGAAGCTGGCGCCGATGGCGACCAGCCGAAGCGCAAAGGCTGGTGGCAACGCACCTTCGGCTAAGAAAAGCCACGATCCGATCCTAGAAACGGGCTCCTGCGGGGGCCCGTTTTCGTTCTGGCGTGCGATCACAGCTTTTCACCGCACTGTTCATTGACGGTTCAGTGCTGTCGCCCTAGCCTGAGGCCCGAGACAAGCCGGAGAATGAATCGGTGACCATGCCGTCCAGTCTGAAGAAACTTGCTGCCGTCAGTGCCCTCGCCATCGCCCTTGCCGCTCCTGCCGAGGCCCAGTCCATCCTTCGGGATGCGGAGACGGAACGTTTCCTCCACGAAATTTCGGATCCCATGTTCAAGGCCGCCGGGCTCGACCCGCGCTCGGTCGAGATTTATCTCCTCGGCGACAACAGCATCAACGCCTTCGTCACCGGCGGGCAAAATATCTTCATCCATTCTGGCCTTATCGAAGCCGCCAACGATGTGAACGAACTGAAAGGCGTGATCGCCCACGAAACCGGCCACATTTCAGGCGCCCACCTCGCCCGCATGGGGGAAGGCGTCCAGGGCGCCACGATGATGTCGGTCATTTCGCTGGTGCTGGGTGCCGCTGCCATTGCGGCGGGCGGCGGGGATGCCGGCATGGGCATCCTGATGGCCGGCCAGTCGATGGCGCAGCGCCAGTTCCTGGCCTATACTCGCGTACAGGAAAGTGCGGCCGATCAGGCAGGCGCCACCTTCCTTGAGGCAACCGGCACCTCCGCTTCCGGCATGGTGCGCTTCTTCCGCAAGCTCCAGAATCAGGAAATCCTCGCGCAGGTCCGGCAGGATCCCTATGTGCGGAGCCACCCGCTGAACTCCACCCGCATGCTGCAACTGGAACAGCGGGTGAATGAAAGCCCGTTCCGCGACACAAAGCCCGATGCAGCCGAGGAAGAAACCTTCAAACGGCTTCAGGCAAAGCTCGTCGGCTATCTCGCCAAGCCGCGTCAGGTGCTGGCCAAATATCCGGAAAGCGATAAGAGTGCCGCCGCGCGGTACGCCCGCGTTTACGCGTGGCACAAGGCGCTGGAATGGGACAAGGCGCTCGCTGAATCCGATGCGCTGATCCAGATGGAGCCGGAAAACCCCTATTTCCACGAAATCAAAGGCCAGATCCTGTTTGAGAACGGCCGGGTAGACGAAGCCATCACCGTGCTGAAGCGCGCCGCTGACCTTGCCCCGGGCGAAGCCCTTATCCTGACAGCCTACGGCCAGGCCCTTGTCAGTCACGAGGATGCGGCACGAATGGCAATCGCCCTGCCCGTCCTGCAACGCGCCGCCAAGATCGACCCGACCAACACCTTCGCCTGGTTCAATCTCGCCCGCGCCTACAGCTGGCTTGAGGATGAACCCCATGCAGCCCTTGCCACTGCCGAACGCTTCTATTCGGTAGGCGCACTGCATCTTGCCGTCAATCATGCCCGCAATGCCATGGAAGGCCTTGAAAAAGGATCGCCAGATTGGATTCGCGCGCAGGATATTTTGATGATATCCGAGCCCTATGCCGAACAGATGCGCGAGCGGATGCGCCGCCGCTGACACCTCTTTCTCTTTTCCAAGGAATATCCATGCGCCGCCAGATCGCCAGCCTTGCCCTCGTGCTTTCGACCAGCCTGCCCGCCCTCGCCCAGTCTTCTGACGTGAAGGTGAGCGACGCAGAACGCGAGAAAATCGAGGCCGTTATCGAAAGCTACCTGATGGAGCATCCCGAACTGATCGTCCGCTCGATCAGCGAATGGCAGCGCCGCCGCCAGACCGAGCAGATGCTGCCGACCGTGGGGCTCTATCGTGGCTATCTTGAAAACGATCCCTCGATCCCAGTGCTTGGCAACCCCAAGGGCGACGTGACGATTGTCGAGTTTTACGACTATCGCTGTGGCTATTGCCGTCGCCACTATCCGGTGATGAAGGATATCCTCGCGAAAGACGGCAATGTGCGGCTCACGGCACTGCAATTCCCGATCCTCGACCGCGACGGCGAAACGCCGATGTCGCGCATCCTTTCGCGCGCTGCACTCGCGTCCAACCTGCAAGGCAAGTTTGCGCCCTTCCATGACGCGCTGATGACGGCACCAAAGACGCCGGCCAGCGAAAAGGAAATGCTGGCGATTGCCGAACGTGTCGGCCTCGATACCACGCGCCTGCAGGCTGATATGAAAAGTTCGCTCATCGACAAGGCGATTGAAAACGCCCTCGCCATCGGCCGCGATATCGGCTTCGAAGGCACGCCGGGCTATATCATCGGCAATGATATCCTGCTCGGCGCTGAGGGCCCCGACCGCGTCCGGCAGGCCATCGCCCGTGCCCGTGCGGACAAGGCGAAGGCCGGCCAGTAAGCAGGATCAGATCAGGCCGTAGAGCGGCGAGCTCGGGTCCGCATATTTCTTCTTGGGCATCCGCCCGGCGAGATAGGCGGCCCGGCCGGATTCGACCGCGAGCTTCATGGCATGCGCCATCAGGACCGGGTCTTTTGCCTCGGCAATCGCGGTATTCATGAGAACACCGTCACAGCCAAGTTCCATGGCGATGGCAGCGTCTGAGGCCGTGCCAACGCCCGCGTCCACCAGCACCGGCACTTTCGCCTGTTCGATGATCAGGCGAATCTGCACCGGGTTCTGGATACCAAGGCCCGAACCGATGGGCGCGCCAAGCGGCATGATCGCCACGCAGCCCATATCTTCCAGCCGCTTGGCGATAATAGGGTCATCGTTCGTATAGACCATCACCTTGAAACCCTCGTTGATCAGGGTTTCAGCGGCTGAAAGCGTCTCCACGATATTCGGGTAAAGCGTCTTCTGGTCGCCCAGCACTTCAAGCTTCACCAGATCCCAGCCCCCGGCCTCGCGCGCCAGCCGCAGGGTGCGGAGCGCGTCGTCCGCTGTGAAGCAACCCGCCGTGTTCGGCAGATAGGTGATCTTTTTCGGGTCCACGAAATCCACAAGGCGCGGCTCGTTGGGGTTTGTCACATTCACGCGGCGCACGGCCACCGTGACGATTTCAGCGCCCGAAGCCGTGATGGCCTCGGCGGTCTGTTGGAAATCCTTGTATTTGCCGGTGCCTACAATCAGGCGGGACGAGTATGTCTTGCCGCCGACCGACCAGCTGTCGCCCTTCGTGTTGCCGCCCCCGATGAAATGGACGATTTCGAGCCTGTCGCCGTCCGCCAGCGTCGTTTCGCCGTAGGTTGATTTCGGCACGATGGCGAGGTTGCGCTCTACCGCGATCTTGGTCGGATCAAGGCCGAGCGAGGTGAGGAAGGCATCAAGGGTGACCGGCGTTTCGATGGATTTGGGGTCGCCGTTAACTGTCAGATGAATCACGTCTCTGTCCGTTTCGTCAGTGCGGGAAGGTGGGGCTGTCCGCATCATCAAACATGGACCATGCGGTTCCGGCTTTGCATTGCCTACATATGGCATTATACAGGGGCCATCAAGCGCTCAGTCGACAGATCGGACGGTGGCATGCCCCAAACCCGGGACGCAAAAATCCTGATCCTTAATGGTCCTAACCTCAATCTTCTCGGCACCCGCGAAGTGGCCACCTATGGCACCACGACGCTCGCCGATATTGAGGCCCTGTGCCATGAGGCTGCGGGCAGGCATGGCCTTGCTGCCGATTTCCGACAAACCAACAGCGAAGGTACGCTTGTGGACTGGATTCAGTCCGCCAAGGGGGACGCGGATGTCATCATCCTGAATGCCGCCGCCTATACGCACACCTCGATCGCCGTGCGCGACGCGCTCAGTGCCGTCGCCCTGCCGGTGATCGAAGTGCATCTTTCCAATATCTTCGCGCGAGAAGAGTTCCGCCATCATTCGCATGTGTCGCCGGTTGCTGCCGGGGTCATCTGCGGGTTTGGCGCGGACGGCTACCGGCTCGCCATCGACGCAGCCAGTGCCCTTCTCGACCGGGCCAAGACCTGACCGGCCAGGCCAAGGCCGGTCACTCTAATCAGATAACAGAACAAGTCAGAACTGGGGGATACCCTGATGTCAAAACTCAATGATTATAAAGAACTTATCCGCGAACTCGCCGAACTGCTCGACAAGTCGACGCTGAGCGAAATCGAGGTCGAAGAGGATGATTTCCGCATCCGTGTAGCCCGCGAAGTGCCGCAGGCTGCGATGACCTATTCGATGCCGGCCCCCATGGCCGCTGCCCCCGTTGCGGCGCCTGCCGCAGCACCCGTTGCCGCTGCCCCAGTGGCTGCCGCCGCCGCTGCCGAAGATCATCCGGGTGCTGTGCCCTCGCCGATGGTTGGCACCGTTTACCTGTCGCCGTCTCCCGAAGCTGCGCCGTTCGTGAAGGTTGGCCAGCAGGTGAAGGAAGGCGAAACCATCCTCATCATCGAAGCCATGAAAGTGATGAACCAGATTGCCGCGCCCAAATCCGGCACCGTGAAGGAAATCCTGATCGGCGATGCGCAGCCGGTTGAATTCGGCCAGCCCCTGATGATTATCGAATAAGGCGCCAGCCAATGTTCAAGAAAGTCCTGATCGCCAACCGGGGCGAAATCGCCCTCAGGATTCACCGGGCCTGTCACGAGATGGGCATCAAGACGGTGGCTGTGCACTCCACAGCCGATTCCGATGCCATGCATGTGCGCCTTGCAGACGAATCGGTCTGTATCGGCCCTGCCCCGTCGCGTGAAAGCTACCTGAATATCCCGCGCCTGATCGCTGCCGCTGAAATCACCGGCGCCGATGCGGTTCACCCCGGCTATGGTTTCCTTTCGGAAAATGCCCGGTTCGCAGAAATCCTGCGCGACCATGGCATCGCCTTCATCGGCCCGAGCCCCGAACATATCCGCATGATGGGCGACAAGATCATCGCCAAGGAAACCGTCAAGAAGCTCGGCATCCCCGTGGTGCCCGGTTCGGACGGTGGCGTGACGACCGACGAGGAAGCCCGCGCCGTTTGCGAAAAGATCGGCTACCCGGTCATCATCAAGGCCGCTGCCGGCGGTGGTGGCCGTGGCATGAAAGTCGTGCGCTCGAAAGAAGAGCTGCCGACCGCGCTCAATGCCTGCCGTACCGAAGCCAAGGCCGCTTTCGGGGATGACGCTGTTTACATCGAGAAATTCCTCGGAAAACCGCGCCATATCGAATTCCAGATCATCGGCGACAATCACGGCAACTGTATCCACCTCGGGGAACGCGACTGCTCGCTGCAGCGCCGCCACCAGAAGGTCCTGGAAGAGGCACCATCGCCCGTGATCAACGAGGAAACCCGCCAGCGCATGGGCGGCATCGTCGCCAAGGCCATGGCGGACTTCGGCTATTCGGGTGCCGGTACCATCGAGTTCCTTTATGAGGACGGTGAGTTTTACTTCATCGAGATGAACACCCGCGTGCAGGTGGAGCATCCGGTGACAGAAATGATCACCGGCATCGATATCGTGCGCGAGCAGATCCGCGTGGCTTCGGGCGCGCCGCTTTCCTACACGCAGGATATGGTGCGCTTCCACGGTCATGCCATCGAATGCCGCATCAATGCCGAGCATCCCTTCACCTTCGTGCCGAGCCCCGGCATGGTCACCCAATATCATGTACCGGGCGGCCTCAATGTGCGGTGCGACAGCGCGATCTATGCGGGCTATGCGATCCCGCCCTATTATGACAGCATGGTCGCCAAGCTGATCGTTTCGGGTTACACCCGCGAAGGCTGCCTGCTCCGCCTGCGTCGCTCGCTGGAGGAGTTCGTGGTTTCGGGTGTCACGACAACGATCCCCTTGCACCAGACCCTGATTGAAAATGATGACTTCCGCGCCGGAAAATATGACATCCACTGGCTCGAGAAATTCCTGGCAACTCACAACGCCAAGGAAAAGTAGGCATAAAGCCCGCGCGGCGTTTGAGCGGCGCGTCACGCATGCATGCAAGGGGGAGACATGAGCGATCGCACTGTCTCCCCTGAGCTTCTGTTGCAGGCCTATGCCGCCGGGGTCTTCCCGATGGCGGAGGCCCGCGACGACGACAGCCTTTTCTGGATTGATCCGGACGCGCGCGGCATCCTGCCGCTCAAGAATTTCCATATTTCCCGCAAGCTTGCCGCCACGGTGCGCCGCGATGTTTTCACCGTGAAGGTGGACAGCGCCTTCCGGCAGGTTGTGCGGTCCTGCGCCGCCCCTGCCCGCGCACGCGAAAGCACCTGGATCAGCGAACGGATCGAGGATCTTTACACCGAGCTGCACGAGATGGGCTTCGCGCACAGCGTGGAATGCTGGCAGGACGGCGAACTGGTCGGCGGGCTATATGGCGTTCGCCTGCGCGGGGCCTTTTTCGGGGAAAGCATGTTCCACCGGGCAACAGATGCCAGCAAGGTGGCGCTGGTGCATCTGGCTGCACGCCTCAAAGCCGGACGCTTCGGGCTTCTCGACACCCAGTTCGTGACCGAGCATCTGAGACAGTTCGGGGCTATAGAAATTCCGCGCGGGGAATATAAGGCACGCCTGCGCGACTCGCTGGCGATTGAAGACGCCGATTTTCAGCGGCTGCCAGCGTCGCTTTCGGGGGCTGCTGCCTTGCAGGCGATAACCCAGACATCATAGACAGGATGCTCAAGGCCATTGAGCGCCGGCGACGAGGCCAGCATCCAGCCTTCAAACACCTTCACTTCTTCGGTTTGCCCGGCAGGCCGGTCATGGATCGTCAGGTAAGCGAAGCTCTCGGGCGCCTCGATGGGCGGGCGCGAGCGGCAATATTGCACGTCGATGGTCAGCGTGCCGAAGCCCTGTTTGCCGCCAACCGGGATTTCAAGCTCGGTGATACGGGCGGTGATCTTGTCGAGGGCACGGAGAACGGCGATTGTCGGCTCGGCAGCCTCGATCTCGACCGCGCTCGGCCGCTCGATAGGCAGGCTCGTTTCCTGCGCCGCCACGGGGGCGGCCAGCATCAGGCCAAGGATCAGCGCCAGCGCGCGGTCAGGACGGCTTGTTCTCACTGCCCGACGCTTTCTTGTCATCGCCGCTATACATGAATTTGCCAATGAGGCCCATCAGGTCCACGGCGTCCTGCGTTTCGGAAATCTCGTCGCCGTCGGCCAGCATTTCATCGCTGCCGCCGGGGATCAGGGCAAGGTAATTGCCGCCGAGCAAACCTTCCGACGTGATGGCAGCGCCCGAGTCTTCCGGCAGCTCCACCTCTTTCGTCACCGAGAAGGTGACAATCGCCTGATAGGTTTCGGGGTCGATCTTCTGCGACTTCACGGCACCAACCTTGATGCCCGAAAGGCGCACATCGCTGCCAATCGTGAGGCCGCTGACCCGGTTGAAACGGGCCGAAAGCTCATAGCCGCCCCCCATACCGCCTTCCGTGCGGTCGTAGGCGAAGATGAGGAACCAGCCGGCCACCACCAGAACAGCGGCGCCGACAATCGTTTCAATCCAGTTGGATGTCATATCAGGTCAAACTCCCCGGATGCCGTCAGGGCTTCCAGGCTTCATAATCGGAGGACGAGGCCGCCCGCTGGCCACCGGCGCGCTGGCTGCCCGGCGGCACATAGGCGCCGGCGGTGCCGGTCAGGTTCGGCACATGGTCTTTTTCCCAGGATTTGGTCGGCAGCGGCTGCTCGCTCGGCGGGGTGTCCACCGTATAATGCAGCCAGCCATGCCATTCCGCCGGCACGCGGGAAGCTTCAATCGGGCCATTCTTGTAGATGACCCAGCGACGCTTACCGTCCTTCTCGCGGTAATAGACGTTGCCTTCCTTGTCTTCACCGACCTTGACGCCCTTGCGGGCAGTGTAAAGCCGCGTACCGAAGGTCGCGCTGTTCCACCAGGTGAAAATCGGAGAGGAGAAAAGTTTCTCGATCAGGTTTGCCATAGGGTTTCAGGTCCTTGGGAATAAAGGCTCTCTACGGACGGTTCCGCATCATGTGCGCCCGTTTAGCATAGTCGCACCAGCCTGAAAAGCAAACGATGCACAAAAGACTGGATGCCCGACAATCGGGGCCAAATTGCGGCGATACCAAGTGCCACCGCGAGTCGAACCCCAACCTTCGTTCAGCCCCCCGGTGTCAACCACAATATCTGGAATTTTGCGCTTGTCGCACCCCAATATGATCCATAGGATTGTGTCCTGATCGGGGGCCAATCCCAAGATATTGTGTCGGGACTGGCAAACCCACGGGGGACAGACATCAGCTTATAGTGCGCCGCTCCCAGCCATGAGGAGCCCTCCCGTGCCATGACCGCCGACGCTTGATAAGAAGCGCGCCCCCGGCATCGAGACTTTGTAATTTTTTGTTCAGGGGGAACGATCGGCCATGAAGATCAACCGGCATTTCACGTCGACAGAAGTCTGCCCGTATGCAGCGCTTGATTGGCGCTCGGCGACGAGTGAAATCCGCAACCCTGATGGCTCGGTTGTCTTTCATCTTGCCGATGTCGAAGTACCCGCCACCTTCAGCCAGGTCGCGACCGACATCATCGCCCAGAAATATTTCCGCAAGGCCGGGGTGCCGCAGGCCCTGAAGGCCGTGAAGGAAAAAGAGGTACCCGCATGGCTGTGGCGCAAGGCTGCCGATGAAACGGCTCTCGCCTCCATGCCGGAAGAGAAACGCTATGGCGGCGAACAGAGTGCCAAGCAAGTCTTCGACCGGCTTGCTGGCACCTGGACCTATTGGGGCTGGAAAGGTGGCTATTTCGATAGCGAAGCCGACGCCCGTACCTTCTTCGATGAAATGCGCTTCATGCTGGCCGCGCAGATGGCCGCACCGAACAGCCCGCAATGGTTCAATACCGGCCTTCACTGGGCTTACGGGATCGACGGCCCGGCGCAAGGCCACCATTATGTGGATTTCGAAACCGGCAAGCTGGTGCGTTCCAAAAGCTCGTACGAGCATCCGCAGCCGCACGCCTGCTTCATCCAGTCCGTCTCCGACGATCTCGTCAATGAAGGCGGGATCATGGATCTCTGGACCCGTGAAGCGCGCCTCTTCAAATATGGCTCCGGCACCGGCACCAACTTCTCGAACGTGCGCGGCGAAGGCGAACGGCTTTCGGGCGGCGGAAAATCCTCGGGCCTCATGAGCTTCCTGAAGATCGGTGACCGTGCAGCGGGCGCCATCAAGTCGGGCGGCACGACCCGCCGCGCTGCCAAGATGGTGGTAGTGGATGTCGATCACCCCGATATCGAAAACTTCATCAACTGGAAGGTCATCGAAGAGCAGAAGGTGGCGGCCCTCGTTTCCGGCTCCAAGCTCAACGAAATCCATCTCAATCGCATCATCAAGGCCTGCTGGGATCGCCGGCAGATGCTTGGCAAGGATGCCTTTGACCTGAAGGCCAACAAGGACCTGAAGAAAGAGGTGATTGCCGCGCGCAAGGTGATGATCCCCGAGAATTATATCAAACGGGTCATCCAGTTCGCCGAACAGGGCTATACCTCGATCGAGTTCAAGACCTACGACACCGACTGGGATTCGGACGCTTATCTCACCGTTTCCGGCCAGAACTCGAACAACTCGATCCGGGTAACCGACGATTTCATGAAGGCCGCTGCCGAAGGCCGCGCCTGGGCACTCACCAACCGCACCACAGGTGCGGTGTCGAAAGAGCTGAACGCTAAGGAACTCTGGTCCGATATCGGCCATGCGGCTTGGTCCTGCGCCGATCCCGGCATCCAGTTCCACACCACGATCAACGATTGGCACACCTGCCCGGCGTCCGGCGATATCCGCGCCTCCAACCCGTGCTCGGAATATATGTTCCTGGATGACACGGCCTGCAATCTGGCGTCCCTGAACCTGATGACCTTCCGCACCGAGGATGGCGGCTTCCGGATCGAAAGCTTCAGCCATGCCTGCCGGCTGTGGACCGTTGTGCTTGAGATTTCGGTGCTGATGGCACAGTTTCCCTCGAAGGAAATTGCCAAGCTTTCCTATGAGTACCGTACCCTCGGCCTTGGCTTCGCCAATATCGGTGGCCTGCTGATGAGCCTTGGCCTGCCCTATGACAGCCGCGAAGGCCGCGCGCTTTGCGGTGCCATCACGGCGCTGATGACCGGCACCTCCTACGCGACGTCCGCCGAAATGGCAGGCGAACTTGGCGCCTTCCCGGGCTACAAGAAAAACGCCGATCATATGCTGCGCGTGATCCGCAATCACCGCCGCGCCGCCTACGGGCAGGATGAAGGTTATGAGGGCCTGAATACCAACCCGGTTGCCCTTGATATCAAAGGCTGCCCGAACGCAGCGCTCGCTGCTGCTGCTGCCGGTGCGTGGGATATGGCGCTGGAACTTGGCGAGCAGCACGGCTTCCGCAACGCGCAGGCAACCGTGATCGCACCCACGGGCACCATCGGCCTTGTCATGGACTGCGACACCACGGGCATCGAGCCTGATTTCGCGCTGGTGAAGTTCAAGAAGCTCGCCGGTGGCGGCTATTTCAAGATCATCAACCGGATTGTGCCGCAAGCGCTTGAAGTGCTGGGCTACAATGCCGACCAGATCGAAGCCATCGACAAATATGCCGTCGGCCATGGCACGCTGGATGGTGCGCCCGGCATCAACCACGAACTTCTGCGCGCCAAAGGCTTCACCGACCGCGAAATCGGCCTTGTCGAAGCCCAGCTCAAGAACGCCTTCGATATCAAATTTGTGTTCAATCAGTGGACCCTTGGCGCCGACTTCTGCACCGATACTTTAGGTTTCGACCGCAACCAGCTGAGCGATTTCGGCTTTGACCTGTTGGCCGAGCTTGGTTTCAGCAAGGACGATGTGGCCAAGGCCAATATCTATTGCTGTGGCGCCATGACGCTCGAAGGCGCACCGCACCTGAAAGAAACGCACTATGCCGTGTTCGACTGCGCCAATGCGTGCGGCAAGATCGGCAAGCGCTACCTGAGCTGGGAAAGCCATATCCTTATGATGGCGGCAGCCCAGCCCTTCATCTCGGGCGCCATCTCCAAAACCATCAACATGCCGAACGCCGCAAGCGTTGAGGACTGCCTGAAGGCTTACGAACTCAGCTGGTCGCTCGCGCTCAAGGCCAATGCGCTGTACCGCGATGGCTCCAAACTCAGCCAGCCGCTCAACTCGGCCCTTCTGGATGACGAAGACCTTGCCGAGGACCTTGAAGACAAGACCCTCGCCGAGAAGGTCGAGATCGTGTCCGAACGCATTGTCGAACGGATCATCGAGGTGGAACGCCAGGGCCCGGCCAAGCGCCGCCGCCTGCCCGAGCGCCGCAAGGGTTACACCCAGAAAGCCATCGTCGGCGGCCACAAGGTTTACCTGCGCACCGGCGAATATGACGACGGCTCGGTCGGCGAGATCTTCATCGATATGCACAAGGAAGGCGCCGCCTTCCGCTCGCTGATGAACAATTTTGCCATCGCCATCTCCATAGGCCTCCAGTACGGCGTACCGCTCGAGGAATTCGTCGATGCCTTCACCTTCACCCGGTTCGAACCGTTCGGTCGCGTGGAAGGCAACGAAGCCATCAAGATGGCGACCTCGCTTCTCGACTATCTCTTCCGCGAACTGGCAATTTCCTATCTCGGTCGCGACGACCTGGCCCATGCCTCGCCGGCAGACCTGTTGCACGACACTACCGGCCGTGGTGACGCGGGCGACGGCCTGCCGGAGCTCGATCACGACGTGACCGAAACGCTGGAGCGCGTGCAGAAACTCGCTTCTTCGGGCTATGTACGCGGCACCAACCTTGTGGTGCTGAAGTCCAAAACCGAGAAATCGAAGAAAGCCATCAAGGAAGAGCGCGAATTGGTGACCGCCACCAGTGCCACCGGCACCGATGGCACGGCCCGCGTTACGCTTGGCTCGGCGATGGCGAACGGCGGCACCGAGGCGACAATGGACGCCCGCGCAGCCGCCCGCATGAAAGGATATGAAGGCGACGCCTGCGGCGAATGCGGGAATTTCACCCTCGTTCGCAACGGCACCTGCCTGAAATGCGATACTTGCGGTGGCACAAGCGGCTGCTCGTGAACGCACTGATTGAAGTTTTATCCACCTGCTAACCCGTCCCAGCGGGTGGATTTCCTCAGGGGAAGGCTTGTCCTTCCCCCATTTTTTTGTGGCCCCGCAGGCAGTTGCAAAGAAACATCAGGGCGCTTCAATTATTTGAAAAATAAGCCCTGTTGTTGAGAAGGCTTTTACGCTTTATTTACTTCAAGCTGTTGAAGTGAGCTGTGGTGGCGTGGCCGGGTCCGGCATTCGACACGTCTTGTTTGCAGTATAGCGCCGGGGGGTTAAGCGCGAATGGAATCCAAGATTGCGCCAATCGCAAGTCATGCGGAAGGTGGCAGCTTCGTTTCCCGCATTGTAAACACAAGTGCGGTTGTAGAACGGTTGCCTGTAGGTGTGCTCGTGTGCGGGCTCACCCCCGGCAAGGCTATCGAAATTCTGTTCATCAACAAATTCGCGCGCGACATTTTCACCACCGATACCAACCTTGTAGCCCCCTGCCCGATCGAGGCGCTTTGGGGCTCGGGCGAGAATTACATCCTGTCAGGCCAGGTGCAGGAAACCTTCAGGAGCCAGCGCCGTTCCAATTTCGAATGGAGCGTGCGGCACGGCGCGGTGGAACGCTATCTTTCGAGCCAGCTGATCCCGCTGAAGGATCATACAGGCATGGTCTATCAGGTGATCTGCACCGTGGAAGACCAGACGGCCGAGAAACTGGCCGAACGCAATCTTCTGCACCATGCCTTCCACGACGCGCTGACCGGCCTGCCGAACCGCGTGCTGTTCCGGAACAAACTGGAAGAAGCCGTGTCGCGCCCGATGGGGGACGACAAGGAAATCGGCTGCGCCGTCCTGATCGTCAATATCGACCGCTTCCAGCAGATCAACGACAGCTTCGGGCACTCGGCCGGCGACCGCTTCCTTGTCGCGATGGCCGCCACGCTCCGCCGCTGCATCCGTTCGACCGATACCCTCGCCCGCTTCTCGGGTGATGAATTCGCGATCCTTGTCGGCAAGTGCCGCGACCTTGAAGAAGTCAATCTGGTCTCCGGCCGCATCCATGAAGCGATGGAACTGCCCTATGATCTGGACGGCAACGAGGTCTTCACCTCGGTTTCCATCGGGGTTGCCACAACGCTTTCGAGCTCGACGCACCCCGAGGACCTGATCCGCGACGCCGACTTTGCCATGCACCGCGCGAAAGCGGCCGGCAAGGCACGGACGGAGATTTACCAGCGCGACAGCCACCAGCGGGTACGCAGCCAGTTCCATCTGGAAACCGAGCTCCGCCGCGCCGTGGAACGCGATGACCTTGAGCTTTACTACCAGCCCATCGTCGACCTGAAGACCTCGCAAATCCATGGTTTTGAAGCCCTCACCCGCTGGCACCACAAGGAACGCGGCTTCGTATCGCCCGCCGAATTCATTCCGCTGGCTGAAGAAACCGGCGTGATCGTGGCGCTCGGCCGCTGGGCCACCCGCACGGCGTGCGCGCAAATCCGCACCTGGATGGATGCCTACGGGACCGAAAAGGTGATGCCGATCAACGTGAATGTCTCAGGCATCCAGTTCGCGCGCGACGATGTGGCCGCGATGGTGGAAGCTTCGCTTGAAGAATATCAGGTGCCCGGCGAATGGCTGCGGATCGAGCTGACGGAAAGCGCCATCATGGCGAACCCGGTGCGCATCTCGGAATCGCTGTCGCGCCTGCGCCGGCTGGGCGTCAAGGTCGCGCTCGATGACTTCGGCACCGGCTATTCGTCCCTCAACTATATCCACCAGTTCCCGATTGACGTGATCAAGATCGATCGCAGCTTCATCAACCAGCTGCAGTTCGATAACGAACCCTACAAGATTCTGTCGATGATCGGGCTTCTGGCCAAAAGCCTTGGCCTTGAGGTTGTGGCGGAAGGGCTTGAGGATATCGACCATATCCAGATGCTGGCCGATCTCGATTTCAATTTCGCGCAGGGCTTCTATTTCTCGAAGCCGATGCCCGCAAGCGATGTGGGCAACCTGATCAGCGGGCGCCTGCCCTGGCTGAAATAGCATAAGGGTGAGGCCGAAGCCTCACTCGTCGATAAAGATATCTTCAATCGCCATTTCGAACAGCCGGGCAATCTTGAATGCGAGCGGCAGGCTCGGATCATATTTGCCGGTCTCGATGGCATTCACGGTCTGGCGGGAAACGTCGAGAAGCTCGCCGAGCTTGCCCTGACTCCAGCCACGCTCACTGCGCAGGTCTTTCAGATGATTATTCACCGGTAGCGCACCATCATGAAGCCGCGGATCAGGCCGTAAACCCCGGCCACAATGGGGGCCGCAAGCATGATATCAGCCTCTTCCCATTGCATGAAGGCGCTGAGCGTACCCCAAACGATCACGATCCACATGCAGACGCCGCCAGCGACGGCAAGGGAGAGAACCTCGAGATATCGCTCGAGCTCGTCCATCCGCCTGATCTGGAAGAAATAATAGAGGAACCAGATGGTCAGCAAGCTGACGGGGACCAACGCCCCCATCAGCCTGCTTGCTGTCGTGACTCCCTCTACCGCGACAAGATCCTTGCCAGCTACGAAGCTGATTACAAAGCCGGTGGCGAGTGCTGCTTCCAGGAAATGGCGTGCAAACTTGCCCATGCGTTTCTTGCCGTTCGGTATGGTTGTCATCTTTATGTCTCGTCTTGGTTATCAGCCGTTCTGGCGGGTGCTGAACGGCGAACAGATAAAATCAAACACGCGGCGACGGCTGCCCCAGAGATTGGTGCCAAGCACCACGGCGGTTCCCCAGAAAGCCACCTCGGTCATGACCGCGGCCGCCACGACCGCACCGGTCCAGACCGCCGTCGAAGGGTTGGTGAAGTACAGCACAACCAGTGCCACCCAGGTAGCGGCGGCCAGCGGCCATACGGTCCAAAGTACCAGTTTCTTCCATTGCATCCTCGCTCTCCTTTATGTGTAAAGCTTCCTTGACTGTCAACTGTCCTTTACATATTCCCGGCAGATTGCCCTGTCAAGCACACTTTACACGTTTTTTGGAAACTCGCATTTGACACAGGGCTTGCCTTATATGCGGGAGCGCCTAAACTGTTGCAGAACCAATGCCTTCGAGCTCCAAACCCATGGGAGATTTTTTGATGAGCGACGAGACGAGCCCGGACAAGCCTGCCGCCCCCGCCGCGAAAAAGGCACCGGCAAAGAAACCGGCAGCAGCGAAAAAGCCCGCAGCCGCCAAAACCGCCGCCCCGAAAGCTGCTGCAGCCAAGCCTGCAGCCAAAAAGCCGGCAGCTGCCAAGGCCCCTGCAGCGCCCAAAGCTGCAGCGGCGGCAGCGCCAGCTTCGAAGCCGAAAGCAGCGCCGAAGCCCAAGCCCGCGCCGAAACCCGCCGCTGCCGCTGCCAAGGCAGAAGAGCCGCCGGTAATCGAAAGCTACGAAGCCGAGGCAATGGCAGATTCGGCAGACACCACCCTGCCCCCGCCGGACGCAGACAAGAACGAATTCTGGTCGAAGCTTCTGGTCCGGGCTGCCTTCATGCTGCTTTTCGGTGTCCTCGCGTGGATCGCCATGCTGGCAAGCCTTGGCCTGTCGCTGGTGCAACTGATCCTCGCAGCCCTCACGGGCGAGCCGAACGGCAACCTGCAGCGCTGGATCATCGGCCTTGGCGACTATATCAGCCAGGCGCTGGCCTTCCTCAGCTTCAAAAGCGACGACCAGCCTTTCCCGCTTGGCAAGCCCTTCCCCGTGGAAGACTGAGCCAGCAAGCAGCGGAAACAGAAAGGGCGCCCGATGCGGCGCCCTTTTCTTTTGGCTTATTCAGATGGTCAGTCGATATCCGCCGGCGGCTTCATCAGGTCGAAGGAGCCTCTGACCGCGACGCCGATATCCGGATAGTCGGTGAAGATGCCGTCAACGCCCGAGGCGAAGATGGCCTTGAATTCCTGTTCCACCGTTTTGAAATTCGGGCCGACCTGATCCTGCCGCACCGTCCACACATGCACCTTCAGCTTGGCATTATGGGCACGGGTCACAATGTCAGTCGGATGGCCCTCGGCTGACACCAGCAGTTCCTTATAAAGCCCCACACCATCGAAACCTTCAGCCGCAGCCAGCGACAGCGGCAGTGCCGGTGTGTTGGGGGCATCTTCCTTACCGTCGATCAGCAGGATACGCGGCCCCTTCACCTTGCCCGCCACCGAACTCAGCCATGCAGGCTCAAAGCATTGCAGGAAATACGGTACGCCCGCCGCCTCAACCCGGCCAAGCGCTTCAAGGACGGCTGCCGTCGGGTCCAGCCCCGCCTGCGTGAACAGCGCCGGATGCTTCACTTCCGGATAGATGCCGATATCGCGCCCGCCAGCGCGCGTCTTGATGGCAAGGGCAATCACTTCGTCAAAGGTCGGGATGTCATATTGGCCGTCGGCTTCGGTGCCACGCGCCGGGCGCACCTGCCTGGCTTTCAGCGTGCGGAGTTCAGCGAGCGTGAAATCGATGCTCCACCAGTCTTCCATGCCCTGGATCACCCGCTTGCGGTCGGCAAATTCGGGATGATCGGCCACATCGGTGCTATCCGAAAGCCACGGATCATGGCGCACCACCAGATGCCCGTCTTTTGTCATCACAAGGTCGGGCTCGATATAATCAGCGCCCTGCTCGATCGCCAGGTCGTAAGCCGCCAGCGTATGTTCGGGCAGATAGCCGCTCGCACCCCGGTGCGCGATGATGATTGGCTCGTCCACCATGACTGCCGTTCCTTCCGTGCTGATCACTGCGGCGAAACCCGCCAGTGCCAGCCCCATCATTTTCAACCTTTTCAAAACCCTTTTCCCTCATACTCGATGGCAATTCTATTTTCAGACTTGACGGTCCATGAAACCGTAAGGAACATGCCTACCATGTCACTATTACAGCTTCTTGGCTCTGTCATCGCCGTCTTCATCGTTGCCGCCATCGCGCGCTGGCTGTTCCCTGTCCGCTTCCGGCTGGATGATGCCCATTTGCGCCATGAACTTGATCGGGTTTACCCCGATCTGACGGCTGAGGAAATCCTGATCGACCAGGCGGGCGATGCCGCCCTCCTGCGCCTTTCAGGCGGCATGGGGCTTGTCGCTGTCCGCCGCCTTGGCGACAAAGCCGTGCTGCGCCACTGGGCGCCGGGCACCAAGGTCACGGCAGCACCTGCACCCACCGGCCTCGTGCTCGATACCGACGATTTCACCGAGCCGAAGATCACCCTCGCCCTCGATGCGGAAGGCGTTGCCCGGGCCGAATCATGGCTCGCCCTCCTTGATGCGCCGAATGGACACGCCCATGCCGCTTGATCTGCCTAAGCCGACCGACCTCGCCGTTCCCGGCTTCATCGTCCTGATGCTGGCGGAAATGATTTATGGCCGCATGTCCGGCCGCGCGGTTTATGAAGGCAAGGATACGCTGACCTCTCTTCTGATGGGTACAGGCAGTGTGGTGGCCGGGCTGATCCCGGCTGGCCTCGGCTATGGGGCCGCCTATTATATCTGGAACGAATGGCGCCTTTTCGACCTTGGCTACGCATGGTGGGTCTTTGTTGTCGCCTTCGTTCTCGATGACCTCGCCTATTACTGGGTCCACCGCTTCGGCCACCGGATGCGCTGGATGTGGGCGGCGCACGTCATCCACCATTCAAGCCAGCATTATAATCTCTCGACCGCGCTTCGGCAGACATGGACGGGCAAACTGACGCCCGGGTTCCTGTTTGCCCTGCCGCTCGCCTTCGTGGGTTTCGAGCCCGCAATCATCGCCTTCGTCAGCGGCATCAACCTGATTTATCAGTTCTGGATCCACACCGAAGCCATCGACAAATGCCCGCGCTGGTTTGAGGCCGTGATGAACACGCCGAGCCATCATCGGGTGCACCACGCCACCAACCCCGATTATCTGGATGCCAATTATGCGGGCGTCTTCATCATCTGGGACAAGATGTTCGGCACCTTCATCCCCGAGGACAAGGCGGGCAACCCCTGCCGCTACGGCCTCGTTCACGACCTTGGCACCTTCAACCCCCTGCGGGTCGCGGTTCATGAATGGGTCGGCATCGCGCGAGACATGTGGCACGCCAAGGGCTTGAAAAACAAGCTGATGTTCCTTGTCGGCCCGCCGGGCTGGACGCCCGATGGCAGCCGCATGACAAGCGACATGATCAAGGAAGACTGGAAGCGCCGCCAGGCTGTGAAGGGCACAGAGCCCGCCGATATCGCGGCCGAGTAAGCCTCAGCTGTCGCCTTTCTTGCGGTTTTCGGGCGCGCGGCGATCCAGCAGAAATCCGAGCACGATGGCGATCACGCAGCCGGCCACCGCCTCGATGGTCGGGGCGAACGGCAGCCAGTTGCCGATGATAGCGCCGAGCACAAGGCCCAGAAATCCGAAGAAACCAATCCGCGTCGTCATCGCTGTGCTCCCTTATGAATGCCGGGTTTCTATAGGCCGTGCGCCCCACACCGGTCAACCGCATGTGAATATTTTGCACTTGCGAAATGAACAGGATTTGCGACAGTAGCCGCAACCGGCGGCGCTATCCCCTTCCCCGGGTGTCGCGACACGCCTATGTCCAGAAATCAGAGATATCGCAAGGAGACAAAAATGGCTGAAGACGCAATCGTCATTGTAGGCATGGCCCGCACCCCGATGGGAGGCCTGCTCGGCGACCTTTCCGGCGTATCCTCGCCTGAGCTTGGCGCGACCGCCATCAAGGGCGCGCTTGCCTCTTCCGGTGTCGCTGAAGACGCTATCGACGAAACCATCATGGGCTGCTGCCTCCCCGCCGGGCTCAGCCAGGCGCCTGCCCGCCAGGCCATGCGCCATGCCGGCCTGCCGGACGACACCCACGCCGTCACCATCAACAAGATGTGTGGCTCGGGCATGCAGGCCATGATCCAGGCGCATGACAGCATCAAGGCCGGCACCAACAAGATCGTCGTGGCTGGCGGCATGGAAAGCATGTCGCGCGCGCCGCACCTTCTGCCCACCGCCCGCACCGGCATCAAATACGGCGACGGCACCCTCAAGGATCACATGGCCCTCGACGGCCTGACCGACGCCTACAAGGGCGAGCCCATGGGCAATTTCGCCGAAATGTGCGCCGAGCATTACCAGTTCACCCGCGAAACGCAGGACGCCTATGCCATCGAGTCGCTGAAACGCGCCCAGCGTGCGATTGAAGATGGCAGCTTCGAAGGCGAAGTCGTGCCCGTGACCGTCAAAGGCCGCGGCGGCGACGTTGTGGTTGCTGTTGACGAACAGCCCGGCAAGGCGCGCCTCGACAAGATCCCGAACCTGAAACCCGCCTTCAAGAAAGACGGCACGGTAACCGCGGCCAACGCCAGCTCGATCTCGGATGGTGCGGCCGCCCTTGTGATTATGTCGGCCGGCGAAGCCGCCAGCAAAGGCCTGAAGCCGCTTGCCCGCCTCGTGGCGCACGCCAGCCACAGCCAGGCCCCGGAATGGTTCACCACCGCGCCCGTGAAAGCGATCAAGGACGTGATGGCCAAAGCCGGCTGGACCAAGGACGACGTTGACCTTTACGAGATCAACGAAGCCTTCGCCGTTGTTCCGCTGGCAGTGATGCACGAACTTGGCCTCGATCACGCGAAGGTCAATGTGAATGGCGGCGCCTGTGCGCTTGGCCACCCGATCGGCGCCTCGGGCGCGCGCATCTGTGTGACCCTCATCAACGCCCTGCAGAAACGCGGCCTCAAAAAAGGCATCGCCGGCATCTGCATCGGCGGCGGTGAAGGCACCGCCGTGGCGATCGAACTGGTGTGATCCGGCAACAGCCATGATCCTGACAGAAGAACAGCGCATGGTGCGCGATATGGCGCGGGACTTTTCCCGCGACCGTATCGGGCCGAACAGCCGTGCATGGGAAGCCGCCGGGGCAATCCCCGCCGACATCCTGAAAGAAATGGGTGAACTGGGCCTTCTTGGCATGACCATCCCCGAAGAATGGGGCGGCGCCGAGACGGACTATGTATCCTATGCCCTCGCACTCATGGAAATCGCCGCCGGGGATGGCGGGCTTTCCACACTGATGAGCGTGAACAATGCCCCCGTCTGCGCCGCGGTTTACCAGAATGGCACCGACGCCCAGAAGGAAACTTATCTGAAGCCGCTCGCCCGCGGCGAATGGATCGGCGCCTTCTGCCTGACCGAACCGCAGGCGGGATCTGACGCCTCGATGCTCAAAACCCGGGCCGAGCGCACCAACAGCGGCTGGAAACTGAACGGCACCAAACAGTTCATCACGTCGGGCCGGATCGCCAAGGCAGCGATCATTTTCGCGGTGACCGACCCTGCAGCCGGCAAGAAGGGCATCTCAGCTTTCCTCGTGCCGACCGACACGCCGGGCTTCACGGTGGCGTCCGTCGAACACAAGCTTGGCCAGAAGGCGTCCGACACCTGCTCGCTGGTGTTCGAGGATATGGAAGTGCCCGCTGATTGCCTGCTCGGTAAGGAAGGTGACGGCTACAAGGTCGCACTCGCCAACCTTGAAACCGGCCGTATCGGCATCGCCGCCCAATCGGTCGGCATGGCGCGTGCCGCGTTCGACTATGCCCTTGCCTACGCCAAGGAACGTGAGGCCTTCGGCACACAGATCTTCAACCATCAGGCCGTTGGCTTCCGCCTTGCCGATATGGCAACTGACCTTGAAGCCGCTGAACTGCTGGTACTGAACGCTGCTGCCAAAAAGGATGCTGGCGAGCCCTGCCTCAAGGAAGCCTGCATGGCCAAGCTTTTTGCGTCGGAAGCCGCTGAGCGCATCTGCTCTGCCGCGATCCAGACGCTCGGTGGATACGGGTATCTCGCTGACTATCCGGTCGAGAAAATCTACCGTGATGTGCGGGTCTGCCAGATTTACGAAGGCACGTCCGATATCCAGCGGATCGTGATCCAGCGCGAACTGGCGCGCTGATCCCTTTTCTTTTAACCGGCGCTCTCCATCGCGGGCGCCGGTTCCCTCTCCAGAAGATCGAGGATTTCAGGGATCGCCTGTTGCCCCGCTTGTCGCCCGAGCGCGATCAGCTCATCCGCCTTCGTGAAATCCGCCACATCGACATGGCCGATCTTGGGTGTGATCACCACATCGGCGCCTTCGTGGGCCATCCGCACGCGGCCAAGCGTCCGCATCGTCATGAAAAGGGCAGCCCGCGCCATCTTCAAGGGGCCGGGCATCTTAGTGCCAATCCCCTTGGCCTCCAGCCCCATGCGCTGCGCCCGCCCGATATAATCGCCTTGCAGATCAATCGCCACAACATGGGCCGCGCCCAGCGACCGCGTCACTGCCACCGGCACGGGGTCAACCATGCCGCCATCGGCAAGGAGCATGCGGCTTGTTTGCACTGGCGGGAACACGCCGGGAATGGCCGATGATGCCCTGAGCGCCATCACAAGATCACCGCCATCGAGGATGACCCGGTCGCCGCTGATCATGTCAGCCGCCACCGCCGCATATGGAACTGGCAGGTCCTCGATCAGGACACTGCCGAAATGACGGCGCAGTTCCTGTTCGATCTTGTTGGTGCCGATAAGCCCGCCGGAGCGGAAGGAAAATTCGCCCATCCTGAGCATGGTGCGGAAGGAAAGCGACCGGGCGGTTTCCTCCACAAGGTCAAGCCGGTCGAGTGCCACACCCGCACCGACGATGGCGCCGATCGAGGTGCCGGCAACGGCGCTGAT
The DNA here is from genome assembly GCF_028463845.1 of Gimibacter soli. Classification (NCBI taxonomy): domain Bacteria; kingdom Pseudomonadati; phylum Pseudomonadota; class Alphaproteobacteria; order Kordiimonadales; family Temperatibacteraceae; genus Gimibacter; species Gimibacter soli. Next base: position 2,000,736 of record NZ_CP116805.1, on the reverse strand, counting down.
GGGGATATTCTCGTCCTGAAGGGCGCGGATGACACCGATATGGGCCCAGCCGAGCCCGGCGCCGCCGCCTAATGCCAATCCGATCATGCCGTCGTTTCCTCGCTGTCTATGACTTTTGGGCCGGTTGGTCTCCCTGACATGGGAGCCGCAATCCGCCACTACAAGTCATCCTGCACGAAATTCAGGCGAAAGCTGGGCCTTTCAGCTCCACCGAATTGCCTTCCGGGTCATCGAGATAGATCGAAGGCCCCTCGCCCAAAGCCCCGTAGCGCGTGACAATTTCAAGGCTTGAGACCTCGTGGCGCGCCAGATGGGCGAGGATCGCCTCCCCGTCCCATGGTGTCACCTGAAGGCAGAAATGATCCATGTTCGGCGCGTCCCGGCGCGGGGCATCGAACCGCTGGCCAAGGGTGCCATCCACGCTGACGATATCGATAAGCGACGCCCCGGCACGGAGCTGCCAGAGCCCGATCTTTTCCTGCACCTTTTCCAGCCGGCAGCCGAGCACATCGCAGTAAAAAGCAATCAGCCGCGGCGCATCCTCGGCGCGCAGCACCACATGGTCGATCATTGCAAGATTGATGGGGTTGGTATCGGTCATCCTTCAACCCTATCAGCTGGAAATGAAAAGAAAAGGGCAGCCCCATATGGCGCCGCCCTTTGTGATGGATATTTGATCCGCGATCAGAACGGGATTTCGTCGTCGAGGTCCGAGCCGCCGCCGAAGCCGCCTTGCTGGCCGCCACGACCACCGCCGCCGCCCGAACGGCCACCGCCGCCGTTGCCACCGCCATAGCCGCCCGACTGGTCGCCGTAATCGCCGCCACCGAAGTCGCCGCCGCCACCGCCATCACCGCGGCCACCGAGCATCGTCAGTTCACCGCGATAGCGCTGCAGGACGATTTCGGTCGAATATTTTTCCTGGCCCGACTGGTCGGTCCATTTGCGGGTCTGAAGCTGGCCCTCGATATAAACGGTCGAGCCTTTCTTCAGATATTGCTGGGCCACCTTGGCAAGCTGATCGTTGAAGATCACCACACGGTGCCACTCGGTCTTTTCCCGGCGTTCGCCCGTGTTCTTGTCGCGCCACGATTCGCTCGTTGCGATACTCAAATTCACCACCGGCGAGCCATCCTGCATGTTGCGCACTTCCGGGTCGCGCCCGAGATTGCCGACGAGAATGACTTTGTTGACGCTACCGGCCATAAGAGCCCCCTGATATCTAGAGTGTATGTTTATGTCGGCGGACTTTAGACAAGTCGCCGCCTGAATCCAAGCGCCGCCGCAACGAAAGTTGCGCTGCCTGCCCTGCCCGCGCCTGTTACCATGGCACCATCCAAGGGAGGGAGGCCTATCATGCGCACCATCTGTCTTGCCCCGGCGATTGCCCTGTTCGCGCTCAGCGCGCCCGCAACGGCCCAGTCAGCCTATTCCTGCGCCGACACACCCGGCTTTCACGACTTCGATTTCTGGCTCGGCAACTGGTCGGTCACTGACCGCGCCACCGGCAAACATGCCGGCGAAAACCGTATCGAGGCCATCGAGGCCCATTGTGCCCTTGTCGAAACCTGGGCCGGCAATGGCGGCTCCACCGGCATGAGCCTCAATCTCTATAACCCTGTCACTGCCAGATGGCGGCAGGTCTGGGTATCGGCCGGTGGTTATTCCATCGATATCGAAGGCCGCCTCAAGGACGGTGCCATGGTCCTTGAAGGCAGTATCTTCTATTATGGCCAACCGGCTGCCATCCCCTTCCGGGGCACATGGAGCGCCGAGGCCGACGGCAGCGTGCGCCAGTATTTCCAACAATATGACGCCAAAACGTCCACCTGGAACGACTGGTTCGATGGGCGCTACGAACGGGTGAAGGCCGTGCCTCAGCCCTGATTACCATCCATCGCCTGCACCGTGCCGTCCGCATCAAACTGCAAGGCACCCGCCACTGGCGCCATCCAGGGGAAACGGGTGCGGGTGTAAATCTCGTACTGCACCGGGATATCGGCAGGCTGATCAAGCGTTGGCGTTGAAACCCCCACGCTTTCGGCGCCGTCCAGTGCCTCCCATGTCAGCGGTGTGCCGCACTTTTCGCAGAAACGACGCACGGCTATGTCGCTCGCATGGGCTTCGCCCTTCGGCATTGCAACCCAGTTGAACCGGCCGCGCACAACGCTCGTAAAAGTCATGAAAGGGGCGCCGGCATTCTTCTGGCAATCGCGGCAATGGCAATTGCCGGTGCGGGCACCCTCCACATCAATCTCGTAGCGCGCCGCCCCGCACAGGCAGCCGCCTTCTCGCCAATCGCTCATGTTTTGCTCCTCGCTTATTTGTTCTTTATTTGTTCCCAGCCGCACGCTAATGTCAAGGCGCTTGACAGCGAGGCTGGTGACAGCCACTTGATGAAACCAAGAAACTCCCCGAACAAGGCCGTTCTTCGATGCTGACCCAAATTTCCGTCCGCGGTGCGCGTGAACACAATCTGAAATCCGTCGATGTGGATATCCCGCGCGACAAACTGGTGGTGATCACCGGCCTTTCAGGCTCCGGCAAGTCCTCGCTGGCGTTCGATACAATCTATGCCGAAGGCCAGCGCCGCTATGTGGAAAGCCTGTCGGCCTATGCCCGCCAGTTTCTGGAACTGATGCAGAAGCCGGATGTGGACCATATCGAGGGCCTGTCGCCGGCGATTTCCATCGAGCAGAAAACAACGAGCAAGAACCCGCGCTCGACCGTCGGCACGGTGACCGAGATTTACGACTATATGCGCCTTCTGTGGGCGCGCGTCGGCATCCCTTATTCACCCGCCACCGGGCTCCCTATCGAAAGCCAGACGGTGAGCCAGATGGTGGACCGCATCATCGCGCTGGGTGATGGCGCCCGGCTTTACCTCCTTGCCCCCATCGCGCGCGGCCGCAAGGGCGAGTTCAAGAAGGAACTGGCCGAGCTGCAGAAGCGCGGCTTTCAGCGCGTGAAGATCGACGGCGAGTTTTACCTCATCGAGGAAGCCCCGGCGCTCGACAAGAAGATCAAGCACGAGATCGAAGTGGTGGTGGACCGCCTTGTGATCAAGGAAGGCCTCGCCCAGCGCTTGGCAGACAGCGTGGAAACCGCGCTCGAGCTTTCTGATGGCCTGATCATCGTGGAGATGGCCGACAAGCCGGCTGACGGCGAAGCGCCAGCCCGCCACCTGATGTCCGCCAAGTTCGCGTGCCCGGTTTCCGGCTTCACGATTGAAGAGATCGAGCCCCGGCTTTTCTCCTTCAACAACCCTTATGGCGCCTGCCCCACCTGCGACGGGCTTGGCAACCAGCTCTATTTCGATCCCGACCTTGTGGTGCCCGATCACACCAAGTCGCTCATCGATGGTGCCATCGCCGCCTGGTCGAACAAGCTGCAGAACCCGTCACCCTTCTATTTTCAGGCACTGGAGGCCGTGGCGCACCATCATGGCTGCGACACCCGCACGCCCTGGAGCAAGCTGCCCGAGAAGGCGCAGAAGGCGATCCTTTATGGCACCGGTAACGAGGCCATCACCATTGTCTATGCCGACGGCAAGCGGCGGTTTGAAACCCGCAAGCCGTTTGAAGGCGTGATCACCAATATCGAGCGGCGCTGGCGCGAAACCGACAGCAACTGGATGCGCGAGGAACTTTCCCGCTATCAGGCCGCCACCACCTGTTCGGCCTGCAACGGCGCCCGCCTGAAGCCCGAAGCGTTGGCCGTGAAGGTGGGCACCAGCCCCATCAGTGAAATCTCCAGCCTGTCGGTGAAAGCCGCGCACGACTGGTTCACCGCGCTGCCCGATCAACTGACCGACAAGCAGCAACAGATTGCCGCCAAGGTACTGAAGGAAATTCAGGACCGGCTCGGTTTTCTTGTTAATGTCGGACTTTCATATCTTACACTAAGCCGTTCATCCGGAACGCTTTCTGGCGGCGAAAGCCAGCGTATTCGCCTTGCCAGCCAGATCGGCTCCGGCCTCACAGGCGTGCTTTATGTGCTCGACGAGCCCTCCATCGGCCTGCATCAGCGCGACAACGACCGGCTGCTGGAAACGCTCAAGAACCTGCGTGATATCGGCAATACCGTGTTGGTGGTGGAGCATGACGAGGACGCCATTCGTGTGGCCGACTATGTGATCGACATGGGACCGGGTGCCGGCGAGCATGGCGGTACGATTGTCGCCGAAGGCACCCCTGCCGAGGTGATGGCCAACCCAAAAAGCATGACCGGCCAGTATCTGACCGGCGCCCGCAGCGTGCCCATCCCGGCCATGCGCCGCACCGGCCACAAGGGCAAGAAGCTGACGATCAAGGGGGCCACCGCCAACAACCTGAAAGGTGCGACCGCCTCGATCCCGCTCGGCACCCTCACCTGCGTCACTGGCGTGTCGGGCTCCGGCAAATCCACCTTCACGATCGAGACGCTTTACAAGGCCGTCGCCAAGCATCTGAACGGTGCCCGCGAAGTGCCGGGCGCGCATGATGCCATCGAAGGCCTGCAGCATCTCGACAAGATCGTGGACATCGACCAGAGCCCCATCGGCCGCACGCCGCGTTCCAACCCCGCCACCTATACCGGCGCCTTCACGCCGATCCGCGACTGGTTTGCGGGCCTGCCTGAAGCGCAGGCGCGGGGCTACAAGCCGGGCCGCTTCTCCTTCAACGTGAAGGGCGGGCGCTGTGAGGCCTGTCAGGGCGACGGCATGCTGAAGATCGAGATGCATTTCCTGCCGGATGTCTATGTGGAATGCGACCAGTGCAAGGGCAAGCGTTACAACCGCGAAACACTGGAAGTTCGCTTTAAAGACAAATCGATATCAGGCGTTCTTGATATGACGGTTGAAGACGGCGTCGAGCTGTTCAAGGCCGTGCCCGCTATCCGTACCAAGCTTGAAATGCTCGAAAAAGTCGGCCTCGGCTATATCCGCGTTGGCCAGCAGGCCACCACGCTTTCGGGCGGCGAAGCCCAGCGCGTGAAGCTCGCCAAGGAGCTTTCCAAACGCTCCACCGGCAAGACGCTTTATATTCTGGACGAGCCGACCACCGGCCTGCATTTCGAGGATGTGAGGAAGCTTCTGGAAGTCCTGCAGGCGCTCGTTGATCAGGGCAATACGGTTGTGGTGATTGAACACAATCTCGAGGTCATCAAGACCGCCGACTGGATCATCGACCTTGGCCCCGAGGGCGGCGATGGCGGCGGCGAGATTGTGGCCGTGGGCACGCCCGAGGAAGTGGCCGACAATCCGCGCAGCTATACCGGCCAGTATCTGGCCCCGGTTCTCGCCCGTGTGGCGGCAGAATAGCGACATCGCGCCAGGCAGGAGCCCTGCTCCTTCCTGACTGGCGCATTCATCACAGGGTCATCTTTTGCGCCTCATGGTTGCCTTGATTGCCGGGCACTGTTGCCCACAAAGGATTTCATGATGGAGGAAATTATGTCCCGTTCCTTTGCCACCCTTCTCGCCGCCACGGTGCTGACCGCCCCCGCCTTTGCCGATACGGCCTCGACACGGCTCGATCATGCTACCGTTTATGTTTACGGCGGGGTGGATGCCACACGGGTCGGGTCCGTGAACGTCCCGGCTGGCGACCATGAAATCGTGATCCGTGATCTGCCGGCGCGCCTCGCCGAAAACCCTGCCTTCGTCCGCGCCACCCTTGGCCGCGACGTGGTGCTGACCGACCTGCGCGTGCGCACAGCCGATGAAACCGACAATCCCAACCCGCGCCTCAAAACACTTGAAGACCAGATCGACGCCCTGCAGGCCGAAATCGACGGCCATAACGACACGATCCGCGGCATCGATATCCAGCTTGGCCTTCTTGGCAACACAGGCGGCCTTGCCGGTGACCCCAAAGGCTGGGGCGCTGCGCTCAAGTTCGCAGGCGAACAGACCGAAACCCTGATCGCTGCCCGCCGCATGGAAGAGAAAGCCATCGACGGCATCATGCCCGCCATGAATGCCCTGCAGGCCGAGCTTAACCGCGCCGGTGGCCAGGTCCGACGGTCCGCCGAGGTGATCCTCAGCGTCCACTCGCCGAAAGCCGTCACGGCGCCGCTATCGCTCAGCTATTTCCTCAACGAGGCAAGCTGGCGCCCGAAGGTTGAAAGCTATCTCGACAGCGCAACGGGCAAAGTGGCAATCCATTATGTGGGCGAGATTTCACAGTCAACCGGGGAAGACTGGCAAGGCGTGAAGGTTGATCTCGCCGTTCACCGCCCGTCCGGCTATTTTGGCAATGCCGACCTCAGCCCGTCCTATGTCGGCCTTGAGGTGCCCCGCCCCACGGCCACCTTTGCCATGGCAGCGCCGATGCAGGCCGAATCCGCCCGCATGAGAAAAGGCCAGATGGCCGATGTTGCTGACCTGCAGATGACCGCCTTTGACCGCCGCTATGCGCTGAAGGATGCCCTCTCCCTGCCCTCTGGCGGCGATGAGCAGCGCTTTGACCTTGAGGTCGTGGACGAAAAGGCCGAATTCGTGGTGCGCGCCATCCCGTCGCAAAATCCCACCGCCTTCGTCTTTGCGGACCTGACCTGGAGCGGCAAGACGACGCTTAACAATGTCACCGCGCGCCTTATCCGCGATGGCAATTTCGTGGGCGAAGGCCAGTGGCCAAATCTTGTGCCGGACGAAAAGGTTGAACTCCCTTACGGCGAAGACCCGCTCGTCACCGTGGAATATGTCCGCGAAGCCGAGAAAGACAAGGAAGGCGGCTTATTCCGGGGTAAATCGGGCGATGAAAGCCGTCACCTGATCAATGTGAAAAACAATCACGACCGCCCGACGACCGTCGAGATCATCGACCGCGTGCCGGTATCCACCCACGAGGATGTGAAAGTGGAAATCGCCAAGGATGCCACCCCCGCCACCTCGAAAGGCGGCGAGGATGAGCCCGGCATCCTGAAATGGAAGAAAACCCTGCAGCCCGGCGAAAGCTGGACGATCCGCCACGGCTACCGGATCAGCTATCCGGACGGCAAGCAGATCTCGCGCAGTTATTAAAAGCTGCTGCCGGGTTCCTTCAGGAAGGCAGTCTCCTCGGGCGTGCTGGCGCGCCCGAGGATCGCATTGCGGTGCGGATAGCGCCCGAACCTGTCGATGATCGCCTTGTGGCGATGCTCGAAATCCAGATTATTCTCAAGCCCCGGCTGATCGAACAGCAGCACCGCCTGCGCATGCACCGCCGGGCTTTCGCTGTGCATGAAGGGCATGAGGAGAAACGCCTTCTCCTCCGCCGTCAGCCGCCCATAGCCCGGCGCCTTGATGGCCTCTTGTGAGAGCACCAGCGCCACGGTATCTGCCACAAAGGCCCGGGCGCTATCGCGGAACATATTCCGCGGAAACTGATCAAGCACGATGATTTCGGCGAGCCGCCCGCGGATGCTGCTGCGCCAGACCGACAGTTCCCCCGCCACTGCCGCCTCGTAAAGGTCAAGGAAACGCCGCCGGACCAGATCGTCAAATGCCTTCGATTTCTGCCACCAGTCCTTCGGACTGCATTCGGTGAACCAGAAATAGAGGATATCGTCGGGGCGGATCATGGGGTCTCTCCTGTTGTTGCCAACACATCGCGGGCGATGGCCTCGGCGAAGGCGGCGGCCTTCGCGATCTTGTCTGTCGATACATGTTCCGGCCGGTCATCGGGCGTATGGATACGGGGCATCAGGCCCTCCCCGTCATAAGCCGCGAGTGTGACAGACGCCACCCCGCCCCGGTTGAACCAGACGCTGTCAAAGTCCCCCACATGATGGCTGGCAGGGCCGATACCGATGGACGCACCAAGCTTTGCAGCCGTTGCCGTCAGGGCATTGCCATAAGCCTGCTTTGTGAAGCCCGCTGTTTCGGTGACAAAGGCAAGCTCCCCGACCCCCACGGTATCCACATTGATCAGATAGGTCTCCCGCGCCATCAGGGCATCCCTGTGCGTTTGCCAATAAGCCTGCGCGCCGAGCATCCCGGCTTCTTCCGCGCTCGTCACCACCAGCCGCACTTCGGTGTCGGCTGGCATATCCCGCCACAGGCGCCGCGCTGCAGCGGCCACGGCCACCACGCCCGAAAGATTGTCGCTCGCACCCGGCACATAGCCAAAACGCCAGAAATCGATGGATGTCATGATGGCAGTGACGAGAAGCGCCAGCGTCAGCCCGGCCTTGATCCAGATGGGCAAACCGCCGCCGATGAAGCATGCAAGGGCCGCTACGCCAATGATGGCGGTGCCAAGCCACACCGACTGTTTGAAATGCGGGACCTGATTGGCCCGGTAAGCGAAGGAAGCCGGTGCGCTGTCCAGATGCGCCATGAGAATGAGGAGCCGCCGGCCTGTACCCTTGGAGGCCACCAGATTGGCCGTCACCCGGCTCGAGCTGATCCAGGCGAGCGGCGAGCGGCGCCAGTCGAAGAACAACAGGTGCGAGGCAAAGAGGCCAAGTCCCGCCAGCCCCACCCAGAGGGGCGCAAACGGCGCCACCCACAGGCACAGCGCCAGCCCGCCGGCAATCGCCCATACCATATTCAGGTAGGACGCGGGCGCCATGAAGCCTTCCTCGGTGATATCGAGGTCCGGCTCGTCCATCAGCGCGGCCATCAGGCTTTCGCGTGCTTCCATTTCTTCTTCGGTGCCGACACCCCGGTGCGGCCATTCGGAAAGGCGGGCGAAAAGATCAGCCTCAATCGAGGGCATCGATCACCTCCGCCACCACACGGTCGGCGGACCGTACCGCCCCTTCCATATAGCCCGAGAACTGCACTGCCGTTTCCGTGCCCGCGAAATGCACGCGGCCCTCGGGGCGGCGGAGTACGTCACCGAACTGCGTCCATACCCCCGGTGCGAAATGGGCGCTGTAGCAGCCCCGCGCCCACGGATCGGCAGCCCAGACCTTCTGTTCGAAATGGATCATGTCGGCAGCTTCCGGCCCGAAGTAGCGAACGGCGCAGTCGCGGAAGGCGGCTTGCCGCTCGGCGTCCGTACGTTCCGACCATTCAATCGCAGCTTCGCCTTCGAAGAAGCCGGTCAGCACGCCGGTTTTGCCGTCAGCGGCGCTATTATCAAACATGATTTTCACCGGCCCCTCGTTGGAGACTACCTGACCCGAAAGCCCACGCCCCCGCCAGAAAGGCGAGGCATAGACAGCCTGCCCCTTGATCACACTGCCCATCGGCATGCGCTGCAGAAGCTGCGCGCGCTTTGGCGACAGGATCGGCTGGAAATCGATCGTCGGGATCAGCGCGGGTGGCACAGCCATCACCAGCCGCTTGGCGAGGAACAATTCCTTGCCAGCGGTGACCGCCACACCATCCTTCGTGGCCTGCACCCGGCGCACCGGCAAGCCAAGCCGCAAGACACCCGGCGGCAAGGCAGTGGCAAGCGCCTTGGCCACCGCCTGCGTGCCGCCCTCAAAGCGCGTCTCCTGCGCCCCGCCGGTGGATTTCGACAGCCATTCACTGCCACCCGACGAATGCGTGTAATAAAGCGCGTGCAGGAGGCTCACATTCTTCGGCTCGGTCGCAAACACGGCGTTCGTGTAGGCCGTGAACAGCGCATGGGCCTTCTTGCCGACCGTGTGCCGCCTGATCCAGCTTTCGAAGGTCTCATGGTCCCACTGGGACTGTTCCCACGGCTTGGCGAGATCAACCTTGCGGGCCATCCAGTCGAGCTTCAGCTGGGCCAGCGCGAAATTGACAAGGGCGAAGGGATTGATGCGCGGGATCAGGCCCCGGTAACTATGCTGGCGGCCATTCCAGTTGAAGATGATGCCGCCGTCTGTGTAGGTCTTGAAGGTACCGACACCCAGCTCGCCCGCCAGCGCTTGCATGCGGGTGTGTTTCGAGCCGATCCACTGCGCGCCGACATCAAGCCATGTACCGCCCGGCCCGGCGCGCGAGTCGGTGCGGCCACCCACCCGGTCCTGCGCCTCGATCAGTGTTACCGACTTGCCCGCCGCCAGCAGCTGGCGGGCTGTGGCGAGGCCGGCAAGTCCGGCTCCTACAACGATAACATCCATACTTTCCCCCTGACGCTGGTGGCTGCCATCCCGTCATCCCCTTTTTCTCTTAACGAAGCGCCCGCATATCTGTAAACAGGCGACCGAAATCGAACGGATAAAAGGCACATTCCATGACAGACAGCATGAAACCGGTCCATATCATCGGCGGCGGGCTCGCGGGCTCCGAAGCCGCATGGCAGGTCGCCTCGCGCGGGGTGCCGGTGGTGCTGCATGAAATGCGCCCTGTCCGCAAAACCGACGCCCACGAAACCGAAGGCTTTGCCGAGCTTGTCTGCTCCAACAGCTTCCGCTCGGACGATGCCGAGAATAACGCAGTTGGCCTTTTGCACGCCGAAATGCGCAAGATGAATTCGATCATCATGAAAGCGGCGGACAAGCACAAGGTGCCGGCGGGATCAGCCCTCGCCGTGGACCGCAACGCCTTCTCCGATGAAGTGACGGCGATCCTGTCGTCCCATCCCCTGATCACCATCGAGCGCGGCGAAGTGGACGGCCTGCCGCCCGCCGAGTGGGACAATGTGATTGTGGCCACCGGCCCGCTCACCTCCCCGGCGCTTTCGGAAGCCGTGCTGAAGCTGACAGGCGAGGACAGCCTCGCCTTCTTCGATGCCATCGCGCCGATTGTTTACAAGGAAAGCATCGATTTCTCGAAAGCCTGGTACCAGAGCCGCTATGACAAGGGCGACGGCGCCGATTACATCAACCTGCCGATGAGCCGCGAACAGTATCAGGCCTTCGTGCAGGCACTGCTGGATGGCGACAAGACCGATTTCAAGGAATGGGAGAAAGACACCCCCTATTTCGAAGGCTGCATGCCGATCGAGGTGATGGCGGAACGTGGCCCCCAGACGCTGAAGTTCGGCCCCATGAAGCCTGTGGGCCTCAAGAACCCGCATTCTGACGACTGGCTCGAAGCTGTCGTGCAGCTGCGGCAGGATAACAAGCTCGGCACGCTCTACAATATGGTCGGTTTCCAGACGAAACTGAAATACGGCGAGCAGACCCGCATCTTCCGCACCATTCCGGGGCTGGAGAATGCCGAGTTCGCCCGCCTTGGCGGCCTGCACCGCAACACCTTCATCAACAGCCCGAAGGTGCTGGATGGCCGCCTGCGCCTGAAGGCCGATCCGCGCCTGCGGTTCGCGGGGCAAGTCACCGGCGTTGAAGGCTATGTGGAAAGTGCGGCCGTCGGCCTGATCGCCGGCCTTTTCGCGGCAGCTGACCGGTTGGGCCACGAGCCTGCCATTCCGCCCGCGACCACCGCGTTCGGCGCGCTCATTGGCCATATCACCGGCGGGGCGGACGAAAAGACCTTCCAGCCGATGAATGTGAACTTCGGCCTGATGCCGCCGCCGGAAGGCCGGGTGCGCAAGAACGAACGCAAACAGGCGATCACCCGCCGGGCGAACGCCGATATCGATCAGTGGATTGCGGAGCTCGGCGGCCTTTCGGTCGCCGCCGAGTAAGGCTCAGCGCCCTTCAGTGGCGGGCGTTGCGTCCGCCATTTTGGACTTGGCGTCGGCAGCTTCGGCTGCAGCGTGATGCGCCTCGATAGCGGCTGTCACTTTATCCAGCGACGGGCAATCGTTCGCGCAAATCTCGGCGATGCGGGCACGGTTGCGCTCGGCACGGTCCGGCAGCTTGCGCTTGAGGAAGGCCAGCGCCTGGCTTTCCAGTGCCACCACATTGTTCGGGCGGATTTCGAGGGCCTGCCGGTAATATTTCAGGCTGCGGCCTAGTTTGCCCTGCTCTTCAAACGCATGGCCAAGGCCCACAAGCGCTTCAACATTTGCAGGGTCTGCCACCAGCGCGCGTTCAAACAGGAGCTGCGCGTCGGCTGCATCCTTGGCAAGGGCGGCCTCCGCCTGCGTCACCAGATCTTTCGACAGGGCCTGATACTGGGGCGCCGTCTGGGCCGCCACCACGGGGGCCGCCAGAAGCGCACAGAGGGCCGCACCGGTGATGGATTTGCGCAGGTTCAAGAAAGTCATTCCGTCCTCGTTCGTCTTCTTGCCGGCAAAACTCTGCCGTCCATTAATGGAAGCATAGCCAGTCCGCCTGTGGCTGTCTGCAACTTTATGCGCCGGGCTTGCGTTCGAAGAAGGCAATGAAGAAACCGTCTGTGGCGTGGGTATGCGGCGCCAGCTGCAGGTCGGTGCCATTCAGGGCAAGCGATGCGGGCGCCTCGCCTTTGAGCCACGGCCCCGTCCAGAAATCGCGGAAATCGCGCCGGACGAAATCCGGGTTATCTGCGGCAAACGCATCGGCAACCGCCTCGTTTTCTGCCGGCAGCAGCGAGCAGGTCATGTAAACCAGCAGCCCGCCGGGCTTCACGAGCGCCGAGGCCTCCTTGAGGATCGAGCCTTGCAGCGCTGCCTGCTCTGCAAGCGCGGCATCATCAAGCCGCCAGCGCTGGTCCGGGTTGCGCCGCCAAGTGCCGCTGCCCGAGCACGGCGCATCAACGACAACCCGGTCCATACGGCCAAGGAGCGGACGCTGCAGCGCCGACCGCTCGTCATCCTCGAACGGCAGCCGTTTGACCTGAATATTGTGGGCACCGGCGCGCTTGGCGCGTTCCTTCAGCGCGTCCAGCCGTTTCCCTGAAATGTCGAAGGCATGGATCTGACCATGGTTTTCCATGGTCGCCGCCATCAGGAGGCTCTTGCCGCCCGCGCCCGCGCAAAAGTCGACGACCTGCTCGCCGGGCCTAGCACCGACAAGCAGCGAGGCAACCTGCGCGGCCACATCCTGCACCTCGATCTGACCATCGCGGTAGAGCGCTTCGTTGGTCAGCATGCGGTGATGCGCGCTGCGAATCGAAATTTCTGTATATTCTTTTAAATCAATAAGTTCAAAATCATTATTAAAGTTATTGATTATCTTTTCACTGACCCGTTTCAGCGGGTTGATGCGCAGGTCCAGCGGGGCGGTTTCGGCGAGTGCAGTCATGGCGGGCGCCAAGGCGTCACCAAAGCGGGCATGCAGGCCAGCCGCCGCCCAATCCGGGATATTCAGGCGGGCATCTTCGGGCGCACTGCCCACATCCACCGACATGCCCTCTTCCGCAGGTGTCAGCGCCGCCGGCGCGAAACGGTCTTCCGTGCCGAACATATCGAGTGCTTCACCGTCCAGCTTCAGGGCAGCAATCACCAGCGCACGGGCTGTAGGCTCAAGCCCGGCAGCGCCCGCCATATGCACAAGGAGCGCCCGGCAGCGCAGGATGCCATAGACAAGCCCGGTTACGGCGCGCCGATCCCCCGAGCCCGCATAACGGCGCGCCCGGAAAAAGCTGGCGACAATCGCGTCGGCCGGTGCGCCGCGCGACACCATCGCCTTCTCGATCTCGTCGAGAAGTTCGATGGCGGCTGCGATACGGGCAGCGGGCGTCATGCCCGAGGCACCTTATTTCGAGGGATAGTTGGGCGACTCGCGGGTGATCGTCACGTCGTGGACGTGGCTTTCCTGCAGGCCCGAGTTGGTGATCTGGACGAACTGGCAGTTACTGCGCATCTCGGGCACCGTGCGGTTGCCGGTATAGCCCATCGAGGCCCGCAGGCCGCCCACCAGCTGGTGGATCACGCCGGCAGCCGGGCCTTTATAGGGCACCTGGCCTTCAACGCCTTCCGGCACCAGTTTCAGCGTGTCTTTCACATCGTCCTGGAAGTAGCGGTCAGCCGAGCCGCGCGCCATGGCACCGACCGAGCCCATACCGCGGTATGCCTTGTAGGAACGGCCCTGATAGAGGAACACCTCGCCCGGTGCCTCTTCCGTACCGGCCAGCAGCGAGCCCACCATGCAGGCACTGGCGCCGGCGGCAATCGCCTTGGCAACGTCACCCGAGGTGCGCAGGCCGCCATCGGCGATGATCGGGATATTGTGCTTGGACGCGTAGGAGGCAACGTCGCTGACAGCCGTCAGCTGCGGCACGCCCACACCGGCCACGATCCGCGTGGTGCAGATGGAGCCCGGTCCGATACCGACCTTCAGGCAATCGGCGCCAGCGTCGATAAGGGCTGCGGCGGCGTCAGCCGTGGCGATATTGCCCGCCACCAGCTGCAGCTTCGGGAAAGCCTTCTTGATCAGGCGAACCTGTTCCACCACGCGCTCGGAATGGCCATGGGCGGTATCAAGGACCACCAGATCACATTCGGCTTCAGCAAGCGCTGCGGCACGCTCATAGCCCTTGTCACCCACGGTCGTGGCAGCAGCCACCCGCAGGCGGCCTTGCGCATCCTTGGCGGCGTTGGGGTTGGCGACGGCCTTTTCCATGTCTTTCACGGTGATAAGGCCCACGCAGCGCTGCTCATCATCCACCACGATCAGCTTTTCAATGCGGTGCTGGTGGAACAGGCGCTTGGCTTCGTCGCTCGAAACGCCCTCACGCACGGTGACCACATCGCGGGTCATCAGCTCGGCAATCGGCTGCGCCATGTTGGACGCGAAGCGCACGTCGCGGTTGGTGAGGATACCGAGGATTTTCTTGGGGCCGGGGCCACCGTTGCGTTCCACAATCGGAATGCCGGAAATCTTGGCCCGCGACATCAGTTCCATGGCTTCAGCCAGCGTCTCGTCGGGATACAGCGTCAGCGGGTTGACGACCATGCCCGATTCGTACTTTTTCACCTGACGGACCATCTCGGCCTGTTCTTCAACGGTCACGTTCCGGTGCAGCACGCCAATACCACCGTTCTGCGCCATGGCGATGGCCATACGGGCTTCGGTCACGGTATCCATGGCGGCGGAGAGAAGCGGGATATTCAGCTCGATATCACGGGTGATGCGGGTTTTCACATCCACCTGTGCCGGCATCACGTCGCTTGCAGCGGGAACCAGAAGAACATCATCGAAAGTAAGGCCGAGACGAATATCCATTGTCTTTCCTGTCGCTTGAGGGAGAAGCCGAATGGACAAAGCCTCCCGCAAAGGACGAGAGGCAAGCCGGGCTTCTTTTGATGTTCGCCGTTCAATACGCCGGGAGCGCGGAAAAAACAACGCGTAATTTGGCCTTATTCTGCGCTTTCGCGATCACTTTCCGCGGCGGCTTCGGCAGGCGAAAGTTTGCGGAAGCCCTGGGCCACCACAAACCATTCCTTGCTGTCCTGACGGCTTGAAGGCGGCTTGGCGTGCTTGACCGTGCGGAAATGCTTCTTCATCCGCACCATCAGGTCGTTATCCGCTCCGCCCTGCAGCACCTTGGCGACGAAGGTGCCGCCTTCCTCGAGATTGTCGATCGCGAACTCGAGTGCCGCTTCCGCCAGCATCATCGTGCGCACCTGATCGGTGCGGCGGTGGCCGGTCGCGGAGTTTGCCATGTCGGACAGGACGATATTCGGTGCGCCGTCGAGATAGGAACGGACCTTGTCGTCCGCGCCCTCTTCCAGAAAGTCCATCTGCACGAAGGTGACACCGGGGATCGGCTCCACTTCCTGCAGGTCGATCCCGAGGACCGGGATCTGGCCCTTGAATTTCTGCATCACCACCTGTGTCCAGCCGCCCGGCGCACAGCCGAGGTCGACGATCCGCTTGGCACCGTCCAGCACCTTGAAGCGCTCGTCAAGCTCCAGAAGCTTGAATGCCGCGCGGGAGCGATAGCCCAGCCGGTTGGCTTCGGCCACATAGGGGTCATTCAGCTGGCGTTCCAGCCAGCGGGTGGAGCTGACCGTGCGGCCACGGGCGGTTTTCACCCGCACCTTGGGGCCGCGCGCCCGGCTTTTTGTCTTCGATTGACTGTTCCAGCCCTTCGCCATCAGTCCTGTCCTTCACTCATCGCTGGCCCTGCTGCCGCCCGCCCCGATAACCGCGCCGCGCCTGTTGGGGCAGCGAGCGTTCGGGCGACATCAGGCCGCGCAGGATGCCTTCGCGGATGCCACGGTCGGCCACGCGCAGGCTTTGTACATTCCACATGCCGAGGATCGCATCGAGGATGGCGCAACCCGCCACCACAAGGTCGGCGCGTTCGTGCCCGATGCAGGGCTCGGCTGCCCGTTCCTCATGCGACATCATGGCGACACTGTAGGAAAGACGGGCAATTTCCGACGATTTCATCCAGGCGCCGTCCACACGGTCCCGGCTGTATCGCGGCAGTTTCAGATGCAGGCTCGCGAGCGTCGTCACCGTGCCCGACGTGCCCAGGAACTGGACCCGCTTGCGCTTGACGACCTTCGACAGCTGATGTGCGTCCTCGAACGCCTGCAGGTGATCGCGCACGGTCGATACCATGCGGTGATATTTATCGATCCCCACCGTAGCACCGGAGGCGCCGAAGGCTTCGGTCAGCGAGACCACACCCCACGGGATCGACATCCAGCCCTGGATCTCGGTGCGGCGCTCAGGCAGCACCTTCACCCAGATCAGCTCGGTGGAGCCGCCGCCGATATCGAACACCAGCGCATGCCGGTTGCCGGGGGCAATCAACGACTGGCAGCCCATGACAGCAAGCCGCGCTTCCTCGCCCGCGCTGATGATATCCAGATTGATGCCGGTTTCTTCGCGCACCCGCGCCAGAAACTCGTCGCTGTTCTCGGCCATGCGGCAGGCTTCGGTCGCCACATGGCGCATGCAGGTGACGCCGCGCCGGTCGATCTTGTCGGCGCAGACCTTCAGGGCTTCGATGGTACGGTTCATCGCGTCGTCGGAAAGGCGACGGGTTTGCGCAACGCCTTCGCCGAGCCGCACGATGCGCGAAAAGGCATCGATGACACGGAAGCCACCGGCGGTCGGTCGGGCGATCAGGAGACGGCAATTGTTGGTGCCAAGGTCGATCGCGCTATACACGGGCCGCGCCTGAGGGCGGCTGGTGCGCGATCCCGGACCATCGGCCCGGGCTGGTGAACGCTCGGTGCTGCGCGGTGGAGTCATTTCCCCATCGGCGCCCGGCGACCCCGCGTTGATTTCGTCTAACGACATAGGGCGCTCTTCGTATTTTCTAGCCGGATCGTTTTGGGCCTGCCTCCAAGGCAGGCGCCCGTTCCGGCGCACTTGAGTTCCTCTTAACACCAGCAGGCAGGCCTTAGCAACACAAAGCCATCCGTACACCACCTCAAGTGATATGTTCTTTTTTTGTTCTTGACGGGCGCACAATAGCAGAATAAGAACACAACAAGAACATTCAAGAGGACGACCAGATGACCAGCCTGCTCCATGCCCTGCTCTTCGGCCTGTTTGTGATGATCGGCGCCTTCGGGATGACCGCGTTCCAGGATGCCCTTGGCCCCGTGTCGCGTTTCTGGCGGCAACGCCGGGCCAGCCGCCCGATGGGCAGCGCCAGCGGCCTGCGTCTCAACTGAAGTTCGGGATTGGCTGTGCGCCCTGAGGCCAGCACATAAAAAATGGCGCGGCAGATTGGGCTTGCACCCTCTCGCCGCGCCAGAATCCGAGCGTTTTCCCCCCATCGGGACGCTGCCCGGCCTTTCGAGGAAATGTCAGCAGCCGTTTGACCAGCGCTAGTATCAGATAGGGCTCAACCTCCCCAAGTCGCACTATCTGAAGCATTTCCCCGAAGGTGGGTGTATCCGACAAAAAATGGCCTCTTTTGTCAAGGCCTCACGACGGCCTTTTTATTATTTTTTTCAAATACTTGTACGTTATGTGAACTTGTTGCGCATGCGAATATTATTTGCCGCACTGCACCATGCCTGCAAGTTGCCGTTTTCGTTACTGTAACGGATCGCCAGCCAGCCGCATTGCAGCACAGAATTGATCGCCCGACATGCGCTTCAATGTGGCGCAAAGTTCGTCCGCTGCTTGCTGACTGTTCAGCACGCCAGCCTGCAATTTGATGAAGGAACCGAGGCCATCCTGTTGTTCTGTCACAATATATGGCTTCAGCTCGCCAAGCGGCGCACCGAATGCAGCCGCAAGTTGTCTCCACCCGACTCGCGCCTGTTCGATGGTACGGTAGGATGAAAGATGCACGCTGAAGCGAGGCGGCATCGAGGCCTGCCGCGCCCGCTCGGCATCTGCATTGAGGCGCTGCAGTTCCTGCGCCTGATTGCGGTTCACGTTGTTCAGGGTGGCAACCTGTTGCTTCAGGCTGTCGAGTTCGGCACTGAAAGCAGAGGCCGAATCGCGTTGGGCAGTCATCGCTTCGCTCGCCGAGGCCACCTGATTGGCTTCAAGCGCGTTGAGCCGACCTTCAATATTGCCGAGCCGTTCTTCCACGCGCATGAACACGCCTTCAAGGTCACGGAACTTGTCGCGCAGCACCCGATCTTCGACCGGGCCGTTGAGGCCGGGTTGCGGGCCGGTTGCCCCCGTGTTCACCAGAATCTGGTCACGGCGGTCAGATGTTTTCTGCACATCCTCGTCCTTGCCGCCGATCCCGAGCGCGCCGCAGCCCGAAAGTGTGAGGGCAACCAGAAGGCCGGAAAGAGAAGTCTTCGTATAATGATTGAACATCACTGCACCCCATCCTTGGAACGTCACTTTAGCTCATGGCGCCCGCAACCGGAATGCCATACCCGACGCGATTGGCAAGCAAGGGGCGCGCCAAAACCCGAAGGGCTACCGATTTCTGTGCCTCCCCCCTTTACAAAGGCGCCACAGATGCCATCTTCATATGACAGCCCGATATAGAAAGACAAAGAATGGATATCCCCACACTCTGCCTTGGCATCCTCAGCCTTGGTGACGCGACAGGATACGAGATCAAGAAGATGGTTGCCGAAGGCAGCTTCAGCTTCTTCAGCGAAGCGAGCTTTGGCTCGATCTACCCTGCCCTTACCCGGCTCACCGAAGAAGGCCTGATTTCCTGCCGCGCAGAAGCCCAGTCCAAACGCCCGGACAAAAAGATTTACAGCCTGACGCCCGCTGGCCGCGCCGAGCTTGAGGCCGCCCTCGCCAACTCGCCGGGGCCTGACCGCAACCGGTCGGACTTTTTGGCCGCCCTTCTGTTCGCTGAAGCCGTGGCCCCGCACCGTATCGAGGACCTGATCGACGAGCGCATCGCCCACCACGGCGAGCAGATCGAGGCGCTCGAGGTCATGCTGGGCGCCGAGGAAGGTGCTGCCTCTCGCTTCGTGCTGGAATACGGGATCGTCATGCAGAAAGCCGCCCATGATTTTCTCGTGAAGAAAAAAAAGGGCCTGATCGCAGGCATGATGGCCCCGGCTTCGTAACATCTGACGTAAAATTGCCGCAATTCGCCGAAAACTGCGCGCAGGCATATATTTGAAGATACTGGAATAGCTTATGAAGCCGGTCACGACTGCCCTTGTAATCTCTGGTGCCCTTGCCCTTTATCTTGCCATTGGCATCGTTTCAGGGCCCCGCCACGAACAGGCGGTGGAAGCGGCAACCGGCGACAAGGCCTTTCCCGTTGTCTATCAATCCTTCACGGCCCGCGATTTCGGCCATGAAGCCTCGGTGCGCGGCCATACGGAAGCCCTGCGCAAAGTCGCCCTGAAGTCCGAGATCGATGGTCGCGTGATCGCCACACCGGTCGAGAAAGGCACGCGGATCAAAAAGGGCGACGTGATCTGCCGGATCGATACCGCCGACCGCGCGGCAAGCCTTGCCGAGGCAAAGGCGCTTCTGGACCAGCGCCAGCTTGAATATAACGCCGCCGTCGCGCTTGCGGCCAAGGGGCACCGCTCTGAAACGCAAACAGCAGCCGCCAAGGCACAGCTCGATGCCGCCCTCGCCGCCGTTGACCGGCGCGAGCTTGATCTGGCCCACACCGGCATCAAGGCCCCGTTCGATGGCATCGTGGAAACCCGCGAGGCCGAAGTCGGAAGCTACCTGCAAAAGGGTTCGACCTGCGCAACCTTGATGCTGGAAGAGCCCTTCCTGGCCGTTGCCGAGGCGTCTGAAGCCTTCGTCAGTGATCTCGATGTTGGCGAGCCTGCCACGGTTTCCGTCAAGGGCCTGCCGGACATGACCGGGCGTATCCGTTACGTCGCGTCCGCCGCCAATCTGGAAACCCGCGGTTTCCGGGTGGAAGTCGAGCTTACGAACCCTGAGCACACCTTGAAGGAAGGCCTGACCGCAACGATCCGCCTGCCGATCGGTCGCACCCATGCGCATCTCCTGTCGCCGTCGTGGTTCATCCTCGACAAGGAAGGCCGCCTTGGCGTGCGGCTGGTGGATGGGGAAGACCGCGCCACCTTCATGCCGGTTGAGGTGCTGGATGACGCCGAAGGCGGCGTCTGGGTGGCGGGCCTGCCGAACGATATCCGCATCATCACCACGGGTCAGGACTTTGTGGCTGACGGCGAGAAGGTCCGCCTTGTTGAAGAAAGTGCCACGTCATGAGCGGCATGATCGACTTCTTCGTCCGCTCCAAACGCCTTATCCTGACGCTCCTGTCGATCATCCTGATCGCCGGGATGCTTTCCTACGCCAATATCGTGAAGGAGGAGGATCCCCATATCCCCTTCCCGGTTTTCCTGATCAATATCTCGCATGACGGCATCTCGCCGGAAGATGCCGAGCGGCTGCTGATCAAACCGATGGAAGTGCAGCTGCGCGGCCTTGAAGGCCTGAAGCGGCTGGATGCCGTGGGCCGCGAGGGCGGCGCTTACCTGATCGCCGAGTTCCACCCGGACCAGAGCCAGGACCGCGCCCGCCAGCTGGTGCGCGACGCGATGGACATGGCCCGCTCGCGCCTGCCGGACGACACGCTGGAGCCGACCCTTTCGGAATTCAGCACGTCCGACGAGCCGGTGCTGACCATTGTTCTTTCCGGCCCCGTGCCCGAACGCACCATGGCGCAGATCGTCCGCTCAGTGCGCGAGGAGCTAGAGGCCCAGTCGCTGATCCGCGAAGTGGAAACCGGCGGCGAGCGCGAACAGATGCTTGAGGTGCTGATCGATCCGGCCAAGCTGACCGTCTATAATGTCACCCCTGCCGAGCTATACAGCGTTGTTGCCAACAACAACCGGCTGGTGGCGGCAGGCTCGCTTGACACCGCATCGGGGCGCTTCTCGGTGCGCGTGGACGGGCTGGTGGAAGAGCCGGACGATGTCCTCAACCTGCCCATCAAGGCCTCGACTGACGGCGTGGTAACGCTTCGCGACCTGACGACCGTTCGCCGCACCTTCAAGGATGCAACCCGCCTGTCGCACTATAACGGCCAGCCCGCCTACACGATCGATGTGATGAAACGCACCGAGGCGAACGTGGTGGAAGCGGCCGAACAGGCCAAAACGGTGGTTGAAAAGATGCGTGCCAGCTGGCCCGCCGGTATCCAGATCGACTACCTGTTCGACCAGTCGGTGGAGGTCGCCGACTTCCTTGATACGCTCCGCAACAACGTGGTGTCCGCAATCGTGCTTGTGGTGATCATCGTGGTAGCGGCCCTTGGTACACGCGCAGCCATGCTCATCGGCGTGGCCGTGCCCGCCTCGTTCCTGTTCGGCATCATGTGTCTGCATTACACAGGCGAATCCATCAACAACGTTGTGATGTTCGGCCTCATTCTCGCGGTCGGGATGCTGGTCGACGGCGCCATCGTCGTCACCGAATACGCCGACCGCAAGATGGTTGAAGGCCTTGACCGGCAGGAAGCCTACAGCCTTGCCGCCAAGCGAATGGGGTTGCCGATCATCAGCTCGACGCTCACCACAGTTGCTGCCTTCCTGCCGATCATCTTCTGGCCCGGCATCATGGGCGAGTTCATGAAATATATCCCGATCACGGTGATCTATACCCTCATGGGCTCGCTGCTTGTGGCCCTCGTCTTCCTGCCAACGCTTGGCGCTACCATCGGCAAGCCGAGCGAGGTGAATGTCGCCGCCATGCAGGCCCTGTCGCAGGACGCGAGCTTCTCGGTCAACCGGCTCACCGGCTTCACCCGCTGGTACGGTGAAATCCTTGAAGCCGTGGTGCGCAGGCCTTTCCGCGTTCTGGCCGGCACTGTCGTGATCATGGTGATGATCGTGATGGCCTATGGTGCGGCTAACCTTGGCAGCCGCACTTTCTCGGAAGGTGATCCGCCATTGGTGCGCCTGCTGGTGCATGCTCGCGGCAATATGTCGATTGGCGAGATCGACCGGCTTGTCCGTAGCGTGGGCAACCGCGTTTACGACACACCCGGCGTGAAAGCGGTGTGGAGCACCACGATGCTCACCAACAACGATATCACCGGCTCCGAAGACGTCGTCGGCCGCGTCAACCTGATGCTTGATGACTGGAACAAACGCCAGAGCTACGAAGACCTGAAGAACGAGCTGCGCGAACGCACGGCCGATATGGCAGGCATCAAGGTGGAACTTTCCGAAGTCAGCTTCGGCCCGATCCAGGGCAAGGATATCCAGATCAGGCTTTCCAGCGAAGACCCTGCCCTGCTGACAGGTGCCGTCGCGACAGTGAAAGCCAAGCTCGGCGAGATTGACGGTGTGGTGGAAGTGGAAGACACGCTCCATGTGCCGGGTATCGACTGGTCGCTTGATGTGGACCGCGCCGAAGCCGGGCGTTATGGCACCGATGTCACCACCGTCGGCAGTTTCATCCAGCTGATGACCAACGGCATGCTCGCCGGGCGTTACCGACCCGCTGATTCCATCGACGAGGAAGATATCCGCATCCGCCTGCCTCAGGATGCCCGTGGCATCCAGGCCTTTGACGAACTGACGATCATGACGCCGAAGGGGCCGGTCGCGCTTACCAACCTCGTGGACCGGGTGCCGACGCCGAAGATCGGCAAAATCACCCGTACGAACGCCGAGCGCTCCGTCACCGTCAGCGCCAACGTGCGCGACGATGTGCAGGTGAACCGCGTGGTGGATGCCATGAAGGAATGGCAAGGCGCCGCCAAGCTGGACCCGCGCGTGAATGTGAAATTCGAGGGCAGCGACGAATTCCAGCAGGAAGCCTCAAGTTTCCTGTTCGGTGCCATGCTCCTCGCGCTCGC
Organism: Gimibacter soli; assembly: GCF_028463845.1. Classification (NCBI taxonomy): domain Bacteria; kingdom Pseudomonadati; phylum Pseudomonadota; class Alphaproteobacteria; order Kordiimonadales; family Temperatibacteraceae; genus Gimibacter; species Gimibacter soli. The sequence goes on along the minus strand of NZ_CP116805.1, from coordinate 1,977,878 downwards.
GCTGATGGGCCTCATCCTGCTGGCGCAGTTTAACAGCTTCTACCAGACCGCCCTCATCCTCACTGCCGTGATCATGGGGGCCATCGGTGTGCTGTTTGGCCTGTTCGTCACGGGGCGCGAATTTTCGGTGATCATGACGGGCATCGGCATCGTCGCCCTCGCCGGGATCGTGGTGAACAACAATATCGTGCTGATCGACACCTATAACCGCTTCCGCGAGCATGGCATCGACCCGCTTGAGGCCATCGTACACACGGGCGCCCAGCGCCTGCGGCCGATCCTTCTCACCACCGGCACCACGATGATCGGCCTGCTGCCGATGGCGCTTGAATTCAACGTCAATTTCTTCGATGCGGATATCGAGTTCGGCTCGCCGACCTCGAAATTCTGGGTCGATCTGGCGGTTGCCGTTGTGTGGGGCCTTGGGGCCTCCACGATGCTGACCCTTGTGTTCACGCCCGCCGCCCTCGCCGCACGCGAACAGCTGCGGATCAAATGGCAAGCCCGCCGTGGCCGCAAAGCCGACAGCGACGTCGCTGCAAGTGCTGACGAAAACAAACTGGCCGCTGAGTAGCGGCCAGTTCTTCGTCATTCTTTCGGTGAGTGCAGCTCGGCGCCCTGCCGCTGCTTCTGCCCTACGCGGCGCTTGAAGGCCACATAGCTGAACGGCAGCGTCGCAAGGTAGGTGAGCCCCAGAAGGATGATCACTTCCCACGTGCGGGCGAAAAGCCCGGCGATAATCGCGCCGATCAACAGCATGAAGGGCGAGAACCATTGCTTCGGCATGCGGATCGACTTCAGCGACCATGTCGGCAGGGTCGAAACCATCAGCATGGCGACGAACATCACATAAAGGCCGATGATGCGGGGATAACCGCGCACCAGATCGGTTTCCGCCACCAGATCGATCATGATGGGCATCAGCATGAGCGCCGCACCCATCGGCGCTGGCACACCCGTGATGAAACCGAGGCGGCGGCGGGGCTCGTCCTCGTCTTCCATGCGCGCATTGAAGCGGGCAAGCCTGAGCGCCATGGCGATGGCATAGAGAAGCGCGAAGGCCCAGCCGAGCCGGTCGATGCTTTCAAGCGTCCAGAGATAAAGCACAACCGCCGGCGCCACACCGAAGGCGACGTTATCGGAAAGCGAATCAAGTTCCGCCCCGAAACGGCTGGTGCTTTTCAGAAGCCTTGCGACGGTGCCATCCAGCCCGTCGAACACACCGGCCACGATCACGGCCCAGACGGCCAGTTCCCACTTGCCGGCAAGCGCGAAGCGAATGGCGGTGAGGCCAGCCACAAAGGCAAGCAGCGTCACCACATTCGGCAAGATGGTGCGGATCGATATCTCGCGGAAAAGAAGGGGACGATTATCCATGGGGCGTCCCGATGCTTCAGGCCGAACGACGCGCGATGACGGTCTCGCCGCCAATCATGGTCTGGCCCACTTTCACCATCGGCTTCAGCTTGGCGCTCAGATAGATATCGGTGCGGCTGCCAAAGCGGATCAGGCCCATGCGATCGCCGCGGTCCACCTTCTGGCCTTCTTCAAGGTCGCAGAGGATACGACGCGCCACGAGCCCTGCAACCTGTGCGAAGGCAATATCGTCGCCGTCTTCGGTCGTCATACGGACAAGCTGGCGCTCGTTTTCCTCGCTCGCTTCTTCAGCGGCGGCATTCAGATATTTGCCGGGCACATAGGCAAGGCCGGTGATGGTGCCGGCGGCGGGCACGCGGTTCACATGCACGTTGAACACGGAAAGGAAGATCGAGACACGGGTAACCTTCTCGTCGCCCATGCCGAGCTCGGCGGGCGGGGTCGCTTCCATAATCAGGCAAACGGTGCCGTCGGCGGGGCTTACGAGGATGCCCTTCTCTTCCGGCACCACGCGGTGCGGGTCACGGAAGAAATAAAGGCACCATGCTGTCAGCACGAGGCCGATCCAGCCAAGCGGCGCCCACAGCGCCATCAAGACGATCGACGCCGCGAAGAACAAAGCCACGAAGAGATGACCTTCGCGGTGAATCGGCGTCATCACGACATCCATTGCTTTCATCGAAACAAACCTTTTCCCGTATGGGGACCTGTAAAATTCAGGACACACTGACGATTTGGGCCCGCGTCGTCAAGCTTAGCCCGATCACGCTGGCCCCAAAGGCGGCTTCATGGCAAGATGGCGGGGCAATTGTCAACGAACGTCTTCCTACAATTTAACGCTTGTTTAAAAGAGCTTCTTCAAGCTATTGCGGGTGAACCGTCCTTTCGTTTCCCAAACGGGTGAAAGTTTCGACCTATGAAACTGCATGACAGTCTCGAACGCGCCAAGGGGCATCTTGAAAACCTTGATGAGGCCCGCTTCGACGAGATCGATTTCGAGTGGGAAGGCATTCACTTCCATGCACGCTCGCTGAAAAAGGGCGGCAATGGCGGCGAAATCCGGCTGAATGCCAAGCTCGGGCAGGTCTATTTCACCATCGAGGACGAACTGCAGCGCGGCCTCGCGCTTGAGCGGCTTTTCCTCAACAATCGCGGCGTGGACGGCGCCTACCGGATGAACCGCGATGGCATGGTTGAATTTTCGAGCATCACGACGACCGAGGATTATATGGCCGGCGCCAGCCTGATGGGCGCGCTGACGCTTATCCTGCTCGAATCGGAAAATCACCTGCGGTCGCTGCGCGCGCACCTGAAGCCGCTGGACTGAGGCAGCACCTCAGCCCCGTTCCCCTTCCGGCAGGCGGAACATCTGCCCGGGATAGATGAGATCCGGATCGCGGATCACTTCGCTGTTTTCCTTGAAGATCATCGTATAGCGCACACCGGAGCCATACAGCTGCCGCGCGATGTGCCACAGCGTGTTGCCCGGCTGCACGATCACACCGCCCGCAGCCTGACGGGGGTCAAGCGGCAGGCCAGCTTCCACCGGTTGCTCGATCCTGAGCTGCACGGTGCCATCCTTACCAATCGTCTGGTCCACCCGGATCGTATGCCGGCCGCCACCAATAGTGTTGGCTGCGGTCACCGACCAGGTGCCATCATCCTTCACCCGGGTGACACCGATGAATTCATCATCAACATAGACCCGCACATCAACGCGCGGCAGGGCGCGGCCACTGATGACCGGCGAACCGCCGTCACCATAGTCAAGTGCGTCCACCGAAAGGCTGTCACCTACTTCGGCAATGGAGGCCGTACCCGGCTTCTGCAACAGGCGGCTGCCACCCTCGCCCGATTTGGGGCTGAGAACGGCAACAACACCGCTTTCGTCGCGTTCGGCAAAGCTGCGGTCGTCGGGCTCAGGGACAGATACCACGACCACATCATCGGCTTCGGCCACCGTACCGGTCGCCGGATCATGGCTTTTCAGATTGAGAGAAACAGACCCGGCTTCCAGCGGCTGTTCCAGCACGATCACCCATTCACCCTGGGCGTCGGCATCCACTTCGGCAATCTTCACATCATTGGCATAAAGCGTGACATGGGCATTGGGCGCCACGCGACCGGCGATAACGCCTGTGCCACCACGCGCGATCCGCACCAGATCGAACGCCGGCTTTTGCGGTGCTTCGGCAACCGGCTGTTCCTTGGCGCCGGGGACAACGGGGCCGGTCGGAGCCGGGGTGCCATTGCCTGCAGTGAATTGCCAGATCACAGCCGAGACAGCGAGGACGATCACAATGATCGCTGCCAGCTTGACCTTCGGCGGCAATCCGTCGTTTTCTGTTTCAAAAGCCATGATGGGTCGAACGCCTGTTAGTTTTGTTGTTCATTAACAATCGGCCGCTAATGTTGAAAGATGTTTCTGAGAGCGGCCCGATTCCGGCCTTGCGGCCAGATAGAAGCATCGACGGCCATAATGCCCTTGTCGCCCTATATTGTGGAGAGAATATGACCCTTCAACCCCTCAAATCCGTGTGTGTTTATTGCGGATCGCGCACCGGGGCCAATCCGGTGTATGCGCGCGAAGCAACCGAGCTTGGCAAAGGCCTTGCCGAACGCGGGCTTGATCTCGTTTACGGCGCCGGTTCTATCGGCCTGATGGGCCTTGTCGCCCGCGCCTCGGTGGACGCCGGCGGCAGTGTGATCGGCATCATCCCCGACCATCTGGACGCCGTGGAAATCACGCAAGGGGGCCTTGCTGAAATCCATGTCACCGGGTCGATGCATGAACGCAAAAAAATGATGTTCGACCGGTCCGACGCTTTTCTCGTGCTGCCCGGCGGCCTTGGCACGCTTGACGAACTGTTCGAGATCGTCACCTGGGCACAGCTCGGCCTGCACCGCAAACCCATCGTTCTCGTCAATTCCGGCGGCTATTGGGATGCACTCGTCACGCTGGTGCGAAGCATCGTCACCGAAGGCTTTGCAAAGCCCGCCCACGCCGACCTGATCACGGTGACGGCATCGGCTGCAGAAGCGCTTGCCCACCTTGATAGCGTGGCTATGGTAGAGGGCGAGGGCCTGAGTGAACTGATCTGACAAGTCCCGGCCCATAAAGGGCTTCAAACGCCGAAAGCTTGATGCTAGGGTGCCGCCCAATATTGGCGCAGCCTCCCTGCGCCCGAACGCGCTGCCCGGTTTCTGACACCGTTTACCGGGCCAACAATTGAGGACAAGATGAGCAAGATTAAAGTCAAAAATCCTATCGTCGAGGTTGACGGCGACGAGATGACCCGGATCATCTGGCAATGGATCCGTGAGCGCCTTGTGCAGCCCTATCTCGATGTGGAACTCCTCTATTACGATCTCTCGATCGAAAAGCGCGACGAAACCAACGACCAGATCACCATCGATGCCGCCAATGCCATCAAGGAACATGGCGTGGGCGTGAAGTGCGCGACCATCACCCCTGATGAGCAGCGCGTTGAGGAATTCGGCCTCAAGAAAATGTGGAAAAGCCCCAACGGCACCATCCGCAACATTCTGGGCGGTACGGTGTTCCGCGAGCCGATCATCATCAAGAACGTACCGCGCCTTGTGCCGGGCTGGACCAAGCCGATCGTAATCGGCCGCCATGCGTTTGGCGACCAGTACCGCGCGACCGACTTCAAAGTACCCGGCAAGGGCAAGCTCACCATGCGTTTCGAGCCCGAGGACGGCGGCGAAGCCATCGAGCACGAAGTGTTCAATTTCCCGAGCTCCGGCGTGGCCATGGGCATGTATAACCTTGACGATTCGATCATGGATTTCGCCCGCGCCAGCATGAACTATGGCCTTGACCGCAAATGGCCGGTTTACCTTTCCACCAAGAACACGATCCTCAAGGCCTATGACGGTCGCTTCAAGGACCTGTTCATGGAAGTGTTCGAGACCGAGTTCAAAGACAAGTTCAAGGACGCCGGCATCACCTACGAACACCGCCTGATCGACGACATGGTCGCAAGCGCCCTCAAGTGGGCTGGCGGCTTCGTCTGGGCCTGTAAAAACTACGACGGCGACGTGCAGTCTGACACAGTGGCACAGGGCTTCGGCTCGCTCGGCCTGATGACCTCGGTTCTGATGACGCCCGATGGCAAAACCATCGAAGCCGAAGCCGCCCACGGCACGGTGACCCGTCACTATCGTCACCACCAACAGGGCAAGGAAACCTCGACGAACCCGATCGCCTCGATCTTCGCTTGGACGCGAGGCCTCAAGTATCGCGGCATGCTCGATGGCACGCCGGAAGTATCGGCCTTCGCTGAAACGCTTGAGCAGGTTTGCGTTGAAACCGTTGAACGCGGCAGCATGACCAAAGACCTTGCACTGCTGATCGGCCCGAACCAGAGCTGGATGACCACCGGCCAGTTCTTCGACAAGATCGACCAGAACCTGAAAGCCAAGCTCGGCTAAGCCACGTTTCAGCGCAGAATTCAGGAAAGGCCGTGCCGGATGGTGCGGCCTTTTCTCTTTAAGGGTATGATCATCGCACCCAGCCACCACGGAGCCCTGCCATGCCTCGTCCTCGTCTGCTTGCTTATGCCGCCATCGCCTTCCTCGCCTGTCCCTCAGCCCATGCCGGCGATTTCGACTGGCTGACCGGCCATTGGCGCAGCGAGCAAGGCAGCAAGGTGAGCGAGGAAATGTGGACGAACGGCGAAGGCGGCGTCTATTTCGCGGTCAACCGCAGCCTCAAGGACGGCAAGACGGGGAATTTTGAATTCATCCGGATCACGACGGGGCCGGACGCCGCCTATATCGCCCAGCCGGGCGGCGGCACACCGGTCGCCTTCCCGCTGGTGGAACATAGCGCCAGCAGCGCCGTGTTCCTGAAGCCGGATCACGACTATCCGCAGAAAATCAGCTATGTGCGGGACGGCAATCGCCTCACCGCCACCATCTCCAAGGCTGATGGTGCGGATGCCACCAGCTGGGCATGGACCCTCGTCGAGGAATAAAGGCCGGCCACTAGTCCGAATGATGGACCATGCGGGGAATGGGGCCAACGACCCGCGGCACCGGCATGCCCTCCAGCAACATGACAGCCAGCGATACCCCGATCCGCGCCTGCACCACGGGCTCATCGGTGCCAACCGCCATCAACTTGCCCCGCGCGAACAGGTCCATCACTGTCGGCGTGGCATAGTAGGAAAGGACCGGCATGCCGTGGGGTAGCATGCCCGATGCCCGCAGGGAAACGGCGGCAGCCGCAGTCGGCGCCGTGCCAACCACCATATCGAAGGGGCCGTGTTTGTCCCATGCGTCGCGGATGAGCTGCGCCTGTACACGTTCGAACGGCGGGCCATACAGCGAGATGACCTCGATCCCCGGCACGTCTGCCAGCGTTTCGGTAAAGCCCTTGTGCCCGCATTGCACCCAGTTGGCCATTTCCGGCCCGGGCACCCACAGGACCCGCGCTTTGCCCTTCGCCCCCACAGCACCCTTGGCAGCCATATCACGCGTCATCTTGGCGGCCAGACTGCCGAGATGCCAAAAGTCGACCATGGCATGCGCTGAAACTTTGGTGTCGTCATAGCCGTTGATCAGGTCGATAACCGGGATACCGGCGGTGCGGGCAGCTGCCAATGGCTCATTCAGGCCACCGTCTTCGATGGCGGCGATGAGGATCGCATCATACTTGCCGCCCACACAGCGGGACATCAGAAGACGCCGTTGCTGCTCGAGGCCCGAAGCGTCATAGCCGCTCGCCTCGAAAACAGCGACCCTCACGCCAAGGGCAGCTGCTTCCTGACGCAGGCCATCCACGACCCAGTCCCAGTAGCTGTCGCTGACATTCGGAAGAACGGCGCAAATTCGCCAGGGCTTGCTTGCGGCCTCGGGGCCTTCGAAGCGAACAGTACGTTCCGCCTGTTCCGGATTGTCGCTCTGGAAGGTCTGAACTCTCAGCCCGTCAAGTTCAAGACGAGCCTCAGCCTTCACTGCCGGCATTATTAATCCCAACGCCAGCACAAGCGTTCCAAAGCCAATGCGCTTCACATCTTGCCCCCGCAATACTCATAAACACGCGAGAAGACTGCGCAATCCACTCGTCTTAGTCAACGAGTGATTGCATATGAAACAATATTTTCAAATGAAAAGGGGCAGCGTCACCGCCACCCCTATCATCTTGATTTGATTTATACTCAAGGTCTCAACCAGCGAGCGCAGCTTCGATTGCCGCAATGGCATCAGCGACCTTGCCGCCATCCGGGCCACCGGCCTGCGCCATGTCCGGGCGGCCGCCGCCACCCTGCCCGCCAACGGCTGCTGTGGCTGCGCGCACGAGGTCAACCGCGCTCACCTTATCCGTCAGGTCCGCCGTCACGCCGACCGCGATAGCGGCCTTGCCATCGGCATTCACAGCGTAGGCCACGACACCCGAGCCCACCTGGCCCTTGGCTTCGTCTACAAGGCCGCGCAGGTCCTTGGCGCTGACGCCTTCAAGCACGCTGCCGAGGAACTTGACGCCGTTCACATCCTTCGCTACCGGGCCGCTCGACGCACCACCACCAAGGGCAGCTTTCTTCCGGGCATCGGCCAGATCACGCTCCAGCGTGCGCTTCTCGGCCACAAGGGCTGCAACGCGCTCCGGCAATTCTTCGGCTTTGGTTTTCAGTGTACCGGCGGCTTCCTTCAGAAGCGTCTGCTGGGCCAGCAGGTGATTGAGGGCGGCTTCGCCCGTCAGTGCCTCGATCCGGCGCACGCCGGCAGAAACACCGCCTTCGGAAACGATCACGAAAAGCCCGATATCGCCCAGCCGGCGCACGTGCGTGCCGCCGCAAAGTTCCACCGAGAAATGCGGACGGCTGCTTTTCAGCTCGTCGCCCATCGAAACGACACGGACCTCGTCGCCATATTTCTCGCCGAACAGCGCCATGGCGCCGGCTTCAATGGCATCGTCATAGGAAAGGAGGCGGGTTTCCACATCGGCATTGCCGCGAATGAGGGCATTCACTTCCTGCTCGATGACGCGCAGCTCGGCCTCTTCAATCGGCTTCGGGTGCGAGATATCGAAACGCAGCCGCTCGGGCGCCACCAGCGACCCTTTCTGCGTCACATGCTCGCCGAGCTTGCGGCGCAGGGCTTCGTGCAGAAGGTGCGTGGCAGAGTGGTTGGCACGCAGGCGCGTGCGGCGGTTGCCATCGACGACAAGGTCAAGGCTGTCGCCGACCTTAACGTTGCCAGCCTTCACGGTGGCACGGTGAGCATGCAGCGCACCAACCATTTTGGCGGTGTCGGATACATCCAGTGCCGTGCTGCCAGCCTTCATGATACCGGCGTCGCCCATCTGGCCACCGGATTCGCCGTAGAAAGGCGTCTGGTTCATCACGACAAGCACTTCGTCACCTGCATTGGCAGCGGTGACTTCCTGGCCGTCCTTGACGAGCGCCACAACGGCGCCTTCGGCATGCTCGGTCGTGTAGCCGATGAATTCGGTGGCGCCGGCGCGGTCGAGGATATCGAACCAGACCTTTTCGGTGGCCGTGTCGCCAGAGCCCGCCCAGGCGGCGCGCGCCTGCGCCCGCTGGCGGTCCATGGCCTCGTTGAAGCCAGCCACGTCAACCGTGCGGTCCTGTTCGCGCAGGGCATCCTGCGTCAGGTCCAGCGGGAAGCCGTATGTATCGTAAAGCTTGAAGGCCACATCACCCGGCAGGGCAGCACCCGACGCAAGTTTCGAGACTTCGTCATCGAGAAGACGAATGCCTTTTTCGAGCATGGCGCGGAAACGCGATTCCTCAAGCTTCAGGGTTTCCTGAATGAGCTTTTCGGCGCGCACGAGCTCGGGGAACGCCGCCCCCATTTCAGCCACCAGCGTGGGGGCGATCTTGTGCATCACGAGGTCCTTCGCGCCCAGCATATGGGCGTGGCGCATGGCGCGGCGCATGATCCGGCGCAGGACATAGCCACGGCCTTCGTTCGACGGCAGCACGCCGTCCGCGATCAGGAAGGACATGGCGCGCATGTGATCGGCAATCACGCGGTGCGAGGCGCGGGTTTCCTTCACCTCTTTCGCGCCCGTTGCATCAACGGACGCCGCAATCAGGCGGCGGAAAAGGTCGATATCATAGTTATCGTGCACGCCCTGCATCACGGCGGAGATACGCTCCAGCCCCATGCCGGTATCGATCGACGGCTTCGGCAGGTTGATGCGCTCGCCGGAGGCCAGCTGCTCATACTGCATGAAGACGAGGTTCCAGATTTCGACGAAACGGTCGCCGTCTTCCTCGGGCGTTCCCGGACGGCCACCCCAGATATGGTCGCCGTGGTCATAGAAGATTTCCGAGCACGGGCCACACGGGCCGGTATCGCCCATCGACCAGAAGTTATCGCTTGTCGCGATGCGGATGATGCGGTCGTCCGGCAGGCCGGCGATCTTGCGCCAGAGACCGGCAGCTTCTTCGTCCTCGTGATAAACGGTGACGCAAAGGCGGTCGGCATCGATGCCGAAATCCTTGGTGATCAGGTTCCAGGCATGTTCGATGGCGCCGTCCTTGAAATAGTCGCCGAACGAGAAGTTGCCGAGCATTTCGAAAAAGGTGTGGTGGCGGGCGGTGTAGCCGACGTTATCGAGGTCGTTATGCTTGCCGCCGGCGCGAACGCATTTCTGGCTGGATGCCGCGCGCTTGTAATCGCGGACTTCGGCACCCGTGAAGACATTCTTGAAAGGCACCATCCCGGCGTTCGTGAACATCAGCGTCGGGTCGTTGATCGGCACCAGCGGCGCGGAGGCGACGACCGTATGGTCAGCCTTGCCGAAATAGTCGAGAAACCCTTTGCGAATGTCGTTAACACCGGTCATGAAGCCGTTCCTGTCACTAGCGTTCGTGGCACCATACCCATGATGGGTACACCAAGAGCGCCTATTTAGCGGGCATGGGCGCCCGTGTCCAGCATGCCCCGTGGGCGAAACGCGCAAAAAGCAGCGGGCCGCCCGCTGCCGGACGGCCCTTCCCTTGATCCTGCTGCCGTGCCCTTCGGGCCAGGCTTTTATTCGTCGCTATAGTCGCCGCCGTCTTCATCATCCGGCGAGGTCAGCATCGCTTCGTTCATGGTGCCGGAATTCTGGCGGATCACCCGCTCGATATCGGCAGCCACATCCGGATTGTCGGCGAGGAATTTCTTGGCATTCTCGCGGCCCTGCCCGATGCGCTGGCTGGAATAGCTGTACCAGGAACCCGATTTCTCGACGACACCGGCCTTGACGCCAAGATCGAGGATTTCGCCGTTCTTGGAAACGCCTTCGCCGTACATGATATCGAACTCAACCTGTTTGAACGGCGGGGCAACCTTGTTCTTCACCACTTTCACGCGGGTCGTGTTGCCGACGATATCTTCCTTGTCCTTGATCTGGCCGACGCGGCGGATATCGAGACGAACCGACGCATAGAATTTGAGCGCGTTACCGCCCGTGGTGGTTTCCGGGCTGCCATACATCACACCGATCTTCATGCGGATCTGGTTGATGAAGATAACAATCGCATTCGAGCGCGAGATCGAAGCAGTGAGCTTCCTCAGCGCCTGGCTCATCAGGCGGGCTTGCAGGCCCACGTGGCTGTCGCCCATCTCGCCTTCAAGTTCGGCGCGTGGCGTAAGGGCTGCGACCGAGTCAACGACGAGGATATCGACAGCGCCCGAACGAACGAGCGTATCGGCAATTTCCAGCGCCTGTTCGCCGGTGTCCGGCTGGCTGACGAGCAGTTCGTTCAGGTCCACGCCCAGCTTACGGGCATAAACGGGATCAAGGGCATGCTCGGCATCAACAAAAGCAGCGGTGCCGCCCTTCTTCTGGCATTCCGCCACGGCATGCAGCGCGAGCGTCGTTTTACCCGAGCTTTCCGGGCCGTAAATCTCAACGATACGGCCTTTGGGCAGGCCGCCAATCCCAAGCGCGATATCAAGGCCGAGAGAACCGGTGGAGATCGATTCGATCTCGATGGCCGTTCCCTTCTGGCCGAGTTTCATCACAGAACCCTTGCCGAACGCACGGTCGATCTGGCTGAGGGCGGCTTCTAGCGCTTTGGACTTATCCACTGAGTTTCCTTTAACGAGTTGCAGTTCCGGCATTGCCATGAGAGCCCCCTTATTCCACAGGCTGGATATGCTTGCAATGCGGCATTCGTACCATGTTTGTTCCCATGGCGCAATATTGTTTGTTCTGTTTTTGTACCAACCTGCTCACGCAGCCCAATTGACACTTTGATCAATCATAGAAAGAATTTAACCATCGTTTCGGCCTACCGGGGGTGACGATGATATCGTCGGACAACGAAGAACGCAGCAACAAGCCTTCATGGCGTTTCACTATCGGTGCAGCGCTGCTGCACACTATTTTTCTTGCGCCAATCGCATGGCTTCTTTGGCAGAACTTCTTTGGGGAGGCATCCTCCATCCAAGAAACTGTTCGATTGACCGTTCTGATTTTTATCGGCCTGGTAACAGGCGTCAGAATATTGCACGCATTCCCATTGTCCGCGGGCCTTCATTGGATATGGTTCATTTTGGCAGCCGCGATCGTCGCGCTAATATTCTCTGCTAGCACACTTGCCCTTCCCTATCTTTTCGCTTCATGGCAGCTGACAAGCCTGTGGCCAAGCATAGCCTTCAGCTTCACCGTTGCATTCATCGCAGCCAATCTGATTTGGCTGATGGGGAAGATCACTTAGCGCAACAGCAGTTAGCCCAGAATGGACTTTACCTTCTCGGCCAAGTCTTTGAGAGAGAAGGGTTTCGGCAGGAAATGGAAGTCTTCGGCCTCAAGATTCTGGCGGAACACATCCTCGGCATAGCCCGAGACAAAGATGACCGGCAGGTGCGGCATGGTTTCGCGCACAGTTTTCACGAGCGTCGGCCCATCCATATTGGGCATCACGACGTCCGAAATCAGCAGGTCAATCGGCCCGTCATGGCTTTCGATGACCTCAAGCCCCGCCTCGCCCGAGTTGGCTTCAAGGATCGTATAGCCTTTGTTGGCAAGCGCGCGGGAGGCGAACATCCGCACCGGGTCCTCGTCTTCCACAATCAGGATGACGCCCTTGCCGGTCAGGTCCCGCGCCGGGCCCTCGTCTTCGCCGATCTGTGCCTTGACGACTTCCTCGCCGGCCTGCGCGTAGCCCTTCAACAGAAGATAGAAGGTGGTCCCAACGCCCACTTCGGATTCCACGAACACATAGCCGCCGGTCTGCTTCACGATGCCATAAACGGTGGCGAGGCCAAGGCCGGTGCCCTGCCCCACTTCCTTGGTGGTGAAGAAGGGTTCGAAAATCTTGCCGATCACTTCCTTCGGAATACCGCAGCCGGTGTCCTCGAATTCGATCAGCACATAATCGCCGGGCTCGACGATATCGTATTTCTGCACGAAGGGATCATCGGCGCTGATCGCCGAGGTGCGGATTTCAAGCCGACCACCTTCGGGCATCGCATCGCGCGCGTTAACGGCGAGGTTGATGATCACCTGTTCAAGCTGGCCCTGGTCCACCTTCACCGGCATCAGGTCGCGGCCATGCACCACCTTCAACTCGATCGTCTCGCCGATCAGGCGGCGGATCAGGTTTGAAACCTCGGCCAGGATATCGGTGATAAGGAGCACCTTGGGGCGCAGGGTTTGCTGGCGCGAGAAGGCCAGAAGCTGCCGCACAAGGTTGGCGGCGCGGTTGGCATTCTGCTTGATCTGCATGATATCCGAGAAGGACTGGTCCCCCGCATCGTGCCGGACCAGAAGAAGATCGCAGAAGCCGAGAATGGCGGTCAGCAGATTGTTGAAATCGTGCGCCACGCCGCCGGCGAGCTGGCCCACCGCCTGCATCTTCTGGGCCTGCACAAACTGCCGTTCAAGGCTCTTTTCCTGCGTAGTATCAAGGAAATAGAGAATGGCGAGCTGTTCTTTCTCGGTCGCCACGTTCGAGAAATAGATCTGCCCCACCCGCTCGGGCTGCACATTGAAGCGCACGTCGATGGGCCGGTCATAAATTTCGCCGGTGGCGGCGAGTTCCAGATGCTGCTTCAGTTCTGCCCGGTCTTCCTCGTGCACGATATTCAGGATACTGTCGCCGTCCTTGAGGCCGCGCCCGATGGAGGCGCCCTTCATGGTGGCGTTCGTCTCCCGCACCGTGCCGGCACGGTCGGCAACCGCTACTGAAACAGGCGCTGTGTCCAGCATCGGGTCGATCAGGATAGCGCCGTCTTCCCGGCCGGGGCGCTGACGCAGCGATTCCGCGCTGATCAGGAAGCGGTAACGGCCGATATGCCGGTCCTTTTCCCGCGTCGTCAGCTCGTGGGTCACCGACCGCACCGCCATATCGCGGCGGCGGCCGATCTTCAGGTGGCGCCCTTCATGGTCAAGCGGCAGGCTCGCCGGCAGCGGATCATCGGGTGTTATCCCGAGCCAGTCCCGCACCGTCTGGTTGGCGGCAATCAGGCGGCCTGTCTTGTCCTCCAGCACGATGCCGGCCTGGATACGATCAAACAACGGAGCGGCGAAGCCCGCCAGCCGCTCGCGTTCCTGCTCCAGCCGCGCTTCATAGCTGTCGACCGACACTTCCCAGATCATATAGTGCGCGGTGCGGCGCCCGCGAAGGGTGATTTCCTGCGCCGGATCGGAGGCGAGCGGAAAAGCGCCCGAGCCTTCGCCCGTTTGCCGCACATTGCGCACGAGCGTGGCGAGCGAACGGTGCGCGGCCTCACCAGCGATCAGGTCATGAAGGCCAGCCGCCCCCGATCCCGTCAGCCGCTCGAACGCGGAATTGAGCGAAACCGGATTGCCGGAAAGGCCGGTCACCAGCATGGCGCGGCGGTTAATGCCGCACAGCATGCGGACAAGTTCGGGGTCGAGGAAATCAATGGCCTTGCGAGGCTGGTCAAGTAGCGCGAGGCGTCGGATCACGATCCCGGCCGCCAGCGTCAGCGCAAGCCCGCCGCCCATGACCATGCCGTCAATGCCGCCAAGGAGATAAGCGATTGCGGCAATCCCGCCCGACATCATCAATCCGGCCAGCGCCATCAGCACAAGGCTGATACCAGCGGTGGAGGCCCCGTAGGTCAGGGTCTCGGCCGAACGGTCCGGCAACCGGCTATCCATGATGCGCAATCCTCCCCCACGTGCTTTGGCGCCAGATTAGCGGCAGGCCAAGGGGAAGCGCAAGTCCGGGAAGATGGAGAACACCTCAGCGCGCGGTACGCTTGCCGATGCCGCCGGTCGCGCGACGGAGCTTCATCACATAGCCGATCACCTCGGCGACCGCCTTGTAATGATCCGGCGTGATTTCCTCGTCGATCTCGACCGTGGCATGGATGGCGCGCGCAAGCGGCGGGTTTTCAACGATGGGCACGCCGTTTTCCTCGGCGATTTCCCTGATCTTGAGGGCCACATTATCCACCCCCTTAGCCACCAGTTTCGGCACGTCCATCTGGCCATGCTTGTATTCAAGGGCGACGGCAAAGTGGGTCGGGTTGGTGATCACCACATCGGCGTTCGGTACGTTCGCCATCATCCGCTGGCGGGCGCGTTCCATGCGGATACCGCGCAGCCGCGCCTTCACCATCGGGTCGCCTTCGGTTTGCTTGTGCTCGTCCTTCACTTCCTGCTTCGACATCTTCAGCTGCTTGTGATGCTGGTGACGCTGGTAAGCGAGGTCCGCCGCCGCGATGAAGGTGAGGATGATCAGCACACCGATGAAAAGCTGGCCGGCCAAATCCTGGATGATTTTGAGGACGTCGAAAAGGTCGACCATCATCAGGCTGTCCAGCCGGTCGCGCTCGGGCCAGACAATGATGAAAACGACACCTGAAACCACAATCAGTTTGGCGAGGATTTTAAAGAATTCGACCACTGTGCGGCCCGAAAAAATCTTCTTGATGCCCTTGAGCGGCGACACCTTCTCGAGCGTCGGCTTGACCTTTTCGAGTGTGAAAACCGGTGGCTGCTGGATGCGCGTGCCGACAAGCCCCATGATCATCAGGATGAACATGGGGATCAGCGCAATCAGGAACACTTCCCGCACCAGTTCGAACGTGGGGCCCGCGATGCCGCCTTCGTCCGACGTCATTTCGTGCGTACGGCTGAGAAACGCTGTGATCGGAGCAATGATCCGGGCGGTCAGGAAGTCCGACAGGCTGACGATGATGAAAGTGGCGCCAAGCAGCAGGAACCAGGTCTTGAATTCCTGGCTGGAGGCCACGTTGCCCTTGTCGATCGCGTCCTGAAGCTTCTTGGAAGTCGGCTCTTCAGTCTTCTGGCTGTCGTCTTGCTCGGCCATGTCCTACCCCAGAAATTGCATCAGAACAGACTGAAGATGATCCATGAAATAGTGCATCATGGAGGATAACACCATGGCGAAGAGCGCGAAGCCAAGGAAGATATTGAGCGGCATCCCGATGAAGAAGACCTGAAACTGCGGCATCATCCGTGCGATCAGACCAAGCCCTACGTTATAGACAAGGCCATACACAATGAAGGGCGCCGCGAGCTGCATCCCGATCTGGAACGAATAGCCGACATAATGGATGATCACCCGCGCAAAATCCGCCACGGCAACCACCTCGTTCGCCGGGAAGCGCGTATAGCTGTTCACCATGCCCATGATCATCAGGTGGTGGGTGTTCGTCACCATCACCAGCGTCACGCTGATCAGCGTCATGAAGGTGCCGATGATCGCCGACTGGGTGCCCTGTGTGGGGTCGAAGGACTGTGCCGCTGCAAGGCCTGACTGGTAAGCGATGATTGTACCTGCCACATGGGTTGCCGACATGAAGATGCGCACGATAAGGGCGATCAGAATGCCTAGGAAGGCTTCATGCAGCATCAGCATCACAAGGCCGACGAATGACGGCGGCATGGCCGGCAGCAGCGGCGCAACCACGGGATACACGACAATCGACAGGAGAAAGGCGAAAGAGACCCGAATCTGCGCGGGGATCGAGGCGTCGCCCAGCCCCGGCATCAGCATCACAAGGGCCGCAACCCGCGTAAGCACCAGAAGGACGCCAAAAATCTCGCTTGGCAGGACATCGTCCAGCATGGGTTACTATCCGCCCGCAATGATGCGGTCAGCGATGCGCTCCATCAGGCCGCCAAGCTGGCGCCCCATCATGGGCATCATAAACAGGAGCCCGGAAAAGACGGCAATGATCTTCGGCACGAAGGTCAGCGTCATTTCGTTGATCTGGGTAACGGCCTGAAAGAAGGCAATCGTCAGGCCGATGAAAAGACCGATGCTGAGAATGGGGGCGATCAGGATAAGGAGCGTGGTCATGGCGTCGCGCGCCACATCAAGTACGTCCGGTCCGGTCATCGTATGATCCCCTTATCTCTCGGCATACCAGCCGCTGTCCGGATGATGCCACCCGAAGCTGCCAGCCGACAACGCGGGATCAGATCGGCATCTTCAGGATATCGTTGTATGCGTTCAACACTTTATCGCGCACCGTGACGACCGTGTCGACCACCATTTCAGCGTTCGATACGGCAGTGACAACGTCCACGAGGTCAGCCTGATTGACAAGCGACTGGACACCCACGGTTTCCATGGTGCCGGAAGACGCCGCAACGTCGCCCATCACCCCATCCACCAGCGAGCCGAACGCAGAGCCCTGGGCACCGATTGCCGAAAGGCCATCGTCACCGTCCCGACCCGTGAGCCCCGACGTTCCCGTACGGGCCGCCTGGGCGTAGGCATTCATTGCGTCAAGCTGCTTGATATCCATGGCTCAGAACTCCTAGCGCATCAGATCCAGCGTCAGCGAGGCCATGCGACGGCTGGTCTCGAGCGCGTTAAGGTTCGACTGGTACGAACGCTGGGCCTGGGACATATCCATGGCCTCGACAAGGCCGTTGACGTTGGTTGTCTGGATATAGCCGGCATCGTCTGCGGCCGGGTGGCCCGGATCATACTGCAAACCGAATTCGGACTGATCATACTGCACGCGACCGGGGCTCACAAGGTTTACGCCCATGGCCCGGTCCAGTTCGTTCGCGAAAGTAACGAGCTTGCGGCGATAAGGCGCGCCGCCCGCGTTGTCGGCAACCGAATCCTGGTTGGCGAGGTTTTCGGCAATCACACGCATCCGCACAGACTGTGCGTGCAGGCCGGATGCAGAAACTTTCATGGCGGTGTTGAGGTCCATCGTCTGTCTCCTTGCCTATCCGTTATTGCGTCTTGCCGAGGGCTTTTTTCATCAGCCCGACATTCTTGCGGTAGAGATTGACAGCCAGACCATATTGCATCTGGTTGTCGGCCATGCGGGCCATCTCTTCTTCAAGGATGACCGCACTGCCATCGGGGTCTTCCTCCATCGACTTGTCTTTCGTGGTCTTGAACTCACCTTCCACGGCGCCGGTCGGGCTCATGTGGCGGGGATCGGTACGCAGCATGGCGGTGCCGCGGGGGGCAGATACTTCCTTGTCCCCGGCAAATTTTTCCACCAGGGAAGAGAAGTCCTGTTCCTCGAGCTTGCGGGCGCGGTAGCCCGGCGTATCGGCATTGGCCACATTCTCGGCGATCACGCTCTGGTTCTCGTTGAGCCAGCGCATCCGCTCTTTGAGCGCGCCCATGATAGGAATCTGGTTCAAGTCCATGTCTTGTCTCTGCTTTCTACCGGCTGGCTTTTGCGCCTCGTCTCCGGCTTCTGCTTCATCTTACCAAAACCGCCTTTGAGCTTGTTCTTGCAATTTTTGCCGTTTCGCCGCTCAATAGGCTTATGCAGGACAAGACTTTGCAAGAAGCGGACCAGTTGAAAACGCCCTCGACGAAAGCGGTGGCGATCGACGGCGAACGCACGTCCGGCGGCACCCCGAAGATCGTTGCCAAGGGCAAGGGCTTCAATGCCGAACGCATCCTTGATATCGCCTTCGCCGAAGGGGTGAAGGTGCGCCAGGACAGCGAGCTGACCGATATCCTTGACCAGTTCGAGGTGGAAAGCCCCGTCCCCCTTGAGGCCCTGCATGCTGTTTCCCTCATCCTCGACCGGGTCTATCAGGAAAACCGCCGCCTCGCTGGCGAGCCTGAGGAAAACCCGCCCACCGGCACCAGTTTGCCGGCTGAAGACAAAGGCCAATCATGATCGGTGAGATGCTCGGCGCGTTTGTCGCCCTTCTTTTCGTCCTAGCCCTCATCGCGCTCATCGCATGGGGGGCTCGCCGTTTCGGCCTTGTGCCCGGCCAGCCTGTGCTGCCGCGCCGGGCGAAGGAGATTGAAATCCTCGAGGTTCGCGCGCTGGATGCCCGCAACCGGCTGGTGCTTGTGCGCTGGAACGGCGCAGACTATCTTGTCGGCGCGGGGGCGGAAGGCCTTCGCCTGATCGACCGCCGCGAAGGCGCGGCCAAGGACGAGGCCAAAGCGTGACCGATACCCCGACCCGCCGCGAACTGCTGATTGAAGGCTTCAAATCATGGCTGAAGCCACTGGCTGTGGCCGGGCTTTGTGTTGCTGCTCTTTCGAGCGTCTTCCTGATTGCCCCTGAAGCCGCAGCGCAGTCGCTGAGCATTGACCTTGGGCAGGAAGGCTCGCTTTCCGGCCGCGTCGTGCAGATGATCCTGCTGATCACGATCCTGAGCCTGGCGCCGAGCATTCTGGTGATGACCACAAGCTTCACCCGGATGATCGTGGTGCTGTCGCTCTTGCGGAGTGCGCTTGGCACGCAAAGCACGCCGCCGAATATCGTGCTGATTTCACTGGCCCTTTTCATGACGGGCTATGTGATGGCACCCACCTTCAACGCCATGTATGACACCGGCATCCAGCCCCTGATGAACGAAGAAATCGACGAGCGCGAGGCTTTCAACCGCGCCATCGTACCGCTTCGGGGCTTCATGCTGGCGCAGGTGCGGGAAGAAGACCTTGGCCTTTTCCAGACCCTCGCGAATGCCGAACCTGCCGAACGCGCCGAAGACGTGCCGCTGACCACGCTCTTGCCCGCCTTCATGATCAGCGAGCTGCGCCGCGCCTTCGAGATCGGCTTCCTGCTGTTCGTACCCTTCATCGTTCTTGATATGGTGGTCGCGTCCATCCTGATGTCGATGGGCATGATGATGCTGCCGCCGGTGATGATCGCCCTGCCCTTCAAGCTGATCTTCTTCGTGCTGGTCGATGGCTGGGGGCTCGTTGCCGGGTCCCTGATCCAGAGCTTCGGCACCGCCCCCCTGCCACCTGTCACCGGTTAGCCGTTCACATATTGAACGGCCGTGGCGGCGCAATCCGCCCGATCTGTGGGGCTTCAAGGCTGCCGAGATACAGATAGCCGCCTGCCTCCTCGACCGACGTGATCATGTAAAGGTGCTTGCCTTCGGGGTCATGCAGCATGGCGATCACCTTGCCGTCTTCATTGAGCCCGACGACCATGCCGTGATGGATCGCAGACGGCTGCAGGGATGCCGGCAGCTTGGCAAGCAGCGCCTTGGCCCAGGGCTTCGGGTGCACCTTATCCAGCAGCGGGTTACGGGGCGACGCCAGCGCCAGCCAGAAGGTGCCCTTGCGGTTCGCTGAAACGCCATCCGGGAAGCCCGGCAGATTATCGATGAAAATATCCGAGGTGCCGGCCTTCTCGCCCTTCAGCCAGTAGCGGGTGATGCGGTAGCGGCCGGTTTCATTGACGAGAACAAAGTCCTCGTTTTCAGAAAGCGCGATGCCGTTCGCGAAATAAAGCCCATCGAGCAGGAGCTTCGCTTCGCCCGCTGCCGGATCATAAACGATCAGGCGACCGCGCGGCATGGCTTCCAGAAGATCAAGCCGGTAATGGCGCTGCCCATGCAGGTCGCTGGCGTCCGAGAAATAGATTTTGCCGTCGGAGGCGATATCAAGATCATCGGTGAAACCGTAGCGCTTGCCGTCCACGCTGTCCGTCAGCACCGACCAGCTACCATCGGGCGCCACGCTCACCAGCCCCTTGTAGGCATCGGCAACGATCAAGTTGCCCGCCGCGTCGAATGCGAGGCCAAGCGGGCGTCCGCCCTCAATCGTCGCGAAGGTTTCCTGTGCCTTGCCATCCGCCGACAGGCGAACGATCCGACCGTCCTGCAGGCCACCGTATATCCGGCCCTCAGCGTCCACGGCGACATCCTCGGGGCCGGCGCCGTCCTTCAGCGGCAGCACTTCGGCGAACTGAAGCGCGTCATTCAGCGCATAAGGCCCCGTGAAGCCGGGATCGGCCGGCGGATCATAGGCTTCCGGCGCAATGGGCGCCGGCCAAACGATGAACGCCAGAATGAGCGCCGCGAAGGCGACGAGAAAATGATGCAGCTTCATGGAGTTCCCCCTCCTCTTGCCAAGTGGCTATTGTGCCTGCGACAATGGTGCGGTCAAGGGCCTCTGCACGTGCGCCCCTGAAGCATGCGGGCAAATTTCAGAGAAGATGGCAGTGACGACCATTCCTTTCGGGCAGGCCTTACGCTTCTGGACAAAGCTTGGCTTCATCAGCTTCGGCGGCCCGGCCGGGCAAATCGCCATCATGCATGACGAGGTTGTCACCCGACGTCGCTGGATCGATGAAGCGCATTTCCTGCACGCCCTCAATTACTGCATGCTGCTACCGGGGCCGGAGGCGCAGCAGCTTGCTACCTATCTCGGCTGGCTGATGCACGGGGTGAAAGGCGGGCTGGCAGCCGGGCTGTTGTTCATCCTGCCGTCTTTCTTCCTGCTTGCCGGGCTCGCGTGGGCCTATATGGCGTTCGGCAGCCTGCCGGCGGTCGCCGCCCTTTTCTACGGCCTGAAGCCGGTCGTTGTTGCCATCATCGTGCATGCCGCGCTGAAGATGGGCCGCAAGACGCTTGCCACGCCCTTCCTTGCCTGCATTGCCATTGCGGCATTCATCGCCCTTGCGGTGTTCCACCTGCCCTTCCCGCTGGTTGTCGGCGGCGCCGCCCTTGCGGGCTGGATCGCCCACCGGCAGGACAAAGCAGCCACCACAACGACTGCCGCGACAACGGAACCCGCGAAAAGCCGGAAGCCCCGCTTGCTGCCGGTCCTTTCCATCGGCCTCTTGCTGTGGCTTGTCCCGATGGTGCTGGCCGTGGTGATGGGCGGCGCAGGCTCCACGCTCACCGAAATGGGGCTTTTCTTCACCAAGGCGGCGTTCCTGACCTTCGGCGGCGCCTATGCGGTGCTCCCTTATGTGGATCAGGCGGCAGTATCGGCCCATGGCTGGATCAGCCGCCCGCAGATGATGGACGGCCTCGCGCTCGGCGAAGCAACACCCGGCCCTCTGATCATGGTTGTTACCTTCGTGGCTTTCGTCGGCGGCTTCCAAAGCGGCGAAGGCCCCGCCGCCGTCTCCGGCTGGCTGGCCGCCCTCATCGTCACGTGGGTGACCTTCCTGCCATCTTTCCTGTTCATCTTCGCGGGCGCCCCTTATGTGGAAGCCACCCGTCACCTGCCCGGCATCGCCAAACCCCTGAAGGCGATCACCGCGGCGGTCGTCGGCGTTATCGGCAGCCTTGCGCTCACGCTTGGCCAGCATACCTTCCTGCCAGACGCGAAGATCGACATCGCCGCCATGGCCCTAGCCGCCATCGCCTTGTGGCTGATGGAACGACAAGGCTGGAGCGCACCACGCATCGTTATTCTGGGGGCAAATGCCGGCGCCGGCCTGCACCTGATGGCTTAGGCATCACCCGAGGGCGGCGGTGGCGGCGGACCGATCTGCTGCCACAGTTCGATCTTGATGCCATCGGGGTCCATGATCCAGGCGAAGCGGCCATAGGGCTCGTCGACGACCTCATCAACCTGCTGGACGCCTTCGGCCTTCAGGCGTGTGAGGATCGCATCCAGATCATCGACCCGGAAATTGATCATGAAGTCCTTGGTCGACGGCTTCATATACACGGTATCGGCCTTGAACGGCCCCCATACCGAATAGCCGGGCGCGTCGGTACTGGCCCCTTCCCTGAACGGGAAGCTGGCGCCGTAACCATCGAACGGAATGCCAAGATATTTCTTGTACCAGGCGACCGTGGCGTCCGGGTCCTTGCATTTCACAAAGACCCCGCCGATGCCGATCACCTTGCCTGTTTGCGATTCCATCGGAATCCCCCCAATTGCCTGACAGGTGGAACTCCGAACAGAAATCAGTGTGACGGCAGCGCAGCCGTCACACAAGCCTTAGTAAACTTCTTCCTTGGTCTTCAGGAAGCGCAGCGTCGGATAATCTTCCTTCGCCTTGTCGAGATGCCAGTTGTTGCGCGCCAGATAAACAGGCGCACCCGCATGATCCACCGCCATCGAGGCACGGTTGGCATCGACGAATTTCTTCACTTCGCGCGGGTCGCCGTCCACCCATTCGGCAGTCATCAGCGTTGTCGCCTCAAACTTCACGGGCAGCTGGTATTCGGTGCGGATACGGTCGGCCAGCACGTCAAACTGCAGCGGGCCAACCACGCCCACGACCCAGTCACTGCCAAGGTTCGGCTTGAAGACGCGGGCAGCGCCCTCCTCCGCCAGCTGCTCAAGTGCGCGGCCAAGGTGCTTCGCCTTCATCGGGTCTTCCGAGCGGACCTTCTGCAGGATTTCCGGCGCGAACGAGGGCACACCCGTGTAGCGGATCAGCTCACCTTCGGTGAGCGTGTCACCGATCCGCAAATTGCCGTGGTTCGGGATACCGATGATATCGCCAGCAAAAGCTTCCTCGGCGACCTCGCGGTCCTGCGCAAGGAAAAGCTGGGCATTATGGATCGCCATGATCTTGCCCGAGCGCACATGCTTGGCCTTGATGCCCTTGCGGAAACGGCCCGAAACGATGCGCAGGAAAGCGATACGGTCCCGGTGCTTGGGGTCCATGTTCGCCTGAATCTTGAACACGAAGCCCGACATCGCGTCTTCGGTCGGCGTTACGCTGCGCTCCAGCGCTTTGCCGGGACGCGGGCTCGGTGCATTCTTGCCAATCGCGGCAAGCAGTTCACGAACCCCGAAATTGTTGATCGCGGAGCCGAAGAAGACAGGCGTCAGGTGCCCTTCAAGATAGGCTTCAATATCGAACGGCTTGCACAGGGCACGCACCATCTCGATATCCGTTTTCAGCTTCTCAAGGGCATGATCCGGCAGCAGTTCTTCAAGTTTCGGATCGTCAAGACCCGAACACTGGATGCTTTCGGTCAGTACATCGCCCTTGCCGCGATCGAACAGCACAAGCTGGTCGTTCAGCAGGTCATAACAGCCGAGGAAATCGCGGCCCATGCCAATCGGCCAGCTTGCCGGCGTCACATCAAGCGCGAGTTTCTGTTCCACTTCATCGATCAGGTCGAACGGATCGCGGGCCTCGCGGTCCATCTTGTTGATGAAGGTGGCAATCGGCATGTCGCGCAGGCGGCACACTTCGAAAAGCTTGCGGGTCTGGGTCTCGATACCCTTGGCGGCGTCAAGCACCATCACGGCGCTGTCGACGGCTGACAGCGTGCGGTAGGTATCTTCCGAAAAGTCTTCGTGGCCCGGCGTATCCAGGAGGTTGAAGGTGTGGCCTTCATAATCGAAGGTCATCACCGACGACGCGACCGAAATACCGCGTTCCTGTTCCACCTTCATCCAGTCCGAACGAGCCCGGCGGCGATCACCGCGTGCCTTCACTTCGCCGGCAAGCTGAATGGCACCCCCGAACAGCAGGAGTTTCTCGGTCAGCGTGGTTTTACCGGCGTCCGGGTGCGAGATGATCGCGAAAGTGCGGCGCCGTTCGATTTCCTGGTCAAAGGCCATGATCGTTCCGGTACATCAGAAAGCGGCCCTCGGGCGCGCGTCAATTCGGGGCGCACACTAGCGTTTTCTCGTCAAATGCCAAGGAAAATGTGCCCGCGCACGGGGGCCCTGCCCCAAAAGGAAAACCGGACGACCGAGGGGAGGTCATCCGGCTTCATCCTTGGTTCCTTTTCAGGAACGATCAACAGGCCCGGGATCAGATGGGGAGGGGAGGGAGGGGAGGTATCCAACCCCGGGCCGGTTGATTTCCGGTCGGCCCTTAGGCCGAAGCTTTGAGCTCTTCCACGCCGGCGGTGTAACGCGCCTGCAGGACAGCAACTGCTTTCTGGTTGGAAGCGATGACGAGGTCAGTCACTTCACGGTAGCCCTTAAGGTTCGACTGGAACATCTTCTGGGCCACTTCGTAACCTTTGGTTACCGAGCTTTCCGGCGATTTGGTCGAGAAGACTTCGGTCGCTGCATCGTTGAACTTCGCAACGGCGTCCTTGGTCATGTCGATCTGCGCCTGGGCAGCTGCTTTAGCGCCTTCGAAAGCAATCTTGTTTGCTTCCACGGCAGCTTCGATATTTTTCTTCTGGAACTCGATGACGCTCGTCACGTCAAGTTTCGGGGTCTTGAAGAAGTCCGCGAAAGCTTCGAAACCTTTTTTGAGGTCAGCAGTCATTTTCTCGGTTGCCTCTTCGATCTTTTTCTCAACACTAGCTTCAGCTTTGGTAGCCATGGCTCTTGTTCCTTTCTCGCCGGCGCCATCTTCATGGTGCACTGCAGCGTTCATGAGCAAAATATATGTGCGCTGCACCAAAGTGTCAAGATTATTTTTGTTGCAATGCACAAAATTACTAAGCCGTTGATACTAAAAGACAATGGGGAGACACACCGTGCCTCCCCATCAAATTAAACCCTGAAAATGACGTGGTTATTTCAGGTTTCGTTCGAAAAAGTCGAGGCCCCTGCCCCACAGGTGCGCCCGCACGGCCTCACCCTGGATGCCATGACGCTTGCCCGGATAGGTCATCAGCTCGAACGGCACGATATTGGTCTGAAGTACGCCCATCAGGCGCACCGAATTGTCGAAGAAGACATTATCGTCCGCCATGCCATGAATGAGGAGGAGCTTGCCTTTCAGGCCGCCCAGATGGGCAAAGACCGAGCTTTTCTCATACACATCACCCGGAGCGTCCGGCATGCCGAGATAGCGTTCGGTATAGGCCGTATCATAAAGCCGCCAGTCGGTGACGGGCGCCACCGCCATACCGGCCTTGAACACATCCGGCGCCTGCGACAGCGCCATCAGGGTCATATAGCCACCGTATGACCAGCCCCAGAAGCCGACTCGCTCCCGGTCGATATAACCCTCTTTCACCAGATGCTCGACACCGGCGACCTGATCGGCGATTTCCACCGTGCCCATGGCATTCTTGATGGCGGCCTCGAATTTCAGGCCGCGGTTCCACATGCCCCGGTTATCGATCACCATCACGACATAGCCCCGGCGGGCGAGGATCTCATTGAAATCAAGCGACCAGCTTTTCTTCACGCGCTGCCCGTGCGGCCCGCCGTAGGGGTTGAGGATCAGCGGATATTGCCGGCTCGCGTCAAAATCAGCCGGCAGATACAGCCGGTAATGCAGTTCCGTGCCACCTGCCACTTCAAAGCTGCCGAACTCGGTCCGGGCGCGATTCGCCGCAAAGGCCGCATAGGGATGGCTATCATCCAGCTTGTTCTCGATCACGGCAAAGCGCGTGGTGCCCTCCTTCAGGTCGCGCACCATCACTTGCGGCGGCTGGTCGGGGCTCGAAAATTTGTCGATGAAGACCCCTGCCCCCACGACCGGATCATGCCAGCCTTCCTCCAGCGTCACCTGCCGCACCTGCCCGCCAGCAAGCGGCACACTGTAGAGATGCTGTTCAAGCGGGCTTTCCATCCAGCCCGCGAAATAAACAAGCCCTGCATCCGCATCCACCTTGAGGACGGAATCAACGACCCAGTCGCCGCTTGTCAGCTGCTTCAGGTCACCGTTCACGCCGTTTGAAAGATAGACATGGCGGAAACCGGTGCGCTCGCTGGTCCAGACAAACCGGCCATCGGGCAGGAAGGTGAGGTCGTCGGTCAGGTTGACCCAGACATCGCTTTTCTCGCTCATCAGCGTATCGGTGATCCCGGTCGCGGCCGAGGCCCGCAGGATATCAAGCGTTTCCTGATCGCGGCTGAGGCGCTGCACCAGCAATGTTTTCGAATCCGGTGCCCAGTTCACGCGGGCAAGGTAGATATCCTTGTCCTTGCCCATATTGACCCAGAGCGTGGCACCGCCATCGATGGGCGCGAGACCAAGGCTGACCTCGGCGTTCGGCGTACCCGCCTTCGGGTAACGCTGCTCGATGGAGGTGACGCCGCCGTCGTCATTCACTTCATAGCGCTGCAGCACCATGACGGGGGCCTCGTCCACGCGGGCGAAGGCAATCGTCTTGCTGTCGGGCGACCACCAGTAACCGCTGTAGCGCCCCAGTTCCTCGGCAGCCGCAAATTCGGCCATGCCGTTCGAGATCGTGTCGCTTTCGGCGGTCGTCAGGCGCGTCTCGGCGCCACTTTCAACATCAACGACATAAAGGTCGCGGTCGCGCACGAAGGAGACATATTTGCCGTCCGGGCTGAACCGGGCGTCGCCTTCGAAGGCGTCCGTTGCCGTCAGCTGGCGCGCCTTGCCGCCAACCGGCAGCACATAAAGATCACCGCCAAGCGGGATGAGAAGCGCGTCACCGGCGGCGTTCCAGTCATAGCTGACGATACCGCTTTTGCCGGTAAGGCTGCGGTCACGCTCGCGCCGCGCCTTTTCGGCTTCACTCAGCACTTCCTCGGCGCCGTCGAGCATCGCGGCGGAATCGACCAGAAGCGAAGCCTCGCCGCTCTCCAGATCATATTCCCAGAGGTCCAGCCGGGCAGCCTCGTCCGCACTGCCGCGCAGAAAGGTCAGCCGTTTGCCATCGGGGGAAAATTTCAGGCCCTGCACATTGGGGCCGGAAAGGGCCGGGCTCGCCTCAAGGCGTTCTACCGTCAGGTCCGTTTCCGCCGCCATGGCCCCTCCTCCGATCATCGCCGCAAGCACGGCTGCCTTCGCCAGTCTGTCGATCATGCCTGATCCCCCCGTTCGTTCTTATATGGATAAGGCACGGGCATAGCAGAGGCCGCCGCCGACCTCCAACCGGAATCAGTCCCGCGCTATTCTCAGGCTGTTTTGCAGAGGCGCTCGAAACCCGCCGTTACAAACGGGATCATCTGCTCGACCGCAGCTTCAAGATCGCGGCTGTCGATGGCGCCGCCTGAAAGGATTTTCATCCGCTCTGTCTGGGCGAAGGTCAGCGACAGGGCCGCCGACATGAAATGGTAGGACCAGTAGATCTGCTCATGCGGCGTATCCGGCATGGCGCGCTTGAACACATCCATGAAACGCACCACCAGCGGGTTGAAGAACTGGGTCATCACCCGGCCGCCCATGTCATGCGCGTTGTTCACATAGGCGATCAGTTCGAAATAATGCTGCCAACCCGGATCGCGGGCGAGATCGGCCGCGAACATCGGCGCCAGAAAGGCCCGGACGATTTCCTCGACCGCAGGCGCCTTCGGGGCAGCCGCCCGTTCGCAGGCTTCGAGCGCGGCAAGGCGGCGTTCGTTCAATACCTCGGCGCGGCGCAAGAGAACCGCATCGAACAGCCCCTGCTTCGACCCGAAATGATAGCTCGCGAGCGCCAGATCAACTTCGGCAAGGGCCGCCACCTTGCGCAGCGTCACCCCGTCGAAGCCATGCTTGGCGAAAAGGATCTCGGCAGCATCAAGGATCCTGTCCTTGCGCCGTTGCTGGTCCTTGCCTGCGGGTTTGAGCGCCATAGGAACCCCCATCTGTGGCTTTGCGGCGACAGCCTGAAGGATTCTGCGTTTGATTTCAACGCTCATTGAATTTCCCGTTTGACATTTCAACATGTGTTGAATTTTATAGATAGCGAGGATGGGGTGATTTGCCTTGTCTGCATTCCTGGGGAGGAACCAATTCATGCTACGCAATCAATCGACAGTCGGACTCTATCTGCAGGGTGTCTGCGCCGCCGCGCTCCTTGCCACGTCCGCCCCCGTACTGGCACAGGATGCCGGAGCGGAAGAGCGTCTCTCGCTTGAAGAAATCGTCGTCACCGCTCGCCGCCGCGAGGAAAGCCTGCAGGATGTGCCGGTTGCGGTTTCGGCCTTCACGGCCGAACAGCTGGAGATGCGCGGTACCGCTGACATCACCGAGCTCGCGCAGTCCGTTCCCGGCCTGACGCTTGAAGCCTCGCGCGCCACCAACTCGACCCTCACCGCCTTCATCCGCGGCGTCGGCCAACAAGACCCGCTTGCCGGTTACGAACAAGGCGTGGCGCTTTATATCGACGATGTCTTCCTTGCCCGTCCGCAAGGCGCGCTTCTCGATATCTATGATGTCGAGCGGATCGAGGTGCTTCGCGGCCCGCAGGGCACGCTTTATGGCCGCAACGCCGTGGGCGGCGCCATCAAGTATGTGACGAAGCGCCTGGCAGACGAGCCCGAAGCATCGGTAAAACTGTCCTATGGCAGCTACAACCAGATTGATGCCATCGGCAAGGTCTCGCTGCCGCTTGGCGATACAGTCCGCTTCGGCGCCGCCGTCGCTTCGCTGAACCGTGACGGTTTCGGCAAGAATCTGACGACCGGAGAGGAAAACTATAACAAGCAGGTCTTCGCCATTCGCGCCAGCCTCGAACTGCTGCCAAGCGATGACGTCTTCATGCGCTTCAGCTTCGACCAGACCGATGACGATTCGAATGCGCTCGGCGGCCACCGCTTCTACCCTGCCAACATCAGCGGGAATACCGTCCTGAAGGACGTATATGACACCGAAGCAGGCGCCAGCGAGAATGCATCAACTGCGGGGATCGATGGCAACAATGAAGTGAAATCCAAAGGTTTTCATGGCCTTGTCGAGTGGAATGCCAGTGAATCGCTGACCCTGAAATCAATCACCGCCTTCCGCACCGACTATACGGAGTCGGTCATCGATTTCGATGCCCTGCCGGTTGACGATGCTGACGCCCCTGTCATTTATGACAATCGCCAGTTCAGCCAGGAATTCCAGGCCCAATATACGTCTGAAAAGCTGAATGGCGTGCTCGGCTTCTACTATCTGGACGCCACTGCTTCGAACGATTTCGATGTTGTCCTTGGTCAGCTTGGACGCATCTTCTACGGCCTGCCTCTTGTTGCCTACACAGGCGGCGTGGTTGACACCAAGGCCGCCTCCCTGTTCGGCGATTTCACCTATGACGTGACCGACGATTTCTCGGTCTCCGTCGGCGGTCGTTACACACATGACAAACGGTCTGCTGATGTGTTCCGCGCCAACTATTTTGGCTTGCAGTCGCCCTTCTTCGGCAACGCATCAGCCCCGCTTGTGGCTGTCACCAGCGATTTCGAGAATGAGCGCACCTATAAAAACTTCTCGCCGCGCGTCGTGCTGGCCTATGACCTGACCGATGACGCCAATGTTTATGCGTCCTACAGCCGTGGCTTCAAGGCCGGCATGTTCGACCCGCGCGGTGCGAACTTCCTGAACCCGGAAATCGCCGAGGGCGTCAAGCCTGAAATTCTCGACAGCTTCGAAGCCGGATTGAAATCCACCTGGCTCGATGGTCGCCTGCGCACCAACATCGCCGTTTATTACAGCGATTATAAAGACATGCAGATTCCGGGTTCGCTGATCTATGACTCAGACAACGACGGTACCGACGATTCCTTCGCTGGCACGCTGACGAACGCCGGCAAGTCGACCATCAAGGGCATCGAACTTGAAGGTACAGCCCTCCTTACCGAAGAACTGACGGCCCAGTTCGCCGTGTCGCTTCTTGATGCGAAAATCAAGGAATGGGACTATTTCGGGCAGAACGTTGCTGACCAGCGCCGCATGCAGAATACGCCGGAATTCATGTCGAACCTCGCGCTCAACTATAACCGCGAACTTTCGACAGGCCGCCTCAACCTCAATGCTGCTTGGGCGCACAAGAGCTCGGTCGTGCAGTTTGAAGTGCCCTATACCGAACTCGATCAGGGCCCGACCGATATCTTCAACGCCAGCATCGTCTGGACATCGGAAGACGGCATGTGGTCGCTTGGCCTGCATGGCAAAAACATCTTCGACGAGCGCTACCGGACCTCGGGCTATTATTTCCCGACACTCGGGCTCGAAAACAATACGACCGTCTATTACGGCGCACCGCGCACCGTAACCGCGACGCTCGGTGTCAATTTCTAAGACACAGGTCTATGGCGGGGGCTTCGGCCCCTGCCTTCCTCCCGGTTCACCCAGGCGTCGAGGCCATCATGTCCGCATTCGATGACAGGGCACCCTTGCTCCCCCGCATTCTTGCACTCCACGGGCGGCAGCGTGCCAGCAAGACAGCCCTTGTGGCGGATGGCGTGCGGCTCACTTGGGGCGAACTCACTGCCCGCATGAACCACCTTGCCCATGCACTTCGCTCGCTTGGCCTTGATGAAGGCGACCGGGTCGGCATCGTGATGTCGAACGGCGCCCCGATGGCCGAAGCGCTGATCGGCTGTATCGCCGCAGGCCTCACCTCCGTGCCGATCAACCTGTCGGTCAGCGACGCCGCACTTGAAAATATGCTGAAAGACGCAGGCGCCCGTGCCGTGATCGCGACAGGTGACCAGATCGCGCGCCTTCAGCCGCTCGTAGGGCGACTGGACGGCATCCGCTGGATCGCGGCGGACGCAGACCTGCCCGCCGATTGGATGGATTTCACGAGCCTCTTTGATACAGGCCCCTGCCCTAACACCCTGCCGATAGTGAACCCGGCAACACCGATGAACATCATCTATTCGTCCGGCACCACGGGGCTGCCCAAAGGCATCGTGCATACGCAGGCCGGGCGATTGGGCTGGGCGCGCGATCTGGCCATCACGCTGCGCTACGATAGCGCGGCCCGCACACTTTTCACCATCGGGCTATATTCCAACATCAGCTGGGTCGGCTTTCTCGGAACCCTCCTTTGTGGCGGCACGCTTTATATCGAGAACGGCTTTGACGCCCGGCGTGTGCTACAGCGGATCGAAGACGACCACATCAGCCATTTCTCGATGGTGCCGATCCAGTATCAACGCCTTCTGGATGTGCCGGATGAAACGGATTTTGACCTTTCATCCCTCAAGGCGGTTATGAGCTGCGGCTCACCCCTGCATGCCGACCTGAAGCGCCGGCTTTTCACGCGCCTCGGCCCCAAGGTGATCGAGCTTTACGGCCTGACCGAAGGGCTGATCACCACGCTCGACCCCGAAGACGCCGAAGGCCGCTGGGCCTCGGTCGGCCTGCCACTTTTCGGCACGGAACTGAAGCTGATCGACGATGAAGGCATCGAAGTCCCTACCGGCACCGCGGGCGAGATCGTCGGGCGCGGCCGCATCGTCATGCCCGGCTACTGGAACCGCCCGGAAGCCACAGCCGACGCCACATGGACCGACGGCCACGGCGACAAATGGCTGAGGACAGGCGATATCGGCCGCTTCGATGAAGACGGCTATCTTTATATCGTCGACCGCAAGAAGGACATGATCCTGTCCGGCGGGCAGAATATCTACCCGCAGGATATCGAAGCCGTCCTCATGGAACATCCGGCCGTCAGCGAGGTGGCTGTCATTGGTGTGCCCAGCGAACGTTGGGGCGAAACGCCGCTCGCAGTGATCGTCCGCAAGGTAGAAGCCGAGGCAAGTGCCATGCTCGACTGGGCCAATGCGCGCCTCGGACGCCAGCAACGCTTGACGGCGGTCGATTTCATCGATGAACTGCCGCGCAACCCCAATGGCAAAATCCTGAAACGCGAACTGCGCGAACGTTACAAGGACCGACACTATGGCTGACTATAAGGATCGTTATTACACCAGCAGCGATGGCCTGCGCCTGCACTACCGCGATTATGACGCGGCGGGCACCGGCGACTGTGTCGAAACGGTCCTTTGCATGCCGGGCCTCACCCGCAACGCGCGCGACTTCACCGAAGTGGCCGATCACCTGAAAGGCCGCTATCGGGTGCTGGTCGCCGAGCAGCGCGGCCGTGGTCTTTCGGCATGGGACCCGAACCCGGCGAACTATCATCCCGGCACCTATATCGGCGACATGTTCACACTGCTCGCGGACGCCGGCGTGGCCCGCGTCCATGCCGTCGGCACCTCGCTTGGCGGGCTGATGACGATGATCATCTCCTCGATGAAGCCCGGCTTCTTCAAATCCGCCACGCTCAACGATATCGGCCCGGTGATTGATCAGGTCGGCATCGAGCGCATCAAGGGCTATGTCGGCAAGATCACCCCGGCCAGGGACTGGGCCGAGGCCATCCAACGCGTGAAGGCCATGGCAGTCGATGTGTATCCCGATTTCACGGACGCGGAATGGGACAGCTTCACCCGCAAGATCTTTGTCGAGAAGGATGGCCAGCCGATCCTCGATTATGACCCGAACATCGCCCTTCCTTTCAAGAATGCGACGTCTGACGCGGCGCCCTCCGATATCTGGCCCGCATTTGAAAGCCTGAAGGGCACCCCCTTGGCCGTGCTACGCGGCGGGCTTTCCGATCTTCTGTCGGCCGAAACGATGGAAGAGATGGGCCGCCGCCACGAGGGCATGGTCGCCGTCACCATCCCGAATGTCGGCCACACACCGATCCTCAACGAGCCCGAATGCCTTGCCGCCATCGACGCCGTGATCGCCAAAGGCCGCTAAACCCTTCATTTCAGCCATGGACAGGCAGGGCCGGACTGTGGCAAAGCAGCAGTCCGGCGCAGGCCTGTCCGCCTCGCGCACGTGAATAATGACCGAGGAGGCCCCCATGACCGATGCAAAACTGCCCATCAATGCTGAAGATGTGCGCCGCGCGGCCATGGCCATTGAAGGCGCCATCCCGCACACACCCATGCATCACTCCCGCACGCTCAGCGCCATCACCGGCGCCGACGTCTGGCTGAAGTTCGAGATTTTCCAGTTCACCGCCGCCTATAAGGAGCGCGGTGCGCTGAACAAGCTGTTGTCGTTGCCCAAGGATACGAACGGCGTGATCGCCGCGTCCGCCGGCAACCATGCGCAGGGTGTCAGCTTTCATGCCGGTCGCCTTGGCATCCCGGCGACCATCGTGATGCCGGAAGGCACCCCGTTCAACAAGGTGAAGCGCACCGAGGAACTGGGCGCCCGCGTTGTGCTATCCGGCAAGACGTTCGAGGAAGCCACACAGGCCGCCTATGATCTTGCCGAGAAGGAAGGCCTCACCTTCGTGCATCCGTTTGATGATCCGCTCGTGATGGCGGGCCAGGGCACAGTCGGCCTCGAGATGCTCGATGAATGCCCCGAGCTTGACACCCTGATCGTGCCGATCGGTGGCGGCGGCCTCATCTCGGGCATCGCCACCATCGCCAAGGCCATCAAGCCGGGCATCAAGGTGGTAGGCGTGCAGACCGAGGCTTTCCCCTCGATGAAAGCGGTGGTTGACGGCACCGACCTCAAGGGCTCGTCCGTCACGGTAGCCGAGGGCATCGCCGTGAAAAAGCCGGGCGAGAAAACCCGCGAGGTCGTCAAGGCGCTGGTCGATGACATCCTGATCGTGCCCGAAAGCCGTATCGAAGCTGCCATCCTCCTTATGATGGAAGTCGAGAAGGTCGTCGTGGAAGGCGCCGGCGCCATCGGGCTCGCAGCCCTCATGCACTACAAGGAATATTTCCACGGTCGCAAGGTCGGCATCGTGCTGACCGGCGGCAATATCGACAGCCGCCTTCTGGCCTCCGCCATCATGCGCGGCATGGCCCGCGATGGCCGCCTGACGCGCCTCCGGATCGAGATGATGGATCAGCCGGGCAATCTCGCCCGTGTTACCGAAGTCGTCGCGCGCCTTGGCGCCAACGTCATCGAGGTGAAGCACCAGCGCGAATTCGGCGCCGTTTCACTGAAAATGACCGAAATGGAACTGGTGGTCGAAACCAAGGACCGCGCCCACGCGGACCGTCTGGTCGAGGCCTTGGAAGCCGTCGGCTTCTCGGTAAGCGCCGCCAAAACCGTATAACCGGACACCCGCCCCGCTCACCCGAACGTGACGGGGCGGATTGTCGCACCCGGTGCATTCTGCTTGCGTCGTTTGCCTCGCCATAATAGATGTATTTTAAATACCACTTAAAACGAGACAGCGATGACCCCGCCCCTGCCCCTCACTGACGAAGGCCTTGCCCGGCTCGTGGATGCCTTCTACGCCCGCGTCCGCGCCGACGACATGATCGGCTGGGTGTTCAACAATGCGATCTCCGACTGGCCCCATCATCTGGAGCAGCTTTCCGCCTTCTGGTCATCGGTGATGCTGACAAGTGGTCGCTACAAGGGCCGCCCGATGCCTGCGCATATGAAGCACAAGGCCCATATCCGGCCCGAAATGTTCGACCGATGGCTTGCCCTCTGGGCGGCAACAACCAACGAGCTGATGACGCCAGTAGACGCCGCTGAACTGCAGGAAAAGGCCACACGCATCGGCGAAAGCCTGAAACTTTCCCTCTTCTTCCGCCCGGAAGATCTTATCCCCCGCGCGGCGGAATAATCCGGATGCAAAACCGGCCGGAAGTTTCCTCCCGGCCGGTCTTTCAAATCATTCGGCTGGCGCGCCTGTTGGCGTGCCGCCCTCTTCTTCATGCTGCTGCTTCTTCAGCTTCTCGGCCACAAAGCCGGGTGACTTCGTATATTTGGCGAGCATGTCGTAGAAAACAGGCACGATATAGAGGGTGAAGATGGTGGAGACGATCACCCCGCCGAACACCACAACGCCAATCGTCTGGCGGCTGGCCGAGCCCGCGCCGCTTGCAAACATCAGCGGCACAGCGCCCATCGCGGTCGAAAGGCTGGTCATCAGGATCGGCCGCAGGCGCAGTTTCGAGGCGCCGATGAGCGCGTCACGGATTTCAAGGCCCTCATCGCGCAGCTGGTTCGCAAACTCCACGATCAGGATGCCGTTCTTGGCGGCAAGGCCAATGAGCATGATCAGCCCGATCTGGCTGTAGATATTGAGCGTACTGCCCGCGAGATACAGCCCCAGAAGTCCGCCCATCACTGCGAGCGGCACGGTGAACATGATAACCACCGGGTGGACGAAGCTTTCGAACTGCGCAGCCAAAATCAGGAACACCACCACCAGCGCCATGGCGAAGGTGAAATAGATGTCCGAGCCTGCTTCCACATATTCGCGGGTCGCGCCCTTGTAGTCGATGGAGGTCGCATCGGGGATTTCGCTGCGCACCAGCGCCACCATATCTTCCAGCACCTCGCCCATATTGTAACCAGGTGCGAGGTTGCCTTCGATAGTCAGGGCCCGTACGCGGTTGAAGCGGCGAAGGGCTGCCGAGCCCGAGACTTCCTCGACCCTTACGAGGTTCGATAGCGGAATAAGCTGGTTGCCCTCGCCCTGCGCCGCCACATAGAGGTTGGTCATATCCATCGGCTGTTCGCGGTCCTGCGCTTCAGCCTGCAGGATCACGTCATATTCCTCGCCGTCATTCACATAGGTGGTCACACGGCGGCCACCCATCATGGTTTCAAGCGTTGAGCCGATGGTCTGCACCGAAACGCCCATGTCGGCGGCGCGGGTGCGGTCGATCTTCACCGCATATTGCGGCTGGTCTTCCCGGTAATCGATATCGGCGTTCGTGAGCCCCGGATACTTCTGGATGGCTTCGAAAAGGACGTCGCGGTAACGGCCGAGGTCTTCGTAGGTATTGGCGCCAACGACAAGCTCGAAATCCGATCCGCCACCGCGTGAGGACGACAGGCCCGATGTCTGGATCGGGATGGCGCGCACGCCCGGCACATTGGCTTCAAGCTTCTGGCGGAGCTCCTCGGCGATTTCACCGGCCGAACGCTGACGTTCTTCCCACGGTTTCATCACGATGAAGCCGAAGCCGCCATCGGATTCCACACGCACAAGCAAGCGTTCCAGTTCGCCCTTTTCGACAAGGGGCAGAACCTGCGTTTCAATCTCGCGGGCACGGGCACGCATGAAATCGAAGCTGGCGCCTTCCGGCGAACGGATATTGAGGAACAGCATGCTGCGGTCTTCAATCGGTGCCAGTTCGCTCGGCACCTGACGGGCAAGCCCGCCGATCACGGCAAACGCACCGACGAAACAAAGGATCACAAGCGGCTTCGCGGCCAGCGTGGATTGCAGCGTGCGGCCATATCCGTCCTGCACCTTTGCAAAGAAGCGATCAAGGAACTGGGCGAAGGCCGGTTTCTTGTGACGGCGCCGCACGAAAAGCGAGCACATCATCGGGGTCAGCGTCAGCGCCACGATACTGGAGAATCCAACGGCGGCAGACATGGTAATCGCAAGCTCGCCGAACAGGCGGCCGACGTTCCCGGTCAGGAACATGATCGGTACAAACACACCAATCAGCACCAGCGTGGTTGCGATCACCGCAAAACCCACCTGCTTGGCGCCGTTGTAGGCAGCCAGAAGGCCCGGCTCGCCCTCTTCCACCCGGCGATAGATATTCTCCAGCACCACAATGGCGTCATCGACCACAAGGCCGATGGCGAGCACGAGGCCGAGGAGAGTGATAAGGTTGATGCTGACATCGGTCGCCGCCAGCGCCCAGAAGCTGGCGATGATGCACACAGGCACAGTTACTGCGGGCACAATCACCGTACGGATATTGCCAAGGAACAGATACAGCACCAGCACCACGAGGCTCATGGCAATGGTGAGGGTGAAGTAAACCTCATCAATCGCGCGTTCGATAAAGACCGAGCTATCATAGGATGACAACAGCCGCATGCTTTCAGGCAGCGTCTGGCGGATACGTTCCACTTCCTGCCGCACGCCTTCGGCCACCGCCACCGTGTTGGCGGTCGATTGCTTCACAACAGCAATGCCGACAAGCGGGTTGCCATTGCCACGGAATTCCTGACGCTCGCGCTCGCTGCCAAGCTCCACCCGGGCGATATCGCCAAGCCGCACGAACTCGCCCTGCCCGCTGTCTTTCGACAGACGCACGACGATCTCGTTGAACTCTTCGGGGCGCGTATATTCGCGGTTGATACGAACGATGGTGTCGCGGTGCACGGATTCGATCTTGCCTGCCGGCAGTTCGATGTTTTCAGACCGAAGCGCCGCTTCCACGTCACCAATGGTCACACCGCGCGCCGCCATCGCCTGCCGCGACAGATGGATGCGGATCGCATAGCGGCTGGACCCGGTTACCCGGATTGCCGCCACACCGTCGACGACCGAAAGCCGGTCGACAATGTTGCGCTCGGCAAAGTCGGTCAGCTGCAACGTATCCATCGAAGGGCTGGTCAGGTTGAAATACATGATCGGACGCGTATCCGAATCCGCTTTTGAGACCTCGGGCGGCTGCGTATCTTCGGGCAGGTTGTCAAGGATACGGCTGATCCGGTCGCGCACGTCGTTGGCGGCGGCATCGATATCGCGGTCCAGATTGAACTCGATATCGATGTTCGACTGGCCGTCACGGCTCGTCGATTCAATCAGCTTGATCCCGGCCACACCGGCAATCGCATTCTCGATAAGTTGCGTCACGCGGGTTTCGATAACCGCCGCGTTGGCGCCCGGATAATCGGTGCTGATCGAAACGATCGGCGGATCCACGTCCGGCAGTTCGCGCACGGAAATCTTGGAAAATGACAGAAGGCCGAACGCCATCAGCAGAAGGCTGATGACAGTGGCGAAAACCGGCCTTTTGACCGAAACTTCGGAGAGGATCATTGTGCGGCCTCCACCGTGTTCGAGCCAGCTTCTGCTTCTGCCGCCTGTCCCAGCAGCCGCACCGGCACATCGTCATTACCAAGACGAAGCGTGCCTTCGGTCACCACGAGGTCACCTTCACCGAGACCGCCGGTGATCTCCACGTAACCGGGGCGGCGCAGGCCGAGCATCACTTCCTTGCGGTTCGACAATCCGTTTTCAACGACAAACACATAATCCTTGCCGGCAGTGGGCACCACGGCCTCCTCGGGCACGGCAAGACCGTCCCATGTGCGGCTTGTCAGTTCCACCGACATCAGCATGCCGGGACGCAGGCGCAGGTCCTTGTTATCGACCTCCGCGCGCACAATGATGGTGCGCGAGATCGGGTCAACCCGGCTATTGACCGTGGTCACCTTGCCGCTGAAAGTTTCGCCCTGATAGGCCTCGACCCGCGCGTCAACGCTCTGACCCGGCTTGAGGGCCGCGATGAAGCGTTCCGGCACCGAGAAATCAACCTTCATCACATCGATCTGGTCGATTGTGGTGATAGGCGTCGTGGTGGTGATCAGCGAACCTTCGCTGACCTGCCGCAGGCCAAGGATACCATCGAAGGGGGCTTCAATGCGGCGGTCATTGAGCCGCGCCTTGGCACCGTCAAGCCGTGCTTGTGCTTCATCAAGCTGGCGCTTGGCATTATCGAGCGTCGCGGTGGAGGCGTTGCCACGACGCACCAGATCGGTGATACGGTCATACTGCTGCTGGGCCTCGCGCAGGTAAGCACCCGCCTCTTCGATTGCGGCCTTTTCCTCGTCGTCGGTCAGCTTCACCAGAAGCTGGCCTTCCTCAACCAGTTGCCCGTCATCGAAAAGCACTTTGCTGACCGTTTCCGACACGCGCGACATCAGCACCACGGATTCTTTCGAACGCGCTGTGCCGATGGCTTCCACAATATCGGCGAACTTGCGCTTCTCCGCCGGAACGGCCCGAACCGTGATGGCCGACATGCCCCGACCTTGCCCCTCGCCCCCTTTCGGGTCAGAGAGCAGAAGCCAGGCGCTGCCCGCCATAACGGCGACCAACAGACCGGACAGATAAACCTTCGCGCGCGACATACAGACGACCCCCAATAACCAAATCAATGCGGGCACTGCGATCAGCGCCCATGTCCCTAATTCTTTAGCCTCGTAGATATACGACCGTCAGAGGCAGTTTCCTGCGTCCGTTATACGTACAGGGCATAACTTCGAGATCACATATCTGTGATCCCTTTGCGTTTTACCTAAACCTGACTACCCCCAAAAGTCGGTAACCCAACGTTCCAGAACCCCCGCCACACGTTCTATGGCAGGAGTTGGCTGGTAACGCGGTTTAAGCAAAGCCAGATCACGCCGATAAGCAAAACCTTCAAGGGGTTTTGCGACGACCCGTTCGTCTGCAAGGCTGAACGGAACGACAGTCCCCCCGACACCCGCCGCCACCATCGCAACCGCCCGACTATCGTTTGGTGTGCGATAAACCAGCCGGGGCCGCACATTATGGTCCGTAAAATAGCGACTGGTCTCAGAGAGAACCTCGCAGCGGCTGCGCACAATCATACGCTCCTCAACCAGATCGGTCGCTGAAAGCTTTTCCCGCTCCGCCAGTTTATGGTCGCGCGGCAGGATGAAAACATAGGGCTCACCGCCCAGGCGAATGGCCCCATGCCCGTCATCTCCACGCCAGATCGAGATTGCATAATCAAGGCTGCGGTCATCCAGCCGGTTCAACAGTTCCTGCTCGGTACCGTCGTAAATCTCCAGTGTCACCTTGGGGCCACGCTCCCGGTAGCCCGCCACGAAAGCTTCCACCTGCCTGTTGCCGAGGGTGCCGAGAAGCCCCAGCCGCAGCACCGGCACTTCCTCCACCGCCCGCACGGCCTCCACCGCCAGATTGCACTCATGAAGGATCGCCTTGGCGCGCGGCAGGAAGCGGATGCCGGCATCCGTCAGG
Organism: Gimibacter soli; assembly: GCF_028463845.1. Classification (NCBI taxonomy): domain Bacteria; kingdom Pseudomonadati; phylum Pseudomonadota; class Alphaproteobacteria; order Kordiimonadales; family Temperatibacteraceae; genus Gimibacter; species Gimibacter soli. The sequence goes on along the minus strand of NZ_CP116805.1, from coordinate 1,938,004 downwards.
AAAACCCGCTTGCTCGAGCGGTCGAAAAGCGTGGTGCCAAGCTCGGCTTCAAGCTTCTTGATCCCGGACGAAAGCGTGGGCTGCGTGACAAAGGCGCGCTCTGCCGCCCGCGTGAAGGAGCCGGTTTCAACAACCGCCAGAAAATAGCGCAGAAGATACAGATCAATCATAGATGCTATCTATCGTAACCATATTTGCTTTCAACTGTACCAATAGCAGAGCCCCGGATAGGATGCCAGCCACAAGCCTGCCTAGCCGCAGCAAAAACGGGCCTGACCCTGGGAGACCCGCTCGATGAGCCAGCTGAAATCCACCCTCGACCCCGCGTCCGAGAGCTTCAAGGCCAATGCCGCCCACATGGGCGCGCTTGTTGATGACCTGAAGTCCCTGTCCGCCAAGGTTGCCGAAGGCGGCAGCGAAGCTGCCCGTGCCAAGCATGTGGCTCGCGGCAAACTGCTGCCGCGCGAACGGGTGCAGACGCTCCTCGATCCCGGCTCACCCTTCCTCGAGCTGTCGGCGCTTGCTGCGCACAATATGTACGGCGAGGATATCCCGGCGGCGGGTGTTATCACCGGCATCGGGCGCGTGGCGGGCCGCGAATGTGTGGTGGTGTGCAACGACGCCACCGTCAAGGGCGGAACCTATTATCCGATCACGGTGAAGAAGCACCTGCGGGCGCAGGAGATCGCTGCCGAGAACAAGCTCCCCTGCGTTTATCTCGTGGACAGCGGCGGCGCCAACCTGCCGAACCAGGACGACGTTTTCCCCGACCGCGACCATTTCGGCCGCATCTTCTATAATCAGGCGCGCATGTCCGGCGCCGGCATCCCGCAGATCGCCGTCGTCATGGGCTCCTGCACCGCAGGCGGCGCCTATGTGCCCGCGATGGCGGACGAAAGCATCATCGTCCAGAACCAGGGCACCATCTTCCTTGGTGGCCCGCCGCTTGTGAAAGCCGCCACCGGCGAAGTAGTATCGGCTGAGGACCTCGGCGGCGGTGACGTACACGCCCGTGTCTCGGGTGTCGCCGACCATCTGGCGAAGGACGATACCCACGCGCTCGGCCTTGCGCGTCATATCGTTGGCAATCTCAATCGCCGCAAGGAAATGCCGGTCGTCACCAAGGCGCCCGTCGATCCGCTTTATGACCCCGCCACCCTGCACGGCGTGATCCCGAAAGATGTGCGTCAGCCCTATGACGTGCGCGAGGTGATCGCCCGGATCGTGGACGGCAGCCATTTCGACGAGTTCAAGAAGCTGTACGGTGAGACGCTCGTCACAGGCTTCGCGCATATCCACGGGATGCCGGTTGGCATTGTCGCCAACAATGGTGTGCTCTTCTCCGAAAGTGCGCTCAAGGGCGCGCATTTTGTTGAACTGTGCTGCCAGCGCAAGATCCCGCTCGTGTTCCTGCAGAATATCACCGGCTTCATGGTCGGCCGCAAATATGAAAACGGCGGCATAGCCAGCGACGGCGCCAAGATGGTGACCGCCGTGGCTTCGGCCAATGTGCCGAAATTCACCGTCATCATCGGCGGCAGCTTCGGCGCCGGCAACTATGGCATGTGCGGCCGCGCCTACCAGCCCCGCTTCCTGTGGATGTGGCCGAATGCCCGCATCTCGGTGATGGGCGGCGAACAGGCAGCTGGCGTGCTGGCCACCGTCAAGCGCGACGGGATCGAGGCCAAGGGCGGCCAGTGGAGCGCGGACGAGGAAGAAGCCTTCAAGGCCCCGATCCGCGACCAGTATGAAGCGCAGGGCCATCCCTATTATGCCAGTGCCCGCCTCTGGGACGACGGCGTCATCGACCCCGCCGACACGCGCCGTGTGCTGGCGCTCGGCCTGTCTGCAGCCCTCAACGCCCCCATCGAAGACACACGCTTCGGCGTGTTCCGCATGTAGGAGACGGCAGAATGCTTGATATCGATCTCCTTGAAAACGGGGTTGCCACCGTCACGCTCAACCGGCCCGATGTGCATAACGCCTTCAATGCCGAGCTGATCGCGGCCCTCACCCATGCCTTTGCCGACCTTGGCAAGCGGACAGATGTACGGGCGATTGTCCTTGCCGGTAGCGGCAAAAGCTTCTCGGCAGGCGCTGACCTCAACTGGATGCAGGCGGCAGCCAATTATGATTACGAGCAGAATCTGGACGATGCGATGCGCCTCTCCGAAATGCTCGATACCTTGTATGAATGCCCGAAGCCCGTGGCTGCCATCGCGCATGGCGCCGTGATGGGCGGGGGCACGGGGCTTCTTTCCTGCGCCGATTTCGTGGTGGCGGTGGAAGGCACCCGTTTTGCCTTTTCGGAAGTGAAGCTTGGCCTGACGCCCGCCACCATCTCCCCCTTCGTGGTGGCTGCCATCGGTGCGCGGCAGGCCCGGCGCCTGTTCACGAGCGGTGAGCGGTTCGACGCTGCCCTCGCCCACCGGATCGGCCTTGTGCATGAGGTAGCCGCCGACATGGAAGCCGCGCAAAAGGCCGTTGAAGCATGGGTCAGCCACTGCCTTGACGCCGCCCCCGGCGCGATGGCGGACGCCAAGGCGCTCGCCAGCTTTGTGGCATCCAAAGAAATCAATGACGAACTTCGCGAGGAAACGGCTGAGCGGATCGCCTATCGCCGCGCCAGCGACGAAGGCAAGGAAGGCCTTGCCGCATTCCTTGAAAAACGCAGCCCCAGCTGGAAGGGAGACGCCTGATGCGCAAGATCAGAAAGCTCCTGATCGCCAACCGGGGCGAGATTGCCGTTCGTGTGATGCGCACCGCCAAGGCCCTCGGCATCCGCACCGTCGCCGTTTATTCCGACGCCGACGCCAAGGCATGGCATGTGGAAGCGGCTGACGAAGCCGTCCATATCGGCCCCGCCAGTGCGGGGGAAAGCTATCTTGTCGGCGCCAAGCTTCTGGACGCTGCCAAACGCACGGGTGCCGATGCCATTCACCCGGGCTATGGCTTCCTTTCCGAAAACCCCGGCTTTGCCGAGGCCTGCGAAGCCGCGGGCATCATCTTCGTGGGGCCAACCGCTGACGCCATGCGCGCCATGGCCCTGAAAGGCGCGGCGAAGGCCCTGATGGAAGATGCCAAGGTCCCGGTCGTGCCGGGCTACCACGGCGCCGACCAAAGCCTCGAAACCCTCACCCGTGAAGCCGCCCGCGTAGGTTATCCTGTGCTGCTGAAAGCTGTCGCCGGTGGCGGCGGCAAGGGCATGCGCAAGGTTTACGGAGAAGCTGAAATTGCTGCAGCGGTTGCTGCAGCAAAGCGCGAGGGCGAAAATTCCTTCGGCGACGGCACGCTGCTGATCGAAAAGCTGATCGAACGACCACGCCATATTGAAGTGCAGGTCTTTGCCGATACCCATGGCAATGCGGTGCATCTGTTCGAGCGGGATTGCTCGCTGCAGCGCCGCCACCAGAAAGTGGTGGAAGAGGCCCCGGCCCCCGGCATCAGTGCTGACATGCGCAGCAAAATGGGTGATGCCGCCGTGCGCGCCGCCAAGGCCATCGGCTACCGCGGTGCGGGTACGGTCGAATTCATCGTCGATGTCGCGAACGGGATCGACGGCGCGCCCTTCTATTTCATGGAAATGAACACCCGCCTGCAGGTGGAGCATCCGGTGACGGAAGCAATCACTGGCGAGGATCTTGTCGCGTGGCAGCTGAAGGTCGCCGAGGGCGAAACCCTGCCCCGCACGCAGGATGAAATCGACGCGCGGGTCAAGGGCCATGCCGTTGAGGTGCGCCTTTATGCCGAAGACCCCGACAAGGGTTTCCTGCCCGCGACCGGCCCGATTGACCTATTCGATCCCATGCGCAAGCTCGGCGAAGGCTGCCGGATCGACGCCGGTGTCCGCGCTGGCGATGCCGTGACCATCCATTATGACCCGATGGTCGCCAAGATGATCGCCTACGGCCCCGACCGCGCCACCGCGATCGACCGGCTGATCACCCTGATGGAAGAAACACCGGTGGCGCCCCTCGTCACCAACCGCGACTTCCTGATCCGCGCGCTTGATCACCCTGTGTTCCGTTCGGGCGACGTGCACACCGGTTTCATCGCCGAGCATGAAGCCGCACTCGTCCCGGCGAAGACCGTGACGGCACTCGATCACATTAAGGCTGTGCTCGCCATCATCGCTCACCGCCCGCATGTGGCGGCGACCGATCCGTGGGATGTGCGCGACAATTTCAAGGTCAACCTGCCCTCCGCTGAAAGCTTCCTGTTTGACGCAGAAGAAGGCGAGCCCGTGAAAGTGACCGTCACCGGTCGTGGCCTGCCATACCGCGCTCAAACCGGCGAAACGTCAGTCGTCGTATCCACCCTTTCTGCAGACGGAGCCGCCATTAGCGCCACCATCGATGGCCTGACCGAGCATTTCCACGCGCTTACCGGTGACGACGACGTTCATCTCGTCACCGCCCGCGCCACCAGGCATCTGAAGCGCCATGCCCGTGCCGGCGCCCATGACGACGATGCGGACGGCCCCGGCACCATCGTCACGCCGATGCCCGGCAAGGTGCTCGAAGTGAAGGTGAAGGAAGGCGATGTGGTCGAAAAAGGCCAGCCGCTCCTCATCCTCGAAGCCATGAAGATGGAACAGACGTTGACCGCCCCGCGTGCCGGCACCGTGAAGGGCCTTGCTGCCCGCGCAGGCGAGCAGGTGGCCGACGGCGCCCTCCTCCTCACCATCGAAGAAGCCTGAAAACAAGCCTTAGAAACAAGGAAGTCCAGCCATGTTCGAGTTCCCCCACCTGAAGTTCGGCCATTCGGAAGAAATCGATATGCTGCGCGACACTGTTGCGCGCTTCGCGGCCGACGAGATCGCCCCGCGTGCCGCCGAGATCGATCATAACAACGCCTTCCCGGCGGACCTCTGGGCCAAGCTCGGCGAACTTGGCGTTCTCGGCCTCACCGCGCCTGAGGAGTTTGGCGGCGCCAACATGGGCTATCTCGCCCATGTCATCGCCATGGAAGAAATCAGCCGCGCGTCCGGCGCTGTCGGGCTTTCCTACGGCGCCCATTCGAACCTCTGCGTGAACCAGATTGTGCGTAACGCCAATGACGAGCAGCGCGCCAAATATCTGCCGAAACTGATTTCGGGCGAGCATGTGGGCGCACTGGCCATGTCCGAGCCCGGCGCCGGGTCGGACGTCATCTCGATGCGTCTGCGCGCCGACAAGCGGAACGATGGCTATCTCTTGAATGGCAACAAAATGTGGATCACCAACGGCCCGGATGCCGACGTGCTGGTGGTTTATGCAAAAACCGACATGGACGCTGGGGCACGCGGCGTGACCGCTTTCCTTGTTGAAAAAGGCATGAAGGGCTTCTCGACCGCGCAGAAGCTCGACAAGCTTGGCATGCGCGGCTCCAACACTTGCGAGCTGGTGTTCGAGGACTGCCTCGTGCCGTTTGAAAATGTGATGGGCGAAGAAGGCCGCGGGGCCCGCGTGCTGATGTCCGGGCTGGATTACGAGCGCGTCGTTCTGTCGGGCGGCCCCTTGGGCATCATGCGGTCCTGCCTCGATACTGTGATCCCCTATGTGCATGAGCGCGAGCAGTTCGGCCAACCCATTGGCACCTTCCAGCTGATGCAGGGCAAGCTTGCCGACATGTATGCCACCTGGGGTGCGGCGAGGGCCTATGTTTACGCCGTCGCTGCCGCCTGCGACCGCCGCGAAACCACCCGTAAAGATGCCGCCGGCTGCATCCTTTATGCCGCAGAAAAGGCTACATGGATGGCAGGCGAAGCGATCCAGGCGCTGGGCGGCAACGGCTATATCAACGAATATCCGACCGGCCGCCTGTGGCGCGACGCCAAGCTTTACGAGATCGGCGCCGGCACATCCGAAATTCGCCGCATGCTGATCGGCCGCGAGCTTTTCACCGAGACAGCGTGAAACGCTTTTCCGGATCACAAAATTCAGTGTTACTCTGGGCGGCGCTTCGGCGCCGTCCATTCTTTAAGGGGAGACTGATTTCATGCTCAAGGAATTCCGCGACTTTGCCGTGAAGGGCAATGTCATCGACCTCGCTGTCGGTATCATCATTGGTGCCGCCTTCGGCAAGATCGTGTCGTCGCTTGTCAACGACATCATCATGCCCGCAATCAGCCCCATGCTCGGGAAGCTCGATTTCTCCAATCTCTATATCGCCCTCGGCGAAACGGCTGCGGGCGCTCCGCTCGCCGAAGTGAAGGCCGCCGGTGTGCCGGTGATTGCCTATGGTCAGTTCATCAATGTGGCGATCGAGTTCGTCATCGTTGCCTTTGCTGTCTTCATGCTGGTGAAAGCCGTGAATACCGCCAAGCGCAAGGAAGCTGAGGCCCCGGCTGCACCTGCCGAGCCGCCGGCCCCGCCCGCCGAGGAAGTGCTGCTGACCGAGATCCGCGACCTTCTGAAGGCGCAGGCCAAGTAAGCCAAATTCAACAAATGATGAGGAAAGAGGCGGGATTCTCCGCCTCTTTTTTATTGCGCTGCAGTAAGTTACAATATACGGCCCCCGGACAAGCTTATTTCAATCCGGCTGCGTTTCGCTTCCCGAACATTGCGAAAATCGCGAATCTTCGAAAGCTCATTTCCTCAACTGAGTGGCATACTCTGGCAACTTGATACCTCCCTTTTGCCGGGAGTGGGGCGGGAGAATATGATGACTGACAAGGTAACCCTTGCCGATAAATACGTCCGTCGCGACGGCCGCGTCTATATGAATGGTGTCCAGGCGCTGGTGCGTCTGCCGCTGGTTCAACGCTGGCGCGACACTGAAGCGGGTCTCAACACAGCCGGGTTCATTTCCGGCTATCGGGGCTCGCCGCTTGGTGGCTACGACCAGGAACTGATGCGGGCCGAAAAATACCTGAAGCCTGAAAACATCGAATTTGTTCCCGGCATCAACGAGGACCTCGGCGCAACCGCCGTCTGGGGTACCCAGCTCATTGATCTCCACGAAGAGCACAAGATGTACGACGGCGTGTTCGGCATCTGGTACGGCAAAGGCCCCGGCCTCGACCGCTCGATGGACGTGGTGAAGCACGGCAACGCTGCCGGTACCACCCCGCATGGCGGCGTGCTGTGCATCGGCGGCGACGACCACGGCGCCAAATCCTCCACGATCCCGCACCAGGTGGACCATAACTTCATGGCCGCCTTCATGCCGGAACTGTATCCCGCCTCGATTTCCGAGTTTGTGGAATACGGCCTCCTCGGCATTGCGATGAGCCGCTATACCGGCACGTGGGTCGGCTTCAAGGCGAACGCCGAAGTCGTGGAATCGTCGGGCACCGTTGATCTCGTGGGCGAGCGCCGCTCGATCATCCTGCCGACCGATTTTGAAATGCCCGAAGGCGGCCTCAATATCCGCTGGCCGGATGTGTGGCGCGATCAGGATTTCCGTCTGCAGCGCTACAAGGGCTTCGCAGCCCATGCTTTCGCGCGCGCCAACGGCATCGATCGCGTCATCTGGGACAGCCCCAAACCGAAATTCGGCATCATCACCTCGGGCAAATCCTATCAGGACGTGCGTCAGGCGCTCTATGAGCTTGGCATCGACGAGGAAGTTGCCAAGGAAATCGGCCTGAAGCTCTACAAGGTCGGCATGCCCTGGCCGCTGGAGCCCGAAGGGGTCCGCCACTTCTGCGAAGGGCTGGAAGAAGTCCTCGTCGTCGAAGAAAAGCGCGAGATGATCGAGCACCAGCTGCGCTGGCAGCTCTATAACTGGAAAGAAAGCGTGCGTCCGCTTGTCGTCGGCAAACACGACGAGAAGGATAACTGGCTGCTGCCGCCTGAAAACGAGCTTGATGTCGGCATCATCGCCCACGTCATCGCAGCCCGCATGTCGCGCCTTTACAAGAACAAGGATATCGAGGCGAAGCTCGACTATTTCACCGAGCGCCGCCGCGCCTCCGAAGGCTATACGCCGGAAATCAAGCGCACGCCCTATTTCTGCTCGGGTTGCCCGCACAACAGCTCCACGAAGGTACCGGAAGGCAGCCGTGCGACTGCCGGTATCGGTTGCCATATCATGGCAATCAATATGGAACGCCGGAACGAGACCTTCACCCACATGGGTGGCGAGGGGGTTCCGTGGGTTGGCATGGCGCCCTTCACCAAGGAAAAGCACATCTTCGCGAACCTTGGCGACGGCACCTATAATCACTCGGGCAGCCTTGCAATCCGTCAGGCCGTCGCGGCTGGTGTGAACATCACCTACAAGATCCTCTTCAACGATGCTGTCGCCATGACCGGCGGGCAGGAAGTTGAAGGCGGCCTCACCGTGCCGCAAATCGCCTACCAGCTGAAGTCGGAGCATGTGGGCCGTGTGGTCATCGCCTCCGAAAAGCCGGGCGACTATGCGCTCGTCAAGCTGCCGGAAGGCGTTGAGGTCCACGACCGCTCGATGCTGATGCGCTTGCAGGAAGAGCTGCGCGAAACGCCGGGCGTGACCGCGATCATCTATGACCAGACCTGTGCGGCCGAAAAACGCCGTCGCCGCAAGCGCGGCCTGATGGAAGATCCCGATCGTCGTGTCTTCATCAACGATGCCGTCTGCGAAGGCTGTGGTGATTGCTCGGTTCAATCGAACTGTGTGTCGGTGGAACCGCTGGAGACCGAATTCGGTCGCAAGCGGGTGATCAACCAGTCGAGCTGCAACAAGGACTTCAGCTGCGTGAAGGGCTTCTGCCCCTCGTTCGTCAGCGTCCATGGTGGCAAGCCGCGCAAATCGAAAGCTGGTGTCGGCGAGCTTGATACGCTTGGCCTGCCTGCCCTGCCCGAGCCCAAGCTGCCGGACTTCGACCCCGAATTTGACGATTATAACATCCTCGTCACCGGGATCGGCGGCACCGGCGTACTGACCGTTGGTGCCATCCTCGGCATGGCGGCGCACCTTGACGGCAAGGCTTCGTCGGTCCTCGACATGACCGGCCTTGCGCAAAAAGGCGGCTCGGTCCTCAGCCACGTGCGGATTGCCGCAGACAGCGACAAGCTGCGCAGCCCCCGCATCGTGACGGGCCGTACCCACACGCTTCTCGCCTGCGACAGCATTGTGGCGGCCTCGAAGGACGCAACCGGCGTCCTGCGCGCTGACCGTTCGGCTGCCGTTATCAACTCGCACCTCACGCCGATTGCCGACTTTGTCCGCAACAAGGACATCGACTTCAAGCAGGCGGCTGTGCAGAAGCAGCTTGATGAAGTGACCCGCGAGGACAAGCGTTTCCGTGTACCCGCACAGGAAATTGCTGCGGCCCTGATGGGTGACAGCATTGCCACCAATACCTTCGTTCTCGGCTATGCATGGCAGAAGGGCCTGATCCCGCTCAGCTATGAAGCTATCGAAGGCGCCATCCGCCTCAACAAGGTGGGCGTGGAAGGCAATCTGCGCACCTTCTTCTGGGGCCGTATGGCAGCGCACGATATCGATGCTGTCCTGAAGGTTCTGAAAGGCACGACGCTTGATAAAGCCAAGCTGCCCGAAACCGTGGACGAAATCATTGCGAGCCGCGTGAAGCATCTGACGGCCTATCAGAATGCCGCCTATGCCGACCGCTACACCGCCCTTGTCGAAAAGGTGCGTGCAGCCGAAGCCAAAGCTGGTGGCAAGGATGAGAAGCTCACCCGTGCAGTTGCCCTGAACTATGCCAAGGTCCTTGCCTACAAGGACGAGTATGAGGTCGCGCGCCTCTATTCGGCGCCTGAGTTCATGGAAAAGCTGAACACCCAGTTCGACGGCAAGATGCGCCTTTCCGTGCATCTCGCCCCGCCGCTGCTGCCGGGCCAGGACGTCGCTACCGGCCGCCCGAAGAAGCGCGAGTTCGGCCCGTGGATTTTCACGGCCTTCCGCCTTCTCGCGAAACTCAAGGGTCTGCGCGGCACGCCCCTCGATCTCGTCGGCTACACCGCCGAACGCAAGATGGAACGGGCGCTGATCGCAGAGTACGAGGCGACACTGACAGAACTTCTCGGCGCGCTGACCGCCGACAAGCTGGCACTGGCAACCGAAATCGCCAATGTGCCCGACATGATCCGCGGCTTCGGCCCGGTGAAAGAGGAAAATGCCCGGGCGGCTGCCCAGGCCAAGACGGCCCTGCTTGCCAAATGGCGCGGTGAACCCGCCCCTCAGATGGCCAGTGCGGCGGAATAACGGGTCCCCAAACCCTTTCGAAGGAAAAAGACATGCCTGTGTTTGACTCCCGCAGCTTCAAGAACCACGAGCAAGTGGTCTTCTGCAGCGATCCGGCAACCGGCCTCAAAGCCATCATCGCCGTTCACTCTTCGGCGCTTGGCCCGGCTACGGGCGGCACCCGCTTCTGGGATTATGCTGCCCTTCATTCGGGCGCGCCCGTCGATGTGGCGGAAACCCGCGGCGAGCAGGATGCCGTCTATGACGTGCTTCGCCTGTCGCGCGGCATGAGCTTCAAGAACGCCATGGCGGGCCTGCGCCTTGGCGGCGGCAAGTCGGTGATTATCGGGAACCCGAAAAAGCTTGGCACGCCCGAGCTGATGCATGCCTTCGGCCGTTTCGTCCAGCGCCTTGGTGGCGTTTACTGGGCGGCGGAAGATGTGGGCACCACGCCCGCCATGCTGCAGGCAGCGTCCGAGACCACCCAGTTCGTCTGCGGCCTTGAAGGCGGCGACTTCGGCACCGGCGACCCGTCGCCACACACCGCACTTGGCGTGTTCACCGGCATTCAGGCCGCAGTGACGCACAAGCTTGGCAAAACCGACATGAAGGGCGTCACCGTTGCCGTTCAGGGCGTTGGTCACGTTGGCCAGTATCTCGTCGAGCACCTCCTGAAGGCCGGCGCCAAGGTTGTTGTCACCGATATCGTCGATGCCAACATCCAGGCTGTGAAAGCCATGGGCCCGGTTGAGGTTGTGGCACCTGCTGCGATCCATGCCGTGGACTGCGACGTCTTCGCCCCCTGCGCCCTTGGTGGCGGCCTCAATGCCAAGACGATCCCGGACATCAAGGCCTCGATCATCGCAGGTGCCGCCAACAACCAGCTTGAAAGCGAAGGTGTTGAAGACGAAGTCCTCCGCAAGCGCGGCGTGCTTTACGCACCGGACTATGTGATCAACGCTGGCGGCATCATCTCGGTCGAATCCGAAGTCTATAAAGAGCCCGTCAACGAAGCTGCGCGTACCGCCAAGGTCCTGCGCATCGGCGAGACGCTCTCGAAAATCTTCACGGCGTCCGACAAGGAAGGCCGCCCGACCGGTATCATCGCGAACGAAATGGCCGAGAACATCATCCGCCACGCCAACGAAGCGAAGCTTGCTGCCGCTGAATAAGCGCGCAGACAGCAGCTAACCATCTGAAGGCCCTGGCAGAAATGCCGGGGCCTTTTGCTTTGATGCCGCCCGAATTCAAGTACATTGACAACATACCAACTGGTCGGTATGTTACATGTCAAGGAGAGGGAAATGCCCAGCCAGCCTACCAAACAGGATGCACGTTCAAAGCTTCTGGATGCCGCCCTGACGGTCATCCGCACCAAGGGCTATGCCGCCACGTCGGTGGATGAGCTTTGCGCTGCGGCGGGCGTCACCAAGGGGGCTTTTTTCCACCATTTCAAATCCAAGGAAGCGCTGGGTGTGGCGGCGGCGGACTATTGGTCTGAAATGACCAGCGGCCTCTTCGCCGGCGCGCCCTATCACGACCATGCCGACCCGCTTGACCGCATCCTTGCCTATGTCGCCTTCCGCAAGGAACTGCTGCAGGGCGGCGTACCGGATTTCACCTGCCTTGTCGGCACGATGGTGCAGGAAACCTACGAGACGACACCTGCCATTCGCGATGCCTGTGATCGCAGCATCAGCAGCCACGCCGCAACACTTGAAGCCGATATCGAGGCCGCCTTTCGCGACCGGGGTTTGACGCCTGACTGGACGGCGAAGTCCCTCGCCCTGCACACACAGGCCGTGCTGCAAGGCGCCTTCATCCTTGCCAAGGCAAAAGGCGGGGCCGAGGTGGCGGCTGAAAGTGTCGATCACCTGACCCGTTACCTGAAACTGCTCTTCACCCCAAAAATGGCTTGAAAGCCTGAGTCACATAACAGCGAGAGGAACCAAAAATGCCAAACACGATCAAACTGCACCGCGTTATCGCCACCAGCCCCGAAAAGGTCTATCGCGCCTTTCTGGAAGCAGACGCCATCGCCAGCTGGCTGCCGCCCTATGGTTATGTCTGCACGGTCCATGAACTGGACGCGAAGGAAGGCGGCAAACACCGTATGTCCTTCCGCAATTTCACAACCGGCCACAGCCATTCCTTTGGCGGCATCTACCATGAACTCGTCCCCGGCGAACGCCTTGTGTACACCACGAGCTTCGAAGGGCCGCACATGCCAGCAGGTAAGATGCGCGCAAGCATCACCCTGAAGGCGGTCTCTTGTGGCACCGAAATCAACATTGTGCAGGAAGGTGTGCCGGATGTGATCCCGGCCGAGGCCTGCTATCTTGGCTGGCAGGATTCGCTCGACAAGCTCACGCACCTTGTGCTGCCCGAAATCAATCAGTGAGACATTGCCCACCTCTAGGAGAACAGAGATGACCGATCTTGTTACCTGCTTGTGGTTTGATCACGGCGAAGCCGGCAAAGCCGCCGAATTTTATGCACGCACCTTCCCGAACAGCAGCGTCAGCCGGGTGAATATGGCCCCAGCCGACTTCCCGGGCGGGAGTGCGGGCACGGAGCTGACCGTTGAATTCACCCTTCTGGGCCAGCGGTATGTTGGCCTCAATGGCGGCCCGATTTTCACCCCGAACGAATCCGTCAGCTTCATGGTCGTGACGAAAACACAGGAAGAGACCGACCGTTACTGGGATGCGATTGTGGGCAATGGCGGCACCGAGAGCGCCTGCGGCTGGTGCAAGGATCGCTGGGGCTTTTCGTGGCAGATCACCCCGCAGCGCCTGCTGGACCTGACGACCAGCAGCGACCCGGATGAAGCTCAGCGCGCCTTCAACGCGATGATGACAATGGGGAAAATCGATATCGCAGCCCTTGATGCTGCTGTTGCCGGATGAACCCGAAGTGACAGCCACCATCACAGCTTTTGAAAACTCGCCGGACCGCGGTCGCGGTCTGGCGCGTGACATGCAGGTTCGCTGGGCGTTCGAGGAAGTCGGCCAGCCCTATGACGTGCGGCTGCTATCCTTCACAGCACTGAAGGAACCAGCCCACGTCGCACTTCATCCCTTCGGGCAGATTCCGACGTGTGAGGAAGACGGGCTCGTATTGTTCGAATCCGGCGCGATCATCCTGCATATCGCCGAACGCCACCCCGGCCTGCTGCCCAAGGAACCAAACGCCCGGGCACGCGCCATCAGCTGGATGTTTGCCGCCCTCAATACGATCGAGCCGCCGATCACTGCCCGCGAGGCGGCTGTCCTCACCGAAAAGGACGAGCCCTGGTACGAGGCACGCATGCCGATTGTTGAAGCGCGTATCCGCCGGCGACTTGAAGCCCTTTCAAACCAGCTCGGGAATGCCGACTGGCTGGACGGTGATTTCAGCGCGGGAGACCTTCTGATGATTTCGGCTCTGCGACGCCTCGGAAGGTCAAGCCTTCTCAAGGAACACAGCAATCTTGCCGCCTATGTGGCTCGCGGCGAGGCCCGCCCCGCCTACCAGCGCGCCTTCGAAGCCCAGCTTGAGGTTTTCAAGGCAGCTTCCAAAGACTGAACTTTCTAGACACTTGGTTTAAACCGCTACTATCAGGGCGCCAGCCACTGCCTGCGTGCTATCCTCCCGCCCAACAAACGGGAGGAAATCATGCGCAAAACCCTTGCAACCCTGCTGCTCGTCGCTGCATTCACGCCTGCTGCGATGGCGGACGACCGCGGCGACATCATGGGCGTGGACAGCGCCTTCAGCCGCATGTCGATGGAACGCGGCATGGCAGCGGCATTCAGCCACTATCTGGCAAGTGACGCGGTGAAGCTGGATGGCGGCGCTCACGCAACGCTCGGCCATGACGCCATCATGAAGGGCTTCGAAGGCCTGCCTGCCGACATGCAGCTTGAATGGTGGCCGCAGGACGGCTCCGTCGCCGGGTCCGGCGATCTTGCCTACACATGGGGCACCTATGAGCTTCGCTTCATGAAAGACGGCGAGCGCAAAACCGCCTACGGCAAATATACGACCATCTGGGCGAAACGCGACGGCGAGTGGAAGGCCGTGCTCGACATGGGCAATGCAAGCCCCGGCCCGGCACCGCAATAACCGGCGCTATTCCGTGCCCTCGTCCGGATTTTGCCCGAATGGTTTGGCGTCGCCTTCCGCCGAAGTCGCGGTGCAAGCAAACAGGATGTCGCAGTGAAGCGGGAAGGAAAAATAGGATTGCTTGATGCGGTCCATCTCGCCCGATGTGCGCATGGCATCAAGCTCTACCCTCAGTTTATCGATCACCTTGGGGTCAGTACCCGGCGAGGCAGCCAGATATTGCATCGGCGTGCGCCAGAAACGGATGACTTTCAGGTCTGAAATCTTGCCGCCAGCCCTGTCGTAGGCCCAGTGGCCTGGCAGGCCACGCTGCATCCACAGAAGCACCCGATCCGCCAATATCATGCGGGCCGCGGCCTCTTCGTCCTCCACGATGGTGATCGACTGGAAACCGAGGTCCTTCAGCATGAATTCGGCGGGCGATTCCATCCGCGCTGCCACCTGCATGCCTTTCAGCTCCTCAAACGGTGCCCTGGAAAGCGCGTTCGAGCGGGTCACCAGTTGCAGGAAGGAGATATTGACGGGCGCCACCCATGTATAAAGCTTCTCGCGGTGCTCAACGCGCGTCAGCGGCGCCATGAAACCGTTCGGATGCTTCTGCACCATCGTCTGCTCGCGCTTCCACGGCGCATAAACTGCATCAAACGGTATCCCTGCCCGCTTGAAGGCAGTTTCGACGATCTCGACTATGAAGCCGTTCTCGCCCTCGCGGGAGCCCCAGGGCGGATTTTCAGGATGATAAAGCTTGAAGACAGGCAGGTCTTCATCATCGGCGTAAGCCGGCAAACCGGCCAGCGCAAGGACGCAGCATAATTGCAGCATGAAAGGCCGGAAGAAGGCATGAATTGCTGGCCTGCCCGCCGCCACTGCGCAGCGAGCCCAGATCCGTCGCCTCCACCTGGATATGATATCGCGCATCATATCCCCCCTTCAGCGCCATCATGCCGTGTATCGGCTTTCGCTGCAAGTAGTGGAAAGAATGGCGGGATTTCGCCTAGCCGGCCTTGGCGAGCCGCCCACCGGCACGCGCATAGGCCTGCGTGCCCTCATGATGCACCCGATCATCCGTCAGAATGGCATCAGGTGCGTGCTTCATGTTCTCGCTGACGAGGGCATCATAAAGCGGGCCAAAGTCCTGATAGGTGGCTTCGAGAAGCTCCTTGAAGCTATCGATCACCCAATAGGTCTGCTGGAAATCGTCGATCTTGTAATCCGTCTGCATCAGGCGCTTCAGGTCGAAATGAATGCGGTGCGGGCTATCGCTTTCAAGGCTGTAGATGCTTTCCGCCTTCGAGCTGACGATGCCGGCGCCGTAAATGCGCATGCCGTCCTTCGTGCTGATAAGGCCGAACTCGACCGTGTACCAGTAAAGCCGCGCCAGATTGGCAAGCACGCCTTTGCCCTGCGCGCGCTGCCCGCCCTTTCCGTAGGCTTCCATATAGTCGGCAAACACCGGGTTCGCGAGCATCGGCACATGGCCGAAAACATCATGGAAAACATCAGGTTCCTGCAGATAATCAAGCTCGCGCTCGCTGCGGATGAAATTGCCTGCCGGGAAGCGGCGATTGGCGAGATGATCGAAGAAAACGTCATCCGGCACCAGATCAGGCACCGCCACGACCGACCAGCCGGTCAGCTTGCCCAGCCGCGCCGACAGGTCATCAAAGCGCGGGATGCCGCCGTCAGAAAGCTTCAGGAGCTTGAGGCCCTGCATGAACTCGTCGCAGGCACGGCCTTCCAGCAGCTGTTCCTGCCGGGCATAGAGCCGGTCCCAGCGATCATGCTCTTCCGCTGTGAAATGCTCCCAGTGCTGGTCAACGGTATAGTCCGCATTGACCTCAACCTGACGTCCGAGACGAGTGGTGATAAGCATTAGAACAACCTCATTTGGGCATTATAGCACATGTCAGGCCTTCGGGGCGTCGGGCTGGCGTTCGGGCATCGCAGCCTGAAACGCCGGCAGTTCGCGGCAGGCGGCATCGGCGGCCACGATATGCGGGAAATCGTCAAGCGGCAGGCTGAAGCGCCGGGCGTTCCACACCTGCGGCACAAGGCACACATCGGCCAGCGTGACGGTGTGGCCGTGGGTGTAGGTGCCGGGACTTTCCGCCATGATCGCCTCAAGCGCGGTGAAGCCGACCCTGATCCAGTGCCTGTACCAGTCCTGCGTCGCTGCGTCGTCTGCCCCGAAGCGGGATTTGAGCTCGCCCAGAACCGCAAGGTTATTCAGCGGATGGATATCGCAGGCGATGATATTCATCAGCTGCCGAACGCGGGCGCGCGCCTCCAGGCTTTCGGGCAGCAGCGCTGGGCTCGGATACGCTTCCTCGAGATATTCAAGGATCGCCGGAGACTGGCCGAGCGAAAGCTCGCTGTCCACCAGAAACGGCACCCGCCCCTGCGGGTTCATGCTGCGATATTTGTCCGACTTCTGCTCGTCGACACCGGGGAAGATATTGACCGCAGCATAATCATAGTCGAGCCCCTTGAGGGCGAGCGCGATCCGCACGCGGAAGGCCGCGCTGGAGCGATAGTAGCTATAAAGTGTGCGGCTCATGGTCTCCCCTCCCCTTGTCGCCTCAGGCCTTTTCGACCGTCTGGTCGATGGCGCCAAAAATGCTGCAGCCTTGTGCGTCCAGCATCTCGATCCGTACCGTGTCGCCAAAGCTCATGAACGGCGTCGATGGCTTGCCGGTCTCGATCGTTTCGATCATGCGGATTTCGGCGATACAGCTGTACCCGGCCCCGCCTTCGCTGACAGGCTTGCCGGGGCCGCCATCCAGCTTGTTCGATACCGTGCCCGAGCCGATGATCGTGCCGGCGGCGAGCGGCCGCGTTTTGGCGGCATGCGCGATCAGCGTCGGGAAATCGAAGGTCATGTCGATGCCCGCGTTGGGCTTGCCGAACAACTGACCATTCAGATGGCTGACGAGCGGCAGATGCAGCTTGCCGCCGTCCCAGACATCACCCAGCTCGTCCGGGGTCACCGCTACGGGGCCAAAGGCGCTCGACGGTTTGGACTGGAAGAAGCCGAAGCCCTTGGCAAGCTCGCCGGGAATAAGGCCGCGCAGCGATACGTCATTGACGATCATGACAAGGCGGATGGCCTTGGCGGCATCCGCCACCGAAACACCCATCGGCACGTCACCGGTGACAACGGCAATCTCGGCCTCGAAATCGACGCCCCAGCCTTCGGTCACAGGGAAGCGGATGGCATCGCGCGGCGCGATGAAGCTGTCGGACCCGCCCTGATACATCAGCGGATCGGTCCAGAAGCTTTCCGGCATCTCGGCGCCCCGTGCCTTGCGCACCAGTTCCACATGGTTCACATAGGCCGACCCGTCCGCCCACTGGTAAGCGCGCGGCAGCGGCGAGGCGCACAGGGCCTCGTCGAACGACTCACCGGCCTTGGCACCCGATTCCAGCGATTCCGAAAGGGCACGCAGGCGCGGCAGCACGGCCGGCCAGTCATCAAGCGCAGCCTGCAGGGTCGGTGCGATGGCGCTGGCGTCCACATAACGGGTGAGGTCCGATTTCACCAGCACAAGGCGACCGTCGCGGCCAGCCTTCAAAGAAGCAAGTTTCATAAGGATATTCCCTCAAACAATCCTGGCGGGCCTGTCAGCCCTTGGTCCCCGTGAATTCGCCTTCGCCATGCATCCATGCGGCGTGGCGCGGGGCCTTTTTGGTTTTTGACCATTCTTCGATCATCGCCGGTGCAACGCGGTGCAGTTCTTCGAGCATGCCGGGCGACGCCGTGTTGGCGGCAAGCTCGATACGGTGGCCGTTCGGATCGAAGAAATAGATCGAATGGAAGATCGTGTGGCTAACCGGGCCCAGCACATCGATACCGAAGCTTTCGATATGTTTCTTGGCATCAAGAAGCGCGTCCATATCCGCCACTTCAAATGCGATATGCTGCACCCAGGCCGGGGTATTTTCATCCCGGCCCATCTCGGGCGCATTCGGCAGCTCGAAGAAGGCAAGCACATTCCCGTTCCCCGCATCCATGAAGACATGCATATAGGGGTCCGGCGCCTTGGTGGACGGCACCTCGTTTTCGGCAATCGCAAGCTGGAAGTCCATATTCAGGACCTTGCTGTAGAAATCGACCGTTTCCTTGGCGTCCTTGCAGCGATAGGCGACGTGGTGAATGCGCTGGATCTTCATGCCTGCTCTCCTCAGTCGGCCTTCAGAACGCCGCGGCGGATCTGATCCAGCTCGATGCTTTCAAACAGCGCCTGGAAGTTGCCTTCGCCGAAGCCTTCATTGCCTTTGCGCTGGATGATCTCGAAGAAGATCGGGCCGATCACATTCTGGGTGAAAATCTGCAACAGCAGGCCCTGCCCTTCGGTCGGCGCGCCGTCCAGAAGGATGCGGCGGGCGGCAAGCTCGGCGGTGTTTTCGCCGTGATCCTTCACGCGGGCGTCCAGAAGCTCGTAGTAGCTGTCCGGCGTATCCTGGAAGGCCACACCACGACCGCGCAGCGCATCGACCGTCTTGAAGATATCGTCGGTGCCGAGCGCGATATGCTGGATGCCTTCGCCGTTATAATCGCGCAGATATTCAGCGATCTGGGACTTGTCGTCCGACGATTCGTTGATCGGGATACGGATCTTGCCGCACGGGCTCGTCATCGCACGGGAAACGAGGCCGGTTAGCTTGCCTTCGATGTCGAAATAACGGATTTCGCGGAAGTTGAAGAGCTTCTCGTAGAAGCCCGCCCACTTGTCCATATTGCCGCGCATCACATTGTGCGTGAGGTGATCGACATAGGTGAGACCAGCGTCAAGCGAGGCGGCGTTGGCACCTTCGATCGGCACGAAATCCACGTCATAAATGGTGTTCTTGCCATAACGGTCAACGAGATAAAGGCGGCTGCCGCCGATGCCTTCGATGGCCGGAATGTTCAGCTCCATCGGGCCGGCTTCGGTTTGCACCGGGGTGGCGCCGGCTGCAACGGCTTTCTTGAAGGCGAAGGCAGCGTCCTTCACACGGAAGGCCATGGCGCAGGCGCAGGGGCCGTGCTCGGCGGCGAACTTCTGGGCGAAGCTGTCCTTCTCGGCATTGATGATGAAGTTGATATCGCCCTGCCGGTGCAGGGTCACATCCTTCGAGCGGTGACGGGCAACTGCCGGGAAGCCCAGACGCTCAAACAGCGTGCGCAGCAGTTGCGGATCGGGGGCCGCATATTCAACGAATTCGAAACCATCGGTGCCAAGCGGGTTGTCCCAGAGTTCAGCCATGTCACACTCCTTCAGTCTTGCGCCGCACATGCGGAATTTACAGATGAACGGAAAGCGGGCAGGCTGTTCCCCTGCCCGACCGTTTCGCTTGAAACCATATTAGTTTCATACGAAACTGTCTGCAAGAGGATTGCGACAAGCTGTAGGAAATGTGATGGACGAAATGCAACGGAACCAACGGGAACTCAGGCTAAAGGCTTTCCTGCCCTATCGGTTTTCGGTGCTGTCGAACCGCATCAGCCGCGCGATTGCGGACCGCTACAGTGAAGTTTTCCAGCTGACCCTGCCCGAATGGCGAATCATGGCGGTCCTCGGTGAAACCCCCGATCTTTCAGCCGCAGACGTCGCCGACCGCACCGCGATGGACAAGGTGGCAGTTTCCCGCGCCGTCAACCGGCTTCTGGAAAGCGGCCGGATCGAGCGCCATTTCGCGGAAGATGACCGCCGCCGCTCCGTCCTCGCGCTATCGGCCAAGGGCCGCGCCGTATACGAACAGATCGTGCCGCTGGCACTTGATTATGAAGACCGGCTGATTTCAGGCCTGACCGCGGACGAACAGGCCCAACTGACGGCGCTCCTCGACAAGCTTGATGACGTTCAGCTGCATGCCGGTGAGGTTTAGGCGGGCTGATACGCGAGCCGCAGCAGCATATTGCCCGTCTCGCCGTGTTTCTTGCGCTCGAGAAACTTGAAGCCGTACCGGTCATAGAAAGCCCGGCCCACTGAATTGGCCTCGAATACCTCGACCTCCAGCGTTGCATGCAGCGACGCGGCCTGATCCATCAGCGCCTTGCCGATCCCCTGCCCGTGGCAGGCCGGATCAAGAAAGATCGCCCCGACCTCGTTTCCCGCAAGCGCAATGAAGCCGACGACGGCACCATCAACCTCGGCAACCCAGACATCGGTGTTCGGGATATAAAGGTTCGGGATGCGCTCGCGTTCTGCGTCCAGAAAGGCTTCCGTCAGGAAGGGATGGGCAAGCCTTGACGCACGCTCCCACGCGGCAAGAACGCCCTCGATATCAGCGCTGCGATAGAGGCGGATAATCATGCCATCAAATCCCGCTTGCGAAGCCGTAGAAGCGCGCCTTGGCGTCTTCGGTGCCGTAGCTGCCGAGAAGCAGCGAGAGCAGAATGCGGGCCTTGCGGGTATCGAGCCCGCCTGAGGGGATCAGGCCGCGCTCGATCAGGTCGATCTCGGCGCCCCGGTAGCCGTAGCTTTTCTCCAGCACCCGGCCTGCCCCGGTGCGGGTCGCCAGCACTACGGGCATTTCGGCGGCAAGCTTTGCAGCTGCGTCCGCCCACGGCTCGGAAAGGTGCCCTCCACCATAGGCCGCGATCACCGCCCCCTTGTAGCCAAGCGATGGCAGCGCTTCGACAAGCGCTGTTGTATCGTCCAGCGTCGCGGTCAGCAGCGCCACGGGCTGTGCCTTGGCGGCGTCCAGCTTCATCGGTGCATGACGGACAGGGAGCGGCCCGCGCAGGAAAACGCGGCCCTCAACGATCTGGCCTTCCGGCCCGCCGGACGAGGTGAAAGCAGCGACCGAGCTTGTATGGCTTTTGCGCACGCGGGCGGGATCGTGGATTTCGTCATTCATGACGACAGACACATGCGGCGCCCCGCCGCTCGCCGCCACACGGATCGCGGCCAGCAGGTTCGCGGCACCATCCGCGCCCGGAATATTGGCCGAGCGCATGGCGCCGGTGAAAACAATGGGGGCATCGCCTTCATACAGAAGGAAGGCCGCAAAGGCGGTTTCTTCCATCGAATCGGTGCCTTGGGTGACCACATAGCCCGCAGCACTGCCAGCCTCGGCGCGGCGGCAGACTTCGGCCACATGCGCGAGCGTCAGGTTGGCGCTGCCCACCTGCATCAGCGTTTCCGCCGTCACATGGGCGACCTTGGCGATTTCAGGAACGCCCGCCACCAGATCGGTAGCGGTCAAAGACGGCACGACCCCCGGCGAGGCGGAGGCCGCACCGGGGGTCATGGCGATCGTGCCGCCAAGGGCGAACACCTGAATATGCGGCAAGCTGGTCATGCCTGCCTTCTACACCCAAATCGGCTTAGGCGCCAATAGCTTCACGCGCCGGGGTGTAGGCAAGGTTCTGGTCGCGGGCAACCGCTTCATAGGTAACCTTGCCGTTAGCGATGTTAAGGCCATTGAGCAGATGTTCGTCATCTGCCAGTGCCTTTTTCCAGCCCTTGTCAGCGAGCGCGAGTGCGAACGGCAGCGTCGCGTTGTTGAGCGCGAGGGTCGAGGTGCGCGCCACACCGCCCGGCATGTTGGCCACGCAGTAATGCACAACTTCGTCGACGATATAGGTCGGGTTTTCGTGGGTGGTGGCTTTGGAGGTCGCGAAGCAACCGCCCTGGTCGATGGCCACGTCCACGAGGACCGAACCGCGCGGCATGGCCGATACCATTTCACGGGTCACGAGCTTAGGTGCGGCCGCACCCGGGATCAGCACGCCGCCGATGACGAGATCAGCGCCGAGCACATGCTCCTCAAGCGTGCCGGTGTTCGACACGATGGTCTTGGCCGCGCCCTTGAAGATATCGTCCAGCTGCTGCAGGCGGCGGATCGAACGGTCGAGGATCACAACGTCCGCGCCCATGCCAACGGCCATACGGGCTGCGTTGGTGCCAACCACACCGCCACCGATGATGGTAACCTTGGCAGGTGCCACGCCCGGCACACCGCCGAGAAGGAGGCCGCGGCCGCCGTTTTTCATCTCCAGCGCATGGGCACCCGCCTGGATCGACATACGACCAGCGACTTCAGACATCGGTGCCAGCAGCGGCAGGCCACCGAATTTGTCGGTCACGGTTTCATAGGCCACAGCCACGCAACCGGATTTGATCAGGCCCTGGGTCTGTTCCGGATCGGGCGCCAGGTGCAGGTAGGTGTAAAGGATCTGGCCTTCGCGCAGCATTTCGCACTCAACCGCCTGCGGCTCTTTCACCTTCACGATCATGTCGGCGCGGTCGAAAACCTCTTTCGCGGTTTCAACGATCTCGGCACCGGCGGCCACATACATCTCGTCCACGAAGCCGATTTCGTAACCGGCATTCTTCTGCACGATCACTTTATGGCCATGGGCGATCATTTCGCGCACGGACGACGGGGTGAGACCAACGCGATATTCGCGGACTTTGATTTCCTTCGGAACGCCTACAAGCATGCTTCCCTCCACTAGAATGACAATGGGGCACTTCCCGCCCCGGATGCCCCGCAATCTAGCAGGCGAGACCTCGAATGTCCTTGCGAAGCGATGATTTTGGATGCATGGTTTTCGCAGATTCTTGCGTAAATAAGGTAAACTATCGAATGATCCACCAGATATGAAGCTCGATAAGATTGATTATGCGGTACTTGCCGCCCTGCAGGAAAACGGTCGGCTATCGAACGTAGAACTCGCCGCGCGCGTCGGCCTGTCGGAATCTGCCTGCCTGCGCCGCGTGAAAGCAATGGAAGAAGCGGGCGTCATCCAGTCCTATTCGGCGGTGGTGAACGGCGCCAATGTTGGCCTGCCGGGATCGGTGTTCGTGCGGGTCAGCCTCGACCGCCAGCAGGAAGACCAGCTGGACCAATTCGAGCTCGCCGTCAAAGGCGTGCCCGAAGTGATGGAATGCTATCTGATGAGCGGGGATGTGGATTATCTGATGCGCGTGGTGGTGAAAGACGCGCCGGATTATGAACGCGTCCACCATACCCTCACCCGCCTGCCCGGCGTGGCACGGGTGCATTCAAGCTTCGCGCTCAGGACCGTGCTGAAGCGCGCACGCCTGCCACTTGAGGCGCAGGCACCGAAAACCCGCCGAAAGGCTTAAAGCCAGTCGGGAACCGGCAGGTCCTTCGATTTCAGGAATTCAGGATTGAAGAGCTTCGACTGGTAGCGCAGGCCGCTATCGCAGAGGAGCGTCACAATCGTGTGGCCCGGCCCCATCTGCTTGGCGAGCCGGATGGCACCCGCCACGTTCACGCCGGTGGAAGCGCCCACACACAGGCCCTCTTTCCGCAGCAGGTCGTAAACAACCGGCAGGGCTTCGGTGTCCGGAATCTGGAAGGCCTCATCAATGGGCGCATCCTTGAGGTTCGCGGTGATGCGCCCCTGCCCGATCCCTTCCGTGATCGAGCTGCCTTCGGATTTCAGCTCGCCCGTCTTCACATAGGAATAGATGGCAGCCCCCAAGGGGTCAGCAAGGCCGATGACGATATCCTTGTTGAATTCCTTGAGCCCGATACCGGTGCCCGCAAGCGACCCGCCCGAGCCGACAGCCGTGATGAAGGCATCCACCTTGCCGTCTGTCTGTTGCCAGATTTCACGCGCAGTCGTCTTGATATGCGCTTCCCGGTTCGCGGTGTTGTCAAACTGGTTGGCCCAGATGACGCCATGCTTTTCGGTCGCCGACAGTTCTTCCGCCAGCCGCTTGGCGACATGGTTGAAATTGCCGGGGTTCGAATAAGGCGCCGCCGGCACCAGCTTCAGCTCGGCACCAAGGATACGCAGCGTATCCTTCTTCTCCTGGCTCTGGGTTTCCGGCATCACGATGAGCGTGCGGTAGCCCTTGGCATTCGCAACCACAGCAAGGCCGATACCGGTGTTACCGGCGGTGCCCTCAACAATCAGGCCGCCGGGTTGCAGCAGGCCGCGCTTTTCGGCGTCTTCAATGATATTCAGCGCCGGGCGGTCCTTCAGCGACCCGCCCGGGTTCATGAACTCGGCTTTGCCAAGGATCGTGCAGCCGGTCAGCTCGGACGCATGTTCGAGCTTGATCAGCGGCGTGTTCCCGATGGCGGCTATGGCACCGCCTGTGCGATTCTGGTGCGACATGGATTCCTCGCGTCATTCTATTGTCGCAAGCGCTACACCGGCGTGATTAGAATATCAATCCCACAATTTCGTTATCTGGGAATAATTTTCTAGTTCATTGCCTTCTGTACCTTGATCCAGCTGTCTATTCTGGCGTCCAGAATGGTCAGCGGAACACCGCCTGCCGATAGTACACGGTCGTGGAAGGCGCGGATATCGAACTTCTGCCCCAGTTCCTTTTCGGCACGGGCGCGCAATTCAAGGATCTTCAGCTCACCCATCTTGTAAGCCAGCGCCTGCCCCGGCCACGCGATATAGCGGTCGATCTCGGCGCTGATATTGAGGGGACTGAGGGCGGTGTTTTCGGTCATGAACTGGATGGCCTGTTCGCGGCTCCAACCTTTCGAATGGATGCCGGTATCGATCACCAGCCGGCAGGCCCGCCACATTTCATAGGAAAGCCGGCCCATCTGTTCATACGGCGTGGTGTAAAGCCCGATCTCGAGCCCGAGCTTCTCGCTATAAAGCCCCCAGCCTTCGCCGAAGGCATGCGGGTAAAGCTCCAGCCGGAATTCGGGCACATTCTCAAGCTCCAGCCCCAACGCATTCTGCAGATGGTGGCCGGGCACGGCTTCGTGCAGCGTCAGCGACGGCAGCTCGTAAAGCGGCCGCTGGTCGAGCGCATAGGTATTCACCCAGTATTCGCCGCCCGTGGGGCTATCGAGCGTCGCACCGGAATAGCGGCCGGTCGTATAGTTTTTGGCAATCGCGTCCGGCACCGGCACCACGCCATAAGGCTGGCGCGGCAGCTTGCCGAACAGCGACGGCAGCTTGTGGTCAATCCGTTTGGCGAGCCACGAGGCATACATCAAAAGTTCCTGCGGCGACTTGGCATAGAATTGCGGATCGGTGCGCAGGAAATTCTGGAACTCCTTGAAGGTGCCGTCGAACTTGGCATCCTTCATCACCGCGTCCATCTCCGCGCGGATGCGGGCCACTTCCTTGACGCCAAGCGCATGCACCTCGTCCGCCGTGATATCGAGCGTGGTATAGTAGCGCACCATGGCATCGTAGAATTCCTTGCCGTCCGGCAGGTTGACGGCAGCGAGGTCCTGCCGCGCGGCGGGCAGATATTCAGTATGCATGAAATCGGCAAGCGCCTTGTAGGCCGGCAGCACCTTGCCTTCGAGCAGCTTTTTCGCCTTGGCCCTCAGCGCCGCCTGATCGGCTTCGCTTACCTCATCGCTCATGGTGCGGAAGGGCGCATAAAGCGTACTTTCCTCGGCTGTCCCCACCACGGCAGCGTCAAAGCTCGGCATCACGCCCTTGATAACGATGGCGGGGACAACGAAGCCCTCCTTGATGCCGATACGGGCAGCCGCCACATTCTCTTCCAGCCAGCGGGGGATATCCTGCATCCGGCGGATATAGGTTTCATAGTCATCCGCCGTGCGGAAGCGCAGGCGGTTTCCCATCCCCAGCGAATAGGCGTGAAAGGCCGTGTCGCCCATGAGCGGGATACGCCATGTCCGGTATTTCGCGAACAGGAGCCGCGTCTCGATCATGTAGGCGAACATGTCGTAATTGAGCTGGTCTTCTTCCGTCAGCTTCGCGCGGTCGATCTTGTGAAGGGCATCAAGGAACGCCTTGTCCTGCAACTCGCGGCGGGCAAAGTCGGCAAGGCTTTCGTGCGGCATCTCGTCTGCCATCGGCTGCGGCTGGTCCATCGGGCCCGAACCCGGATTTTCCGCATAGTAAACCTGCCGTTCTTCGGCAAAGAGGCGCGACAGGGCGTCATGCCCTTTGTCAGCCGCCTGAACAGCCGTCGCCGACAGGCCCAAGGCGAGTGCGAGAAGAAGCTTCATCCGATTTCCCCCAATGGATATCTTGTATGCTTGCCATCAATGCCTAGAATGGCGCCAAAGTCAAAGGGAGGGACACTAAACCATGGTTCTAAAACACTTGATTGGCGCGGCTTTTCTGATGGCAGGAACGGCGATGGCAGCACATGCAGACGATGCGATGCAGGATTATGCACTGGTGATCCACGGCGGTGCCGGCACCATCACGCCGGACAAGCTGACGCCCGAACTGGAAGCCTCGATCCGGGCGGACCTCACGAAGGCACTGGAAGCTGGCGAAGCGGTGCTGAAGTCCGGCGGCAAGGCGCTTGACGCCGTCACTGCGGCCATCCAGGTGCTGGAGGACAGCCCCAACTTCAACGCCGGCAAGGGTGCGGTCTTCACCCATGAAGGCAAGAACGAGATGGACGCCGCCATCATGAACGGCGAAACGCTCGAAGCGGGCGCCGTGGCGGGTGTCACCAATATCCGCAACCCCATCGCCCTCGCCCGCGCGGTGATGGAAAAAAGCCCACATGTGATGCTTTCCGGCAAGGGTGCGGAAACCTTCGGGGCCGAGAACGGCGTCACGATTGTCGATCCCGCCTATTTCCACACCGATTTCCGCTGGCAGCAGCTGCAAAAGGCCCTCGCCGAGGGCAAGACGGCGCTCGACCATGATATCGAATACAAGTTCGGCACCGTGGGGGCGGTTGCGCGGGACAAATCGGGCCACATTGCAGCCGGCACCTCAACCGGCGGCATGACCAACAAGCTCTGGGGCCGCGTCGGCGACAGCCCGGTGATCGGCGCCGGCACCTATGCCGACGACAAATCCTGCGCCGTATCCGCCACCGGCCACGGCGAATATTTCATCCGCAAGACGGTCGCCCGTTCGATCTGCGCGCTGATGGAATATGGCGGCATGGATGTCGAAGCCGCAGCCAACAAGGTGATTATGGACGAACTGAAGCCAATGGGCGGCGACGGCGGCATCATCGCTGTGGACGCCAAGGGCAACATGGCGCAGGTCTTCAACACCCCTGGCATGTATCGGGGCAAGGTCGGCGCCAAAACGCCGCTGAACGTCGCGATATACGGCGACGACCGGTAAGCCTAGCGAACCGTTTCCGCCACCAGCTTGCCGATCTCGGCGTGGGCCGCATAAAGATCGGCGTAGGACGCGTCTGAATCGCTCAGGTATGACGCCACAAACACCGGGCCACGGCCCGGTGGCCAGGCAACCGCCACATCATTGACCGCCCCGCGCGAGCCGCAAGTGCCGGTCTTGTCCCCTGCCCGCCAGTCAGCCGGGAAACCACCGCGCAGGCGGTCCTTGCCCGTTGACGTTTCTTCGAGCCACTGGACAAGCAGGTCGCGCGACGCAGGCGAAAGCGTATCGCCCGTCAGCAGTTTCTGCAGCGACTTTGCCATGGCGTCAGGCGTCGTCGTATCGCGCTGGTCACCTTCGCGGTTTTCATTGAGCGTCGGTTCGGTGCGATCAAGCCGCGTTACGGCGTCACCCGTATTCCACAGAAATGCCGTCAGCCCCTCCGGGCCGCCGATCTTGGCGAGCAGCAGATTGGCGGCGGTATTATCGCTGAGGGAGACGGCAGCAGCCGCCAGATCGCGCACGCTCATCGCGCCTTCGCCAACCCGCGCTTTGGTGACGGGTGCGTAGGAAAGAAGATCGCGGTCGCCAAAGGCAATACGCTCATCAAGCGTCATCCGGCCTTCGTCCACTTCTTTCAGGATGGCTGCCGCCAGTGCCCATTTGAAGGTGGAGCACATGGCAAAGCGCTCGTCACCCCGGTGCGAGAGCTGCTTGCCGGTGGCCGGATCAATGACCGTGACTCCAACGCGTCCGCCAAACTTCGCTTCGATCGCCTTGATGCCGGCCTCGAATGACGGACCTGCCGCCACACCGCCTGACAGTATCCCCATCAGCACGAAACAGAGCCCGGCGGGCAGCAAAGACTTGAGCATGGATCAACCTCCCGAATGCAATGCCTGCATTCAGGGCGATCAGCATGGCAGGATTAAGGCGAGATTCCGGTCAGAACTGGAAGCGCCGCGTAGCGCCGCCATCAACAAGGAGATTGGTGCGCGTGATCCAGCCAGCCGCGGGGCTCGCCAGAAAGACGACCGCACGAGCGACCTCTTCCGGGGTGCCGAGACGGGCACCGAGCGGATGGCGGCTCGCCACCATCTTGTAAACATCGGGCTGGGTGCGCTGGATTTCGCCCCAGAAGCCATCTTCCACATGGATCGCACCGGGAGAGACCACATTCACCCGCACGCCCTGCCGCCCGGCACTGTCGCCAAGGCCGCTGGCGTAGGTCGTCAGCGCCGCTTTGAAGGTGGCATAAGGGCCTATGTCACCAAAGGGTTCGATCCCCGAAATGGAAGAAATAACAACGATGCTGCCACCACCCGGCATGTGCGTCATGGCACGCTCGGCGCCGCGCACGGTGCCCATCAGGTCTACCTCGAACTGACGGCGCCAAGCTTCCTCACCGCTCCCGAGCCCCATGCCACTCACATTCGGCACAAAGATATCGATGCCGCCAAACGCCGCCGACGCTTCGTCGATCCAGGAAAGATAGGCGCGGGCATCAGATACGTCACACACGCGACCATCCACCCTGTGGCCTTGGGCCTCAAGCACTGCAACCCGCTCGGCAACAGCCTTGGCGTTTCGCGCACAAAAGGCAACGTCGGCGCCTTCCGCGAGGAACGTGTCAACAATCGCAGCCCCGATTCCCCGGGTGCCGCCGCTGACGAGGACGCGTTTGCCTTTGAGCCCCAGATCCATCGGTCAGGCCACCGATGCGAAGTCGATGCGGGCACGGTCGCGCAGCTCGCGGCGCAGCACCTTGCCCACCGGCGATTTTGGCAGTTCGTCGATCAGCACTACCGATTTCGGCACCTTGTAGCCGGTAAGATGCTCGCGGCAATAGTCACGGACTTCCTCAGGCGTCAGTTCATTGTCGCCCGGCACCACATAAGCCACCACGCGCTCGCCCGTTTCGTGGTCCGGCACGCCCACCACGGCAGCATCATTGATGCGCGAATGGCGGGTCAGCACGGATTCGATATCGGTCGGGAATACGTTGAAGCCCGAAACGATCACCATGTCTTTCAGGCGGTCGACGATATAGAGATAGCCTTCATCGTCCACCTTGGCGATGTCGCCGGTGCGCAGCCAGCCATCGGCAAGGATCGCAGCCGTGGCTTCGGGCGCATTGAGGTAACCCAGCATCACCTGCGGCCCCTTGATCCACAGCTCACCGGGCTCACCCGGCGGCAGGTCACGCCCGTCTTCGCCAACGATCCGCAGAACCGTGCCCGGCATCGGCTTGCCGCAACTGCCGGGGCGCGGCTGTTCGGTGAAGGGGGTGGAGGTGACGATGCAGGTGCCCTCGGTGAGGCCGTATCCTTCATAGATCGGGGCACCCGTCAGGTCGGTCCATGCCTGTGCGGTGGCCGGCTGCAAGGGGGCAGCGCCAGCAAAGCACATGCGCAGCGTCTTCGGCGGATTCTCCCGGAACCAGCCTTCCTGCATCAGGCCGAGGAACAGCGTGTTCACGCCCGGCATCACGGTGATATCGAACTTCTCGAACGCGTGCTTCAGGTTAACAATCGGGCGCGGCACCGGCACCAGCACCACGTGCACGCCGTTATGCATGCTTGCCATGGCGCCAACCGCCAGCGCGTAAACGTGATAAAGCGGCAGCACAAGAAGCATGCTGTCATTCTCGGCGATCAGCCCGGCGCTGCGTTTGGAGCTTTGCGACATGTTGGCGATCACGTTGCGGTGGGTCAGCGCCGCACCCTTCGAACGCCCCGTCGTGCCGCCCGTATATTGGTAGAAAGCAATATCGTTGAGCCCGCGACCCTCGCGGTAAAACTTCGGCTCGGCACCCGCGTCCAGCAGGCGCCGGCCTTCCTTCACCACATCCATCAGCGTGCCTTCGGATTTCACACTGAAAGGCGGAACCAGCTTCTTGATATGCTTCAAGGCAAAGCCAAGGATGGCGCGGGTCGGCTGCGGGAAGAAATCGAGAAGCGAGAGCTTGTAAACATGGCGCACTTCGGTGCCGTCGATTGAGCCCTTCACCCGGTCGCCGAAAAGATCGATCACAAAGAGCACCTTGGCGTGGCTGTCCTTCAGCTGGTGCTGGGCTTCTTCAACCGTATAGAGCGGATTGACGTTGGTGACCGTAAGCCCCGCCTTCATGATCCCGAAGGCCAGAACCGGGTATCCAAGCACGTTCGGCGCCTGGATCGCCACAACGTCGCCCTGATTGAGGCCAAGCCCGTCCCGCAGGTAGGCAGCAACCGCATCGGAATATTTGCCAAGCTGCCGGTGCGTCAGCGTGGCGTGATGGCCGGTCGGCAGCACGCAGGTGAAGGCGTCATTGTCGCCGTGCATATCCACACAGAGATCGATGAAGTCGCCGAGATGACCGGCCAGCAGGTCCGCTTCCCCGAATACAGTTCCGTCAGTGTACAATTGGCTACTCCCCGTTCCCATTCGCTCATTTGGCCATCATTGCGGCGCCATTTCAAGCCGGTCCATCAGCTTGCCCGGCGAGGCCGCAAACGTTGCAAACTCTTCCCCCAGACGGCCGCTCTCGGCCACCACCTTGCGCCAGTCCTTCAGGCGGTCAGCGTCTGGCCTTGCGCCGAAATCCTTACGCTCCGGAATGCGTCCAAAAGGCAGGCTCGCGACAAACTCGTCGCTTGGCGCCAGGATCAGCACATTATCGAGCGCCTCGCCGCGCACCCGGCGGCCTTTCAGGCTTTTGTCGAACCAGCCCGGCACCAGATAGGGATAGAAATGCGGGTAAAGGACGATCCCGTCGCCCGCGTCCCACATGACATCGAAATGATAGTCGGTCACGCCGCCATCGCGGTAATTGCCACGCGGTGCCCCGGCGATATCGGTGACCGGGTCAATCACATAAGGGATCGATCCCGACGCCATGATGGCATCGACAAGCGCCTCGGGCTTCAGCGGGATATCGACCCGCCCGAAGCCCTGCCAGCGATGGGACGACGGCACCGCGTGACCGGTATGGAACACCACGCGCTCGTAAAACAGGCCCAGCGCCTTGCGGCTCATCAGGTTGGCGCCGGCTGCAAGCAGCACACCGAGCCCTTCAATCAGCGCATGGTTGCTGGCCGCCGGCCCCTTGCCGCGCACCGCCACGATATTGAGCGGCCGACGGTCGGCGTTCGCCACCACCTTGGCAGCGTCCTCGGGCGGGAACAGGGCATTGACAATGTCGTAGGACTGTTTCGTCACTGCCTCAGCCGTCACCCCCTTGTCGGCGCGGTAGGAAAGATAGGTATCTTCCAGCCGCTGCACCATTTTGGCAGGTTCCGGATGCGCGGCGACCGACATGCGGAAAGCGCCGATTGACGAACCGATCAGGTCTATCGGCTGCGGGGCTTTCGGCAGCCAGTCACCAAGAAGATATTGATCAAGCCCCTTGAGAACCAGCCATTTCGGCCCACCGGATGCCCCAAGCACAAGGCGGACAAGGTCAGGCGTCAGGCCTTTTTCCTCGATCCGGCGCCGTGCCGCTTTGCCAGCGATGAGCCGCAGAGCCTGCATCAGGCGAACCCGAGCAACAGGGACACCGCAGAGCGGCATTCGTTCGTGACCGAAGATTCGGTCCGGCAGACCTGTTCCAGCTCTGCAAGTGTGAACCAGAAATTCCACGGATCATTTTCGTCAATCAGTGCGCCCTCTGGCAACTGATGCAGCACATAGCTGCAACGCGAATCCATGAAACGGCCACCCTCGTCCGACTGCTGGTTTTGCCAAAGCGTGGCACCGGGCTTTTCGTCAGCAAGGCGTTGCAGCCACACTGGCGCGTCAACAAGGCTTTCCCGCTTGAAGCTCGGCCCGATCTCGACCCCGCCCTTGAGGCCAACCTCGATGGAGGGCCGCAACAGGAAACGCAGCATGCCATCGCGTTGCTGGCAGAACAGGATAACCTCATCTGTGCCGGTGGACCGTACAAGCGGCTGATCCCAATGTGTCTTTTCACGGTCCGGTGCCGAAACGCGGTAATGCTGAATGGTGAAAGCACCGCCATCGTCGGCACTGGCGAGACTATCGGCGGTCAATCCCCAACCGCTGAGGCCTTCAAGGGATACCTTGTCACAGGCAAGACCGATTTCGCCAGCAAGGTCGTGAATGGCCACCGCCGCCCGATCCATCAGCCCCCTGTCGACGGGTGCCAGATACGATTCGGCGAATGCCGCACCGGTTTCCACACCCAGCTGCACACTTGTGGTGCTGAACGGCTGGCCGTCATCAGCGAGTAATGCCCAAGGTCCCGTCACCAACACTGAGCGCGCATCCGTGTTGACAGCAAAGTCGGTGAGCAATGCCTCACGCACGGAAGCCGATTGTATCCAAGCGAATTGCTCGTTGGCCGGCACCGGGGCTGAGCGCGCCACGCAAATTGCGTTGCGGTTGAATTTTTGCAGGAACCGGGTGCCCTGTTCGGAATGCAGGCCGTTGCTTGCAAGGTTGTCTTCGTTGCCAAGGAACAGCTCGAGATAATGGGTCGCGGCACCGCCATGGCGGCGCATGTAATTGCTGTAGGTCGCCTGCACGGTCGGCCCAAGCTGGACACCACCCACATTGCCGGGTTCCCCCTTCGCCTGAAAGAGCCACAGGTGGCCGCCGTCCCCTGGCGTCGCGACAAGGCCCAGAATGCCGACTTCAGGTTGATTGATGATAGGCTGTTCCCAGCCATTCGGAATCTGCGCCTGCGCGTTTGCCTGCAAGCCTTCCAGCGAGAAAAAGCCACCGGTCCTGTGGCGGATGCTGCCCTCATGCAGGCTCCATTCAGCGCTTTCGGCAAACGGGATCGGCTCGACCGTCATGCCGGACACGGCACGACGTTCCTCAAGCCACGCCCGACTGTCTACGCAGCTGCTGCCAGGAAGGATGCTGCTCCAATTGTTCAAGGGCGCGGTCAATGACTTGTTTCCATGTTTCTCTTGGTTTCAGGGCTTCTCCAGTGCGGCGCTTTAACATCGCCTGCAAGGAGATCCCGGGAGGTCGTTTTGTCAGGACACACGCCTGTACGAAGGCATCCCACCCGTAAACCTTGTATAATCGGGCATTCGCCGGGTTCAAATAGGTTTCGAACACCCATTGCACTTGTTCGGGGAAGGTTTGATCCTGAAAAATCTCGGACGTACGGCTCATCTCCTGCGGCTGAAGTTTCATCAACTGCAAAACGGCATCCGCGCCCTGCTTTTCGATAAAGTCGTTCCAGTAGGCCTGTTCGCCGTCGTTCCAGTCATACATGACGGGCGCTTCTTCGCCTTTCCGATTGGCAACGTTGCTTTTTTCGGCGTCGCAATAGATCGCGGTGGGTGCATCAGCGAAAACCGCCTTCACGTCCTGTCGCCAGGCCCGAAGGAGCCAATCGGTGAGCGGGGTCCGGTGCAGTGCGGCCGCTGGCTGCCACAGCCCGACCACCTCGACAACAGACCGCCGCATGACCCAAGTGGAAGCCGGTTCGAAATAAGTGCAGTTCCGGTGAAAGGCCATATCGAACGTGCGACCCGTGGGCGTCGTCGCGATGAAGGCCGGTGACCGCACCCCCGTAGCCCGGTCGGTCGCGAAGGTGGTCACCCCTATGGCACCGCAATAAAGATCCGCCTTGCCGCCTTCAAGCGCTGCAAGCGCTGTTTCAAGATGGGTCGGCAACCAGATGTCATCGTGATTCAGAAGCGCCACATAGTCGGTAAAGACGGCCGAAAGGCCGACCGCATTGGGGCCCGACTGTTCGCCGCAGCGGTCCTGCAGATTGAGATAATGAATGCGCGGATCGCCAATCGCATCGATGGCTGCCCCGGTGCGCTCGTCGCAGCTGTCACCGACAATGAGCATCACCCAATCCTGAACCGTCTGCCGGATCACCGACAGGATAGCCTGGGTCAGCACCTCGGGACGGTTGTAAGTCGCAACGACAATCGTTACCCGCGGCGGGGCAGCCTCATTGATCATGGCACAAGGACAACCTTGCCCGTTGCACGGCGCGCCGAAAGGGCCTCGAACGCCGAGGCAAAATCCGCGAGCGGATAAATCTCGGTCACTTTGGGCTCCAAGCGTCCGTCCGCGATCATCGCGAACATTTCCTTCATGTTGGCGATCTGCCCCTTGGGGTTGGCACCTGCCCATGCACCCCAGAAAACCCCCACAAGCGCGGACTGCTTCAGCAGCAGCAGATTGAGCGGAATTTTCGGAATGTCGCCGGCGGCAAAGCCGATGACCAGCAGGCGGCCGTTGGGCGCCAGCGCGCGGACGGCAACCTCGGTATAGTCACCGCCAACCGGGTCATAAACCACATCGACGCCCCTGCCCCCGGTCAGTTCCTTGAGGCGGGTTTTCATGTCTTCTGTGGCGTAATTCAGCACCTCATCGGCGCCTGCCGCACGACAGACCTCGAGCTTGGCGTCGGACGAAGCCGCCGCGATCACCTTGGCGCCCATGGCCTTGGCAAGCTGCACGGTCGCGAGGCCAACACCGCCTGCGGCACCAAGCACCAGTACGGTCTCGCCGACCTTCAGGTCCGCACGGTCCTTCAGCGCATGATAGCTCGTGGCATAGGTGATGGTGAAACCGGCACCGACCTCGAAGCTCATGGCATCGGGCATCGGCATCAGCATGGCGGCGGGAGCAACCACTTTTTCGGCGAAAGCACCGGTCATGGTGGTGACGATCACCCGGTCGCCCGGCTTCACGTTCGTCACGCCCTCGCCCACGCTTTCGACGATCCCGGCGGCTTCACCGCCGGGCACGAAGGGCAGTTCAGGCTTGAACTGGTATTTGCCCTGAATGATCAGGAGGTCGGGGAAATTGATCCCGGCAGCATTCACTGCCACGACTGCCTGGCCGGGGCCGGCAACCGGATCAGCGATATCGGCGAGTTCAAGTTTGTCGGCGAGCCCGAGCTCGCGGCAGAGAACAGCTTTCATCGGATTTCCCCTCCCCTTCGATTACAGAACTTCAAAGAGGCCGGCAGCCCCCATGCCGCCGCCCACACACATGGTGCAGACAACGTATTTGGCACCGCGGCGTTTGCCTTCGATAAGCGCATGGCCAACCATCCGCGCACCCGACATGCCATAGGGGTGGCCAATCGAAATGGCACCGCCGTTGACGTTCAGAAGCTCGTCCGGAATGCCCAGCTTGTCGCGGCAATAAAGCACCTGCACAGCAAAGGCTTCATTGAGCTCCCAGAGGCCGATGTCGTCCATCTTCAGGCCGTTGGCTTTCAGGAGTTTCGGCACGGCGAACACGGGGCCAATGCCCATTTCGTCAGGCTCACAACCGGCAACCGCGATGCCGACATAGCGGCCAAGCGGCGCCAAGCCGCGCTTCTCGGCGAGTTTGGCTTCCATCAGCACGCTGGCCGACGCGCCGTCTGAAAGCTGGCTGGCGTTACCGGCAGTGATGGTGCCGCCTTCGATCACGGTTTTCAGGCCGGTCAGGCCTTCAAGCGTGGTTTCCGGGCGGTTGCCCTCGTCTTTCGCGAGCGTCACATCCTTGAATTCGATGGCGCCGGTTTCCTTGTTCATCACGCCCATTTTGGACGGCAGCGGCACGATTTCGTCATCGAACTTGCCGGCGGCCTGTGCGGCAGCCGTGCGCATCTGCGACTGGTAGCCATATTCGTCCATGGCTTCGCGGCTGATGCCGTAGCGCTTGGCGACAACCTCGGCCGTCTGCAGCATGGGCATGTAGATGTCCTTGTGCATGGCGATCAGGCTTTTATCGATCAGTTCGTAGCGGTTCATCTTGTCGTTCTGGACAAGCGAAATCTGCTCAAGGCCCGCACCCACCGTGACATCCATGCCGTCATGGATGATCTGCTTGGCGGCGGTGGCGATTGCCATCATGCCGGACGAGCACTGACGGTCCATCGTCATGCCCGAAACGGTGACAGGCAGACCGGCGCGGAGCGCGGCGTTGCGGCCGATGTTCACGCCCGAGGTGCCTTGCGGCAGGGCGCAGCCCATGATCACGTCTTCAACTTCAGCGCCTTCGATACCGGCGCGCTTGACGGCATGTTCGATGGCATGGCCGCCCATGGTGGGCGAATGGGTGGCATTGAAAGCGCCCTTGTAGGCGCGGCCGATGGGCGTACGAGCGGTGGATACGATGACTGCGTCACGCATGGATTTAACTCCCCTGAATTCGGTTGAACGTGCGCGGCCTCAGCCGCGCTCTTTCACGATAGCTTCGAAGACAGACGGCCTCAGCCGCGCACCTTCTGGGCGTTGGTCAGGAACTTGATGGTCTGTTCGTTGCCACCCTTGTATTCCTTGCCCGTCGCGGCATCTGCAATTGTCCCCCAATTGGCCGCGATATTCTCTGGTGTAGCATCCTCTTCCGAGAATGCCATCCCTTCTGTTTCCAGCACCACCGCACGGGCAAAGCCGCCGGCACCGGCTGCGATCACTGCGCGGTTCGGGCCTTCTTTCGAGGCCATGAACAGCACCGCCGGTGTGACAAGCTCGGGCTTCAGAAGCGCGAGCATCTCTTCCGGCATCAGGTTTTCGGTCATCCGCGTCGCCGCCACCGGCGACAGGCAGTTGACGTTGATATTGTATTTGGCGCCCTCAAGGCACAGCGTGTTCATGAAGCCCACAAGCGCCATTTTGGCGGCACCATAGTTGGACTGGCCGAAGTTGCCATAAAGGCCCGATGACGAGGTCGTCATGATGATGCGGCCGTAATTCTGCTCGCGCATTATGTCCCACACCGCCTTGGTGCAGACTTCCGATCCCTTCAGGTGCACGGCAATCACCGCATCCCAGTCGTTTTCTTCCATCTTGGCGAAGCTTTTATCGCGCAGGATACCGGCGTTATTGACCAGAATGTCGATACGGCCCCATTTCGCCATGGTCGCCTTGACCATATCGGCAACTTCATCGGCCTTGCAGACGTTGGCGCCGTGCGCCATCGCCTCGCCGCCCGCGGCAACGATCTCGTCGACCACGGTCTGGGCCGCCGAAACCGAGCCGCCCTCGCCGTGCACGCTGCCACCAAGGTCGTTCACCACCACCTTGGCGCCGCGCGCGGCCAGCTGCAGGGCGTGGCTGCGGCCAAGACCGTTGCCGGCGCCCGTCACGATGGCCACCTGGCCGTCAAACCTGATCGTCATTTCTGGAAGCTCCTTGAAGTCTTATCGGGGGATGATTAGCCGGCGACCTGGATGAGGGTCAGCCATTCCGTGATCAGGGCGGGTTTGTCCTCGCCTTCGATGTCCACGGTGATTTCATTTTTCAGAAGATAGCGACCGCCCGGCTTGGGCGACACTTCCATCAGCTTCACCCGCGCCCGGATGCGCGAGTTCACTTTCACAGGGCTGAGGAACCGCAGTTTCTCCATCCCGTAATTGATACCCATCACGGTGCCTTCGACCTGCAGGTTCTGCGGGCCGGCAAGATAGGCCAGCAGCGACAGAGTAAGGAAGCCATGCGCGATGGTGGTGCCGAAAGGCGTGGCCTTCGCGCGTTCGGGGTCGATATGGATGAACTGGTGATCCAGCGTCACATCGGCGAATTTGTTGATCCGGTCCTGATCCACCAGGAACCAGTCGGAAACGCCGGTTTCCTTGCCGATATAATCGTTCAGGGCTTCGGGCTTGACGACAATTGCCATGTCTCGGTCCTCTCTCGGATCAAACGCTGTTCGAGCGATATTTTTTGAGTTCGGTACGCGCGATCACCATCCGGTGCACGGCATCCGGGCCATCCGCGAACCGGAGCGTCCGCTGGCCGTGCCACATATTGGCAAGCGGGAAGTCCTGGCTGATGCCGGCGCCGCCATGCATCTGCATCGCTTCGTCGATCACCTTGCAGGCCATGCGGGGCGCCACAACCTTGATCTGCGAGATATAGGGCTGGGCCGCTTCGGTGCCGAGTGTGTCCATCATATGGGCAGCGCGCAGGCACAGGAGCCGCGCCATCTCGATCTCGATCCGGCATTCGGCGATGATGTCATAGTTGGCACCAAGCTTGGCGAGCGGCTTGCCGAAGGCTTCGCGCGTCATCGCCCGCTTGCACAGGAGGTCAAGCGCGCGTTCAGCGGCACCGATCGAACGCATGCAATGGTGGATACGGCCCGGCCCGAGGCGGCCTTGTGCCACTTCAAAACCACGGCCCACGCCGAGGATCAGGTTATCCTTGGGCACGCGGACATTGGTGAAGCGGATATGCATGTGGCCGTGCGGCGCATCGTCATGGCCGAACACCATCATGGGCCGGAGGATTTCAACGCCCGGTGTGCCACGCTCCACGAGAATCATCGAATGGCGCGCATGGCGCGGCGCATCCTTGTCGGTGCAGGTCATCACGATGAAAATCTTGCAGCGCGGATCGCCGGCACCCGAAGCCCAGTATTTCTCGCCGTTCAGCACCCATTCGTCGCCGTCCAGCTCTGCCGTCAGCGCGATATTGGTGGCATCCGACGACGCCACGCCCGGCTCGGTCATCACATAGGCCGAACGGATTTTGCCCTCGAGAAGCGGCGCCAGCCATTTCTTCTTGTGCTCGTCGGTGCCGTAACGTTCCAGCACTTCCATGTTGCCGGTATCGGGGGCCGAGCAGTTGAAGCATTCGGCCGCCAGATGCGACCTGCCCATTTCCTCGGCGAGATAGGCGTATTCCACGGTGGAGAGGCCGTAGCCGCGCTCGCTGTCGGTCAGCCAGAAATTCCAGAGGCCCGCTTTCTTGGACTCCGCCTTCAGGCTTTCAAGGATTTCGGTCATGCGGTCGGTGAACTGGAACCGGTCACCAAGCTTGCCAACTTCGGAATGATATTCGTCTTCGAGCGGCAGTACCTTCTCATCAATGAAGGTACGCACCTTTGCCCTGAGCTCGTCGGCCCGCTTCGTGATCCCCAGATCCATCGACATTCACTTTCCTCCCACTTTCTTCATCTCGTCAGCATAAGCGGCGCGGTAGAAATTCCGGATACCGCTGCGGTCGATCTTGCCCGATGCAATCTGCGGCAACGGCTCAGCCGTGCGCCAGACCCGTTCGGGCAATTTGTAATAGGCAAGATGCTTCGCTGCTTCCGCCTTGATATCTTCGACCGACACAGTCTCGTCCGGCATCACCAGTACCGCGCCTACAATCTCCCCAAGGCGTTCATCCGGCAGGCTGAACACCATCACATCGTCAACCGCCGGGTGGGCGTGCAGCACGCCTTCCACTTCAAGGGTGCTGATATTCTCACCACCCCGGATGATGATGTCTTTCAGGCGGTCGACGATATAGAGATATCCGTCCTTGTCCAGATGTCCGATATCGCCCGAATGAAACCATCCGCCCGTGAAGGCGCGGGCCGTTTCTTCCGGCCGCTGCCAGTAACCCCGCACATTGGCGATGGTCTTGATCCAGATTTCGCCGTTCTCGCCGGTTGGCATTTCCGTGCCGTCCGCGCCCATGATTTTCACCTGAACGGTCGGCGGGGTCGGCTTGCCGGTGGAATTCGGCCGCGCGACATATTCATCACCCGACAACATGGCCGTCAGCGAGTTGGTTTCGGTGAGGCCGTAGCCGATACCGACACGGACTTCCTTGAAAGCGTCCTTGATCAGCTTCACATGCTCGGGCGGGCGGGCGGCCCCGCCGCCACCAAGGTCCACGAGCGTCGACAGGTTATAATCCTTGCGCAGCGGCGAAGCGGCAAGCTCGTAAGACATGGTCGGCACCCCGGTCATGCCGGTCACGCCTTCGCGCTCGATCAGTTCGAACGCCGTTTTCACGTCCCATTTGTGCATCAGCACGAGCTTGCGGCCGATCATGGCGGAGACAAGCATCACAGGCACAAGGCCGGTCACATGGAAGAAAGGCACCGCCACCAGCATCACGGGCTGGTAGTCGTCCGGCACCGGCTGGCCGTTTGCGGCGGCCTGCGATTTCAACGCCATGGCGATCACCATCCAGGTGAGCAGCACATGGGCGATGGCTTCATGCGTCGATACAGCCCCTTTGGGGAAGCCGCTTGAGCCCGAAGTGAAAACGATCATGGCATCGTCGGTCGGACCCAGATCCACCGGCGGGAAAGCCATCGGGGAGCCATAGTCCATGAAACCCCCGAAATTGCGGATCCGCTCGCCGTCACTTTTGCCGCGCACCATGATGAACTGGACATCCTTGTCCTTGGCATGGCGGGCCTGCAGGCGGTTGGCGCGGTCCTGATCGACAACCAGAAGCCGGGCGCCGCTATCGTCGAGCGCCCATTCAAGCTCCTCGGTGCCCCACCAGGCGTTCATGGCAACCACCACACCGCCAGCGGCGATGATGCCCATATAGGCGATCACCCATTCCGCATTGTTGCGCATGGCAAGGCCGACGGGTTGGCCTTTCTTCAGGCCATATTCGCCAACCAGCGCCTGCGCGAAACGCGCCGCGCGGTCGAGCGTATCCCGGAATGTCAGCCGGTCATCGCCGCAGATCAGATATTCCTTCTCCGCGTGCGTCATCATGATCATGAACATTTCCCTCAGACTCGGCGGGCAATGTTCGAAAACGTCATAGGAGACACCGTCTCGCTCGCGTTTGCCCCGGGCAAACATCGGCACGGCGTCCATGATACGCAGCATGGTGGCATCGACAGGTTCACCCGCAATAGCGGGCGGCAATACGAGTTCTGACAGCAAGCGGACCTCCCCAAATCCAGTGGCTGTTGATGGCCTCGAAAACATTTTCAGACCACAAAGTCCAAAATATGTTTAAAGTGACCTGACGGATATTCAAGCGCTTTCGGTGGAGGGGCCATCAAAGACGCTTGAACAGGGCGAATTGCTCAGGCAGCCTGAGCCAATCGGGGAATGGGAGAGACACGATGAAAAAGACCGGAATGCTGGAAATCCCGTCGGTTCGCGACAAGGTTTCCGAAGAGGAATGGAAAGTACGGGTCGAGCTTGCTGCCGCCTACCGCCTGTGCGCGATGCATGGCTGGGATGACCTCATTTACACCCATATCTCGGCAAAGGTGCCGGGGGGCGACCATCACTTCCTCCTCAATCCGCTTGGCCTGATGTTCGATGAAATCACGGCCTCGAGCCTCGTGAAGGTCGACCTCAACGGCGACAAGATCCTCGACACCCCCTTCATGGTGAACAAGGCCGGCTTCGTGATCCATTCGGCGATCCATCAGGCGAGCGAAAACGCCGGCTGCGTGCTGCACCTTCACACCGACTATGGCATTGCGGTTTCGAACCAGAAGGACGGCCTGCAGCCGTTCGCCCAAAGCTCGATCCCGGCATGGATGACTGTCGCCTATCACGATTTCGAAGGCCTTGCCGTGCGCGACGACGAGAAAGACCGGCTGGTGAAGGATCTTGGCACCAAGCAGGCCATGATCCTGCGCAATCACGGCACGCTGACCGTTGCCCAAACCGTCGGTCAGGCGTTCGAGCTGATGTTCTTCCTTGAAAAAGCCTGCCGCATCCAGATCCTTACCCAGTGCGCGGGTGTGCCGATCCATCACCCGAGCCAGGAAGCCATCGACAATACGGTCCGCGACCTGCGTACCGTGGCCGGGGCTTCGGGCGCCGACATGCTGGTTCTGCCTGCCCTGATGCGCAAGCTGGACCGTACCGATACAAGTTACCGCGACTGAGGCTTTATGACCGATCTTGCCGCTATTCTGGACAATCTTGCCATCAGCGAGGTTGAGCCTTTGAACTATCTCGGCCGGCCGAATAACTGGCCGAACCGTCACGTTTTCGGCGGCCATGTGCTGGCGCAGGCAGTGGATGCCGCGACCCGTACTGTGGACAAAAGCCTCAGCCTTCACAGCTTGCACAGCTATTTCCTGCGCGCCGGCAATGCGGAACTGCCAATCACCTATTCAGTGGATGTCTTGCGCGACGGACGTAGCTTTTCCTCCCGTCGCGTGGTCGCCTATCAGGACCACAAGGCAATTTACTCGATCGGCCTTTCATTCCACGCCAGTGAGCCTGGTTACGAACACCAGCCCGAAATGCCTGATGTGCCCGACCCCGATACCCTGCCCTATGGCGCCGGCTATTACGGGCGCTTCATTCGCATGTTCAAACGCCACGAGGACCCTTTCCAACACCTGCCTTTTGAGGCGCGCGCGGTAGCACCGGTTGACGTGGACGACCCCAAGCCAATGCCCGCAAAAGGCGGCCACTGGCTGCGCCTTCGTGGCACAATCGGCGACGACCCGGCACAACATGAACGACTTTTGGCTTACAGTTCCGATTTCGGCTTCATGTCTTCATTACTGCGCCCGCATGGCATCCTGCCCACACACCCGACGCTGGGGCGGTTGGCGAGCCTTGACCATGCCATGTGGTTCCGCACCACCGACTTCCGGGTTGACGAATGGCTTTATTATGAAACCGAGGGCCTGTGGATGAAATCGGGGCGAGGCTTCTGCCGCGGCAATATCTATCGCCGCGACGGTACG
Organism: Gimibacter soli; assembly: GCF_028463845.1. Taxonomy (NCBI): domain Bacteria; kingdom Pseudomonadati; phylum Pseudomonadota; class Alphaproteobacteria; order Kordiimonadales; family Temperatibacteraceae; genus Gimibacter; species Gimibacter soli. Next base: position 1,895,385 of record NZ_CP116805.1, on the reverse strand, counting down.
CTTGTCGCCTCGACAGCGCAGGAAGGGCTATTCAGGCTGAAAAGCCCGGACGAGCCCAAAGCCTGAGCCGCACTAGCGGATATTCGATCCTTCGATCAACGATCTTGCATAGTGGCCAAGCGCATTCGTGCGCTGGCCGAAGGTTGCGAACGCCTTGTTCTGCGTCTGGCCGTGGTAATAGCGGTAATAGATTTGCTGCAGGATCACAGCGAGGCGGAACACGCCGGCGATCAGGTAGAAATCGAAGTGACTGCAATCGATGCCGGTTTTCGCCTGATAGAAATCAACGATCTCGCGCCGCGTCATCATACCCGGCGCATTCGAGGGCTGCATCCGCATGGCGAGGATATTGTCCGGATCTCCCGCCTGCGACCAGTAGGCCAGCGTGTTGCCAAGGTCCATCAGCGGATCACCAAGCGCGCTGATCTCCCAATCCAGAATGGCTTCGATCTTCAGGGGATCGGCGAGGTTGAGGATCGCATTATCAAGCCGGTAATCGCCGTGCACAATGGCGTGGCCGACCTCACCCGCCGGCATCTTGGCCTCAAGCCAGCCGCGCACATCGGCAAAGTCTTCGACGTCATCGGTGATGACCTTCTCGTACCGGCCGTTCCAACCCTTGATCTGGCGCTCGACATAGCCTTCGGGGTGCCCGAAATCGCCAAGGCCGATGGCCTTGAAATCCACGGCATGCAGTTCGATCAGCTTCTCGAAGAAGGATTCGCAAAGCGCCCGGTTCTTGGCAGCATCGAAATTGAGGCCCGCTGGCATGTCGCGGTCGATCTTGTAGCCTTCGACCTCGTCCATCACATAGAACTCGACGCCCAGCGGGCTTTCTTCGTCCGGCACATGGAAGTGGGTGACGGGTACCGCCGGGTAGACCGGCTTCAGCGCATTCATAACGCGGAATTCGCGGATCATGCTGTGGCCCGATTTCGGCCGAGTACCGAAGGGCGGACGGCGCAGGACCAGCCGCTTGTTCTCGTAAACAATCGAATAGGTCAGGTTCGAATGGCCGCTCGCGAACTGGCGAATGAGCGGTTCACCCTTCAGACCGCCGATCCGCGCCTTCAGGAAGGCGTCGATCTCGGCGGTGTTCAGCTCCTCGCCGGGCCGAACATCGATTTTCTTGTTGGTCGCGTCGCTCACATCCCGCCTCCCGTGGTGTAGCCGCCGTCCATCACAAGCGTGGTGCCCGTGGTGAAGCCGGCAGCGTCCGAGGCAAGATACATCACACCCGCCACCATGTCTTCCGGCTGACCGACCCGCGGGATCGGGAAGGCGGACGTGATCTTGTCCATCAACTCGTCATTTTGCTGGAAAACGGACGTCATCTTGGTGGCGATGAAACCGGGGCAGATCGCGTTCACGCGGATGCCGTCCTTGCCATATTCGCGGGCGAAGGCGTGGGTCATGTTGATCATCGCCGCCTTGGTCATCGAATAGATGCCCTGCAGGTTGCCGGGGCGGATGCCGTTGATCGAGGCCACATTGACGATGGCCCCGCCGCCGCGCTTCTGCATCTGCTTCACGGCGCGGGACGACATATAGAACGGGCCTTTGAGGTTCACGTCGATTGTCTTGTCGAACGCCGCCTCGGGCGTGTCCCCGATCAGCCCGAAGAAGGGGTTGGTGCCGCCGCAATTGACAAGCACATCAAGCCCGCCGAACTCGGCATCGATCCAGTCGAAAAGCGCATTCACGGCTTCCATATGGCCAGCGTGCGCCGCCTTGGCGACCGCGTCACCGCCGGCTTTTCTGATGCTCGCCGCCACTGCCTCGCAAGCGTCCTGATCGCGCGAGGAAACAATCACCTTGGCGCCGTTTGCGGCAAAGCCACGTACGATCTGCTCGCCGATCCCGCGCGAGGCACCGGAAACTAGAACCGTCTTGCCGGTGAAATCCATCAGTTTCGTATAGTCCATGTCACCCTCCCCGGTGTCGTATCCTTCAAAAGCTGCCTCAGATCGGGCGGCCGGTTTTTTCCATCTGCATGCGGCGCAGCTTGCGCATCCCGCCGACCCAGCGGTCGTAATTTTCCGCCTTGTGCTTGAAATAGGTTTCCACTTCCTCATGCGGGCGGATCATGAAGCGGCCCTCGCGCATGGCGGCAAGCGTGCGTTTTGCCAGTTCCTCGGCGGGCATCACGCCGTCAAGCGTCGCCGAACTGTCCCGCGCGCCGCGCACCATCGCGGTATCCACCGCCTGCGGGCACAGTGCACCGACCCAGATGCCATCGTCGCCGTGGCTGATCGCCAGGCTTTCGGCAAAGCCGACCGCCGCATGCTTGGTGGTGGAATAGCTGGTATCGCCAATCTGCGACAGGAGCCCGGCGGCAGACGCCGTGATCAGGATGCCGCCCGACTTGCGCTCCCGCATCTGCGGCAACACGGCGCGGCAGGCGATGACGTGGGCATAGACATTCACTTTCCATATCTTGTCCCATTGGGCTTCAGACTGGCTGATTGCCGTCCAGTCCGGCGCGTCCGAGAACAGGATACCGGCGTTCGACACATAAAGGTCCACACCGCCGAACTTTGCCGTCATCTCGTCAACAACCGCCTTCACGGCAGCTTCACTCGTCACATCCATCACATAGGGGATGGCGACCGCGCCAATGCCCTTGGCGACAGCGTCAACGCCTTCCTGATTGACGTCAGTCACGGCAATCGCCCTGGCACCTTCCTTGGCGAACAGCTCGGCCAGCGCCTTGCCGATGCCGCTGGCGCCGCCCGTGATGATGATGACCTTGTCTTTAACGTCCATACTTCCCTCCCCGGAAATGGATCAGAACCTTGCGGCCTCGAGCACCTCGCGGAACCGCGCGGGCAGTTCAGTCGGGCGCCTTGTCGCGCGGTCCACATAAACATGAATGAAGAAGCCTTCCGCCGCTGCCTCCGCGTGGTCGGCGCCGTAAAGGCCGATTTCGTATCGCACGCTCGAACGCCCCACATGGGCGACCCCCATCCCCGCCGTCACGGGCTCGGGGAAGGCAAGCGGTGCGCAGTAGCGGCAGCCGGTTTCCACCACAAGGCCGATCACTTCGCCGTCGTGGATATCCAGCGCCCCCGCCTCGATTAGGTGGCGGTTCACCACCGTATCGAAATAGCTATAATAGACCACGTTGTTCACATGGCCGTAGATGTCGTTATCGTCCCAGCGTGTCTGGACCGGAGCCCGCACCGGAAAGGCATCGAGCGGACGAAAGATCGGACGTTCAGCTGTCACCAGGTGGCCTCATAGATGGCACGGGCGTCAGAGAGGGTCACCTCGCGCGGATTATTGACGAGAAGGCGGGTCTGCAGCATCGCGTCTTCCGCCAGCCTTTCCACATCATTCTCCGCAACGCCCACCTCGCGCAAGCGCCGTTCGATACCGGTCGCCTCAATGAGCCCCTCAAGCCATGCAATCAGCGCCTCCGCGCGGGCCGGTGTGGTATCGCCCGCAAGACCGAGGTCAGCTGCAAGCTCGCCGTAAAATTCGAACGCCGCCGGCAGGTTGAAGCGCATCACATGCGGCAACACCAGCGCGTTCGAAAGCCCGTGCGGCACATGAAAGATGCCACCCACGGGGTATGCCAGCGCATGCACGGCAGCGACCGGTGCATTCGCGAAAGCAGTACCGGCAAGCATCGCACCCGTCAGCATGGCGCGGCGGGCATCCAGCGAGACCTCGTTCCCGCAGGCTTTCAACAGGTTGCCGCCAAGCATCTTCAGCGCCTGCCGGGCAAAGGCATCCGACACCGGGTTTTTCTTGATACGGCTGGTGAAAGCTTCAATCGCATGCACCATCGCGTCGATCCCGGTTGCTGCCGTCACATGGCGCGGCAAGCCGGTCGTCAGCGTAGCATCGAGAAGCGCGAGGTCAGCCAGCAATACGGGCGAACCCACCCCTGCCTTGGTCGTCTCGCCGGTCGTGACAATCGCTACAGAGGTGACTTCCGAGCCCGTGCCAGCGGTCGTCGGCACCTGCACAAGCGGCAGGCGACCGGATTTGATCTTGTCGAGCCCGTAGATATCCGAAAGCGGTTCCCGCCCCTTGGCGAGGACGGCAACGAGCTTCGCCACATCCATCGAGCTGCCACCACCAAAGCCCACAATTATTCCGGCACCGTGCCGAGTTGCGGCTTCGGTCGCGGCCAAAACCACATGATCGGCAGGATCAGCGGTTACAGCATCGAACACTGCAGGTGCAAAACCGGCCGCCTCAAGCGAAGCGATGGCCGCCCCGGCAAGGCCGAGCTTGATGATGCCGGGATCGGTGACGACAAGCACCGGCGCACGGTCGAACCGTGCAGCCAGAATGTCACCAAGGCGGGAAGCGGCGCCGTCTTCACAGAGTACGGCGCCGACGGTGCGGAACTGGAAGCCAAGGTCAGTCACTAGCCTGCCCTTACTTCTTCAGTTGCATTGCCATCATTTTCTTCAGCTTGTCGGTATAGGGCGGCACAATGCCCATCAGCCGGCCAATGCTGCGTTTCGGGTGCTTTAAGACCGGCTTCATATGGCTGAACTCCTTGAAGCCGTCATGGCCGTGATAGCAGCCGATGCCGCTGTTGCCGACGCCGCCAAACGGCAGCGTTTCGTGGGCGCCGTGCCAGAGGCAGTCATTCACCGTCACCCCGCCCGACGTGGTGCGCGTGACAACCTGTTTCTGCTCGGCGTCATCATTGCCCATGTAATAGAGCGCCAGCGGACGTTCGCGGTCATTCACATAGTCGATGACTTCATCAACCTGCTTGTAGGTGCGCACCGGCAGGATGGGGCCGAAGATTTCTTCCTGCATCACCTTCATATCGTCGGTCGGGTTGAGGATCAGGGCAGACGGCAGCTTGTTCGTCTGGTTCTGGCCTTCGAAATTCTCGTTCGCCGGATTGATGATCCGCACATCGGCGCCCTTGGCGCGGGCATCGGCGATATAGCCTTCCAGCCGCTCGCGGTGCCGCGGCGTGATGATCGAGGTATATTGCTCGTTCGCCAGCATGGTCGGATACATGCCCTCAACCGTCTTGGTGTAGCTTTCAACAAATGCATCGCGCTGCTCTTCGGCCACATTCAGATAATCGGGCGCGAGGCAGATCTGACCGGCATTCATATGCTTGAACACCGCCACCCGCTCGGCGGTCTCCGCGATATCGGCCGAACGGCCAACCACAACCGGGCTCTTACCGCCGAGTTCAAGCGTCACGGGCACCAGATTTTCGGAGGCCGCCCGCATGATCAGCTTGCCCACCACAGGCGCGCCCGTGAACATCAGATGGTCCCAGCGCTGCGAGGCGAAGGCCTGGCTCGTTTCCACGCCGCCCGTCACCACCGCAACTTCGGTGCGGTCAAAGGCCTTGGCGAAGGCTTCTTTCAGGAATTCAGAGGTTTTCGGCGTCCATTCGGACGGCTTGATGACAACCCGGTTGCCCGCCGCCAGCATTTGGGCCAAGGGCACAAACACCATCGTCAGCGGGAAGTTCCAGGGGGTGATGAGGCCGACAACGCCTTTGGGCTGCGGCACGACCTGCGCCTTGGCACCAAGCAGGCCCAGCGGGAACGGCAGGCCGCGACGCTCGGGCTTCATCCATTTGGCGGTATGCTTGATGGCATCCGAAAGCGCCCCGTGGCTGCCAACGACATCGGCGAACAGCGTGGTATCGCCCGAGCGGTTGCCGAAATCTTCGGAAATCAGGCGGATGAAGGTATCCTTGTTGTCCATCAGCACCGCGCGGGCGCGCTTCAGCCGGTCAAGTCGCGTCTCGAGCGTGACCTCGCCTTCAGCCAGATAGGCCTTGCGCTGTGCATTCAGAATATCGCGGATCGTTTCGGCCGGCGTACCGGCAGGCTGCATGCCATCCATCTCACTTCCCCTCCCAGGATTTGAAAGTTCAGATTAAGCGTCAAAATCTGTACTGCCAAGTATGAAAAAGGGAGATGAAGAGATCAGGCCGCTCTGATTTCTGCCAGAAACGCCTCGACCTCCGCCTTCAGAGCCGCCGCCTCGCCGGTCAGCGCATGGGCGTCGACTTTCAGTTCCTCGGCGCGGGCCTGCGTCGCACTTGCCGCCTCGCCCACCACAAGAATGCTCGACCGCACGGTTTCAGCGCCTTCCGCCACGCGGACAACATTGTGGGAAATCTCTTCCGTTGCCCCGGATTGCTCGCGCACCGCATTGGCGACAGTCTGGGCGACGTCGTTCATCCGCTCGATAGTGCCGCCGATCCCTGAAATCGCCGTGCCGGCGTCCGCCGAAACCGTCTGGATTTCTGCGATATAGGCCGAGATTTCCTCGGTTGCCCGGCGGGATTCGGACGCCAGGTTTTTCACTTCGCTTGCCACCACAGCAAAGCCCCTGCCCGCCTCACCGGCGCGCGCAGCTTCGATGGTGGCGTTAAGCGCCAGAAGGTTGGTCTGGTCAGCAATGTCACGGATCAGGTGCAGGACAGAGCCGATCCGCTCGACCGCCGCGGCAAGCCCGTCCATCGTAACCGCCGTGGTGCCGACGTCCTTCACGGCAGCTTCGGCGATTGCCGCGCTTTCAGCGAGGCTGTTGCTGATTTCCGAGATCGAGGAAGTCAATTGCTCGGCGGCCCCTGCCACGGCATTAGCGTTGCTCGCGCCTTCCGAGGACACCTGATGTGAGGAGGCAACTTCACCAGAAGTCCGCTCCATGTTTTCAGCCAGCACCTCGGTCGCGTTCACGATCCGGTTGGCGGCACCGTTCACGGCTTCCACGACGCCCATGACGCGGGCCTCAAACTGCTCCGCCATTTGCAGACGCTGAGCCTGACGGACGCGGCGGGCCTCGGCCTCGCGTTCCTCGGCTTCGCGGCGGGCTTCATCGGTCCTGCGGTCTTCTTCTTCCTTCGCCGTGCGACGGGCTTCAACGGCGGCCTGCTCCACGGCGGCCTTTTCAAGCGCGATCCGTTCCATTTCAAGGGCACTCGCCTTGAAGACCTCGGCGGCGTTTGCTACCCGGCCAAGTTCATCCTTGCGTTCGGTATAGGGCACAACGACCGACTTTTCACCGCGTGCCAATGCCTCCAGCGCTTCGGTGATACGGGCAAGCGGGTTGCGGATGCTGAGGCCGATCACAAAGGCCGTCGCCATGGCAGCCACCGCACCAAGGAGGAGCCCCCAGAGGCTTGAACTCATTGTCTCGCCAATCGCCGTCACCATGCGGGTGAGCGCCGTGCCCTGTGCTGCTACGGCCCGGGATTGTACATCGGTTGAGAGCTCGCCAAGCCGCCCGGCCACGGCCTCAAGCTCGGCAAGCGCATCATCAACGGCCACCTGTACGGCGCGGCGCTGGCGCACATTCTGGCGGACAAGATCGCTATCGCGGCGGAAGAACCGTAGCGCCGCCGTCTCCTTGCGGCTCATCCCCTTGGCGCCTGCAGTGGCGGTGCGCACCAGTGCATCGATGGCCTCGCCGTCGGCAATCGCCTTTTCATAGTCCGCCGTGAGCCCCGAACTGAAATAGGCAAGCGACGACTGGGTGAACTGGGTGACAAGCGGCTTCGCCTGCGGCGCAAGCGAGGCGCCCTCGCCCGGCAGCTTTTTCAGAAAGCCCTCGAAAGTAGCGGTCGAGGCATCAAGCGCGCGACTGCCGCCCATAGCCACGATGAAAGCGTCGGTATCCGCGCCGAGCCGCCCTTTCAGGCTTTCAAACACCTGACGGAAACTTTCCGATTCGGCTTCGATGGCAGTGCGGACATCGGCATCCTCCGGGCTCGTGAGCGCTGCGAACAACAGATCGCGGCTTTCCACCGTTCGCACCGCAGCTTCCTCGGCGCGCAGTCCATCGCCCGGGCGGCGCGAGAAAGCAAAGGTGCGAAGCGCTGCCCCCTGCCGGTCAATCGCCGAGATAAAGCGGTTGACCGCCGCCACCGTCTCCGTGCGCTCGCTGACGCGGGCGGCAACATCATCAAGCCCGCTCATCTCCAAAGTGGAGCGGAGGCTGACCCCGGCCAGCAGCAGAATGACAAGGGCGAAACCGACAAAGAGGCGTGCACGGATCGACAGGGAAAGCATGGAAAACACTCCAAAGGCCAATTGAAGGGGCAGAACCAGCGTTCAATGCCCAGCTATCATTGCGCCTCAGTGCGGAGGATTTGTTTCAAACCCATGACATATTGGATCGAATCACACATTGTGATTCGAAATCCGATTCGATCCAGCCGCCAGTCTCAGGGATACAAGGTGCTGACCGACCAACCTGTCCCATCTTCGGTCAGGTCATACTGATGCCGGTCATGCAGGCGGAAGGGACGGTCCATCCAGAATTCGAACCGCTTCGGGGTGACAAGAAAGCCCGACCAGAAGTCCGGGCGCGGAATTTCACCCACCGCATACTCGGTCGTATATTTGGCGATCCGCCCTTCAAACTCGAACCGGCCTTCCATCGGCGCCGATTGTTTGGACGCCCAGGCGCCAATCCGGCTGCCGCGCGGGCGCGATGCGAAATATTCGTCGGCTTCCTCGGTCGTCACCGGTGAAACGCTGCCTTCGATGCGAATCTGGCGGCGCAGCGACTTCCAGTGAAACAGAAGTGCCACATTCTGGTTGGCCTCAAGGTCATGCCCCTTGCGGCTGGTGAGGTTCGTGAAGAACCGGAAACCATCCTCGGCCCAGCCCTTCAGCAGCACCATACGCAGGCTCGGTCGCCCTTCAGCATCCACCGTGGCGAGCGCCATGCCGTTCGGGTCATTGGGCTCGTTTGCCTCGGCTTCCTTCATCCATTCGGTGAAGATATCGAAGGGTTTGGTATATTCGGCGGTCTCGGCTGTCATGGCAGGGAACTTCCCTTGTTGGTTTTGTCAGTTGCAGCAGACGCATGGCATCTTATATTGGGGTGGCGCAAGCAGAGTATTCGAGTTTATCAGACGGACAAGACCTTGTGATGCGAGACCTCTATCAAATTCTCGGCGTTGAGCGCCAGGCGAGCCCGGATGACATCAAGAAGGCTTACCGGTCGCTTGCCAAGAAATATCACCCCGACCGCAACAAGGACAATGCGGCGATTGCCGAGAAATTCAAGGAAGTCTCGGCCGCCTATCATATCCTTGGCGACGAGGCGCAGCGAGGCCGTTATGACCGCGGCGAGATCGACGATCAGGGCAACGAACGCCACGCCTATCATGATGAATGGTATGCCAAGCCCGGCGGCAAGGGCGCTGGCGGCTTCGGCTTTGGCGGCAAGGGGCGCACAGGCGAAGGCTTCGATTTCGAAGACACGTCCGACATCTTTTCCGAATTTTTCCGCTTCTCCGGCGGGCGTGGCCGCAAGGGTGCGGCGGGCGATGCCGGCAGCGCCAAGCCAAAGGGCGGCCCGCGCCGCGGCCTTGATGTCAATTACGAGCTGACCATCGGCTTCGAGGAATCGATCTCGGGCGGTACGCGCCGCCTGCGGCTGAATGACGGCCGCTCGGTCGATATCAAGATCCCCGAGGGCATTCAGGACGGTCAGGTGATCCGGCTTGTTGGCCAGGGTGGCCCCGGCACGGCGACGGCGCTCAAGGGCGATGCGCTGATTGAAATCCGTGTGGCCCCGCACCCCTACTATACCCGCGACGGGCTTGATATCCTTCTCGAACTGCCGATCTCGCTCGATGAGGCGATCCTCGGCGGCGATATCGAGGTACCGACCCCGAAGGGGCGCCTCACCATCCGTATCCCGAAAGGTTCGTCCTCCGGCAAGCGGCTGCGCCTGAAAGGCAAGGGCGTGAAGCGGCGGGATGAGGTCGGCAATATGTATGTCGTCCTCAAGGTGATGCTGCCCACTGAACGCGACCTGATCCTTGAGCAACTGATCCGCCAGTGGCGCGGCGGCAACGGGGCTGACCTGCGCCGCAAGGCGGGCCTCAGCTGAGGTGATGGAGCAGCTGCGGCATCACGGAGAAATCTGGCGCCGGGCGGCTGCCCGCTTTTTCGAACATGACGGTTTTGCCTCCGCCGGCAACATGGCCTTCATCGCCATGCTGTCGCTTTTCCCGTTCGTCATCTTCCTTGTCGCCGTTTCGGGCTTCATGGGGCAAACCGAGCGCGGCGTGGCGGCGATTACTTTCATGATGAATACCCTGCCCCACGAGGTCGGCGCAGCGCTCAGCGGGCCGATCAACGGGGTGGTCGATGCCACACGCCCCGAAATCCTCACAGGCTCCATCGTTTTCGCGATCTGGACGGCTGCAACCGGGGTTGAAACGGCGCGCGGTGTGCTGGTGAAGGCCTTCGGGCGTGAACATGCGCGCGCGGCCTGGCTGCGCCGGCTCGAAAGCCTCGCGGTCGTTATATTCGCCGCCATCAGCATCCTTGTCGCCATGTCGATCCTTGTGATCGGCCCGGCGGTCGTGAAGGCGGTGACAAGCTTTTTCCCCGAGGCGCTGACCGGCAGCCTGACCGAGCTCTGGAACTTCCTGAACCTCTTCCTCGGGCCTGTCGTTCTCGCCTTCGGGCTGTTCGGTGTTTATCTCGCCCTTACCCCGCGCCGGCTGAAACGCCCTTACCGGCTGCCCGGCACCCTGCTCGCCCTTGTCATCCTGATCGCCACGGCGAAGGGCCTGTCGCTTTATCTGCGGTATGCGGGCAATTACGACGTCACATACGGTTCGCTTGCCGGGGTCGTTGTTACCCAGCTATTCTGTTTTCTTGTCAGCCTTGGTTTTGTTGCCGGGGCAGAGCTCAACGCGGCCTATACGCTTGACCGTTTATACAAGGAAAAGACCGCCAATTGACCGGCGGGTCCGAATGTGTAGGATGCGCCAACCGTAACGTCCAGTAACCCACCATAGAATAGAATAAGGGGCAGACATCATGAGCAAACTCCTCGAAGGCAAACGCGGCCTCATCATGGGGGTCGCCAATGACCGCTCGATGGCTTGGGGCATCGCCAAGGCCTGCGCCGAGCAAGGCGCCGAGCTCGCTTTCAGCTACCAGGGCGAAGCCCTTGAAAAGCGCGTGCGCCCGCTGGCTGCCGAAGTCGGCTCCGATTTCCTCATCGAATGCGACGTATCCGACAATGCCTCGATCGACAATCTGGCGGCCGAGATTGAAAAGCGCTGGGGCAAGATCGATTTCTTCCTGCACGCTGTCGGCTATTCGGACAAAAGCGAGCTTCGCGGCCGTTTCGTGGACACCAGCCTCGATAACTTCCTGATGACCATGAATATCTCCGCCTTCAGCTTCGTTTCGGTCGCGCAGCGGCTGGAAAAGATGATGACAGACGGCGGCAGCATGCTGACGCTGACTTATTACGGCGCCGAAAAGGTCGTCCCCCATTACAATGTGATGGGTGTGGCGAAAGCCGCCCTCGAGGCCTGCACGCGCTATATGGCGCGCGATCTGGGCGAGAAGGATATCCGCGTCAACGCCATCTCGGCCGGCCCCATGAAGACGCTTGCCGCCTCGGGCGTTGGCGATTTCCGCATGCTCCTGAAATATAACGAGAAGAACGCACCGCTGAAGCGCAACATCACGCTTGAGGATGTGGCCGGTGCGGGGCTCTATCTCCTGTCGGGCCTTTCAAGCGGCGTGACGGGCGAAATCCATTATGTGGACGCAGGCTTCAACATCACCGGCATGCCGCTTGATGAAGAATCCATGCGGATCATCTGCCAGTAAAACCAGCCAAGCGGGGGCTTTATGTCGTTCAACACCTTCGGTCGTCTGTTCCGTTTCACCACCTGGGGCGAAAGCCACGGGCCGGCGCTCGGCTGCACGATCGATGGCGTGCCCCCGCTTCTGGACCTTGCTGAAGGCGACATTCAGGGCTTTCTGGACAAGCGCAAACCCGGTCAGTCGAAATATACGACCCAGCGCCGCGAGCCTGATCTCGTAAAGATCATGTCCGGCGTGTTCGAGGGCAAGACGACCGGCACGCCCATCCAGCTGATGATCGAAAACACCGACCAGCGCTCCAAGGATTACGGCAATATCGCCCAGTCCTTCCGGCCCGGCCACGCCGACTATACCTATATCGCCAAGTATGGCATCCGCGACTATCGCGGCGGCGGGCGTTCGTCTGCCCGCGAAACCGCAGCCCGTGTGGCGGCAGGTGCCGTGGCGCGCAAGGTGCTGGGCGGTGGCATCACCATCCGCGCCGCCATGGTGCAGATGGGCCGCCATGCCATCGATCGGTCCCGGTTCGACTGGAATGAGGTCAACAATAATCCCTTCTTCTGCCCCGATGCGGTCACTGCCGGCATGTGGGCGGATGAACTGGATGCGATCCGCAAGAATGGCTCCTCCATCGGTGCGGTGATCGAAGTGGTGGCCGAAGGCGTACCCGCCGGCTGGGGCGCCCCGGTTTATGGCAAGCTCGATGCCGATCTCGCCACCGCGATGATGAGCATCAATGCCGTGAAAGCCGTTGAAATCGGCGCCGGCATGGAAGCCGCCTGCCTGACGGGCGAGGAAAATGCCGATGAAATGCTGCCGGGCAAGGACGGCAAGCCCGAATTCCAGTCCAACAAGGCCGGTGGCATTCTGGGCGGCATCTCGACCGGCCAACCGGTCGTTGTGCGTTTCGCCGTGAAGCCCACAAGCTCCATCCTCACGCCGCGCAAATCGGTGAACGAACACGGTGAGGCCGTGGAGGTCGTCACCAAGGGCCGTCATGACCCGTGTGTAGGCATCCGCGCCGTTCCGGTGGCCGAGGCCATGATGGCCGTGGTGCTGGCCGATCATATGATGCTGCACCGCGCCCAGTGCGGCTGATCAGCGCCGCCACCAACTGATAAACAGCCCTACTGCTCCTGCTGGCATCAGCCACCAGACAGGCGACCCGAGCGCCCAGAGGAAAGCACCACCAACGATCGCCCACAGCAAGGGGATGACCGCGAGCGGCCATGTGCGCCGCCCATACGCCATCAGAACGCCGAAGGTCATCAATACGGTCGGGTCCGGCGCCAGCAACGGCACTTCCGCCTGATCAAGCGGGCGCCCCATCGCCATCGGCAGATAGATGCCGACAACGAGGGCTGTGAGCACCGTCAGCGCCCCTGCCCGGCTCCGTTCCTCCGGCAGTGGCCGCACCACAAGCCACAGGAACAAGATGGCCTGCCCCAAGAAGGCCGCCGCAAACCAGTCACCCGCCCAGTTGATGGTGGCATAGTGCCGGTGAAAAAAGCCGATACCGGTTGCCGCCCAGCCCGCCGCCATCAGGACGGCTATGGCGCGTGCATACCAGTGAACTGGGCGGAACAGCAGGTAAACGACACCGAGCGTCGCGAGAATTGCCGCAATACCGAAGGGAAACAGTTCCGCCGAATAAAGCCCGTAAAGCCGGTAATAGGTATCGGGCCCATACATCAGGAAATCCTGAATACTGTAACTGAGCCAGTCCCCCATCAAAGATCATCCACATAGGCCGCGATGCGGCGGCGGAGCATTTCATCAAGCGCGGTCCACCGGCCAGCCGCCATATTTTCCTGCACATGATCCACGCGCGTGGTCGCCGGGATGGCGCAGGTGACAGCCGGGTGCGACAGGATGAAACCAAGTGCCACATCCGCCCAGGTGGTGAGGCCGGCCTCCCCCGCCCAACCGGGCAATGGATCGCGTTTCAACTGACGGATCAGGCGACCGCCCTCGTAAGGCCGGTTGACGATCACCGCCACCCCGCGTTCGCGTGCCAGCGGCAACAGCCGCGCTTCCACATCGCGGGTTGCAGCATTGTAAGTCATCTGCACAAAGTCGATTGCCTCGGTTTTGAGGATGCGCTCAAGGTCGCCATGCCGCCGCCCGTGGGATGTGGTGACGCCGACATAGCCAAGCTCCCCCGCTGCCTTCATGTCGCGCAGCCACGGCAAGTGTTCTTCCCAGTCGGTCAGGTTATGCACCTGCAACAGGGAAAAGCGCTCGACGCCCCACGCCTTGCGGGTTTCCTCAAGCTGTGCCTTCGCGGCGGCAAAGCCGGGGGTCCATATCTTGTCGGCGGCAAAGAGGTCAGGTGTCGGGCCTATGTTGCGCAGCACGCGGCCGACCGTAGCCTGCGATGAGCCATACATGGGCGAGCTGTCGATCAGCCGCCCGCCGGCTTCGAAAAAGGCCCGGACCACGGCTTCAGACTGCGCAATGCCCACCGGATCGTTACCCACATTGAAGGTGATCCAGGTGCCAAGCCCCACGGGCGGCACAATCGCATTGCCAGTAGCGGCCAGCGCATAGGGAACCGCTGAAAATGCGACCGGCAGGGCCGCAAGCCCCATCAGCAGGCGGCGGCGGTCAACAAGGGTCGGGCACGGCTTCGGCATGGCTTCCTCCCATTGAGCGTTCATGATGACTCGCGGATGCCGCCCGTGCCAGCCGCAAATTGGTTTACCCAGCCCGTAACAGTCTGTGATGCATGATCTTTCCAAAAAGCCGCTTTGCGGCTAGACTTGGTGGCGAAAAGGCAGGGGGAGCGGTATGGGAAAGTTTCTGAAATTCACAGGCAGCCTGATCCTGATTGCACTTGCCGGTGCCATCGTCTGGTTCCTCGCATGGGCATGGGCACCGAATAGCGACCCCGCCGAAATGACAACCCGGTACGGCGCCCCGCCCTCGCAGTTCGTATCGCTGGATGGCGGTATCCGCATGCATTACCGCGATCAGGGATCGTATGAGGCGCCGGCCCTCGTGCTGCTGCACGGCTCCAACAGCTCCCTGCACACGTGGGAGCCATGGGTCGCGCGCCTGAAGGACCGCTACCGGATCATCACACTTGACCTGCCGGGGCATGGCCTGACTGGCGCTACCCTCACCCGGGATTATACCTACAGCGGCATGGCGGACGCGGTGGATGCGCTGCTCGTGCGGCTTGGCGTCAACAAGGCCGCCATCGCCGGCAACAGCATGGGCGGCGCCGTCGCCATCACCTATGCCCTGCAGCATCCGGAAAAGGTCAGCGCCCTTGTGCTGGTCGACAGCGCCGGTGTCGCCCCGCCGCCCGGCGCGCGGAAGACCGACCGGCCGCTTGCGTTTGAACTCGCCGCCAAGCCATGGGCGCAGGTGGTGATGCAGAATCTGACGCCCAAATCGCTGGTGCGTGAAGGGCTTCTCAAATCGGTCTACGACCCCGGGTTTGTGACGACCGAAATGGTGGAGCGCTACTGGGATCTCGCGCGCTATCCCGGCAACCGGGAAGCCACAGGCCTGCGCTTCGCCTGGTATGCTGCCAACATGGGCAAAAGCCTGCCTGTGGAGCGGCTGGAGATGCCGACGCTGATCCTGTGGGGGGAAGAAGACAATCTGATCCCGGTTGAGACCGCCACGCTGCTGAACGAGAAGATCAGCGGCAGCGGGGTGATCATCTACCCCGAAACCGGCCATTTGCCGATGGAAGAACGCGCCGATGAAACCGCGTCTGCCACCGGTGTGTTTCTGGATCAGGTCACCTCAGCCCTTGCGGAAAGTCGCCACGATCTCGACATGGGACGACCATAGGAACTGGTCAACCGGCAGGACGCTTGTCAGGCTGTAGCCCCCATCCACCAAAAGCCGCGCATCCCGCGCGAAGGTGTTGGGGTTGCACGAAACCCCGACAATCACCGGAATGTCGGATGCCACGAGGGCTGCCGCCTGCTCCTTGGCACCGGCGCGCGGCGGATCGAACACTACGGCGTCGAAGCCCTTGAGCTCCGCCCCTGTGATCGGGCGCCGGTAAAGGTCGCGGTGGCGGGTGACAATCTGTTTCAGGCCGGTTGCCTGTGTGGCGGCGGCAGACAGCGCGTCAAGCGCCCCCTTGGCCCCTTCCACCGCCAGCACCTGCGCGCTTTCAGCGAGCGGGAAGCTGAAGGTGCCGATACCGCAGAAAAGGTCGGCCACGCGCTTCGCACCAGCCACACCTTCTTTCACAGCCGCCACAAGGGCTGCCTCGCCTTCGTCCGACGCCTGAATGAACGCCGCCGGCGGCAAGGCAACGCGTGCCGCACCCAGCTGCATCACCGGTTCGCGGCGGATCGCAACGGGATCAAGGAAACCGCCATCCTGCCAGTGAACGGCGGCAAGATCATAGGTATCGGCAAAGCTGACCAGCGCCTCGCGGTCGGCAAGGCTCAGTTCCTTCGTCGCCTCGATCACGAGATCGACCCCGCTTGCCGTCAGGGTCAGGTGCAGCACGGCGTGCATGCCTTGCGGCAGCAGGTTGCCGAGCAGATGCCGGAGCGGCTCGAAAAGAATGGTCAGCTCGGCCCGCGTTACCGGGCAGGCTTTCAGATCGACAATCGTATGGCTCTGCCGCTCGTTGAAGCCCAGCACCACACCCTGCACGGTACGGCGGGCCTTCAGCGCCACCCGGCGGCGGCTGGCAGGCGGTGTGATGACCGGATCGCGCACGACACCGGGATCGAAGCCGTGATGCCCCATGGCGGAGGCCACCCGGTTTTTCACCCAGGCGCGGTAATCCTCGCCGCTCATGAATTGCAGCTGGCAGCCACCGCATTTGGTGAAATGCTGGCATGGCGGCGCCATGCGGGCGGGCGACGGCGTGATCATCTCGGCGATCTCGGCGAAAGCGCCGGACTTTTGCCGTTCGGTAATCCGCGCCTTCAGCACGTCACCGGCAGCGGCATAGGGGATATAGACAAGGCCGTCCGGCCCGTCGGCGATCCCGTCGCCCTGTGCGCCAACCTCCCGAATCGTCAAGGTGAGAAGATCGTCAGCCATTGTCTTTGATCCCGTGGATCAGGAATTCCACATTGCCTTCCGGCCCCTTGATCGGGCTCTCGGTGATGCCGACAACGCGCCAGCCCGGCAGGTCGCCAAGCCACGCGGCGATATCCTCGCACACGGCCTGATGCAGGGCCGGGTCGCGCACCACGCCGCCCTTGCCGACGTTATCCTTGCCGACCTCGAATTGCGGCTTGATGAGTGCTATCAGGGCGCCGCCCTCGCGCACAAAACCGAGGGCTGCCGGCAGCACGGTTTTCAGGCTGATGAAGCTGGCGTCACACACCACCATGTCAACAGGTTCAGGGATATGCTCGTCCGTCAGGTAACGGGCGTTGGTCTGTTCCATCACGACGACACGGTCGTCGGTGCGCAGCTTCCACGCCAGCTGCCCGCGGCCTACATCCACCGCGTAAACCTTGGCAGCGCCCTTCGATAGCGCCACATCGGTAAAGCCGCCGGTTGACGAACCCACATCGATCACGGTCCAGCCGGTCGGGTCGACACCGAAATGCGACAGGCCTTTTTCAAGCTTCAGCCCGCCGCGGCTGACCCATTCATGGTCGCGCCCGCGAACCTCCAAGGGCTGGTCTTCGGCAATCGGCTGGCCGGCTTTCTGGATTTTCACTTCGCCGGAAAAAACGACGCCCGCCATGATCAGCGCCTGCGCCCGCGCCCTGCTTTCGACGAGGCCGCGGTTGACGAGCGCAACGTCAGCCCGTTCTTTCGCCATGGCTCAGGCCGAAGCCGCCTCGGCGGCAGACTGGCCGAGATCGTTGCGCCCCATGGCCTTCAGGACGGTCGAGACGATACCGGCGGCATCAAGGCCGGCGTCGGCATACATGGTCTCGGGCTTGTCATGATCCTGGAAGGTGTCCGGCAGCTTCATGGCGCGGACCTTCAGGTTGCCGTCGAGAATGCCTTCTTCCGCGAGGAAATCCATCACATGCGCACCGAAGCCGCCGATGGAGCCTTCCTCGATGGTGATCAGGAGGTCATGGCTCGCCGCCAGATCGCGGATCAGCGCATGGTCAAGCGGCTTGGCAAAGCGGGCGTCGGCGACCGTTGTGGAAAGGCCGCGCGCTTCAAGCTCGTCAGCGGCCTTCAGCGCTTCGGCAAGGCGGGTGCCAAGCGACAGGATCGCAATCTTCGACCCCTCCCGCACAATGCGGCCTTTGCCGATCTCGAGGATTTCCGGTACTTCGGGCAGCGCCACACCAACACCTTCGCCGCGCGGATAGCGCACGGCCGAGGGGCGGTCGTCGATAGTTGCGGCGGTTGCCACCATATTCACAAGCTCGGCTTCGTCGGCTGCCGCCATCACCACCATGCCCGGCAGGTTCGTCAGGAAGCCAACGTCGAAGCTGCCTGCGTGGGTGGGGCCGTCAGCGCCCACAAGCCCGGCACGGTCGATCATGAAACGTACCGGCAGCTTCTGGACAGCCGCATCATGCACGACCTGATCATAGGCGCGCTGCAGGAAGGTCGAATAGATGGCGCAGAAAGGCTTGTAGCCTTCCGTTGCAAGGCCTGCCGCGAACGTCACGGCATGCTGTTCGGCAATCCCGACATCGAAGGAGCGGTCCGGGAACTGCGCCGCAAATTTGTCGAGGCCAGTGCCCGAAGGCATCGCTGCCGTGATGGCAACGATCTTGTCGTCCTTTTCGGCAGCCGCGATCAGCGCCTTGGCAAACACATTCGTATAACTCGGCGCCTTGGGCGCGGATTTCTTCTGTTCGCCCGTCACCACATCGAACTGCGGCACAGCGTGATATTTCTCGACATGCGCGGCTTCAAACGGGTGACCCCGGCCCTTTTCGGTGACCACATGAACAAGGATCGGGCCTTCATCCGCGTCGCGCACGTTTTCCAGAACCGGCAGCAGATGCTCCATATTATGACCGTCGATAGGGCCGACATAATAGAAGCCCAGCTCATCGAAAAGCGTGCCGCCGGTGGCGATGCCACGCGCATATTCCTCGGCCCGGCGTGCTGTCACCGCAAGCGGCTTCGGCAGCTTCGCAATCAGCTTCTTGCCAAACTCGCGGAACGACAGGAACGAACGGGACGACAGGATACGGGCGAGATAGGCGCTCATGGAGCCCACCGCCGGCGCAATCGACATGTCATTGTCGTTCAGGATCACGATCAGCCGGTTGCCGGCTTCATAGGCATTGTTCATGGCTTCGTATGCCATGCCCGCGCTCATGGCACCGTCGCCGATCACCGCAATGGCTTTGCCCGGCTTGTCCGCCAGCTTGTTGGCGACCGCCATGCCGAGGGCCGCACTGATCGAGGTGGAGCTGTGCCCCGCGCCGAACGGGTCATATTCGCTTTCAGACCGCTTGGTGAACGGCGACAGGCCGCCGCCCTGGCGGATTGACCGGATACGGTCCCGCCGCCCGGTCAGGATCTTGTGCGGATAGGCCTGATGGCCCACATCCCAGATCAGTCGGTCTTCGGGCGTGTTGAACACATAATGCAAGGCCACGGTCAGCTCGACAACGCCAAGCCCCGCGCCAAAATGGCCGCCCGTAACCGATACAGCGCTGATCATCTCGGCCCGGAGTTCATCGGCCACGCGCTGCAGGTCATCGCGTTTCACATCGCGAAGATCCTTGGGCGTGTTGATCCGGTCGAGGAGCGGTGTTTCAGGTCGCACGGTCAAGTCGGGTTCCTACAATATTGGTCAGGCGGCAACGGTTTGCCTGAGCTTTGCGGCAATGTCACGGCCAAAATGGTACCGGACAGGGCAAGCCCTATGTACGCCGGTTTATAGCAAAATGTGCAACGGCACGCAAAAGCGAGGCGCGTTCGTCAAATTCCGCAAGGTGGGCAATTGCTTGGTCGGCCAGCAGCCCGGCCTGCCGCCGCGCACGTTCCACCCCCATCAGGCTGACGAGCGTGGCCTTGCCCGCATCTGCATCCTTGCCGGTTGCCTTGCCGGTTTCTTCGGGTGTGCCTTCCACGTCCAGAAGGTCGTCGGCAATCTGGAAGGCGAGCCCCAGATCGCGGGCATAGCCCTGCAGGCTGTGACGGGCCTTCTTGCCGGCATGCCCCATGATGGCGCCGGCCTCAGCCGAGAAGCTGATCAGCGCCCCGGTTTTCATCTGTTGCAGGCGGCAAACGGCGGCTTCATCCATGCTGCCGCCCTCGCCCGCACGAATATCGATCATCTGGCCGCCAACCATGCCCTGATGGCCAGACGCATGGGCGAGCGACTTGATAAGCTCCAGCCGGATCATCGGGTCGCCGTGGGTTTCTTCGGACGCCAGAATTTCAAAGGCAAGCGTCAGAAGCGCATCGCCGGCAAGGATTGCTGTTGCTTCATCAAAGGCCTTGTGAAGCGTCGGCTTGCCACGGCGCAGGTCGTCATCATCCATCGCCGGCAGGTCATCATGCACAAGGCTGTAGCAATGCACACATTCGATAGCCGCGGCCACGCGCAGGGCCTGCTTGCGGTCGACATCAAAGAGATTGGCACTGGCAAGCACGAGGAAAGGCCTCAGCCGCTTGCCGCCCGAGAAGACCGCATAGCGCATGGCTTCCACGACCCGCGCCTCGCTCCCCGGCGGAACAGCGAGAATGGGCTCCAGCACGCGTTCCACCGCATGCGAGGTGGCGGTCAGGGCTTCCTGCAAGGCAGCTTGCATCGCTTTGCCTCAGTCGGCGTCGAACGGGGCTGTCCCCGCCGCACGGCCGTTTTCATCGAGCGTGATCTTTTCGATCCGGGCCTGCGCGCCCTTCAGCTTGGCTTCGCAGTGCGCCTTCAGGGCGGTTCCGCGGGTGTAAAGGTCGATCGAGTCTTCAAGCGACACCTGGCCCGATTCCAGCCGCGCCACCACCTGTTCAAGTGCGGCCATCGCCTCCTCGAACGAAAGGGCTGCAATCTCGGCTGTCTTGTCGGTGTCGCTCATGAACCCTCCCTCCAGATCGGCTTGCGGGTCATGCTTGCCCGCCTTTTGCCCTATATAGGCAATCGCGGCGGGGGCATGCAAAGGCTAAAGCGTTAATCAAGCCCCGGTTTCGACAAGGAGTGGCGGCAGGGCCACACCCGGCTCGGCGACCATCCAGTCATTGAGTGCGGCAGGATCGAAGGGTTTTACCACTTCATAGCGGTTATGCCGCCCGTCGAACGAGCGTTTGATGAAGCCCGCTTCCACCATCAGATTGAGGTGCGCGACCGCCTCGCCAAGCGCCATGAAGAAATCCACACCCGTGAGCTGGCGGCGGAACAAGAGCGGCAAGATCTCGACCGCCTTCACACTGCCATCCATACCGGCCATCAGCCGGTCGAGCTTGCCCATATGGCTGTCGATCAATTCCCCGAGCCGGGCAGTGAGGCCATAGAAAACACGGCCATGCGACGGCAGCACCAGCGGATTGCCCGGCAGGCCCTTCATCCGGTCCAGGCTTGTCAACCACAGGGCAAGCGGGTTGCCTTCGGGCTCGCGCGGATAGACCGAAACGTTCGAGGTGATGTTGGCGAGCACCTGATCGCCCGAGATGAAAAGCGGCTCGTCAAGGCAGTACAGGCAGGCATGCTCGGGCGAATGGCCACGGCCGATCACCACCTGCCAGCGCCGGCCGCCGAGGGTGATCAGCATGCCTTCCTGCAGGCGTTTGTAGGCGCGCGGCAGGGCTGCCACGCCCTTTTTGAAATTGTCGTTACCCGCGCCGCGGATCATCGGCTCGAACTGGCGACTGACCCCCATGCGGAACAGATATTCAACGTCCCAATCACTGATCGGCTCATATCCGCCAAGCCACAGGGCAGAAGCCATCAGATATTCGCTCATCGTCATTTCGAAGCTGGCGCCGTGACGCTCCACCAGCCAGCCGGCAAGGCCCAGATGATCCGGGTGCATATGGGTCGCGATAATGCGCTTCAGGGGCTTGTCACCCAGCACCTCGGCCTCGATCGCTTCCCACGCCGCAATGCCGCGCTTGCCGTTCGATCCGGTATCGACAAGCGCCCAATGGTCGCCCTCGTCGAAAAGATAGACATTGATATGATCAAGCGACCACGGCAGCGGGATACGCGCCCAGAGGACACCTTTCGCCACTTCGATCACACTGGCGCCTTCCGGCACCGCGTCGCCATGCGGATAAACGAGCCCGGCGTGGGTCTCGAGCCGTTCTTTCTGGTGGTCGGCGACGTCCGCCGATTCCACATCGTTCTTCTGTGTGCTCACTGGTCAGCCCCGCGCGAAATCGGCTTCGTCCATCGCCATCAGTTGCGTTGCACCGGCCTTGATGGGGCCGAGGAGCGCGATGGCGGGCGGCAGAAGCTGCTCGATGAAGAAAGTGGCCGTGGTGATCTTGGCTTGCAGGAAGCCAGGATTGCCGTCACCCGACGCCAGCCGGCGTTCCGCCGCCACGGCCTGCCGGGCAAGGAGATACCCGCCAAGCACGGTCCCGAAAAGTTTCAGGTACGGGGTCGCCGCACCGGCGGTATCGACAATGCCTTCAAAGCCGTTCGCGAACAGGGTTTCGGCCGCGTTCGCCAGCGCATCAACGCCTTCGCCAAGCGTGGTTTTGGAACCCGCCATGGCGCGGTCCAGTCCGCCGACGAACGTACGCATTTCGGCGATCAACGCATGCCAGTGCTCGCCGCCATCGGCATTGAGCTTGCGACCGACAAGGTCAAGCGCCTGAATGCCGTTGGTGCCTTCGTAAATCGGGGCGATCCGGCTGTCGCGGTAGAATTGCGCGGCCCCCGTTTCCTCGATGAAGCCCATGCCACCGAACACCTGCAAGGCAAGCGACGAAACCTCGACGCCGATATCGGTGGACCATGCCTTGGAAATGGGCGTCAGGAGGTCAGCTTCGCCCTGCGCCAGCCGCCGTACCTCCACATCCCCGGAATGATGGGCACGGTCCAGCGCCCAGACGTTCCGGTAGATGATCGCACGAGCGGCTTCCGTGAGCGCACGGGAGGTAAGCAGCAGCCGGCGCACGTCCGGATGATGGATGATCGTCACACTGTCGCGCGACTTGGCGCCGATTGCCGCCGACTGGACACGGTCCCGCGCGTAGGCCACGGCATGCTGGTAGGCACGTTCGGCCACCGAAACACCTTCAAGCCCAACCCCGATGCGCGCATGGTTCATCATCGTGAACATGTTGCGCATCCCCTTGTTTTCCTCGCCAACGATATAGCCGATGCAGGCATCGTTATCACCGAAGGACATCACGCAGGTAGGGCTGGAATGAATACCGAGCTTATGCTCAAGGCTGACCACCCGCACATCGTTGCGCGCCCCCAGCGAGCCATCCTCACCCACCATATATTTGGGCACGAGGAACATGCTGATGCCGCGCGTGCCTTCAGGCGCACCCGGCAGGCGGGCGAGCACCAGATGCACCACATTCTCGGCCTGGTCATGGTCACCCCAGGTGATGAAAATCTTCTGGCCCTTGATGAGGTAGGTGCCATCCGCCTGTTTCTCGGCCTTGGCCTTCAGCGCGCCCACGTCCGACCCCGCCGAGGGCTCGGTCAGGTTCATGGCGCCGGTCCATTCGAAAGAGACCATCTTCGGCAGATATTTCGCCTTGATCTCTTCGCTGCCGTGCGCAGCGATGGCCTCAATGGCACCGGCGGTGAGCAGAGGACACAGAGAAAAGGCCATGTTGGCCGACGTGATCATTTCGGTAACAGCAATCGCCAGTGTGGCCGGCAGGCCCTGTCCGCCGAAAGCCGGATCGCTTGCCAGCGTGTTCCAGCCGCCTTCGCGGTAGGCATCAAACACCGCTTTGAATGCAGCAGGCGTGACGACGCCGTCGTCCGTCAGTTTCGCGCCTTCGATATCGCCGGTGCGGTTGGTGGGGGCGATCACTTCGCCCGCCATCTTGCCGCATTCCTCAAGCACGGCGAGGGCGATATCCTCACCCGCCTCCTCGAAGCCCGGCAGGCTATCCCAGTCGCGGAGGCCGCCGACGGTTTCAAGGGCAAAGGTGATTTCTTCCAAAGGGGCGCGATAGTCGCTCATGATAGTCCGTTCCTCAAAATTGATCTGTACAATCAGCCGACTGGCCGCTAAGCCGCCGGTTTCTGGTATGTCCCTTGGAAGTTCTTTGTTATTTGCGGTGGACAGGATAGGTATTGGGCATGGGCAACACAATAGCCGATATCGAAACGATTGATGACGCTGGCGCCCGGGCGCGCGCGGTGAAAATCCTGCGTGCCGGTGGTCTTGTCGCGATCCCGACAGAAACCGTTTATGGCCTTGCGGCAGACGCCACCAATCCGGCAGCCGTTGCCGCCATCTATGCCGCCAAGGGGCGTCCCGCGCACAATCCGCTGATCAGCCATGTGGCCTCGCCCGAGATGGCCGCGCGCTATGTGACCGTGTCGCCCGCCGCACGCACCCTGATGGAGCGTTTCTGGCCCGGCCCGCTGACGCTTGTATTGCCACGCCGCGAGGACGTGCCGATTGCAGCCGCCGTTACCGCCGGGCTCGATACCCTCGCCGTACGCTGCCCTGCCCTTGAGCCGACCCGGCAGCTGATCGAAGCGCTCGACCGGCCGCTCGCCGCCCCCAGCGCCAACCCGTCCGGCAAGCTGTCGCCTACGACTGCAAAGGATGTGCAAGCCGGGCTGGGTGACCGCATCCCCCTGATCCTTGATGGCGGCCCGGCGCGCGTGGGGATCGAATCAACGATTGTGGGCGTGGAAGACGGTGCCCTGCGCCTCCTCCGCCCCGGCAGCGTGGTCGCTGACGACCTGACGGCCGCCACCGGCCTTGCTGTGCTTGACCGCGACGACAGCCGCATCACCGCCCCCGGCCAGCTTGTCAGCCATTATGCGCCGAACGCCCATGTCCGCCTGAACGCGACAACGAAACATGACGGCGAAATCCTCATCGGCTTCGGCACCGTGAAGGGTGATTTCTCGCTGAGCCCCAAGGGTGACCTCGAGGAAGCAGCCCGGATGCTCTTCACCTACCTGCGGCAGGCGGATGAAGCGGGCGTCGGCACCATTGCCGTGGCCCCGATCCCCGAAGCAGGTATAGGCATCGCAATCAACGACCGCCTGCGCCGCGCCGCCGCACCGCGCGACAGCGAGGCCTGACACAATGACGCTCGCCCCCGCCCATATCGAAGCCCTGATCGCCCGCGCCGGTGCGGGCGGCGGTACCACTGACGCCGATACCATCGCCCCGCACATCACCGAATGGCGCGACAAATTCATGGGCGCCACTCCCCTGATGCTGACGCCGAAGGACACCGAAAGCGTCGCGGCGATCCTCGCCTATGCCAACGAACACACCATCAGGGTGGTGCCGCAAGGTGGCAACACGGGGCTTGTCGGCGGCGGTATTCCGGGCCTTGAAGGGCGTGAGGAAATCCTCCTGTCGCTGAAGAAGATGGACCGCATCCTGTCGGTCGAGCCTGAAAGTTATCTGCTGACGGCAGAAGCTGGCGCCACCATCGCCAGCGTGCAGGCCGCAGCCGCCGCGAAGGACAGGCTGTTCCCGCTATCGCTGGCGTCTGAAGGCAGCTGCACGGTCGGTGGCACCATCAGCACCAATGCGGGCGGCGTGCATGTCATCCGCTACGGCACCATGAGGCGGCTGGTGGCGGGGGTTGAAGCCGTGTTGCCCGCCGGCACCATCATCCGCGACCTCGACGGCCTGCCGAAAAACAATACGGGCTATGACCTGAAGCAGCTGCTGATCGGCGCCGAAGGCACGCTTGGCATTGTCACCAGGGCGACCTTGCGCCTCGCGGAGCCCGAACGGGTCCGCCACACGCTGTGGCTTGCAGTGCCCTCGCCTGCTGCCGCGCTCACCGCGCTTTCAACGCTGAAGGATGTAACAGGCGGGCGGGTTTCGGCAGCCGAGATTGTCTCCGCAGCAGGCCTCGGCCTCGTGCTTGCCCATATCCCCGGCGCGCGTGACCCGCTATCCAGCCCCTCGCCCTGGTATCTGCTGATCGAAGCCGCCACAACGGGCGAAGATGCAGCTCTTGAAACCGCAATCATGACGTGGCTTGAAGCCCGGATGGCGGATGGCACCGTCACCGACGGCACCCTCGCCCAGTCACTGACAGAACGGGAAGCCCTCTGGAAACTGCGCGAAAGCCTTTCTGAGGCCCAGAAACATGAAGGCGCCAGCATCAAGCACGATATCGCCGTACCAGTGACGAGCGTGCCCGCTTTTTTAAAGGACGGCACCGCGCTCATCGAAGCCCGCTGGCCCGGCGCCCGCGTCATCGCTTTCGGGCATGTCGGCGACGGCAACATTCATTTCAATGTGTCGGTGCCGAAGGGGGGTGACGGCAAAGTCTTCCTGAAGGAATGGGAAGCGATGAATGCCGCCGTCCACGACCTGGTCGTCTCAATGGGTGGCTCGATCTCGGCCGAGCATGGCATCGGGACCCTGAAGCGCGGAGAGCTTGGCCGACTGAAGCCCGCAGCAGAGCTGGAAGCCATGCGCGCCATCAAACGCGCGCTCGACCCCAAGGGCATCCTCAATCCGGGCGTACTGATCCCCTATTGATTGGCGGGGTTAATGCCCTGTTTGTCGGCATAGAAGGCATGGATCGCTGCCATGTCGGCTTCCATGTTGCCGGTCGGGTAAAAGAGCGGCCCGAGCCCCACTTCCTTCTTCGAGGCATCCAGATAGGCCATCAGGATTGGCACATCGGCCGCCACCGCGATACGGTAAAAACCGGTTTTCCAGCGGTCGACTTTCGACCGTGTGCCTTCCGGCGCGATGCCGAGGATGAAATCATCATTGGCCGCGAAAGCCTTCACCGCACCCTCGACCATATCGGCAGCTGCGCGTGTATCGCGTTCAACCGGCACTCCGCCAAGCCAATAGAAAAGCCAGCCAAACGGCCCCTCGAAAAGTGTGTGTTTGCCAAAGAAACGCGCCCGCACACGAAAGGCACCAACAACGGCCATGAAGACCGGGAAGTCCCAGTTACTGGTGTGCGGGGCCGCAATCGCCACGAATTTTGGAATATCGGGCACTTCGCCGACTTTTTTCCAGCCGGTAAGGCGCAAGAACAGATTGCCCGTATGATGCAGGAAGCCGGAGAAAAAACGGCTGTCATGGATAAGCTTTGCGGCCATAAAGGCTCCGGAACAATGAACGGGCGCCAACCCTAGCCGGACCGCGGATAAAGGCAAGTCAATCAAGATTGCGAGGCCCTGAAAAAGAAATAGGCGGACAGGTTACCCCGTCCGCCGATTAGTTATCGGCGTCCGATACTCAGGCAAGGCACCGGACGCCATACTCGAAACAGATGTCTCTGCGATCTCAGGCAAAAACCGCCAGACACGAGATACTCTGCATACCCCGTGCCATGAAATTTAATCGTTTAATTTCAGTATGTTAGATATTTTCAACAAATAGACATCCCGTTTTGAAACAGATGCTGCGCAGCAATTGTGTTTCAAAATGAAACATGTTCTATTTTGGTACAGAAATTCAGAAGGAAAACCGCTCAGACGGTTTCGGCATCGCCCGAGGCCAGATCGGTCAGGCCTTCGCGGTCGAGGATGCGGATCGTGTGGGCCTGCTCGATTTCCAGGATGCCATCATTCTTGAGGCGGGAAAAAGCACGCGACACGGTTTCCAGCGTGAGGCCCAGGAAATCGGCAATGTCGGCGCGGGTCATCGGCAGCCACAGTTCGTGGCCGCTGCACTGGATTTCCTCCTGACGCTCGACAAAGGCCAGAAGGAAGGATGCCACCCGTTCCAGCGCATTCTTGCGACCGAGGGTGAAAAGCTGATCCTGCATGTCATCCAGCATGCCGGCAGTCAGCTTGTGGAATTCGCGCTCGAACATCGGGAACCGGACAAGCAGGTCTTCAAAGGCACCCCGGTCAAACCGGCAAACGGTAACGTCCGTCAGTGCCTCGGCGGAAATCGTGTAGGCTTCCTTGCGGGTGTGGCCAACGAAATCCCCGGTCGAGACAAAACCCATCACCTGCCGGCGCCCATCGATACCGACACGCGCGAGCCGCAGGTGGCCATTGACCACATTGAAGGCATGGCGAGCATCATCCCCTTCCAGAAAGAGGGTTTCGCCCTTGGAGACTTTCAGTGATGTCGAAATGGCGTTGAGCGCAGGCATGAATTCATCGGGCAGACCAGCGCAAAGCTGCCGCAGCCGGGCATCACATTGAAGACAGCGCGAGGGGCCATAACCGCCCCCCCTGACACCGATAGAAACCATTTCGAACTTCCCCTGTTCGCTGGTCTCAATGTATCCGGGTTCACCTTGAAATAAAACACATTTCGGGCAAAAGCGCGCTTTTGCCACACACCGGAAACGTGCATCAGAACTACTGGTGGCGTTCGTATGCGATCAGAAGGACGCGGATGACGGCGCGCGAGAAACCGGCGCTTTCGAGCACGCGTGCCAGCACCTTGCTCGGCTCCTCGCCCTCGGTAAGCCGTTTGTGCAGCGCTGCAGGCGACGCATCGATCAATACCGCTACCGCCGCGATAAAGAGGCGGAGGTTCGCATTCTGCAGATAGTTGAGAAGAATGTCGGACGTGATGCCGCCCACTGCCTTCAGCTGCCGCAGGTAATTTTCGATCTCGGTCGTCGGGGCACTATCCAGCGCCTTGGTAAAGACCTGACGGTTGGCCATCGAGATGAGGTAGGAAGAATAATCGGACGCCAGGCTGAACTTGTCGGTCAGATATTCGCCGTATGAACTTGAAACCTTCGAAATCAGCCGTTCAACGAGGGAAACCGGCAGATCAGCACGCGCCGCCAGCTTTTCCATCAGGGTACGTTCTTCAGGGAAACGGTCGATCGCCGTATTGAAGGACCGCTCCGACATCGTCGCGGTCTCGTTGTCAGCAAGTTTTTCAAGGGCGCGGACGCCAGCCAGCGAGCAAAGGGCGAAGGCGATCATTTCCGGCAGTTCGCTGCGCTGGGCGATGGCGCTGTGCGTGCCATCGCTGCCGTCGCGGATCAGGGCTTCGAGCGCCTTCTCATCCAGCGCCTTGCTGGCAATCAGGAAGGGTGTGGAAACCTGTTCGATATCCTTGGCAATCTTGCACATGATATCGCGCGGCAGAAAGCTGCAGTGGCGCAGTTCCTTCGAAAGAGCTTCCCGCACGGAAATCGCCAGATCCTCAACCAGCAGCCGGGCCAGTTCGAGTGCAGCTTCATAGTCGGGATAGTCGTGCCGCTTGGCAATAAGGTGCCCGACCTTCTGGGCGATCTCGACCCGGCCAGCGAGGTTAACCTGCTGAAGCTCTTCAATACTGATCAAGTCCTGGTTCATGGACACCATAATTCTTTTTCGACCTGCCAGCCGCCCGTTTGGCGATATTCAACCGGAAACGGTGCCGTCTGCAAGTATTTCAGCGTCGGCTTCTTCAAGACTCTGTGAAAATCTGCGAGCATTTTCAACATAATGTAGCGAAGAAAGCTGGAGCATCTTGCGTTCTGCCTCGCCGAGCGTACGCGCTACGCGTGCAGGTGCACCAATTATAAGCGAGCCTTCGGGGAACTCTTTTCCTTCCGTGATCAGCGCGCCGGCGCCAACAATCGACCCTGCCCCGATTCGGGCGCCGTTCAAAATCGTCGCACCCATACCGATCAAAGTATCGTCGCCGATCTCGCAGCCATGCAGCATCACCTTGTGACCAACCGTCACGCCCTTGCCGATGACAAGCGGCTTGCCGGGGTCGGCATGCAGTACCGACCCATCCTGCACATTGGTGCCTTCGCCGATGCGGATTTCCTCGGTGTCGCCGCGTACGGTCACCCCGAACCAGACGCTGGCGTCCTTGCCGAGCCAGACATTGCCGATGACGGCAGCATTGGGTGCCACCCAGACGCTGTCGTCCTCGAACCGGGGCCGAACCCCGTCCAGTGCATAAATCATGAGAATCCCCCTCGATTGCGCGGTTTCCTTAGATCGTAACACCATTCCGGTCAAACAAAAGGCGGAGACAGCAGCCCGGCGAACCGTTAAGAAGGCCCCATGATTGAAAAGAACACATCCAATGGTGGACAAACCCTGTCCCCCATCGCGGACGATGCGATCAGCTGGCGCGGCAAGGCGCCGGTCGCGCCCGGATTCGATGATGTCTATTATTCGGCGGACGATGGCCTGGCCGAAACCGATTATGTGTTTCTGGGCGGCACGGGCCTGCCCGAAGCATGGACCGGGCGCGACCGGTTCGTGATCGCCGAAACGGGCTTCGGCACTGGGCTCAATTTTCTTGCCACATGGAAGGCCTGGATTGCGGCGGGACGCCCCTGCGACCTCACCTTCATCTCGGTGGAAGGCTATCCCCTGTCGCGCCGCGCCCTTGCGGAGGCGCACCGGACTTTCCCGGAAATCGCAGACCTGTCACCGCACCTGATCGAGGCATGGCCTGCGCCTGCCCCCGGCTTCCACGAACGCCGGTTCGAAGGTGGCCGCCTGCGCCTTCTGCTGCTGTTCGGCGATGTGGTGCCAAGCTTTCAGGCCCTGCAGGCCGATGTGGACGCATGGTTCCTGGATGGCTTCGCGCCTGCCAAGAACCCCGCTATGTGGTCGGACGCGGTGATCGACCAGATCGCGCGACTTTCGCACCCCGGCACCCGCTTCGCCACCTTCACCGCCGCAGGCGTGGTGAAGCGGGCCTTGCAGGCACGCGGGTTTGAGGTGATCAAAGGCAAGGGATACGGCCGCAAGCGTGACCGTTTGCTTGGCACCGCCATCGCACCAGCACCACTGACGCCATCGGAAGTGCAAGTCCCCGAATGGGTGAGCCTGCCCGCCGCGCGGCGCGACAGCCGGATCACCATCATCGGGGGCGGTGTCGCCGGGGCCTTCCTCGCCCGCGATCTGAAAGCGCGTGGCCGTGATGTGACGCTGGTTACCGACCCCGCCACACCTGCTGCCTCTGCCCTGCCCGCCGCCATCATCGCCCCCAAACTGCCGCTTGAGGACAGCCCCGCTTCGCGCTTCATGGCCGCCGCCTTCCTCGCAGCCGTCAGCGACCCGGATATCATCGCCTGCATGGCAAAGGTGCGCGGCACCGAACTGCTGCCAACCGACGCAGCCGCCAAAGACCGGCTAGCCACCCTTCAGGCGCACCTCAACTGGGGTCACGACCGGATCAGCATCAATGAAGCTGGTGGCCTGACGTTCACCGAGGGAGGCAGCGTGGATGCCATATCCCTGCTCGCCCGCCTTACCGACGGCGTTTCCCGCATTGAGGCAAAAGTCGAATGTCTGGAGCGGACCGCCACCGGCTGGCACCTGATCGGTACGGACGGCAGTGTCATCACCGAGGCCGAAACAATCGTCGTGGCCGCCGGCCCCGCGAGCGGCGATATCCTTGGCGCGCACGCGCTCGACCTGCGCCCCAATCGCGGCCAGATCGAGATTGTTGCGGATGAAGTATTGAAGGGTGCGCCAGCACACAGCCTCACCTTCGGCGGCTACCTGACTGCCGCGATTGGCGGTGAACGGACGCTCGGGTCATCGTTCGAACGGCTGGATGCCGACGCGCGAGAGGCAGCACCGCCGCGCGATGCCGACCGCACCGCTATATTGCAAACCGCCGCCGAGGCTGGGCTGCCGGTTGACGCAGGCACCAATACGCGCTCATGGACCGGCCTACGCGCCACCGTGCCGGACCATATGCCCTACGCCGGACCGGTGCCCGACTGGGCTGCCATGGAACGGCAGTTTGCGCCGCTCGCCCATGATGCGAACACAACGGCGCTTGGCCCCGCGCCGTTGCAGCCGGGACTGTTTCTCCTGACGGGCCTCGGGTCCAAGGGCTTCCAGTATGGCCCCCTTGCCGCGCGCTATCTGGCCGCGATGATTGGTGGCGACCCGCTGCCCCTGCCGGCGGACCAGATCGCCCGGATACACCCGGCCCGCCACCTGATCCGCCAGATCATTCGCCGCACCTAGTGCGCGGTACGCTCCTTCGCCGCGCTCAACACCTTGTCCTTCAGCTTGCCCGTCAGTTCGGTCAGGTGATCGAAGCCATGCCGGAACGTGCCGGAGCCCTGCGTCAGGGACCGCAGCTCGATGATCAGGTCTTGCATGTCGGCCTTCGGGATATGGGCATCCACCTGATCCCACCCCGGCCAGCCGGGACGCGCATCGAAATTCAGGATTTGCCCACGGCGGGAGGACACAAGGCTTGTCACCTTGGCCGTATAGTCTGACGGCACGAAGACGGTGACCTTCTCGATGGGTTCCAGCAGCACCGGCTGGCAGGTCGGTAAGGCCTGCGAGATAGCCATGCGCCCCGCCATCTTGAAGGCCATATCCGAACTGTCGACCGTGTGGAACGAGCCGTCCGTCAGCGTCACCAAAACATCGACGACCGGGAAACCAAGCGGGCCATGCACAAGGCTTTCGCGCACACCAGCCTCCACGCTCGATATATATTGGCGCGGGATGGCGCCGCCGGTGATCTTCTCGTCAAAGGCAAAGCCGGTGCCCGGTGCCTGCGGGCGCACCTCGATCACCACATCGCCGAACTGGCCATGGCCACCCGTCTGCTTCTTGTAGCGGGCATGGTGCGTGGTGCTCGAACGGATGGTTTCCTTGTAGGGCACCTGCGGCATGGCCATCGCCACATCGATCCCGAAACGCTCCTTCAGGCGGATGCGCGCCGCCCGCATGTGGATTTCCCCTTGGCCGGAAAGCACGAGCTCGCCCGTGTCCTGCAGGTTTTCAAGCGCAAGGGCCGGGTCTTCGGCGATCAGCTTGGCGAGGGATTCCGACATCTTCGCCTCTTCCTTGCGGTCGCTGACGGAAATTGCCATCGCGTAAACCGGCTGCAGCCTTTCCGGGCCTGCCACCGCCGGCCGGCCAAGCGTCTGGCCTGTGGTGACACCTTCCAGCCGCTGGAGCGCTGCCACATCGCCGGCTTCCACACCGGACACCTTCATGAATTCCGCGCCGACCATCCGGTAAAGCCCGGAAACGCGATGCTCGCCGATCATGTCTCCGTCCCTGATCGGCCCGTCGATCACGCGGGAGATGGACATACGGCCCATGTGCGGCAGGATACGCGTCTTCATCACATAGGCACTGAGCGGCACCGAAGGCCCCGCGGCCAAACGCGCACGGGCAGGCTTGAAGCCCGGCGCTTCGTGCCGGACCGCCTTCATCAGGCGTTTCAGGCCATGGCTCATCAGGCCGCTGCCCATCATCACCGGCATGATCCGCCCTTCGGACAGATCGGCCGAAAGATCGGCATAAACCTCGGCTGAAGGCGGCTTCACGTCTTCGAGCAGCTCTTCCATCAGCTCGTCATGGAAGTCGGCGATCGTTTCCAGCATGTGGAAGCGGTCGTCCTTCACCTGCTCGGCGATGCTTGTTGGCATGTCGATGGGGCGGCTGCGGTCGTTGCTCCTATACTCCCACGCGCGCTCGGCGGCGAGATCGACAAAACCGGTCACCGCACCGTTTTCGCGGATCGGCACATGCCGCAGCACAGCGGGCACGGCACTGACCCGATCAAGGGCGGCGGCAAGGTCATGCACGCTGCCGGCCGCCCGGTCGATCTTGTTGATGAACAGCATGTGCGGGATGCCTTCTTCCTCAAGCATATGAAGAAGCGGCCCGAGGATCAGGATCTTCTCGGGCTCGGGCTCCGCCACCACGATGGCGAGGTCGGCGCCGTGCACCGCATAGCGGGCTTCCTGTGCGAACTCGACCGAGCCGGGGCAATCGAGAAAGACATAATCATCATCCATCCAGCGCATGGCGGCAATATTGAGTTCGGTCCCGATACCGAGCTCACGGGCATCCGGCCCGTCGTCACCAAAAACCCGCTCGCCATTGGCCTGGCGGCGGGTTGTTCCGGACATGAACAGCAGATTTTCGAGGAGCGTTGTCTTGCCGCTCGCACTGGGGCCCACGAGTGCCACCACCCGCGGGCCAACCTCTTTGCCTTTTGTCATTTGAACCTCCGTCCCGGCGGCCGGGCATGTGGCCGCTCTCCTTGATTGGAAATGCGCGCAGCAAACCCGTGGCCGGGCCTGCTGGCCGGCTGACGAAAAGGCGATGTTTGTTCTTTTGAGCGGACGCCTGCAGTCTAGCAAATCCGGGGGCTGCCGCCAATCGGCAATAAAGTGGCGGGTGGCAAAGGGAGCTTGCCACCCGCCTGAAGAAATGCCGGGGTCGGGGAAGACGTGTCCGGCATCACGGCCGGTCAGTCGTTGCTGGCGAGCTGTTTGCTCTGGAGGGATGTTTCCATCCGGGCAAGCACACGGCCCGCCAGTTCACTTTCCGGATTCAGTTTCGCGGCACGGCGGTAATCGGCAAGCGCGGCGTCCGTGTCGCCAGAGAGGCGATTGAGGTGGCCGCGGTTCACGAAAGCCCGCCAGTCGCGTTTGTCAAAGCGGATCGCCGTATCGCAGGCATCCTTGGCGCTATCGAGCCGGCCAAGGGCCAAGTCAACCGCGCAGAGGTTGCTATAGGCAATCTGCTGGCGTTCACCGCCATTGATCGACCGGGCCGCCTTGGCCAGATATTCGGACGCCGTTTCCAGGTTTCCTTCGGTGATCGCTTCCATGCCGGCCTTCAGGTTGGGGTCGTTATATCCATAGAAGGTCTGCGCATTGGCGGCGCCACCAAGTCCCATCGTGGCAACGATCAGGGCCGCACCGGCCAGACTTGCCATCTTCTTGTTCACATACTTGATCATCTTACTACTCCTCGCTGCTGGCCCCGCTTTCAGGGCCGGGTTTGCCTGGATGCCCCAGGCAGGCTGTCATTCTCGGGCTGCGGTCTGATGCCGCCTTGAGGAGTTTTCTACACCATTCGAATGCGTATGGCATTCAGCTAATATTGCATGTAATGTATTCGATATTGAATATTCGAAGACGGAGCCATCCGATGATCAACTGGGACGATCTCAAATATTTCCTCGCCATGGCGGAAGCCGGCAGCCTTTCCGCCGCCTCGCGCAAGCTGGGGGTCAGCCAGCCGACCCTGTCGCGCCGCCTGATCGCGCTTGAAGAAGGCATGGGGGTGGAGCTGTTCCTGCGCACCCGGAACGGGCTCGAGGTGACCGCACTTGCCGAAAGCATCATCGACCGCGCCCGCCACATGCAGGACGATATCTATGCGATCGAACGCATGATCACCGGTCAGGGCGACGCGCTGAAGGGCAGCGTGGTGGTGTCAGCGGCCGAGCTTGTCGGCTCCAACTGGCTGGTAAGGAAGCTGCGCCCCTTCCATGATCTTTATCCCAGCATCACGGTGGATATCAGCGTGGCGAACAGCGCGGCTGATCTCCTGCGCCGTGAGGCTGACATCGCGCTTCGCATGTTCCAGCCCACTCAAGGCGACCTGATTGCCAAGCGCACGGTGACAATGAATTACGGCTATTACGCCAGTCAGGACTATATCGACCGGCGCGGCAAGCCGGAGCGACTGGCCGAACTGCGGGACCATGACGTGGTGCTGCCGCATGACGAGATCCTCGCGGCCTCGAAAGCCAAGATCCGCCATGCGCTGCCCGGGCCCCGCGATGCGGCTTTCCGGTCCAACAGTTTTGCCGCCCTCACCACCGCCGTGCGTGAAGGATATGGCATCGGGGCAGTATCCTGCCTGACAGCCGCGGACGACCCGAACCTCATTCGCCTGTTCGATGGCTATGTTGTGGCCTCGATGGACCTGTGGCTTGTCGCCCACTCGGAACTGCGGCGCAGCGCCCGCATCCGGGCCATGTATGATTTCATCGGCGACATGCTGATGGATAACGCCCGCGCCTTCGATGGCTGCTGAATGCTTCACAGCGGCCTTTCGATGCGCTAGGAAAGGCCGAACCGATTTGAGGAGCGGCGAATGAAAACCGTATTCGTGATGATCAAGTGCGAACTGGGCCGCACCTATGACGTGGCAGCCTTCCTGGCCGATGAAGTGCCGGAAGTGCGCAGCTGCTATTCCACGTCCGGCAATTATGACCTTCTGGCGCAGTTCCAGCTGGAAGCAGATCAGGAAATCGGCCGCTTCATCTGCACCGAGGTGCAAACCGTGCCGGGCGTGAAGGATACCTACACGATCATAGGCCTTAATGCCTTCACCGAAGACCGCGTAGAAGGCGACTGCGACGCCCTCTGATCAGCGGAACAGCAGGACAGGCACCTTGCAGGCCTGCATGACCTCGGTCGTCGTGCTGCCAACGATCATGGCGCGCAGCGGCGAGTGGCCATAAGCCCCCATCACGATCAGCCCGCAATCATTATCCTGCTGGTAGCGTACCAGCGCGTTGGCGGCGTGCCCCGGCACCATCGCCGCTGTTACCTTGGTGTGGCGTGCCTTCAGCTTTTCAGCAGCCGCCTTCGCCTTGGCTTCCACCTCGGCGGTTTCGCCGATGGAGACAACATGCAGGGCCATCCCTTCAAAGAGAGGGGATGTGGCCACAAACTCAAGCGCTTTCGCAGCACTCTTGCCCCCGTCATAGGCAATCAGCACGTTGCGGACCGGGCGGAAACCGCGATTGGCAACAAGCACGGGCTTCACGCTGGCGCGCACCACCCGTTCGATCTTGCTGCCAAGATGCCCGGCCGCGAAATCGGCCGAAGCCCCGCGCTTGCCGATCACCACAAAGTCGGCCCCTTCTTCGCGCTCAAGGATCGTTTCCACGATCCCGCCGTGGCGGTGGGTGACGCTGATATCGGCCAGCCCTGCGTCCTTCAGATGCTTTTCGCCAGCGGCGAGGAGGGAACGGCCGGTTTCCTGCGCGGCGCGGCCTTCGGCTTCGTCAATCCGGGCGAGTTCTTCGAGAAGCGCGCTTTTGGCGCCAAGGCCGACCGCACCTGAGAGATCATGCCGTGCGGCCACCGCATCCTTGCGCTGGATGGCGTGCAAAAGCTCCACATGGGCGCCAAGCTTTGATGCCATCCAGGCGGCATGATCCGCCACGCTGGTGGCGTAAACGGAAGCATCGATACAGGCGAGAATTCTGGTCATCACTATCCCCCTCAGTGCCCTGATGCTGCCGTGTCGGCATCCGGCTTGTCAAACACGCTGAAGCGGTCGATGAGCGTGGCGCTTGCTTCGTTCAGGCCGACGATATCCACCGATGTGCCCTCGCGGCGGAATTTGAGGACGACCTTATCCAGTGCGTCCGCCGCCGAAATATCCCAGAAATGCGCCGCCGAGACATCGATGGTCACATGGTCCAGCACTTCCTTGAAATCGAAGGCGCGAACGAACCGGTCAACCGAGGCAAAGAACACCTGCCCCGAGACCTGATAGGTGCGGCCATTGCCGCCCTCTTCCGCGACGGACGTGACCTCAAAGAGCCGCCGTACCTTGCTGGCGAAGAAGACACCGGACAGGAGGACACCCACCAGCACCCCGCGGGCGAGATCGTGCGTGCCGACAACAGTAACAACCGTGGCGACCATCACGACGGACGATTGCCACGGGTGAACCTTCAGATTCTTCACCGATTGCCAGCTGAAGGTGCCGATCGATACCATGATCATCACGGCTACAAGGGCCGGCATCGGCACATCGCTGACAAGCGGCCCGAGTGCCACAATGAGGATCAGAAGCACCACACCGGCAGTGAGCGCGGAAAGGCGGGTCGAGCCCCCGGATTTCACATTGATGACCGACTGGCCAATCATGGCGCAGCCGCCCATGCCGCCGATGAACCCGGTGAAGAAGTTGGCAATGCCCTGCCCCTTGCACTCGCGGCGCTTGTTACTGTTTGTATCGGTCAGGTCATCCACAATCTGCGCGGTGAGGAGCGATTCCAGAAGGCCCACCGCCGCCATCGTCAGCGAATAGGGCGCGATGACCGCAAGCGTTTCAAACGTCAGCGGCACATCCGGCAGCGCGAAGAAAGGCAGCGCTGACGGCAGCTCCCCCATGTCGCCCACCGTATTCACCTCGATCCCGAAGCCCATGGTGATGGCCGACAGGGTGATGATGGCAATCAGCGGCGACGGAATGGCTTTCGTCAGCCGCGGCAGCAGATAGATGATGGCAAGCGCCAGCGCGATCAGCGGATAGGTGATCCAGCTGACACCAATCAGCTGCGGCAGCTGCGCCATGAAAATAAGGATGGCGAGCGCGTTCACAAACCCGGTGATCACCGAGCGCGAGACGAACTGCATCAACAGATCAAGCCGCAGGAACCCGGCGATGATCTGGAAAATGCCCATCAGGATGGTGGCCGCAAACAGATACTCGACCCCGTGATCGCGCACCAGGGGCCCCACAAGCACGGCAACAGCGGCGGTCGCCGCCGAAATCATCCCCGGCCGACCGCCCGTGAAGGCGATGATGAAGGCGATGGAGAAGGAGGCATAAAGCCCCACCTTCGGGTCCACGCCCGCGATGATCGAAAAGCCGATGGCTTCGGGGATAAGGGCGAGCGCCACCACAAGCCCCGCCAGAAAATCGGCACGCGGGCTCGCCAGCCATTCACGGCGCAGCGCAGTCAGGAAAGGCATGGGCTTGTCCTACATGATGGGAATTTGCGGCCCGTGATACCGGGAACAGGGTTGGATGGCAAGGATTGAGGGATAGTTGTTGCCTTGGTTCGTCCGGAATTGGCATCGGCATTTTTATCGGCGGCCATTGTGATTGAAAAAACATCCGGGCATTCAGCCAAATCATGAGCTGACCATGCTAAGAAAAGCTAAATTGCACATTCCATCCAAGCGCATAACAATAGTTATCCAATTACCCGCCTCCGGGCCGCTTGATTGAGGGAGATTCCTGTATGCGCAAGGTAATTCTGGTGGCGACCTTTGGCCTTTGCCTCGGCATCCCTCTGGCGCCTGCAGCAATGATGCCTGTGGCGCATGCCCAGTCAGTATCGGAACAGCAGTCGGTTCAGGCCCAGCTTATTGCACTGGCTCAAGCAGGGAACTGGGCGGACTTCCAAGGCCTTGTCAATCGGCAGCTCGCTTCAGGCAAAGCCGCGATGCTCGCGACGATTGCCGGCAACATCTCCACAATGGGTCTCGGGATCGTGGATAGCGACCCCAGTACATCCGTTGCCCTGTCCCTTGCAGCAATTTCAATCGCGGACAACAGCTCGGTCGTGGCCTCAAACCCAGACCTTGGGTCACTCATCGGCAATAACGCCGGTCAGGTTAAAGCCAAGATCGTGCGCCGCAGCCCTGCCGGCGCTGCCGCACTGGCCTCGGCCGTCGCGCGCAACAGCGCACCGGGCATGATGATTGCCTACAACTCAGGCCAGTCGTCTTCGCAGCAAACCGGCTCAACCAACACTGCTGTTGTGAGGGTTGTGCGCCAAAACCCGCCAGTCCCGGACACGCCAGAGTTACCGATCATTCCCGAGCCCAACCCGGAGCAGTCAGGCAGCCCGACCTGACAAAAGCGTCCGGCTACCCGAATGCAAACACCCGCCGACAGCATCCTGACGGCGGGTGTTTTCTTGTTCGCCCCTTGTGCGCTTGCCGAAATGGCCCGAGGCTCGCCAGCCATTCACGGCGGAGCGCAGTCAGGAAAGGCACGGACTTGTCCTACAAATCGGGAATTTGCGGCCCGCGATACCGGGATCGGGGCGGGATGGCAAGGATTGAGGGTTGAAGTTCATCGTGACGACGTGGAAGCCCGTGATATAATTTCGGCTATCTTCCGAGCCCCACTCTCCTATTGAGCATCCAAAACCCAAGCCTGACAAACATAGCAACCGTCAAGGGATATATCAGCGCAATCGACAATGGAGGCAAGCCCGACATAAACGGCGTCAATGGCTCAGCAAGCCACCTAAGCGGACTACTCACGAGCCAGAAAAGGAGATTTATAGCGTGTTCATAAGGCAGATTTCGCCATACGGTCACCATGAGAGCAGCATAAATAGAGTTCACGACTAGGTAAATTTGAATAAACAATTCAACCTTGCTCACTCGACGTTTCATATGATGCCCCTCACCCGATCTCACCCCAAGCTTGAACGTATGCATTCACTCTTCCCGACACAAGACACACCCGCCACCGGTTTCCCGGCAGCGGGTGTGTTTTAGCTCAGGCCGCGCGTCCGCTTATGGCTGCGGTAAGAAGCGGATGGCCTGGCCGCCGCCGGCAGCGAGGCGCAGGGTCAGGGTGTCGGCACTGGTGACTGTTTTTTCTTCCCGCACGAAATCATAGGGGGCTGTGTCCCAGTGGGCCTTGTCGCCGTCCCGGTAGATTTCCGCGCGGTAGCGGGTGCCCGGGGTGAGGAACGACAGCGGCACGCTCAGCATCCGGCCTTCCTCGTCCGTCAGGCTGCCAAGGAACCATTCGCCGCTGCCCTTGGCCTTGCGTGCGATGGTCACATAATCGCCGATCTCGGCATTCAGCACCTTTGTCTCGTCCCAGTCGGTCACCACATCCTTGATGAACCGGAAAGCATCCGGGTGCTTGCCATAATTTTCCGGCAGGTCCGCCACCATCTGGATCGGGCTGTAGATCACCACATAATGGGCCAGCTGCTGCGCGAGCGTGGACTGCGGGCGGTTGCCGTTCGTCTTCTCGTAATTGAAGGTGAGGTCGAAAATCCCCGGCGTATAGTCCATGGGGCCTGAAAGCATCCGGGTGAAGGGCAGCACGGCCACATGCTCGGGCGGGTTCGGCGGGGTGCCCCAGGCGTTATATTCCTGCCCCCGTGCGCCCTCGCGCGAAATCCAGTTCGGATATGTGCGACGCAGGCCCGTATCCTTCACCGGTTCGTGGCTGTTGATCGAAAGGCGATGCTTCGCGGCTTCCTCGAGCACCTTGATATGATGGCGCTGGGTCACCTGCCCGTCGTGATATTCCAGATGCATCTTGCCGTCTGCGCCGCGCGCCTTGATGTGGCCGGCGTCGGCTACATAGCCGGTCTTGATCTGGCGGATGCCAAGGCGTTCGTACATCGCGTAGGCCGCAGCCATCTGGTCCTCATAATTGGCGATATTGCCCGAGGTCTCGTTATGTGCCACCAGCCGCACGCCTTTGGAAAGCGCATAGGCGGCGAGCTTTTCGATATCATAGTCGGGATAAGCCT
This sequence comes from Gimibacter soli, assembly GCF_028463845.1. Taxonomy (NCBI): domain Bacteria; kingdom Pseudomonadati; phylum Pseudomonadota; class Alphaproteobacteria; order Kordiimonadales; family Temperatibacteraceae; genus Gimibacter; species Gimibacter soli. The sequence continues at coordinate 1,854,794 of NZ_CP116805.1, read as the reverse complement.
TGGTGAAATCGAAGAGGTCACCATTTTGCACCCAGTCCCCGTCCCAGCCGATGTTCCAGCCTTCAACGAGCACGCCCTTGAAGCCGTTCTCGGCGGCGAAATCGATATATCTCATGGTATTTTTGGTGTTCGCCCCGTGGATCGGGCCGGATTCCCAGCTTTCGACCCCCAGATGCATGCCCCACCAGATGCCGACATATTTGCCCGGCTCGACCCATGAAACGTCGCCCAGCTTGTTGGGTTCGTTGAGGTTCAGCACCAGATCGCTTTCCACGAGGCCGCCTGCGGTATCTGAAATCATCAGCGTGCGCCACGGAGTCACGAACGGCGTGGCCCCGCGCACCAGAACACCCTTTTCGGACGAAGGCGCAAGGTCAGCCTTGAAGGCGCGGCCCTTGGTGCGGCGCACCGACATGCCGGAATAGTCAACGAGCGCAGCTTCATGGATGCTGATATGCAGTCCGTCCTCCGTGCGCATCGTGATGGGCGTGTGCGCCATCGTCACTGCCTCAAGGGGCGTCGTCTTGTAGATATATTCATAACGGTTCGGCAGGCGCGCCTCGATCCACCATGTGGTGGCGGGCTCGGCGAAGCGGAACTCGGTTTCCTCGTCGCGGATCAGGGCTTCTGCGAGTGCGTCCTGCTTCGGCACGTCATAGCGGAAGCCGAGGCCGTCATCATACACCCGGAACACCACATCGAAGGTGCGGCCGCCCTTGTCGGCGACGGTTGCCGTCAGCTCGTTGAAATGGTTGCGCACGCGGGACCGTTCGCCCCACGGCAGGTCCCATGTGTCATCCTCGCTGCGGGTTGCGGTTTTCGCGATTGTCGCCCCTGCCCCGAGCGTCGGGGCGCCTTTCAGCGCGATGGCGAGTTTCGACCAGTCAACGACCGGCTCCCCGAAGCGCGTGACCCGGTATTGGAGCACGCCTTTTTCGGCCTTCAGCTCCACCGCCAGCACATCGGACGGCGACGCGACGGCCGCGACATCGTCGGCAGCGACGGGCGTGCCAACGAACAGAAGCCCGGCGAGCGCCAGGCCTATTGCTTTAAACATGATCTTCCCTCCCTGCGCCGGAACGGTCCGGCGGTCAGACGGCAAACGTACCGACCAATTGACAGCGCTGTCAAACGAAACAGGGCACAAACAAGAACCCCCGCGAGGGATGCTCGCGGGGGCGTTTGACCAAACCTTTATCAGGGCTGGTTAATTCTTTTTGGCGGGCGCCGGTGCTGCTGCACCTTCCTTCTCGCCCATGCTGAGCTGCACGGTCGGCAGTTCGGCATCAAGCTGTTCGATGAACTCAGTGGTCACATCGGTGCCGGCAGCCGAGCCGAGCACAAGACGCTTCACCATGATCACCTGAGCCTTGCGGGCCGTGAGCAGGTTGCGGATCACCGGCTGGCGCGCGCGCTCAACCTGGACCATGGCTTCCTGACGCAGGCGGTCGAAATTATATTCCAGAACCTGCAGCTCGCGCTGGGCCTGCACGAAGGCGCCTTCAAGCTTCTGCTTTTCGGCTTCGTACTTGTCGTTGCCGATGATCGACTTCTGCTTTTCAAGCTCGGCCAGCTGTTGCTCCAGCACACCGCCGCGGCTGATGAACTGGCGACGCTGAACGATGCCGTTGCGCAGGTCGGTCGTTTGCAGGTTGAAATCCTTGTAGGCGGCTGCCTCACGCTCCACGCGGTCGTCGTCGACGATCAGGATCTGTGCGCTGACGGCAATGCTGAAGCATGCAACGGCCATGAAGCCCGCGGCAGCGCGTTTAAAATTGCGAAGAAGGGTAGCCATGGTGTTGGTCCTGTAATTCTCTTAGAAGGTTGTGCCCACGTTGAATTGGAGCGTCTGGGTTTGGTCGCCAAGCTGCTTCCTAAGCGTCTTGGCAAGATCGATACGGAATGGGCCGAACGGCGACTGCCACGAGAAGCCGATACCGACAGCCACACGCGGCGACGGCGAGTCACCGGCCACACAGTCGGTATTGAAGCCAAACTCCGGTGCCTCTTCACCGTCGCCAAGGTTGGCGACAAGATCAAGGTAATCATTGTACTGGCCAAGCGAGAAGGCGCATTTTTCGCCATCAAGCTGGCCACGCCACAGCGAGCCGACATCGACGAAGGCCGAGGCATTGATGCCCATTTCAAGCGCTGCATCGCCCAGCGGGAAGAAGAGTTCGCCCCGACCGATATAATAGGCCGTGCCGCCTTCCGAACGGGTGTTCGTATTCGTACCGGCAAACAGGCGCGGGCCGATACCGCCGGCGTCGAAGCCACGGATACGCGGGCCGCCGATATAGAATTTGTCGCTGAAGCGAACGTCTTCGCCGATACCTTCCACAAGGCCGCTTTCGCCGCCGATCCGGAAGGTCCAGCCTTCCCACGGGGTCCAGTAGTTGTCGAAGTTCACGCGGGTCTTCAGGTAACGGACGTTGCCGCCAAGACCGGCAAAGTCCTGGCTGAAGTAGAACGAATGACCGCGCGTCGGACGGATCAGGTTGTTACGCGTATCGAAGCCGACCGTATAGCCGATGATCGACTGCCAGTAGCTGCCGAAGCTTTCGCGGTAATATTGCGGGAAAACATCAAGCTGCTCGTCTTGCGACAGGGCGCCATCGCCGTTGATGTCAAAGTCGGTCGCATCGATCTTGCCGTCGCGGTTCAGGTCATAGCGGTCCAGAAGGATCGGTGCTGCCGCGTCGTCATTCTCCACCCGGCTTTGCAAGTTCGAAACAGAGAAATCAAAGTAGCTCTGGATATAGGAATCAACCGGTTTCACGGTGTCGTAACGCAGCGTGTAACGGGTCGACAGGGTCCAGAATTCGCTGATCGCCATACCGGCGCGCAGCGAGAAGCCGCGCGAGAGCGAGCTATAGGCAGTGTTATAGATGCCCGGCTCGGTCCGCGTGATGAAGAGGTCACCACCCGCCGCCACGTTGCGGCCCATGAAATAGGGCTCCGTGAAGCTAAGCGTCGCCTGCTGCGTATAGCCCGACAGGCGCAGGCCAAGGCTGAGGTCCTGGCCACGGCCCGCAAGGTTGCGCTCGCGGATCGAGAAATCGAAGATGAAGTTTTCAAGGCTCGAGAAACCGGCACCGAGGTTCAGCTCGCCCGTCGCCTGCTCTTCCACCTTCACGTCCAGCACCATGCGGTCCGGATCGGCGCCTTGTGTCTTCTCGACCTCGACTTCGCGGAAGAAGCTCAGGCGGTCAAGGCGGCTTTCCGAGCGGGTCACCAGTGCCGAGTTGAAGGCATCGCCTTCCTGCAGGCGGAATTCGCGGCGGATCACCTTGTCGAGCGTGCGGACGTTGCCGTGGATATTGATACGTTCCACATACACGCGCGGCGCATCTTTCACCGTGAAGGTGATATTGATGATGCGGCCTTCGCGGTCACGGTCCACCTGCGGCTGGATATCGACGAAAGCGTAACCCAGAAGGCCGGCGGCATTCGTCAGGGCCTCGATGGTGTCCTCGATCCGCTTGGCGCTGTAGACATCACCTTCGCGCATCAGGAGGAACGCCTGGAACAGGCGGGCATCCACATCGCGGATCTCGCTCACCACATCGATCTTGCCGAAGTGATAAAGCTCGCCCTCTTCGAGGGTGAAGGTGATGAAGAAGTCTTCGCGGTCCGGCGTCAGTTCGGACACGGCCGAAGCAACGCGGAAGTCGGCATAGCCTTCGTTCAGATAATGCTGGCGCAGCTGCTGTTGGTCATAGGCAAGGCGGTCCGGATCAAACGTGTCGTTCGAGGTGAAGATTTTCCACCAGCGGGCTTCTTTCGTTGCCATCACGTCGCGCAGGTCGCCGTCCGAATATTTGTGGTTGCCCATGAAATTGACACGGCTGACCTTGGTTTTCGGGCCTTCCTGAACTTCAAAGATCAGGTCGACACGGTTCTGGTCAAGCTGCACCACTTTGGGTTCGATGATCGCGGCGAAGCGACCCGAGCGGCGATACAGTTCCATCATGCGCTGGACGTCGGAACGGACCTTGGCGCGGGTGAACACCATCCGCGGGCGCAAGCGCACTTCCTCGATCAGCTTGTCGTTATCAAGGCGTTTGTTGCCCTCGAACACGATGCGGTTGATGATCGGGTTTTCAACAACCCGGACAATCAGCACGCCGTTCTGTTCGGAAAGTTCCACATCCGAAAAAAGGCCGGTCGCGAAAAGGTTCTTCAGGCTTTCGTCAAGCTTGCCGGCTTCGAAACGGTCACCCGTTTTCACCGTCAGGTACGAAGCAACGGTTTCAGCTTCCACCCGCTCGCTGCCGATCACGCTGATCTGACGGATCAGCGGCGCCTGCGGCGCGATCTGGGCAGCGTCCTGAGCAAGAACCCGGGGCGCCATGACAGCGGTCCCCGCGATCACCACTGGCAAAGCGTGGCAGAGATTACGAAAAGTCTTGGATTGCAACTTTATCGGCCCATTCTTGAATTTATGGTCTTGGCACTTTGGGCCCGAAGGTGGCCTAGAGCGCTATGGATTGCAAGTCATTCAATGTGACGAACAGCATAAAAAGCAGCATCAGGGCGAAGCCCGCCACAAATCCTGCTTCCTGCGCCTTGGCGCCCAAGGGCGAACCCTTGATGGCCTCGATCGCATAGTAGAAAAGATGCCCCCCATCCAGCACCGGGATGGGCAGCAGGTTGATCACACCGAGATTGACCGAAATGATGGCAAGGAACCACAGCAGGTTCTCGATCCCGTTCTGCGCGGCCTCGCCCGTCATGGTGACAATACGCAGCGGCCCGCCCAGTTCCTTCGGCGACCGGAGGCCCAGAAGCATCTGGCCAGTGGTCGTGAAGATCGTCTTGATCATCGAGCCCGTCTGGCGAACGCCCTCCCCGATGGCCGGGAAGAAGGACGGCTCGTACACATGCATCTCGCCCGACTGCACACCAAGGACACCGAACGGATAGCGGTTGCCGAAGCGGTCCTCGATATAGTCGATCCCGAGAACCGGGGTCACGGCCATTTCCTGGCCTTCACGCTCCAGCGTGATCGGCAGGCGGCGGCCCGGATACAGGCGCACAATGGGGGCAATGTCGTTGAAACGTTCAACCGGTTCGCCGTCGACCGTCAGGATACGGTCCCCCTTCTGGATACCGGCTTTCGCGGCGGCCCCTTCGGCCACAACCTCGCCAACGACCGGATCGGAGACATAAATGCCGTAGCTCCAGTAGAAGGCAGCAAACACGAGGGCCGCAGCAATCAGGTTCACGGCAGGCCCCGCAAACACAATGAGCGCACGCTGCCAGACCGGCTTGAAATGGAAACAGGCGGCCTGTTCTTCGCTCGGCAGTGCCTCAAGCCCTGCAGCGGCATTGCTGGCGCCAGAACGGTCGCCAAAGAATTTCACATAGCCGCCAAGCGGCAGCCAGCCGAACTTCCAGCGCACGCCGCGCTTGTCGGTGAAGCCGACGACCTCGCGCCCGAAACCGATGGAGAAGGATTCGATCTTCACCCCGAAGATGCGGGCGACGATATAGTGACCCCATTCATGGATGAAAACGAGCGCGCTGAACCCGCAGACGAAAGCAATGATGGTGAGCAGAATGCCGGGGGCTTCAGTGGCTTCCATGGACGTCAATTCCTTCGGTCAGGCGGCAAACTTCATGATAAGGCCATCCGCAATGCGGCGAGCCTCGGCATCAAGTGCGAACACAGTCTCCAGCGATTGTGGCGCTTTCATGTCTGCAAGCGACAGGGTTGCGTCCACCAGTGCCGCGATATCGGTGAAGCGAAGCCGGTTACCGAGGAAGGCGGCCACGGCAATCTCGTTGGCGGCATTGAGAACTGTCGGCGCGGCCCCGCCAGCCTCAAGGGCCGCACGCGCAAGCGCAAGGCAGCGGAAGCGTTCCATGTCGGGGGCCTCAAAAGTCAGCGCCCCGATGCGGCCGAGATCCAGCCGCTCGGCGGGCGCTGTCATCCGCTCGGGCCAGGCAAGGCAGTAGGCGATAGGGGTGCGCATGTCGGGCGAGCCGAGCTGCGCGAGCGTCGAGCCGTCCACATATTGCACCATCGAATGGATCACCGACTGCGGATGGATCAGTACCTCGATCTGGCTGGCCTTCACCGGGAACAGGTGGAAGGCTTCGATCACCTCCAGCCCCTTGTTCATCATGGTGGCGCTATCGACCGAGATTTTGGCGCCCATGTCCCAGTTGGGGTGCGCCACGGCCTCGGCCGGCGTGATGAACGGCAGGCGCTCCGCAGGCGTCTGGCGGCACGGGCCACCCGAAGCCGTCAGCACGATACGGTCGATCCGCTCGGGCGCGTTGAAATCGAAAACCTGGAAGATGGCATTATGCTCGGAATCAACCGGCAAAAGCGTGGCGCCGGACTGGCGCACTTCGGCCATCATCAGGTCGCCGGCACACACCAGCACTTCCTTGTTGGCAAGCAGAACCGTCGCCCCGCGCCGCACGGCAGCAAGCGTGGGGGCAAGGCCCGCAGCACCGACGATAGCGGCCATCACCATATCACTCGGGCGGCTGGCGGCTTCGATGATAGCGCCCTCGCCTGCTGCGGCCTCGATGTCGGTGCCGTCAAGGGCAGCCTTGAGATCAGCAAGCAGATCTTCGCGGCCTATTACGGCAACGCGGGCGTTGAATTCGCGCGCGACGGCGGCCAGTTCCTGCACCCGGCAATGCGCCGTCAGGGCTTCCACCTTGAAGCGATCCGGATTGCGCCGCAGGAGATCAAGCGTGCTTTGGCCGATCGAGCCGGTTGCGCCAAGAATGGTGATAGACTTCATGGGCCCCTCAAAGCTGCACGGAAGGCTCATTGTATGCCCGACGCCGCCCAATGGAAATAGAGCGCGGCAGCAGGTGCCGCGAAAACGATGCCATCGACCCGGTCAAGGATACCGCCATGGCCGGGGATCAGGTTGCCCGAATCCTTGGCGCCGAACCGGCGCTTGACCGCACTTTCAAAAAGGTCGCCGATCTGGGCCACGACCGCGAGGCCAGCGGCCAGCAGGCCCAGCTCCATGGGGCTATGCCAGCCCGTGATAGCGGAAATGGCGGCCCCCACTACGCCGGCGAGCAGCATGCCGCCCAGAAGCCCAGCCCATGTCTTCTTCGGGCTGATAACGGGCGCGAGCTTCGGCCCGCCGATGCCCTTGCCGAAGAAATAGCCGCCAACATCCGTCGCCCAGACAAGCAGGAAGACGAAAATCACGGTCAGGAAGCCTTCCGGCAGCTTGCGGATCAGGTCTAGCGCGAAGATGGGTGCCCCCACATAGCCGATCCCGGCAGCCCACCAGCCGATGCGGCCGGCCATGCCCTGCCCCTTGGTGGCCAGAAGCCATCCGCCGATGGCCAGAACCGCCAGCAGGGCAACGCCTTCAACGGCTGCAAAAACAGGCATGGAGAAAAGAATGAGTGTCGCAACGGGCAACAGGATCAGCATGCCGGCGACCCGTGAGCCACCAAGCGTCAGCCCTGCCCACTCGAACGCCATAAGGGCCGCACCGAGGATCAGGAGGCAATCGAACCACAAGCCACCGGCCCACACGGCACCGAGCACAGGCGGCAGCAGCGCGAGGGCTGCGACGATACGTTTGAAGAGATTGTCACTAAGGCCGAGCGGCATGCTTGCTCCCGTTCCGTCAGGGACGCGCGCCGAAGCGGCGGTCACGGCCATGATAGGCACTGACGGCCTCGGCAAAGGTGTTCTCGTCGAAGTCCGGCCAATAGATATCCATGAACAGGAATTCGGAATAGGCCGCCTGCCAAAGGAGGAAGTTCGACAGGCGCTGCTCCCCGCTGGTGCGGATGATCAGGTCCGGGTCCGGGATATCGTGGGTGGAAAGCTCCTGCGCGAAACGTTCCTCATTGAGGTTTTCAAGCGATTCACGGCCCTCGACAACAGCTGTCGCCAGCGCTCGCGCCGCCCGCACGATCTCGTCCCGCGAGCCATAGCTCAGGGCGATCACAAGGGTCAGGCGGTCGTTATCCCGCGTCATATGCTCGGCATCGTCGATCATCTTGTTGATGTCGGCAGCGAGCCGGTCGCGGCGGCCGATGATGCGCAGACGCACCCCTTCCTTGTGCAGCGATTTGATTTCGCGGGAAAGGTAAGTCCGGAGAAGCCCCATAAGGTCCATGACCTCATCAGCGGGGCGGTTCCAGTTTTCCGACGAGAAGGCATAAAGCGTCAGGTAACGCACACCCTGGATCCCCGCACCGCGCACGGCAGCGCGCACGGCATCGGCGCCCTTGCGGTGGCCGGCAGCGCGCGGCAAGCCCCGCGAGGCAGCCCAGCGCCCGTTGCCATCCATGATGATGGCAACGTGGGTCGGCGCGGGTGGCATGGCCGAAGCCCCTTCCCGCGCCGGATCGCCTAGCGGATTATGCCTGTCGTCGGGCACTCGGCTTATACCTGCATGATCTCTTGCTCTTTCTGAGCAAGCGCCTGGTCGATATCCTTGATGTGACGGTCGGTCAGCTGCTGGACTTCGTCCGAGTATTTCTTGTGCTCGTCCTCGCTGATCGCCTTGTCTTTCTCGGCTTTCTTCAGCATGTCCATGCCGTCACGGCGCACGTTGCGCACGGCCACACGGGCCTGTTCGGCATATTTGCCGGCAACCTTCTGCAGTTCCTTGCGGCGCTCTTCGTTCAGCTCCGGGATCGGCACGCGCACATTCTGGCCGTCGATCATCGGGTTGAGACCGAGGCCGGCATTGCGGATGGCTTTTTCAACAGCCGAAACAGCCGAACGGTCCCAGACCTGTACGGTCAGCATGCGGGCTTCGGGCACCGAAATGGTGCCAACCTGATTGATCGGCATCATCGAGCCATACAGGTCAACCACCACGGGCTCCAGAAGGCTGGCGCTGGCGCGGCCGGTACGCAGGCCTGCGAATTCGTGCTTCAGCGCGTCATTCGCGCCTTTCATGCGCCGGTCGATTTCCTTGATCTGTTCTTTCATGGATCATTCTCCGCTGACGATGGTGCAGGTTCCCTTGCCCTGCAGAACGTTCACGAGCGCATTTTCAGAATGGATCGAGAACACGACGATCGGGATGTTGTTTTCGCGGCTGAGGGATATAGCCGAGGCATCCATGACCTTCAGGTCCTGACGCAGCACATCCATGTAGGTGAGGGTTTCGTAGCGAACGGCCGAAGGGTCTTTCTTGGGGTCGGCATTGTAAACGCCGTCCACTTGGGTGCCCTTCAGAAGCGCGTTGCAGTTCATTTCGGCGGCGCGGAGCGCTGCTGCCGTATCGGTAGTGAAGAAGGGGTTGCCGGTGCCCGCGGCGAAAATCACCACGCGGCCTTTTTCAAGGTGGCGGATGGCGCGGCGGCGGATATAGGGCTCCGACACGCTCGCCATCGGGATGGCCGACTGGACGCGGGTGTGAACACCGATGCGCTCAAGCGCACTTTGCAGTGCCAGCGCGTTCATCACAGTCGCCAGCATGCCCATATAGTCAGCAGTGGCGCGGTCGATCCCGGAGGCTGCCCCTTTGAGGCCGCGGAAGATGTTACCGGCCCCCACAACGACGCACACTTCGGTGCCGATATCGCGGGCCTGTTTGATTTCCTGCGTCACGCGGTCCAGCGTTTCGGGGTCGATGCCATAACTGCCGTTCCCCATCAGGGCCTCACCGGACAGTTTGAGAAGGATACGCTTGAACCTTGGCTCTGCGGACGACATGAAAGATCAACTCCCCTTTGGCGATGAAGCGGCGGCAGTGTATCGGGACTGGCCTTCGCGCACCATCGCAGAATGATATAGACCGAGCAGGTGCCCGTGGCCTACCCCTTTTTTGAGGCAAGGCCATGGCGGGCCCACAAAAAAAGCCCGGCAGGAGGTCCAGCCGGGCTTTCTTCAAAGATCAGCGCTTAGCGGCCAGCGACGGCGGCCACTTCTGCTGCGAAATCTTCTTCTTTCTTCTCGATGCCCTGACCGAGTTCCATACGAACATAACCGGTCAGTTCAATCGCGGTGCCAGCGTCCTTGGCGGCCTTGGCAATCACGTCCTTGACCTTGGATTCGCCGTCCATGACGAAGACCTGCTCGAGGAGCACGACTTCTTCATAATATTTGCGCATACGGCCTTCGATCATCTTCATGATGATGTCGTCCGCCTTGCCGGATTCGCGGGCCTTTTCGATCTGGACCTGCTTCTCGCGCTCGACAAGCTCGGGGTCGAGCTCGGCGGTGTTCAGCGAAGCGGGGTTCGCAGCAGCGATGTGCATGGCGAGTTGCTTGCCGAGGCCAGCGAGGGCTTCTTCACCGGCTGCCGACTTGAGGCCAACGAGAACGGCGATCTTGCCCATGCCATCAGCAACGGCGTTGTGGATATACTGGGCCACGTAGCCTTCCGGCACTTCCACGATGGCAGCGCGGCGGATCGACTGGTTTTCGCCGATGGTGGCGACATTGTCGGTCAGCACGTCAGCAACGGTTTTCGAGGTGCCCGGATAGCCAGCAGCCTTGATGGCTTCGACGTCAGTACCAACCGACAGAACAACACCGGCAACGTCGGCAACGAACTTCTGGAACTTGTCGTTACGAGCAACGAAGTCGGTTTCCGAGTTCACTTCAACAACAGCAGCACGGGTGCCTTCGGCTTTAACAGCAACGAGGCCTTCAGCGGCAACGCGGCTTGCTTTCTTGGCAGCAGCAGCGAGGCCTTTGGTGCGCAGCCAGTCGACAGCGGCTTCGAGGTTGCCATCGGTTTCGGCGAGAGCTTTTTTGCAGTCCATCATGCCGGCGCCGGTTTTTTCGCGCAGTTCCTTGACGATTGCGGCGGTAATTTCAGCCATCGGAAATCTCCTTGGGGGCGTGAGAGGGGTTGTTGGCCACTGAATGGCCAAAGGCCCCGTACGGGAAGACCCGTACGGGAGCCCTGTTACAGCTTGATTACTCAGCTTCAGCCGGAGCAGCAGCTTCTTCAGCAGGCGCTTCGGCAACGGCGCCGAGGTCAACGCCTTGTGCGCTCAGGTCAGCCTGGATACCGTCGAGGACGGCTTCAGCCACGAGGTCGCAGTAAAGCTGGATGGCGCGGGTCGCGTCGTCGTTGCCCGGAACCGGATAGTCGATGCCTTTCGGCTTCGAGTTGGTATCGAGGATACCAACAACCGGAATGGCAAGACGGTTAGCTTCAGCAATGGCGAGGTCGTCGCGGTTCACGTCGAGAACGACGATGATATCCGGCAGACCGCCCATGTCCTGGATGCCGCCGAGCGAAGCTTCGAGCTTCTCGCGCTGACGGGTCAGGGTCAGGACTTCTTTCTTGGTGAGGCCAACGCCACCGGCATCCAGAAGAGCGGTCAGCTCTTTCAGGCGCTTGATCGACTGCGAAATGGTCTGCCAGTTGGTGAGCATGCCACCGAGCCAGCGGTGGTTCACATAATACTGGCCGCAACGCTTGGCAGCGTCGGCGATGATCGGCGAAGCCTGGCGCTTGGTGCCAACGAAGAGAACGCGGCCGCCCTTGGCTACGACTTCACGGATCGCCTGCAGGGCGCGGGTGAAGTAAGGAACGGTTTGCGAAAGGTCGATGATATGAACGCCGTTGCGGTCACCGAAAATAAACGGTGCCATTTGCGGGTTCCAACGGTGGGTCTGGTGACCAAAGTGAACGCCAGCTTCGAGAAGGGCGCGCATATCGACTTGCGGCATGGCCATGGTATCTATCTCCTTTACCGGTTAAGCCTCCGCGGGGTTGCGCATGCCTGTTTCCAGACCTGCACCGGTCGGCCGCCCGGCCATGCATCAGCCGGTGAGCCTTGAGACCCCGCGTGTGAAGTCGCGGCTCTCTTAGGCGCTCGACTGCCATAGATCAAGCGATTTTTTGCGGATTCACGCCTTTTTCGGGGCGGGCGTGCCGGATTCGACACGCAGTTCGCGGGGCGTGGCTTCCACAACCCCATATCCCGTTTCAGGATTGATGCGCACCACCGTGCCTTCCGCCGTGCGTTTGAGGACCGGCAACGTGCAGACAACCGGCGTGCGCCGCGCCATGGCAAGTGCCTCTGAAACACTGCCCGCACGCGCAAGCTTGATGAGGTTAAGCCGGGTCGGGAACATCAGGGGTGCTTCGTCCCTGTCCCAGTCCTCCAGCACCTTGGCGGGTGACAGCCACAACAGGTCATCGGCTTCTGCGACGTTCCGCACCAGCCGCTGATTGCGGTGCAGGGGTGCGAGGTAAAACCGTGTGTCGAACCGGCGTGGCAGCAGTTCAGGCGTGATCCAGTGGGCGAAGAAGACCATGTCCGACACCGCGAGCTGCACCCCGGCCTGATCAAGCGCCTGCCCGAGCGGACGGTGATTGATCCGGCGCTGCGGCACCGGGCCATCGGCAAGCAGGATGCCGGTTTCTTCAAAAAGCTCGCGCGCGGCGGCGATCCGGTTGGGGAGATCAGCGCTTGTGCGGAAACTGTCGATCCGGGGCCGCCAGTAGGATGTCCGCATATCGGTCGCATCCACCGCCCCGCCGGGAAATACCAGCGCACCGGGGGCAAAGCGCATATGCAGTGGCCGCTGCATCATCAGGACTTCGAGCCCCGCGCGACCATCGCGGACGAGAAGGATGCTGGCGGAAGGCCGCGCCGGTACGATCAGGGCGTCAGGTTTCATTCACGGCCTCCACCCCGATTTCGGCAGCAATCGCCTGCACCAGTTCCGGCGTTACCTTGTAGCGGCCCGGCAATTTGAACTCGACATAGCGCTTGCCGGCAGCAACCGGCATGCGCAGCACCACGCGGCCCCTGCCCCCGGCCTTCCGGTCGAGCGACGCCTTGGTGCCCGCGAGCGCGCTTTCATCATTCAGGATCACATAAAGGCCACGGTCAGATGTGGCCGCCACCGCCTCAAGGCTTTCCATCCCGCGGTTCGAAAGCCGCACCTGATCCTCGTCGTCCCGCTTGCGGACCTGCACGGTCACCACCAGTGGCGCGCCTTCATCGACAAGCGCGCGGACGGTATCAAGATCATCCTCGAAAATCATCAGCTCGAATGCGTCGGTCTGGTCAGACAACGTCAGCGAGCCGAACTTGCGGCCCGTCTTCTTCGAAGTGCCTTCGCGGTAACCAAGGATGGCGCCCGCCATGCGGATCGTCTGGCCGACAAGGCCGAAATCCGCGAATACCTCGCGCGCCGGCACCATGCGCTCGCGCTCCAGGATTTTCTGATAGGCGTCCAAGGGGTGCGCCGAGATATAGAAGCCCACCGCCTTGCGTTCGGCGTCCAGCTTTTCGGTGTCCGTCCATGGCTTCACGATCGGCAGCACCGGGCGGTCCACCACGCTTGTGGCATCGCCAAACAGGCTCACCTGATTGGAGCCGCGCTCCTCGGCCCGCATCTGGGCCGTGCGCATGATGATCTCGGCGGACGCGTGCGCGGTCGCCCTGTCCTCGATCAGGCAATCGAAGGCACCGGCAGCGGCCAGCTGCTCCAGCTGGCGCTTGTTCAGATATTTGGGATCGATCCGCTCGGCAAAGTCCATCAGGTCCTTGAAGGGGCCGTTGGCTGCGCGCTCGGCAACGATGGTCTCGACTGCCTTTTCGCCAACACCCTTGATGGCCGCGAGCGCATAGCGGACGCCCTGATTGAAGCGCGGGTCACCTTCTTCCTCGCAGTAAGGTTCGGTCTTTTCGACCGTGAAGAAAACATCCGACTTGTTGATATCCGGCAGCAGAAGAGGTATTTCGCTGCGCTGCAATTCCTGTTTAAAAACAGCTAGTTTATCGGTGTTGTTCAAGTCAAGTGTCATGATCGCCGCCATGAACTCGACCGGGTAATTGGCCTTCAGATAAGCCGTATGGTAGGCGACAAGCGCATAGGCAGCCGCGTGCGATTTGTTGAAGCCATACTCGGCGAATTTGGCGACAAGATCGAAGATCAGGCTGGCGGTATCGGCGTCGATCCCGTTCTTGACGGCGCCGTCGCAGAAGCGGTCCCGCTGCTTGTCCATCTCCTCCTTGATCTTCTTGCCCATCGCGCGGCGCAGAAGATCGGCCTCGCCAAGACTGTAGCCGGACATGACCTGCGCTATCTGCATCACCTGTTCCTGATAGATGATGACGCCGTAGGTCTCGCCCAGAATCTGCTCAAGGATCGGGTGCGGATACTGCACTTCCTCGCGGCCGTGCTTGCGGTCCACATAGGTCGGGATGTTGGCCATCGGACCGGGCCGGTAAAGCGCCACGATAGCGATGATGTCCTCGAACTTGTCGGGCCGGAGGCCTTTCAGCACCGCCCGCATGCCGGAGCTCTCGAGCTGGAACACCCCGCCCGCGTCGCCCGCCGCCAGAAGCTCGAAGCTCGGTTTGTCATCAAGGGGCACCGCCGCCATATCGAGATCGATACCGCGCAGGCGGATATAGTCAACCGCGCGGTCGATCACGGTCAGTGTCTTGAGGCCAAGGAAGTCGAACTTCACAAGGCCGGCGAGCTCCACCCACTTCATGTTGAACTGGGTGACCGGCATATCGGATTTCGGGTCGCGGTAGAGGGGCACCAGCTGGTCAAGCGGCCGGTCGCCAATCACCACGCCCGCCGCATGGGTGGACGAGTGGGCAAAAAGACCCTCAAGCTTCAACGCGCGGTCCATCACGTCGCGGGTCAGTTCGTCGCTGTCGATCTCGCGCTGCAGGCGCGGCTCGGCGTCGATGGCTTCTTTCAGGCTCATCGCATTGCCGGGGTCGTTCGGGATCAGCTTCGACAACCGGTCGGTCACCGGATAGGGCTGCTGCATCACGCGCCCGCAGGCCTTCACCACGGCGCGGGCCTGCAGCTTACCGAAGGTGATGATCTGGGCCACATGGTCGTGCCCGTACTTTTCCTGCACATAGCGGATCACGCGTTCGCGCTTGTCCTGACAGAAATCGATATCGAAGTCGGGCATCGATACGCGCTCAGGGTTCAGGAAACGCTCGAACAGCAGCGAGAAGCGCAAGGGGTCAAGGTCGGTAATCTTCAAGGCCCAGGCTACCAGCGAGCCCGCACCCGAGCCCCTGCCCGGCCCCACCGGGATATCATGATCCTTGGCCCACTGGATGAAGTCGGCAACGATCAGGAAATAGCCGGGGAAGCCCATCTTGACGATGATGCCGATCTCGAACTCCATCCGGTCCCAATAGGGCTTTTCCCAGTCCTGATCCTGCCCCGGCGTCAGCTCGTCCTCGCGCGCCTTGAAGTCCAGCCGCTCGCGCAGGCCTTCCTCCGTCATCCGGCGCAGCATGTCGTCCTCAGACACATCCATGCCGCGTGTGAAGTTCGGCAGCAGCGGGTTGATCTTGTTGACCTTGAAGGCGCAGCGTTTGGAAATTTGCAGCGTATTTTCAATCGCTTCCGGCAGGTCTTTAAAGAGATCAATCATCTCTTCCGCCGTCTTGAAGCGGTAATCCGGATTGAGGCGGCGGCGCTTTTGCTCGGCCACATAGGTGCCATCAGCGATGCAGAGAAGCGTGTCATGCGCTTCATACATGCCCGCACTTGTGAAGTAGGGCTGGTTGGTCGCCACCAGCGGCAGGCCGAGCTTGTAGGCCATGTCGATGAAGGCTTCTTCCGTCGCCTCTTCCTCCGGCAGGTCGTGGCGTTGTAGCTCCATGTAAAGCCGACCGGGGAAAAGCCCGGCGAGATAGTTGAGGCAGCTTTCAGCCTCCATCCCCTGCCCCATGACCAGAAGGCTGCCCACGGGTCCGGCTACACCGCCGGTCAGGCAGATGATGCCATCGGTGAAACCTTCAAGCGCATCGAGCGGCATCTGCACGCCGAGCTGCGGGTCGCTTTCAAGGTGCGCCTTCGAGACGATCTTCATCAGGTTGGCGTAACCGGCCTCCGATTGCGCCAGCAGCACCAGATGATCCGGCGGCGGTGCCTTTTTGGCGCGGCCCTCCACCTTCCTGAAGGTGTTTTTCACACTGAGCGTGACACCGATGATCGGCTGCACCCCGGCATCCGCCGCATAAGTCGAGAACTCAAGCGCGGCGAACATATTGTCCGTATCGGTCACCGCTACCGCCGGCAGGTTCATCCCCACGCACTGCTTGACGAGATCCTTGATATGGATCGCGCCTTCAGAAAGCGAATAGGCGGTATGGACGCGCAGATGGACAAAGCCGGCGTGGCTCATACGGGGTCAACTCCGGAACCGGTGGCGGGAAACATGGGTCGAGGTTAGCGCCCGCAGGCGCCCGGCTCAAGAGGCGATGAGCCGACCTTCCTTCAACTGGATGACACGGTCCATGCGGGCAGCAAGGCTCGGGTCGTGGGTAGCGATGACAGCCGCCAGATTCCGCTCCCGCACCAGTTCGATCATCATGTCGAATACGCGGGCGGCGGTCGCTTCATCCAGGTTGCCGGTCGGCTCGTCTGCCAGCAGCAGCTTCGGGTCATGCACCAGCGCGCGGGCCACGGCCACACGCTGCTGTTCCCCGCCCGACAGGCGCGAAGGCGTATGATCAAGCCGCTCGCCGAGCCCCATACGGGTGAGGATGGCGGCCGCCTTGACGTTCGCTGTGCGGTTTGATGTTCCGCCGATGCGCAGCGCCATGGCAACATTTTCAAGCGCCGTGAAATCCGGCAGCAGGTGATGGAACTGATAGACAAAGCCAAGTTCGTGCCGGCGCACGCGCGTGCGGGCATCGTCATCAAGGCTTGAAACAACCCTGCCACCAACGGCAACACTGCCTTCGGTCGGATGATCCAATAGCCCCGCGATTTGCAGGAAGGTGGATTTGCCGGCGCCCGACGCGCCTACGAGCGCCACAATCTCCCCCGCCTTCACGGCAAGATCGACCCCGTGCAGGATTTCGATCGTTTTCTCACCCTGCGTGAAGCGGCGCTTGAGCCCGCTGATCTGAAGAACCGCATCACTCATAACGCAGTACCTCCACAGGATCGAGGCTCGCAGCCCGGCGTGCCGGGAAGAGCGCCGCGAAGAAGGAAAGCACCACGGCAATACCGATGGTCAGCCCGACCTCTAGCCAGTCGACCTTGGTTTTCAGGCTGGAGATGAAGCGCACGGACGGATCCCAGAGATTGAAGCCGAGAAGGGCTTCGATGCCCGACTTGATGGCATCAAGATTGGCAATCAGCGCCCACGAAAGCAGGCAGCCGGTACCAATACCAAGGAAAGCAACCGCAAGCCCGACGGTAACGAAAATACGCATGATCGAACCCCGGCTGACACCGAGCGTGCGCAAGATGGCGATATCGGCAGCCTTGTCCTTCACCAGCATGAAAAGGCTGGAGGCTATGTTGAAGACCGCCACAAGGATGATGAGCGCGAGAATCATGAACATGGCGACCCGTTCGGTCTGCAGCGCACCGACGAGGGCCTGGTTGAAGCTGGTCCAGCCGCGCACCGCGGCACGCTCGCCCACGATGGTCGTCAGTTCGGGCATGTAACGGTCCAGCCGCTCGGGGTCATCAAGGAAGACCTCTATATTGGTGACGGCGTCCCCCATGCGGAAAAAGTCCTGCGCGTCCATCAGCGGCATGCCGATGAAGGTCTCGTCGAACTGGTAAACGCCAACTTCGACCACGGCCGCGACCGGGAACGCAAGATAGCGAAGGGACGATCCGAAAGGTGTGGCCACCGGCTTCGGGCTCACGATTGTGACCTGATCGCCGGCCACGATGCCAAGCTGGCGGGCAAGCTGGTATCCGATGATCAGGCCGCCGGTTTCCGGGGCCTTGGCGAGTTCGCCGTCCACCACCCGCGCGATGGCGAGCTTGCCATCACGGAAATCCTGTTCCGGAATACCGCGCACGATGGCGCCCCAGGCGCGACCATCCTTGGTGACCATCACCTGCGCTTCGGTGAAAGGCATTACCTTCACCACGCCGGGGGCGGCCTTCAGCTCATCAACCAGCGGCTCCCATTTTTCAATGGTCTGGCCATAGCCCTGCACCAGCACGTGGCCGTGATAGCCGAGGATCTTGTCCATCAGGTCGGCACGGAAGCCGTTCATCACCGACATGACAACGATAAGGGCAGCAACACCGAGACCGATGGCAACGACCGAAAGCGCTGCCGTCAGGCTAATGAAGCCATCCTTGCGGCGGCTTGTCAGATAGCGCCGCGCCACCGACCATTCGAAGGCATTGATGAGCACGCCCGGTGTCCTTCCCTCTCGTCTCGTCATGCCGGGCTTGACCCGGCATCCAGTCGCTGGACCCCGGATCAGGTCCGGGGTGACGGTTTATCAATCAGGCGAGCTTGGCCACAATGTCGGCAAGTGCTACTTCCGTCTTCTCGCCCGTCGCGCGATTCTTCAGCTCGACCATGCCTTTTTCAAGGCCACGCGGGCCTACGGTCACCTGCCACGGCAGGCCGATCAGGTCCATGTTGGCGAACTTGGCCCCTGCCCGTTCGTCGCGGTCGTCATAAAGGACTTCGACGCCAGCCGCACCCAGGTCCTTGTAAAGTTGGTCGCACGCGCCGTCGCAGGCGGCATCGCCGCTGCGCAGGTTGATGAGGCCCACCTTGAAGGGCGCGACCGATTCCGGCCAGATGATGCCGTTGTCATCATGGAAGGCTTCGATGATGGCGCCGATCAATCGCGACACACCGATGCCGTAAGATCCCATCTCGACATTCACAAGCTCGCCGTCCGGGCCTTGCACGGTAGCGCCCATCGGCTTCGAATATTTGTCGCCGAAATAGAAGATATGGCCAACCTCGATCCCGCGGCCGGTGACAAGGTCACCTTCCGCAACGGCGCAGGTGGCGGCGTCGTGCATTTCCTCGGTCGCAGCATAGATGCTGGTCCAATCATCCACGATCGGCTGCAGGTCAGCTGCGTAATCGGGATTGAGCGACAGCGCGTCTTTCTTCTCGAAATCTTTATGGAAGAAGACCTGGCTTTCGCCGGTTTCCGCCAGAATGATGAATTCGTGGCTGAGATCGCCGCCGATGGGGCCAGTGTCGGCGCGCATCGGGATCGCCTTCAGGCCAAGCCGCGCGAAGGTGCGCAGATAGGCCACAAACATCGCATTATAGCTTTTCACCGCGCCTTCAGGCGTCAGGTCAAAACTGTAAGCGTCCTTCATCAGGAATTCACGGCCGCGCATCACGCCGAAACGGGGGCGAATCTCGTCCCGGAACTTCCACTGGATGTGATAAAGCATCTTCGGCAGGTCACGGTAAGAGCGCACTTCCTTGCGGAAGATATCGGTGATCAGCTCTTCGTTCGTGGGGCCATACAGCATTTCGCGGCCATGGCGATCCTCGATCCTGAGCATTTCCTTGCCGTAATCGTCATAGCGACCGCTTTCGACCCAGATTTCAGACGGCTGGATCGTCGGCATCAGCAATTCCTGCGCGCCGGCACGGTCCTGTTCCTCACGGACGATGGCTTCGATCTTTTTCAGCACCTTCAGGCCGAGTGGCAGCCAGCTGTAGATCCCCGCCGCACCCTGGCGGATCATCCCGGCGCGCAGCATCAGGCGGTGCGATGCAATTTGCGCTTCCGAGGGGGTTTCTTTGAGCGTGGGCAGGAAATAGCGGCTGAGGCGCATGGAAAGAAGCTCTCTTGGTGGAATTGGATGGTCTTCTCTAATGCCGCTCCGGCCCGCATTAGGCAACGGCTTTCTGCGAGATCGGCCCAAAAGACACCGGGAAGTTGAGTTGCGGCGACTACCCGGCGTCACCCTGTTGCAGCGGCGCAACATAAACCAAGAAAGATGGTTCAGCCGCCCCTCAAAACAGCATTCGGGCAGGTGACAGCCGCACCGGCATCCCATAGCGTTTCTCAAGCGCGGAGCTGAAAGCCCATCGTGGCCCACGCTCAGGGAGGACTAGCGCACATCGGCGAGACACGCGAAAGCGGAGATCGCGCCGCTCACCGGCTAAGCCGGGGGAATCAAAAAGCAAGGCCCTTAGATGGTGCCTTGCTTTTTCATTTTCGGGACTATTCTGCGGCTCAGCGCGCCATATCGCGGAAGCTGATGAGGCCCGACGTGGCAACCAGATAGAAGATCAGCGTCCCCACCGCCGCAACCAGCGATGTGATGATGATCTTCTTGCCGAGATTCGGGTTGGACGGCGCGCCCGGCATTTCACCGTCGATTGCCTTGTCCCCTGCTTCGTCGTGCGACTTGATCCCGGTCGACAGAATCGGGAAGAAGGCCAGCCACCAGATCACGATATAGATAAGGATGATGCTCGGGATCGACATGGGCCTTATACCTCCTCGATCTCGACCAAAGTGCCGCAGAAGTCCTTCGGATGCAGGAACAGGACAGGCTTGCCGTGCGCGCCGATCTTTGGTTCACCGTCACCCAGCACCCGGCCGCCGGCCGCAATGATATGATCCCGCGCCGCAATGATGTCCTCGACCTCGTAGCAAAGATGGTGCATGCCACCTGCCGGATTGTTGGCGGCGAACTTGGCAATGGGCGAATCTTCGCCAAGCGGCAGCAGAAGTTCGATCTTGGTGTTCGGCAGTTCCACGAAAACAGTGGTCACACCGTGGTCCGGCAGGTCCACAGGTGCTGATACCTTGGCACCGAGCGTGTCCCGGTACACGGCGGTGGCCGCCTCCAGATCATTCACCACGATTGCCACATGATTGAGCTTGCCGATCATAGCGCCCTTCCCTTCAGCCAAAATCGATCTCGTCCTGCCGCGTGATCAGGATATCGACCGACGGATTGCGGCCGATTTCCTTGCGGCAAAGGCGGCGGATCGCCACGCGGGCAGCCTCTTCCACCTTATCATCATCTTCGCGGTCGTTGCGTGACAGGCGCTCCAGCGCGTCTTCCACATCCGCAACCATCGCATCATAGAATGTATCATCGTCCTGCCGTGGTAGGCCGCGCAGGGCCAGAAGCGGCTCCACCGCCAGCCGGCCTTTCACATCAAGGATGACGCTTGCAGCCACATAGCCATTCATGGCGATACGGCGGCGGTCCACGATGGAAACACCGTCTGCGGGCACCACAACGCTGCCATCTAGCGCGGTGCGGCCCACGGGGGCCTTGTCGATCAGCTTCAGGCCGTCTTCCGAAATCTCGATCACGTCGCCGTTTGCCGGCACGATCGTGTGCTTGATACCGATTTCGAGCGCGAGGGCCGCGTGCCGGTACAGGTGGCGCGGCTCACCGTGCACCGGAATGGCGCAGGTCGGCTTCGTCCAGCCATACATCTTCCTGAGCTCGGCGCGGCCCGGGTGGCCGGACACATGCACGAAAGCATCCTTCTCGGTGATCACCTTCACACCCTTCTCGACCAGCTGGTTGAAAAGCGCACCGAGGGTGATCTCGTTGCCGGGGATAATCTTCGACGAGAAGATGACCGTATCGCCGGGGGCGATATTCAGATGTTTGTGGTCGTCGCGCGCGATACGGGCGAGCGCAGCGCGGTCTTCGCCCTGACAGCCGGTGCAGGCGATCAGGATCTTGTCGCGCGGGAAGGCGCCGGCGTCGGCCTCGTCCACGAGTTCGGGGAAATCGGTCAGGTATCCGGTCGCCTGCGCGGCCTTCAGGATACGGTGCATCGAACGGCCCAGCAGCACGACATGGCGGCCATGCTTGCGCGCTACCTGCCCGATGGTATCGAGCCGCGCGACGTTCGAGGCGAAGGTGGTGATGATCACCCGTTCCTCGATACCGGCGACGATATCCATCAGGCTTTCCTTCACGGCAGCCTCGGACCCGGATTCGCTTTCGTTGAAAACGTTGGTGCTGTCGCCCACCAGCGCCAGCACGCCTTTGTCGCCGAGCGCCTTCAGGGTCGGCGACGGGCAGACGGGGCCGATGATCGGCCGGTCATCCAGCTTCCAGTCACCGGTGTGGAAGATCGTGCCCTGGCTCGTTTCAATCGCCAGGCCGTGCCCTTCGGCAATCGAGTGCGCGAGCGGCACATAGGTGACGGTGAACGGGCCGAGCGCGAAGGGCTCCGACTGGTTCACAATCGTCAGCGGCACCACATCCAGAAGCCCGGCTTCCGAAAGCTTGTCCTTGATCAGTTCCGCCGTGAAAGGCGTGGCATAAACGGGGCAGCGGAAACGCGACCACAGATAGGGTACGGCGCCGATATGGTCTTCGTGCCCGTGCGTGACGACAAGGCCGACGAGATCCTTCTGTTCGTCCTCGATGAAGCCCGGATCGGGGAAGATGAGGTCCACGCCCGGTGTGCCGGCGTCAGCGAAGCTCATGCCGCAATCCACCATCAGCCACTTGCCTTTGTGGCCATAGAGATTGAGGTTCATGCCAATTTCGCCGGAGCCGCCAAGGGGCAGAAACAGCAGGCGGTCGTCGCTGGCGCGCAAATAGGCCATCAAAATTCCTTGTTTAGGCGGAGGCTACGTTACGCTCATAGATGAGCCGCAACCCCTGCAGGGTCAGGTCACCGACCACCACATCGATGGAATCGGTCCGGTTGGAGAAGATGGTGGCAAGCCCCCCGGTTGCCAGCACCTTCATGGTGGGGCTGTGTTCGGCCTTCAGCCGGACCACAAGCCCTTCGATCATGCCGACATAACCCCAGAAAACGCCCGACTGCATGGCTTCGAGCGTGCTTTTGCCGGTCACCAGATTGGTGGCGGGCGGGGTTACGGCGATCCGCGGCAGCTTGGCCGCTGCCTGGTGCAGGGCGGAAAGGGAGAGATTGATGCCGGGGCAGATCACCCCGCCAAGATAGGCTCCCTTGTCGCCCACGATATCGAACGTGGTGGCTGTGCCGAAATCCACGACGATAGCAGGCCCACCATACAGCGCATCGGCCGCCACAGCGTTCACAAGCCTGTCAGCGCCGACTTCCGCCGGGTTCTTCACATGCACCTCGACACCAAGCTTCACATCGGGCGCCCCGACGATCAGCGGCCGGGTTGCGAAATATTTCTGGCAAAGCTGCGTCAGCGGCCACACCACCTGCGGCACCACGCTTGCGATAATCGCGCCCGTGACGTCGCTTGGTTTACGGCCATGCAGCGACATCAGATGGCTGATGGAGACAAGATATTCGTCTGCGGTGCGCTGGTCATTCGTTGAAAGGCGCCATTGTTCGACGATTGTATCGCCGTCGATGAGCGCGAAGACCGTGTTGGTATTGCCCGCGTCGATGGTCAGGAGCATGGTCAGAAACCCCGTTTCGGATCGGCCACTGGAAATATGTCCCCGGCATATAGGCGCATTTGCCCGCCGCCGTCCAGCGAAACGACAAGCCCGCCATCTGTGGCGAGTGTCTCGGCGCGGCCTTCGAAGCGTTCGTTCGCTGTCTGGAACACACGTCGCTCGCCCATGCCCCAGGCATGCGCCAGCCATTCTTCGCGCACCTGTGGCCAGTCGGCAGCACCGAGCCGCGTCAGTGCCCGCTCCACCGAAACGGCAAGGGCAGCGAAGGCTTCGCGCACAGGCACGCCCTGCCCCGTGACCGTTTTCAGGTCGGTTGCCGGGAACTGCGCGTCCGAAGGGTGATGGGCGAGATTGAGCCCGATTCCGATCACGAGATAGGCAAGGCCGCCCGCGCCGTCCGCCGCGCTTTCGGCCAGAATGCCCGATGCCTTGCGGCCACCGATCAGCACATCGTTGGGCCATTTCACCTGCACGTCGTCGGCATAGGCACCAAGCGCGATGAAGGTATCGCGGATCGCCAGCGACAGGGCGAACGGCAGGCTGCCCATTGCATCCGCCTTCAGGAGCGGGAAGCACAGGTGGCTGGCGTAAAGATTGCCGATCGCCGAGGTCCAGACCCGGCCACGCCGACCGCGGCCAGCTGTTTGCGTGCCAGCGACCAGCCACAGCGGCGTGCGGTGCCCGCCTTCCGCCATGGCAACGGCGCAGGCGTTGGTGCTGTCCAGCTCGTCAAAATAGAAGGCCTCGACCCCATGGGGGGCCGAGGCGCTCCAGTCTTCTCTTGTATCGGTCAAGATCAGTAGATCAGCGACTTCGCTGCCCAGGCTGCGGCTGCGATGAGCGGCGAGATCAGCAGGAAGCTGACCGGCGAATGCAGCACAGCCGACACGCCGATCACGAGCGGGATAGCGCGGCCCTTGTCGGCGTCGAAGTTGCCGGCGGGCTCGTCGAAGAACATCACCTTCACGATACGGATGTAATAGAAGCAGGAAATCACGCTGGCGAGGAGGCCAACGATGGCAAGCGGCGTGAGACCAGCTTCGACAGCCGCCCAGAAGACCACCCATTTGCCAAAGAAGCCTGCCAGAATCGGGATACCGGCCAGCGAAAACATGAAGACGGCGATACCGATGGCAAGCGGCAGATTGGTCTGCGACAGGCCGGCGAGATCGCTGATTTCCTCAACCATCTGGCCGTTGCGGCGCATCGACAGGATGGCAGCGAACGAACCAAGGGTCATCGTCACATAGATGGCTATGTAAACGAGCAGTGCTTCAACACCGGCTTCGGTGCCTGCGGCAAGGCCGACAAGCGCGTAGCCGACATGGCCGATGGACGAATAGGCCATCAGGCGCTTGATGTTCGTCTGCACGATGGCGATCACGGCACCAACGATCATCGAAGCGATCGAGATGAAGATCACAACCTGCTGCCATTCGGTCACCAGCTCGCCGAACGCACCGAACATGGCACGCACGAACATGGCAAGCGCCGCTACCTTGGGGGCTGCTGCGAAGAAGGCGGTCACCGGGGTCGGCGCACCTTCATACACGTCCGGCGTCCACATATGGAACGGCACAGCCGAAACCTTGAAGGCGAAACCGGCGATCAGGAAGACCATGCCGACGATCACACCGATGCCTGCATGCTCACCCGTTTTCACGCTATCAGCCAGAAGATCGAACGAGATCGTGCCGGTGAAGCCGTAAATGAGCGAGATGCCGTAAAGGAGCATGCCCGAAGAGAGCGCGCCAAGGACGAAGTATTTGAGGCCGGCTTCGGTCGCGCGGTTGCGGTTGCGGTGGATGGCGGCAAGAACATAGAGCGCAAGGCTCTGCAGTTCGAGGCCGACATACAGCGACATGAGGTTGTTGGCCGAGATCATGATCATCATGCCAAGCGTGGCGAGCGCGATCAGCACCGGATATTCAAACCGGTCGATCCCGTGGTCCGCCATGTAGCGCGACGACATCATCAGGGCGACGCCCGAGCCCACGAGCACCAGGATCTTCGAGAAGATCGCGAAGCTGTCGGTCACGAAGAGGCCCGAGAAGGTGACGCTGCGCTCGCCGCCCACATAGGCAACAAGGAGCACACCGACGAGGATGAACAGGAACACCGTCAGCGACGACACCTGCGTGTAAGCCTTGCCCGAACGGAAGACGCCGAGCATCAGGAGCGCCATTGCGCCGAGCGCCAGGACGATCTCCGGCAGGGCCGGGGCAAAGCTCGGAAGGTCTGCGGTCATCAAAGGCACTCCTTAGTGGTGAACCGGCTGCGACGCTTCTTCCGTCGCAGTTTCGGTTTCGGTAACGGTTTCCGCCGGGGTATCCACCATCGGGGCTTCCACGGCCGGGAACTTCGTGTCGATCAGGTTGGCGACCGACGCATGGATCGGATCGAGGAAGCTGTTCGGATAGACGCCCATCCAGAAGACGGCAGCCACAAGCGGCAGGAAGAGAAGCTTCTCGCGCAGCGTCAGGTCCGGCATTGCCCGCACGTCGTCCTTGTCGAGCTCGCCGAAGACGAGACGGCGGACAAGATAGAGCATGTAGGCCGCACCAAGGATCACGCCGAAGGCCGCACCGAAGGCCACCCAGCTGTTGTAGGTGTAGGCGCCGTTCAGCACGAGGAATTCACCGACGAAGCCCGAGGTGCCGGGAAGGCCGACCGATGCCATCGAGAAGATCACGAAGAGGGTCGCATAGACCTTCATGTTGATGGCGAGGCCGCCGTAACGGCTGATCTCGCGGGTGTGCAGGCGGTCGTAAATCACGCCAATGCAAAGGAACAGCGCGCCCGAGACAACACCGTGGCTCAGCATCTGGAAGATCGCACCTTCAACACCATTGGTGTTGAGGACGAAGATACCGATGGTCACGAAGCCCATGTGGGCGACCGAGCTGTAGGCGATCAGCTTCTTCACGTCTTCCTGCACAAGGGCGACGAGCGAGGTATAGATCACCGCAACAATCGACAGGCCGAAGACGAGCCATGCGAATTCCTGGCTAGCATCCGGGAACATCGGCAGGCTGAAGCGCAGGAAGCCGTAGCCTCCCATCTTCAGGAGAACGCCTGCCAGGATCACCGAGCCGCCGGTCGGTGCCTGTACGTGGGCGTCCGGCAGCCAGGTGTGCACCGGCCACATCGGCATCTTCACTGCGAACGAGGCGAAGAAAGCAAGCCACAGCCATGTCTGGACGTCCGGGTCGAAATGCGCCTGCATCAGGAGCGGGATATCGGTCGTACCGGTTTCCACGAACATATAAAGGACGGCCACCAACATCAGCACCGAGCCGAGGAGCGTGTAGAGGAAGAATTTGAACGCGGCATAAATCCGGTTCACACCACCCCACACACCGATCAGCAGATACATCGGAATGAGGCCGCCTTCGAAGAAGACGTAGAAGAGGAAGATATCGAGCGAGGCGAACACGCCAACCATCAGCGTCTCAAGGACGAGGAAGGCGACCATATATTCCTTCACCCGGCGCTCGACAGAGCCATAGGCCGCAAGCACCACGATGGGCATCAGGAAGGCGGTCAGCACCACGAACAGCATCGAGATGCCGTCCACGCCGACATAATAGTTGATCGCCCCGAACCAATTGACGCGCTCGACAAACTGGAAGTCGGCGGTTGAACTGTCGAAGCCTGTCCAGAGCACGATCGACAGCAGGAACGTGGCAAGCGTGGTGAGAAGCGCCACGGAGCGGATGTTCCGTGCCTCGATCTCGCTATCCTGATGGCGGATCATCATGATGACCAGTGCGCCAATAAGCGGCACGGCCATGATCCACGACAGGAGATGTCCTTCAAAGAAAGTCATAGTGAAAGTCCCCTGCCCTTCTTAATGCGTTCCAGCCGGTGATTGCGCCATGAACCAGGTGATCGCAAGTGCGAGGCCGATGATCATGGCGAAGGCATAGTGATAAACGTAACCCGACTGCAGCTTGCGGGCGCGGGCAGCGATAGCAGCCACCGCCGACGACACACCGTTCGGGCCAAAGCCGTCGATGGTCTGCTCGTCGCCGCGCTTCCAGAATACGCGGCCAAGCCAGAAGGCGGGGCGCACGAACAGGAAGTTATAAAGCTCGTCGAAATACCATTTGTTGAGGAGGAAGGCATAAAGCCCGTCCCACGTTTCCGCGACCTTGGCCGGGATGTCGGTGCGGCGCACATACATCTGGAAGGCCAGGAGGAAACCAAGGACCATCATCACGGTCGGCGCCCACTTGGCGGCACCCGACACATGGTGGGCTTCATCCAGCACGTCGCCCGCGAAGGTGACAAGCGCACCGTTCCAGAAGGCTTCACGCTCGTGCCCGACGAAATATTCGGCAAACACGAAACCAGCGGCAATCGCACCCACCGAAAGGACGGCGAGCGGGAACAGCATGATCCACGGGCTTTCATGCGCATGGTGCTGTGTATCCGCATCCGCGCGGCATTCGCCGGTGAAGGTCATGAAAGCCAGACGCCAGCTGTAGAAGCTCGTCATGAAGGCAGCGGCAACACCCAGCACATAGGCAAAGCTCGAACCGAAGGAATGCGAGGCATAGGCGGCCTCGAGGATCATGTCCTTCGAATAGAAGCCTGCAGTGAAGGGGAAGCCCGTCAGCGCCAGCGTGCCTATCGTCATGAAGATGAAGGTCAGCGGGGCAAACTTGCGCACGCCGCCCATGTTCCGCATGTCCTGCTCATGATGCATGGTGTGGATGACCGCACCGGCGCCAAGGAACAGGAGCGCCTTGAAGAAGGCGTGGGTGAAGAGGTGGAAAATGGCAGCGCCGTAAGCCGAAACACCAAGCGCGAAGAACATGTAGCCAAGCTGCGAACAGGTCGAATAGGCGATCACGCGCTTGATATCATTCTGCACAAGGCCAACCGTCGCCGCGAAGAAGGCGGTTGCTGCACCGACAACGGTGACAACAGCCAGCGCATCCGGCGCATACTGGAAGACCGGGCTGAAACGCGCCACAAGGAACACGCCCGCCGTCACCATGGTTGCCGCGTGAATGAGCGCCGACACAGGGGTCGGGCCTTCCATCGCGTCCGGCAGCCAGGTGTGGAGGCCAAGCTGGGCCGACTTGCCCATGGCGCCCACGAAGAGCAGCAGGCAGATCACCGTCAGCGCATGATATTCATGGCCAAGGAAGACGAGCTTGGCATCCTGATAGTTGCCGGCATTTGCGAAGATATCGGCGAAGTTCACGGTGCCAAAGAGCACGAACACGGCAAAGATACCGAGCGAGAAGCCAAAGTCGCCCACGCGGTTCACAACGAATGCCTTGATGGCGGCAGCGTTCGCGCTCGGCTTCTTGAACCAGAAACCGATAAGGAGATACGAGGCAAGGCCCACGCCTTCCCAGCCGAAGAACATCTGGACGAGGTTGTCGGCGGTGACGAGCATCAGCATCGCGAAGGTGAAAAGCGACAGGTAGCTGAAGAAGCGCGGTGTATCCGGGTCTTCATGCATATAGCCCATCGAATACCAGTGCACGAGCGCCGAAACCGAGTTCACGACAACAAGCATCACGGCGGTGAGCGTGTCGATGCGGAAGGCCCAGTTGAACTCAAGCGTGCCCGAGGTCACCCACGACAGCACATGGATGCTGTACTGGTTGTGGCCGAACGCCACATCCACAAAGGCCATCCACGACAGCACAGCCGAGACGCTGACCAGCGACGAGGTCAGGAGCTGGCTGGTGCGCTCGCCGATCTTGCGGCCCCAGAGGGCGGTGATCAGGAACCCGATAAGGGGCAGGAATACGATAAACTTGTACATCATGGTCCTTACCCCTTCATCTGGTTGATGTCTTCAACCGCGATGGAGCCGCGGTTACGGAAGTAGATCACCAGAATGGCGAGGCCGATTGCAGCCTCCGCCGCCGCCACAGTCAGGACGAACATGGCGAAGACCTGGCCGACGAGATCGCCGAGCGCAGTCGAGAAGGCGACGAGATTGATATTGACGGCGAGCAGCATAAGTTCGACCGACATCAGGATGATGATGACGTTCTTCCGGTTGAGGAAGATGCCGAACACCCCGAAGACGAACAGGATTGCAGCAACCGCCAGATAGTGTGCGAGCCCGATTTCCATGGCGCTTCTATCCCCTAGCCTTTCTTGCTGGCGGAGCCGATGCCCTCGCCCGATTTGACCTCGACCATCTCGTAAGCATCCTTCGGCTTGCGCGCGACCTGCTTGGAGATGTTCTGGCGCTTCACGCCGGCGCGCTGACGGTGGGTCAGTACGATCGCACCGATCATGGCAACGAGAAGGATCAGGCCTGCGGTCTGGAAGATGAACAGATAATCCGTATAGAGGATCGCGCCCATCGCCTTCACGTTTTCAACCTGTTCGGCCGCCGGGATCGGCGCGGTTACATTGTCTGCCACCTTGTCGCCGAACTGCCAGGCCATCACGAGCGTGACGAGTTCAGCCAGAAGGATGAGGCCGACAAGGCCGCCGATCGGGATATATTGCAGCGCGCCCTTCCTGAACTGGGCGAAGTTGATGTCCAGCATCATCACCACAAAGAGGAAGAGGACGGCCACGGCCCCCACGTAAACGATTACCAGCAGCATCGCCAGGAACTCGGCGCCCATCAGGACGAAGAGGCCGGCAGCGCTGAAGAAGGTCAGGATCAGCCACAGTACGGAATGTACCGGGTTTCTGGCCGAAATCACCAGAAAGCCTGCCGCCACGGCGACGAAGGCAAACAGGTAAAAAGCCCCTGCGGTCAGTGTCATTGGTCTTTCTCCGGTCCTTCGGTCCGCATCAGCGATAGGGCGCGTCGAGCTTGAGGTTCATCGCGATTTCACGCTCCCACCGCTCGCCGTTCGCCAAGAGTTTGTCTTTGTTGTAGAGAAGTTCTTCCCGCGTTTCGGTCGCGAACTCGAAGTTCGGGCCTTCGACGATGGCATCCACCGGACAGGCTTCCTGACAGAAGCCGCAATAGATGCATTTCACCATGTCGATGTCGTACCGCGTGGTGCGGCGCGAACCGTCTTCGCGCGGTTCGGCCTCGATGGTGATGGCCTGCGCGGGGCAGATCGCTTCGCAAAGCTTGCACGCGATGCAGCGCTCTTCACCGTTCGGATAACGGCGCAGGGCATGCTCACCACGGAAACGGGGCGAAAGCGGGCCCTTTTCGTACGGATAGTTGATCGTCGCCTTGGGACGGAAGAAATATTTGATCGACAGCCAGAAGGCGCCGACGAATTCCTTCAGCAGCAGGCTTTTGGCGACTTGTGCAATTGCGGTCATCGTTCAAGTAGCCTTTCTTAACCTTGGCTCGGCAGCAGGTCGAAAGCGACCATGATACCGGCGTAGAAGACGACGAAAAACAGCGACAGCGGCAGGAAGACTTTCCAGCCAAGGCGCATCAGCTGATCGTAGCGGTAGCGCGGCACGAAGGCCTTCACCATCGCGAACATCCAGAAACCGAACGCGATCTTGGCCAACATCCAGAAGATGCCGGGGATGAAATCAAGCGCCGGGATCGGGGCTTCCCAGCCACCGAAGAACAGCACGGCCATCACAGCCGACATCAGGAGGATGTTGGCATATTCACCAAGGAAGAAGAGCGCGAAAGCCATCGAGCTGTATTCAACCTGGTAACCGGCCACGAGTTCGGCTTCTGCCTCTGGCAGATCGAACGGCGGACGGTTGGTTTCAGCCAGTGCCGAGATGAAGAAGATGATGAAGATCGGGAAGAACGGGATGAAGTACCAGTTCCAGATCCCGCCCGACTGCGCATTCACGACGTCCGAAAGGTTCAGCGACCCAACGGCCATCAGCACGCATACAAGGACGAAGCCGATCGACACTTCGTAGGACACCATCTGTGCTGCAGAGCGCAGGCCGCCAAGGAAGGCGTAGCGGCTGTTCGACGCCCAGCCCGACATTATGATGCCGTACACGCCAAGCGACGAGATGGCGAGGATATAAAGGATACCGACGTTCAGGTCCGAGATCATCATGCCCGCATCGAACGGGATCACCGCCCAGGCGATGAGCGCGAGCGTGAAGGTGATCATCGGGGCCATCAGGAAGATGAACTTGTTGGCGCCAGCCGGCACCACGGTCTCTTTGACGAACAGCTTCAGACCGTCCGCGAACGATTGCAGCAGGCCGAAGGGGCCAACCACGTTCGGGCCGCGGCGCATCTGCACGGCTGCCCAGATCTTGCGGTCGAAATAAACCGCAAAGGCAACCGAGATCAGCAACGGCAGCACAATCGCGAGGATCGAAAGGACAATCGCGGTGAGATACAGAAGCGGCGATTCAACGCCGAAAAGGGAATAGATCGCCTCAACCATGGGTTCCCGTCGCCTCCTCAGCGTTGCCTTCGCGTATTTCCACGCACTCGGCCATGATCTTGGACGCCCGGAGGACCGGGTTCGTCAGATAGAAGTTCCCGATTGCCGGTGCGAATCCGCCCTCGGCAACATCGCCCTCGGCACCGAAATCGGCCCATTCAGCCGGTACGAGCGTATCGAGCGTGGCGGCCAGCGGCGCCAGCTTCACGAGCCGGGCGCGCAGTTCGCCAAGGTTGTTATAGCCAAGCTTGACTTCGAGCACGTCGGAGAGCGCACGCAGGATCGTCCAGTCCTCGCGAGCGTCGCCCGGGGCAAAGACGGCCTTTTCGGTACGCTGCACACGGCCTTCGGTATTCACATAGGTGCCCGACTTCTCGGTGTAGGCCGCACCCGGCAGGATCACGTCGGCGTTTTTCACGCCTTCGTCGCCGTGGGTGCCAAGATACACAACGAAGGTATCCTTGAAGGCCGAGGTATCGAACTCGTCCGCACCAAGGAGGAAGACAACCTTCAGCTTGCCGGCTTCGGCATCAGCCTTGATCGCCTCGATGCCGCCCTTGGCGGTGAGGCCAAGGTCAAGACCGCCCACGCGGGCAGCAGCGGTGTGGAGGACGTTGAAGCCGTTCCAGCCTTCCTTGACGCAGTATTTTTCAGCGATGTCATGCGCGGCCTTCAGGACCTGCGCACCGTCAGCGCGGCGCAGCGCACCCTGACCGACGACGATCATCGGCTTGGCGGCGGCTTTCAGCGCTTTCGACAGCTCATGACGACCGCCCAGCACCTTCTTCAGGAGCGTTGCATCGTCACCGAATTCCTCGACCTTGTAGGTCAGGTCTTCAGCCGAACCAATGTTCGCAACCTTCAGGCCGCTGTGGCGGGTTGCCTTGCGGATGCGGGCGTTGACGAGCGGTGCCTCGAAACGCGGGTTGGTGCCGACGAGCAGCAGGAAGTCCGCTTCCTCGATGCCGGCAATGCCCGAGTTCATGATGTAGGAGGCGCGAACGCCAGCTTCGAGCGCGGTGCCATCCTGACGGCATTCAATCCGCTTGGAGCCAAGGCCGCCGAGAAGGTCTTTCAGGGCCACCATCGATTCCATGTCGGCAAGGTCACCGATCACGGCAGCGATTTCAGCGCCTTTCACGTCTTTCAGCTTCTTCTTGATCGCCGCGAAGGCATCGCCCCACGAGGCTTCCTCAAGCTTCTTGCCCTTTTTCACATACGGCGTGTCAAGGCGGCGCAGCTTCAGGCCGTCATAGGCGAAGCGGGTGGTGTCCGAAATCCATTCCTCGTTCACGTCTTCATGCAGACGCGGCAGGATGCGCATCACGGCGTTGCCGCGCGCGTCCACACGGATGTTGGAGCCAACGGCGTCCATCACATCCACGGATTCGGTCTTTTTCAGTTCCCAGCTGCGCGCGGTGAAGCTGTAGGGCTTCGAGGTCAGCGCACCGACGGGGCAAAGGTCGATCACGTTGCCCGAAAGCTCGCTCTCGATCACCTTGTCCAGATAGGTGGTGATTTCGGTGTGCTCACCGCGCCAGATCGAGCCCATATCGTCCACGCCACCGACTTCCTCGGTGAAGCGAACGCAGCGCTGGCAATGGATGCAACGGGTCATCGCCGTTTCAACGAGCGGCCCCATATACTTGTCTTCCACGGCACGCTTGTTCTCGTGGTAGCGGTTGCCGCTACGACCGAAGGCCATGGCCTGATCCTGCAGGTCGCACTCGCCGCCCTGATCGCAGATCGGGCAATCGAGCGGGTGGTTGATCAGCAGGAATTCCATCACACCCTCGCGCGCTTTTTTCACGCGTTCGGTGTTTGTGTGGATCACCATGCCTTCGCCAACCGGCATCGCGCACGAAGCAATGGGCTTCGGCGAGCGTTCCATGTCAACAAGGCACATCCGGCAGTTACCGGCAATCGACAGGCGTTCGTGATAGCAGAAGCGCGGGATCTCGACCCCGACTTCCTCGCACGCCTGCAGCACGGTTGTGCCGGGTGCGACTTCGACTTCCTGTCCGTCAATCGTAAGCTTGGGCATCTGTTTCTCCTGGCCTCGAGGCTTCCCTCTCGGCCTTACTCCGCTGCCGCTTTGGCGTGATAGGCATCGATCCGCGCTTCCACTTCCCCGCGGAAGTGGCGCATCAGACCCTGGATCGGCCAAGCCGCCGCGTCGCCAAGCGCGCAGATGGTATGGCCTTCGATTTGTTTCGAAACGTCGAGAAGCATGTCGATTTCCGATTTCTCGGCTTCGCCCTTCACCAGACGTTCCATCACCCGCCACATCCAGCCGGTGCCTTCACGGCACGGCGTGCACTGGCCGCAGCTTTCGTGTTTGTAGAAGGCGGAAAGACGCGCAATCGCCTTCACGACATCCGTGGATTTGTCCATGACGATCACCGCCGCCGTGCCAAGGCCCGACTGCACTTCACGAAGGCTGTCGAAATCCATCAGCACCGTGTCGCAGACCGACTTGGGCAGCAGGGGCACCGACGAACCGCCGGGAATGACGGCCAGAAGATTGTCCCAACCGCCGCGCACGCCGCCGGCATGCTTCTCGATCAGGTCCTTCAGCGGAATGCCCATCTCTTCTTCCACGTTGCAGGGCTTGTTCACATGCCCGGAAATGCAGAAGACCTTGGTGCCGGTGTTGTTCGGGCGGCCAATGCCGGAGAACCAGCTGGCGCCGCGACGCAGGATCGTGGGGGCAACGGCAATCGATTCCACGTTGTTCACCGTGGTCGGGCAGCCCCAGACACCAACGTTCGCAGGGAACGGCGGTTTCAGGCGCGGCTGGCCCTTCTTGCCTTCAAGGCTTTCGATGAGCGCGGTTTCCTCGCCGCAGATATAGGCCCCTGCCCCGCGATGCACGAATACATCGAAAGCATAGCCCGAACCGCAGGCGTTCGAACCGAGGAAGCCCTTGGCGCGCGCTTCTTCAATCGCCGCGTCCAGAACTTCGGCCTCGCGGACGAATTCGCCGCGGATATAGATGTAGGCCGCCACAGCATTCATGGCGAAACCGGCGATCAGGCAGCCCTCGATCAGCTTGTGCGGATCGTGGCGCATCAGGTCGCGGTCTTTACAGGTGCCGGGCTCGCCCTCGTCGGCATTCACCACGAGATAGCTCGGGCGACCGTCCGATTGCTTGGGCATGAAGGACCATTTGAGACCGGTCGGGAAGCCTGCGCCGCCACGGCCACGAAGGCCCGAGGCCTTCATCTCTTCGATGATCCACTCGCGCCCCTTGGCGAGAATGTCTTTCGTACCATCCCAGTCACCGCGCTTCATGGCAGCCGGCAGGCGCCAATCCTGGTGTCCGTAGAGGTTGGTGAAGATGCGGTCTTTATCCTGAAGCATCATATTCCCCCTTACGCCTTCGCGATGAAATCTTTGAGCGTCGTGGCGCCGCCCTCGGGCGCGCTCGTCTGACGACCATTTTGCGGACCCGGCTTCACGTCCTCGCCCTTGGCGAGCGCATCGAGAAGCGCCGTCATGCTTTCAGGCGTCAGGTCTTCGTAATAATCGTCGCCGATCGCCACGACCGGTGCGTTGACACAGGCACCCGCACACTCGACTTCCGAAAGCGTGAACATGCCGTCAGCCGTCGTACCGCCCATTTCAACGCCGAGGCGCTTCTTGCAGGCCGAAACGATGCCATCCGAACCCCGCAGCCAGCACGGCGTGGTGGTGCAGACCTGCACATGATGTTTACCCACGGGTTTGTGGTTATACATCGTGTAGAAAGTGGCTACTTCCATCACGCGGATCGCGGGCATGCCGAGATAATCGGCAATGAATTCCATGATCTCTTGCGTGACATGGCCGTCATTCTGTTTCTGCGCCAGATGCAGAAGCGGCATCACGGCGCTTTGCTGCTTGCCGGACGGATACTTGGCGATATGACGCTGCGCTTCGGCCTCGTTTTCCGCCGTCCAGGCGAAGGCCACGGTTTCGCTTGCCGTGCTCATCTGTCCACCTCACCAAACACAATATCCATCGCGCCGAGTACGGCCGGCGCATCGGCCAGCATGTGGCCTTTCAGCATGAAATCCATCGCTTGCAGATGCACGAATCCGGGTGCCCGGATCTTGCAGCGGTACGGCTTGTTCGAGCCGTCGGAAACCAGATAGACACCAAACTCACCCTTCGGCGCTTCAACCGCGGCATAAACCTCGCCCTCGGGGACGCGGATGCCTTCGGTGTAAAGCTTGAAGTGGTGAATGAGCGCTTCCATCGAACGCTTCATATCGGCCCGGCGCGGCGGGGCGATCTTGTTGTCGATGGAAAGGACCGGGCCACCCGGCATGTCGTTCAGGCACTGGCGGATGATCTTCAGCGATTCGTAAATCTCGCCGATCCGCAGCATGAAGCGGTCGTAGCAGTCGCCGTTCTTGCCGACAGCCACCTTGAAATCCATCTTGTCATAGACTTCATAGGGCTGCGATTTGCGAAGATCCCAGGCGATGCCCGAACCACGCAGCATCGGGCCGGAGAAGCCCCAGGCGAACGCATCTTCAGCGCTGACCACGCCGATATCGACGTTACGCTGCTTGAAGATACGGTTGTCGATCAGAAGGGCTTCCATGTCGGCGAGAACCGCCGGGAAGGTTTCCGTCCATGCCATGATGTCTTCAGCAAGCCCTGCCGGCATGTCCTGGTGGACACCACCCGGGCGGAAGTAAGCGGCGTGCAGGCGGGCGCCCGAAATCCGCTCATAGAAGACCATCAGCTTTTCGCGCTCTTCAAAGCCCCAGAGAATCGGGGTCAGCGCGCCAACGTCCATCGCGTGGGTCGTCAGGTTCAAGAGGTGATTGAGCACCCTGCCGATTTCCGAGAAGAGAACGCGGATATACTGGCCGCGCAGGGGCACTTCGGCGCCCATCAGCTTCTCGATGGCGAGAACGAAGGCATGCTCCTGGTTCATCGGCGCCACATAGTCGAGGCGGTCGAAATACGGCATGGCCTGCAGATACTGCTTGTACTCGATCAGCTTCTCGGTGCCGCGGTGCAGAAGGCCGATATGGGGGTCAACCCGCTCCACGACCTCGCCGTCCAGCTCCATCACCATGCGCAGCACGCCGTGGGCCGCAGGGTGCTGCGGACCGAAGTTCAGGCAATAATTCTTGATATCGACTTCAGCCATTACTTGGACTCCGCCTTTTCGTCACCGGGCAGCACATACTGCGCGCTTTCCCACGGGCTCATGAAATCGAAGGAGCGGAACTCCTGGGCGAGCTTGACGGGTTCGTAAACCACGCGCTTCTCTTCCTCGGAATAGCGGACCTCGACATAGCCGGTGAGCGGGAAATCCTTGCGAAGCGGATGGCCCGAAAAACCATAGTCGGTCAGCATGCGCCTGAGGTCCGGATGGTCGGCAAAGAAGATGCCGTACATGTCCCATGCCTCGCGCTCGAACCAGCCGGCAGCCGGGAAAATCTCGGTCGCGGTCGGCACCGGGGTATCGGCATCGGTTTCCACCTTCACGCGGATGCGCTGGTTCAGGTGAACCGACAGCAGGTGATAAACAACATCGAAGCGCTTCACGCGCTCTGGATAATCAGCCCCGCACAGGTCGACAAGCTGCTTGAACAGGCAATCGCCGTCGTCCCGCAGGAAGGTCAGCACCTTCTGGACATGGTCGGCGCGCGCCGTCACAGTCAGCTCGCCAAAGGCAACCGAAACCGCGATCACCTCGTTCGGCAGGCGCCCGGCGATATGATCCCCAAGATCCTTCAAAACTTTGTCAGTCATGCGCTTACGCGCTCCCTTGGATTCGGGCGGAGTGTCGGCCTCCGCGGGTCATGGAAAGCCGGGCGCGCGCCGCCCGGCTGCCCCGAATTAACGAACGATGGTCCCGGTGCGGCGAATCTTGCGCTGCAGCTGCAGGATGCCATAGATCAGCGCTTCCGCCGTCGGCGGGCAGCCCGGAACATAAATGTCGACGGGCACGATGCGGTCGCAGCCGCGCACCACCGAATAGGAATAGTGATAATAGCCGCCGCCGTTCGCGCAGCTGCCCATCGAGATCACATAGCGCGGCTCGGGCATCTGG
This sequence comes from Gimibacter soli, assembly GCF_028463845.1. Classification (NCBI taxonomy): domain Bacteria; kingdom Pseudomonadati; phylum Pseudomonadota; class Alphaproteobacteria; order Kordiimonadales; family Temperatibacteraceae; genus Gimibacter; species Gimibacter soli. Next base: position 1,817,359 of record NZ_CP116805.1, on the reverse strand, counting down.
TCGTAAACCTTGCGCAGCGCCGGTGCCATCTTGTTCGTGAGCGTACCGGCCACGATCATCACGTCCGACTGGCGCGGGCTGCCACGCGGGGCAACGCCAAAGCGCTCAAGGTCGTAGCGCGGCATGGAGGAATGCATCATCTCGACCGCGCAGCAGGCGAGGCCGAAGGTCATCCACCAGAGCGAACCGGTGCGTGCCCAGTTGACCAGCTCTTCCAGAGACGTGACGACAAAACCCTTGTCGGTCAGTTCCTCGTTCAGATTCTGGAAATAGGCATTGTCCGCCGGGTTCTCAGCCCCTGTGGCAACCGCCGTGGAAGAGACTTCTACTCCCATTCGAGCGCCCCTTTCTTCCATTCATAAATGAAGCCGATGGTGAGGACACCAAGGAAGGCCATCATCGACCAGAAACCGAAGAGCCCGATCTTGCCGAGGGTCACAGCCCACGGGAACAGGAAGGCGACCTCAAGGTCGAAGATGATGAAGAGGATCGCCACCAGATAGAAGCGGACGTCGAACTGGTGCCGCGCATCCTCGAACGCCTCGAAACCACACTCGTAGGCCGACAGCTTTTCGCTATCGGGATTCTGCCGGGCGATGAGCCAGGCGGCAGCCACGAACACCACGGACAGACCAATGGCGATTCCAAGGAAAATAAGGATCGGCAGATACTGCATGAGCAACGATTGCATGAAGGTGCCTTCTTTCGTTAGCCCGGATTGACTAGCGCCCTTTTATCGACCAAGTGTGCCGCCGTAAAGACAGAATTTGGCCATATTGGGTCGTGGCGGCAGTATAACGAGGGGCTCACGGCATGAAAAGGGTTGAGCTTTAAGAACGACTCTCAACTGGGCACGTTAAGTGCCTGTGTCATCATGCGAAAACATGCTGGAAAAACAAAAACGCGCCTGCCGGAGCAAAGCGCGTTTTTCTTGGACCAAACTGGCGCGAGTGACGGGGCTCGAACCCGCGACCTCCGGCGTGACAGGCCGGCACTCTAACCAACTGAGCTACACCCGCATCGTTTGGTGGGGCAGTGTTTAGGGCCACCGCCTGCCCTTGTCAATCAGTCTCGTTCTTTTTTTTGTCCCTATTCGCAACAATGGCACTAACCCCCAGATTCGCCGTGACATTCGAGATGGTCCGGAAGGTATCGGGGAAGGTTTCAACGGCCACCAGCACCGCCAGAATTTCGGGCGGCACCCCGAACACGGCACAGAGCGGCGGAATGACGATATAGAGATTGGCCTGCGCCGGCAGGCTGACGATGGTGAGGCTGACAAGCACCGAAAGCGCACCCGCGGCCAGCAGCGTCGTCATGCTGGGCTCCACACCGTATATATGGGCGATAAAGATGGCGACCCCGAGATTGGCGGAGGCGCTTGTCACGCGGAGGAGCGAAACCGCCATCGGCAGCACCACGCCGCTTACCCTTTTGTCGATGCCCAGCCGGTCCGCACTTTCGATGGTGGCAGGCAGGCTGGCGAGCGAAGACCGGGTCGATGCCGCCACCACCTGCGCCGAGGCAGCCGCCCGGGCAAAATCACCCACCTTGACGCCGCTGAACCAGCCGACAAGCGGATAGATAACGAGGCCGCAGATGATGCACAGGACCGAAATCATCACGATATAGGAGAGAAGCGCTTCGGCGAGCGCTGCGTCCGCCCCTGCCCCGAGCGAGAAGGCAAGCGCAAAAATCCCGACAGGCGCCACCCAGATCACCCAGTGCACGATCTGCATCATCGCGTCACCGACCGCCCGGAAAAAGTCGGTCAGCATCACGCGCGGGCCTTCCGGCAGGCGGGTGATGGCGAATCCGAAGATGATGGCGAAGATAACGATCTGCAGGCTGTCGCCGTTCGCCGCACTCGCCAGAATGTTCGATGGAATGAGGCTGCGGAACCAGTCCCCAAGCCCCGGGGTTTCCGGGATCGTCGCCGTGGATGCCACAGATGCCCGGAGCGTTTCGGCGGCTGCCGGGTCCACCGGCATCATCGACAGGAAGGCCGGCATCAGGATGACGCCGATGAGCGCCGACACCACCAGGAGGAAAAGAAAAAGCCCAAGCGACCGCGCCACCATGCCGCCAGCGGCCGCTGCTTCGGTCGCCGTGCCGATGCCTGTCACGATCAGCGCGAAAATGAGCGGCACCACGGCCATGCGCAAGCCCGCAAGCCACATTGCGCCAACCGGGCCGGTCAGCGCCTCCACGTCGCTTACCCAGTGCGGCAGATAGGCCTGCAGCAACGCACCGCCAGCCACGCCGAGAAAGAGCGCCAGCAGAATGCGCATTGAAGATGACATACCTGTTCCCCCAGAACGTTTCAGCAAAGGATGGCGGGCGATGGCATTGATGGCAAAGGAAAACTGGGACCAGTAGGCGGCAATGGGCTGTAGCGCGCAGGCCTGCTGGTGCACCGTGTCACGCAGGGGTTTCAGTGTGGCAATCCTGAAAACGAAAAAAGCCGCAGAAACCTGCGGCTTTCTTCACCAAGCGATGGCGCGAGTGACGGGGCTCGAACCCGCGACCTCCGGCGTGACAGGCCGGCACTCTAACCAACTGAGCTACACCCGCGTGTCGCTTGTTGCGGGGCGTTGTTTAAGGGCGCTGCCCTCCCCTGTCAATCAGCTTTTTCAACTTTGCGCGACGATTTTTCTACACGCGCCAGACGAACAGCCAAGCCCCGCCGAGAATCAGCAATGCAAAAACGCCAAGCATCAGGAAACCGCGCCAGTCGCGGTTGCGAATGAGATCGAAAATGATCAGGAAAAAATTGAGAACCGGATGAAATGCCGCAACGATTCTGACCACCGACCCCGCCTTCTCGCTGGCCGTTGCATCATCGTCATAAAGCTTGTCGCGCGGGTCCTTCGGCGCCCATGACGCCTCGATGACAATAGGTGCGCGCGCCGCAGGCTTTGCTTCGGGCGTTTTCGCAGCATCATCTTCGGAAGGATGGGTCATGTCCGCCTCTGTCGTCGAATGGTGGGCAATAACGGGCTCGAACCGCTGACCCCCTCGATGTGACCGAGGTGCTCTACCAACTGAGCTAATTGCCCGTTCATTCTGACATGGAGTTGCATGGGTGTCATGCAAGGCGGCCGGTAAGTGGTGGGCGATGACAGGCTCGAACTGCCGACCCTCTCGGTGTAAACGAGATGCTCTACCAACTGAGCTAATCGCCCACTTTCAACCGGGTGACGGCGCTTTTAGGGCCAAACTGCCGCCCTGTCCAGCCCTATTTTCAGGTTTTTTGAAAAGAAAAACGGCCGCACAATCTGTACGGCCGTTTCTCTAGAACCTGATGTCAGGATTAGCCGTTAACGGCGTCCTTGAGGCCTTTGCCGGCCTTGAATTTCGGCTGCTTCGAAGCCGGGATCTTGATTTCTTCGCCGGTGCGCGGGTTACGACCCGTGGTCGCTGCACGAGCAGCAACAGCGAAAGTGCCGAAGCCTACGAGACGAACTTCGTCACCAGCTTTGAGCGAAGCGGTGATGGCGTCGAAGACGGCATCAACAGCTTTACCAGCGTCGGCTTTCGAAAGAGCAGCTGCATCGGCGACTTTTGCAATGAGATCGTTCTTGTTCAAGGTATCCCCCTCTGAGTTAAAGGACTGGGTTGGATGATCCAGCCCCGAAATGCGATGACAATGTAGAACTGAAAAAATCCTTATGTCAAAGCAAAAAACCGCAGAAAACTGCGGTTTTTTAATTTTTTTTCGCTTGAATTCGGCGCGTTTTGATTCAAGGCGATTAATGAGTCGTCGCTTGCACCCCGGAAACCGATTTTTCCTTGGAAATATCAGGGATTGGCTCGACGTCCTCAGGTGAAAGCGGGGTCAGCGGTTTCACCAATGCATGCTTCAAAACCTCGTCCACGGAGCGCACGGGGACGATTTCCATGCCCCTTTTCACGTTATCGGGGATTTCTGCGAGGTCTTTCTCGTTGTCCGCCGGGATCAGCACCTTGGTGATTCCCCCGCGGAGAGCAGCCAGCAACTTCTCCTTGAGTCCGCCAATGGCGAGAACGCGACCGCGCAGGGTCACCTCGCCGGTCATGGCGATATCGCGGCGAACCTCAACCCCGGTCAGGACCGAGACGATCGAGGTACACATGGCGATACCGGCCGACGGGCCGTCTTTCGGCGTTGCACCCTCGGGCACGTGAATGTGGATATCCTTTTTCTCGAATACCGAAGGCTGGATACCGAAAGCGAGCGAACGCGAATGCACATAGGAACGTGCCGCCTCGATCGATTCTCTCATCACTTCGCCGAGCTTGCCGGTCTGCTTGATCGCGCCCTTGCCGGGCACGGTCACGGCCTCGATGGGCAGCAGCTCGCCGCCCACTTCGGTCCAGGCAAGACCGGTTGTCACGCCAACCTGATCGATCTCGTCGATCTCGCCGTAACGATATTTGCGCACCCCGGCATAATTGCCGAGATTGCGGGACGTGAGCGAGATGGACTTCTTCTTGCCCTCGACGATTTCCTTCACCGCCTTGCGGGCGAGCTTGGCGAATTCGCGCTCCAGGCTCCGCACCCCGGCTTCGCGAGTGTAATAGCGGATCACATCGCGGACAGCACCATCCGAGATCGACCATTCTCCGCGCTTCAGTCCGTGATCCTTGATGATCTTCGGAATGAGGTGACGCTTGGCGATTTCGACCTTCTCGTCTTCGGTGTAGCCCGAAAGCTGGATGATCTCCATCCGGTCCAGCAGCGGCTGCGGCATCCGGAGCGAGTTGGCGGTGGTGACGAACATCACGTCCGAGAGATCATAGTCGATCTCCAGATAATGGTCGTTGAACTTGGAGTTCTGTTCGGGGTCCAGCACCTCAAGCAGCGCCGAAGCCGGATCGCCGCGGAAGTCCTGCCCCATCTTGTCGATCTCGTCGAAAAGGAACAGCGGGTTCGTGCTGCCGGCCTTCTTCATCGACTGCATGACCTTGCCGGGCATGGAGCCGATATAGGTGCGGCGGTGACCGCGAATCTCGGCCTCATCCCGCACGCCACCGAGCGAGAAGCGCACAAATTCGCGCCCCGTTGCCTTGGCGATGGATTTGCCGAGCGAGGTTTTACCAACGCCCGGAGGACCGACTAGGCAGAGAATCGGGCCTTTCAGTACCTTGGCGCGCTGCTGCACGGCCAGATACTCGATAATCCGTTCCTTGACCTTTTCGAGGCCGTAATGATCGGCGTCCAGCACCTTCTGGGCGAGCTTGATGTCTTTCTTGACGCGGCTGCGCTTGCCCCACGGAACGGTCAGCATCCAGTCAAGATAGTTGCGCACCACGGTCGCTTCGGCCGACATGGGGCTCATGGTTTTCAGCTTCTTCAGCTCGGCCAGGCATTTTTCCTTGGCTTCCTTCGAAAGCTTGGTGGCGTTGATCTTTTCCTCGAGTTCCTGAATTTCCTCGCGGCCATCGTCGCCTTCGCCAAGTTCCTTCTGGATCGCCTTCAGCTGCTCGTTCAGATAATATTCGCGCTGGGTCTTCTCCATCTGCCGCTTCACGCGGCCGCGAATCTTCTTCTCCACCTGCAGCACGCCGATCTCGCCTTCCATGAAGGCAAAGATGCGCTCAAGGCGTTCGGAAATCGTCGGGATGGCCAGCAGTTCCTGCTTGTCGCCGATCTTCAGCGCCAGATGCGCGGCAACCGTATCGGCAAGCTTGCCGTGGTCCTCGATCTGGCTGATCGTCGCCAGCACTTCGGCCGGGATCTTCTTGTTGAGCTTCACATAGGCGTCGAACTGGGCAACGACCGAACGCGCGAGCGCGGTCAGTTCCGCCGGGTCTTCCTCGGCGGGCTCCAGATAGGCGATCTCGGCTTCAAGGAAATCGTCATCCTTGGTGAAACGCTGCACGGTTGCGCGCTCGCCGCCCTCCACCAGCACCTTCACGGTGCCATCGGGCAGTTTGAGGAGCTGCAGGACGCTTGCGACCGTGCCGATGTCATACACATCGTTCGGGGTCGGATCGTCTTCACCGGCATCGCGCTGGGCCACAAGCAGGATCTGCTTGTCCTTGCCCATTACCTCTTCCAGCGCGCGCACGGATTTGTCGCGGCCGACAAACAGCGGCACGATCATGTGCGGGAATACCACGATATCGCGGAGCGGCAGCACCGGCAGGACGGTATTCGGGCGTGAAACGAGGTCAGATTCTGACATGACAGGACTCCTGGGACGGAGGAAAGGGACGTAAGAGCCGATCTTAAGGCAATGACGGGCGGGTTAGAAAGGGAAATTGCCCTGAACCGGCTGTCAGCGCGCAAGATAGGCGTCTAGGAGAGGAAGTAAGGGGTCGAAACCTTGGTTTCAACCCCTTCAAACTTTCACATTATGCAGGCTTGCCGGCTTCTTCTCGCCGGTCCGCATAGATCAGAAGCGGTTTCGCCGTGCGGTTCACAACTTCGGCATTGATCACCACTTCCTCGACCCCGTCCATCGACGGCAGTTCGAACATGCTGTCGAGGAGCGTCTCCTCCATGATCGACCGCAGGCCGCGTGCACCGGTCTTGCGCTCGATGGCGCGTTTGGCAACCGCGAACAGCGCTTCGTTCGAGAAGGTCAGTTTCACCTTCTCCATGTCGAAGAGGCACTGATACTGCTTCAGGAGCGCGTTTTTCGGCTCGGAAAGGATGCGCACCAGCGCGTCCTCATCAAGGTCCTCAAGCGTTGCAATCACCGGCAGGCGACCGACAAACTCGGGGATCAGGCCGAACTTCAGCAAATCCTCGGGCTCGGTATCGCGGAACAGTTCACCCGTGCCACGCTCGTCAGGCGCCGATACCTTGGCACCGAAGCCGATCGACTTGCCCTGCAGGCGGTTGGCGATCACACGGTCGAGGCCCGCGAAGGCGCCACCGCAGATGAAAAGGATGTTGGTGGTGTCCACCTGCAGGAATTCCTGCTGGGGATGCTTGCGACCACCCTGCGGGGGAACGCTCGCCACCGTGCCTTCCATGATCTTCAGAAGCGCCTGCTGAACGCCTTCGCCCGATACGTCGCGAGTGATCGAAGGATTGTCCGACTTGCGGCTGATCTTGTCGACCTCGTCGATATAGACGATGCCGCGCTGGGCGCGCTCGACATTATAATCAGCCGACTGCAGCAGCTTCAGGATGATATTTTCCACGTCCTCGCCCACATAACCGGCTTCGGTCAGCGTGGTCGCATCGGCCATGGTGAAAGGCACATCCAGAATGCGGGCCAGCGTCTGGGCAAGGAGGGTCTTGCCGCAGCCCGTGGGCCCGACAAGCAGGATATTCGATTTATTGAGCTCGACATCCGACGTGCTCGTCGTCGCATGGTGCAGGCGCTTGTAATGGTTATGGACCGCAACGGCCAGAACCTTCTTGGCGTCCTTCTGGCCGATCACATAATCGTCCAGCACTTTCATGATATCGAGGGGAGTGGGCACACCGTCCCCGCTCTTGGCGAGGGCGTTCTTGCTTTCTTCCTTGATAATGTCGTTACACAGCTCCACGCACTCATCGCAAATGAAGACCGTGGGGCCTGCGATAAGCTTCCGCACCTCGTGCTGGCTTTTGCCGCAGAAGGAGCAATAGAGCGTGTTTTTGCTGTCCGAGTTACTCAACGTCATCACCGTTTTCTAGACTGTCTTCAGTCCTGTTTATCGTAGACTGGTTAAAAAGACGCATACAACAAAAAATTTGTCGCCGGAGCCGCAGAATGCGGCCCCGGACATGGGTCTCTCATGCTTGGGGCCGGCTTGGGGTCAGGCTGCGTCGTCGTCGCGCTTCACATAGACTTCGTCAATAAGGCCAAAGGCTTTCGCCTCTTCAGCCGACATGAAGTTGTCACGGTCCATCGCTTTTTCGATCACATCAAGCTTCTGGCCGGTGTGCTGCACATAGATCTGGTTGAGCCGCTCACGCAGCTTCAAAATCTCGCGTGCCTGGATTTCAATGTCCGCCGCCTGGCCGCGCGCACCGCCCGAAGGCTGGTGGATCATGACGCGGGCGTTCGGCAGCGCATAGCGCATACCCGGCTCGCCGGCGGTGAGAAGAAGCGACCCCATCGAGCAAGCCTGCCCGATGCACATGGTGGCAACCTTGGGGCGGATATATTGCATCGTGTCATACATGGCGAGGCCCGAAGACACCACGCCGCCCGGCGAGTTGATATAGAAGGAAATGTCCTTCTTGGGGTTCTCGGCTTCCAGGAACAGCAGCTGCGCCACAATCAGGCTCGATACATGATCGTCCACCGGGCCCGTGAGGAAAATGATGCGTTCCTTCAGGAGCCGCGAATAGATGTCATAGGCGCGCTCGCCACGGCTCGTCTGCTCGACGACCATCGGCACCAGCGTGCTCGTAAAAGTATCCATGATATCCATAAATTCAGCTCCCTCGATATCGGTCCCCGCGACGATACGCGGGTAACATGCCCAAGCTCTAGCAAAGTGCGCGCTGGCCCGGCAAGGAACAAATGGCGGTCGGAGGCAGGATTATCAAGGGGATCACAATATTGCGATCCTGATGGCCGACGGACGTTGCAAATCGCCTATCTCCCCTTCTAAACTATTGCCTTCCCGCAGCCCGCCCGCGGTTGCCAGTTGCCTTCACCCATGCCCGCCATCAGGAGCCCGTTCTTGGCCAAGCTGTTCTTCTATTATTCCGCCATGAATGCGGGCAAATCGACGACCCTGTTGCAGGCCAGCTTCAACTATCGGGAGCGCGGCATGAACACGATGCTGTTCACCGCTGCCATCGATAACCGCGCCAAGGCCGGGGCGATCAACAGCCGTATCGGCCTCAGCGAGGAAGCGCATGCCTTTGCGGCAGACACGGACCTCTTCCATGCCGTCACGATGGAACTGAAGAAGCGCCCCCTGCACTGCGTGCTGGTGGATGAAGCCCAGTTCCTGTCGAAAGATCAGGTTTTCCAGCTGGCGGCAGTGGCCGACACGCTGAAAATCCCGACCATCTGTTATGGGCTGCGCACCGATTTCCAGGCGAACCCCTTCGAAGGCAGCAAATGGCTGCTAGCCGTGGCCGACGAACTGATCGAGCTGAAAACCATCTGCACCTGCGGCAGCAAGGCGACGATGAACCTGCGGATCGACGAGCACGGCAACGCGGTGCGGCAGGGCCAATCGATCGAGATCGGCGGCAACGACCGCTATATCGCGCTCTGCCGCAAACATTTCATGGAAAAGATCGGCTGGTCCGGCTGATGCAAAAAGCCCCGCCGGAGCGGGGCTTTTTTCTGTTCTGACGGATCAGGCCGTGCGGCTGCGGCGACGACGGCGTTGCTGCCCGTCGCGCTGGCTTTCCCGTTGGCCTTCACGCTGCTGACCACGGCCTTCGCCGCGCTCATCACTGTGCGGACGGGGTGCTGCCCCCAGAAGACGGGCGAGGCCAGCGGTGTTTTCGTTCGCACCCTGCGGTGTGGGCGTCTGGCGACGGTCCCCAGCGGCACGCGACGATTGCCCGCGCTGATCGGCGGGACGAGCTGTGCCCTGCCCCCGGCCACCGCCTGAACGACCCTCGCGGCGCCCTTCACTGCGGCCTTCGCTGCGACCACCATCACGGCGTCCGGACGACGGCGCCTGACCATTCCGGCCGCGACCACCACGACCTGCAGGCTGGCGACGCTCCGGCTCGGCCGCTGCAATCGCTGCCGCGGCTGCCGCGTCGCGGCGGTCCTCGGTCGGGATCGACTGGCGGGTCGTCTTCTCGATGTCTTTCAGAAGGCCGCGCTCGTCATCCGCACAGAAGGCCACAGCCTCGCCCGCGTTACCGGCGCGCGCCGTGCGGCCGATGCGGTGAACATAGGCTTCCGGCACTTCCGGCAGGTCGAAGTTCACAACATGCGTCACGCCGTCCACATCGATGCCACGCGCGGCGATATCGGTGGCGATCAAGGCGCGCACATTGCCCGTCTTGAAGGCTTCAAGCGTGCGTTCGCGCTGGTTCTGGCTCTTGTCGCCGTGGATGGCAGCGGCTTCGATGCCTGCGGCCACCAGCGATTTCGCCACCCGGTCCGCCCCGCGCTTGGTGCGGGTGAAAACGATTGTGCGCTGCCAGTTTTTGTCGGCCAGCAGGTCAGCGAGCAGCCCGCGCTTGCGGGTTGCCTCGATGAAGATCACGCGCTGGCGGACTTTCTCGGCAGTGGTTGCCACCGGCGTCACGCTTACCTTTGCGGGCTCATGCAGCATATCGCCTGCGAGCGCGCCGATCTCTTTCGGCATGGTGGCCGAGAAGAAGAGATTCTGGCGCTTGGCCGGCAGGTGCTTGATGATCCGGCGCAGCGGCACGATGAAGCCGAGGTCGAGCATATGGTCGGCCTCGTCCAGCACCACCACTTCGGTCTCGGCAATCGAGATCGCCCGCTCGCCGATATGATCGAGTAGGCGACCCGGCGTGGCGACAAGCACGTCAACGCCCGGCGCCATGGCGCGGACCTGCGGGCCGGGGCGCACACCGCCGACGATCACGGCAACACGTACGCCCATGTGGCGGCCGTATTTTTCAAAATTGTCGCCGATTTGCGCGGCCAGTTCACGGGTCGGCGCCAGCACCAGCACGCGGGCAGACCGCGGCTTGCGGCTGCGCTTGGCAGCGTTCAGGCGGTGCAGGATCGGCAGCGCGAAGGCCGCCGTCTTGCCCGTGCCGGTCTGGGCGATGCCCAGAAGGTCGCGGCCGGTCAGAAGTTCGGGGATTGCCTGGGCCTGGATCGGGGTCGGGTTTTCATACCCTTCTTCCTTGAGGGCGCGCAGGATGGGCTCGGCAAGGCCAAGCGAAGAAAAAGTCGTCATAAAGAACTCACTCACAAAACCAGTGCAGGCGCAAAGGCGCACATCGGTGCCGCCCGCAGGCGCCCGTCAAAGGCTCTCATTCATTTGGGAGAAGCCCCGCGTACCTGGGCTTGTCGGTGTATATCGGGGGCGCTCAACAGGCTGCGACCAAATGGGGTCGCCCTACGCGGCTGGAACGCACAACACGGGGCTTATGCGCAGGTTTGGGCCGACAAGTCAAATCTTTCCACTTTTCCCGAAAAGCAAAGGGCCCCGGAAATCCGGGGCCCTTGCGCATTCGTTTGCCAGCGGCAGAAGCTTATTCAGCTTTCTTGGCAGCGGCTTTTTTCGCAGCCGGCTTCTTGGCCGGAGCTTTTTTCGCCGGAGCTTCCTCAGCCGCGGCTTCCTCGGCAGCTGCTTCTTTCTTCGGAGCAGCTTTCTTCGCCGGGGCCTTCTTGGCCGGAGCCTTTTTGGCTTTCGGGTTCTCGTCTTCTTCCTCACCTTCACGGACGGCGGTTTCCAGCGCTTCGCGGGTTACCTTCTTGTCCTTCAGATCAGCCTGTTCGATGATGAAGTCCACGACCTTCTCTTCGAAGATCGGGGCGCGCAGCTGGGCGCGGGCATCTTCGTTCTTGCGGAAGAATTCAAACACCTGGGCTTCCTGGCCGGGGAAGCGACGGGCTTCCTCGATCATGCGGCGGTTGACTTCTTCGTTGGTGACCTGGATTTCGTTCTTCACACCGATTTCCGAAAGCAGCAGGCCAAGGCGCACGCGACGTTCGGCGATCGAACGGAACTCGGCGGCTTCTTCTTTGTCTTTCGGCTCGGTCAGGCCTTCGAACTCTTCCGGCTTGGCTTCGCCCGAAGCGATGGAATCGCGCTTGATCTGTTCCCAGATGGCGTTGAATTCCATGTCGACCATGCCGGCCGGCACGTCGAAGGTCCAGTCGTCAGCCAGCGCATCAAGGAGCGAACGCTTCAGCTTGGCGCGGGTCAGGCGGTTGTTGTCGCCTTCGAGCTGACCCTTCACGGATTCTTTCAGACCAGCGAGGTCTTCGAAGCCGAGGTTTTTGGCGAGGTCTTCGTCAACCTTGGCGTCTGCCGGCTTTTTCACTTCGTTCACGGTCACGGTGAACTCGGCTTCTTTGCCAGCAAGCTTCTCAGCATGGTACTGGGTCGGGAAGGTCACTTTCACGAGGACTTCCTGGCCGGCTTTCGAACCCACGAGCTGCTCTTCGAAGCCCGGGATGAACATGCCCGAGCCGAGCTCGAGCTGGAAGCCTTCGCCTTTGCCGCCGTCGAACTCGACGCCGTCAACGCGACCAACATAATCGATCACCACGGCATCGCCTTCGGCGGCCTTGGCGGTTTTGGCAGCTGCCTTGTAGGTCTTCTGCTGGCCGGCGATACGCTCAAGCACGGTATCAACGTCGGCGTCAGCGATTTCGGCAACCCAACGCTCGAGCTTCGGTGCCTTGAAGCCCGAAATGTCGATTTGCGGCAGGATTTCAGCCTTGATGGTGAACTCGAGGTCCTTGCCATCGGCATAGTCGCCAAGCTCTACTTCCGGACGGGTAGCCGGGCGCAGGTTCTTCTCTTCAAAAACCTTCTGCGAGGTTTCCTGAACCGCTTCCGAAATCACCTGACCCATAGCACGCTCGCCGTGCATCTTTTTCAGGAGCGACAGCGGAGCCTTGCCGGGGCGGAAGCCCTTGATACGGCTGTTGGCGCCGAAGTCGGCGAGGATGGTGTCAAGGCGTTTGCTCAGGTCGTCGGCGGTCACTACCACCTTGAACTCGCGTTTCAGACCTTCATTCAGCAGTTCTTGGATCTGCATCTGTAAACCCATTCTTTCTCAAAGTTGTCTTCACCCGGCGGGTGTGCGCATTCACGTCAGGGACCAATTGGTGCGGGCGAAGGGACTTGAACCCCCACGTCCGAAGGACACCAGAACCTAAATCTGGCGCGTCTACCAGTTCCGCCACGCCCGCAGCCTTTGGTCCAGCCGACAGCCGCGCTCGGCCAGTCCGCCCCGCCAACCCCCGAGCGATGGAAAAAGTACAGACTCCCCCCGCCGGTCGCCGGTTTGCTGCCGGGCGTTATAGCAGGCGCGCACACAGGCACAAGCTTTTTTGTCGCCGATTTGCCCGGAATTTGAGCGTTTCAGGGAAGAACGGAAGGAATGGCGTCCAGAAGGTCCGAAGCGATCATGCCGGGGCCTATCCCCATGGCCGCTTCACCGTGCAGCCACACCGCCGCGCAAGCTGCTTCAAACGCAGGCATTCCTTGCACCATCAGGCCCGCGATCATGCCGGAAAGCACGTCCCCCGTGCCGCCAACCGAAAGCCATGCCGGCGCGTTCGCATTGATGGCTGCGCGCCCGTCCGGCGCCGCGATCACAGTCGACACCCCTTTAAGAACGACAATGCCCCCTACCCGCTTCGCCGCCTTGCGGGCTGCACCCAGCCGGTCTTCGTTCGGGTCCAGATCACTGAACAGTCGAGCGAACTCGCCCTCATGCGGGGTCAGTACCACGTCGGCCTTGTTTTGCACGGCGAGCGCATCAAGCCGCCCGGCGAAGGAGGACAGCGCATCGGCATCAAGCACCACATTGCGCCCGGATTCGAGCGCACGGATCGCAAGCTCCGCCGTTTTCTCGCCGATACCGGCACCCGGCCCCAACAGGGTTACCGCAATGCGCGGGTCGGCCAGAATGCCAAGGAAGCCGAAGTTGGAATCAATACGGCGCACCAACACATCGGTCAGCGCGCCGGCCTGGATGGGATAGGTTTCGCTGGGGGCTGCCAGCGTCACAAGGCCGCCGCCCACCCGAAGGGCCGCGATGCTCGCCAGCCTACAGGCACCGAGCGCGGGTTCGCGCCCGCCAAGCACCAGAAGATGCCCGCGCACATATTTATGCGAGGTCGGCCCCGCGTGCGGATAATCAAGGCCCCAAAGGCCAGGGTCATTCAAATAGGTATTGGCGCCGGTTTTCGCGAGGATGGCATCCTTGATGCCGATATCCGCCACATGCAGGTGATCCTGCCCGCCGCAGAGGAAACGACCGGGTGCGAGAATGTGCCCCGGCTTCGGCGCAAAGAAGGTGACAGTGGCGTCAGCACGGAAGCAGGAACCGCTTACCCGGCCCGTGGCGCCACAGAGGCCGCTCGGCAAATCGACCGCGATGCGAATCGCCCGCGACTCGTTCGCCGCGTCGACAAGCTCGGCAGCCATCCCTTCGAGAGGCTTGTTGAGACCTGCCCCGAACAGGGCGTCGATGATCATGGCAGCATCGGCAAGCGCATCGGGGGCCGCCTCGATCACCGGGCCATCGAACCGGTCGCGCATCAGCGCGGCGTCACCCTTCAGGGCTGCCGGATCACCGAGCGGCATGACCGCGCAGTCGAATCCCCATTCGCGCAAATATCGTGCAGAAACAAAGCCATCGCCGCCATTATTGCCGGGGCCGGCAAGGACAACGATGGGGCCTGAGGCGCGTCTTGCGCTCATGGTTTCGGCTGCGAGATCGGCAACGGCGCGGCCCGCCGCTTCCATCAGATCAGCACTCGGAACCCCGCCTTCGACCGCCAACCGGTCGGCTTTAGCCATCTCGCTTGGCGACACCAGGGCATGGCCCGCCGCCTTCCAGGAAACCGTTACACTCAAGCCGAGTCCTCCCCCTTCGAAAAACGCGGCGCAGTCTAACAAAAAAAACAAGCCCCGGAAGGGGCTTATTTTAAAATATGGGGCGAGTGACCGGAATCGAACCGGCGACCTCCAGAGCCACAATCTGGCGCTCTAACCGACTGAGCTACACCCGCCATCGTCTTGAGGTGGCCTCTCCTATACCGGGGGGCCTCCCGACGTCAAGACCACTTTTAGCACCGGCGCTGTTTTCGCCAGTTTGATGGAAATGTTACAAAAATCAGCATGTGCCCATTTTTTAGGCACCAACCTGCCTGTTCCCTGCCCGACCGGACACCGGAATCCGCCGTTTTCCGCGCTGCACCAAACTGGCACGCCGCATGCTATGAAGCGTGTGTCCAGAAATAACAGTCTGCCAAGAAAATGATGAAAAAAATCGAAGCTATCATTAAGCCCTTCAAACTCGATGAGGTGAAGGAAGCGCTGCATGATATCGGCATTTCCGGCATCACCGTCCTTGAAGCCAAGGGCTTCGGTCGCCAGAAGGGCCATACAGAACTTTATCGCGGCGCCGAATATGTGGTCGATTTTGTGCCCAAGGTCAAAATCGAGCTCATTGTAGAAGACACCCAGGCCGCGCGGGCTGTGGAAGCGATCCAGTCTGCTGCGCATACGGGCCGTATCGGCGACGGCAAGATTTTTGTTTCAACGATCGAGGATGCGATTCGTATCCGTACCGGCGAAACCGGCCTCGACGCCATTTAACCCACCCTATCCATAAAAAGCCGCCCGGGCGGGGCGGCGACTACCAGAGGAAGTGACCCATGTCGAAATATACGAACCTTAGTGTTCAGGACTTTCTGAAGCTTGTGAAGGAAACCGAGTCCGACTGGATCGACCTTCGCTTCACCGACCCGCGCGGCAAGTGGCAGCACCTGACGATGTGCGCCGATGTCGTGGACGAGGACATGCTGACCGACGGCTTCATGTTCGACGGTTCGTCGATCTCGGGCTGGAAAGCCATCAACGAGTCCGACATGGTGCTGAAGCCTGACCTCAATGCCGTCACCATCGACCCCTTCTTCGCTGACAGCACGATCATCCTCTTCTGCGACGTTCTCGACCCGATCACCGGCCAGCCCTATGGCCGTGACCCGCGCTCGACCGCGAAGAAAGCTGAAGAATATCTGAAGTTCTCGGGTATCGGCGACACCGCCTTCTTCGGCCCCGAGCCCGAATTCTTCGTGTTCGACGACGTTCGCTTCAAGGTTGGCTACAACGGCGCTTCCTACGAGATCGACGATATCGAAGGCCCGTACAACAGCGACCGCAAGTATGAAGAAGGCAACATGGGCCACCGCCCGCGTGCCAAGGGCGGCTATTTCCCGGTTCCGCCGGTTGATGCCTGCCAGGACCTGCGCGGCGAGATGGTGAAGGTCCTCACCGAGATGGGCCTGAAGATGGACAAGCACCACCACGAAGTGGCAACCGCCCAGCACGAGCTCGGCGTGGTCTTCTCGACCCTCGTCCAGACTGCCGACAACGTGCAGATCTACAAATATGGTGTGCAGCAAACCGCCCATACCTACGGCAAAACGGCAACCTTCATGCCTAAGCCGATCGCCATGGACAACGGTTCGGGCATGCATACCCACCAGTCGATCTGGAAAGATGGCAAGCCGCTCTTCGCCGGCAATGGTTATGCTGACCTCTCTGAAACCGCTCTCTACTATATCGGCGGGATCATCAAGCACGCGAAGGCCATCAACGCCTTCACGAACCCGACCACCAACAGCTACAAGCGCCTGACCCCGGGCTTCGAAGCACCGGTTCTGCTCGCCTACTCGGCGCGCAACCGTTCGGCTTCGTGCCGTATCCCGTTCGCGACGAGCCCCAAAGGCAAGCGCGTCGAGATCCGCTTCCCGGATCCGCTTGCCAACCCGTACCTCGCCTTCGCAGCCATGCTGATGGCTGGTATCGACGGTATCGTGAACAAGATCCATCCGGGCGACGCCATGGACAAGGACCTGTACGCGCTGCCGCCGGAAGAACTGGCCGGTGTGCCGACCGTGGCGGGCTCGCTGCGTGAAGCGCTCAACTGCCTTGACGCCGACCGCGACTTCCTGAAGCGCGGCGACGTGTTCAACGACGACCAGATCGATGCCTACATGGAACTGAAGTGGGAAGAAGTGCACCGCATGGAACTGACCCCGCATCCGGTAGAGTTCGACATGTACTACAGCTCGTAATCCGGGCTTTCAGATCAAGGGACGGAAAAGGGTCGCTGCGTGCGGCCCTTTTCTTTTGGGGCGGCAGCGCCTTAGCGGCGATTTATGACAGGCGTGCGACAGCACCGATTAAAATTGCAGTCGCGTTAACCCTATGACAAGAAGCACACGCTATGGTGCTTCTCGGGGGTCGGTTTGTGTTGTTAATCTCGCTGTCCAAGAGCTTTCATTACCCATGAGCATTGTCTACACCGACGCACAACTTGCCCTGCAGGGACGCCTTGAGGCCGCCAATATCAATCCGGCGAGCTTCCTGGCGACGGACTATCTCAATCATTACAACGAGATTGTCATGCTTCTCGAAATGCTGCCGGACATGCCGGACATGATCGAGGACTGCGACGACTGGGCGCCCAAATCCTATGTCCAGCATTTCGAGGATAGCGGCTTCACCGCGAAGAAGCTGGCGATCGAGGCCTATGGCATCGCGCCCGACGTGATCCGCAAGCCCTTCGAAGCCATTTGTGCGAAACTCGACAAGCTGATCGTCGGCACCGTCGCCGGCCTTCACAAGGTGGGCGCCGCCGAACGCGGCCTGACCGGCGACGCCGCCGCCCTCATCAAGGCACGGATCGAACAGGTGCAAGGCATGCTGATGACGCTCAATCAGCTGATCCACGGCAAGCTTGAAGGCGTCAAGGCCGCCACCAAGGCCGAGATTGTGGATCATGCCGAGGAAGAAGCAGCCCAGACACAGGCTGACATCGACAAGCTGTTCGACTGAGGCTTTCCGTCAGGAGGCCTTGCCGACCGGGAACTTGCGCATCGGGCAGCCCTTCTCGAAAAGATGCGTCCGCATGTCTTCGACCTTCTCGAAAAGCCACCCATCCAGCGCCTCGTCATAAAGGCCTTCGCGGCATTTGGCGAGGGCGATGCCGTCCGTCTTGCGCTGGAACAGCGGGCTGTTGGCCTCATACATCGCATATTTTTCGAAGGTTGCCTTGCGGTCGAGACAGGCTGCCCGGTCGAACTGCAGGTCGCGGATCTGTTCGTTGAACAGAATACCTGCCGCCAGATGCCCCTCCGCCGCGCCCTTGATGCAGGCACAGTCGTAGGTTGGCAGCCCCGGCATGGCCGAAGATCGTTCGCAGTTGCTGATCGCGCCTGGAACGACCGTTTCGGTTGGGAAGCGTCTTGCGTTGTCTTCGCGCATCCGCTGCACCCCTTCCTGCTCCTTGGCGCCCATTTCCTCGACCGGCTGCTTGCCCATCCGGCAGCGCGTAATGAAAGCGCCGTGCCGGAATTTCGGCAGGTTCGCCAGCGCATAGGCCTCGCAGGCCTTGCCCCGTTCGGTAATTTCCCGCGACTGGGCCGCAGCATCCGGCGTGGCCGGCGAAGCGAATGATGCAATAGCGAAAACAAGGATCAACGATATCTTCCTCATGGCTTTCTCCGCTTCCATGACGCTTCTCATTCCGATTTCGGGATGTCTGTGACCGCGTGTCCTGCCGCCCGCCACGAAGAAATCCCGCCGCGATACCAAAGAACGTCCTCGTACCCGAGCTCGACCGCCGCGCGCGCGGCAAACCAGCTGTACCAGCATTCGGAACCGGCACAGAAAAAGACCAGCGGCCGGGTGCGGTCACCGCTTGTCAGGCCCTCAAGGGCAGCCGAGACCAGCCGCCCATCCGATGGCCAATAGCCAAGGTCTGGTTTGATAACGGCGCCCGGCATCCGCCCGTGCTGGGCCGTCCGGTTGACATCGATGAGCAATGGACGTCCGCCCTCATCAATCAACGCTTTCAGCTGATAGGTCGCGATGGTGCGCGCCCCCGGCGCGACGAGCGGGGTTTGCGGGCTTTCCCGGTAGTCGGGCTTGTCACGCGCGTCGGCAGGCACGCCCCAGTCCTGAAGCTCGTAAAGATGAAGTTTCGGCGGCACAGCACCGGCGCCCGGCATCGTGACAAGCGGCGACCAGTCATTCAGCACCATTTCATCCGCCGCTGTCTCGCTGCCCCCTACTGCCGCGAGCCGTATCCAGTGGCGTGCGGCTGCGGGATCAGGCGTTCCCCCGATCCCCATATCGAGCATTCGTCCGTAAGCGGCCTGCGCCTCCGCATGGCCGCCGAATGCCGCACGGCGATACCAGCCCACTGCCTTCGGCCATGTTTCCGGCTCCCACTCGTAAACCTCGCCAAGCATATACATGGCATGAAGACTGTCGTGCGCTGCCGCGCGTTCCAGCAGTTCGATTATGCGTGCCTTGTTCCGGCTGCGGCCAGGGTCGGCAATCATCATGTCGGCCCGCTCGGTCAAGGCAAACGGGTCCGCGCGCGCGGCGCCCGCCTCATAAAGGCGGATTGCCTCTGCCTCGTCATAGTCGACGCCAAGCTCGTTCCGGTAAGCGAAGCCCAGATAGGCGGGTGCCCGGCTTTCGCCCGCAGCCATCCCCGCCCGCAAAAAGTCGACCGCTGCGGGATAGTCTGCAGGCGTCGTTCGGCCAAACAGACGCAGATAACCGCGAACGGTTGTTGCTTGTGCCACACCGCCCGCCACCGCCTTCGCGGCCATGTCATCGGCGAACGCCTCGTCGCGGGTGAGGCCCCAGCCGCTTGCTGCGAAACGGGCGAGTGCATAATAGCCGACTGCCCTTTCCTCTTCGGCGAGTGCAAAGAAATAGCGGGTCATCCGGTAAAGCCCGGCACTGCCGCCAAAGTCCGCCGGCTTCAGCCGCATGACGGGTTCGACGATCGAGGCATAGGCTTTGCTGGCCACATCTGCCGGGTAAGCATCGGCGTGCCTGAAGTTTCGGAAGCTGTAGCCGGCGAAGTTTTTGGCTACCCCGAGAAGGGCAAGCACCTGCCGCTCCTCCATGCCGCTGATGCCGATGTCGCTCCCTGCAACCTCCGCCTTGCCACCGTACGTGGCCGCAGTTTCAGCAATCCGTTGCATGGCGCCCGCAGGCACCACGACACGCAGCAAATCCTTGCCCACATGCAGCAGGTTATAGCCCTGCGAAGTGCGGTCGTGGCTCACCCAGTGCAGCGCATACCAGTCCCCGCCAAGGGGATTGAGGTGGGCGGTCAGCACCGTCATGGCGGCATCGCCGGATTTCGGGTCGGTCGCCACCTGCTCCAGCGCGTAGGAAGTCTTCCCGACCGGCACAAAACGCAGATAAAGGCCCTGCCCGCCATCTTCGGCAAACAGCGTTGCGGCATCCCAGGGCAGCACAGCCCCGATGTTGGCAGCACGATAGTCTTCCGGCAGACGGAAGCTTTCAAGCAGGCAGCCCGACAGGAACAACATCAACAATGAACAAAGAAATGGCCGCCTGAGGGAACGAATGGACATGGCATCCTCCAGGCTCACGCCCAGAGTTAGCCACGCCGCAATTCGCGCTGCAAGCGAATCCTGAAAGGAGCGCGCTGCGCACCCTTCATCCGCAGTGTCTGCCCCCTCGCCTTTTCCTGCGCGCCAGCATAGACTTCGGCGGGACCACATTTCGGGGGTGAGTGGGATGAAGCTTTTTCAAGGCGTTCGCGTTGCCGGTTTCCTTGGCCTGTTACTGATAACCGGCCTGCCAGCAGAGGCCCATGATGAAAAGCTGCCACCGCCCGACACGAAAGCCGTCGTTGCCGCCGCCACACTCTCCTTCACCTATTCCGAGGAAGGCCTTTCCGGCCCCGGTGCCACGCATCTTGCCACCCTCGTCAAAGGTGCGCAGTTCGTGCTGCTGGGCGAGGAACATTTCGATCATGAAATCCCCCGCTTCGCCGAAGGCCTGTTCCGCGACCTGAAGGCGCAGGAAGGCTTCAATACCTTCGTGGTGGAGAATGATCCGCTCGCCATGGAAACGATCAGCGGCAAGGGATATCGCGGCAACCTGCCGGCAATCGCCAAGCTCGCCAAAGACTATCCCTTCCATATCGGCTTCTCGTCCGATCAGGATCTGGCGCTTTATGCCCGTGTCACTGAAATCGCCGACCTGTGGGGGATCGAGCAGGCACAAGGTGCGATCCGGTATCTGGAGCGCATCGCTGCCCTTGCGCCCAAGGCAAAACGTCCGCTTGTGGAAGCCGAACTTGCAGTCGCCCGCGAGAAGGAAAGCTTCACGAACCTCGGCGGCTATATCCATGACGACGAAGGCACGCTCGGCCGCCTGCAGGCGCTGCAGGCTGCACTTGGCCTGAAAGCCGGATCAGAAGGCGACATCCTGCTCGCACGCCTCATCCACAGTGCTGAAATCTATTCCTTCAACCGCCGCGGCATGGAGGGCGAATATGTGGGGCTTTATAACAACACCTGGCGCGAGGCCCTGTTCAAGAAACAGTTCATGGCGCGCTACAGCGTGGCCGCGAAGAAGCATCCGGTGAAGGCCATGTTCAAGATGGGCAGCTATCATATGTATCGGGGCATGAGCCCGGTGCGCGGCTTCACCATCGGCAATTTCGCCCATGAATTTGCCATCGCCAACGGATCGAAAGCCGTGGGGCTTGATGTGATCGCGATCGGCGAGATGAAGTGGGAAGATATCCCTGTGTGGATGCGCCCGATGCTGCCCGATGTGAAGCCGGGCACCCCGATCATCGTCGACTTCACCCCGCTGCAGCCGATCTCAGGCCTGCTCGCCAAACAGCTGCCCGAAGAAGCCGACGGCCTGCGCCTGCGCGCCTATGTGCACGGCCACGACGCCATGGTCGTCCTGCCCGACAGCAAACAGGCAACTGTGAAACTGACGCGAGAGTGACTGCCGAAGCCTAGGGCTTCAGCGCCACAATCCCTTTGAATTGGTCGTTGTAATTAAAATCTGCGATCACCCAAGTCCCGTCGGCCTTCTCGAAGAAGTTGAATTCAAACGCCAGCGGATGGGACTCAAGGAGCAGGAAATACACAAGCCGAATGCTTCTGCTGGAAAGGCGTTCGGCACTCGCCAATTCGTAGGCTGTGGGCTCGCCCAGAATACTTTCGAGGAATTCCATCTGCTTTCGCGTACCTGATTTGAAGGTATCAGTCAGGATTTCTTCCGCACCGACGAAGCCCTTTTCTAGGCCATCTTCATAATTGCCGACGACAAATTCCTGCATCATGGCATCCGTCAGGTTTTGAACAGCGTCCGGCACTTCATCTGCCCCGTTGGCGACGGGATCCAGAAGATACCGAACATTATTCATGTTGAAATGGGAGATGACCCAGCCGTCCTGCGATTTAAAAAGAAAGAACGTGATGTATATGGGAAAGCGATCCGTAAACATCTGATAGGCCACATAATAGACGTGTTCAGATAGTTTCTGCTCCCAAGCCATTTCAAAAGCGCTTATTTTACCGAGCTTCTCAAGGGCCTGTTCGGCATTCAGGATCACGAGTTCAATTTCCTGTTTCCGGGTCGTCAGAAAGTCCCTTCGGTCGAACGTCTGGCGGATCGCTTCTCGCGGTTTCCCCTCCATATATAGCCGCACAAATTCATCCGTAACACGAAGGTGGCTGTCGCCGCCTTGATCGTCTTTCGCACAACTTGAAGACGAAAAAATGGCCAAAAAAACAAACAAAATCTGGGACGCAACCCGAATCTCCTGAGAGACTTCCTTCATCTTCATTTTCAACATACTTGAAAATATCCCTGCTCACCCGGTTCAATATCTCCTGTATCGCCAAACGATTAGCGATACAACCAGATGCAATGTAGTTACACTAGGGAACGCTGCAAGGTGAAAATGCGGAGCGGCCTATCTACCTTTAGCGCACATACTGCAGAAGCCATACCTACACCCACGCCGGGCATATGCCGTTCAGACCACCTTCCACATCGCTGCGGATGAGAAGCCTCATGGCGGAAATGCCCTCAATGTACGGTCTGCCACAGCCTCAAGAGCCGAATAGGGCGAGCCGGCGAGCTAGGTCTGGTCATACTCGAAGCGGATCAATTCTACCTCAACGCCTTCCGCAGGAAAGCCACGCTGTTCCCGCCCATCACCTTTTCGATCTGGGAGGGGGTGAGGCCCACGTCCAGCAGGGCGGCGGTGAGTTCGGCCATCTGGTCGGCGGTGAAGATGGCTTCGGTGGCGCCGTCCCAGTCGGAGCCGAGGACGACATTGTCCTCGCCCACCAGAGTGACCCCGTAGCGGATGGACGCAGCCACGGATTCCACCGTGCGGGCGCAGGTCACCTCGTCCCACGCGCCCACTGCAATCAGGCCGCCCTTGGCGACGATGGCTTTCATCAGGTCATCGGGGAAATTGCGCTGGGTCTCGCAGTGGCCCTTGAAGCCGGTGTGGGAAACAACGAAAGGACCGTCCGAGATCGCAAGCGTATCCCACGCCATCTGTTCGCTGGCGTGGGCGAGATCAATGATCATGCCGTCTGCTGTCAGTTTCTGCACCACGGCGCGGCCGAAATCGGTGAGCCCGGCTTTGGTTTTGCCGTGCAACGACCCACCAAGTTCGTTATCGAAAAAGTGGGTGAGGCCGAACATGCGGAAGCCCACGGCTTCCATCTTGTCCAGATTTTCAAGCTCGCCTTCCAGCGGATGCAGGCCTTCGGTGCCGAGAAGCGCGCCGATCACGCGGCGGCCGTCGCTACGTGCGGTCAGCACGGCTTCAAGGTCGTCCCGGCTCCGCACGAAAATCATGTCGCCACCGCTTTCATCCACCCGCTGTGCCAGAAGCTGCGCCTGGAAAAGAGCGCGCTCCAGCAGGCTGTCCCAGGTGCGGAGCGGCCAACGCTGGATTTTGGCGAGCAGCGTGATCGTGTCGCTGTCAGCGTCGTTCTCCTCGTAATTCTGGCCTTCGGGAGATTTAGTGACGGTGGTGAACATCTGCAGCGCGATGTTGCCGGCCTTCAGCTTCGGCACATCCACATGGCCATAATCGTGGGAGCGCAGCATGTTGCGCCGCGCATCCCACAGAAGCGTATCGGCATGCCAGTCCATGATGGTGAGCCGGTCGTTCAGCGCTTTCGCCTCTGCCGTCACCGTCACCGGCTGGCGCCCCTGCACCACCCGGTTAATGCTTTTGTCGGCATATTCAGGACCGAGCGCGAGCACGGCAATCAGGACAATCGAAAAAAGGGCCGCGAGGCCAAGCGCCAGTTTCTTCATCGCGGCCCTCCCCGGCCTGTCAGTTCGATTTCGTGTAAACCGTAACACCTTCCACAACGGTTTCCAGCACCTCGATTTCCGAAATATCGGCGGGGGCGACCTTATAGGGGTCGGCGGTCACGACGATATAATCGGCGAGCTTGCCTTCCTCGAGGCTGCCACGCACCGTATCCTGCCCCATGATCCAGGCACCATTGATGGTCAGCGCATGGATCATGTCGTCCACCGTCAGGGCCTCTTCCGGGATGAAAGGCGTGCTGGTGGCATCGCGCGGATCCTGCCGGGTAACGGCAACTTCGATGCTGTCGAACGGGTCGGAGGTTGAAACCGGCCAGTCGCTGCCCCACGAAAGCTTCACGCCTGCATCCTTGAAGCTCTTGGCCGGATAGATCCAGCGCTGACGATCCTCCTTGATATGCGGCAGGGTCAGGTCGGTAATATAGGTATCGGCAAAGTGCCACAGGGCCTGCAGGTTGGCGACCGCACCGATTTCCTTGAAGCGCGGGATATCGGCGGGATCGACGAACTCAAGGTGCGACAGATGATGGCGGCGGTCACGCGGGCCGTTCACCTTTTCCGCATTCTCGACCGCATCAAGGGCCGACCGCACGGCCTGATCGCCGAGTGAGTGGAAAAGGACATTGAAGCCTTCCTTGTCCACACCGGTCACGAATGCTGTCAGGGCTTCGGGCGTCAGGTTCATCACACCGTGATGATCATGGCCGTCCGGGATATTCACATAGGGCTCGATAACCGCAGCGGTGAAGTTTTCCGCCACACCATCGACGAAAATCTTGATGCCGTCGCCGTCCACGCGGCCCGCATTCACAGCGCGGAACGCGTCACGGCGCTTCACCACGGCGGCGACATGCTCGTCAACGGTTTCCATGGTCGTGAAGCTGTCTTCCCACGTCTTGCCCGGCAGGAAGGAGAGCTTCATGCGGAGCGGCAGCGCGGGGTCTTTGGCGAGATCAAGGAAAGCCTCGTTATAAATGCTGTCGGTGACGGATGCGTCCACCATCGCTGTCATGCCCTGCATATTCTGGAAGGCCATGCCGCGGCGGATATCGCCCATCACACCGTCTTTCGTCGGCGCGGGCAACAGGGCCGAGATGGCACCGTTTGCTTCCTCGCGCAGCGCACCCGAAGGCGTACCGTCGGCAAGGCGGGCGAAGCTGCCCTTGGCCGGGTCCGGCGTATCCTTGGTGATACCGGCGGCTTCAAACGCTTTCGAGTTGGCCCAGCCGTTATGGCCGTCAGCGCCTTCAAGATAAACCGGGCGGTCCGGCACGATGGCGTCCAGAAGGTCTTTCGAGGGGTTGGCGCCGGGGAACAGGGTTAGGTCCCAGCCACGGCCGACGATGATATCAAGGTCCGGGTGCGCATCGGCATAGGCCTTGACCTTGGCGATGATCTCTTCAACCGAGCCAACGCCGGTGAGCGACAGGCCGTTCAGTTCCTCGCCGCCCGAAGCCACATGAGCGTGGGTATCGGTGAAACCGGGGAAGATGACCTTGCCGTCCAGCACGTCAACCTGCGTGCCATCGCCCACATAGGCCTGCGCGCCGGCGCGGTCGCCGACATAAAGGATTTTGCCTTCCCGCACAGCCATCGCATCGGCAACGCGATTGTCACCGTCAACCGTGTAGATAGTGGCGCCGACGATCACCCGGTCGGCGACCGGGCCTTTCGCTGCGTCATTGTCGCCCGCCTTCTCGCCGCAACCGGCCACCAGAAGGGCTGCGAGCGCCACGCCCGCACCGAAAGTCTTCGTCACATACCGCATGATCTATCCCCCGTTTGGAAATGTGATCACAAAGTAGCGCGACTTTGATCAGACTGCAACGCTATGTCTTGCCGCTTCCGGCACAAGGTAAGCATCGAACGTGGCGGCAACGACGCGGGCATGGTTGCGGGCGACGGGCGGGATGGTCACCGTGCGGCCCTTCACACTGCAAAGCCCGTCGGCGCGCAAGGGCGTCAGCCGCAGGATTTCGGAATCAAGGGCTGTTTCGGCCCGGCCCTGCGCCTTGCAGATCGCACCGACATCCGCCGTGAACTGGCAAAGGAGCGCCTCGATCACCGCCCGGCGCAATCGGTCATCCGCCGTGATCGCCACGCCGCGATCACCGGCAAGGCCGCCCGCCTCAATCGCCGCTTCATACTGGCCAATGTGGGCACTGTTCTGGATGTATCCGCCCGGCAGTTCACTGATCGCCGAAGCGCCAAAGCCGATCAGCACATCGGCCGGGTCGTTTGTATAGCCCTGGAAATTGCGGCGCAGGTGTCCTTCTCGCGCGGCAACGGCCAATGTGTCCTCAAGCAGCGCAAAGTGATCGAAGCCGATGGCATCATAGCCTGCGGCGACCAGTGCGGCGGCGGCGGCCTCGGCAGCATCTTGCCGCGCTTCGGCGCCGGGCAATGCATCGTTCGCGATCATGCGCTGGTGTTTCAGCCGCGATGGCAGGTGCGCATAGCCGAAAAGCGCCACGCGCTGCGGCTTCATGCGCACAGCCTGACGCACGGTTTCAACCAGTCCCTCGGTGGTTTGCCCCGGCAGGCCATAAATCAGGTCCATACTGATCGCATCGATCCCGGCGTCGCGCAGCCAGGTGATGCAATCAGCCACCATCTGCGGTGGCTGGATACGATTGATCAGCGCCTGAACAGCCGGATTGAAATCCTGCACGCCAAGGCTTGCGCGGTTGAAGCCCATCACGGCAAGTGCCCCGGCCTTTTGCCGCGACATGGTGCGGGGATCGATCTCGATGGCAAGCTCGGCATCCGGCAACAGGTTGAAGCGCTTGCGCACGAGGGCGACGAGTGCTGCCATGTCGCTCATCGGCAACCATGTCGGCGTGCCGCCCCCGAAATGCAGGTGCCGCACCGCCATTTTCGGCGGCAGAAGGTCCGCGACCCTTTCAATTTCCATCACCAGCGCACGCGTGTTGCGGGTCATGCGGCCCGTGTTCTGCGTCACCGTCGTGTTGCAGCCGCAATACCAGCAAAGCTGTTGGCAGAAAGGAATGTGGAAATAGAGGGAAAGGCTCTGGTCTGGCCCGACTTCCATCAGCCACCGCTGCTGGTCGTCAGCCGTGATGCCGTCATGGAACTGCACAGCCGTCGGGTAGCTCGTGTAGCGGGGCACGCGCGCGGTATTATAGTGGCGGAAGTTCTGAAAAATGGGGTCGATAGTCTGGGGCATGCTCCGGTATTCCTTCTGGCGGCTACCGGAGCATTTTAACCCCTTCAGGCGACGGGCTTATTGATCGAAATCAAGCCCGGCCACCAAGGGCTCAGGATTCGGACATGATCTGACGCTTGGCTTCGTCGAACAGCTCGTCGAGGCGCTTTTCAATGCGGTGCTGCGAGATATCGAGGCCCTTGGCAGCGATATCGGCCATCACCTTGCGGATCACGTCGCCGTCACCTTCTTCTTCAAGGTCGGAGGCGACCACATCACCGGCATATTCTTTCACGGCGTCGCCCGAAAGGCCCATCTCGGCGGCCAGCCATTCGCCAAGCAGGCGATTACGGCGAGCCCGCGCCTTGAACAGCAGCGCCTCATCGTGGGCGAACTTGTCTTCAAAGGCCTTTTCGCGGCTGTCGAACGTGGTCATGGGCGTGGTCCTTTCATCCCGATTCTTGTCACCTGCAGGAGGCACAGGCAACGATTATAGCGCACATTCAGGTAATATCTGTGCGCCGCTGGTCAAGAGCAAAAACCGGTTATTGCGTTTTATGACAGAAAGATTGTCGGGCCGGACTTCATCCGCTATTGTCCGCGCGCGATTCACCCCCTCCCTGCATGTCGAAGGAGCAGGCCTCAGATGTCCCGCCGCAACAAGATTTACGAAGGCAAAGCCAAGATCCTGTATGAAGGCCCCGAGCCGGGCACGATCATCCAGTATTTCAAGGATGACGCCACCGCATTCAACAACCAGAAAAAGGGCACGCTTTCGGGCAAGGGCGTGGTGAACAACCACATCTCCGAATATATCTTCGCCGCCCTTGGCAACATCGGCATCCCGACTCACTTCGTGCGCCGTATGTCGATGCGGGAACAGCTGGTGAAAGCGGTCGAGATCATCCCCGTGGAAGTGATCGTCCGCAACGTTGCCGCCGGTGGCCTCTCCAAGCGCCTCGGGATCGAGGAAGGCACGCCGCTGCCCCGCCCGCTCGTTGAGTTCTGCTTCAAGTCGGACGAGCTTGGCGACCCGCTGATCGCCGAAGAGCATGTGCTGACCTTCGGCTGGGCTTCGGAAGACGAGCTTGACGACATCACCCATTATGCCCTGCGCGTGAACGATTTCATGTCCGGCCTCTTCGCCGGCATCGGCATCCGCCTCATCGACTTCAAGCTGGAGTTCGGCCGCCTTTACGAAGGCGAGGAAGTCATGACTGTGCTGGCTGATGAAATCAGCCCCGATGGCTGCCGCCTGTGGGACATGAAAACGGGCGAGAAGCTCGACAAGGACCGTTTCCGCCGCGATCTCGGCGGTGAAATGGAAGCCTATATGGAAGTGGCCCGCCGCCTCGGCATCCTGCCGAGCGCCGACATCACCGAACTTGCCGAACACCAGCAGAAGAAGGAAGGCTGAGACCCATGAAAGCCCGTATTCACGTTACCCTCAAGAATGGCGTTCTGGACCCCCAGGGCAAAGCCATCGAACACGCACTCGGCAACATGGGTTTTGACGGCGTCGAAGCCGCCCGCCAGGGCAAATATATCGAGCTGGACCTCGCGGCAGGCACCTCCAAGGAAGCGGTTGACGAGATGTGCCGCAAGCTGCTCGCCAACACGGTGATCGAAAACTACAGCATCGAGCTGGAGTAAGCGCCCATGAAATCCGCGGTCATCGTCTTTCCCGGTTCGAACTGCGACCGGGATATGGCCGTCGCCCTTGAAAAGGTGACGGGTAAAAAACCTGAAATGGTCTGGCACCAGTCGGCCGATTTCGAGAAGGTCGACTTCATCGCCCTGCCCGGCGGTTTCTCCTACGGCGACTATCTGCGCTGCGGCGCCATGTCAGCACGTTCGACCGTCATGAAAGAGGTCATCAAGCGCGCCGAAGCCGGTGTTCCGGTCCTCGGCGTCTGCAACGGTTTCCAGGTTCTGACTGAAACCGGCCTCCTGCCGGGTGCGCTGATGCGCAACGCCAGCCTCCATTTCGTGTGCCGCGATGTGGAACTGGAAGTGGCGAACGACGCCAGCCTCTTCACCAACGGCTACACCGCCGGCAGCAACATCACCATCCCGGTCGCGCACCATGACGGCAACTATTATGCCGACAAGGAAACGCTCGATGCCCTCGAAGGCGAAGGTCAGGTTGCCTTCCGCTATGCCGAGGATATCAATGGCGCCCAGCGCCGCATCGCCGGTGTGCTGAACAAAAAAGGCAACGTGCTTGGCATGATGCCGCACCCCGAGCGGATGATCGAACCCGCGCTCGGCGGCTCCGACGGCCGCGTCCTGTTCGAATCCGTCATGAACCGTCTGGGCTGAGGGGAAAAGAGATGACCGACACCAAGATCACCCCCGAAATCGTCCGCGATCACGGCCTGACGCCGAAGGAATATGACCTGATCCTGAAAGGCCTCGGCCGCGAGCCGAACCTGACGGAACTCGGGATCTATTCCGTGATGTGGTCGGAGCATTGCTCCTACAAATCCTCGAAAATCCACCTGAAGAAACTGCCGACGAAAGCCCCGTGGGTTATCTGCGGCCCCGGCGAGAATGCCGGCGTCATCGATATCGGTGACGGGCAGGCAGCCATCTTCAAGATGGAAAGCCACAACCACCCGTCCTTCATCGAGCCCTATCAGGGCGCGGCGACGGGCGTGGGCGGCATCCTGCGCGATGTCTTCACCATGGGCGCACGCCCCGTGGCCAACATGAACGCGCTGCGCTTTGGCGAGCCTGATCATCCGAAGACCCGCCACCTTGTGGCTGGCGTGGTTTCGGGCATCGGTGGCTACGGCAACTGCGTGGGTGTGCCGACCGTGGGCGGCGAGACGAACTTCGACCCGTCCTACAATGGCAACATCCTTGTAAACGCCATGACCGTTGGCCTCGCCGACGCCGAGAAGATCTTCTATTCGGCAGCTGCTGGTGTGGGTAACCCCGTCGTATATGTCGGCTCCAAAACCGGCCGCGACGGCATCCACGGTGCCACCATGGCGTCGGCCGAATTCACGGACGACAGTGAAGAGAAACGCCCGACCGTACAGGTGGGTGACCCCTTCACCGAGAAACTCCTGATCGAAGCCTGCCTCGAGCTGATGGCTACCGACGCGATCGTCGCCATTCAGGACATGGGGGCGGCTGGCCTCACCTCGTCGTCCGTCGAGATGGCGTCGAAAGGCGGCGTTGGCTTCGAGCTGATCCTCGATAACGTGCCCCAGCGCGAAGAAAACATGCTCCCCTACGAGATGATGCTGTCGGAAAGCCAGGAGCGCATGCTCATGGTCCTGAAGCCCGGCCGCGAGGAAATGGCGAAAGCCATCTTCGAAAAGTGGGAACTTGATTTCGCCGTGATCGGCCACATCACCGATACGGGCAACCTGACGCTGAAGTTCAAGGGCGAAACGGTGGGCGATATCCCGCTCAACACGCTTGTGGACGATGCGCCGGAATATGACCGCCCGCACACGGCAACGCCGAAGCGCAAGGCTGTGGACGTGGAAGCGCCCAAGGACCTGAAAAAGGCGGTTATGGACCTGATCGGCGGGCCGAACCTCGCCTCGCGTCGCTGGATCTGGTCGCAGTATGACCATATGGTCATGGGCGACACCGTCCAGCGCCCGGGCGGCGACGCTGCTGTCGTGCGCGTGCATGGCACCGAAAAGGCGCTGGCGATCAGCACGGACGTAACCCCGCGCTACTGCTATGCCGATCCGGTTGAAGGCGGCAAACAGGCCGTGGCTGAAACGTGGCGGAACATCACGGCCACCGGCGGCCTGCCGCTTGCCATCACCAACTGCCTCAACTTCGGCAACCCCGAGCGGCCCGAGATCATGGGCCAGATCGTCGGCTGCCTTGAAGGCATGGCGGAAGCCTGCGTCGCGCTTGATTACCCCATCGTTTCGGGCAACGTCTCGCTTTATAACGAGACGAACGGCAAGGGCATCCTGCCTACGCCCGCCATCGGCGGTGTCGGCATCCTGAAGCAGTCGAAACATATGGCAACCGTGCCCTTCAAGGGCGACGGCCAGGTGATCATGCTGTTTGGCGAAACCAAAAACGAGCTTGGCGCGTCGCTTTACCAGCGTGAAATCCTGAAAAAGGACGAAGGCCTGCCGCCGGTTGTTGATCTCGCTGTCGAGCGCCGCAACGGCGATTTCGTCCGCGCGCTCATCGAGAACGGCCAGCTGACAACCGTGCATGACCTGTCGGACGGCGGCCTGATCGCTGCCCTTGCCGATATGGCAATCTCGGGCAAGACGGGCGCCACCATCACGCTTGACGACAGCCTGCCGCTGCATGTTCACCTGTTCAGCGAAAGCCAGTCGCGCTACCTGATCGCCGCCGAGGCCGACGAGGCCGAGACGATCCGTCAGGAAGCCCGCGATGCCGGCCTCGCCGTTGCCGTTCTCGGCACCACGGGCGGTGACAGCATCACGGTAAACGGCGGTGCGCTTGACCTGCCGCTCGCAGCCCTCACCGCAGCACACGAAGGCTGGTTCCCGGCCTTCATGAAAAACGAACTTTAAGCCCTACCCAGCTTGAAAGCGGAAGGGGTGCCAAGCGATTGGCGCCCCTTTTTCTTTGGGGTGCCACAAGCCCGCGCGGCGTTTGAGCGGCGCGTCACGCAGGACCCGAGCAACGCGAGGGCGCCCCTTTTTGTATTCTGGACAAACCCATCTGACTCCCCCTAAATGCCGCCATGAGCGACACACCTGTCATCCTGCATATCGGCCTGCACCGCTGCGGCTCCACCAGCATCCAGAAGGCGCTGGCGAAGGCACGCGCCCCGCTTGAGGCCGCTGGCTGGCGGGTGATGCTGCGCGACGAGCTGATGACCGACCGGGCATGGGCGCACCTGCGCCGCCTGCACCGGCCCGCGGCCCCGCTTCTCGATAAAGTTCGCCTTGCGCGGCTGGTGCGCGCGATCGACCGCGAGGAACGCGGCGTGGTCGTCAGCTATGAAAACCTGATCGGCACCATGCCCGGCACGCTCGCCGCGCGCTTCTATCCCGATCTCGACCGTTTCGGTGCCTCGCTTGCCATGCTGCAGGCGAAGGCAAAGCGGCGGATCGAGGTGCGGCTG
The DNA here is from genome assembly GCF_028463845.1 of Gimibacter soli. Classification (NCBI taxonomy): domain Bacteria; kingdom Pseudomonadati; phylum Pseudomonadota; class Alphaproteobacteria; order Kordiimonadales; family Temperatibacteraceae; genus Gimibacter; species Gimibacter soli. The sequence continues at coordinate 1,785,359 of NZ_CP116805.1, read as the reverse complement.
GTGACCCGCGCGGCAGACGCATGGTGGGAATCGGTCCATATGTTCCGGGCCATCCGGGGCTATCAGGGCAGCCTCGCCGATTTTTTGGCGCCCTACCCGCAGCCCCTGCCCGACCCCGAAAAGATTGCAGCAAAACTGACCGCCGCCGGCGTGCAGCATGTTGCAGCAATCGGGCTTGGCACGCTGATGGATGAGGGCGGCGAAGGCCTCGCCCGATTCCTTGGCCTGCCGGTGAACCCGGCGATCACCGAAGCCCTGACGCCCGAACGCGCCAATGCCCGCATGAGCCCAGAAGCGCTCGCCCGCTGGCAGGCCTTGCATGCAGCAGGCGAAGTGCCAGCCGACCCTGCAGCGCGCGACGCGCTTCTGTACCGGTTTCGCACGGGTAAGCTTTAGCACCGCAAATTCGGGCACCATCAGCCTGTAACCCCCTGCCCTTTTTCGTCTTTCCTGTTATCTGATTTTTATCTTGATATTGCGAATGATTCGCAATTACACTACATGGGCAACGACAGCAAGGGAGCTGACACCATGCCCGAACGTTCCGTATCCAACACAAGCCTGCCGCAGGTTTCCACCCTCTCTACCCTCCCCTCCGGAGCCGCGGAAAGGTTTGTGTTGCACGTGACGCGGCAATGGGTGGGGGCGCTGACGGCCGAGGCCGGCAGCGCCCGACTTGCCCGTCATATCGATGCCTGGCACCGCGCCTTTTGTGTTGCCGGCGGCCCGATGGCCTCGCGCCACTGGGACCAGTTCATGGGCCTTGTCGCCCGGCGCTCCGCCCGCAAGGTGAATGTGAAATGCTGCGCCTGCCAACAGATGACGATGGACGAACGCCGCATCATCGCCGCCGCCGGCGCCTACCAGAATGCCCAGGTGGAACGTGGCCGCACGATCCTTGGCCACTGGTTCAAGGGCGACGGCATGGCACTGGCCGAACACGCCCTGATCCTGTTTGTGGATCACCTTTCAGGCAGCGGCTACCGCCTCAGCCCGCCCACCGACCATGAGACCCGCTCGCTCACCATCGCCGTGCTCGCAGACAATACGGGCGTGACTATTCACTAGGCGAAATCACCCCACCCATTCCGCCACGATCTGCGGCAGGTTGCCAACGTCGCGGGCCCATTTGAAATGGTCGGCGCGGGTGGCGGTGTCATCCCCCGTCAGGATGCGGTGGTCGACCTCAGCAGCAGTCAGCTTGCCGACCAGCCCCTTGGCGGCGGGGGCGGGGGCGAGCTTGTCGTCGGCGAGGGTGATGGCGAGCACACGGCCCGGCCATGCGGCGAGGCGCGGCTCCAGCGCTTCGGCCTCGCCCTTGATGCGGAACTCGTTGCGCGCGGCCAGATGTTTCCAGTCTGCCATGATGCCGCGATATTCGCGCCCCGCGAATCCAAGCTTGTGGCCCGGGAAATAGCCGTACACCAGATGCAGCAGCGGCATGATGCGGCACAGGAATTTCACCTGCTTCGCCACCTTGCCCTTGAAGGCGCCATGCCACGGCGTGCCCGCTGCGATGGTGACGATGCCGTCATGCAGGCTGGGTGCAATAGCCGCTGCCGCCACCGCCATATGGGCGCCGAGCGAATGGCCAAGCGCGATCAGCTTCTGCCCCGGCGCCAGTTTCGCACGGAGCCACAGGCTGACGGCGGCCATGTCTTCGGTCACATACTCGCGGTAGCCGAACGCCTCGGCCCGGCCCGGCCGGCGGTTGCTGCGGCCGTTGCCGCGCATTTCCATCACCGCGACCTCGAAGCCCGCAGCGCCCAGCCCCTCGGCGAAGCGTTCATAGAAGGCGCCTTCCACGCCAAGCGCCGGCAGCATCAGGATACCGCCGCGCCGCTCGCCTTCTGCCGCCACATGGAAAAGCGGCACGATATTGCCGCCTGCCGCCGCTGTTTCGGTCCAGCTTCCCGCCATCGTCGTCTCCCCCCTTGAAGGCCGATTGCATTGGCCCCGCCTGCCACCATATAAAGAGATATGTTTGAAGAAAAGCGCCCCCGTCGCGGGGTGCCTTGCCGAGAGGGGACAAAGCCATGGCCATGACCGCAGAAGCCATCACCGAATTCATCCAGGAAGCGCTGCCCGGCGCCAAGGTGCAAATCGATGACCTGCGTGGCGACGGCGACCATTATGCGGCCCATGTGATCTATGAAGGCTTCAGGGGCAAATCGCGGGTGCAGCAGCACCAGATGGTGTACCAGAGCCTGAAGGGCCGCATGGGGAACGAACTGCACGCGCTTGCCCTGCAAACCTCGGTGCCGGACTGAGCGGCCCATCACTTTTTGACGAGAATTGCCGCCTGCCCCTTGGAATATGCGCCGAAAAGGCTTATTTCCTGCCAAGTACGGGCGCATGGCCGCCCGATGTGACCTGTTGAAGGAAGACCAAAATGACCGACCAGCCGATTTTCGAGCGTATCCGCGACTATGTGACCAAGGACGATGTTGTCCTGTTCATGAAGGGCACCCCGGTCTTCCCGCAGTGCGGCTTCTCGTCCGTTGTGTCGCAGGTTCTCAATCACCTCGATGTCAAATACCAGTCCTACAACGTCCTTGAAGACATGGAACTGCGCGAAGGCATCAAGGCCTATTCCGACTGGCCGACCATTCCCCAGCTTTATGTGAAGGGTGAATTCGTTGGCGGCTGCGATATCGTGAAGGAAATGTTCCAGACGGGCGAACTTCAGTCGCTCTTCACGGAAAAAGGCGTCGCCGCCTGATCCTTCTCTTCCGGTTTCCCTAAAAGGAGCAGTCACCGATGCGCATCAATGAGCTCGGGCGGACGGGGATTCGCGTATCCGAAATCTGCCTCGGCACCATGACCTGGGGCGAACAGAACAGCGAAGCCGATGGCCATGCCCAGCTTGACCATGCGCTCGCAAACGGCATCAATTTTGTCGATACCGCCGAAATGTATGCCGTACCGGGCCGCAAGGAGACCTACGGCGCTACTGAGCGCATCATCGGCAGCTGGCTCCAGAAAACCGGCCGGCGGCAGGACATCATCCTCGCCACCAAGATCGCCAGCGGATCGCGCGGCGGGCGCAGCTTCGATTATATGCGCCCGCACCTCAATGGCGGCGAAACGAAGCTCGACCGCGCCTCGATCCTGGACGCCTGCGACGCCAGCCTGAAACGGCTGAAAACCGACTATATCGACCTTTACCAGCTGCACTGGCCCGAGCGCCCGACCAATTGCTTCGGCCGCCTGCGTTACAAGCATGACCCGGACGACAAGTCGACGCCATTGGAAGAATCGCTGTCAGCGCTGAAGGAACTGGTGGACGCCGGCAAGGTGCGCGCCGTGGGGCTATCGAACGAAACCCCGTGGGGCGTGATGGAATGCCTGCGCCTCGCGGACCAGATGGGCCTGCCGCGCATTGCCTCGATCCAGAACCCCTACAGCCTCCTCAATCGCTCGTTCGAGGTGGGGCTTGCTGAAATGGCGATCAAGGCCGAGGTATCGCTTCTCGCCTACTCGCCCCTCGCCTTCGGCACGCTCACCGGCAAATATATTGGCGGCGCCAAGCCTGCCGGCGCGCGGCTGACCCTTTTTGGTGACATTTTCCCGCGCTATCAGGGTGCGAACGCCAAGAAGGCGATCGAGCGCTATGTGGCCACCGCCCGCGCGTTCGGCATGGACGCCACCACGCAGGCACATGCCTTTGTGCTTTCCCAGCCGTTCGTGACCTCGTCAATCGTGGGCGCCACCAGCGTCGACCAGCTTCAGGCAGCCCTTGATGCCCGCAAGGCGGGGCTGACGGCGGAACATCTGGCGGCGCTCGACGCCATCGATAACGACATCACCTTCCCCTGCCCCTGAGGAACAGCGACATGACCAGCATGCAATGGCGGGAAATGACGGCGGATGAAGTGGCCCTTGTAGAGGCGATGGCCGATGTGATCCATGAAGATCACCCCGAAGACCCCGCCGTGTTCGCGGAACGGCAGCGCCTGCATCCGGGCGGCTGCCTGATCCTCGAACTCAATGGCGAGCCCTCGGGCTATGCCCTCACCCATCCGTGGATCTACGGGGCACCACCGGCACTTGATGTGATGCTGGAAGCCATCCCGGCAAATGCCGACTGCTACCATATCCATGATGTGGCGCTTCTATCGACCGCGCGCGGCACGGGGGCGGCAAGTGCAGGTGTGCAGGCCATCATCGACCATGCCAGGGCGCTCGGCTTCCAGCGCATGACGCTTGTGGCCGTGAATGATACCGTACCCTTCTGGAGCCGCTTCGGCTTCACAATCGACGAAAGCCCGGCGCTCGCCGCCAAGCTCGCCACCTATGCCGGCCACGCCCGGCATATGTCGATGGCCCTATAAAAAGCGTCACCCCGGGCCATGACCCGGGGTCCAGTTCTGAATGCAGGGTCAAGCCCGGCATGACGGTGTGAGGGTCTTCACTTCTTCACGAACTTATAGACGAACCGGTCCGTCTTGCCGCGCAGTCCTTCCTTGAAGGGGCTGTCGGTGTGGTTATCAGCCGAGTTCCGCAGCACGTCGGTTTCCCCGTCAAAGGTGAAGCCCGCGGCCTCCACTTCGGCGCGCACCAGCATCGGGTCGATCCGGTGCAGCTTGTCACCTGCTTCATGGCCCGAGCCCGCCGGCGCCACGTGATCGATGATGATGAAGCTGCCGCCCGGTTTCAGCGCCGAACGGATCGAGGCCAGCACCGCGCCGATATCGGCATCGTTCGGGCGGTTTTTGGTATGGAAGAAATAGTCGTGATAGGCGAGCACGATGATGGCAGCGTCGGCGCTTTCCGCCGGCTGCTCCAGCGGCTCGGCCATGCCGTGCACTTCGGTCACGTTAGCGAGCCGGCTGCCATAGCCGCGCCCCGGCAGGTCTTTTTCCACAAAGGGATAATAGACCTGATCGTTATGGGCGATCACCTTGCCCTTCGCCCCCACAAGGTGCGACAGGATTTCGGTATAATAGCCGCCGCCCGAGTTCACATCGATCACGGTCATCCCCGGCTTGATTCCGGCAAAGGCAAGCACCTCGCCCGGTTTGCGATCACCGTCGCGTTCCTTGTCGGCGGCCGGACGGTCCGGCGCCATCAGCGCTGCTTCCACCGCCTTGTGATGATCGGCCAGTGCCGGCACGGCAAAGGCTGCAACCACAGCGCCGAGCACGGCACCGCGCATCCAGTATTTCGTCATTGATAATCCCCTCGCTTATTATGTCACCCTTCGGGTGCAAGGCCGCAATCGTCGCGCCATCTTATGGTTAATGGCAATTCACCATGCGGTGAGACGCGCGCGAGGTGCGGCGAGCGGAAGGGGAGATCATTCAGCCTGCGGCATCTCGATGCGCTTCCAGCGGAGCAGCTCGTTCACTTCGTCCACAAGTTTGGGAATCATCCCCTCCCCGTAGCCAAGATGGATCCTGCCAATCCTGCCTTCCTTGGTGATCATGAACATATGCGGCAACGACTTGACGCCGTAGGCCCGGACTGCCTTGTTGCCTTTGTCGTAGGAAAAGGTCAGCTGATAATCTTCCATATATTTCACCGCCCGCGCATAGGTTTGGCGGCGCTGTTTGAAATTCACGGCAATGACCTTGAGCTGTCCTTCAGGCACTTGCCGCTGCATACCCTCCAGAATGGGCAACTCCTGCAGGCAGGGCGGGCACCATGTGGCCCAGAAGGTGACGATCACCACCTGCCCCTTGTAATTGCTGAGCCGCAGTTCATTGCCATCCTGATCGTAGCCAACCATATCCGGCGGCACTTCACCGACTTCCAGCGGCGCCCCGGCATTGGCAGCTGTGCCCGAAAGCCAGACGAGCGCGAAAAGCACCGATAACAGAATGCGCATGATTTCCCCCAAATGAATGCCATTCAGGATTGTATCAACCGACGCTCAAAGGAAAGCGCTTTCTGTGTCTCACCCACCGGCAGTGCGAAAAGCACCACCAGCAGCATAAGGAAGCCAGGCGGGGCGATAGGCGGGCGCAGGCTGCGGCTGGCATCCCGGTAACTATGTCCCCAAAGGCCTCGTCGCCGACCGGTGGATAAGGGAGGTTCGGGCTTTAAAAGCAGAAGGCGGCACCAAGGCCGCCTTCTCTATTCTTCCGTCACCCCGGACCCGATCCGGGGTCCACGATTGATGCCAGCGCCGCTGGATGCTGGGTCGGGCCCGGCATGACGGTGATGTTTTATTCAGCCGCGCCCTTCTCGAGATAAATCTCGGAGCCGAGCGATTTGAACTCTTCCGATTTCTCGGCCATGCCCTTTTCGGCTTCGAGCGTGGCGGCATAGTCGCGCACGTCCTGCGTGATTTTCATCGAGCAGAATTTGGGGCCGCACATGCTGCAGAAGTGGGCCACCTTGTGGGCCTCTTTCGGCAGGGTCTGGTCGTGGAAATCGCGGGCGGTTTCGGGGTCCAGCGACAGGTTGAACTGGTCCTGCCAGCGGAACTCGAACCGGGCGCGGGAAAGCGCATCATCGCGCGCCTGGGCGGCCGGGTGCCCCTTGGCAAGGTCAGCGGCGTGGGCGGCGAGCTTGTAGGTCACCACACCCACCTTCACGTCATCTCGGTTCGGCAGGCCAAGGTGTTCCTTCGGCGTCACGTAGCAAAGCATGGCGGTGCCGAACCAGCCGATCATCGCCGCACCAATCGCCGAGGTGATATGGTCATAGCCCGGCGCGATATCGGTGGTGAGCGGCCCGAGCGTGTAGAAGGGTGCCTCGTGGCAATGCTTCAGCTGCTCGTCCATGTTTTCCTTGATCTTGTGCATCGGCACGTGGCCGGGGCCTTCGATCATCACCTGCACATCATGCTTCCAGGCGATCTTGGTGAGTTCACCCAGCGTACGCAGTTCCGCGAACTGGGCTTCATCATTAGCGTCGGCGATGCTGCCGGGGCGCAGGCCGTCGCCAAGGCTGAAGGCCACGTCATACGCCTTCATGATTTCGCAGATTTCCTCGAACCGCTCGTAGAGGAAGCTTTCCTTGTGGTGGGCGAGGCACCATTTGGCCATGATCGAGCCACCGCGCGACACGATGCCGGTCACGCGTTTGGCGGTCATCGGCACATATGGCAGGCGCACACCGGCGTGGATGGTGAAGTAATCCACACCCTGTTCGGCCTGTTCAATGAGCGTGTCGCGGAAGACTTCCCACGTCAGGTCCTCGGCGATGCCGTTCACCTTCTCGAGCGCCTGATAGATCGGCACGGTGCCAATCGGCACGGGCGAATTGCGGAGAATCCATTCGCGGGTATTGTGGATGTTGCGACCGGTGGAAAGATCCATCACCGTGTCGCCGCCCCAACGGGTCGCCCACACCATCTTGTCCACTTCCTCGGCAATCGAGCTTGAGACGGCCGAGTTGCCGATGTTGGCGTTGATCTTCACGAGGAAGTTCCGGCCGATGATCATCGGCTCCGATTCCGGGTGGTTGATATTGTTGGGGATGATGGCGCGGCCAGCGGCGATCTCGTCGCGCACGAACTCGGCAGTGATATAATCCGGGATCACCGCGCCCATCGGGTCGCCCGAGCGCTTCAGCGCTTCAGCGCAGCGCTGGCGGCCAAGGTTTTCGCGCACGGCTACATATTCCATCTCGGGCGTGATGATGCCCTTCTTAGCATAATGCATCTGGCTGACATTGGCACCGGCCTTGGCCTTGAGCGGACGGTTTTTCACCGGGAATTCCGGGGCCAGATACTGGGCTTCGACGTTGCCGTTGTCTTCGGGCTTCACTTCGCGGCCGTCATATTCCTCGACATCACCGCGCGCCATGATCCAGTCACGGCGGAAAGCCGGCAGGCCTTCATAGATATCGATCTTCGCGGTCTCGTCGGTGTAGGGGCCCGAGGTATCGTAAACGGTGACAGGTTCCTCGTTCGCCGACGGGTGCAGCGCGATCTCGCGCATGCCGACGCGGACGCTGTCGTCCCTCAGGCTTTTCACATAGATCTTGCGCGAGCCCTCGATGGGGCCGGTCGTTACATTGAAATCGGTCTTGGCGGTATCAGGCATTTGTGTGCTCCGTTCCCTACGCTGGTTTCACCCAGATCAGGTTCTAAGGGTCTCCCCGGACCGCCTCATTACGGCACGGAAACTCTCAGCCCATCGGCCACAGGTGCGTGGCGGGCTCCCCTCGGACAAGGTCAGTAATGTGCGCCGCTATAGCCGTCCGTTCAAGGACAAACAAGGGCGAAAGGTGGGTGGCTGTTATAAGCTCTTGCGGAACTGATATTCCGTGGTGTTGGAAACATCGTGCAGGTCGCGCGTTTCAGGCAGGCGGGCATATCCTTCGCGCTCGTAAAAGCGGTGGGCGCGCTCGAACCTTGTGTCGGACCAGCATTCGGCGGTCACCCCGCCCCGGCCCTTGATACGGTTCTCGACAAGCTGGATCAGCGCCTGTGCAATGCCACTGCCGCGCAAGGCGGCATCCACATAAAGACGGCGGATTTCGAATACTTCGTGGCCAAGGGGGACATAGCCCACACTCGCCACAACCTTGCCTTGCTCCTCAACGACGAAGCCTTCGCCGTCCTTGGCCCGCAGGTAGGTCTCCCAGGCAAGAAGGTCAGTATCGAGGTCTTCGAGATCGATGTGGCAGCCCGGATATTCGCTGAAACAGCCATCGACAAGCTTGATAAGCCCGTCCGCATCCGAATCCTTCACCGGCCTGACATGCAATTCGTTCAAGGTCACGCGCTGCCCCTTTGCCTTCCTGACTGCCCCATTCATTGCAATCTTTCAGGCCGCAATCAACGGGTTAAAAAGAGCTTCGCCAAAAAGTGGCCGTCGTGATGCGATTATTGCTGACGGGGACCCGTCTGCTAAAATCCGCAATCCGCCTTGTCGATAGCAACCTCGCTCAGGCGAACAGCATCAGCACTCATATGGATGTATATGTATTCGACGCCTTTCTTGACGGACGGCGCCATCGTCGGACTCTCGCAAACATAGGCAGTGAGCTGCTTTTGCATTGTTGCACTGAACGTCGGCAAATCCACATCTGAACCATTCACCGAAACCGTATAATGGTAGACGAACGAATTTCCCGCAGATACGACGCTTTGCAAAGTTGTCTGGTCGTCCACTTTCATCGGAAGCTGTTTCCGCAACTCCGCCGCTGCTTCTGCAACTTGCACTTCCAAGTCCGGATTATTGCTATCTTCGAAAAGTTTGTTGACGATAAAACTGCCTGCAATGGCGCCTATTGTCGCTGCCACCGCCGCAATCGGAGCATACTTCCGGCTCTCTCGTTTCTCTGTCATAAAATACCGCTCAAACGCTTCAAAAATACCACTTTAAGTAATAGTGCAATGGCTCGCTTGTCCAGAATAAACAAAAGGGCCGCGCCTTGCGGCGCAGCCCTTTGAAAGCCTGCTCGATTACCCGCGGATTAACGCGAGTAGAATTCGACCACGAGGTTCGGTTCCATGATGACCGGGTACGGCACTTCGTCAAGCGTCGGAACGCGAACGAAGGTTGCCTTGTGGCCTTCTACAGCCACATATTCCGGCACTTCACGCTCGGCGCTCTGAGTCGCCTGGACAACCGGCTGGATCTCGCGGCTGCGCTGACGGATCTCGACAACGTCACCCGGCTTGATCATGGCCGACGGTACGTTGCAGCGGCGGCCGTTCACGAGAACGTGGCCGTGGCTGACGAACTGACGGGCGGTGAAGACGGTCGGTACGAACTTGGCTCGGTACACGACGGCGTCGAGACGCGATTCGAGAATACCAACGAGGTTCTCACCGGTATCGCCCTTGCGGCGCGAAGCTTCGTCGTAATAACGACGGAACTGCTTCTCGGTGATGTTGCCGTAGTAGCCTTTCAGCTTCTGCTTGGCGCGCAGCTGAATGCCGAAGTCCGAAAGCTTGCCTTTGCGGCGCTGGCCATGCTGGCCCGGACCATATTCGCGAGCGTTAACCGGGGACTTGGCGCGGCCCCAGATATTCTCGCCCATACGGCGGTCAATTTTATATTTCGCTTGAATACGTTTCGACATGCGAATCGCTCCTTAAGTTATTGCGCCACGGACGCTGTGAAAGCCCCGAAAACAGCCGGTTTGCTGACACGTATATTGTCCGTGCGGACAGGGACACCATTGCCCTGACCATTCGTTAACGGGCGGGAGATAGTGGGTTTGGGGGTGAGAGTCAACGGAAAAGCGCGGAAACCGTTGGAAACGGCCTTATGTCAGGCCTCGTTACCGGGGCCTGACGACGCTATGGAATGAGGAAGACTATATTGCTGCCTTGACCAGACGACGACCCCGCCGACGGGCAGCGGCGCCGGCAGCACCGAATCCACCCAGCATCATGAGCCAGGTCGATGGCTCGGGCACCGCAGAAGTGACGCTGACAAGGCGAACGCCGTAGAACCAGTTGCGCTCGGGGTTGCCCGGATTGTCACCCAAGGCAAATTCGCCGTCCGTGAAGTGATAGTCGTACTCGTTGATGCTGTTGAAGGCATAAAGCTCTTCAAGCGCCGGCTCATCAAATGTCTCGCCGGACGAGTTGGCTGCCTCAAGATTGATATTGAAGCCATGGACAAGGGACATCGTGTCCGTCACGTCCCACATCCTTACCCTCACGAAATCGGTGGTTTCGTTGAAGCCGTCCGGAATACCGCTAAACACGGTGACACTGTTCAGCGCACCATCAAGGCTACTGGACAGGAAAGTCTTGTCCCCGATCGTCACCGAGAACGAGTCATAAAAGTATACCGCGCTCTTTTGGTTCTCATTCACATTATAGCTATAGGGAGCGGCATCCATATCGATGCGAAGCGTTGCTGTGACGACATTCTCGAAAAAGTTGCTGCCGCCGTTTTCAGCAACTGACAGTCCGAAAAGCCCGGCATCGGAATCCCTGAAATGGGCACTACCTGAAAATTCAAAAACCGTAACAGCAGCTGACGCGCTGGCCGTGAGACCGACAGAAATCAAAGCTGCCGAAAGAATGCGACGAACCATCAAATAACCCCCGATTGTGAACAAACCCGATCATCAAATAACCGAGGGTAGTATGATCGCAGCTATCGGAGGTTATCAAGTTATAGTTTTACGAAAATTCAATGAAGCCAGCCGCATGCTAACATACAACGCCGAGGCCAGAAATTCGTGAACGGCATCAGCCCCGGAACCGCCGGATGAGGCTGGATGTATCCTGCCGCTTGCCGCCCATAGCCTGCACGTCGCCGTAGAACTGGTCGACAAGGGCAGTGACAGGCAGGCTGATGCCAAGGCGCTTGGCTTCCTCGAGCACGATGCCGAGGTCCTTGCGCATCCAGTCGACCGCGAAGCCGAAGTCGAACTTGCCGTCGATCATGGTGGGGGCGCGGTTTTCCATCTGCCAGCTCTGCGCTGCCCCTTTGGAAATCACATCCACAACCGCCTTGGCGTCAAGCCCGGCAGACATGGCAAGGTGCAGCGCTTCCGAAAGCCCCTGCACGATTCCGGCGATGCAAACCTGATTGACCATTTTGGCAAGCTGCCCGGCGCCACTATCGCCCAGAAGGCGACACATGCGGGCATAGGCCGCCATCACGGGCTCGGCCTTTGCATAGGCCGCCGCGTCGCCGCCGCACATGATGGTGAGCACGCCGTTTTCAGCGCCCGCCTGCCCGCCCGAAACTGGCGCATCGATGAAACCAAGGCCGCGCTTTTCGGCCTCTGCCGCCATGCGGCGGGCGAGATCGGCCGATGCCGTGGTGTGATCCACGAACACGGCACCCTTCTTCATGGCGTCAAAGGCACCCTCGGGGCCGGTGCAAACCTCTTCGACATCCTTGTCGGCGCCCACACAGGCGAAAACGATATCGGCGTCCGCTGCCGCACCTGCAGGGGTGGGGGCTGCGAACAGTTCGCCGGAGGCATCTTCGTAGGCTTCAAGCCAGCGTTCCGCCTTCTCGCCCGTGCGGTTATAGACGGTGACATCATGGCCCGCGCGCGCCAGATGGCCCGCCATCGGATACCCCATCACACCAAGGCCCAGAAATGCGACTTTTGCCATCGTTCCCCCCTGTCAAAACTATCGGTTGGTGCCGAGTTATAGAAGGCAGGCGGGCAGGTGCGAAACAGAAAATTCTTGTGGCGGGAAAAAGAAAACCCGCCGGTCAGGGCGGGCTTTCTATTCGGTCAGCAGTCAGACTTTCACGTCCACCTGCGTGCCGGCACCTTCTATCACCGGCGAAGGACTGCTGGCCTGCGAGGCCTGAGCCTGGATCTTCTTCGTGTTTTCCGCCATGTCTTGTGCGACAGACAGTTTCACATTGTTGCTGATTGCCGCAACGGCGGCTTGCTGTACTGCATTACTCATCAGATCCTCCAAACAACCCGATTTCTTCAGGGTGAGCCAATCTTAGGGCCAAGCCATGACGAAGGCCTTAAGGAACGGGTAAAATTTTAACCGCCGGATGCGCGCCACACATGCTGGACGAGCCGGTCTAAAAATGCCAATGATGCCAACCATGAAAAGGCGCGCAGCGGGGAGCCGGCGCCACAATGGTTCAGGGAGACTGGGGATATGCGTTTTGTCGGTAAACTCGCACTGGTGATCGGGGCGCTTGTCGTTGCCACACTGGCCATCGGCTATGGCTGGCTGCGGTCGAGCCTGCCGCAAACCGAAGGCGAACTCAGCCTCGCCGGCCTCAAGGGCGAAATCACCATCGCTCGCGACGCGCACGGAGTGCCGCATATCAGCGCCAGCGGCCGCAACGACCTCGCCTTCGGGCTCGGCTTCGTGCACGCGCAGGATCGTCTGTGGCAGATGGACATGAACCGCCGCATCGGGCGCGGGCGGCTGTCGGAAGCGGTGGGGGCTGACGGCCTCGGCATCGATAAATATATGCGCACGCTCGGCTTTGGCGTGAAATCCGAAATCGCTTACGAGCGCCTGCCGGACGATGCCAAGGCCGCCTTGCAGGCCTATGCCGCCGGCGTGAACGCCTTCCTCGCCACCCGCACCGGTGCCCTGCCGCCGGAATTCCTGCTGACGGGCGTGGAGCCTGAGCCCTGGACACCTTCCGACACGCTCGTCTGGATGAAGCTGATGTGGCTCGATCTCTCGGGCAACATGAGCTACGAGATTGCCCGCGCCCGCGCGCTCTCCAAACTCACGCCTGATCAGCTTGCAACACTTTATCCTTCTTACCCCGGCGACAGCGAACCCGCTTACCCCGACCTTGCCGCCATTTACGGTCAGGCAGGCCTGACGGAACTTGCGGCTGTGGTCGGCCCCGAGCCACAAATCGCGCTTGGCTCCAACAACTGGGTGGTATCGGGCGAGATGACCAAATCGGGCAAGCCGATGCTGGCGAACGACCCGCACCTCGGCCTCACCACGCCGTCGATCTGGTATCTGGTGCGCCTGCATGACAATACGACCGACAGCAATCTTGTGGGCGTCAGCTTCCCCGGTGCGCCGTCGATCGTGCTCGGCCGCAACGACCGCATCGCGTGGGGTTTCACGAACACCGCGCCCGACATTCAGGACCTTTTCATCGAAAAGCTGACCGAAGACGGCAAAGGCTATCTGACGCCCGAAGGTGTGGCCGAGTTCAAGGTCCGCCCTGAAGTGATCAAGGTGAAAGGCGGCGATGACGTGGCGCTGAATGTGCGTGAATCCCGCCATGGCCCTGTCCTTTCCGACGTCTCGAAAGACGCCGAAGGCATCCTGAAGGACGGCTATGTTGTCGCCCTGCAATGGACAGCCCTGATGGACGAAGACCGCGCTGTTGTTGCCATGATGAACCTTGGCGACGCCAAAAACTTCGAGGACTTCAAGGCTGCCGGGCTCGATTATGCCGGGCCGGAGCAGAACATGATCTATGCCGATGTGGACGGCAACATCGGCTATTACGCCCCGGCGCTCGTGCCGATCCGCAGCGGCGGCAACGGCATCAATGGCCGCCTGCCCTCGCCCGGCTGGGTTGATACATACGACTGGAACGGCTTCATCCCTTATGGCGAGCTGCCGACCCGCTACAATCCCGAAGGCGGGGTTATCGCCACCGCGAACGAGAAGATCGTCGATGGCGACTATCCCTATTTCATCACGCGGGACTGGTCGCTGCCCTATCGTGGCAACCGTATCCGTCATCTGCTGGATGAAAAGGCGCCGCACGATGTGGACAGCTTCGCGGCCATCCACAGCGACATCGTCTCGGACCTCGCCCGTGATATCCAGCCGTGGCTGATCGCCAGCCTGAAGGATGACACGGCGGCGAAAAAGCTGCTGGCTGACTGGGACGGCGCCATGACCGTCGATTCCGCCGCTGCCCTTCTCTTCGAGACCTTCCTCAATCACTATCAGCCCATGCTGATCGCCGATGAACTGGATGACATTGCCGACAAATACCGCCGCCAGAAGCCCGAGCTTCTGAAAAGCTCGCTTTACTGGACGGCGGTGGCAGCAGGTGCCGACCCCAGGGACGACGCCTATTACGCCCTGCCCGCGCTCGATCAAGCAGCATCGCTTGCATGGTGCGATAATGTGACGACGACAGACACGGCAGAAACCTGCGCCGACCTTGCCACCACGGCACTCGCCGACGCTGTGGCAGAACTTACCACTGAATACGGCGCCGACATGAAAGCCTGGCGCTGGGGTACTGCCCACCGGCTCGAGCAAACCCACCGCCCCCTGAGCAACGTGCCGCAACTTGCCGGTATCTTTGCGCTGTCGGCAGAACAGACCGGCAGCCAGTATACGGTGAACGTGGCGGGCAACGGTAACGCCAAGGGCAAACACGGTTCCGACTTCGGCGCCAGCTACCGCGGCATTTTCGACCTCGCGGACCTCGACAACAGCCGTTTCGTGCAGCCAACCGGTCAGTCGGGCAATCCGCTTTCGCCCCACTATGGCGATCTTTTCGACCTGTGGCGGGAGACAAAATCCTTCACGATCCCGACCAAGGATGTGATCCCGGCGGGTGCGGATGTGCTGACACTGAAACCGGCGAAATAGCGCCCGCAGTAAATCGTTGAAATCGAGGCCGTTCTTGGCCAACATGAGAAGGCGCTGCCATCAGGGCGGCGCCTTTTTCGCATCCGGCGTAGGCAATTCCGGGCGCAAGTGCAGGAGCGACAGGCTTGGCGGACGACGACAAGAAGCCAATCATCAAGAAGGTGAAGAAGGTTGAAGGCGGCGGTGCCCATGGCGGCGCGTGGAAAGTTGCCTATGCCGACTTCGTGACCGCGATGATGGCTTTCTTCATGCTGCTGTGGCTCCTGAACGTGGCCCCGCCCGAAACGCTCGCGGGCCTTGCCGACTATTTCTCGCCAACCTCCGCTGCCGTCATCGGCAATACCGGTTCGGATTCGATCAATCCGCCCAGCGAAGACGCCGAGGGTATGAACCCCTCCCCGCTTGTCATCATCAGCGACCCCGGCAAGCCCCAGACCGGCCCGTCCGAGGGCAAGGAAAAGGGTGGCAAGGGTGACAGCAAGCTCGATGAACTGGCCGAGCGGATCAAGGATCAGGAAGACCTCGCCTTCGAGGACCTTCAGGAACAGCTTCGCCTCGCCATCCAGCAGTCGCCGCAGCTTTCCGAAATGTCCGATCAGGTGATCATGGAAATCACCGATGAAGGCATGAAAATCCAGCTTGTGGACAAGGACCGCCGCGCCATGTTCAAAAGCGGCACCGACGATCTTTACGGTTATGCCAAGGCGATGATTGCGGCGGTGGGTGATTCCGTCGCCACCCTGCCCAACCGGCTGACCATCGAAGGCCACACGGACGGCGGCGCTTTCTCTGGCCCGAACGGATCGACCAACTGGGAACTGAGCGCCGACCGCGCCAATGCCGCCCGCCGCGTGCTGGATGAAACCGGTGTGACGAACGACCGGATCGCCGAAGTGATCGGCAAGGCCTCCACCGACCCGATTTTCCCGGACAATCCCTTCAAGTCGGAAAACCGCCGGATCACCATTCTGGTGCTGCGCGAAGCCCCCGTGGTGCCGCCATCAGCCGGCAACTGAGGCCGGTTTTGCCTACTTTTCCTTAACATTCGTCGTGATATGATAAGGCCAGTTTCGACCGGCAGTGGAAAGCGATGACCGATCAGTCCTTGCAGTTTCCGAAATTCTTCGTCACGGCGCCCGCGCCGTGCCCCTATCTGTCGAACAAGGTCGAGCGCAAGGTTTTCACTGAACTGATCGGCCCTGAGGCCGGCGCGCTGAACGAAGCGCTTGGCCGCGTAGGCTTCCGCCGCAGCCAGTCGGTCGTGTACCGGCCAGCTTGCGAAAACTGTTCGGCCTGCGTTTCGGTACGTGTACGCGCCCTCGAACACAGCCCCGCCAAATCCGAACGCCGGACGGTGCGCCGCAATGCGGACCTCACCTCCGAAGTCTGCCCGCCGATCGTCACCGAAGAACAGTTCTCGCTTCTCTCAAGCTATCTGCAGGACCGCCACAGCGACGGTTCGATGGCCGGGATGGGCATGCCTGAATATATCGACATGGTGGAGACAAGCCCCGTCACCACCGTGCTGATCGAATATCGCCGCATGCTGGACCGCAAGCTGATGGCGGTGGCGCTGACGGACGAACTCTCCGACGGGCTGTCGATGGTCTACAGCTTCTTCGACACGGAAGACCCGGGCCGCAGCCTTGGCACCTATATCATCGCAGACCACATCGCCCGCGCCCGCACGGCAGGGCTGCCGTATGTCTATCTCGGCTACTGGGTCGAGGGCAGCGGCAAGATGGCTTACAAGCGGCGCTTCAAGCCGCTGGAGCGCCTTGGCACCGATGGCTGGAGCCTGATGCCCTGAATGCCTTGAAGGGCTTGCCGAGAGCGCCCCTCACCCTATACTGTCGTCTCGCGAATCGCGCCGCTCCGGGGAAGGGCGGCGCCTTGTTTATCGGAAGTATCGGGAGGGATGTGTGGCCGACAAGAAGTTTGACCGTGGAACAACGAGCGAAGCTCGGGAAAACGATCCTTCTCTCGACCGTCGTGCGCTCCTCAGGGGTGCCGGTCTTGTCGGCGCTGCTGCCCTCCTCACCGCCTGTGGCGGCAACAGTGATCAGGCCTGCGCGCCGGTGGACGGCGCCCCCGCGATCCTTTCCAAGAAACGCAGCCTCAAGATGGTTACCGCCTGGCCCAAGAATTTCCCGGGCCTTGGTACGGGCGCCGAGCGGCTGGCTCGCCGGATCGAGGCACTGTCGGATGGCCGTATCGGTGTGAAGCTTTATGCAGCGGGCGAGCTTGTCGGTGCGCTTGGCGGCTTCGATGCCGTGGCGCAGGGACAGGCGGATATGTATCACGCCGCCGAATATTACTGGCAGGGCAAATCCCCCGCCTTCAACTTCTTCGCTGCTGTGCCGATGGGCATGACCGGCAGCGAGATCAGCGCCTGGGTACGCTTTGGCGGCGGGCAGGAACTGTGGGACGAACTCGCCGCACCCTTCGGCGTCAAGGCCATGCTCGCCGGCAATTCCGGCGTGCAGATGGGCGGCTGGTTCCAGAAAGACATCAATTCGGTCGAGGATTTCCAGGGCCTGCGTATCCGCATGCCGGGCCTCGGCGGCGAAGTGATGCGCCGGCTGGGCGCCACGCCGATCACCAAACAGGGCGGCGAGATTTTCCAGGCGCTGAGCCAGGGCAATATCGACGCGACCGAATGGGTCGGCCCCTGGAACGACCTCGCCTTCGGTTTCCACACCATCGTGAAGAATTACTATTATCCCGGCATCCATGAGCCCGGCTCGGCGTTGTCGCTCGGCCTCAACAAGAAGCTCTGGGATGACCTCTCGGCGCAGGACCGCGCGATCATCGAAGCTTCGGCCGCCGCCGAGAACGACATCATGCTGGCCGAATTCAACGCCAATAACGCCCGCGCGCTGGATACCCTCATCCGCGAACATGGTGTGAAACTCAAACGCTTCAGCGACGAAATCCTCAAGCGCCTTGGCGAGCTTTCAACCGATGTGATCGCCGAAGTGGCCGCGACCGACGATATTTCCCGCCGCATTTTCGAAAGCTATGCCGCCTCCCGCAAGGATGGCATGCGCTGGGGCGAGATCGGCGAACGCGCCTTCGCCGAAGCCCGCGCCTTGAGCGCCGCCGAGTAGCATGCTCACGCGCCTTGCCTCGCTTCTCGACGGGTTTGCCGAAACCACCGGCAAGGTCCTCGGGCTTCTGCCGCTTATTCTGGTGCTCGTCCAGTTCGCGGTCGTCCTCAGTGTCTATATCTTCCGCCTTGGCTCCATCGAGCTGCAGGAAAGCCTGCAATATATCAACGCGCTGATGTTCCTGGGTGCTGCCGGCTACACGGCGCTTCATGACGAGCATGTACGGGTGGATATCTTCTACAGCCGCTTGGGGCCCCGCGGCAAAGCGATGGTCAATCTGTTTGGCACGCTCTTCATGCTCATCCCCTTCCTCATCCTTTTCTGGATGACGGCCCTGCCCTTCGTCGAGATGAGCTGGACGATCCGTGAGGCGAGTGTGGACGCCGGTGGCCTGCCGTTTGTCTATATCCTCAAGGCAACGCTCCTGCTCTTTGCCCTCACGCTTTCATTGCAGGCGACATCGATCCTCATCCGGTCTGCGCTCACCCTCAGGAAGGGAGCCGCCTGATGGACCCGCATATGATGCTGACGGCGGCGATGTTCGCCGGCCTTGTTGTCCTGATGATGGCCGGTTTCCCGGTGGCCTTCACGCTGGCCGGTACTGGCCTCCTGTTCGGTTTCATCGGCATGGAAATGGGCGTGCTGGACGCAGGTTTCATGGAGCTGCTGCCGAACCGTCTTTATTCAAACGTCATCCGCAACGAGCTACTTTTCGCCGTGCCGCTGTTCGTGCTGATGGGCGTGATGCTGGAACGCTCCAAGGTCGCTGAGGATCTTCTCGAAAGCATGGGCAAGCTCTTTGGCTCCATGCGCGGCGGGATCGGGCTTTCGGTCACGCTGGTGGGCGCGCTCCTTGCCGCATCCACCGGCATCGTGGGCGCCACGGTCGTCACCATGGGGCTCCTCAGCCTGCCGACCATGCTGAAGCGCGGCTATGATCCGGCGCTCGCGACCGGCGCGATTGCCGCTGCCGGCACGCTCGGCCAGATCATCCCGCCATCGATCGTGCTGATCCTGCTGGCGGACGTGATGTCGTCGGCATGGCAACAGGCACAGCTGACACAGGGCATTTTCTCGCCGACGCCCGTCAGCGCTGGCGAGATTTTTGCGGGCGCCCTTTTGCCGGGCCTCGTGCTGGTGCTGCTTTACATGCTCTATCAGGGTGCCGTGGCAATCCTGAAGCCGGAGGCAAGCCCCGCTGTGCCGCGCGAGGAAGGCACCGTGATCGACGCCGCTTTCCTGCTGCATACCCTTGGCGCCCTCCTGCCGCCCTTGCTGCTGATTGTGGCCGTACTCGGTGCGATCCTCGGCGGCATAGCGACCCCCACAGAGGCCGCCAGTGTGGGCGCCATCGGCGCCATCCTTCTGGGCGCCACGCGGGTCGGCGGCACCGGGCCGCGCCTCGTGATTGTGGCGGTCGCCAGCCTTGCAGTGCTTCTCGGCATTGCTGCAGGCTTTGACCTGCGCATGGCCCGCGCCGAGGTGCCGATGGCCGACACAGCGGCATTCTACGCCGCCATCGTACTCAGCATCGTCTTTGTTGCGACCGTCGGCCTTGCCATCCGCGCCACCTGGAAAAGCGGCGTCCTTGTGGATGTCAGCCGCGCCACGCTGCGCATTTCCACCATGGTCTATACGATCCTGATCGGCGCATCGCTTTTCTCGCTCGTCTTCCGCGGCCTTGGCGGCGACGAGGTGATTGAACACTGGCTGACGAACCTGCCCGGCGGCACCGCAGGCGCCATCATCCTTGTGATGGTCTTGATGTTCGTGCTCGGCTTCTTCCTCGATTTCATCGAAATCTGCTTCGTGGTGGTGCCGGTGGTGGCCCCCGCCCTTCTCGCCATGGACGGCGTGCACGGCCCCGTGTGGCTTGCTGTCCTCATGGCCATGAACCTGCAAACGAGCTTCCTGACCCCGCCCTTCGGCTTCGCGCTCTTCTACCTCAGAAGCGTGGTGCCCGATGAAGTGAAGACGTCAACCATGTACAAGGGCGTCATTCCTTTCATCATCATCCAGCTGGTGGCGCTGATCATCATCGCGCTCGACCCCGGCCTCGTGACATGGCTGCCGGATCTCCTTTTCAAGGGCTGAGACCTATACATTTCTGGTGGGTAGCCATACGGCAATGTAAATTGGGCAGGCCTTTTTGCTGGCCTAAGATTGCGCGGCCAACCCGAAATGAGCGGAGGAAATCATGATTGGCTATACGACAGTGGGTACTAACGATATCGATAAGGCAGCAGCCTTCTATGACGAGCTTCTGAGCCTTCTGGGCGCGAAACGCTCGTGGGACATGGACAGTTTCAAAGCCTGGGGCAACAGCGCATCCGGCCCCGGCTTCGGCATCGCCAAACCCTTCGACGGCAACAAGGCAACGGTTGGCAACGGCGTGATGATCGCCCTTTTCGCCCCCGACCGCGCCACGGTTGACAAGGTCTATGCCAAGGCCATCGAGCTTGGCGGCACCTGCGAAGGCAAGCCCGGCATCCGCGGCGGCGACACCAGCACTTTTTACGCCGGCTATTTCCGCGATCTGGACGGCAACAAGCTAAACTGCTTCAATATGGCATCGGCCGGCTGAGGCAACCTGCCCTCCCGTCGCCGTTCTGAACACCGTTGCGGGAGGGGAGCCATGCTGCGGGAAGCGACCGTATCTTACACCGAAGAAGCCCTGAAGCCGTGGCTGCAGGGCCGCAGCCTCGCCAGCTGGTTCGACCAGTATGACGAGGAAGGCTATGTGATTTTCCCGCATGTGATGCCCGCAGACGGCGTGGCACGCGTGCGGGAAGCCCTCGAGCCCTACATGCAGGGCAACAAGGCAGGACGCAACGATTTCGAAGGCCTGAAATCGAACCGCGTTTATGCGCTTCTCGCCAAATCGCCGGTCTTTGTGGAAATGGCCACCCATCCGCTGGCGCTGGCCTTTGCCGAGCATGACCTTGGCCGCTCGTGCCTCCTGTCCGCCTGCCTTGCCATCAAGCTGCATCCGGGCGAAACCGTGCAGCCCTGGCATTATGACGACAGCCATATCGACGCGCCGATGCCGCGCCCCACATACGGCACCTCCACCTTCTGGGCGATTGACGACACGACCGAAACGAACGGCGCGACCGAGATCATCCCCCGCAGTCACAAATGGGGCAGCGTGGAGATCGCCGGCGCCAACAAGCCCGAAAGCTTCTCCGACCGCCGCGTGCGTGACGTGAGCGATGACCCCGGCGCGCGGCCCGATGCCGTGAAAGCGGTGATGCCGTCGGGTTCCTTCATGGTCGCCAAGGGCACGCTCTGGCACCGGGGCGGCGCCAACCGGTCAGACGCGCCGCGCCTGATTGTCACCCCGCAATATGTGATCGGATGGGCCAGAACGCTAGAGAACATGAGCCTCGCCGTCCCGCACGAGCTGGCGAAAACCATGCCCGAGCGCGCACAGGAACTGCTCGGCTACTCCATCCATCCGCCCTTCATGGGCTATGTGGACGGCGTGCATCCGAAAAAGGTGCTGGGGTAGCCCTTACCTGAACTTGTTGTTCCGCGGGAAGCCCATCGGGGGCAGACGGCCGGTGTTGCCGCGTTTGCCCGACCATGGCTCGAGCGCGGTCTCTGTCCGCCAGCGGTCGGTCGAGCCGCCCATCGGCCAGGTAAGGCCTTCCTCACGCGCGAACAGCAGCAGGTCGGCCATGCCGCCATCCTTGTAACGCTGCAGGGTAACGCCCTGCCCGCGCGCCATGGTGGGGATTTCCGAAAGCTCGAACACCAAGAGTTTGCGGTTCTCGCCGATCACGGCGACGCTGTCACCGGTGACCGGCAGGCAGTGGGTCGCCACCGCCTTGTCGGGCAGGTTCAACAGCTGCTTGCCGCCCTTCTTCATGGCGATGGCATCGTCTGCTGCCGCGATGAAGCCCTTGCCGATGGAGGACGCGACCAGAAGCTGGCTACCCTGCACATAGGGGATCAGCGAAATGATCTCGTCGTTCGCATCCATATCCACCATCAGGCGCACCGGCTCGCCGTGGCCGCGCCCGCCGGGGAGCTTGTCAGCACCGAGCGTATACATTTTGCCGGCGGTGGAGAAGAGGAACAGCTTGTCGGTCGTTTGCGCATGGAAGCGGAACTTTTCCTCGTCCCCTTCCTTGTAGGTGATCACGTCCTCGGGCTTCATATGGCCCTTCATCGCCCTGATCCAGCCGCGCTTCGAGCAGACAACCGTGATCGGCTCTTTCTCGATCATGGCTTCGATCGGCACGATCTCGGCGGTCGGTGCCTCGCCAAAGCCGGTACGGCGCTTACCGAGCACGCTGTCCGGCCCGAATTTCTTCATGAGGGCGGCAAGGTCACCGCTCACGCGCGTCCATTGCCGCGCCGGGCTGGCGATCAGCTGTTCGAGACCGGCTTTCTCTTTCGTCAGGGCCTCGTGCTCGCCCTTGATTTCCATCTCTTCAAGTTTGCGCAGCGACCGCAGGCGCATGTTGAGGATGGCTTCGGCCTGATTTTCCGTCAGGTCGAAGGTTTTCATCAGGCATTCCTTGACCTCGTCTTCCTCGCGGATGATGCGGATCACCTCATCGAGGTTCAGGTAGGCCTTCAGGAAGCCATCAAGGATTTCGAGGCGCTTGTCGATCTTGTCGAGGCGGAACTTGCTCTTGCGGATCAGCACCTCGACCTGATGGTCGAGGAAGCTTTCGAGCATTTCCTTGAGGTTCAAAACGCGCGGGCGCTGGTCAAGCGCGATGACGTTCATATTAACGGCGAAGCGGATCTCAAGCTCGGTCAGCTTGAAAAGGCTTTCCATCAGGATTTCCGGTTCCACGCTGCGGTTGCGGGGCTCCAGCACCACGCGGATATCCTCGGACGATTCGTCGCGCACGTCATTCAGGATCGGCAGTTTCTTGTCGGCGATCAGTTCGGCGATGCGCTCGATCAGCTTCGACTTCTGCACCTGATAGGGGATCTCGGTGATGACGATCTGGTAAAGGCCGTGCTTCAGCTCTTCCTTTTCCCAGCGCGCCCGCACACGGATCGACCCGCGCCCGGTTTCATAGGTATTGAGAAGGCTTTCCGCCGGCTCCACGATCACACCGCCCGTCGGGAAATCCGGGGCGGGGATCAGCTTCACGAGGTCCGCGACCGTCACTTCCTTCGACTTGTCGCGGCGCGCTTCGATAAGGAGCTGCAGGCCTTCGATCAGTTCGCCCAGGTTGTGCGGCGGAATGTTCGTCGCCATGCCCACGGCGATACCGTTGGAGCCGTTGACCATAAGGTTCGGGAACATGCCGGGGAAGACGACCGGCTCGTGATCCTCGCCGTCATAGGTGGCGCGGTAATCGACGGCATCTTCATCAAGGCCGTCCATCAGCACGGCGGCGATTTCGGTCATCCGGGCTTCGGTGTAACGCATGGCGGCCGCGTTATCGCCGTCGATATTGCCGAAGTTCCCCTGCCCGTCGATGAGCGGCATGCGGACGGAGAAATCCTGCGCAAGGCGCACGAGCGCGTCATAAACCGACTGGTCGCCGTGCGGGTGATATTTACCGATCACGTCACCCACCACGCGGGCGCATTTCTTGTAGCCCGTGTTGGGGTCAAGCTTCAGCAGGCGCATGGCGTACAGGAGCCGGCGGTGAACCGGCTTCAGGCCGTCGCGCACATCAGGCAGCGACCGCGACATGATGGTGGACAGGGCATAGGCCAAGTAACGCTCGCTAAGGGCGTTGCCAAACGGGGCCTCGACGATATTTTCGGTGAATTCGGAATGCGTGCTCATGATCGCGACTATAACGATCCATCCGCACTTGGCTAGCCGGGAGTGACGCCCCGGCCAAAGTTATCCACGGGAAATTTCAGCCGATAGTGTGGCCGTGAAGCGCTCCCGCGCCGGGGGTTGCCCCTGCCCCTGCACGTCCCACACATTGCGGCCAAGGAAAAAGCCGGTAAGCGCCAAACCGTTGGCCACTTCCCGCAGCGATGGCCGGCCCGCCGCCGTATCGATCAGGAAGGGCGGCAGCACCAGAAGCCGCTCGGCATAAGGTGCCCCGGCAGACGCGCTGACAGCCCGGCCCGATTTCGGGGAAACATAGGTCAGATTGTCATTGTCACCGGTCGCGGCGCATTCGGAAAGGTCGAGCCCGTAGCCAAGATCGGCAAGTACGCCAAGCTCCAGCCGTACAAGGCCTTCCCCCCAGTGAACGAGCGCGGAAGCATCGTCTTCAAGCAGGTCGAGAAGGGCGACGAGCCCTTCATACACCCGCCCGTGCGGCTCACGCTCAGGCAGCGTGGCAGCAACAACGGCGACCATGGCGGAAAGGGCAGCGAGCCGGGCACCATCGCCCATCAGTACGCCGAGCGGATTATGCACGGGTTCTGCCGTGAAGCGGCCAAGGCCTTCCTCAAGGCGGGAATACCAGCTGACCTCGACACGGCTGCCGGGCTGCAGGTGGCCCTTCTGGCGGCGGCTCATACCTGCCTTCACAAAACCGCGGTGACGGCCATGGTCGGCGGTCAGCACTTCAAGCACGGCGTCATGCTCGCCGTGCCGGGCGAGCGAAAGGATGATGCCGCTGTCCTGCCAGTCCAACGATCAGGTCCGATCAGTCGACATAATCAAGGCCCATGTCCTTGTAAACGGTGCGGTCGTCGGCCCAGCGTTCGGTGACGCGCACATGCAGGAACAGGTGGACCTTGCGGCCGAAGTTTTCTTCCATGTCCTCGCGCGCCATCTGGCCCAGAAGCTTCAGCATCTGGCCGCCCTTGCCGATGACGATGCCTTTCTGGCTGTCGCGCTCCACATGGATGACCTGCGCGATACGCACGGAGCCATCCTTCTTTTCTTCCCACTGCTCGGTCTCGACCGTGGTGGCATAGGGAAGCTCGTCATGCAGGCGCAGATAGATCTTCTCGCGGGTGATTTCAGCGGCCAGAAGGCGCATCGTCACATCGGCGATCTGGTCTTCGGGGTACATATAGGGCCCGACGGGCGCGAGCGACGCCAGATGCTTCTTGAGGTCAGCCACACCCGAACCATTCATGGCCGAAATCATGAAGACATCGGTGAAAACGCCAGTTTCGTGCAGGTCCTGCGCCATGGCGAGGAGGCTGTCGCGCTTCACGAGGTCAATCTTGTTGAGCGCGAGGATAACCTTGCGCTTGGCGTCCTTCAGATTCTCGATGATGGCCTCAACCTCTTCGGTCACGCCTTTCTTGACATCGATCATCAGGACGACCTGTTCGGCATCATCCGCCCCCTTCCAGGCAGCGGAAACCATCGCGCGGTCCAGCCGGCGCTTCGGTGCGAAAATACCGGGGGTATCGAGGAAGACAAGCTGGGTGCGGCCTTCCATGCCGATGCCGGTGACCCGCGTACGGGTGGTTTGCACCTTGTGCGACACAATCGCCACCTTGGCGCCGACAAGCGCGTTCACAAGCGTCGATTTGCCGGCATTCGGGGCGCCGATCACCGCCACGAAGCCGCAGCGCTCGACGTCATCGTCCTGAATGTCAGTCATGCTGCGTCTCCATCAATGGTTTCCAGCAGGGCCTCTGCGGCTGACTGCTGGGCAATACGTTTCGAGGTGCCGCTCGCTTCCGCCGCACCCACGCCGTCGATTGAGGCGCGGATGGTGAAAACGGGGCTGTGGTCAGGGCCATCACAGCTCACCACTTCATAGGTCGGCAGCGGCAGGGAGCGCGCCTGCGCCCATTCCTGCAGCTGGGTCTTGTTGTCCTTCGCCGCACTCGGCACGCCGTCCAGAAGCGGCTTCCAGTGTTTGCGGATGAAGGCCTTGGCAGCGGGAAATCCGCCATCCAGATACAATGCCCCGATCACCGCTTCGGTGATATCGGCGCGGATCGCGGCCTTGTCGCGCGTGCCTTCCTGCTCGGCCCCCGGATTGAGCTTGATCAGCGGCACAAGGCCCAGCGTTTCGGCCATGTCCGCCAGCGTCTCGCGGCGCACGAGGCCGGTGAAGCGGCGGTTGATCTTGCCTTCGGCTTCGCCCGGAAACAGGTCCAGGAGCCATTCGGCGATCACAAGGCCCAAAACCCTGTCCCCCAGGAATTCGAGCCGCTGGTAATTGCTGCTGCCCGAAAGGGAGGGATGGGTCAGCGCTTCATCCAGCAGGCTGACCTTGGTGAAAGTGTATCCGGCGACTTTGCTGTGAAGGCTCATCTCAGCCCTCCGCACCATCGCGCGCGATATCCATCAGGCGGCGCATTTCAGCGATGGAGGCCGCAAGCCCCACAAAGATCGCCTCACCGATCAGGAAGTGGCCGATATTCAGCTCGCGGATTTCACGGATAGCCGCCACCGCACCGACCGTATCGTAAGCAAGGCCATGGCCCGCGTGAACCTCAAGCCCGAGGGCAGTGCCCATGCCGGCGGCCTTGGCGATCCGGGCCAGTTCGTGCTCGCGTGCAGCACCTTCATGCTCGCAGTAAGTGCCGGTGTGCAGTTCAACGACCGGCGCACCGATGCGGACCGATGCCTCGATCTGCGCTTCGTCCGGGTCGATGAACAGGCTGACACGGCAACCGGCAGCATTCAGGGCGTCCACATAGGGCACCAGCCGGTCATATTGGCCAACGATATCGAGCCCGCCTTCGGTGGTCAGTTCCTGCCGCTTTTCGGGCACCAGGCACACGGCATGCGGCTTGTGGCGCAGGGCGATGGCCAGCATCTCTTCCGTCGCCGCCATTTCGAGATTGAGCGGAACGGTCAGCTTTTCCATCAGTGCATCGATATCGCGGTCGGTGATATGGCGGCGATCTTCGCGCAGGTGCGCAGTGATGCCGTCAGCACCCGCCTCGACAGACAGAAGTGCCGCTCGCACCGGATCGGGCATCATGATGCCGCGTGCGTTCCGGATGGTGGCCACATGGTCGATATTGACACCCAGCCGGAGGGCACGGGAACTAGCTGTTGGTCTCGTCATACGTCGCTTTCGCCAGAATTTCGGATTGCCGCTCCATCGAGGCGACGGCGGCAGCCAGCCGTTCGCTCCGCGCCTTCAGGCGAAGGGCGCGGCGCGACCGATACTTTACCAGAAAGGTCTTGATGACGGCATAGAAGATGATCCACGCGATGATCGCCATCGGCAGGCCGCCGATGATCATCGGGAACAGCAACGAGAAAAGCGCCGCTGCATAATCGAGCGGCGCATCAAGGAACGCCCCCCAAGACCAGCTCGGCATCGGGATCAGGTTCGGATTGCCGCCAAGGATCGATGTGCCGATTTTCGCCGTCATGGCGAAGAAGATCGGGAAGGTCCAGGGGTTGCCGACTGCCGTGCCGATGGCGGCCGCCAGCAGATTGCCGCGTGTCGCCCATGCAAGCCCGAAGGCCAGCAGGAAATGGAAACCGAGGAAAGGCGTGAAGGAAACGGCCGCGCCCGAGGCAAAACCGGCGGCAATGCTGTGCGGCGTGCCGGGCAGCCGGGCCACCCGGTGCCAGATATATTTGGACGACCGGACAATACCTGTCCGGGGCCAGAAGAAGTCCGCAACCCTGCGCCAGAAGCTTTTCCTGGTGCGGCTTTTGAAGAGCATGACCTTACGCTTTCAGACCCCGACTGCCGGGTTTCACGGCGGGCACATCTTTCAGATGCGCGGGGATATTTTCTTCGCTGAACGTTGGCGCCTCGATTTCGACAAGGGCAGTGAGCGGTACACCGACATCGGCTTTCCCGCCGGACCGGTTGACGAGGCAACCCGCCGCCACAACCTTGCCGCCAAGGCTTTCGATGGTTTCGATACACTCACGCGACGAAAGACCGGTAGTGACCACATCTTCCATCATCAGGACCCGCGCACCGGCCGGAATCTCAAACCCGCGGCGCAGCGCAAAGCTGCCATCCACGCGCTCGGTGAAAATGCCGGGCACCCCCAGCTGGCGGGCCACTTCATAGCCGACGATCACACCGCCCATGGCGGGGCTGACGACCATGTCGACGTCCACGCCTGTGGCGCGGAACTTGTCAGCGAAGGCCTTGCACAGCCGGTCGGCACGCTTGGGGTCCATCAGGACGCGAGCGCACTGCAGATAGACGGTCGAATGAAGCCCGGACGACAGCTTGAAATGCCCTTCGAGAAGCGCACCTGCGTCACGGAATTCCTGCAATACGGTCTCGCGGTCCATCGCCTGGTCCTTTTTTTGTTGGTCTTTAAGTCCTTGCCACGGCGGATAGTCCCACACCCCCGTGGCGTCAAGTCAATTCGGCGCAGAAGCGCCGCAATCAGCCGCTTACGCGTTCCACATTGCTGATCACCCGGTTCACGCGCAGGGCGCGGACGATATCGGTCAGGTGCTTCACGTCGCGCACCTCGACATCCACGAGCATCGTATAGAATTCCGGGTCGCGTTCCGTCATCTGCAGGTTCGAGATATTGCCGCCCGCCTTCGCCACCATCGCGGTGATGTTGGCAAGTGCGCCCATCTCGTTCACGACCTCAAGCCGCAGCCGCCCCACATAGAAGGCGTCGTCGGCGCGGGAATCCTGCCACGCGAGATCAAGCCAGATGGCCGGGCGGTCATCATAAAGGTCAAGCTTGCGGCAATCGATCCGGTGGATTTCAACGCCCACGTCCGCGATGCGGATGCCGACGATGCGGTCACCGCGCACCGGATGGCAGCAATCGGCCAGATGCACGGCGGCGCCGTCACCCACGCCCTGGATCGGCATGGCGCCTGCGACCACATCCTCGACACCCTGATGCACCTTCGGCAGCCCTTCGGCGCGCGCATCCATCTGGAAGCCCGGGTACGCGGCCTTCAACACGTCTTCCTCGGAAAGCGTGCCCTGCCCCACCAGCGTGTACAGATCGTGGGCGTCTTCCACCTTCAGGACCTTGGCGGCTTCAGACAGCACCTTGTCGGAATAATCGAGACCGTGCCGGCGGAACGCCTTGGAGACAAGCGTGACACCCAGCTGCGAAAACTCGGCATCGCGCTGGTGGCGCATGTGCCGGCGGATCGCCGAACGCGCCTTGCCGGTCACCACGAAATTCTCCCAGCGCGGTGATGGCGTCTGCCCCTTGGAAGTCAGGATTTCAACCTGATCGCCGTTCTGCAGCTGGTGGCGCAGCGGCACCATGCGGCCGTTTACCTTGGCGCCCACGCAGCGGTCGCCTACCTGCGTGTGGACCGCATAGGCGAAATCGACGGGCGAGGCCCCGCGCGGCAGGGAAATCAGCTCCCCCTTCGGCGTGAAGCAGAAGACCGTCTCCTGATACATGGCAAGCTTGGTGTGCTCGAGGAATTCCTCGGGGTCCGACGCATGCTCGAGGATTTCAAGCAGCTCGCGCAGCCAGCGGAACTGCGAGCCCTCGACGCCATCTGCCGTCTGCTTGTATTGCCAGTGCGCGGCCACGCCGAGCTCGGCTTCTTCATGCATACGACGGGTGCGGATCTGGATTTCCAGCCGGCGCTTGTGCGGCCCGATCACCGTGGTGTGGAGCGAACGGTAATAGTTGCGCTTCGGGGTCGAGATATAATCCTTGAAGCGACCCGGGATCATGGCGAATTCCTGATGCACCACGCCAAGGGCGCGGTAGCAGGCATCCGTGTCGTTGACGATGACCCGGAAGGCCATCACGTCGGACAGTTCCTCGAAGCTGATGTTGCGGCGCTCCATCTTGCGCCAGATCGAATAGGGCCGTTTGATCCGGCCGGAGATATCGGCCTCGAGCCCGTTCTTGCGCATCAGGCCTTTGAGCGCTTCCGACATATCCATTTCAAGGGTCGGATTCTGCTCGATCAGATAATGAAGCCGCGCGGTGATCGACTGCATGGCTTCGGGATCAAGCTGCTGGAAAGCCAGATGCTCCAGCTCGTCCTTCATTTCATGCATGCCGATGCGTTCGGCGAGCGGCGCGTAAATCTCCAGCGTCTCGAGCGCGATGCGGCGGCGCTTCTCCTCCTTCTTGATGTAATGGAGGGTGCGCATATTGTGCAGCCGGTCGGCCAGCTTCACCAGAAGCACGCGAATGTCGTTCGACATGGCAAGAAGGAACTTGCGGAAGTTCTCGGCCTGCCGGACGCTTTCGGTTTGCAGTTCGATTTTCGAGAGCTTGGTCACCCCGTCGACCATCTCGCGGATCTTGGTGCCGAAAAGCTCCTCGATTTCCTCAAGCGTCGAAAGCGTATCCTCGACCACGTCATGCAGAAGGGCGGTCGCGATCGTATCGCCGTCCAGCTTCAGCGAGGTCAGGATGCCGGCCACTTCCAGGGGGTGCGAGAAATAGGGGTCGCCCGAGGCGCGCGTCTGGGTGCCGTGCGCCTTCATGGCAAACACATAGGCGCGGTTCAGCAAGGTCTCGTCCGCGTCCGGATCATAGGCCTTCACCGTTTCCACAAGCTCGAACTGACGAATCACGCCACTATTTCCAATCAATCAAGAAATCGGGCAGCCACGCATGTCTGCGTGCTGCCCCCCGCAGAGATATAGTTAACCGGACCAGATGTTAAAAGACATTAAAAAACCCGGCCATGGAAGGCCGGGTCTTAAAACTTTTGTGCGGGCTGCGGCAGGAATGCCGCGCCAGGCATCCGATCACTCGCCGGTCGGTTCCTGCGAAGCCGCAACGCCAGCGGCGCTCGTGTCCATACCGGCCATCAGGATCGACATATCGACCTCTTCCGGCTCGTCGGATTCGACAACCTTGCGCATGCCCTGGATGAGCGCTTCGGTCAGATCGTAAGCTTCGACCTTTTCTTCAGCGATTTCGCGCAGGGCCACAACCGGGTTCTTGTCGTTGTCACGCTCAACGAGAAGCGGCGCGCCGGACGAAATCTGACGGGCGCGCTGGGCAGCCACAAGCACGAGATCGAAGCGGTTGGTGACCTTGTCGACGCAATCCTCTACGGTGACGCGAGCCATGTATCTTCTCCAAAAATTCGCAGTTGCCCCAGAGCCTACAGGATAGGCAGGGGTTCATTCAAGCGCCCGCTTATAGCGATGCACCTTTCCCAAGTAAAGCCCCGATTGGCCGAACGCCTTCAAATCCGCCCGCTTTCTCGCAGGCGGCTGCCATCGCCGCTACGGTCTCACCTGTCACGGGATGCAGCCAGCCCGGCGCAATATCCATCAGCGGCATCAGCACAAAGCCCCGCCCGTGTAGGCGCGGATGCGGCAATACAAGCGGCTCATGCACCGCCATGGGGTCAGCCTCGAAGGCCAGATGCCGCCATGTCGTCGCGTCCGGCGCCACGGTGTCGCCAGCAGCGAGGAGATCGAGATCAAGCGTCCGCGCGCTCCAGCGTTCGCCGCGCTGGCGACCAAGGGCCGTTTCAACCGTCTTCAGGATATCGAGGCATTCGTCTGGCGAGAGGGTTGTCTCGAATGCGGCCACGGCATTCACAAAATCGGGCTGGCCGGAGGGCGGCACCGGCGTTGTGCAGTAGGCCCGCGAGACGGCTTTCAGCGTCAACCCCCTCTCCTGCAGCTCGCGCAAGGCAGCTCTCAGCGTGTCGATCGGCGCGCCTGCACCCGATGGCAGGTTGCCGCCAAGGCCGATCAAAATTTCGTGCGGCATATCGCTGGCCCTTCCGTTCATGCTAGGTTAAACCCCATATCCATACTCTCTGGGACGGTGCCTTTAGCACGCCCCGACCATACTTGACACGATTGGACCTGCATCATGCTCATTTACCCGGATGAACGGTTGGCCGTTTTTATTGATGGCGCAAATCTTTACGCCACTGCCCGTGCGCTTGAAATTGAAATCGATTACAAAGCCCTGCGCGCCCACTTTGCCGAACAGTCCCGGCTGGTGCGCACCTTCTATTACACCGCGATTTTGGAAGATCAGGAATATTCGCCCCTGCGTCCGCTGATCGACTGGCTGGACTATAACGGTTTCACGCTGGTGACGAAGCCGGTGAAGGAATTCACCGACGAACATGGCCGCCGCAAGATCAAGGGCAATATGGATATCGAGATTGCGGTCGATATGCTGAATATCGCCGAGAATGTCGACCATATCGTACTATTCTCGGGCGACGGCGATTTCCGCCGGCTCCTGGAAGCCGTGCAGCGCCGCGGTGTGCGGGTGACGGTTGTCAGCTCGAACTCGACCCAGCCGTCGATGATCGCGGACGAACTGCGCCGCCAGGCCGACCAGTTTATCGATATCGTGGATCTTGCCCCCATCATTGGTCGCAAAGGCCCGCGCCGCCAGCATCATGCGCATTATGACGAGCGCGAGGAAACGACGCGCGAATTCGAAGACGCCGAAGACTGATGGCTGCGCAGTCCGTACCTGCCGAGGCACCGCGGGACTGCCCGCTGTGCCCGCGCCTTGTGGCCTTCCGCGAGGCCAATAGGGAAAAGTTCCCGTCCTATTTCAACGGCGCCGTTGAAAGCTTCGGCGACGAGAAGGCTCGTCTGCTGGTCGTCGGCCTTGCGCCCGGCCTGCACGGAGCCAACCAGACAGGCCGCCCCTTCACCGGCGACTATGCGGGCGACCTTCTGTATTTCGCGCTGAAGGAAAAGGGCTTCGCAACCGGCACCTATGACAAGCGCCCGGACGACGGCTTCACGTTAAAGGACGTGCTGATTTCAAATTCGGTGCGCTGTGTGCCGCCCGAAAACAAGCCGACCCCGGCCGAGATCAACACCTGCCGCCCGTTCCTGATCTCGCGCATGCAGGCGATGCCACAGGTGAAGGTGATGCTGGCCCTTGGCAAGATCGCCCACGACAGCGCGGTGAAAGCGATGGGCCTGAAGCTTTCGGCCTATCCCTTCGGCCACGCCGCCGTGCACACGCTCCCGGATGGCCGCACGCTGGTGGATAGCTACCATTGCAGCCGCTACAATGTGAACACCGGCCGCCTGACGACCGAGATGTTCCTCAATGTGCTGGATATCTGCCGGGAACGGCTCTAGGGGGCTATTTCGCTGCGTCCGAAATGGCATCGCCTGCGGATTCAAGGTCTTCGCCGGCACCTTCGATTGTGTTGCAGCCCGCAACGGCAAAAAGCGCCATCAAAGGCATCAGAAGGATGAACAGGGTCTTTTTCACGATGTTCTCCTGAACACTGTTGAAGCAATCGCGGCAAGGGCACCTGCCCGTCCGCAAGGAGAAGACTGCACGTCCCATATGGCGATTGATGGGCGATTTCGCGCCCACCTGCCTTAATGGTTAACGCGCATGCAAAAAGCGCCCGGCAATCTGCACGGGCGCTCTTCGTTTCAGGATATCGGCTGTGCCGGAGCCTTACTTGGCTTCGCGGGAAACCGTTTTGCCGACCGATTCCAGATCCTCGCCAACGCCTTCAATCGTGTTGCAGGCAGAGATGGCGAAAAGAGCTACAAGCGGAAAAAGGATTTGGGCGATTTTGCGCATGGATCATCTCCGGTCATGAAGGCATCGCCGTGATGCCCCCGTATGAGGTTTCCTCTATGCCGAAGCGGCACGAGAGTCAATTTCAAGGAAACATTTGAAGCATCACAAAAAAGGGCGCCATCAGGCGCCCTTTTCCGTTTTCAGCGAGAGTTTCGCTTACCAGATGGTGACGCGCTCTTCTTCCGGCAGATAGAGCTTGTCGCCGTCTTTCACCTCGTAGGCGTCATAGAAGGCCGGCATGTTGCGGACCACGCCGTTCGCGCGCCAGTAAGCGGGCGAATGCGGATCAGCGGCCAGACGCTGCTGCAGGGCCTCGGGGCGGTATTTCGCGCGCCATGCCTGCGCCCAGCCAAGGAAGAAGCGCTGGTCGCCGGTCAGGCCGTCGATCACCGGTGCTTCCTGCCCCTTGAGCGAAAGCTTGTAGGCGCGGTAGGCGGCAGTGAGGCCCGAAAGGTCCCCGATGTTTTCGCCAAGCGTCAGTTTGCCCTGCACATTCACGCCCGGCAGGCCCTCGTAGCCGTCATACTGGCCAACAAGCTTCGCGGTCTGGGCTTCGAAGGCCTTGCGGTCTTCGTCCGTCCACCAGCTGCGCATGTTGCCGTCGCCGTCGAAGGTGCTGCCCTGATCGTCGAAGCCATGGCTGATTTCGTGGCCGATCACGCCGCCGATGGCGCCATAGTTGAAGGCATCGTCAGCAGCCGGGTTGAAGAAGGGTGGCTGCAGGATGGCGGCCGGGAAGACGATTTCGTTCTTCGTCGGGTCGTAATAGGCATTCACGGTTTGCGGCGTCATGCCCCATTCGTTGCGGTCGATCGGCTTGCCGAGTTTCGACATTTCGAAATCATAGGCATATTTCGCCACGGCGCGCGCATTGCCGACAAGGTCATCCGGCGACAGGCTAAGGGCCGCATAATCGCGCCACACATCCGGATAGCCGACCTTCACGGTGAATTTGGAAAGCTTCTCGTGCGCCTGCTTCTTGGTCACGTCGCTCATCCAGGTGAGGTCGTCGATGCCGTTTGCAAAGGCGGTGCGCAGGTTGCCGACAAGATCGGTGATGGCGGCTTTGGCTTCCGGCGGGAAATGCTTTTCGACATAAAGCTTGCCGACGGCTTCACCAAGGCCACCGTTCACTTCACGCACGGCGCGTTTCCAGCGCGGCGGCTGTTCGGTACGGCCATTGAGCTTGCGGCCGACGAAATCGAAGCGCGCATCCGAGAAATCGGTCGACAGATAGTCAGCCGCACCATGGATGGCGTGGAAAGCGAGATAGGTTTTCCAGTCATCAAGCGATGCTTCACCGAGCATGGCATCAACGCCCGAGAAGAAGCCCGGTTGGCCGTAAACGACCGGCAGGTCCGCCGGTGCGCCGATACCTTCCATGAAGCCCGCCCAATTGAAATTGGCGCCGAACTCCGACGCTTCATCGCGGGTGCGCGGGTTATAGAGCTTTTCAAGGTCACGGTTCTCGATCGCCGTCCAGTGATAACCGGCAAGCTTGGTTTCGAACGCGAGGACAGCCTCACCTTTCTTCGCAGCCGTTTCGGCATCGTCGCCCGCGAGCGTGAAGAGCTTCGTCGCGTATTCTTTCAGGTCGCCGCGTGCCTTCACGAAGGCTTCGTTATCGTCTTTCAGATAATAATCGCGGTCCGGGAGCGTCAGGCCGTCCTGGAAGAAATAGGCGAGATAGCGGGTGCTGTCCTTGAGGTCCGGGAAAATCTGGACATCGATAAGATCACCCTCGCCCGCGGCTGTTGCCTTGGTGATAAAGGCTGAAACATCAGCCGTGCTGGAAAGGGCCGCGATGGTTTCAAGGTCGCCGGAAATCGGGCTGATGCCTTTGGCGTTGGCGGCGGTTTCATCCATATAGGCGCTATACATGGCGCCGATCTTGTAGGCTTCGCTCGACTTGTCAGCCGACAGCGACTTGGCGGCTTCCTCGATCAGCAGGCGCTGGTTTTCTTCCGCTGCCTTGAAGAGCTCGAGGCTGACGCCAGCGCTGGTGAATTCGCCCTCGATCTCCGTGGTCCTGTTCCAGGTGCCGTTCACATAGGACCAGAAATCGTCTTGCGGGCGGATGCTGGTGTCCATCGTCGCGCGGTCGAAACCAACGAGCACAGCCGCTTCGGCTGCCGGCTTGTCGGCGGTGCCAGCCTCTTTCGGCTTCTCGCCGCAGGCGGCCAGCAGGACAGCAGCCACAGCGATCATGCTGATGTTGCGTTTGAAGTGAGTCACGGAAAATCCCCTCGAATTGAAACAGACGCTCACTCTAGCCAGCGCCAATCCGGCTGTCATGCGGGATGTTTTCGACTTTCGTTTAAAAAACCCGGGGTTTAGAGGGGCCGGGCCATTGCAAAACCGGACCCGCCCCCCAATCATATCAGGGATGCAGGCGCCAGGGCCTGCCTTCCTGCTGGAGATATTCCATGGACTTCCTTCTCGACCCCGCCGTCTGGGCTGCCTTCATCACCCTGACGGCCCTCGAAATCGTGCTCGGGATCGACAATCTGATCGTCATCTCGATCCTCACCGACCGCCTGAAACCCGAGGAGCAGGCATCAGCCCGTAAGCTTGGCCTCGCGGCTGCGCTCGTCACCCGGCTGATGCTTCTGTCGCTTGCTTTCTTCATCGCCCAGATGGAAGCCCCGCTTTTCACCGCGTTCGGCGAAGAGTTTTCGTGGCGCGATCTCCTGCTGATCGCAGGCGGCCTTTTCCTGCTGGCCAAGGGCACGCTCGAGATTCACCATAATATCGAAGACAAGGAAGCCGACGAGCGCCGCGTGCGCCACGCTGCTTTCATGGCAGTGATCTTCCAGATTGCGGTGATGGATATCGTCTTCTCGTTCGACAGCGTGATGACTGCCGTCGGCATCGCCGATCATCTGAGCGTGATGGTCGCCGCGATCCTCATTTCGATGATCATCATGGTGCTGGCGGTCAATCAGGTGGCCGGCTTCATCAACCGGCATCCGACGGTGAAGATCCTTGGCCTCAGCTATATGCTGCTCATTGGCCTCACCCTCATCGGTGATGGCCTCGGCCAGCATATCCCCAAAGGATATCTCTATTTCGCCATGGCCTTCTCCTTCTTCGTCGAGGTGCTGAACATGACGGCGCGCAACCGGAAGGCAGCGCGCGACACAGCGACGGAGAAGAACTGACGGATTGTTTGGGGATCAGCCCGGAAAGGGATATTGGGCGGCGGCTTGCAAAATACTCGGAACAGAACTCGAAACACTTACTCGAAACTGTGCCGCCGCCCGGTACTCCGAACTCTTTTGCGAAAACCAATATAGTCGCAAATCGTTAACACAGACTGAACATGACCCAATATCTTGTGGTCCGACCAATATTTACCACAATTTAACCAAAGAAAAGGGGTGCCGAAGCACCCCTCCTTTTGCCGATTCAGTCAGGATTCCAATTCCTTAGAAACTGAACTTGACACCCCCGATTAAAGTGCGCGGCGCGCCCGGCCGCAGCCCAATGGGATGCACCGAAACCGCATAGGTGGCGTCAAGCAGGTTTTGGGCTATGGCATAGAGCTCTACATGCTCCGTGACCCGCCACTGGGCTGATGCAT
Source organism: Gimibacter soli (assembly GCF_028463845.1). Classification (NCBI taxonomy): domain Bacteria; kingdom Pseudomonadati; phylum Pseudomonadota; class Alphaproteobacteria; order Kordiimonadales; family Temperatibacteraceae; genus Gimibacter; species Gimibacter soli. The sequence continues at coordinate 1,748,380 of NZ_CP116805.1, read as the reverse complement.
CAAGAACGAAGCGGCCGTCCACTTTTTCATCCGCCGGGATAGCCCCTTGGCCAGCAGTGGTGCGGGCGGCGTTCACATAATTGCCCTGTAGCGACACGGTGAAAGGTTCGGTCACCACAGAAGCGCCTACCGTCACCTGGTGGCGAGCGACATAGGGCAGCGCATCGCCCTTCTCGACGCTGCCCCAGAAACCGCTGGAGAAGCTGGTGCGAAACTCCGCGTCCGTAAAGGTATAGGTAAGCGAAACGGGCACGGTGAAACCGTCAGCTACAACGAAACTGTAGCCGCCAGCGACTTCGAGGCCCTTGATCACGGCCTTGCCGCCATTGAACTGGTCGCCAATATCACCAGTGTTGCACGCGACGGACGCCGTACAGGTGCCAAGGATATTGTCATAGTCATTCACATAGATGATCGCTTCGCCGTGGAATGCGCCAAGATCGACGATGGCCCCGGCTTCGATGTTCAGGCTTTCCTCCTCGCGGACGTCGCCCTCCCCGACTGCCGGCGGATTGAAACCTTTGAAAACGCCCCCGGTAAGCGTCACCCCGTTGTCAAGATCGTAGGAAATACCAAGGCCGGGGACAGCCGCTTTGATCCGCTTGGCTGGCAGGGTCGTGGCAGTGCCGGTGCGGCCCGGATCGTTCGATGCCCAGTCAGTACGGCTGAGTTCGATCGTTTCGAACCGCACGCCGGGTACAAGGGTCAGAGACCCGAACGTGATCGTGTCCTGCACCATCGCCGCCCAGGCATTGGCGGCAACCTTGCGGTTACCCGACGAGCCCGGAGCGCCGGCAGAGGCGAACGACAGATGCCCGTCTTTCATCGTGAAGGATTCACGATACTGCAGACGGCTTTCATAATCCTCATGATAGCGAACAGATACTTCCAGATCGTGCGACGCAGCGCCCGTCGTGAAAGGCAGCGCCAGAAGGCTCTGCACACCCTTGGCCCCGTAGGTGCGGGCATTGTGCTGCAAGCGGATAGCGCCAGCCGGGCTGTCCGCCGTTCCACGGAGGTAGGCGTAAGCCAGCGGATTGGACGCCGGGTTGGCAAGCACGCCGGCAGCCGACACCGAAGCACCGTTCAGGAACAGATCATCGAACTTGAACCAGTCGCGCTCAAAATCATTTTGATATGCCGTGGTCACCAATTCGATGTCGGCAACACGCAGCACGTGGGTCAAAGCGATCTGCTCGTGGTCCGTTTCCATCCGGTCACGTTCGCTGGCCGCATAGCGCTGATAGGGATCGGCTTCGAAGTCCTCGCGCGACAGCCCAAGATAGGTTTCGTTTGAATCGTTCTTTGTCTTGCTGAGTTTGATTTCGAGCGACTGGAAGACCGTTGCGTCCTCGCTGGTCGTGATACGTGCTTTGGCCAGATAGTCCTCAACTTCGAAGCCGGTGTCGCCGCCATTCGCCAGCGTCTTGAAGCCGTCATTGTTCGAACGATAGGCCTCGATCAGGCCGCCCAGATTATCGAGGGTGCCTCCGATGGCACCGTGCAGGGCATAGAAACTGTCGCTGCCGCCACGTGCGTCAAGAAAGCCGGCGACATCGTCCGGGATCGAGCGGCTGACAAGATTCAAGGCGCCGCCCACCGTACGGGGACCAAACTTGACCGCCGAAGAGCCCTTGCGGACCTCGATCGCTTCCATGCGCGCCGTGGTCGGGAAATAATAGGCCGCCGGAGCCGCATAAGGCGCTGGGGCGATAAGCACCCCATCTTCCATCAGTGTGATTTTCGCGGAACGGTCGGTGCCGGTGCCGCGCATCCCGATATTGGGACGAAGGCCATATCCATCTTCTTCCTGAATGCTGACGCCAGGCACAGCACGCAGCACACGCTGGATATCCGTATGACGGAAAACTTGCAGATCTTCTTCATCAAGGCGCGTGGCCGAACCGGCGATGGAACTGCGTTCTGTCTTCCGGCCAATGACCTGGATGCGCTCAATGGCGGGCTCGATAAAGGCAATATCTTCAGCCGAGCCAGCCTCCGACGCCACATCCGCGGAAGCGCCGACGGTGAGCGCACAGATGGCCGTAAGAGTAGCAAGTACGGGGAAGGTTTTCGTGGACATGGCACACCCTGAATGAGAATGATTATGATTGTGCCTCTCATCTAACATTCCACTTAATAGCCTGCAAGAAATCCCGACAGCCCCGCCACACGGAGACATTTGCGGAGCCTAACTCATTGATATATGATGCGTCTGACTGGAGCAGGAGCGCGCTTATGCCCGAGGACAATGGGATGGAAGACAATCAGGTTGCCTTCAAGGCCGGCGATGTAGTTTACCGCCAGGGCTCCCCCACCAAGGGGGCTTTTTTGATCCTCGAGGGCCAGATCAACCTCTGGCGCGAGGAGAAAGGCGCCGAGACCCATATCGCCTTCATTGGCGGCGGTGAGCTTCTGGGCGAGGTCAGCGTCATAGAGGGCCGGCCCCATTCGGTGACTGCCAAGGCATCGATGGACACAAAGGCGCTGTTCATCCCGGCCGAGGACTTCCGCAAAAGCTTCAACGATCCGCTCGTCCGGCATGTGCTGCACACGCTCGCCGCGCGGCTGCGCTCAAGCTACGCCTTCAATGCCGCGAAGGCCGGCGCGGACGCCAGCGCAATCGGGCGCGACGCCATCCTGATCGAAGGTTATTCGCCGCAGGTCGCGGGGCTGTTGCCCTCGGGCCTGCCGATCAGCAATTTTCCGTTTGTTGTGGGTAACGTAACGGCGCCGAGCGAGGGGCCGGTTATCAGCGTCAACCAGTTGCAACTGCCGATGATCGGCATGACCGAACTTGCCCATCGCCATTTCGAGATTGTCCGCCGTGATGGCCTTCTCTGGATCAAGGATCTTGGAGCCCCGTCGGGCACCATCGTCAACGGCCAGAAGCTGTCGAAATACGGGCAAACCGCAACGGCGCGCCTGCATGTGGGGAAAAATTCGGTGATTGCCGGCAGCATCGAAAGCCCAGCCCGGTTCGCCATCACCCTGCCGCCGAGCGGCTGAGGCCTAGCCCAGATCCTTCATCAGGCGGGATTTCTGGCGGTCCCAGTCACGCTGCTTTTCGGTCTCGCGCTTGTCATGCAGCTTCTTGCCCTTGCCAAGGCCGAGATCGAGCTTGGCGCGGCCGCGATCGTTGAAGAAAATCTTCAGGGGCACCAGCGTCATGCCGTCCAGCTTCACGGCACCGCCCATACGGTTGATCTCGCGCTTGTGCAGAAGCAGCTTGCGCGGCCGGCGCGGCTCGTGATTGAAGCGGTTGCCGTGTGAGAACTCGGGAATATAGGCGTTCACCAACCACACTTCCCCGTCCCGCACTTCAGCGTAGGATTCGGTGATGTTGGCCTTGCCGTCCCGCAGGGACTTGATCTCGGTCCCCGTCAGCGCAAGACCTGCCTCATATTCCTGTTCAATGAAATAGAGGTGCCGCGCCTTGCGGTTATCAGCCGCAATGCGTCCCTTCAGGCCACCGCTTTTCGCCTTGGCCGCCATCGGTTCAGTCGAAATTCACGGGGCCAAGCCCGACTTCGGACACGAGCGAGGCGAGCGTCGCGCGGCCAACATCTGTCAGCGGCAAGAGCGGCAGGCGAACCCGGTCGGTGCAGATGCCAAGAAGCGACCCGACGAACTTGGCAGGCGCCGGGCTCGGTTCGATGAACATGGCACGGTGCAGCGGCAGCAGGCGGTTCTGCAGTGCGAGTGCGGTTTTATAATCACCGGCGAGGCATGCCTTGTGGAAATCAGAGCAAAGCTTGGGCGCGATGTTGGAGGTCACCGAAATGGTGCCACGTCCGCCCGTTGCATAGAAGGCCAGCGAGGTCGGGTCGTCGCCCGACAGCATGATGAAATCAGGGCCCATCGCACGATACTGCTGGGCCGCGCGTTCCAGATCGCCCGTTGCGTCCTTGACGCCCGCAATACGCGGCAGTTCGGCAAGGGCGGCCATGGTTTCAACGCCCATGTCGATCACCGAGCGGCCGGGGATATTGTAGATATAGATCGGCAGGTCGGTGGCGTCATGGATCGCCTTGAAATGCGCGTAAAGCCCCGCCTGGTTTGGCTTGTTATAATAGGGCGTCACGATGAGCGCGGCGTCGGCCCCCATTTTCTGGGCGGCCTGCGTCAGGCTGATCGCTTCCCGCGTCGAGTTCGAGCCCGTCCCGGCCATCACCGGTACGCGGCCGCCAGCGGCCTCGATGCACAGCTCCACCACATGATGGTGTTCCTCGTGCGTCAGGGTCGGCGATTCACCCGTGGTGCCAACCGGTACAAGCCCGTGCGTGCCTTCCTTTATCTGCCAGTCGACAAACTTCTGATAGCGTTTCGCATCCACCGAACCGTCTTCGGTGAAGGGAGTGATCAGGGCTGTGATCGAACCTTGAAACATGATGCGAACCTTTATGTGGCAGATGAAAATCGGCGCACCCTAGCGCCAGCCCTGCAAAAGGGCAAGCCTCGGGTGCGCCTCAGGTAGAGGGGACATGTGAGGTGCGGTGGGCCCGCAGGCCCGACGCGTTGATTGGTGTTGGCCCCTGAAGCGCCTTAGCGCTTGTTCGGCTTAGCCTCCTCCATCGAGACCTTGCGGTCGCCGTTACTGTCGGCGAGCGCGAATTCGGACATGGGGTCCTTGACATATTCGTCATAGGTCAATTTGTTGTCGCGGTTGAGATCATTCAGCGCGAGGAAGGTGGCAGCCGTCTGGTCAGCACCATCAGCGCCCTTCACTTCCTCTTTCAGCTCAACCTTAGCCACACTGCCGTCGCTGTTGGTATCAAGCTCCTTGAACCGCGATTGCAGATAGCGGCTGAATTCCGCTTCGGTGATGGAATTGTCCTTGTTGGCGTCAGCGACCTCGAGATACGGCAGCATGCCGCTTTGAGCCCTCGTTTGGCCCATCTGGCCGCCTGCAATGGCACCCGATGTTGCAAACAGGGCCGCAACGGTGAAAACGCCGATCGTGCTTTTATTTCCAAACATGGTTCAGCTCCTTTCCTGTTCCGGACACCTGTGCCCGGTCGTGGGCCGTCCGCCTTGCGTCTGGCCCGGAGCCCCCTCCGGCTCCCGTTTGGGAGTTTTCATGGTCGGGGTTCAATATGGTCAAAAAGCGACAGCGAGCAGGCCTTTTCCGGGCGCCAGAAACAGACGGGCCTCCGCCCAAGAGGAAGGCAGAGGCCCGAAATCACTGGCAAACCAGTAGTCTGATCAATACTTATTCAGGGTCTTTTTCGTCGTCACCGCGCTTGCCCCACTTGCCGTGGCCGCGCTCCTTCATATGCTCGCGCATCTTTTTCATGGCTTCTTCCTTCTCGGCAGCCGTCACTGTGCCGTCGCCATTGCCATCGGCTTTCTCGAAATGCTTCAGCGGCTTTGCCGAGAATTCGGCGAACGAGATGGCTTCGTCATTGTCGCGGTCGAACCGGCTCATGAAATCGATGCGGCTCTGCCCCTTCGAGGCACGTTCCATCATCTTGTCGGCCTTTTCCTTGCCGCGCTTTTCAACCATCCGGTCGTAGTGTTCTTGCATTTTTGCCTTGGCTTCTTCCGGCACCGGCATTTCCTTCGGCAGCTCGCCGAGGACGATCTTGCCATCCTTGTTGGCGTCATACTTGCCGAAATGCGCCTGAAGTGCGGCGGTCATTTCGTCTTTCGATACGGCACCGTCGCCGTTCGCATCGGCTTTGGCGAAATGATCGAAGCCGCCGCGCATGCCATGCTTGCCGTGTTCGCCGGCGCTGGCGCCTGCGGTGGCCAGAAGGGCTATTGCGATCGTCGCTGCGAGGGTTGTTTTGGCTGTCATGACTATGTCTCCTTTACCGTTTGTCCTGCACGGACGTTTGGACTGTCTTGTCCTTCTTCTACGAAGGGTCATTCAGGCACCCTTCGTTTCCTTGAACGAAAGTTGATGCGATCCTTGTTGCGCGCACCCCGCAGCTTTCCTAATGTCTGCCATTCGCATTCAAAAAAAGAACAGCCTCAGGGGGTATGTGTGATCAGAGTGTTGTGCGTGGCCGTATTGGCCGCAGTGAGCATCGAGGCCGCGGCCGAACCGATCCAGCAGACGAAGGGCACCTTCGTCGACAAGTTCCGCCAACTGGAAGAAAGCCTGCCGACACCGAACGTGTATCGTACCGCGTCGGGTGCGCCGGGCCACGCCTACTGGCAGCAGCAGGTTGATTACCGGATCAAGGTGACGCTTGATGAGAAGAACCGCCGCATCACCGGCAGCCAGAACGTCAGCTACAAGAACAACAGCCCTGACACGCTGACCTATCTCTGGGTCCAGCTCGACCAGAACCGTTTCTCGAAGCATTCGGACGCGTACGAGACCATGGCGCTTGCCAAGGAAGATGCGCAGAAGATGAGCTTCGCCGCGATGCGCGAAATCGCGATGACCGAAGACAATGACTTCGGCTTCAAGCTGACCAAGGTTGCCGATGCATCGGGCAATGCGCTTTCCTACGCCATGTCCGACACCATGATGCGGATCGACCTGAAGACGCCGCTGAAGCCCGGTGCTTCCACCAGCTTCGCCATCGACTGGTGGTACAATATCCCCGAAGGCAAGGCCATGGGTGCCCGCGGCGGCTACGAGCATTATGAAAAGGATGGCAACGACATCTTCTTCATCGCCCAATGGTATCCGCGCCTCGCCGCCTATACCGACCTGACGGGCTGGGAACACAAGCAGTTTTACGGCACCGGCGAATTCACCCTCGAGTTCGGCGATTTCGATGTGGAGATCACAGCACCCGCCGATCATGTCATCGGCTCCACGGGTGAACTGCAGAACCCTGCCGACGTGCTGAGCGCCACCCAGCGCGACCGCCTGAAAAAGGCCGCGACCGCCGACCGTCCGGTCATGATCGTGACCGCAGAGGAAGCCCTTGCCAATCAGGCCGAAAAAACGGACGCAACCAAGACCTGGCACTTCAAGGCCAAGGATGTGCGCGATTTCGCCTTCGCATCATCCCGCAAGTTTGTGTGGGACGCATGGGGCGTGAAACTGCCGGCGTCCGGTCGCACCGTGATGGCGCAGTCGCTGTACCCCGAAGAAGCCATGCCGCTTTGGGATAAATATTCGACGCAGGCGATCGCCCATACACTGGATACCTACAGCCGCTACAGTTTCGAATATCCCTACCCCAATGCCTGGTCGGTGAACGGCCCCATCGGTGGTGGCATGGAATATCCGATGATCACGTCGAACGGTCCGCGTCCCGAGCAGCATGACGACGGCAGCCGCACCTATTCGAAACGGGTGAAATACGGCCTCATTTCCGTGATCATCCACGAAATCGGCCATATCTATTTCCCGATGGTCGTCAATACCGACGAACGCAACTGGGCCTGGATGGACGAAGGCATCAACAGCTTCCTCCAGTCAATGGCGGAGCGCGAGTGGGAAGCCAATTACCCGAGCCGTTACGGCGAACCGCGGATGGCCATCCCCTACATGACCGGCGTCGACCAGACCCCGATCATGACCCAGTCGGACAGCATCATCGGTTATGGCCCCAACGCCTATACCAAGCCGGCCGTCGCGCTGAACATCCTGCGCGAGACCGTGATGGGCCGCGAGCTATTCGACTTCGCCATGAAGGAATATGCCCGCCGCTGGAAATTCAAGCGCCCCTACCCGGCCGATTTCTTCCGCACCATGGAAGACGCGTCCGCAAAGGATCTGGACTGGTTCTTCCGCGGCTGGTTCTACACCACCGATCACGTTGATATCGCCATCGACGGCGTGACCCATGCCCGCATCCATACGCAGGACCCCGAAATCGAGAATGCGACGGACCGCGAGGAAGACGCCAAGCTGAAGGGCTATATCGGCGAGGTGCGCGAGCGTGCGACCGGCAAGCCGATGCGCACCGAACGCTTCCCCGAGCTTCTGGACTTCTACAACAAGAACGACGATTTCATCGTCACCAAGAAGCAGCGTGACAAGTATCAAAGTGCGCTCAAGGACCTGAAAGACTGGGAAAAAGAGCTGCTGAAATACGGGCGCGAGCTTTATTTCATCGACTTCCGCAACATCGGCGGGCTTGTGATGCCGCTTGTGCTTGATGTCGAGTATGAGGACGGCTCGCACGAGGAAGTCCGCATCGCTGCTGAAATCTGGCGCCAGAACGCCCATGAAGTGACGAAGCTTCTGGTCCGCCCCAAGAAGATCAAATCGGTGACGCTTGACCCACATCACGAAATCGCCGACGCGGACACCCGCAACAACGCATGGCCCGCCAAAGCGAAGGAAAGCCGTGTGGAACTGTTCAAGAGCGAACAGTCCCGCGATCTGATGAAAGAAGTGGCGGACGGCGAAAAAGCTGAAGCCGACAAGAAATAGGCTTTTCTTCCCGAGCCTTGCAGAACAGCAAAGGGCCGCGATGTGCGGCCCTTTCGCATATCCGCCCCACGCCCGGCTTGACTTTGCCGCCCCACCCCCTTTCTATGGGGCGCGTACGAAGGGGGAAACCGTACGGAGTGAGGAGACGAGGCCACATGATGCCGCAGCGAGCCGCGCTGGAGCAGACCGACGTGCCCGGACGCCTGATCGACATCGATGCGCTGCCTTGGCCTGTCCTCATCTCGGATGCGGACGGCCTCGCCGTTGTTGCCAATGCGGCCATGACTGCCGTGATCGGCATGGACGCGGCTGGACTTCCCATCCTTGAGGCTTTCGCCCCCCTTCATGCTGAAACCAGTGATCCCACAATCCCGAACGAGATTGTCGCAACCCTGATTGCCGCCCCCGGCATGCCCTATTCCGACAAGCTTCACCTGACGGACGGGCGCCTCCTCGAACGCGCCAGCCATCCGATTGCCGGTGACCGCCGCATCTGGACGATCTTTGACCGCACGATCGACATGCTGGCCCAGCAGGACGGCGCGATGCACGCCTCGCTGATGGAAGATGAAACCGCGCGGGTGACCGAACTCGCCGACCAGCTTTACCTCGCCAAGCAGGAGCTGGAAACACAGCAGACCGAACTCACCCGCCTGGCGACCACCGACCCGATGACGGGGCTCCTCAATCGCCGCAGCTTTGCCGATTGCGGGCGCTGGACGCTGGAAGACGCGCAGGCCGGCGGCAACCTTGTCGCCATCATGGTTGATATCGATCATTTCAAGGCAATCAACGATACCTTCGGCCATGCAGCCGGCGACATCGCCATCTGCTACTGCGCGCGGCGCATCACCGAATTGCTGCCTGATGGCGCAATTTCCGGCCGTATGGGGGGCGAGGAGTTTGCGGTGCTGCTGCCCGGCCATTCCGCCGCCGATGCGCTGCCGCTTGCCGAAAAGATCCGCCTTGCCATGCGGGCGCCCAAAAAAGGTGCCGATATCGAAACACCCTATTTCACGGTCAGTATCGGCGTCGCCGAATTTGGCCAGTATGACCAGTCGCTGGATTTCCTGATCGGTCGCGCCGACCGCGCCCTATACAAGGCCAAGGAATCCGGCCGCAACCGGGTTGAACTTGATAATGAACAAACTGACTGAGCGGCTTTTTGCCCGCTTCAAAGGCGCGCTGGTCTTGGGCCTTGCGCTCCTTATCGCTGCCCTGCCGGCGGCAGCGCACAATGTCTATGCCAGCTTCACGGATGTATTCTGGAACGATGATGACAAGTCGGTCGAGCTTGTCATCGAGGCCCATGCCCACGAAATCGAAGCCTATCTTTCTGTCGAGCTCGGCAAACGACTGAGCTTCCTTGACGACAAGGATATTCCCGAGCTTGAAAAAGCTGTCGGCCCGATGATCCTTGATGACCTTGAACTGTCGCTCGACGGCACACCGGTGAAGCTCAAATATCTCGGCATGAAGCTCGAAAGCCAGACACTGATGCTGTTTCTTGAGGCCGATTGGCCGACGCGCCCCAAAAACGTCACCATCATGAATAAGATGTTGATCGGCAATCTGCCGGGCCAGACGAACAGCGTCCTTGTCCGTGTCGGGGCCGACCGCAAGGGCGGCGATATCCGTGAAGGCTCGTCCTCCCTCAGCTTTGACTTTTAACCCGGCGCGATTGGCGCTAGGCTTGATCTCCTGACCTTCTCAAGGACTTGCTGACGATGACATTCGCCTCCCCTTCGCTTCTTGCGTTGCCCTTCCTTCTGCTGGCTTCCGGCACCGCGATGGCCGAAGACTCCCTGATGGACGCCGTGCGCGACAGCGCCCGTATCCTCGGCGCCGCCCAATATTGCGACGCGCCCGAAGACATGACGGACGAATATATCGCCCGCGCCGAGGGTGGCTTCGCCCGCCTCGCCAAGGATGATTTCGAGAAGCATATGGCGCGGATCGAGTTCAAGAATCTGTCGGCGGCGGCCTCTGCCAAAGCGCCGAGCGACGGATGCGACGCCTTCCTCAGCCGCTTTGAGACAATGCTGAAAAGCCCGAGCTGAGCCGGAGCCAAACCATGCCGGTGCCGCGCTCCCTCCGTTCTCTTCTCCTTCACCGGACCATCGGGCTGGCGCTCGCTGCCTGCATCGGCATGCCTGCTGCCTTTGCCGACGACCCGAAGCCGGAAAAGCCGCCGGTTGACGACCCCAATCCGCCCAAGCCCGCCGAGCCGCCGAAGGACGAACCACCGAAACCGGACGAGCCCAAGGACGAAAAGCCCGACGAGGCGAAGAAGGACGAGAAGAAGGCACCGCCCAAGAAAGACGAAAATTCGGACGACAAGGCCGAGAAAAAGCCGAAAGAACCGACCAATACCATCGAGGCCCGCGTCAAGGGCCAGCAGAAGATGGAAGGCCTGTTCCCGCTGTACCGTGACACCAAGACCGGTGCCCTCAGGATGGAGATTGCGGCAAGCCAGCTGAACCGTGATTTCATCTATGTGTCTCAGGTGTCGGACGGCGTGGTGGAAGGTGGCCATTTCCGCGGCCAGTACCGCCAGAAGAAGGTATTCCGCCTGATCCGCCGCTTCGACAAGATCGAGATCGTCGAGAGCAACCCCTATTTCTACTACGATGAAAAGAGCCCGCTGGCGCGGTCTGCCGGCGCCAACGTCAGCCCCGCCGTGATCGATGTGATGCGGATCGAGGCCGCAAGCGGCACCGGTGCCGAGCGGCGCTTCCTCGTGCGCGCTGACGCGCTGTTCGTTGACGAAAGCTTCGACCCCGTGAAACCGCCCCCCCTGCCCGGTGGCGCCAACGGCGGCTTCAGCCTCGGCAAGCTCGACAAGGAACGCTCCCGCGTATCACTGATCCGGAACTATCCGGAAAACACCGCGGTTGTTGTCGACTATGTATTCGTCAATCCAGTGCCGCAAAATGCGGGTGCGGGTTTTGAGATCACCGATCCACGTATTGTGACCGTTCGGGTGGCGCATACGCTGCTGGCGAAACCTGACGACAAGTTCGAGCCACGCCTTGATGACCCGCGCGTCGGCTATTTCGTCGATTATCAGAACGACCTGACCAGCACCGATATCACGCCCTGGCGCGACATGATCTCGCGCTGGCGGCTCATCAAGAAAGACCCGGAAGCCCCGCTTTCCGATCCGGTGAAGTCCATCGTCTGGTGGATCGAAAATACGACGCCCCTGGAGCTGCGCCCCATCATCGAAAAGGCGGCCCTTGGCTGGAACAAGGCGTTCGAAGCTGCAGGCTTCACGAATGTGATCGTGGTGAAAACCCAGCCCGATGATGCCGACTGGGACGCCGATGATATCCGCTACAATGTCATCCGCTGGGTAGCGAGCCCGCAGCCGCCTTTCTCGGGCTATGGTCCACGCTTCACCAACCCGCTGACGGGCGAAATCCTTGGCGCCGATGTGATCCTTGAATACAGCACGCTCGCTCAGCTTTTACAGATGCGCGATGTGTTTGAAGGCGACACGGCCGCTGCCGTCTGGGCGGATCCGCTGCCGATGACGGTGGAAACGGCAAAGTCAGACCCGCGCCAGATGCAGGCACAGTGCGACGTCGGCACCATGCTGCACCAGAATCTTAACTATGCGATGGCGCTTTCAGCCGTTTTTGACCGCCCGGAAGACGAGCGCAAACGGCTGCTGGAACAAACGGTTGCCTATCTCGTCACCCACGAGATTGGCCATACGCTCGGCCTCACCCACAATATGATGGCGAGCCAGTCGCTGCCCTATGCCGATGCCTTCAAACAGGCGGGCGGCGTCAAGCTCGGCTCTGTGATGGATTATCCTGCCATCAATTTCGCGCCGCCCGGCAAGCCGCAGGGTGACTATTTCCCGACAGAGCCCGGCGCCTACGATATCTGGGCTATCCGCTTCGGCTACGATCCGACAGTCAGCGATACCGCCAAACGCACTGCGCTCCTCGCGCGCTCGACCGAAAAGGCGCTGGCCTTTGCGAACGATGCCGATGACATGCGTGAACCCGGCAAGGGGATCGACCCGCGCATCAATCTGAATGACCTGACGGACGATGCGATGCGCTACGCTGCTGACCGGCTGGCGCTCGACCGCAAAGCCCTTGGCGAAATCGCCGGGCGCATGGTGAAACCGGGCGAGAGCTATCAGGCGCTCAGGAATGCCTATCTGATCCTGACAGCCGACATGGCGACACAAGGCAGGGTCATTTCGCGCTACATCGGCGGGGTGTATGTGGACAAGGCTGTCGCCGGCCAGAAGGGCGCCGCGCGACCCTATACGCCGGTGCCGATGGCCCGCCAGCGCGAAGCCATGAAGCTGCTGCGTGACAATATCTTTGCCCCCGAAGCCTTCAAGGTGGATGCGAGCCTCCTGCAGCAACTGGGGATCGAGCGGCGCGGCTTCTTCAATTTCTTCGGGACGGACGACCCCAAACCCATCGCCCGCGTTGCCAATATCCAGGCTGGTATTCTCTATCACCTGCTGCATCCGGTGACACTGCTGCGCCTGACGGACAGCGGGCTTTACGGAAACGAGTATCCGGTTGTGCGGATGATGACCGATCTGTCGGAAGCGATTTTCGACGATGACAGCCGCGGCAGCGTGAACGCCTACCGGCAGGAATTGCAGACACTCTATGTGCAGTTTCTGATGATCGTCATGGAAGGCGGGTCACATGACTATGTCTCAAGGGCGGCGGCGCTTTCAAACCTGCGCGCCATCCGCAACGACATGAGCCGTTGGCGGGGTGACCTTGCCACGCAGACACACCGCGACCATCTGGCCTTCCTCATCGACAGGATACTGGAGACAGACCGGTCCTGACCGCTGCCTTCCAGCCTGCTCAATGGGTATTCAGCCACTCGCGCGCCTGTTTTTGTGCCTCGGCAATCTGGGCGAATGTCATGTCACGGGCGAGTTCGGTACGGTCCACCTGCGCGCGCCGCACACCACGGATCGCTGCCAGATTGAACCATTTGTGAGCCTGCACATAGTCGCGCTCGACCCCCTGCCCCGTGGAATAGAGTAGCCCCAGATCATATAGCGCGTCGGCCTGGCCTGTCTCGGCCCCGGCCATGCGCTCCTGCACATATGAATATAACTCCATGTCCTTCTGACCCATTTCCGTCTCTCCGCATCCCTGCGGTTCACTTCTCTCCTGCGGCTCGCCATATGAAGACAAAAGCCAGCGCCCATCCCGGCCGCCCGAAGGGCAGCGGAACCTGACGTCAGAAATAGCGGACTTGGTTTCTTGGGAAGGGGCGATGGAGAATGACCCGCTACCCTTCCGGTATCGAGTGTACCAAAGGCCGGGGCCTGCTCAAAACCGAATCTTGAAGCGCCGGCAGCGACGGTCAGATGGCGTTGAAAAGCTTGGTGCGCGGGTGATAGCGATCCGCCGGGAAGGTGACGATGGCGCGTGTCCCGACGCCGATTTCGCTTTCAAGGGCAAGCGTGCCGCCGTGCGCTTCCATGAAGGCCTGCACCAGCGGCAGGCCAAGCCCCGTGCCCTCGTGGCGCCGGGCAATCGCACCGTCCACCTGCTCGAACGGCTTCAGTACGCGCTCGAGGTCTGCCGGTGAAATGCCTGAGCCGTGGTCGCGCACCTCGAAGGAGAAGCAGCCATCGGCATGTTCCGACAGGATCAGGTGGACGGTTGCGCCAGCGGGCGAGAATTTGACGGCATTCGACAGAAGATTGATCAGCACCTGCCGGGCCACCTGCAGATCGGCCCAAAGGTCCTCGCAGTGGTCGGGGGCTTCGATTTCGATCTTCACTTCGGCGCGGCGGCTTGTCCCGTCCATCATGCGAACCGCCTGATAGGCAAGCTCCGCCGGGTCTTCATGGTCCTCGCGCAGTTCAAACGCGCCGGCCTCGATCTTCGACATATCAAGGATGCTGTTGATGACATTCAGCAGGTGCCGCCCGGCAATGCGGATATCGCCGACATAATCGGTCATCGCATCCAGAGGCTTGCCGCGATCCGAGCTTTCAATGATCAGGTCCGAAAAGCCGATAATGGAATTCAGGGGGGTGCGAAGCTCGTGGCTCATATTGGCCAGAAACTGGGTCTTGGCGCGGTTGGCGGATTCCGCGGCCAGATGGGCGCGCTCCAGTTGCCGCATCCGCTCCTCGGCGCGCTGCATGTTCGCCTGCAGGACCGTCTGGGCCGTACCGATCCCGTGATAGAGCCCGCCCTGTGTGACGATGAAGCCCTGGGTCAGCGATGCGCCGTCGCGCACCAGCCGGGCATTGATCTCGTCAAGCGACATGCCCGCTTCGATAACCATCGGGCTTTCATCCATGACAAAACGAACGGGGCGACGTTCGAAAAGCGGGCGACCGAACTTGTCGGCGAGCTTCAGCATCAGGTCCATCCGGCGCACAAGGCCCACCGGGCGGCGGCCATCGACAACGGCGATGGATTGCAGGGTATCATCTGCCGTGAAGCGGTCGTAGAGCGTGCCGCAAAAGTCCTCGGGGCTCGCCGGTGCCACCAGACTGGCAATCGACCCGATTGTGATACCCATAAACATTCCGCTTCCAATACTTCCGAACACGGCATGCAAGCTTTGCCGAGGGTCATTTTACGGCTGAATGTTGCAGACACATGACAACGATGACCTTTCGCCCCTGCCTTGAATCTGCCCTTTTCAAGGTGCACCTATATTGTCAGGACATGTGCCCGGAGTTTGATTGACATGAAAAAGACTATCTCCCGTTCCCTCGCCGCCGCCCTGCTGGTGCCTGCTGTTATCGGCCTTGGCGCCTGCGCGACAGCGCCTGATTCCAAAACCTACAGCTCAAGTGCGGCTGGCCAGGTGCAGCATGCAGAGCGCGGCACTGTGGAAAGCGTGCGCCAGGTGCAGATTTCTGGCCCGAAAAAGGGCTACGGCGGCCTCGCCGGTGCCGGTATCGGCGGCGCCACGGGTGCCGCAATCGGTGGCCACGGTGAAGGCGCGGTGGCGGGTGCCATCGCTGGCGCCCTGATCGGCGGCCTCATTGGTAACGACGTGGAAAAGAAATCGGGCAACCGCACCGGTTACGAATATATCGTCAAAACCGAAAACGGCGGCCTTGTGACGCTGGTGCAGGCCGATGACGTGCCGCTGCAGCCCGGCGCGCCGGTGGTGATCCTGTATGGCCGTGAAGCCCGGCTGGTGCTGGATCAATCCAAGATCGTCTATGACGACCGTCGCAGCAACTAGGCGACCTGCCTATTGAACGAAAAGCCCCGCATTCCGGCGGGGCTTTTTCTTTGTGCGTTTGCAGGCAAACAAGAAAGGGCGGCCAGATTGCCGCCCTTCCCCATTCTGCTCCCTTATCCTGCGGGACGATCAGTCGTCGTACCGATATTCGACCGTCCATTTGGTGCAGACATATTCGCCGTTCTCGAAGCTGTAGGATATGCAGTTCCGCACTTCCTGGCCTTCGTCGCGGTAATAGTAGCGCTGGTCGCTGCCACTGCTGCTGTTGTTGCCGCTGCCGCTTGTCGCCAGCTCGTGGCCGACCACAGCGCCCGTCACAGCGCCAATCACGGCGCCCGCCGTACGGTTGTGGCCACCATCGATCTCGGCCCCAAGGATACCGCCAAAGAGCGCACCCAGCGTGGCACCCAGAATGCCGGCGCCGCTATCACTTTCGCGGTAATAATTGTTGCCGCCATCATAGTAGTTGTAGCTGAAGCCAATCACCGGACGGTCATACCAGTAGCCGTCGAAATAATGGTGGCCGCACCCATGGTGGTGGTGGTGCCCCACAACAACGATCGGGCTGTAATAGTATCCGTGATGGCGGAAGTGGCCGCGCGGATAATAATAGTGACCGCCCCAAGTGTAGCCATAGTACAGGTGCCCAGGCGTCCACAGGATCGGACGATAGTGATAGCTATAGCCCGGATACCAGTAGCGATACCGGTGGTTATCGTGCCGGTAGCTGTGCTTGTACTTGTAGTTATGCTTGTCCTTGTGATCCCACTTGTGTTTGTCACGGCCGTTCCGGTCATGACGGTCATTCCGGTCGTGGCGATCCTTGTGGTCATTCCTGTAACTGTGCTTGTTGCGATCATCGCGATCACGGTCGCGGCCGCGATCATCACGGGACTGGTAATTCGACGTACCATAGTCCTGCTTCACCGGCTTCTGATACTGGTACTGATAGCCGCTCGGCTTGCCCGAAGACGTTTTCCGCGGCGCATCCGCCTTTTTCACCTGACCGCGCTTCTGGTCGCGCGATGACATCTGCATCGGTACAGTCTGCTGATACTGTTCCGGCTGGCCCGAAAGGCGCGCCACGGGCTCACGGCCACCGCGATCTTGCGGCTGCTGGCGCTGTTGTGCCTGACGCTGTTGCGGCTGCGGGCGTTGCTGGGGCTGTGCCTGCGGTTGCGGGCTCCGGCGTTCGGTGCGTTCCGCACGTTCTTGACGCGGCGCCCGCTGTTCCTGACGCTGTGCCCGTTGCTCCTGGCGCTGGGCGCGCTGTTCCTGACGCTGGGCTTTTTGTTCCTGACGCCGGTCATCGCGCTTGTCGCCTGCTTCCACCGAAATGGCCGGCAGCGCAACCGAGGCGAGGCACATAAGGACGAAACTTTTCTTCAACATCGCGGCCTCCTGATAAGGGACGCTTACACACTATGCCCGGCCTGCTGAATGCAGTCTGAACCGGGCTGTTCATCATTCAGTCATCCGGGCCGAGCGGAATTGGCAGCAGGACCACGGACGGAAATTGCCGCGGCTCGCCCCGCCAATGGGCAACAGCGGGTATCGGCCGCGAGGGGTCGTAGCTGATATCCGTGCCTGCCAGATATTGTTCGCGGTAGTAGCGTGCCTGACGCTCCATCCGGTCCTTGTCGGGCTTCTGCATGCCAAGCACGGCTCCAAGGGCCACGCCGGCAATCGCACCGCCAGTGCCACCGACTTCATCCCCAATCAGGCCACCGGCGAGCCCGCCAAGCGCGCCGCCGATCACTTTCTGGCGTGCCCGCACTTTTTCAGGGCTCGGGCCATAAACGGGGGTAGCATCAAGGACATAGGCATCACAGCCACTGCCGATGCACGGCAATTCGTCCGCAAATGCGGCGTTTGTGCTGGCAGCGATGAGGCCAGCGGCGATGGCAGACGCACGAAGCATGGTCACACTCTCCTCTGGCATCATACTCCAATGCGGCCGTGGCGGAAATGTGGCAATGAAAAAGGGCCGGAAAACCGGCCCTTATCACATTTTCAGGAGCGTGGCCCGCCCGGTCAGCCGTCGAGTTTCGGCTTCAGAAGCTGGTTCACGAGGCCCGGGTTGGCCTTGCCGCCCGAAAGCTTCATCACCTGACCGACGAAGAAGCCGATGAGCTTGTCCTTGCCACCACGGTATTCCGCCAACTGGCCGGGGTTCGCGGCGATCACCTCGTCGATAATCTTCTCGATGGCACCCGTATCGGAAACCTGCTTCAGGCCTTTTTCCTCAACGATCGTGCCGGCGTCCTTGCCGGTCTCGAACATCAGTTCGAACACTTCCTTGGCGATACGGCCCGAGATAGTGCCGTCTTCAATCAGCGCCAGAAGCTCGGCACCCTGCTTTGCGCTCACCGGGCTGTCGGCAACCAATTTGCCAGCCTTGTTGAGCGCGCCAAAGAGATCGCCGATCACCCAGTTGGCAACCTTGGTGGCCACGTCCTTCGCCGGTTTCTTGGTGGCCTTGACGGTTTCGTCCAAAATTACTTCGAAGAAGGAAGCCGATTCCTGCTCCGCGACCAGAACGGAAGCGTTGTAGGCCGAAAGGCCAAGCTCGGCCTCGAAACGGGCGTGCTTGTCGTCCGGCAATTCCGGCAGGCTCGAACGTGCTGCATCGATGAAGGCATCGTCGAACTCCAGGGGCAGCAGGTCGGGATCAGGGAAGTAGCGATAATCGTGCGCTTCTTCCTTCGACCGCATCGAGCGGGTTTCACCCTTCACGGGGTCAAAGAGGCGAGTTTCCTGATCGATCTTGCCGCCATCCTCGATGATGTCCACCTGACGGCGGGCTTCATATTCGATGGCCTGACGCACGAAGCGGATCGAGTTCACGTTCTTGATCTCGCAGCGCGTGCCGAAGGGTTCGCCGGGACGACGGACCGACACGTTCACGTCGGCGCGCATCGAGCCCTGCTCCATGTTGCCGTCGCACGAACCGATATAGCGCAGGATCGTGCGAAGCTTGGTGAGGTACGCACCGGCCTCTTCGGGGCTGCGCATATCCGGCTTCGAAACGATTTCCATAAGCGCAACGCCCGAGCGGTTCAGGTCCACATAGGTGAACTGCGGATGCTGGTCATGCATCGACTTGCCGGCGTCCTGCTCAAGGTGGATACGCTCGATCCCGATTTCCTTGGTGGAACCGTCCTCAAGGTCGATCTTCACGATCCCCTCGCCCACGACCGGATGCTTGAACTGGCTGATCTGATAGCCTTGCGGCAGATCGGCATAGAAATAGTTCTTACGGTCAAACACCGAGTATTTGTTGATCTGGGCACCAAGTGCCAGACCCGTACGCACGGCCTGACGCACGCATTCCTCGTTGATCGTTGGCAGCATGCCGGGCATCGCGGCATCGACAAGCGACACCTGCGCGTTCGGCTCGGCACCGAAATCGGTGGCAGCGCCCGAGAAGAGCTTCGCGTTCGAGGTGACCTGTGCGTGGACCTCAAGCCCCAGCACCACTTCGAAATCGCCGGTCGCACCCTGAATGATATATTTCGCCATGGTGCTTACCTCCACCATACTTTGGGTTCGGCCTTCAGGGCCGCCGCTTCTTCAATCACGCCGGAGACGCGCAGCACGGTTTCCTCGTCGAACGGACGACCGAGGATCTGCAGCCCGAGGGGCAGTCCCTGTGCGTCAAGGCCAGCAGCAACGCTGGCGCCCGGGATACCGGCCAGCGACGCCGGCACGGTGAAGACGTCATTGAGATACATGGAAACCGGATCGTCCGACTTCTCGCCGAAGGCAAAGGCTGCCGAAGGCGCGGTCGGAGTCAGGATCACATCGACCTTTTCAAACGCACGCTTGAAATCGTCCGAAATCAGCTGGCGCACCTTCTGGGCCTTCAGATAGTAGGCGTCATAGTAACCGGCCGACAGCACATAGGTGCCGATCATGATGCGGCGCTTCACCTCGTCACCGAAGCCGGCGGCGCGGGTCGCTTCGTACATATCATTCAGGCCGCCGCCGTTCGGCACATTGCGCAGGCCGTAGCGGACACCGTCATAGCGGGCGAGGTTCGAGGAAGCCTCGGCAGGAGCCACGATATAATAGGTCGGCAGGGCATATTTGGTGTGCGGCAGGTTGATATCGACAACCTCGGCACCCGCAGCCTTCATCCATTCGATGCCCTGATGCCACAGCGCCTCGATCTCGGCGGGCATGCCGGCCAGATGATATTCCTGCGGAATACCGACTTTCAGGCCGCGGATGTCGCCGGTGAGGGCAGCTTCAAAATTCGGCACCGCCATGTTCACGCTGGTCGAATCCTTGGGGTCGAAGCCGCAGATGCTTTCCAGCATGATCGCGCCGTCGCGCACCGTGCGGGTGATGGTACCGGCCTGGTCGAGCGAGCTCGCGAACGCCACCATGCCATAACGGCTGCAGCGGCCGTAGGTCGGCTTGATGCCATAGGTGCCGGTGAAGGCGGCAGGCTGGCGGATCGAACCGCCGGTGTCCGATGCGGTCGCGCCCATCGCGGCGTAACCGGCAACCGAGGCCACCGAACCACCCGACGAACCACCGGGCACATAATCCTTGTTCGAGCCTTCGGCGCGCCACGGGTTTTTCACCGGGCCGTAATAGCTCGTCTCGTTCGACGACCCCATGGCGAACTCGTCCATGTTCAGTTTGCCAAGCATCACCGCACCATTGTCCCAAAGTTTCTGGGTCACGGTCGATTCATACTCGGGCTTGAAGCCATCGAGAATGTGCGAGCACGCCTGCGTGTGCACACCTTTGGTGGCGAACAGGTCCTTGATGCCGACCGGGATACCGGTCATGGCCTTCGCGTCACCCGCCTTGCGCTTGGCATCGGCAGCATCTGCCTGCGCCAGCGCAATCTCGGGGGTTTCGGCCACATAGGCATTCAGCGGACGCGCGGCTTCCACAGCCTTGATATGGGCTTCGGTCAGCTCACGCGAGGAAAGCTCGCCCTTCGCCATCAGGTCGCGGGCGGCGGCGATTGTCAGTTTGGTCAGGTCGGTCATTTGAGGCCTACTCGATCACTTTGGGAACGGTGAAGAAGCCGTATTCGGCGTTCGGCGCATTTTTCAGGACCTTGTCCTGGATGCCGCCATCATTCACCTCATCCTGTCGCCAGCGCAGCTTGGCATCCACCACGCTCGCCATCGGCGCGATGTTATCGGTATTCACTTCGTTCAGCTGCTCGATCCAGTGCATGATGCCGTTGAGTTCACCGGCCAGATGGTCAAGCTTGTCATCCTCGATGCGGATGCGCGCCAGCCGTGCGATCTTTGCCACGGTGGCTTTGTCAATGTCCGACATGGAAAATCCCTTGGAAAGACGTGTCGCGTTGCAACATAAAATCAGGGCGGCAACTTAGCGCCGCCCCAAGCCGGGAGCAAGCGGGAATGACGGAAAGTCGCGGGATTTTGGTGCGTGAGGTGGAACTGGGGGACGCCCGCGCCCTCAATGCCTATGTCAAACGCGTCTATGAAACCTCAGATCACCTGATCACGGCACCCGACGAATACCGCATATCGACCTTTGCGCGGTGGCGCTGGATTGTGCGGAAGCTGTCCTCCTCTGGTGAAATCTGCTTCATCGCGACCGACACAGGCGGGGAAATCATCGGCATGATTGATGGCTGGGTGGATCCGCGCCAGCGGGTGCGGCATGTACTGACCTTCGCCATGTCAGTCCGCGCCGATCGGGGCCGCACCGGGATCGGGCGGAAACTGCTCGCCACCCTTATCGACTGGGTGAAGGCGCATCCCTATATCCGCAAGATCGAACTGCATGTGCATGCCGACAATGCTGCGGCCGAAGCGCTTTACACCTCCTTTGGCTTCATTTTAGAGGGTGAACGCAAGGGGGCGGTGCGCTATGAAGATGGTCGCGTCGTCAATGACCGGCTGATGGCCCTGTGGCCCTGAGCCAATCCAAGGGGGAATTCCATGTCTGAAACGCGCCGTCATCCGGCTGTCTATTTCCTGATCGGTATCGTGGTTGTCGTGCTTGTTGTGCTGGCGGGCATGACATGGTTCGGCGCCAACCAGGATACCGCCATGCGCCTCGCCTTCGTGCCCGGCCATGATTTCGCTGAAGACGCCCCGAGCGAACAGCCAGACTACAGCAAGACGGACAGCTGGTGGATCAGCCCGGAAAACCCCGCCCTCGGCGCCCACACGCCCGAAGGGGTGATGACCCACAAGATGGCGCCGGTTGCCGACGTCTTCTTCGTGCATCCGACGACATATCTGAACCGTGCGCACTGGAATGCGCCCCTTGATGACGAAAAGACCAACCGCTACACCGCGCTCCTCTCGTTCAAGCATCAGGCCAGCGCCTTCAATGTGGCGGGCACGATCTATGCGCCGAAATACCGGCAGGCCGGCCTTGGCGCCTTCCTCGAGGAAGAGGAAGGCATGGGTGAAAACGGCGCCCGCGCGCTTGACCTCGCCTACAGCGATGTCCTTGCGGCCTTCGATGCCTTTGTGGCCGGGCGCGATGCCAGCCGCCCGATCATCCTTGCCGGCCACAGCCAGGGCGCGGTGCATGTGCTGCATCTCCTGAAGGACCGGTTCGACGGCACCGAACTGACCCCGATGCTGGCCGCCGCCTATGTGATCGGCTGGCCGGTCAGCATTGAAGGCGATATCGGTGCCATCAACGGCGTGGAGGCTTGCGACAGCGCGACCGATACCGGCTGCGTGGTTTCGTGGCAAAGCTATGCGCTCGGCGGTGATCCGTCCGGCATCAAGGCATGGTTCGATAATGCCCGCGGCCTGAACGGCGAACCGCTTGCCGGTACCAATATGCTGTGCACCAACCCCGAAGACTGGAAGATCGGCGGCAACGACACCCGCTCCACCAACATGGGTGCCGTGGTGATGGACCTGACCGACGCACCGCTTGGCAAGCCGATCCGCAATTTCACCGGCACCCAGTGCCAGGACGGCATTCTGTACCTTACCGATATTCCGACAACGCCCGAGTGGCTGGAATACAAATGGCCGGGCGAGAATTTCCACGTCTATGACATCAACCTCTTCTATATGAACCTGCGTGCCAACGCCGAGGCCCGCGCCCGTGCATGGGCACCCGCAGGTGCTGCAGCGGAATGAGCAGGCTTGTCCCCTTGCGCGACCTGAAGGCCGGTATCCAGCGCGGATACCGGCTCGTCGGCCTTGACGTCGGCTCCAAAACGATCGGCGTGGCACTATCCGACACCACATTGACCATCGCGACGCCGATGGAAACCATCGTGCGCACCAAGTTCCGGAACGATGCGGCGCGCCTTGCCGCCATCGTGGCAGAGCAAAAGGTGGGCGGTTTCGTCATCGGTTGGCCGGTCAATATGGACGGGTCGGAAGGCCCACGCTGCCAGTCCACCAAATCCTTCTGCGAGAACCTCTCGGGCGTCATCGACCTGCCGCAGACGCTGTGGGACGAACGCCTTTCGACTGCTGCCGTTGAACGCACGCTGCTGGACGCGGATTCGAGCCGCGCGCGGCGCAAGGAAGTGATCGACAAGATGGCAGCCGCCTATATCCTGCAAGGCGCGCTCGATGCGTTTTGAGGCAGCCCCTTGTCGCTCCAGTCATTTAGCCCTATAAGGCCACTTTCATGAGCACAAAGTCGTCCGATCATGACCCGTATGTCCGCGCAGAGATTGCGCCGCCGTCGGGAATCGCCTTTCCGCACAAACATCTTCTCGGCACCTGGGGGCTGGACCCCACCACGATCCAGCACCTCTTGGATACCGCCGACCGCTATGTTGACCAGAACCGGCGAGCCCAGAAGACGACCCCGATTTGCGCAGGCCTGACGCAGATCAACCTCTTTTTCGAGAACTCCACCCGTACGCTGATGAGCTTCGAGATTGCCGGCAAGCGCCTTGGCATGGATACGATCTCGATGTCGACGGGTACGAGCTCGATCAAAAAGGGTGAAACGCTCCTTGATACTGCCGCCACGCTCAATGCCATGCACCCCGATGTGCTGGTGATGCGCCACGCGGACTCGGGTGCTGTGAAGCTTCTGTCCGAGAAAATGAGCTGTGCCGTGATCAACGCGGGCGACGGGCGGAGCGAGCATCCGACCCAGGCGCTGCTCGACGCCCTCACCATCCGCCGCCGCAAGGGTAAGCTGCACGGCCAGATCATCGCGATTTCGGGCGATATCACCCACAGCCGCGTGGCACGTTCGAACATCTATCTCCTCACGGCCATGGGCGCCCGCGTCCGGCTGGTGGCACCGCCGACGCTGCTGCCGAAGGATGTCGACCGGCTGGGGGTCGAGGTTTACACCCGCATGGATGAAGGCCTGAAGGACGCCGACGTGGTGATGATGCTGCGCCTGCAGCAGGAACGCATGCAGGGCGGCTTCCTGCCCTCCTTGCGCGAATATTACCAGTTCTGGGGCCTGACCCGTGACAAGCTCGCCGTCGCCAAGGACGATGTGCTTGTGATGCACCCCGGCCCGATGAACCGGGGTGTGGAAATTGCCTCCGATGTGGCCGACGATTTCGACCGCTCCGCCATCGAGGAACAGGTGGAAATGGGCGTCGCCGTGCGGATGGCCTGCCTTGATATCCTGACCCGCAACCTGCGCGAAGGAGGCGAGGCATGAGCATCACGGCCTACACGAACGCCCGCCTGATGGACCCGGCATCGGGCCTTGATGAAATCGGCACCCTGACGGTTGAAGACGGCCGCATCCTCGCGGTCGGCGCTGCTGCCACCACGACCGGTGCCTCCCACATTGTTGATTGCAAGGGCCGCGTGCTGGCGCCGGGCCTTGTCGACATGCGCGCCCATCAGGTGGATACCGACGCCGCTGCCGCCGGCGGGATCACCACCGTGGTGCTGCAGCCCGACCAGACGACCGTCATCGATACCGATGCCCCGGTCGAGCGCATCCGCCGCCGCGCCAAGGACTATTCAAGCGTGCGGGTTTACCCCATGGGTGCCGCCACCAAAGGCATGCACGGCGAGGAAATTGCCGAGATCGGCCAGATGCAGGAAGCCGGTGCCGTTGCCTTCACCGATTGCCGCCGCGCCATCGCGAACGCGCAGGTGCTTCGCCGGCTGCTGGAATATGCCAACTATTTCGGGGCGCTGATCGTCCAATTCCCGGAAGAAGGCTCGCTCGCCGCCAGTGGTGTCGCCCACGAAGGCGAAGTCGCGACCCGGCTTGGCCTTGCCGGCGTGCCGGTTGAAGCCGAAGTGATCCAGATCGAGCGTGACGCGCGGCTTGCCGAAATGACCGACAGCCGCCTGCATTTCGCACTTATCTCGTCCGCTGCCGGGGTCGAGGCCGTGCGCGCCGCCAAAAAGCGCGGCGCCCGGGTAACGGCGGCAACCGCGCCCCATTATCTGCATCTCAACGAGAATGCGGTGGAAGGCTATCGCACCTTCGCGAAGGTCAGCCCGCCGCTCCGCACCGAAGAGGACCGCAAGGCCCTGATCGATGGGATCAAGGATGGCACCATCGATGTGATCGTCTCCGACCATGATCCGCGCAGCGAGGATGTGAAGCGTCTGCCTTTCGCGCAGGCTTCCGCCGGGATCAGCGCTTTCGAGACGCTGTTGCCGCTCGCCCTTGCCCCCGTCCATGCCGGCAGCCTTGACCTGATGACCGTGCTGAAGGCGATGACCTTCACGCCTGCGAAACTTCTGGGCCTGTCGTCCGGCACGCTCAATGTCGGTGCCAACGCCGATTTCGTGATCTTCGACCCGGCCAAGCCGTGGCGGGTTGATCGCAGCGCTTTCCTCTCGAAAGCCCGTAACACACCCTTTGATACTTTGCCGGTGCAAGGCCGCGTGTGGCGCACTATTGTGGCCGGCAAGCCGGTTTATACGGGAGAGCCTTCATGATGGGGGTTGCCGCCGATTTCATCCTGATCTTCGCCTATATGCTGGGCTCGGTGCCCTTTGGGCTGGTGATCACGCATCTGGCGGGCCTTGGCGATATCCGAGCCATCGGCTCGGGCAATATCGGCGCCACCAACGTTCTGCGCACCGGCCGCAAGGATCTCGCGCTCCTGACGCTCCTTCTGGATGCCGGTAAAGGCGCCATAGCAGTCGGCCTGACAGCGTGGCTGGTGGAGCCGGGCATCGCGCCGCTTGCAGGTGCCGTTGCCTTCATGGGGCATTGCTTCCCCATCTATCTCGGCTTCAAGGGCGGCAAGGGCGTGGCCACCTTCTTCGGTACGCTTCTCGCCATTTCGCCGGCCACGATGGGGGCGACTGCGCTCATCTGGGTCGTTGTAGCGGCCATCACCCGCTACAGCTCGCTCGCCGCCCTTGTGGCAGCGGTCGCAGCGCCCCTCCTTTCTGCTTATCTGTTCCCGAGCGACAAGGTTCTCCTGTGGCCTTTCATTCTGGTGATGACCATCGTCATCTTCATTCGCCACAAGGATAATATCGGACGGCTCATCAAAGGCACCGAAAGCCGTATCGGCAAGAAATCCGAAGCAGCACCGGAAAAACCGGAAGGCGAATAACCGAGCTTTCGGTTGATTAGAGGCCGCTGCTCCGGCACAGTCGGCGCATGCATGGCAGCTTCCACACCGGCGGGCAAACCGCGCCTCTCGCGGAAAGCGAATGTCTCGCCCGGCTGCGCCTCATCCGCACCGACAGTATCGGCCCCATCACCTGGCGGCACCTGATCGCCCGCTTCGGCAGCGCCGAGGCGGCCCTTGATGCAGTGCCGGGTCTTGCCGCCAAAGGCGGTCGCAAGGGGCCGCTACGTATCCCGACAAAAGCCGAGGCCGAAAAGGAACTCTCCGCCCTCGCCCGCTTCGGCGCCTTTCCGCTGTTTCTGGGGGATAGCGCCTACCCCGCCCTCCTCGCTGCCACGGAAGACGCCCCGCCCGTGCTGTTTGCGAAGGGGCAGGCAAGCCTTCTGGCGCGCGATGCCATCGGCATCGTCGGCACAAGGAACGCCAGTGCCGCCGGATTGAAGATCGCCCAGATGATCGCGGCGGGCCTTGGCGGTGCCGGGCTCGTTGTTGCCTCGGGCCTTGCCCGCGGGATCGATGCCGCCGCCCATGCCGCATCCCTCAAGGGTGGCACCATCGCCTGCCTCGCCGGCGGGCTGGATATCACCTACCCCCGCGAGAATGCGGCCCTGCAGGAAAAGATCGGCGAGGAAGGCCTTCTGGTTTCCGAAATGCCGCTCGGCACCGAACCGCAAGCTCGGCACTTCCCGCGCCGCAACCGGCTGATCAGTGGCCTGTCGCTTGGCGTGCTCGTCGTGGAAGCCGCTCTTCGCTCGGGGTCGCTTATCACCGCGCGGCTGGCGGGCGAACAGGGCCGCGAGGTTTTCGCGGTGCCCGGCTCGCCGCTCGATCCGCGCGCCGGCGGCGCCAACCAGTTGCTGCGTGAAGGCGCGATCCTTGTCGAGACGGCTACTGACGTATTGAACGAGATCGAAAGCCTGCGCAGCCGCGCGCTCCGCGATCCGTCCGGCCTGCCGCTTTTCGATCATGCGCCGCCCAAAGTGCCGGAGACAAACACCGCAGCCCGCGAAAAAGTGAAGGGGCTTCTCTCCCCCTCGCCCACCGCGATGGATGACCTGATCCGTCTGTCTGGCCTGCCGGCTGGAGAAGTGGCAGCCCTTGTGCTGGAACTCGAGCTTGGCGGGCTTGTGGTGCGCTATCCGGGCGGGCGTGTCGCCCTTCTGGCCTGAATGTCCTTTGGCCTTCGGTTTACAAAGGCCGTTGCATTCTGGGCGACTTCCAACTAGGTGAGACAAGGGGCCCCGTATTTTAAGTGATTCCCGCCCAGAACGAGCCGGAGAAGCCGATTTCATGAATGTCGTCATTGTCGAATCGCCCGCCAAGGCGAAAACCATCAACAAGTACCTTGGCAAGGACTACACAGTTCTGGCGAGCTTCGGCCACGTGCGCGACCTGCCGGCGAAAGACGGCTCGGTAAAACCCGATGACGATTTCGCCATGAACTGGGAAGTCGATGCCGCGTCCAACAAGCGTCTCAGTGATATCGCCAAGGCTGTGAAGGATGCCGATCGCCTTTATCTGGCGACTGACCCCGACCGTGAAGGGGAAGCGATCAGCTGGCACGTCCTTGAAGTTCTGGCCGGCAAGCGCGCCCTGAAGGGCAAGGAAGTCAAACGCGTCGTCTTCAACGAGATCACCAAATCGGCGATCCTGAAGGCGATGGCGCACCCGCGCGACCTGGATGAAGAACTGGTCAACGCCTATCTCGCCCGTCGCGCGCTGGATTATCTCGTCGGCTTCACCCTGTCGCCGGTTCTGTGGCGCAAGCTGCCCGGTGCACGTTCGGCTGGCCGTGTGCAATCCGTGGCGCTACGCCTTGTGTGCGAACGCGAATCGGAAATCGAGCGATTCGTCGCCGAAGAATACTGGTCCATCGAAGCCGCCCTCGCGAACGGCGCCGGCGATGGCTTCAATGCCCGCCTCTTCGCGCTCGACGGTGAGAAGCTGAAGAAGCTGGACCTGAAAAACGAACAGCTCGCCCGTGCCGCTGAAGCGCGCGTGAAGGCTGGCGGCCTGAAAGTGGAAAGCGTGGAGCGCAAGCCCGCCCAGCGCCACCCGCAGCCGCCCTTCACCACCTCGACCCTGCAGCAGGAAGCCGCCCGCAAGCTCGGCTTCCCGGCGAACAAGACGATGCGAACCGCGCAGGCGCTGTATGAGGGCAAGTCGATCGGCGGCGAGGTTACCGGCCTTATCACCTATATGCGTACGGATGGTGTCACCATCGCGCAGGAAGCGCTGAACTCGGTCCGCAACCTTATCGGCGACCGCTACGGCAAGGATTATCTGCCGGATGCGCCCCGCATGTATAAAACCAAAGCGAAGAACGCCCAGGAAGCGCACGAAGCCATCCGCCCGACGGATGTGATGCGCCGCCCGGCCGATATCGCCCATGCGCTGGATGATGACGAGCGCAAGCTTTACGAGCTGATCTGGCGCCGTACGGTTTCGAGCCAGATGGAAAGCGCACGTGTGGAGCGCACCACGGTCACCATCTTCAATGGCGACAAGTCGGTTGAGCTGCGGGCCACCGGCACCGTTGTGCAGTTCGACGGCTTCCTGAATGTCTATCAGGAAGGCCGCGACGACAGCGCCAGCGATGACGATGAAGACAGCAACCGCCTGCCGAAGCTCGCCGACGGCGAAGCGCTGAAACTGAACGGGGTCAACGCCAACCAGCATTTCACCGAAGCACCGCCGCGCTATTCCGAAGCAAGCCTCGTGAAGAAGCTGGAAGAGCTCGGCATCGGCCGCCCGTCCACCTATGCCTCCATCCTCACCGTTCTGCGCGAGCGCGAATATGTGACGATGGACAGGAACCGCTTCATCCCCGAGGACAAGGGCCGGCTTGTGACCGCCTTCCTCGAGAAATTCTTCCCGCGCTATGTGGAATATGATTTCACCGCGAAGCTTGAAGAACAGCTGGATGACATTTCGGCCGGTGAGCTGGACTGGAAAAAGGTCCTGAAGGAATTCTGGACCGACTTCAAACCCAAGACCGAAGAAATCATCGGTGTTCGCACCGCGGTGGTGATCGATGCGTTGGATGAATATCTGGCGCCGCTTCTGTTCCCGGCGAAGGACGAAGGCCACGACCCGCGCGTTTGCCCGGTGTGCAATGAAGGCCGGCTTGGCCTGCGCCTGTCGCGCTACGGTGCGTTTGTCGGCTGCTCGCGCTACCCCGAATGCAGCTATACCCGCCCCTTCGGCGCCAACGACAATGGCGCAGCATCCGAAGAAGTTGGCGACGGTGTGGTCGAGCTTGGCACCGATCCGAAATCGGGTGAGGCCGTAACGCTCAGGAACGGTCGTTTCGGGCCTTACCTGCAGATCGGCGAAGGCGCCAAGGGCACCAAGCCGCCGCGTGCTTCGATCCCCAAGGATATGAAGCCTGACGCGGTTGACCTTGAAAAGGCGCTTGCGCTGCTGTCGCTGCCGCGCGAAGTGGGCATGCATCCGGAAAGCGGTCAGCCGATCACAGCATCCATCGGTCGCTATGGCCCCTATCTGGCGCATGACGGCAAATATGCGAAGCTCGGCTCCACGGAGGAAGTTTTCGCAGTTGGCCTCAACCGCGCTGTCGCCCTTCTCGCCGACACGCCGGACCGCAAGGGCGGTGCTGCCAAGACAACCCTGAAGGACCTTGGCGCCCATCCGACGGACGGCGAAAGCGTGAAAGTGCTGGATGGCCGCTACGGCCCCTATGTCAATCACGGCAAGACGAACGCCACCCTCCCCAAAGGCACCGATCCGCAGTCGGTTACGATGGAGCAAGCGGTCGAATGGCTTGCCGCCAAGGCATCGAAAGGCGGCAAGAAACCCGCCGCCAAGAAAAAGGCTCCTGCGAAGGCGAAAGCCAAGACCGCAAAAGCCGGGTAAGATGCCCCTCCCCCGCCAAGCCTGAAAGGAACCTGACTTGGCCAAGAAAAACGAGATCGAGGGCATGCCCAGCCGCGAAGCCGTCCTCGATTTCATCAAGGGCTTCGAAGGTCGTGTCACCAAGCGCGACATCGCCCGCGCCTTCGATGTGAAGGGCCCCGACAAGGTCCAGCTGAAAAAGCTTCTCCGCGAGATGACAGACGACGGCCTGATCGCCAAGGATTTCTCCAAATCCCTGCGCCCGTCTGACCGCCTGCCTTCCGTCCAGGTTGTTGAATTCGCCGGGCTCGACCGCGAGGGCGAAGCCTTCGTGAAACCGGTGAACTGGGAAGGCGAAGGCGCACCGCCCAAAATCGCGCTCGCCATGGGCAAACGCCACAAGGGCCCGGCCATGGGCCCCGGCGACCGCGCACTGGTGCGCCTGCGCGAAGTACGGCGCGGTGAGACCCGCTATCAGGCCGAAGTCCTGAAGATATTGCCGAATGCACCCGCCAGCATCATGGGTGTGTTCCATGGCGGCGAAAATGGCGGTCGCATCCATCCGATCGACAAGAAGAACCGCGACGACTATCTGGTCGCCGCTGGCGACACCGGCAATGCCATCGAAGGCGAACTTGTGGTGGCCATGCCGGTCCGCAAGGGCCGCGAGCGGCTCGGACCCCGCATGGCGCGCGTGACCGAACGACTGGGCGACGTTTCCGACGCCCGGTCGATCAGCCTTATTGCCATCCATGCCTATGATATCCCGCATGTTTTCCCGGCCGATGTGATCAAGGCCGCGAAAGCCGCCAAGCCCGTGGTGCTGGGTG
Organism: Gimibacter soli; assembly: GCF_028463845.1. NCBI lineage: Bacteria > Pseudomonadati > Pseudomonadota > Alphaproteobacteria > Kordiimonadales > Temperatibacteraceae > Gimibacter > Gimibacter soli. Next base: position 1,717,620 of record NZ_CP116805.1, on the reverse strand, counting down.
ACCGCACGGACCTGCGCGATATTCCGCTTATCACCATCGACCCCGCTGACGCACGCGACCATGACGATGCTATCTGGGCCGAAGCCGACACGGACGCTCAGAACAAGGGGGGCTGGCATACCATCGTCGCCATCGCCGACGTTGCTCATTATGTGACGCCCGACAGTGCGCTCGATGTGGAAGCCAAGAAGCGCGGCAACAGCTGCTACTTCCCTGACCGCGTCGTGCCGATGCTGCCCGAGGAATTGTCGGCTGACCTCTGCAGCCTGATGCCGGGCGTGGAGCGTGCCTGCCTTGCGGTTCACATGTGGTTCGATGCCGAGGGCAACAAGATCCGCCACAAGTTCGTTCGCGGGCTGATGCGGTCGGCGGCCAATATCCATTATGCGCAGGCACAGGCCGCGCTTGATGGCATTACGGACGAAACCACCGCCCCGCTCCTCGATAGCGTCCTGAAGCCGCTCCACAGCGCCTGGAAGGCCATCATGATGGCGCGGGCAAAGCGCGAGCCGCTGGACCTCGACATGCCCGAACGCAAGATTGAGCTCGGTGAGAACGGCCACGTTGCCCGCATCAATGTGCGTGAGCGGCTGGATACGCACCGTGTGGTCGAGGAATTCATGATCATGGCGAACGTGGCCGCCGCCGAGGAGCTGGAGAAGCACCGGGTGCCTGCCATGTACCGCGTGCACGAGGAACCCGCCTTCGACAAGATCGAGGCGCTTTCTGATTTCCTCCGCACGCTTGACCTGCCGACCCCGAAGGGTCAGGTGATGATGCCGCGGCTCTTCAATGGCCTTCTGAAAAAGGTTTCGGGCACGCCGGTCGAAACCATGGTCAATGAAGTGGTGCTGCGAAGCCAGACACAGGCTTACTATAGCCCTGACAATCTCGGCCACTTCGGCCTCGCGCTGCAGCGCTACGCCCACTTCACGAGCCCCATTCGCCGCTATTCCGACCTTGTGGTGCACCGCGGCCTGATCCGCGCGCTGAAGCTTGGCAAGGACGGTCTCACCGAAGGCGAGATCGAGGAAATGACGATGGTGGGCGAACATATCAGCTCCACCGAACGCCGCGCCATGGCCGCCGAACGCGATTCGACCGCACGCTATATCGCCGCTTACCTCGGCGACCGTATCGGCGACTATTTCGAGGGCCGCATCACGGGCGTGAACAAGTTCGGGCTGTTTGTGCTGCTGGAGCCTTCATGCGGCGACGGGCTCATCCCCATTTCGCAGCTCGGGGCCGATTTCTACCGGCACGACGAAACCCACCATTCGCTGATCGGCGAGCGCACGGGCGAGACATTCCGCTTAGGTGACCGGGTGGAAGTGAAGCTTCTGGAGGCCAATCCCTTCACGGGCGGCCTGCGGCTTGAGATGGCCGGTGAACGGCATCCGGGTGCGGCTGGCCCCAAAGCCCGCCGGATGGCGAGCAAGGGGCGCCGCAGCCCGAAACGTGGCGGTGGCCCGCAATCGACAAGCCCGCGCGAGAAGACAGAGCATCCGCCGCGCCGGAAGCGTCGGCGGCCTTAAAGCTTTTTAGAGAATCCCGAGCTTCACGAAGACGTCGGCGACATCGTTCGAGAAATTGGTACCCTTGCGCAGCACCGGCACGTCTTTCGGCAGGTCGGCAAGGTGCGGGTCGTTGCGCTCGATAGACGCCAGAAGCGCCACCGGGATCGCCCGGGTGGAGGGCATGGAGCGTAGCGCGCAGGCAAGATCGACGCCCGAAAGCTCCGGCATCACGCGCGAGACGATCACAAGATCCGGCCGCATCGAGGGGATCAACTGGATGGCATCCATCGTGGAGGCCACGTTGACCATGCGGTAGCCACATTCCAGAAGCTCGCGGGTGACGATCTTGTTCGCCGTGCCCGGCTCCATCACCAGCATCACTTCCATGTCAGTGACGGTCACATCGCCAACTTCAAAGCTTGCCCGTTTGGCTGGCAGCTTGCGCACCAGTTGCGAGATATCGACGTCGCGGTTATGGACGAAGGCATCGAGGCATTCCGACATGCGGTCGGCAAATGTCTGGATATCGACAATCGCCTGCGGGGCCAGATCCGAAAGGTTGAAGATATAATCTTCGCAGCGGTGGCAAACCGCCTTCAGAGCCTTCATGTCGAAGCTGGCCGCCACCGTTTTCAGCGAATGGACCTCAAGCTTGACCGTGGCCAGGATATCCCGCGATTTCAGATTGCTGTCGCCAAAGCGCTGCAAGGTCTCCGAAAGGCCGGCGAGACGGTCTTCAACCGTATCAATCGCTTCGGTTCTCAGTTCCTGCAGCAGCTCGTTTTCGGTAATCATTCTGGGCCCCGTCGCAAATTGTGTGCCCCTCTTTTGGCACAGGATTAGTTACTCATCCATTAGCGTTTTCGGGTAATTGATCCATCGGGCGGATTTTTCCCGCCAGAATGGCCAATCTGCGCTTGACTTATCGCCCCCTGACAGTATGTTGCGCCGTCGAACCGGTCGCCAACTGGCGATCTCGTTAACGGAATTCTCGGAGTAAGACCGATGGCAAAGCCGTCCAGCATCAAGATCAAGCTGCTCAGCACTGCTGACACCGGCTACTTCTATGTGACCAAGAAAAACCCGCGCACCATGACGGAAAAGATGGTCCTTCGGAAGTACGACCCGGTCGTCCGTAAGCATGTTGAGTTCAAGGAAGCCAAGATCAAGTAATCTGGCTTTCACCGCAGGTGATACGAAAAAGGGCTGTGAGTTTCACAGCCCTTTTTCTTTTGTCTTTTCCCGCCGGAATCAGACGGTCGGCGCCAGCACCACGCGGTTACGCCCGCCTTCCTTGGCGGCATAAAGCGCCTTGTCGGCGGCGTCCAGAAGCTCGGCAGGGGTCGCGCTTTCGCCGGCCACGGCCACGCCGATCGACACGGTCACATTGATCGGACCGTCGCTGGAGCCGATATCGAAAAACTGCTCCGCCACTTCCTGGCGCAACCGGTCCGCAATCATATGCGCCCAGTCAAGCGGCGTATCGGGCATCATCACTACGAATTCCTCGCCGCCGTAACGGGCCGCAAGGTCCACCCCGCGGATATTGCGGGCGATGCGATTCGCAAATTCCTTCAGCACAAGGTCGCCCGCGGCATGGCCGTAGGTATCGTTGACCTTCTTGAAGAAGTCGATATCGAGAATCATCACGGATAGCGGCTTGCCGCGCTTCTGCGCCGTCTGCAGCTGGGTTTCCATGTGGGTCGTCAGATAGTGACGGTTATAAAGCCCGGTCACCGCGTCGGTGGTGGCAAGCTGCATCGACACATGGAAGTTTTCCCACAGCTTGTCGGCATAGCGCTTGCGCTTCAGCTGGGTCTTCACCCGCGCCAGAAACTCCATCCGGTCGACGGGGCGCACCACATAGTCGTTCACGCCCATCTCAAGGGCGCGGACGAGGAATTTGGCATTGCCATCGTCGACCATCACAAGAATCGGCACGTGGCGCGTTTCCTCGAACGAGCGAAGCTTGGAGCAGACCCGCAGGCCGTCCGTCGATTTCATGGTGAGCGAAACGATGATCAGGTCGAACGATTTCTCGCGGGCACGCTCGGCTACATCGTCGCCGCCCGTCATGAAGGTGACGTCCCCGACCCCTTCAAGCGCGCGGGCAATACGCTCCATCACGCGTTCCTGTTCGTCCACCACAAGGATGGCGGCATTGTCAGGCAGCTCGTTGGCAATCGGATCGTCCAGATCACCTTCCCAGCCGAGCGTGGTGCCCGTTGCCTCGCGGTTCCGGAGCTCGTCCATCATGACCTTCAGGCGCACCAGCGATTTGACGCGGGCGAAAAGGGCCAGATCCTGCACAGGCTTCGTCAGGAAGTCGTCAGCGCCCGCCTCAAGCCCCGCCACACGGTCGGAAGGCTGGTCAAGGGCAGTCACCATCACCACAGGGATGTGCGAGGTCGCAGCGTCCGCCTTGATGCGGCGGCATACCTCGAACCCGTCCATGCCGGGCATCATGACATCAAGAAGGATGATATCGGGATGTTCGCGCGAGATCACATCCAGCGCTTCGGGACCACTGAAAGCCGTCAGAACATCAAAATACTCGCTCGTCAGCTTCGCTTCCAAAAGCTTGACGTTGGGTGGCACATCGTCCACCACCAAAACACGGGCTGTCATCGATTACTACCCGGCAAACTGCTTGACGGTTTCAAGAAAGTGGCCGACCGAAATCGGCTTGGCGATATAGGCTTCACATCCGCCTTCGCGGATTTTTTCCTCGTCACCCTTCATGGCAAAGGCCGTCACGGCGACAACGGGGATTTTTCGCAGGTCTTCGTCTTCCTTTAGCCATTTTGTGACTTCAAGGCCGGAAACCTCGGGCAACTGAATGTCCATGAGGATCAGATCGGGATTGTGTTCGCGGGCCAGATCAAGCGCCGCCATCCCATCCCGGGTCTGGATAACCTTGTAGTTGTGGGCTTCGAGAAGGTCGCAGAAGAGCTTCATATTAAGCTCGTTATCTTCGACGATCAGGATCTTCTTCTCCATACCACCCCCTGGACTTTGGCTTCTGCTCAAACCAGCTACGAGCCTATCTGTTTGGAATAATAGGCTCGCTTTCTGTCAAAAGACAAGCTTATCAGCACATTGCTGATGACTTTTAAACTGCCCGCCCCTCTCCTATTATGAAAGCCGAATCCAAGCCCCGACGCGTCGCAGGAGTCCCTATGCCCATTCAGACGATCGAAGCCGAAACCATGGCCCTGCAGGCGGTCGCGCATATCGTGGCGGAAGACGCCCTCAGGGACCGCTTTTTCGCGATCACCGGGCTGGATGCCGATGCCCTGCGCGCCGGGCTTTCCGAGGCCGATATGCAGGCGAGCGTGCTTGGCTTCCTCATCGACTTCGAGCCCGATCTCGTCGAGTTCGCTGCCTCAGTTGACAGGAAGCCCGAAGATGTGGTTGCCGCATGGCGCGCACTCGGCGGCGGCAAAGGGGTGGAATGGTGACAAGCGCCGAGGCCATTGCCGCAAGCCTCAATCCCGCAAAGCCGCTCCTCATCCTGGACGCGGACGAGGTTTTGTTGCGTTTCATGGAAGCGCTCGAAGTCTATCTCCTCAGTGAAGGCTATGAACTGCGGCTCACGAGCTTTGCGATCACCGGCAATGTTTACGACCGCCACGGCGGGATAGTGGCGCCCGAGCATGTCCGCGAGCTTCTCTCATCCTTCTTCGCCGCCCGCACCCGCCATATCGAGCCGGTGAAGGGGGCGGCCGAGGCGCTCGCGTCCCTCAGTGCCGACTGGCAGATCGTGGTGCTTTCAAACGTGCCGGCGCCCCAGCGTGAAGCCCGCGCTGAGAATCTCGCCGGGCACGGCATGCCCTACCCCGTGATTGCCTCGAAAGGCGGCAAGGGCGAGTTTGTGGCAACGCTCACGGCGGGCCGCAGTGCCCCTGCCGTGTTTGTGGATGACCTGCCGCCACATCACGCCTCCGTCGCCCGCCATGCGCCCGCCACACACCGCCTCCATATGGTGGCCGACCCGCGCCTTGCTGCCCTTCTGCCACCGGCGCCCGATGCTCACACCCGGATCGACGACTGGGCAGCAGCGCACGATCATATCCGCAAGCTGGCCGAGGATATCCACGTGCGGCCATGACCCCCGTACCTTTCCTTTGCCGCGATGGCTTTCACCGGTTCGAGGCCATGCCTGGCCCCGCCCCCTGCCCGGTTTGCGACAGCCGACGCACCGTGGGACACGCCGAACTTGTCGGCCTGACCATCGCCCATATGGACTGCGACGCATTCTATGCGACCATCGAAAAGCGCGATGACCCGGGGCTGAAGGACAAGCCCCTGATCATCGGCGGCACCGGCGGGCGGGGGGTGGTTTCCACCGCCTGCTATATCGCCCGGCTGTCAGGCGTGCGGTCGGCGATGCCGATGTATCAGGCGCGGAAATTGTGCCCTGACGCCGTCGTCCTGATGCCCGATATGCGGAAATACAAGGAAGTGGGGCTGCAGGTCCGTGCCATGATGGCGCGCCTGACACCGCTTGTGGAGCCTGTCTCCATCGACGAAGCTTTCATGGACCTTTCCGGTACCGAGCGCCTGCACGGCGCACCGCCCGCCGTGATGCTTGCGCGCCTAGCTGCCGAAATCGAACGCGAAATCGGCATCACGATTTCCGTGGGCCTTGCCCCCAACAAATTCCTCGCGAAGCTCGCCTCCGACATGCAAAAGCCGCGCGGCTTCACCGTGATCGGCGAAAGCGACGCGAAAACCATCCTCGCAGCCCTCCCCATTAGTCGCATCTATGGGGTCGGTGCGCAGATGGCCGCCAAACTGCAAAAGGACGGGCTGACCATGATCAGCCAGTTGCAGGGGATGGACGAAAGCCGGCTGGTGCGCCGCTACGGCGATATGGGATCGCGCCTTTATCATCTGGCACGCGGCGAGGACCGCCGCCGTGTCTCCGCCGATCAGCCGGTGAAAAGCGTATCGTCCGAGATCACGCTGGACCGCGATCTGGCGGATTTCGAAGCCCTTGAAGATCATCTGTGGCGGCAGGCCGAGCGCACATCCGAAGGCCTGAAAAAGAAGAACCTCGCCGCCCTCACCATCACGCTGAAGCTGAAAACCAGCATGCACCGGACGGTCACCCGCTCCCGCACGCTCGATGCGCCTACCCAGCTTGCCGAAACCCTGTTTGAAGTGGGCCGCGACATGCTGAAGCCGCTGGCGGACGGCACGCCCTACCGGCTGATCGGCATCGGCGGATCGCAGTTCCGCCCGCCGGTCGAGGCCGACCAGCCGGATCTTATCGACCCCGGCCGCACCAAACGCGCCACAACTGAACGTGCCCTTGATGCGCTCAGGGCCAAATTCGGGCGCGATGCCATCGGCAAAGGCCGCACCCTTCCGGCAAAAAATGCCGCAAACAACCCTGACAAGAAGTCGAAATAACCGATATATTTCAATAAACTAAATGCCAATCATTGTGGCACTCCGTTTGCATGGTGAGATGCAGTCGACAAAACCGGTAAGGAGTTCGTCATGACGCATCATCGTGCCCGCAAAGAGCCCAAGATGGATATCAATCCCTATGTCAGCCAGCTGGCCGGTCGCCTGATCCAGACGGCGTCAGACGCCCAGATCAAGTTTGACAGCAACGGCTGGCAACTGGTGAGCGAGGTTCTGAGCTACGCCGCCGCCGCCGAACAGCGCATGTCGGTACAGGCGGAGCGGATTGCCTATCTCGAGCAGCTCTCCTCGACCGATGACCTGACCGGCATCCCCAACCGCCGCGGCCTGAAAACCCGCCTTGGCGACGTGATGGCCGCCGCCGCCCGTCATAATGACGAAGGCGTCCTCGGCTTTATCGATCTTGACGGCTTCAAGGGCATCAACGACCGCCACGGCCATCTGGCCGGTGATGCCGTACTTCGCCACGTCGCCCAGATGCTGGTGAAACTGACGCGCACCACCGACGTGGTGGCCCGCCTTGCCGGGGACGAATTTGCCATCGTGCTCACCCGCTGTGACGCGGTTGAGGGCGAGAAACGCATCCGCACGGTCCAGCAGATGATCAATGCCTCCACCGTCAGCTTTGCCGGGATCGCAATCCCCGTGCATTGCTCCATCGGTGTGATGAGCTTCAACGGCGCCACCGACCCCGCCCGGCTGATCGACCATGCCGACCAGGCCATGTACCGCGACAAGCTGGTGCGCAAACAGGCCTTCGAAGCCGCCGCTGAATAATCCCGTGATCGGGCGCTTGCGCCCCTTGTCGCCGGCTAGGACCGCCCTGTATAAGGGTGGTCCTATCGCTATTTCCGGAGACAAGACCCATGACCATCGACGCCCGCCTCAAGGAACTCGGGATCGAACTGCCGACGCCCGTCGCCCCCGTTGCCAACTATGTGCCTTTCGTGGTGAGCGGCAATCTCGTCAGCATTTCCGGCCAGATTCCGGTACGTGACGGCAAGATCGCCTATACCGGCAAGGTCGGCGCCGACGTGAGCTTCGAAGACGCCTGTGCCGCTGCCCGCCAGTGCGCACTCAACCTGATTGCCCAGATGAAAGCGGCCACGGGTGGTGACCTCGACCGCGTTGTTCGCGTCGTCAAGCTTGGCGCCTTCGTCAATTGCATCGATGGCTACGGTGACCAGCCGAAGGTGGTGAACGCCGCCAGCGACCTGATGGTTGATGTGTTCGGCGACAAGGGTCGCCACAGCCGTTCGGCTGTTGGCACCAATGCTCTGCCGCTCAATGTCCCGGTCGAGATCGACGCGCTGATCGAGATCGCCTGATGACAGAAACCCGCACCTTTCCCTGGCTTGCCAAATCCCCGGTCGCACACCGCGGGCTGCATGCGAGGGACAGCGTGCGGGTGGAAAACACCCTGCCCGCCGTGGAAGCCGCCGTCGCGCAAGGCTTTGCCATCGAGATCGATGTACGGCTTTCCGCCGACGGGCAGGTTGTTGTTTTCCACGACAAGACGCTCGACCGGCTGACCGCCGGGGTCGGCCTCGTGAAGGAAGTGCCCTACGCTGATCTAAAAGCCTTGCCAGTAGGCGCCAGCGGTCTTCCGATGCCACTTCTGGCCGATGTGCTGCATGCCATCGGATCGAATGTCGCGCTCTATATCGAAGTGAAGACCGAGAAGGACACCAAGGTACCGAAGCTGATGGCCGCCGTGCGCGAGGCCTTGCATGGCTATCATGGCCCTGTCGCGATCATGTCCTTCAATCCCTACGTGACCGACTGGTGCCGCCATCATCTGCCGCTCCTCCCGCGCGGTATCATCATGGGCAAGGAGACGCTGTCGCGCATGCGTGCCCGGCTCCTGATTCCCTATTGGCTGAAGCGCACACAGCCTGATTTTCTGGCGGTGGATGTGAACCTGCTGCCCAACAAGATCATCCATGACTGGCGCGCGAAAGGCGGGCTCGTCGCCACATGGACCGTGCGGACCGCCCATCAGGAAAAGGTGGCGGCCCAGCATGCGGACGCGCCGATTTTCGAATCCCCCGCGGTGACCGGCTGACATGCCAGACGACACGCGCCTTTCGCCGCAGCTTGTTTCCAGCATCCTCGAGATTGACGCCGCCGCATGGGATGCCCTCGCCGGCAATACCAACCCCTTCGTCTCCCACGCTTTTCTGGCGTCCCTCGAAAAGTCCGGCTCGGTTGGCCCCGGCACCGGCTGGCAGGCAACACACCTGACGCTCGCTGACGACACCGGCGCGCTCGTGGCCGCCATGCCGCTTTATGCCAAAAGCCATTCCTACGGCGAATATGTGTTCGACCATGGCTGGGCAGACGCCTATGAGCGTGCGGGCGGGCGCTATTATCCGAAGCTGCAGTCAGCGGTGCCTTTCACGCCGGTCACCGGCCCCCGCCTGCTGGCGCCAACCGCTGCCTTGAAGACGGCGCTCGCCAAGGCGGCAGCCGACATCACCGCCGCAAACGGCCTCTCTTCGCTGCACGCAACCTTCATCGAACCGGATGAGCGGGCGATCTTTGAAGCCGCCGGCTACCTGATCCGCGCGGACCAGCAGTTCCACTGGTTCAACAAGGGCTATGAGGGCTTCGACAACTTCCTCGTTGTGCTTTCTTCCTCGAAACGCAAGCAGATCAGGAAGGAACGCCGGAGCGTGACGGAAGCCGGCATCAGCTTCCGGCACCTGAAAGGCCATGAGATCACCGAGGCGCACTGGGATGCCTTCTTCGATTTCTATATCGACACCGGCAACCGCAAATGGGGGCAGCCCTATCTGAACCGGGCTTTCTTCAGCCTGATCGGCAAGGCGATGGCAGACCGCATCCTGCTGATCCTCGCCGAACGTGACGGGATGTCCATCGCAGGTGCCCTCAATCTGATTGGCGACGATACGCTTTATGGCCGCTATTGGGGCTGCGTGGAGGATCACGCCAACCTGCATTTCGAGACCTGCTATTATCAGGCCATCGACTGGGCCATCGCCCACGGCCTGAAGCGCGTGGAGGCCGGCGCCCAGGGCCCGCACAAGCTGGCGCGCGGCTACGAGCCGGTCGAAACCCTGAGCGCACATGCGATCCCGAACGACAGCTTCCGCAAAGCGGTCGCCCGGTTCCTGCGCATGGAACGCCGCGAGGTTGCTGAAATGGGGGAAAGCCTGCGCGACCACCTGCCCTTCAAAAAGGGTTGATCAGGTGGTCGGCAGCGGAGTTTAAGCCTATTTCACCGGCACGGGCGGCTTCGGCGTCTTGCGCTTGGCGACGGCCCGCCCCTTCTTGGCTTTCGACGGGCTCGGCGCTTTCGGGGCATGCGGGGTGACCTCGAAAACAGGTTTGCCGCCTGCCATCTTCACCACCACTTCGCCGCCCTTGGCGAGCTTGCCGAAGAGAAGTTCATCGGCCAGCGGCTTCTTGATCTCTTCCTGAATGAGGCGCGCCAGCGGCCGCGCGCCATACAGGCGGTCATAGCCCTTGTCGGCGAGCCATTCCTTGGCCTCGTCATTGAGCGAGATTTCCACGTTGCGTTCGGCCAGCTGCAGCTCAAGCTCCAGCACGAATTTCTCGACCACACGGGAAACCACCGCCGGCGGCAGATAATCGAAGGGCACGATGGCATCCAGTCGGTTGCGGAACTCGGGGCTGAACATCTGCTTAACGGCATCCTCTGCCGCGCTCTCGTTCGTTTCGCGGCCGAAACCGATGGCACTTTTCGCCATGTCCGCTGCACCCGCGTTGGTGGTCATGATCAGCACCACGTTGCGGAAATCGACCTTCTTGCCGTTATGGTCGGTCAGCGTCCCGTTATCCATCACCTGCAGAAGCACGTTGAAGAGATCAGGGTGCGCCTTCTCGATCTCGTCCAGGAGCAACACACAGTGCGGATGCTGGTCGACGGCATCGGTCAACAGGCCGCCCTGATCGAAGCCCACATAGCCCGGCGGGGCACCGATGAGCCGCGAGATCGAGTGACGTTCCATATATTCCGACATGTCGAACCGGTGCAGCTCAACACCCAGAAGGTTAGCGAGCTGGCGGGCAACCTCGGTTTTCCCGACCCCCGTGGGGCCGGAGAAGAGATAGGAGCCAATCGGCTTGTTCTGCGCGCGCAGGCCGGCCCGCGACAGTTTGATCGCGGTAGTAAGCGCGCTGATCGCCGGGTCCTGCCCGAACACGACCCGCTTGAGGTCAGCTTCGAGCGTGGACATGACGCGGGTCTCGTCGCGCGAAACGCTTTTCGGCGGGATGCGGGCGATCTTGGCCACCACAGCCTCGATCTCTTTCACGCCGATGGTCTTCTTGCGCTTCGAAGGCGCGAGCAGCATCTGTGCCGCACCGCTTTCGTCGATCACATCGATGGCCTTGTCCGGCAGCTTGCGGTCGGTGATGTAACGGTCGGCAAGCTCCACCGCCGTCTTGATCGCGTCCGCCGTGTAGCGAACGTGGTGATGTTCCTCGAAATAGGGCTTCAGGCCCGTCAGGATTTTCACCGAATCCGCCACGGTCGGCTCATTCACATCGATCTTCTGGAACCGGCGCAGCAGTGCGCGGTCTTTCTCGAAATGGCTGCGGAATTCCTTGTAGGTCGTCGACCCCATGCAGCGGATCGAGCCGGAGGCAAGCGCGGGCTTGAGGAGGTTCGAGGCATCCATCGCCCCGCCCGAGGTGGCACCAGCGCCGATCACCGTATGGATTTCATCGATAAACAGCACCGCGCCGTCGTAATTTTCAAGCTCCTTGACGACCGACTTCAGGCGTTCTTCAAAGTCACCGCGATAGCGCGTGCCGGCCAGCAGTGCGCCCATATCGAGCGCGAAAATGGTGGCGCCCTTCAGCACGTCCGGCACATCACCCGAGACGATATTGCGGGCGAGGCCCTCGGCAATCGCCGTTTTGCCAACGCCGGGATCACCGACAAAGAGCGGGTTGTTTTTCGAACGGCGGCAAAGGATCTGGATCGCGCGCTCCAGCTCGGCGTCACGGCCGATGAGCGGATCGACCTTGCCGGCCTTCGCCTTGGCATTCAGGTTCACGCAATAGGCGTTAAGCGCGGTGTCGGCTTTCTTCTCGCCGCCAGCGGGCTGTTCGGTCTCTTTCGAGGTCGCTTCTTCCTCGCTGTCTTCCTCATCCGCACCGCGCACCGCGCGCGGCTCGCTATAGCCCGGCACTTTGGCGATGCCGTGGCTGATATAGCTGACGGCATCAAGGCGGGTCATATCCTGGCTTTGCAGGAAGTAAACGGCGTGGCTTTCGCGTTCCGAGAAAAGGGCCACGAGGAGATTGGCACCCGTGATTTCCTCGCGCCCTGACGACTGCACATGCAGGAGGGCGCGTTGCACTACACGCTGGAACCCAGCGGTGGGTGTGGCTTCAACCGAGCTGCCTTCAACGCGCAGGCTATCCAGTTCCTCGTCCAGATAGGTCACGATCTGGTCGCGCAGGACATCGATATCCACATCGCAGGCGCGCAGCACAGCAAGCGCGTCGCCATCGTCGATCAGGGCAAGCAGGAGATGTTCGAGCGTTGCATATTCATGGGCACGCTCGTTCGCCTCATGCAGTGCCCTGTGGAGTGTGTTTTCAAGGTTCGGAGAAAAACGGGGCACGGTCTGTTCCTTGTGACTGGGGGTTACTCTTTTTCCATGGTGCACTGGAGGGGATGCTCGTGCTGGCGAGCCAGCGAAAGCACCTGATTGACCTTGGTCTCGGCCACCTCATAGGTGAAAACACCGCAAATCCCGACCCCCTTCTGGTGGACATGCAGCATCACCTGCGTCGCGTCTTCCACGGTCATGCGGAAGAAGCGCTGCAGCACATGAACGACAAACTCCATCGGCGTGTAGTCGTCGTTAAGCAGCAGAACCTTGTACATGGACGGCTTTTTGGTCTTGGCCTCGGGCCGGGTGAGAACCCCGGTGCCCGTGCCTCCTGTCTTGCCGATGTCTTGCCGCTTGTCGGGCATGGTCTCTCCATCCGTCGTTACCTCCATAATGTAACGCATATAGCGCGCCATTAAAGGGGTAAAAACGGATGTGATCAGCCGTGATCGGCTCGGGCGGCCCTAAAGGTCGGCAGGCGGCTCCACGCCGGAGGCGGTCAGCGCCGCCACAAGCTCGGCCTTCAGGCGGTCGAGGCCGGCCTCGGACGAGGCCTCGCAGCGTGCCACCAGAACGGCTTGCGTGTTGGAGGCGCGCAGGAGCCACCAGCCGTCCGCCGTCTTCACACGAACACCGTCCACGGTCGACATATCGGCCCCCGCAGCTTCCAGACGCTTCTGAACTTCCTTGATCACTTCGAACTTGCGGAAATCGTCGCAGTCGAAGCGCAGTTCGGGTGTGTTGATGGCGGCCGGCAGGCCGTCCTTCAGGGCTTTCAGGCTGCCGCCCTGATCGGCCACCGCGTTCAGCAGGCGGACGGCGGCGTAAAGCGCGTCGTCATGGCCATAGAATTTATGCTTGAAGAAGATATGGCCCGACATCTCGCCTGCGAGCGGCGAGGAAAGCTCCACCATCTTCGATTTGATCAGCGAGTGGCCGGTTTTCCACATCACGGGCTGGCCGCCCAGTTCAGCGATCCGGTCGTAAAGCGCCTGGCTTGCCTTCACATCGGCGATGATCGGCGCGCCCGGCAGTTCTTTCAGCAGCTGGCCGGCGAGGATCGCCAGCAGCTGGTCACCCCAGACCACACGGCCTTCGCTGTCCACGGCACCGATCCGGTCGCCGTCGCCATCGAAGGCGATGCCCATGTCGCAGCCCTTTTCGCGCACCAGCGCCTTCAGCTGCTCAAGGTTTTTCTCAACGGTCGGGTCGGCATGGTGATTGGGGAAGGTGCCATCGACTTCCTCGTTGATCACATAATGCTTGCCCGGCAGGCGCTTGGCGAGTGCGGCCACAGCCGGCCCGGCCGAGCCGTTCGACGGGTCCCAAGCCACGGTGAAGCTGGCGCCTTCGAAATCTTTCATCAGGCGGTCGATATAGCGGTCGAACACGTCAACCTGTTCGTACCCGCCCTTGCCGGTCGCATAGTCGCCAGCCTTGGCAACAGCGCCGAGTTCCTGGATCGCTTCCCCGAACACCGGCTTCTTGTGCATCATCATCTTGAAGCCGTTGTAATTCGGCGGATTGTGCGAACCGGTGATCATGATGCAGCCGTCGGCATCGAGTTCAAACATCGCATAATAGGTCATCGGCGTGGCGCCGAGCCCGATATCGGTGACATCGACCCCGGTGGAGCGCAGGCCATCCACAAGCGCATCGCGCAGCGCGGGCGAAGATACCCGGCCATCGTAGCCGACCACGATTTTCTTGCCGCCGGTTGCCACCGCCTTGGTGCCGAAGGCCTTGCCAAGCGCGCGTGCGTCATCCGCCCCGAGCGTTTCATCGATGATGCCGCGAACGTCATACTCGCGAAGAACCGTGGGGTGGAAAGCGTGTGCGCTCATATCTGCCTCGGAAGAAATGGATCGAAAGTGCCGACACAGTGGCAGCGCCACTGCACGGCGTCAATGGTATGGTTAATCGTCCAGAAGCACCTTGCGGGCTTCGTTCAGCTTGGCAGCCATCCAGTCGCTGCCGCCCTTGTCGGGATGGTTGACGGCCATCAGCCGGCGGTAGGCCGTATTGACCTCGGCGACGCTCGCCCCTTCCTTCAGCCCCAGCACCTCGAGCGCTTCCTTGCGGCTCATGCCGCCCTTGCGGGGCCGCACCATGCGTTCGCCCGCCTCGCGCGCTGCCTTGCCCATATTGCGGAACCGCCACAGGGAAATACCGACGGGAACAATCGCCGCAAGGCCACGGCCCGTCGCCACCAGAAAGAGGCAAAGGAGGATACAGGCGCCGACAGCCGCCCAGAAAAGCACGCGCTTGGCCGAATCCACATCCGTGCGTGCCCACCATTCCAGAAGAATGAGGAACGCCGCAGCGATCAGGAGACCGATCAGGAGCCAGCCCATAGCCGCCTCAGGCGACCTTCTCGCGCCGGAAGGCGAGATTGAGCCCGTCCATCAGCGCCCGAAGCTCCTGCCGGGCCGCCACATGCGACATGCTGAAATCGTTGCGCTCGGAAACGCCTTCATCGCGCAGGTCCATCAGCGTCAGGCCGTTCGGGAAAAGCTCGCGGTAGATCACCCGTTCGCCAAGGCCGGAGATATAACGCACGCCGATACGCTTGGTCAGTTCCTCGACCACGCTTTCGACACGTTCCTTGTTTTTGGCATGCACAGCGCCCACACGGTTCCGCAGCAGTACCCAGTCGATGGTACCACCATCGGCCATCTGGCGGCGCTGACGGGCCTTCCACACCATCTCGGCATAAAGGCTCGGGCCGGCGACCTTGTAGGACTTGGGGTCAATACGGGCGATCAGGTCCAGATCGACGAAACTGTCGTTGATGGGGGTCACCAGCGTATCGGCTGCAGTATGCGCAAGGCGCGACAGGAAGGTATCGGACCCCGGACAATCGATCACGATCACGTCAACCTGATCCATCAGCTCGACATAGGTATCCTCGAACCGCATTTTTTCGTCCGCCTCAGCTTCATCGCTGGTGCGGGCGGTGGAACGGACGATAACGCGTTCAAGCGGCATCGGAAGTTCGACATCGTTGGCCTTGCAATAGGCCCGACGGTTTTCGATATAGCGTGTGAGGCTCTTTTGCCGGCCGTCGAGGTCGATCGTGCCGACCCTAAAGCCTTCGCGCAAAAGGGAAACCACGATATGCATGGCCGTTGTGGATTTGCCGGAACCACCCTTTTCGTTGCCGAGAACGATCACATAGGGGCGGCGGGGCAAATGCGTGTTGGTGCTTGCCTGACCCGTCGTCAACGCGGTATCTCCTCTAAACGGCCAAAAAAGAGCCACAAAGTCGCACGAGTTATTAGGGCCCGGCGCCCCCCTGTCAATAGCAGGACGAAGGCCCGCGCTACCTGTTAGTTTTTATTAAGCAGCCTTCGTGTACACAACTAGCTATCGGTGAAAGATTGGGAGTAGCGGCGCGCATGACGGGGACGTCCCGGAACGGCCTTGCAGTATTGGTGATCGCGTTCATCCTGGCCGTTGTGCCGGTTGGATTCGCGCGCCTTCTGCTTGTCAGCGCCCCGACGGCTGACCTTGAGATCGCCGTACCCGACTATCTGATCGGCGAGCCGCCGAGCGCCATGACGACCGGTGACCCCGAAGAAGTGATCGAGCATGTCTATGCCGTTCTCAGCACCGATCTGACGGCTGAAGGCGACATTCCCCGCGCCTTTGCGACTCGCCTGCCCGAAAATATCGCGGAAATAGAACTGGTTGAGGAGCGCAAGCGCATGTTCACGGCGGCGATCCTGCCGCTGGTGCTGCGCGCCAACGAAATTATCGAATCGGACCGCAACCGCATCCTCGCCATCAAGGCGCGCTTCGAATCGCGCGGCAGTGTCCGCAGCTACGATGAAAAATGGCTGCGCACGGTGGCCCGCACCTTCCGCGTGCCGATCGGCGAAAAGCTGGAACCCCGCGTTTTCAAGGATTTGCTTCTCAGGGTCGATGTGATTCCCCCGTCGCTCGCGCTCGCGCAGGCGGCCATGGAATCGGGCTGGGGCACCAGCCATTTTGCCCTGCAGGGCAATGCCCTCTTTGGCGAATGGGTGTGGGGTGATGACGCCGACGGCATCGTGCCGCGCGCCCGTGCGGCCGGCCGCAACCACAAGGTCAAAAGCTTCAACGAGCTTCTGGACAGCGTCAAAAGCTACATGATCAATCTGAACCGCCACGCCAGCTACCGCTCGCTACGCCTGCGCCGGGCGGCCCTGCGCGAACAGGCCGAACCGCTGACCGGCCCCGCCCTCGCCCCGTCGCTTGCTGACTATTCCGAGCGCGGCCAGGATTATGTGAACGACATCATGGGCATCATCACCTATAACGGGCTCGAAGATCTGGATAGCGTGCGGCTGGCCCGCGGCTGAATCACGGCGACCACCCGAGGATTTCTCATCATGACAAGCCCCGCCCTTCCCCCCGTCGTGCGTACGATTGCGGACCTGCGCGCCACTGTGGCCGCATGGAAGCGCGAAGGGCTGCGGGTCGGCCTCGTGCCCACGATGGGCGCGCTGCACCACGGCCACCTGTCGCTCGTGGATGCTGTGGCGAAGCATACCGACCGCGTGATCGTGTCGATCTTCGTGAACCCGACCCAGTTCGGCCCCAACGAGGATTTCGACCGCTATCCCCGCACCGAAGACGCCGACCGCGAAAAGCTCGCCGCCACGCCCGCAAGCCTCGTTTACTGCCCGAGTGTCGCCGAGATGTATCCCGAAGGCGCCACAACCCGCGTGCAGGTGGCGGGCGTCACCGTTGGCTTCGAAGGTGCCATTCGCCCCGGCCATTTCGATGGTGTCGCCACCATCGTCACCAAACTGCTGCTGCAGGCACTGCCTGATGTGGCGATCTTCGGCGAGAAGGACTTCCAGCAGCTTGCCGTTATCCGGCGCTTTGTGGCGGACTTGGATATCCCGGTCGAAATTCTGGGCGGTACGCTGATCCGCGAGGCAGACGGCCTCGCCGCGTCATCCCGCAACGCGTATCTGAGCGAAGCTGAGCGCGCAGTGGCCGGGCAGTTCAACCTGATCCTCAAAGCACTGGTCGCGGATGCCAAACCGGGCGCCAATCTCCGCGCGCTGGAGAAAGCCGCCACGGCCAAGCTCATCGCTGCCGGTTTCCAGTCGGTCGACTATATATCCATCGTCGATGCCGCGAGCCTCACCCCCCTTGAAACACTGGCGCCGGGGCATCCCCCGGCGCGTGTTCTTGCCGTTGCGCGCCTCGGCGCCGTCCGCCTTCTCGACAATATGGCGATTGGACAGCAACACTAACCATCGTATCCTCGATATAACTTTACTGAGGAATACGATGGCCGGCGCCGCTTCCACACCCAAGAGACATCACTATGTTCCGATACTCTTGCTTAAAAACTTCTGCGCTCAAGATGGACAGCTTCATGTTTTCAACAAGAAAACCGGCGATATTCATCGAGCGACGCCAGAAAATGCCTTCCTGCAAAACCATCTATACTCATACACCATGGCATCTGGTGATAAGAATCCTGCCTTGGAAATCGCCTATTCAAAACTAGAGGACCATACCGCTCCAATAGTTAGAAAAATAATCCATGCGATATCCTCCGAAAAATACCCCAAATTATCGCCAGATGAGCGGCGCATCTGGGATCACTTCTTTGTTCATCAGTACAAAAGAACCCCGGAGATTCATGCTCCCTTCTTCACGGATGAGAATTGGAGCCGTCATATTGAGGCAGTCATCCCCAAAATAGCTGAAAAGCATGGAATGAGCGAGGAGCAGGTCGCAGCCAAATTTGACGACCCAAAAGCGATGAAAAGAGTTCTAGAAAAAGCTCGGATACATGCTCTTTCAAGATCCAGCGAAGTCGTCGAACCTGCCCTCGGAAAAGTGGGGATCAACATCATCGTCATTGCGAAACCACACAAAAGCTTTGTAATCGGTAGTGTCCCAATACTGAGACTCGACGGTCCGAGCACAACAATACTGAAAAACACCCAAGCCGAAGTGTGGCTTCCCATCGCTCACAATATCGCGATTGGGCCGAGCTGGAACAAAACCGGCGAAAATGTCTTCTGGTTAGAAGACGGAGACGCAATCCGTCGCGCAAATCAGCAAATTTTTAGGCAAAGCAATATCGTAGCCAGTAGGTCCGTCGAGCTTTTAGCTTCGCTTGCCGCTCCGAAATAGCAGCCATCATTTGAATCTGTCGATCTTCAACAGCTGGCCACTCTGAGTCTCGGCCCCGTCCGCCTTCTCGACAATATGGCAATCGGCTGAGGCTTACTCCTCGGCCTTTTCGTCCTTCTTGTCGCCTTCCATCACCGGCATCGGCTTGCGCGGGAAGCGCTCGTCGCGCATGGCAGCTTCATAAAGGAAGGTCGCCATGATAACCGCCGCCTGCTTCAGGTCGTCCTCGTAGGCGTTTTCCAGCGTATCGATCTGGGTGTGGTGCGTGCGGGTTCCATAATCCAGCGGCTCCTGGATGAACTGGAAGCCCGGCAGGCCGATATCATCGAACGGCTCGTGGTCCGTACCGCCGGTTTCATTCATCGTGATCGTCTCGGCGCCCAGATCATGGAAAGGCGCGAACCATTTGCCAAAAATGGCGGCTGCCTTCGCATTGCCCTCGGTATAGATGCCGCGGATTTTGCCCGAGCCATTGTCGAGGTTGAAATAGACCGAGAATTTCTCGTAACCCGGCTTGAAGCTGATCGGGAAGCGGCCGAACTGCTGCTCGTAGGGTGTCAGATACTTCAGCTTGCCCTCCACGTTCGTCGGGCGGTCAGCCAGATGGTCGATCACATAACGCTGCGAGCCATAATAGCCCTGCTCTTCCCCGCCCCAGAGCGCGAAACGGATCGTGCGTTTGGGCTGCACGCCAAGCGCTTTCAGGATGCGGGCGGCTTCCATCACAACGGCTGTACCGGCACCGTTATCAACCGCCCCGTCGCCAACCCGCCAGCTATCGAGATGCGCACCGGCCATCACGACTTCCGCATTCTTGGCCTTGCCCGGAATATCGGCGAGGGTCGAATAGGATTTCATATCCTCGTTATGGTAAGTGACCGCCACATCAAGGCTGATCGTCACCGGGCGCTTGTCATCGGCTTCCGAGAGGCGCACCAGCATGCCGTAATCCTCAGCCGCCAGCGAAACCGCCGGCAGTTTCGGCAGCATGCCCTGCTTGTACTGGTAACCCGACGCATCGATCAGGTTGCCCGGGCGCCGGCTGCGGCTGACCATCGCAACAGCCCCTTCCGCCTGCAGGAAGGCTTCACGCTCGTAGCCGAAGGCTACATGGTCGATCCAGGAATCGAGGTCAGCCTGCGGCGAGGACGGCAGGTTATAGCTCGCCTCGTCTTGCAGCGCTTTGTCATCCAGCCGGGTGAAGACCTTGTTCGAAGGCTCTTTCTGCTCCGGCACCGCGTCGACGAGCACGATCTTGCCCTTGAGCTTGCCTTTGTATTTGTCGAAATCCTTGGCCGATTTCATGGGCGCGACCACGATCTCGCCGTCCATCTTGCCTTCGGTGCCCGGATGCCAGGCAATCGGCAGGCCGTAAAGCTGCTCGGCACGCGGGCTGGTGAGATGGATTTCAGACCGCACAGGCGTCCAGCCGGGGCCGAACTCGAAGCCTTCAAGGCGCGCGTCCTTCAGGCCCCATTCCGTGAACTTGTCGCGGGTCCAGTCGTTCGCCAGCCGCATGGCGGGCGAACCGGTCAGGCGCGGGCCGATCTCGTCGGTCAGATGCTGCAGGGTTTCCATCACATGGGAGCGGCGGAAGCCTTCTTCCCGGATCTTGGTGACCATGTCGAGATCGACCTGATCATCGGCGCTCACCACGCCCGCCCCCATCAGCACGAGCGCAAGCCCGGCCTTCATCACCTGACGCATCATTTTCTCCCTATTCGCTGTCGAACCAGCTGTAGTCCCGGTAGCATTGCAGCGGGCTCGCACCGGCGCGACCGAAGCGCGGGTCCAGTGTCCAGTCGTCAAAATGCTTCAGGATCGTCCAGCTTTCATCGGCCCATTCGGGGCCAACATCGCGGGTTACATTGAAAACATAGTCGGGGAAGCGCAGATAATCGCCGAAGGTGCGGCTGCGCTCCATCACCAGCTTCGAAATCCGGCTGATCAGGCAGATGCGCTCGATAAGCCGCTTGCCGTATCCCGGATGCACCGGCACCAGCTCACGCCCGATTTCCGCTGCCACATCGCGCACCAGATCGCGGTCGGCGCCGATATAGGCCTCCACCTGCCGCACCTTGTCGTCCTCGACCTTGTAGGACGCCTCCAGCGTGCGGCGGCGCAGTTCCAGCGGCAGGCCCGCAAAGCCGCTGGTCGCCCAGAAAGCGATGCGCTGGCGCAGGCGGTCCACCGTTTCACCCTTGATGATGAAATCGTCACCCCCGGCCTTCAGGCCCCGGCGCACGGTCTCAAGCGTGTCATAGCCGGTCATATAGATCACCGGCATGGTCTTCAGGCCGCGGGTGCCAAGCTCATCCAGCATCTCGAACCCGTCCCGACCCGGCATCTGCACGTCCGAGACGATGAGCGACGGGTTGAAACGCCGCACCATCGAGATGCCCTCGTCCGCTGATTCCGCGATGATCGTCTCGAACCCGAACTGACGCACGGCGGCGGCCTGCATGCGCAGAACCACCGGTTCATCATCGACAAGAAGGACTGGTCCGCGCTCCATACCGCCTCCCTAAAGCAGCACTAGGGCTGCGAGCCCGAGGAATGCGAGGAAGCCGACCACATCGGTGATAGTTGTCACGAGCACGGTTGAGGCAACCGCTGGGTCAATCCCCGCGCGCGACAGGCCCATCGGCACCAGAAGGCCGGAAAGGCCCGCGACGATGGTATTGATCAGCAACGCTGCCGCCATCACGCCCCCCAACAGCGGATTCTGGAACACCAGCCACACAACGACACCCGCCACAAGCGCGAGGCCAGCGCCATTCATCGAGGCGGTCGTCAGCTCGCGGCTCATGACGCGCCAGACGTTCAGGGTGCTCAGCTCCTTGGTGGCAAGGGCGCGCACGGCAATCGTCATCGTCTGGTTGCCTGCATTGCCGCCAATCGAGGCCACGATGGGCATGAGGGCCGCAAGCGCCACCATCTGCTGGATCGTCGCGCCGAAGGCCGAAATCACATAGGCCGAAGCCACAGCGGTAATCATGTTGATCAGCAGCCACACGAAACGCTGGCGGGTGATCGTCAGGATGCTTTCGTTAAGGCTGGCGTCCGCCACACCGGCGAGCGCCATGATGTCTTCCTCGGCCTCTTCCTCGATAACCTCGACGATATCGTCCACCGTCACCACGCCGACAAGCCGCCTGTTCTTGTCCACAACCGCCGCCGAGATCAGGTGATATTTGGTGAACTGGTAAGCGACCTCTTCCTGATCCGCCTCGGCGTCGATCACATAGGGGTCCTTGTCCATCATCTCGCCAAGCGTGACGGGGCGGTGCGTGCGCATGACGCGCGACAGCGGCACCGTGCCAACCGGGTGATGCGAGGGATCGACCACGAAGATATCGTAGAAATCTTCCGGGATTTCGGTGGTTTCAGACCGCAGATAGTCAATCGTCTGGCCGACGGTCCAGAATTCCGGCAGCGCCACAAGGTCGCGCTGCATCAGGCGGCCCGCGGATTCGGCCGGATAACTCAGGCTTTCCTCGATGGCCACCCGGTCGTCGGCGTCCAGCGCCTGCAGCACTTCTTCCCGGTCTTCGTCGTCCAGTTCCTCGAGAACATAGACGGCATCGTCGGTATCAAGCTCGGTCAGCGCCTCGGCGATCTGCTCGTTCGGGATATGCTCGACAATGTCCGCCTTGACGCTGGCGTCCACCTCGTAAAGCACCTCAGGGTCCAGTTCCTCGCCCAGAAGCTGGACAAGGCTGATCCGGTTGGCGGACGACAGGCCCTCGAGAAGGTCAGCAAGGTCGGCGGCGTGCAGCTCGGATACAAGCGACCGGGCGCGATCCTGATCCTCGTCGCGAATCGCATCAATGACGCGCGCCGTGAATTCCTTGGAAAGGTGGGGGTCGGTATCCGGGATAGTGGCGTCCACATCGTCGGGATGGATGGCGGTTTCGCCTTCGACGTCTTCCGGATCGCGATTCGGATCAAGGTCCGTCCCTGCCATGCCCGCCTCCCCGGAAAGTGTTGTTTCGCCTGCCATGCTACCGGAGGCACGCCCCGGCAGCCAGCCCCCTTGATAAGCCAAGGGAAATCGCCCTGTCCACCGGAGAGTTGGAAGCGCCTTTATTCAGGCAGGAACACCGGGCTGCCCCTCGGCTTTTTCAAGCGTGGCAGCAGCCCGGCATTCGTTTGAGGCGTCAGCGCATGCCCATACGAATGGAGCCATCCAGCCGCACATCCTCGCCGTTGAAATAATTGTTGCGAATCATCTCAAGCGCGAGGCTCGCATATTCCGCCGGATCGCCCAGCCGTTTCGGGAAGGGAACGGATGCGGCAAGCGCGTCTTTCACATTCTCCGGCATGCCATTCATCAGGGGCGTGTTGAAGATGCCGGGGAGGATCGTGTTCACCCGGATGCCTTCACCGCAAAGGTCACGTGCGACCGGCAAGGTCATGCCCACAACACCACCCTTGGAGGCCGAATAGGCAGCCTGCCCCATCTGGCCGTCTTCAGCCGCGACCGACGCCGTATTGACGATGGCACCGCGGGCGCCGTCCTCAAGCGAGTCAAGCGCCAGCATGCCTGCCGACGACTTGGCGATGCAGCGGAAGGTGCCGATCAGGTTGATCTGGATGATCGCTTCAAAGGCGTCGAGCGGGAAGTGGCGGATCTCGCCCGTTTTCTTGTCGCGGCTGGCGGTCTTCACCGCGTTGCCGGTGCCCGCGCAGTTGACGAGGATACGCTCCTGCCCGTGGGCGGCGCGCGCCTTGGCAAAGCCGGCGTCAACCGCTTCATCCGAGCGCACATCAACCTTGCAGAAAACCCCGCCGATCTCGGCAGCGACGGCTTCGCCCTTCTCGGTATTCATATCGAAAATGGCGACTTTTGCGCCGGCGGCGGCCAGTGCGCGGGCGGTCGCTTCGCCAAGCCCCGAGGCCCCGCCGGTGACAACAGCAGCCGTTCCTGAAATCTGCATGGACTGTTCCTTTCGTTTCTTTTTCTAAAGCGAGCGGGCGATCAGAAGCTTCATGATCTCCGTCGATCCGCCATAGATACGCTGGACGCGCGAATTACGGAACATCTTCGCGATGGGATATTCGTTGATATAGCCATAGCCGCCATGCAGCTGCAGGCAGGTATCGACGATTTCCCACTCGGTTTCGGTGGACCACATCTTGGCAATCGAGGCGGTCGTCACGTCCAGTTCGCGTTTCAGCACCTTGTTCACGCAGTCATTGATGAAGACCTTCGCGACCGTTGCCTTGGCCTTGCATTCAGCCAGCTTGAACTGGGTATTCTGGAAATCGAACACGGTCTGGCCGAAGGCCTTGCGGTTTTTCACATAATCGAGCGTCGTTTCGATGGCTTTTTCCATCACGATCACGCTGCCGATGGCGATGATCAGGCGTTCGCGCGGCAGTTCTGCCATCAGCTGGTAGAAGCCGCGCCCCTCGACGCCGCCAAGCAGGTTATCGGCAGGCACAAACACATTGTTGAAGAAAAGCTCCGACGTGTCCTGCGCATCAAGGCCGATCTTGTCGAGCTTCTTGCCACGCGAGAAACCCTCAAGCCCGTCGGTCTCGATCACCAGAAGCGAGGTGCCCTTTGCCCCCTGGCTCGGGTCCGTTTTGGCGACCACAACGATCAGGTCGGCAATCTGGCCGTTGGAGATGAAGGTTTTCGACCCGTTCAACCGGTATCCATTGCCTTCCTTGATCGCCGTTGTGCGGATCGATTGCAGGTCCGAGCCCGCACCCGGTTCGCTCATGGCAATGGCAGAGACCAGCTCGCCGGAGACAAGCCGTGGCAGCCAGCGCTTCTTCTGTTCCTCGGTGCCGTGGGTCTGGATATAGGGGGTGATGATCACGTTATGAAGGCTCGCCGCGAAGCCCTCGATGCCGCGCCGCGCCACCTGATCAACCACCACGATATCGTGGCGGAAATCGCCGCCGTGGCCGCCATATTCGGTGGGAACGCTGACGCCCAGAAGCCCGGCCTCGCCGGCTTCGCGCCAGAATTCGCGCTCCACCTGGCCGTCCTCGCGCCACTTTTCGATGCGCTTTTCGGGTGCGTGCCGGTCAAGGAACTTGCCGACGGCGTCGCGGTACATGCTGATTTCTTCGTCCTGCATGAATTCAGGATCAGGTATTCCCAGTACGGACATGCCGCCTCCTCCCATTTCGTACAGCCGCCCCCCCCGGCGCGCTGTCCCTTCCCAAGTCATGACGTACCATCACACTGGTCAGTGTGAAAATACAAGCCGCTATTATCGCGCCGGTGCGTATGCCGCGAGGATCGTTTCCACCGCCGCCTTCACCGTTTCGTCAATCTGCCCGGCACTCACGGTATCAAGCACGCCCCACAGCCGCTTTTCCTTGAAATCCATCCGGCAAAGCGCATTGAACTGCCGTGCCACCATCAGCGGATCGGCTTCCCTCAGCAGTCCTTCCTGCATGATACGGCTGAAATATTGCGCCAGTTCTTCGAGCCCGCGTTTGGGGCCACGCTCATAGAAAACACGGGCAAGTTCAGGGAAGCGTTCGGATTCGGCGATGATCAGGCGCTGGAAGGCCAGCCCGGCGTCCGACAGGATCGCCTGCATCAGTTTGGTGCCATAGCCGAAAAGAACCTGCCGGGGCGGCCCTTCGGCCTTGATGGCGGCGCGGATCGGAGCGCCGTGCACCTCGATACGGGCATCTAGCACCGAGAAGAACAGCTCTTCCTTGCTGGCAAAGAAGCTGTAAAGCGTGCCTTTCGAGCCACCGACGCGCGCCGCAATCGTCGCCATCGACGTGCCTGCATAGCCATTATCAAGGAAGGCCTGAAACGCGATTTCCAGAATGGATTCGCGCTTGGCATCACCCCGCAATTGTTTCTTGGTCAAGTTCCCTCCGCCCCGGACGCATAGTTAGGCCTTGTGTTTTTGGCGTTGCTGGCCTATGGTCCGCAAATATGTACCGTACTGTACGGTTTTTGTTACAAGCTGTCGAGACTAAAATGATGTCGTTACTCCCCCCTGCACGACATGGCCTCCCCGCCAAGGTGCGGCCACTACTGGTGGCCGCACCTCTTCTTTTGGCCGCCTGCGCGCCCGAACTTGCCACCCTCCCGGCACCCACACCCGCCAGCGACTATCAGGTTGCTGAAAGCCTGATGGCCGAGCGCGGTGCATGGCCCGCTGGCAATTGGTGGAAAGCTTACGGCGACCCCGTCTTGGACGGCCTGATCGAGGAAGCATTGGCCGGCGCCCCCGACATTCGCATGGCCGACGCCCGCCTGCAGTCCGCGCTTGCAGCACTCCAGTCCGCTGGCGCCCTGCGTCTGCCGGATGTCACCGTCGTCGGTGAACTGCAAGGCGTACGGCAAAGCCTGAACATGGGCTATCCGGACGAATTCAAGGCCTTCCTGCCCGATGGCTGGCACGACCGTGGCCGGGTTTACATTCAGGCGGGGTATGATCTCGATCTCTTCGGTCGCAACAAGGCAAGGATAGACGCTGCAGGCGCCACCGCCGAAGCCATCCGCGCCGAGGGCGAGGCCACGCGCCTCACCCTCTCCACCGCCATCGCCATGGCCTATGCCGATCTGGTGCGCCTCAGTGCCGACCGCGCCATGGCGCTTGATGCCGTGCGCATCCGGCAGGAAAGCGTGGACCTGACAGCCCGCCGCATGGAAGCCGGCCTTGAAAACGAGGGCGCGGTCGCCGATGCGCGTTCAACTCTTGCCAGCGCCAGGGCGACCATCGCAGCTATCGACGGCCAGATCAGCCTCGTGCGCAACCAGATTGCCGCTCTCCTTGGCAAGGGGCCGGACCGCGGGCTTGAAATAGCATTGCCTGAAAAGCCCACCCTGCCCGCGATGACCATCCCGGCGAATCTGCCAGCAAACCTCGTGGCCCGCCGGCCCGATATCGCGGCCACCAAGCAGCAGGCAATTGCAGCAGCGGCCCAGATCAAGGTGGCAACGGCGGACTTTTACCCCAACGTCAATCTGGGTGCGCTTGTCGGGCTTGAGGCGCTCGGGATCGATGACCTGATCCACGGCGATTCGATCATCGGGCAGGTTGGCCCGTCGATCTCGCTGCCGCTTTTCGCCCGCCAGCGGCTTATGGCCAAGTTGAATGAAGCCCAGAGCGACTATCTCTATGCCATCTCCATGTATGACAAGGCCGTGACCGGAGCCTTCAAGGAAGTGGCTGACGTGCTGGCCACTGAACGCGCGCTTGAAGCCGAAGCCGCCCACGCCCGTGAGGCGGGCGCCCAAGCGACCAAGGCATGGCAGATCGCCCGGGCCCGCTACGAAGGCGGTCTTTCCCGCTTCTCCGATGTGCTGCAGGCTGAAGACCGGCTCCTCACCGCGCGTCAGCAGGTTGCGAACCTCGATGCCCGTGTCTTCGCCCAGCATGTCGCGCTCGTCCGCGCGCTCGGTGGCGGTTATGTGACCCCCGACCTCCCCCAGAAAAACGAGACTGCAAATGACTGACGCAGACAACAAGGCGAACGACAGCGCCGCCCTCCCTGATTCCGATGCCGATGCCACGCTGGCGCGCCGCCGCACGCGCAAGCGCCTGATGGTGGGTTTCCTTCTGGTCGTCGCTGCCGTTGGCGCGGGCTGGACCAGTTGGTGGTATCTCGTCGGTTCTCACTACGTGGAAACCGACAACGCCTATGTGGAAGCCTCGCTCGTCCACGTCACCCCGCTCGTTGAAGGCACGGTGATGGATGTGCCGGTGAATGACACCCAGCTTGTTCGCAAAGGCGAGGTTCTCGTCACGCTCGACAAGGCCGACGCCGAACTGGCGCTCGCCAATGCCGAGGCGCGGCTCGCATCTGCCGAACGCCGCGTGCGGCAGGCCTTCGCCGCCGTTGAAACCGTGCGCGCCCAGATCAAGGCCCGCGAGGCGGACGTCACCCGCACGAAGGTGGATCTCGACCGCCGGCAAAAGCTCGCAAAATCGGGCGCCGTATCGGGCGACGAGCTGACGGCCGCCAGCAACGCCTTTGCCAACGCCACCGCCGCCCTCGATGCTGCCAAGCGCCAGCTGGAAGCTGAGCTTGTTTATGTGGAAGGCACGGACGTTGAGCATCACCCCGAGGTTGCCGCTGCCCGCGCTGCCCGCGATCAGGTGCTTCTGGACCTCGACCGCACCATCATCCGCGCGGCTGAAAGCGGCGTCATCGCCCGCCTGACCGCGCAGCCCGGCCAGCATGTTGCCGTAGGTGCCGCCCTGATGCAGATCGTGCCGCTTTCGGACGTTTATGTGAATGCCAACTTCAAGGAAGCGCAGCTCGAACGCGTCCATACCGGCCAGAAGGTCACCCTTTGGGCAGATATTTACGGCGACGAGGTCGTGTATCACGGCACTGTTGAAGGGCTGGGTGCCGGCACGGGTGCAGCCTTCTCGCTGATCCCGGCCCAGAATGCCACCGGCAACTGGATCAAGGTCGTGCAGCGCCTGCCCGTCCGCATCGCGCTTGATGCGGCAGAAGTGGCGAGCCATCCGCTCCGTGTCGGCCTTTCGATGACCGCCAAAATCCAGCTTGATGACTGAGGCAAAGTGCCATGAGCGCCGCCAAGGCCATTTCGCCTGAGACAAAGGCCGTTGAACCGCCAAGCGTGATAATGAAGGGGCCGGCGCTTGCCGGTGCCGTCCTCATCCTCGCGCTCGCCAACTTCATGGCGGTGCTCGACATGACCATCGTCAATGTCGCCGTGCCGCATATAGCGAGCGGCCTTGCCGTATCCTCGCACGAAGGCACGTGGGTCATCACCTCCTACGCCGTGGCGGAGGCGATCATGGTGCCGCTATCCGGGTGGCTCGCCAACCGGTTCGGCGCTGTGCGGGTTTTCTGCACGTCTGCTGTCCTTTTCGCCATTGCCTCGGCGCTATGCGGCTTCTCGCAGTCGATCCAGACGCTGGTTGCCTTCCGCATCCTGCAGGGGCTGACCGGCGGGCCGCTGATGCCCATGTCGCAGGTTCTGTTGATGCGGATCAGCCCGCCCAAACGATCGAACCTGACGATCGGCCTCTGGACCATGACGACGATCCTTGCCCCCATCTGCGGGCCGCTCGTCGGTGGCCATATTGCCGATACGGTGGGCTGGCCCTGGGCTTTCTATATCAACGTGCCCATCGGCATCGTCTGCGCCATTTTCGCCTGGAACCTCCTTTCGGTGCGGGAAACGCCGATCAAAAAGGTACGCGTGGATTTCATCGGCCTCGCGCTGCTTATCGTGTGGGTCGGCTCCATGCAGATGATGCTCGACAACGGCGAAACGCATGACTGGTTCTCCTCGCCAATGATCGTCGGCTTCGCCATCGTTGCCGCCGTCGGCTTTGTTCTGTTCGTAATCTGGGAACTCGGGGAAGAGCATCCGATCGTGGACCTGCGCATCTTCCGCTATCCGCCCTTCGCCATCGCCTGCGCGGCCATGGGCATCACTTTCGGCTGCTATTTCGCCTCCATCGTGCTGGTGCCTTTGTGGCTGCAGCTCAATATGGGATACACCGCGACCTACGCGGGTGAGGTCATGGCCTTCAACGGGGCGCTCGCCATCTTCATGGCGCCGGTTGCGGCGATGCTGATGTCAAAGCTCGATCCCCGGCTGATGATGAGCTACGGACTCAGCGTCCTTGCCGGCTGCACACTCCTGCGTGCCGGGTTCGCCCAGAATATGACGTTCGAGCAGATCGCGTTTGTGCAGATGCTGGTGGGCCTTGGCATGCCCTTCTTCTTCGTGCCACTGACCTCGGTTTCGATGCAGACAGTGAAGCCGCATGAAGTGCCGGCGGCGGCCGGCATGCTCGGTTTCGTGCGCACCTCGGCCGTCGCGTTCGCGACCGCCATCGTCACCACGGCATGGCAGAACGGCGGCACGCGCAACAAGGTGGATATGGCCGAAACACTGAATGACCCGGCTGGCGCCATCGACCAGCTGACCTCAACCGGCATGAGCTACGAGCAGGCCCGCGCCACGCTCGACAACATGGTGCAAAGCCAGAGTGTGATGGTGGCAACGAACGAGCTGTTCTTCATCGTCGGCCTGATCATTCTGGTGACAGCCGCCGCCATCTGGCTGATGCCCAAACCCAAAGGTCCGGTGCAGCGCGCGACCGGCGGACATTGAACGCGTGACACGCCGCTCAGGCGCCGCGCGGGCTTGATTTGGCGAGATTAAACTCGCCCGGTGACCGGCAGCAATGCGCCGGTCACGGCGCGGGCAGCATCCGACAACAGGAACGCAATCGCGTCCGCCAGCGCATCCGGCGCAACCCAGCGGCTGAAATCGGCATCGGGCATGTCTTTGCGGTTGGTGGCTGTGTCGATGATCGAGGGCAGCACCGCATTCACCCGCACGCCTGCATCCTTCAGTTCCGCCGCCAGACTTTCCGTAAGGCGCGACACACCGGCCTTGGAGGCTGCATAGCCGCCCATACCCATATCGGCCTTCTGCGAGGCTGCAGCGCCGATATTGACCACACTGCCACCGGGGCGGTGCAGGATGGGCAAGGCTGCCTTGGATGCCAACAGGGCGGTGCGCACATTCATCCGGTACATCCGGTCCCAGGTCTCGTCCGAGCCATCGGCAACCGTTTCCCACGCAAAGCCGCCCGCCACATTGACAAGCCCGTCGAGCGTCCCGTGCGCTTTGGCGATTTTCGCGAAGGCGCCGTTCACGGCGTCCGCATTCGTCAGGTCCACCCCGCCACAGGCCGTGACGATGGCGCCGCCTGCGGTGAGGGAGGCAAGATCAATCCCGACGACACTGGCGCCAAGCCCCGCGAGTTTGTCGCACACAGCACGCCCCAGCGCACCAGCCGCACCGGTTACGGCGATCACTTTATCCTGCATGATTTTCCCCTCCGAAAAGCAACGATACTGGCGGCATTGAACAGGAGGCCGAAGCCCTTGTCCACCGGCGCGTACCCCCAAAACGAAAAAGGGCCCCGAAACATCGGGACCCTTTTTTCCGTTCTCCCTTTCGGGAGATTGGTGCGGTCGAGAAGACTCGAACTTCCACGGGTGTTACCCCACAGCGACCTCAACGCTGCGCGTCTACCAATTCCGCCACGACCGCGACCGGAACGGGGGCTTAGCTACCAATTTGTTTCAGGGTCAGCAAGCCCTATTTTGCATTTTTTTTGGATGGGCACAAAAACGGCGGAAAGCTGCGGCGTTCAGACCTGCAGTTCGCTCATCATCCGGGTGATGGTGATACCGATCTTGTCACCGATGATGATGATCTCGCCGCGCGCCACCAGTTCGCCGTTTGCATAGACCCAGCATTCGTCCTCGTGCTTGGCATCAAGGTCGATCACGGCACCCCGCCCCATCTTCAGGAGCTGGCGGACCGGCATATAGGTGCGGCCTAGCACGACACTGATTTCTACGGCGACTCGATTGACGGCGCTCACGCGTTTCCTCCCGGGACCGGGGCCCTATTGAACCGGGGCCATACGGCAATAAATATCATAAGACACTCACGCGCCACAGAAAATGCAAGATATTTGCCAACAGCCTTTGCGGAAGCGGGCGGGAGGGCTAAAAGAAGCGCACGACAGAAGGACCGATTGAGATGCCCCAGAACGCCGCCCTCCCCTATGAAGCAATGCCGCTGCCCGAAGCTGAATGGCTGATCGCCGACGGCCTTGTGGACTATCCGGATGCCCTCGCCTTCATGGAAGCGCGCGTCAAGGCCATCAAGGAAGGAACAGCGGGTGAGCTTGTGTGGCTCGTTGAGCATCCGCCGCTTTACACCGCTGGCACCAGCGCCGATCCGTCGGACCTGATCGACCCTGATCGCTTCCCCGTGTATAACGCCGGCCGCGGCGGGCAATATACCTATCACGGCCCCGGCCAGCGGGTTGTTTACTTCATGCTGGACCTCACGAAGCGCGGCAAGGATGTGCGCCGTTTCGTGCACGGCCTTGAGGAACTGATCATCGGCACGCTCGCCAGCTTCAATGTGAAGGGCGAACGCCGCGACAGCCGCGTCGGCGTGTGGGTGGAACGCGGCCAGGGCCGCGAAGACAAGATTGCCGCCATCGGCGTGCGCGTCCGCCAGTGGGTCACCTTCCACGGTATCGCCATCAATGTGGAGCCCGACCTTTCCCACTTCGGCGGCATCGTCCCCTGCGGCATCGCCGAACACGGCGTGACGAGCCTGACCGACCTTGGCCTGCCGGTTACCATGGACGATGTGGACGTGGCACTGCGCGAACAGTTCGAAGAACTTTTCGGCATGGACGGCACCCGCCTGCCCCCGATGGGCGATGCACCCGCGACAGCCGCGCCCGTGGCTGCCATCGAAGACACGCATCCGGTGTTCAAGCTGTAATCAGGTAACCGTCAGCCATATGCGATCCCCGAGCTTCATCCGTACCGCTGCCGACATACCTAAAGGCCCCTATTATATCTATGGAGCCGGTGCGGCAGCCTCGTCACTGCAGAACAGCCTTGAAGCAGGGGGCCGACCAGCCGAGCATTTCCGAGGTTATCTGACAAGCTTCGCGGGCGGGGAAATTGCCGGCGCACCGATCTACAACATCACCCAGCACGCAACACATCTGGCCGAGACAGATACAATTGTTATCGCGAACCAGTATGCTCGGGAAATCGGCCACCATTTGCAGGACCTCGGTGTGTGCGCCCGCGTCCTTGATGGCATCATGCTGGTTTTCCGCCCCGCCAAGGCGATGCCGGCAGATGCCCGTGATTTTGCGGCGCGCGCCGATGCTATCCTGCCACATCTCGCCAGCGATCGCTCCCGCGCAATATACAGCTTCTTGGCCAGGCTTCGCTTCAACCCCGGTCTGGACGTCCGTGAGGACCATGCCGATTTCTATGCTTTCATGGATAGAATGTACGGCCAGAACGACACATACATCCGCCAACACTATTTCGAATACGGCAGCTTCAAAGAAACATCGCTTGTGATTGAAGGTGGCGGCAATCTCGGCTTTGTCACACGCGCCATGTTGCGTGCCATGTCAGCCAAAGGGCGGATCGTCACTTTCGAACCTGCGTCTGACGCCATAGCCACACAGTCGGCGCACCTGCAGATTCATGCAGACCTCGCCGTCGAGGTCGAAGCGGGTCGGTACACACAAGTCCCCAAAGCCTTGTGGCGCATGGATACCGACCTTCATTTCCTCGTGAATCCGGCCAATCTGGCCAGCAGCCGTGTGGTGGAGGGAGGCGCCGGCGGCCAGGTTATCGAGGCGACCTCAATCGACAGCTATTGCGCAACCAATACGCCCGGCAAAGTTGACTTCATCAAACTGGATGTCGAGGGTGCAGAACCCATGGTGATCGAAGGCGCACGGAACATACTGAAGCACGACAGGCCACGCCTCGCGGTCAGCATCTATCATGGGCCGGAGCAGTTTGTGACCTTGCCCGAGAGGCTGATAGAACTGTTGCCGGGCTACCGCTTTGAAGTGGGCCATCACTCTAACAGCCCGTGGCTCGAGACCGTGCTTTATTGCCTACCCGATTGACAATGCATCCCTGACAGTCACACAACCGATCCAGAGCTTGGCCCAGCGCGCCTGTTTTTCGTCTGCGGCCAGAAGTTTCGGGGAGGCGGGCACAGGCGCCTGAAATGAGTGCCTATCATCCATTGCGCGGGCATTGATGGTGGCAAAGCGGCGCCCGTTCAGGTCAGCCGTCACACAAACCACTGTGCCGCACGCCTTGCACACCCAGAAATCAGCGGTCTCGGACCCTTGCTTCTGCAATTCGAGATCGTCTCGGTTTTTCACCGTCAGGGAAAGGCTCGCCGCCGGATCAGACATCCAGGCGGCACCCCGCTCCACACAGAAATCACAGTCGCAAGCACGCGGCGTGAAAGCCGCAGCTTCCATATCTGTGCTCAGGGCGAGATGAATATTGCCGCAGCGGCAACTGCCATGAAGGACCATTCCCCTCTCCTCAGACCGTCGGCTTCACATCGAACCGCGCCGGGGTGATGCCCCGCGCCGGTTCGGTGACCAGCTTTTCGACTTTCGCGGCGGGTGGCCCCTCGCGGCAGAGCGCCAGCATGGCTTCCACTTGGGGTCCATCCCCCACGAACAAAGCTTCCACCGTGCCATCGATGCGGTTCCTTACCCAGCCATGCAGGCCTAGCCGGTTGGCTTCACCTTCAGTCCAGCCGCGATACCAGACGCCCTGGACCTTTCCATGGATGCGGACCTTGATGGCGGTGCGTTCGTTCATCTCCGGTTCTCCTTCACTCCACTATAGGCGCACGGACGGGCGGTGCACCGGGAATAATCTACTTTCAATCCCCGCCCCCCTTCTTTAAGACAAATACCGAATTCGCCACGTTTGGCGGGAAGAACAGAGGAAAAAGATGCGTTATCTGGTTGTTGGCTGCCGTTGGTTCCTGGACGATATGGACACGGCCTCGATGTCGTTCGATGACCTGATGCTCCATTCCGGCAAAAACTCCGGCAATCTCTTCATTGGAGAAGCGCTGCGCCATCACATCCGCCGGTTCGCCCCCGAAGGCAGCACCATCGATCACATCCGCCTCGGCCTGATCAAGGAAACCGACCCGGCCGAGATCGCAAAGAATTACGACCAGATCATTCTGGCCGGATCGAACATGCTGAAGGCGACCGTCAATTTCGGCTTCCTTGCCAAATTCGTCCGCGAGACCGGACTTCCTTTCTCGATCGTCGGCGCCGGCGCACAGGCCCAGCATGAAGACGAGAAGCTGACCGTACATGAGGGCACGTTGCGCCTGTTCCGCGTCGCCAAACGGTCGGGCGGCATTTCCGGGGTTCGCGGTGAATATACGGCCAAGGTGCTGCGCGAGAACGGGATCGAAAACGTTGAGGTGATCGGTTGTCCGACCATGTATCTGAACGCCGGCAATCCCGATTTCAAAGTACGGCAGCCGAACCGCGAGCAGATGGAAAAGGTGATCATTTCCTACAAGCTCGACCGCAAGGGTTATGATAATAACGACCTGCTGCAACAGGTTCAGCGCCAGATGTTCCAGGACCAGCTGGCGCGCGGCTTCCACCAGATCGTGCAAACCAACCAGCGCGATGGCCGCGAGGCTTATGAAAAGGCTTTCTCGGGCGAGAACCAGGCCCTGATGCGGCGCTATTTCGACCTGCCTGCCGAACAGCTTGAAGCGCTGCGAGATACCGGGCTCAACCGTACCCACCTGTTCTTCACATGGAAAGAATGGCGCGGCTTCTTTGATGATGCTGATTTCACCTTCGGCATGCGCTTCCATGGCAATGTGATGTCGATCATGGCTGGCGTACCGACCCTGTGGATCACCCACGACACGCGCACCGAAGAACTGTGCCGCACGGCGGGCTTCCCCTATGTCACGCTCGATGACCTCGGGCGCAAAGGATACAGCTTCGACCACATGCTTGACCTCGCCGACATGAGCGATTTCAACGCCGGCTACAAGGCACGCTGCGACCGCTTCGACGACTTCTTCCAGCGCCTGCTGATCGTTTGATAGGGTTGAGGCCGGAAAGAAGAAGGGGCGCCGTCAGCGCCCCTTTTTTTGTTCATTCGAACTCGATGATCACGGCATCTACCGCAAGGCTGTCGCCAGCTTTCGCTTTCACCGATTTGACCGTGGCGTCCTTGGCGGCACGCAGGATATTTTCCATCTTCATGGCTTCGACGGTCGCCAATGCCTGCCCCGCCTTCACCTCGTCGCCTTCGGCCACATTCACCGCGACCACAAGACCCGGCATCGGGCACAGCAGGAACTTCGAGGTGTCGGGCTCGGGCTTTTCGGGCATCAGCGCATGGAGGGCGGCGGCGCGATCAGTCAACACCCGCAGGTCACGGCTCACGCCATCGGTTGTCAGGCGGTAGCCGAGCGGCAACCGGTCGATTTCCATCGCATACTCAACGTCACCGATGGTGCCGCGGAAAATCGGCTCGCCCGGCACCCAGTCACTGAGGACCGGGATGCGCTTGGTACCCATCAGAACTTCGGCATGATCCGCCATCGGCAGGATATTGGCGGCAACATCGTCGCCGTCGATACCGACGATCCAGTTGATCTCCTGCGGTCCCATCGGCATGGCGATCTGGCCGCCAACCTGCGTATCGCGCGACTTTTCGACCGCATTCATGAAGAGTGCGGCAACCACCATCGCTTCGCGCACGTCCGGGGTCAGGTTGCCGCCGGTGAAGCCGTCCGGATATTCCTCGGCGATGAAGCCGGTTGTCATATTGCCCGACTGGAAGCGCGGGTGCGCCATCAGCGAGGCGAGGAACGGGATATTGTGCGCGATGCCGCGGATATAATATTCGTCGAGCGCGCGGCGCTGGTGGGCAATTGCCTCATCCCGCGTCGGCGCCATGGTGACGAGCTTGGCGATCATCGGATCATAGAACATCGAAATCTCGGCGCCCTCATACACGCCTGTATCCACCCGCACATGATCGCCTTCCTTGGGCGGCAGGTAGCGGGTCAGGCGCCCGATCGACGGCAGGAAGCCCCGCAGCGGGTCTTCAGCATAAACGCGGGTCTCGATGGCCCAGCCCTTGAGCTTCACATCCGCTTGGGTCAGCGTCAGTTTCTCGCCATTCGCCACACGGATCATCTGCTCCACAAGGTCGATCCCGGTGATTTCCTCGGTCACCGGATGCTCCACCTGCAGGCGGGTATTCATTTCAAGGAAATAGAAATTGCGGTTCTTGTCGACGATGAATTCGACCGTGCCGGCGCTGCAATAATCTACAGCTTTCGACAGTGCCACGGCCTGTTCGCCCATCGCCTTGCGGGTGGCCTCGTCAAGGAAGGGCGAAGGGGCCTCTTCCACCACCTTCTGGTGACGGCGCTGGATCGAACATTCCCGCTCGCCCAGATAAATCACATTGCCATGCTTGTCGCCCAGCACCTGGATTTCAATGTGGCGCGGCTCTTCAACAAATTTCTCGATGAAAACGCGGTCATCGCCGAAGGACGAGCGCGCCTCGTTCTGCGCCGAGATAAAGCCTTCACGGGCCTCGGTCTCGTTGAAGGCGATCCGCATGCCCTTGCCGCCGCCGCCAGCCGAGGCCTTCAGCATGACGGGGAAGCCGATCCCGGCCGAAATCTTCGCGGCTTCGTCAGCGTCCTTGATGATGCCCATATGGCCGGGCACGGTGGAGACACCGGCTTCAGCCGCTAGCTTCTTGGACGTGATCTTGTCCCCCATCGCGTCGATGGCCTTGGGGTCTGGCCCGATGAAGGCGAGACCCGCCTCCTGCACCGCTTTCACGAAGCCAGCACGTTCGGAAAGGAAGCCGTACCCGGGATGGATCGCCTCCGCGCTCGTGTCCTTGGCGGCCTTCAGGATTTTCTCGGCGACGAGATAGCTTTCAGCGGCGGCAGGCGCACCGATGAACACGGCCTCATCCGCCATTTCCACGTGCAGCGCGTCACGGTCGGCTTCCGAGTAAACAGCCACCGTCTTGATACCCATGCGGCGGGCCGTCTTGATGACCCGGCAGGCGATTTCCCCACGGTTGGCGATCAGTATCTTCTTGAACATGCGTGAAACCCCTAACCCTCAATCAATTCTGTTTGCCGCGCCGGGCGCGGGCGGCGAGAAACCACAGGAGGCCGATGACCAGTGCCCCGGCGACGAAATAGTAGCGGGCGCCACTGTCGGCAAAGACCGCAGCCCCGATGCCGAAGCCGACCGCGATGCCAAGGATGAACGCCATGAAGGCCACCGAGCGCACCTCAGCGCGCAGGGCATTGCCCATGATCGACTGTTCAACGTCCTTCGGCAGCGGCGAAGCCATCGGCCCCTCCTCAAAGCGGGATGTTATCGTGCTTCTTCCACGGGTTTTCGAGCTGCTTGTTCGCCAGCTTCTTCAGCCCCATCGCGATCCGCTTGCGGGTTGAATGCGGCATGATCACCTCGTCGATGAAACCGCGCTGTGCCGCCACGAACGGGTTGGCGAACAGGTCCTCGTAATTCTTGGTGTGCTCGGCGATTTTGGCCGGGTCGTCCTTGTCCTTGCGGTACAGGATTTCCACAGCACCCTTGGCGCCCATCACGGCGATCTCGGCGGTCGGCCACGCATAGTTCAGGTCACCGCGCAGGTGCTTCGATGCCATCACATCATAGGCGCCGCCATAGGCCTTGCGGGTGATGACGGTGATTTTCGGCACCGTTGCTTCACCGTAAGCGAACAAGAGCTTGGCGCCGTGCTTGATGATGCCGCCATATTCCTGCGCCGTGCCGGGCAGGAAGCCGGGCACATCAACAAGCGTGATGATCGGGATGTTGAAACAGTCGCAGAAGCGCACGAAACGCGCGGCTTTCTTGGAGCTGTCGATATCAAGGCAGCCAGCGAGCACCATCGGCTGGTTGGCAACGATACCGACAGTTTCACCGTCGATCCGCGCGAGGCCGATCAGGATATTGCCCGCATGCTTCGGCTGCAGTTCGAAGAAGTCGCCCTCGTCGACGATCTTCTCGATCACCTCATGCATGTCATAGGGCTTGTTCGGGTTCGACGGGATGATGTTGTCGAGTGACTTTTCGATCCGAAGCGCGTTATCAAACGACGGGCGCACCGGCGGCTTTTCGCGGTTGTTGAGCGGCAGGAAATCGAAGAAGCGGCGCAGCTGCACAAGCGCCTCGACATCATTGTCGAACGCCTTGTCGGCGACCGACGATTTCGTCGTGTGGGTCGAGGCCCCGCCCAGTTCTTCCTGTGTGACAATCTCGTTCGTCACGGTTTTCACCACATCGGGGCCGGTGACGAACATATAGCTCGTGTCCCGCACCATGAAGATAAAGTCGGTCATCGCCGGGCTATAAACCGCCCCGCCTGCGCACGGCCCCATGATCATCGAGATTTGCGGCACCACGCCCGATGCCAGAACGTTTTTCTGGAACACGTCAGCATAGCCGCCAAGGGCTGCGACACCTTCCTGAATGCGCGCACCGCCGGAATCGTTAAGACCGATCACAGGTGCCCCCACCTTCATCGCCATATCCATGACCTTGCAAATCTTCTGGGCATGGGTTTCGGAAAGCGAACCACCGAACACGGTGAAATCCTGGCTGAAGACAAACACGAGCCGACCATTGATGGTGCCGGAACCCGTGACCACGCCGTCGCCCGCAAACTTCTGCTCGGCCATGCCGAAGTCCGTGCTGCGGTGCTCGACGAACATGTCATATTCTTCGAAGCTGCCTTGGTCGAGAAGCACATCGATGCGTTCGCGCGCTGTCAGCTTGCCACGTGCATGCTGCGCTTCGATCCGCGCAGCACCGCCGCCGAGCCGGGCCTCCTGACGCTTGGCTTCCAGTTTCTCCAGAATATGCTTCATGGACCCTTCACTCCCCTCGTGCGCTTATCCGCAATCTGCTGAAAAGTATGTTCAACAAGCGATGAAATTCATATCGGCTTATCGCCAGTGGCGCCAGCCCAAAGCGTGGCAATGGTATTCTTCACCTCAAAGGCATGCAAGCAGCCGGTCGGCGGCATCAACATCCGCCTTTTTAAGGGCCACGAACCTCGCTGCCTCTTCGTCCACGCCCCATTGTTCTTCCTGATAGGTCTCATCAAGGCGCGCGGCTTTCCACAGCGCGTCGACGCTCGCGAAGCCCTTGATACGGGCAAGGGCAAGGACAAGCGACCCGAAACCGTTCGTCAGGCCATGAAGCGCCGTCAGCTGGTGGGCATCTAGAGCCGCCACTTCAGCCCGCAGGGCCACAAGGCTCGCCTCGGGCTGCAGCACCGGCATGATGCCGCTTGTGACCATCAAGGGCGCACCGAGCGTATCCCGCGCCCAGTCCAGATACGGTGTCCAGACCGCAGCCTGCCGCGCCACCAGTTCTTCGGGCTCGTCGGCGCGGTAGCACAGGAGGTCCGATCCCCCGAAGGCAACCAATTCTGCCGCCACTTCGTCCATCCGCAGCGCCACACGGTCAAGCGCGGTATTGGCAAGGCGGGTGAGCGGCATCGTATCAGGCTGCACCTTTTCTTCCTGCGCCGCCCATTCGGCAGCAACCGCCTCGGCGAGTGCACTGGTCGGCATCACAAGCGTTGCCTTCGCCGGGGTCTTCACGACGCGGCCATCCAGCGCGACGGTGAAGCCGCCCTCGCCTTCTTCAACAGTGACGGCCTTATAGAAACGCTTCATGCGTCGCCCTCTTTATCCTGGCCCTTGGCCTTGCGCTCGGCATGCATGGCACGGGTCGTGGCGGCCACCGACTTGCGGGTGGCGCGGGCGGACTTGCGCGCTGTGGCCTGCCGTTTCTCATGAACGCCCGTTTCCACATTGAAAGGGCTGGTAAAGGTGGACATCGCCCCCTTCTTTTCCCTTTGCCCGGCATCCAGCACCGCTGACTGGCCAAGCAGCCGGTTGCCGATCGACGGCACGCGGAAGAAAAGGACGAACATCAGGCTGATCAGCACAAAGATCGCCAGCAGCACAACAAAGGCCATGTCGCCGCTTTTGTCGATGATCACGTCTTCGTTCAGGTAGGTGGCCACCGCCCCGCCCGCTGCAACAGCGGCGCAAACGAGGAATCCGGCGCGCGGACGCAGGGCATCATCCTTCATATCAGGCTGCGGGTTGGTCATGGAACGTCTCCGTCAGGCGGTGTGCGAGCGGCGCAAGCGCCGAAAAATCATCGATCAGATGTTGCGCCCCGGCGGCGGTCAGCTCATCCGCGCCATGATAGCCCCACGTGACGCCAATGCCAAAAGCGCCAGCAGAGCGCGCCATCGCCATGTCGTAGCTTGTGTCACCGATCATCAATGTGGTTTCAGGCACCGCGCCCGCGTCCACCATCGCTGTCTGGATCATCGAGGGATGCGGTTTCGAGGGATGATGGTCGGCCGTCTGCAGGCTGATGAAATGATGCCCGATATCGTGGGCCGCCAGCACACGCTTCAGCCCGCGCATCGATTTGCCCGTGGCAACCGCCAGCAGGAAATTGGCGTTGCTCAAAGCTTCCAAAGCCTCGATCACGCCAGGATACAAGGGCTCCACCGGATTGCCGCGCGCTTCCCGCATCGCAAGGAAAGCATCCTTGTAGGACTGCGCCAGCCGTTCGTGCTCCTGCCCGTCAGCTTCCGGCACCAGCACCGCCATGGCATCCGCCAGCGACAGGCCGATCACCCGCTGCACGGCGGCGCGGGTGGGGGCTGCAAGGCCTTCGCGGTCGAACATCATGGTCATCGCTTCGGCAATCAGATGCTCGCCGTCAGCCAGCGTGCCGTCGCAATCAAAAATCACCAGCCGGTTTGCACCGCTCACAGGATCAATCCTCAAACTCGGGGTCTTCATAGGATGCGGGGTCGAAGCCCAGCATGCGGAAGCTTTCGTCCATATGGGGCGGCAGCGGCGCTGTCACCTCCACCATCCCGCCCTTGGGGTGCGGGAAGCGGATCATATAGCTGTGCAGATGCAGCTTCCGGGAAATGGCGCCCGAAAGGTAGGCTTCGGTGCCGCCGTATTTGCCGTCACCCACGATCGGATGACCGATTTCAGAACAGTGCAGGCGCAGCTGGTGCGTCCGGCCCGTGAGCGGCTTCAGCGTCAGCCAAGCGGCACGACCGGCGGCCTTGTCCACCACCTGATAATCGGTGACCGACCGTTTGCCGTCCGGGGTGACAATCATGCGTTCGCCAGCACCTGCCCGGCCCGGCCCCTTGTCCATCATCAGCTTGATACGGCCCTGATATTGTTTGGGCGTGCCAACGACGAGCGCCCAGTAGCGCTTGTCCGTCACCCGGCTTGCGAAGGCCTCGGCGAGCGATGCCGCGACCGACGTGGACCGCGCGAGGAGCAGCGCACCGGAGGTATCTTTGTCCAGCCGGTGTACGAGCTTCGGCCGGGCTTCTTTCTCGAACATCAGGGCATCCAGCATGCCATCCAGATGCCGCGTCACTCCGGTGCCGCCTTGTGTTGGCAGGCCAGCGGGCTTGTTGATCACGATGACATCGGCATCCTTGTAGATGACCCACGACTGGATCTCGCGGATATCCTCGTCACTCAGGCGGATGCCTTGCGGCTTGGCAGGCTTTTCATCAGCGACAGCGGCCTGATAGGGTGGCACACGGACGGTCTGGCCGGCGGCCACGCGTTCGTTACCCTTCACCCGCTTGCCATCAAGGCGCACTTCGCCCTTGCGCATCATCTTGTTGAGCGCGCCGAAGCCGATATCGGGAAAATGCCGCTGGAACCAGCGGTCAATGCGGATGCCGTCGTCTTCAGTGGCGACGGCGATATTCTGGACAGCGTTCAAGCAAGCCCCCGTACAAACGCGAGACCGGCAAAGAGCGCCGCAATACCCAGAATGACCGAACCGACCACATAAAGGGCCGCCTGCATCATGGCGCCGCGCTCGATCAGAAGCACGGTCTCAAGCGAAAAGGTTGAAAAGGTGGTGAAGCCGCCAAGCACACCGACGGCAAAGAAGGCACGGAACACGGGGCTGGCGTTCAGCTTGATCGCCATCATTTCAATGAGCACCCCCATGAGGAAGGAGCCGAGGATATTCACGGTCATCGTGCCGAAGGGAAAGCCCATACCCGTGAGGCGCATCACAAGACCGCCGACATAATGCCGGGCAACGGCGCCAAGCGCCCCACCTGCTGCAATTGCCAGAACTGAATGCATACCTGTCCCTTCAAATCACGCCGAATATCCAGCCTTCGGTGGCGCGCACCCTATCCGAAAGCCCCGGCGGATTCCAGTATTTCGGCTGATGGGCAATATGGCGGAGCCCTGCGGCGGTGACGAGGGCGTCTGCCGCATTGTCATCCATCGGCGGATGGTCGCCCATGAGCGGATAACTGTTCAGCGTGAGAAGCGCTGAATCGATATGCTCGCGCGTGCGGAACTTGCCCTTGTGCCCGCCCATGCGTGCGAAGGCCCCGCAGTAAATCTCGACAATCACGACCTTGGCTTCGGCGATGGTGGCAGGCCCGTCAAACGGCCAGATGGCGATCCCCGGCACGCCGCGCAGCCGGTGCAGCATGCGAATGGTCGACAGGCCCGACATCCCCACCTGGCTTGGCCCGATCAGGTGAAACACGCTTTCGCAGGGGCCATGGCCCGCCTTGATCGAAAGGACCTCGGGCACCCGAAGCCGACGCTCGTAAGCTACCCCCTTGCCGCCAGCGCGGTGATAGTGATCCCGGTGCGCTTCCACAAAGCCACCGCCATAAAAGTGCGGGTCGGGTGACGCTGCCTCAATCGCCGCCCAGAGGCCGAGGGCGGCTTCAGGCAGGTCGGCACCCGGCAGATACAGCCCCTTGTCTTCAAAGGGCAGCGAGAAGGCGGAATCGATCCCTACAATGCTGCGGCCTTCACGGGCGGTCAGGTCTTCACTGATAAAGGCGGCAATCGCCTCGCGGCTCCAGTTGCCGCCGCCTGCCGGCTTGGCAAGAACGGGACTTGCGAACCCTGCTGCAGCCTCCGCCACTGCCAGCCCTTTCAG
Organism: Gimibacter soli; assembly: GCF_028463845.1. Lineage (NCBI taxonomy): Bacteria > Pseudomonadati > Pseudomonadota > Alphaproteobacteria > Kordiimonadales > Temperatibacteraceae > Gimibacter > Gimibacter soli. Next base: position 1,674,495 of record NZ_CP116805.1, on the reverse strand, counting down.
CCGCGCGCCCTTCGCACCGGACCAGTCGATCCCGACGAAGCGAACAAAGCCGTTCATCCCTTGGTCTTAGCTGCATGCTCGGCCCGGATTCGGGCGAAATATTCGAGGCGCTTCTGGATATCGCGCTCGAAACCGCGCTCCACCGGCTGGTAGAAGCTTTCGCGGTTCATATCGTCGGGGAAATAATTCTGCCCGGAAACGCCCGCCACCGTGTCGTGGTCGTAAGCGTAATCCTTGCCGTATCCCATATCCTTCATCAGCTTCGTAGGCGCATTCAGGATATGGGCGGGCGGCATCAGGCTGCCGGTTTCCCGTGCCGAGCGCATGGCCGCCTTTGTTGCCTTGTAGGCAGCGTTCGATTTGGGGGCGGTCGCGAGATAAAGGGTTGCCTGCGCGATGGCAAGCTCGCCCTCAGGGCTTCCCAGAAACTCGTAGGCGTCTTTGGCGGCAAGCGTCTGATGGATCGCTTCAGGGTCGGCAAGGCCCACATCCTCGCTCGCGAAACGTACAAGACGGCGGGTGATATAAAGGGGGTCCTCACCGCCCGTCAGCATGCGCGCAAGCCAGTAAAGCGCGGCGTCAGGGTCCGATCCCCGAAGCGATTTGTGAAGCGCCGAGATCAGATTGTAATGGCCTTCGCGGTCCTTGTCGTAAGCCGGTGCCCGCTTCTGCAAAAGCCGCGCGAGACCGGCGGTGTCGATAGCCTCGTCACCCGCCAGATCGTAAAGTCGCTCGACGCAATTCAGAAGATAGCGCCCGTCCCCGTCCGCCATCGCCTTCAGGGAGGCACGCGCGTCAGCATCCACCGGCAGGGGCTTGCCGAGATCGGCTTCGGCGCGCTCGAGAAGCGCTTCCAAAGACGCGTCATCCAGCCGGTTCAGCACCAGCACCTGCATCCTTGATAGAAGCGCCCCGTTGATTTCAAACGAGGGGTTTTCAGTCGTCGCCCCGATCAGGGTGACGGTGCCGTCTTCCACATAGGGCAGGAAGCCATCCTGCTGCGACCTATTGAAACGGTGGATTTCGTCCACGAACAGCAAGGTGCTGCGCCCGTTGGCACGGCGAATGCGGGCAGCCTCGAATGCTTTCTTGAGGTCGGCGACACCGGAAAAGATCGCCGATATCTGCTCGAACGCCATGTCGCCGTGGCCGGCCAGCAGCCGTGCGATGGTTGTCTTGCCCGTGCCCGGCGGCCCCCACAGGAGAACCGATCCGATGCGGCCTGTGGCGACCATCCGACCGAGCGGGCCATCGGGGCCAACCAGATGCCCTTGCCCGACAACGTCCTCAAGCTTTGTGGGGCGCAGCCTGTCGGCAAGTGGACGGTGGGCAGAAGCCGCAGCGTCCGCACCCTCCGCAGTCCCGAACAGGTCCCCCATCAAATGCCTCCGTCAGCCGACAACAGCGCAGCGGAAGCTGCGGTTCGGCACGATCTCGCATTCCTGCACACGGCCCTGCCGCTGCACCTGATAGCGATAGGCTTCATCGACGGCTTCAAGCGCGGGTTCAATGTCCGATACCGTGCTGACCTCGCGGCCATTGACAGACAGGATCAGGTCACCGGGGGCAAGGAACTGGAAGCGGGCCGCCGCCGTGCGCGGCTCCAGTTGCAGCACGATCACGCCTTTGGCCATCGGATCAACACCCAGCTCCTCATTGAAGCGCGGCGACAGGTTGCCGACCGTCACCCCGAGGAAGGGATGACCACCCACCAGCCGCGTCACATTGCGGGCCGGTTCTTCAGGCGGCAGCGAAAGGCCGACCTCAAGCGCCTCGTCCGTATCGCCACGACGCACGGTGAGCGTGGCGGTATCGCCGTCCTCAAGCGTCGCGATGCGGAAATTGAGCGCGGCTTCATCCAGCACTTCGCGGCCATTCACATCCATGATCACATCACCGGGCACCAGACCGCCCTTCGCGGCCGGACCGCCGGGGAAGACGGAATCGACCAGCACGCCGCCCGGACGCGCCAGCCCCAGCGTCTCGGCAAGCGCGGCAGTTACCGGCTGGCCCTTGATGCCAAGCCATGGCCGGGCAAGCTGGCCTTCATTGAGGGCAGCATTCAGCACCGATTTCACCATATTGGCGGGCACGGCGAAGCCGATACCGTTCGAGGCGCCGGTGCGGCTATAGATGGCCGAGTTGATGCCCAGAAGCTCGCCGTGCATGCCAATGAGCGCCCCGCCCGAGTTGCCGGGGTTGATGGCGGCGTCTGTCTGGATGAAGAAGCCGAAATCGCTGATGCCCTGCTGGGTGCGCGCGTTGGCCGATACAATGCCGCTTGTCACCGTCTGGCCGATCCCGAACGGGTTACCGATAGCGAGCACGATATCGCCCACCTGCACGTCATCCGAATCCGCGATGGGCAGCACGGGAAGGTTTTCACCCTTCGTATCGATCTGCAGGATGGCGAGGTCGGTCTTGGGGTCGGCAAGTACCACTTTCGCCGGATATTCGCGGCGGTCGGCGAGCACGACCTGAATTTCATCTGCGCCTTCGATCACGTGATTGTTCGTCACGATCACGCCTGTCGAGCGCACGATAACGCCGGATCCGAGCGAACCACGCACCCGATCGCGAGGCATGCCGAACGAGAATTTGTCGCCGAAGAAGCGCTGAAACAGCGGATCGTCCAGAAGCGCGGGCCGCTGCGCCTTCACGATTGTTTTCGTATAGATGTTCACAACAGCCGGTGCCGCCGTCTTCACAAGCGGCGCGTAGGACAGCTGCACTTCCATCTGGGATTGGGGAACCGCACGCATGGCATCGACGGCGTTTGCGGCGGGTGCCGGTGCCTCGGCGTCGTCCATCATTTGCGCGGCAAGCGGGGTGCCCCCAAGCATGAGGCCTGCGGCCAGAAAGCCAGCGCCAATCTTTCCGATCATGTATCCGTCCTTGTGCGTGTTCCTGAAGAAGTCAAAGGATGTTATGGCAACTGGACGGCGCCGCTTCAAGGGATCAGTGCGTGGAAAGTCAGGCCATCAGCTTGGCCGAGCGCGACTGGGCGGTGCTGCGCCGCGCTTCATCCACCAGCCGGGTGCGGTTGAGGTGCCCATCGGCGCGCCGCAGCATTTCGAACGCAGTGGTTTCGCCAAGGTAAGTCGTGTGCCCGGTCGTGAAGGTCAGCTTCACAGTTCGGCCATCCATCACGATACGCCCGCTGGCGAGATCGGCACGAAGGCCTTCCACGAATTCGCGCACATCCTCGTTGCCGCAATCGGGCAGTAGGATTGCAAACTCTTCCCCACCCTGCCGGCCGCAAATCTGGCCGGGCTTCAGGTGCTCGCGCAGGATATCGGCAAATTCGACAAGCACGCGGTCACCGCCCGTATGGCCGAAGCGGTTGTTCACTTCCTTGAAGCGGTCGATATCAAGGATGACAAGCGCCAGATCACCGCCCCGCGCAACGGCATTCTCGAAAATGGCATCAAAGCGGCTCATGAAACCGCGACGGTTGAGAAGGCCGGTGAGCGGGTCACAGTCGGCAAGGCTCCTCAGTTCATTCACCACCCGGCGCATCAACATCAGAGCGCAGCACATGCCGATCCCCACCACCAGCGGCGGCTCGATCACATACAGGATGATGAAATTTATGGAACTGAAATAGTTGTCTTTGCCAATACCGATCACCGCCGGCGGGATCAAAGCCATGCTCATGACGGCAAGCGTGCCGTAAAAACACGCAGTGGCAAACTCCACCCTATCGCCATGCGCCCGCGCCATGCGGAAAGCCATGATGGATGCGTGCCCCAGCACAATTCCCGCTACCATGCCCGTCGCAAGTGACCGCAACAGGAAGCTTTGATAGGCATCAGCCTCGATCAGACCATAGGTGTAAAGCGGCAGCCAGAAAGCAGCGGCAACCATGTAAAGCTTTTGAGGTAGTCGTTTGCCGAAGAAGGCATGGATGCCACAACTAAGCAGGATGGCGCAGCCAAGGAAAGTGGCGTTGTTCAGCCAGATGAAGACAGAACCATGGGTGCCGTCGCGCATCACATTGAGCGACCAGGCGATAGCGCCAACCAGATAGGACCAGCCCCAGAATGCCGACGCATCGCTCTTGTGCGGGTCCGACTGATGGAAGATGGCAAAGACGGCTGCCATGATCAGGCATGTCACACCCGCCGTTACAACGATTACCCAGGCACCTATCATTCTTCGAGACCAATACTGACTTTACAAGGGACATGAAACGCCGCCCCACAAAAGGAAAACGGCGCAGCCTGTGCAAGGTGCGCCGTTTTGAACTTTATATCAATGCCGCAGTGCAGCTTATTCTGCAGTGTCGTCCATTGCAGCAGCTTCAGCGCGGGCGCGGTCGTCGGCGCCTTTGGCTTCCACGTTGCGGTCAACAAGCTCGATCACAGCCATCGGGGCGTTGTCGCCATGACGGAAACCGGCTTTCAGAACGCGGGTGTAGCCGCCGTTACGCTCTTTGTAGCGGTCAGCGATTTCGCCGAACAGCTTCGAAACGAGCGCTTCGTCCTGCAGGCGAGCGATCGCCAGACGACGGTTGGCAAGGCCACCTTTTTTACCGAGGCTGATGAGTTTCTCGACGATGGGCGCGAGATCCTTGGCTTTCGGCAGCGTGGTGATGATCTGTTCGTGCTTCACGAGAGCCTGCGACAGGTTCATGAAGAGAGCCTTGCGGTGGCTCGAGGTACGATTCAGTTTCCGACCGGACATATTGTGGCGCATGTTGCGTCTCCTTCTATAACCTTTCCGGCCTTGCGCCCTGGCAGGTCAAGCCAGGGCATAGTACCGGGAGGCGTCCCCTGCACGAGGGGAGGGTTTCAGTACTCTTGTTCGAGTTTCTTGGCGAGCTCTTCGATATTCTCAGGCGGCCAAGCCGGGAGTTCCATGCCGAGACGGAGGCCCATCGAGGCGAGAACTTCCTTGATTTCGTTGAGCGACTTGCGGCCGAAGTTCGGGGTACGCAGCATTTCGGCTTCGGTCTTCTGAACGAGATCGCCGATATAGACGATATTGTCGTTCTTCAGGCAGTTTGCTGAACGGACGCTGAGTTCCAGTTCGTCGACCTTGCGCAGCAGTTGACGATTGATTTCGGGTTCCGAATCTTCGTCCGTTGCAACGCTTTCTTCCGGCTCATCGAAGTTGATGAAGACGTGCAGCTGGTCCTGCAGGATGCGAGCGGCGAAAGCCAGCGCATCTTCCGGGGTGATCGTGCCGTCCGTTTCGATTTCCATCGAAAGCTTGTCATAGTCGAGAATCTGGCCCTCGCGGGTGTTCTCGACTTTGTAGCTGACCTTCTTCACGGGGCTGTAGAGCGCGTCAACCGGGATAAGACCGATCGGCGCGTCTTCCGGACGGTTACGGTCGGCCGGGACATAGCCCTTGCCGCTCGAAACTGCCAGTTCCATGTTGAGGGTCGCACCGTCGTCGAGGTGACAGATCACGAGGTCCTTGTCGAGGATCTCGACATCGGCAACTTCGCTGATCTGGCCGGCGCGAACTTCGCCCGGGCCCGACGCGGTAAGGTGCAGGCGCTTCACGCCGTCCGAAAGGACGCGTACAGGCATCTGCTTGATGTTGAGCACAATGTCCGTGACGTCTTCACGCACACCCGGAACCGACGAGAACTCGTGGAGTACGCCTTCGATCTGGATGCTGGTGACCGCACCGCCTTGCAGCGACGACAGCAGCACACGACGCAGTGCGTTGCCGAGCGTCATGCCGTAGCCACGCTCGAGCGGTTCGACAACGAGCTTCGCCTTGCGAAGCGGGTCTGCACCCGATTCGATCGACAAGCCGTTGGGTTTAATCAGTTCCTGCCAGTTTTTCTGGATCACGATATGACCTCGCGAGTGATTGGCGCCGGATGGCGCCAAAGGATTCGTGCCAATACTCTCTAGAACGTACGCCAGCCGTTAGACGCGGCGACGCTTCGGCGGGCGGCAGCCGTTGTGCGGGATCGGCGTAACGTCGCGGATCGAAGTGATCACGAAGCCAATGGTCTGCAGCGCGCGCAGAGCGGACTCGCGGCCAGCGCCGGGGCCTTTGACTTCTACTTCAAGCGACTTCACACCGTGTTCCTGCGCCTTGCGGCCGGCGTCTTCCGCAGCCATCTGGGCAGCGTACGGAGTAGACTTACGGGAGCCTTTGAAACCCATCATCCCAGCGGACGACCAGGAGATCGCATTACCCTGTACGTCGCTGATGGTGATCATGGTGTTGTTGAACGATGCGTTCACGTGCGCAACGCCGTTCGTAATATTCTTACGTTCGCGGCGCTTAATGCGGTTCGGTTCTTTAGCCATCTCAATCAAGCCCTATATTCGGGGAGCCCTAAACGGCGATACCCTTAAACTTCAGTGATTATTTCTTCTTGCCGGCGATAGCGACCGCTTTGCCCTTGCGGGTGCGAGCGTTCGTATGGGTACGCTGACCACGTACCGGCAGTTTGTTACGGTGACGGAGACCACGGTAGGTCTTCAGGTCCATCAGCCGTTTGATGTTCATAGCAACTTCACGACGAAGGTCACCTTCTACGGTGTAGTTTTCGTCGATCAGTTCGCGGATCTGAATCACTTCAGCATCCGTCAGTTCAGCAACCCGACGTTCACGGGGGAAATTCAGCTTCGTGCAGATTTCCTTGGCGAAATGATCACCAATACCGTGAATGTAGGTCAGTGCGATCTCGACCCGTTTGTTGGTCGGAATGTTAACGCCTGCAATACGCGCCACGACCTTTTCTCCATTAATTCAGTTCACGTTCTAGCTACGAATCGCCAGACGTGTTGAAGCCGGGGATTATAGGTAGAAACCCCCAAACGTCAACCGCCTGCCGACAGTTTTTTACGCGGCCAAAACCGCGTCGATCTGAGCGGCCACTTCGCTGATGGCGGCCATGCCGTCCACCACCGAAAGGATGCCCGATTTTTCGTAGTAAGGCAGGACCGGCGCGGTGTCGGCATAGTATGCCTCCAGGCGCTTGGCCACCGTCTCACGATTGTCGTCCTTGCGGCGGGTAAACTCTGTACCGCCACATACATCGCACACGCCCTCGGCCTTCGGCTTCTTGGCGGTGTCGTGGTAACCTTCATTGCATTTCGCGCAGGAATAGCGACCGGCGATCCGGTCGGCGAGGACTTTGTCGTCAACCCGCATCTCGACAACATGGTCGAGCTTCAGCCCCTGCTCTTTCAGCATCACATCCAGGGCCTCGGCCTGCGCAACGGTGCGCGGGAAGCCATCAAGGATGAAACCGTTCCTGCAGTCGTCTTCGCGGATGCGGTCGCTGATGATGCCGATCACGATATCGTCGGAGACGAGCTGGCCGGCGTCCATCTTTTCCTTGGCGCGCTTGCCCATGTCGGTGCCAGCGCCCACAGCGGCGCGCAGCATGTCACCGGTGGAGAGCTGCACGAGGCCGCGTTCCTTTTCGATGCGCTGCGCCTGGGTCCCCTTGCCCGCGCCCGGCGGACCGAAAAGAATGATAATCAACGGCGGCCTCCCTTGAGCCGGGCTTTCTTCAGAAGGCCCTCATATTGCTGCGCCATCAGATGGCTATGGATCTGGCTTACAGTATCCATGGTCACGTTGACAACAATCAGAAGGCTCGTGCCACCCAGATAGAAGGGAACGGCGGCCTGGCTCATCAGGATTTCAGGAATAACGCAGACGAGCGACAGATAGGCGGAGCCAATCACAGTCAGGCGCGTCAGCACATATTCAAGATACTCGGCGGTGCGCTTGCCGGGGCGAATGCCCGGAACGAAGCCACCATGCTTCTTCAGGTTCTCGGCCGTGTCTTCAGGATTGAACTGAACGGTCGTGTAGAAGAAGCAGAAGAAGACGATCAGCAGCACATAGAGCGCAACGTGCAGCGGACGACCGACCCCCAGAAGCGAGGTCATGGTGGTCAGCCACTCGGCGCCGCTCGACTGATAGAAGCCGGCAACAGTCAGCGGCATGATCAGGAGCGAGCTTGCAAAGATCGGCGGGATAACGCCCGACACGTTCAGCTTGATCGGCAGGTGCGACTTATCGCCCTGGATCACGCGGTTGCCGTGCTGGCGTTTGGGATACTGGATGATGACGCGGCGCTGGGCGCGTTCACAAAGCACGATGAACCAGATGAGCGCGGCGGCACCAACAAGGAGCGCCAGCAGCAGGCCAAGGGACATCGAGCCCGCACGGTTCAGCTCGAACGCCTGGGCGAGCGTGCCCGGCAGCTCGGCAATGATACCGGCGAAAATGATGAGCGAAATACCGTTACCGATACCGCGCTGGGTGATCTGCTCGCCGAGCCACATGAGGAACATGGTGCCGCCAAGGAGCGTGATCACGGTCGTGATACGGAAGAACCAACCCGGATCGACAACGACACCGGCCTGGCCTTCAAGGCCAGTGGCCACGGCGTAGCCCTGAACAAGCGTCAGGGCTACGGTGCCCATACGGGTATATTGGTTGATCTTCTTCCGGCCCTGCTCGCCTTCCTTTTTGAGGGCGGCAAGCGACGGGCTCATCGTGGTCAGGAGCTGCACGATGATCGATGCCGAAATATACGGCATGATCCCGAGCGTGATGATCGACATCCGCTGTACTGCACCGCCCGAGAAGGTGTTGACCATATCGAGGAACCCGCCCGACAGACTGGCGAACATGCGCGCAAGCGCTTCGCCGTCGATACCCGGGAGGGGTACATAGGTGCAGAGACGGTACACAATGAGTGCACCAAGAGCGAACCAGATCCGCTTTTTCAGCTCTTCGGCCTTGCCGAACGAGGACAAGCTAAGATTGGCCGCCAGTTGTTCAGCAGCGGATGCCATAAATCACGAACTCCAGGCCAGGAGATTGGGGAAGAAAAACCGTTGCCTGAGATCAGGCAACGGTAACCTTGCCGCCGGCTTTTTCCACGGCTTCAACGGCTGCTTTGGAAGCACCGGTGACCGTGATTTCGACTTTGGCTTTCAGTTCGCCCTTGGCGAGCAGACGAACGCCATTGCCGATGCGGCTGATGACGCCGGCCTGAGCCAGCACGTCAGCAGTAATCGGGGCCTTGGCATCGACTTTGCCCGCATCGATCGCCTTCTGCAGACGGCCGATGTTGACAACTTCGTAGACCACTTTGTTCAGCGAGGTGAAGCCACGCTTCGGCAGACGACGGTAGATGGGCATCTGACCGCCCTCGAAACCGTTGATCGCCACGCCGGAACGCGATTTCTGACCCTTCACACCGGAACCGGAGGTTTTACCTTTGCCGGAACCGATACCGCGACCGACACGAAACCGCGAAGTGCGGGCGCCGTCGTTATCGCGCAGTTCATTGAGTTTCATTTCTGTCTCTCCACGCGTTCGGGTTAGTCTTCAACGCGCACCAGGTGGTGCACCTTGTTGATCATCCCGCGAACAGCCGGGGTATCTTCCAGCTCACGCGTACGATGCATCTTGTTGAGGCCGAGACCCTTGAGGGTGGCCAGCTGGTCATCGGTGCGACGGATCGCGCTGGCGATCTGCGTTACCTTGACGGTTTTCTTAGCAGCCATCGAACATTACTCCGCGTTAGCTTCGCCATCGGCGAGCGCTTCGTCGGTACCGGCTTTGCCACCCTCGCGACGCGCTACGATCTCGGCAACTTTCTTGCCACGCTTCGCAGCGATCTGACGGGGCGAATTCTGACGACCGAGAGCATCGATCGTAGCCCGCACCATGTTGTAAGGGTTCGTCGAACCTTGCGACTTGGTCACAACGTCCTGCACCCCGAGGGCTTCGAACACGGCGCGCATCGGGCCGCCGGCGATGATGCCGGTACCAGCTGCGGCGGTACGAAGGAGCACTTTGCCCGCGCCGTGACGACCATGAATGTCGTGGTGGAGCGTGCGTGCATCCCGGAGCGGAACACGGATCATGTTCTTCTTGGCGGCTTCGGTAGCCTTGCGGATCGCTTCGGGAACCTCGCGAGCCTTGCCGTTGCCGAAGCCTACGCGGCCACGGCCGTCACCGACGACAACGAGGGCTGCGAAGCCGAAACGACGGCCACCTTTAACCACTTTGGCCACACGGTTGATGTGGACCAGCTTTTCAACCAGTTCGCTTTCTTCGCGATTGCGTTCAGGGCGTGCCATTGGACATTCCTTCCTTCATCGAGCCTTAGAAATCCAGGCCGCCTTCGCGCGCCGCTTCCGCCAGGGCCTGAATACGGCCGTGGTAAAGGAAAGCGCCGCGGTCGAACACGACGGAGGAGACGCCAGCAGCTTTGGCACGCTCGGCAATCAGTTGACCAACCTTGGTGGCAGCCTCTTTGTTCGAGGTGCTACCAGCGCGCAGATCCGCTTCGATGGTCGAGGCAGCGGCAAGCGTTGCACCCTTCACATCGTCGATGACCTGAGCATAGATATGCTGGTTGGTACGGTGGACAGAAAGGCGCGGCCGCCCGGCACTCTTCTTGCGAAGTTGTGTCCGGTTACGCTGACGGCGCTTTTCAAAGAGTTTATCTTTAGAAGCCATTCATGCCACCTATTATTTCTTCTTACCTTCCTTGCGGAAGATATATTCACCTTCATACTTGATCCCCTTGCCTTTGTAGGGCTCGGGTTTCCGGTATTCACGGATCTTCGCAGCGGTTTCACCAACCAGCTGCTTGTCGATCCCCGACACGATGATCGTGGTCTGATCGGGCGTCTCGATCTTGATACCCTGGGGTACAGGGAACTCGACATCATGGCTGAAGCCGAGTTGCAGACCGAGGTTCGCACCTTTCATCGCAGCGCGGTAACCAACGCCGTTGATTTCGAGCTTGCGGCTGTAACCCTGGGTCACACCGGTCATCAGGTTCGAAACCATCGTACGCTGCATACCCCACATGGAGCGAGCGCGTTTCGTGTCGTTCACCGGCAGTACGGTGATCGAGTTGTCTTCGTGTTTAACGGTAACCTCGGGTACGAAGCTCATCGCGAGCTCGCCCTTCGGTCCCTTTACCGTGAGGTCCGTGCCGTTCAAGGAAACGGTCACGCCCGACGGAATCTCCACAGGCTTTTTACCGATACGGGACATCGTTCTTTCCCTTCCTTGTCGACTTAGAACACGGTGCAGAGTACTTCGCCGCCCACATTGTGCTCACGCGCTTCAGCGTCGGAGAGCACGCCTTTCGGCGTGGAAACGATCGAAATACCAAGACCATTGTGAACACGCGGCAGATCGCCGACCGAGCTGTACACGCGGCGGCCGGGCTTCGAGACGCGGTTGATCGTACGGATCACCGGTTCGCCTTCGAAATACTTCAGCTCGATCACGATCTCGGCTTTGTTATTGTCGAGATCAGTGCGGCTGTAGCCACGGATATAACCTTCGCGCGTCAGCACATCGAGGATGCGCTCACGAGTTTTCGAAGCCGGCGTCTTAACGACATTCTTGCGAGCTTGCAGACCGTTACGGATACGGGTCAGCATATCGCCGATAGGATCAGTCATCGACATGTTGAGCCCTCCTTACCAGCTGGACTTCACGATGCCGGGGATCTTGCCAGCGGAGCCAAGCTCACGCAGGGAGATACGGGACATCTTGAATTTACGATAGACACCACGCGGGCGACCGGTCACTTCGCAACGGTTGCGAAGACGGGTACGAGCGCCGTTACGCGGCAGAGCAGCGAGTTTCAGCGCTGCCAGCCAACGCTCGTCTTCACCCGTGGTCTTGTCATAGACCTGGGCCTTCAGCGCAGCGCGCTTGGCAGCGTATTTCGCCACAAGTTTCGCCCGGTGGGCGTTCTTGTTGATGGCGCTTTTCTTAGCCATATCAAAAACCTCCTGACGGCCGTTATGCCTTGAACGGCATTTGGAAACCTTTGAGAAGCGCACGCGCTTCGTCATCGGTCTCGGCCGTGGTGCAGATGATGATGTCCATACCGCGAACGTCGTCGACCTTGTCGTACGAGATCTCGGGGAACACCAGTTGTTCCTTCAGGCCCATCGCATAGTTGCCACGGCCGTCGAACGACTTCGGGTTTACGCCCTGGAAGTCACGAACGCGGGGCAGTGCGATGGTGATGAGACGATCGAGGAACTCATACATGCGCTCGGCACGCAGAGTGACCTTCACACCAATCGGCATCTCTTCGCGAAGCTTGAAGCCTGCGATCGATTTGCGAGCTTTGGTGATGACAGGCTTCTGACCGGCGATCAGACCGATTTCCTCGGCGACCTTCTCGACCTTCTTCTTGTCCTGAACAGCTTCACCAACGCCTACGTTGATGACGATCTTGTCCAGTTTCGGAACCTGCATCGGGTTTTTGTAGCCGAACTGCTCTACGAGCGAAGCACGGACGGTGTCTTCATACTGTTTGCGAAGACGCGGCATAGCCTTAGCCATCGATCATCTCCCCGGACTTTTTCGCAAAGCGAACCTTGCGGCCGTCCTCGAGAACTTTGAAACCAACACGGGTCGGGGCGCCGTCCTTCGGATCCTCAATCATGAGGTTCGACAGAGCGATCGGCGCTTCCTTGGTGATGATGCCGCCAGCTGCGACCTGGGTCGGACGCTGGTGACGCTTCACAAGGTTGACACCCTGAACAACAGCACGGCCCTCTTTCGGGTTCACGCTGGTGATTTCGCCGCGCTTGCCCTTGTCCTTGCCGGCCATGACGACGACTTTGTCGCCAGTTTTAAGTTTCGCGGCCATTACAACACCTCCGGAGCAAGCGAGATGATCTTCATGTGCTGCTTCGCACGCAGCTCACGAACCACCGGCCCGAAGATACGGGTGCCGACCGGCTCGTGTTTTTTGTCTACGATCACTGCGGCATTGCGGTCGAAACGGATGGTGGTGCCATCCGGGCGACGCACTTCTTTCGCAGTGCGAACGATGACGGCGCGGTGCACGTCACCCTTCTTCACACGACCCCGCGGGATCGCTTCTTTAACGGAGACGACGATGATGTCGCCTACCCCGGCCGTCTTGCGTTTAGATCCACCAAGGACCTTAATGCACTGCACCCTCTTGGCCCCGGAGTTATCGGCCACATCGAGGTTCGTTTGCATTTGAATCATGGGGTTAACCCTTCTTCGTTACAGCAAAATAAGTGGACGGTGAGGCTTACGCCTCACCGCCGATCACTTTCCAGCACTTCAATTTTGAGATCGGACGGCATTCTTCGATGCGAACGACGTCACCAACCTGAACCAGGTTGCCCTCATCATGAGCGTGGTACTTCTTAGAGCGGCGAACAATTTTGTCAAGCAAAGGATGACGGAAACGACGTTCAACGCTCACGACGACAGTTTTGTCGCCTTTGTTGGAGACCACGGTCCCTTGCAGGATACGCTTAGGCATGGGTTTCTCCTTACGCCTCAGTCTGGCCGAGAACCGTGCGAATCCGCGCGATATCGCGACGGACTTCACGGACGCGAGCCGTGTTTTCAAGTTGGCCGGCCGCAGCCTGGAAGCGCAGGTTGAGCTGCTCTTTTTTCAGGCCGGCAAGCTCCTCACGGAGCTCGCTTTGCGACTTGGACCGAAGATCAGTTGCCTTCATTTCGATTCACTCCGTTCGGATTACAGCATACGAGACACGATGCGGGTGCCGATCGGCAGCTTGGCAGCTGCACGCTCGAAACCGCCGCGCGCGATCTCTTCGGATACACCGTCCACCTCGAACATGACCCGGCCGGGTTTCACACGGCAGGCCCAGTATTCGGGCGAACCCTTACCTTTACCCATACGGACTTCGGTCGGCTTCGACGACACCGGAACGTCCGGGAAGATACGGATCCAGACCTTGCCCTGACGCTTCATGTGACGGGTCAGAGCACGGCGGGCGGCTTCGATTTGACGGGCGGTGACGCGGCCGGGGGCAGTTGCCTTGAGGCCGAATTCACCGAAGTTGAGTGCAGTTCCGCCCTTGGCATTGCCGTGGATGCGGCCCTTATGGGCTTTACGGAACTTTGTACGTTTCGGTTGCAACATGGTGTGTGCTTCCTATTCCTGATCCCGTCGGCCTTAGCGGCGCGACGGACCGCCCGACTGTTGGGCTTCGTTAGCCCGGCGCTCATGCGCCATCGGGTCGTGTTCCATGATCTCGCCTTTGAACACCCAAACCTTGATGCCCGAGATGCCATAGGCAGTCTTGGCTTCAGAGGTGCCGTAGTCGATATCGGCACGGAGGGTATGCAACGGCACGCGGCCTTCGCGGTACCATTCGGTCCGGGCAATCTCGGCGCCACCAAGGCGACCACCGCAATTGATCCGGATACCGCCGGCGCCAAGGCGCATAGCGCTCTGGACCGAACGTTTCATGGCGCGACGGAAAGCCACACGGCGTTCCAGCTGCTGGGCGATGTTGTCGGCGATCAGCTTCGCATCGATTTCCGGCTTACGGACTTCGACAATGTTGAGGCTGACGTCAGATGCCGTGAACTTGGCGATCTTCTGACGCAGCTTCTCGATGTCGGCGCCCTTCTTGCCGATGATCACACCCGGACGAGCCGAGTAGATGGTCACGCGGCATTTTTTAGCCGGACGTTCGATGACAACTTTGGAAATGCCGGCTTGCGACAGTTCCTTGAAGACGAACGCGCGAATTTTCAGGTCTTCGTGCAGCAGACCGGCATATTCGCCACGATCTGCAAACCAGCGCGAATCCCAGGTGCGGTTAACGCCGAGGCGCAGACCTACGGGGCTTACCTTCTGACCCATTATGCTTGCTCCTCAACTTCACGCACAACAATGCGCAGACGGCTGAACGGCTTCATGATCTTGCCGACGCGGCCACGGGCACGGGCGCGGAAGCGCTTCATGACCAGGGCTTTACCGACAGTGGCTTCCGCCACCACGAGGCTATCCACATCCAGGTTATGGTTGTTCTCTGCATTGGCGATAGCCGATTGCAGACATTTCTTCACGTCGATCGCGGAACGGCGCGGGCTGAACGTAAGCGTCGCCAGAGCCTTTTCCACTTTCATGCCGCGAATGCTGGCAGCCACCAGATTCAGTTTCTGGGGCGAGCCGCGAAGCATGGTAGCGGTAGCTACAGCTTCGTTATCCGCCAGACGGCGTTTTGCTGCTTCTTTACCCACGGTTACTTCCTCTTGGCTTTCTTGTCCGCAGCGTGACCATAGTAGGTACGCGTCGGAGCGAATTCACCCAGCTTGTGACCGACCATGTCTTCAGTGACATAGACCGGAATGAACTTCTGACCGTTGTAGACGTTGAACGTCAGACCAACGAAGTTCGGCAGAATGGTAGAACGACGCGACCAGGTGTTGATCACCCCGCCTTTGCCGCCGGCCTGAGCGCCTTCCACCTTTTTCATAAGGTGAAGATCAACGAACGGACCTTTCCAAACAGAACGTGCCATATCGATGACTCCTTAGCGCTTGGCTTTGCGCTCGTGGCGCGAGCGGAGAATGTACTTGTCCGAAGCCTTGTTCGAGCGGGTCTTCTTGCCCTTCGTGGGTTTGCCCCACGGAGTGACAGGGTGACGACCACCCGAGGTACGACCCTCACCACCACCATGCGGGTGATCGATCGGGTTCATGGCAACGCCACGGACGCTCGGACGACGGCCCAGCCAACGGCTGCGACCGGCTTTTGCCAAGGTCTGGTTCTGGTTGTCCGGGTTCGATACGGCGCCGATGGTGGCGACGCACTCACCGCGAACGAGGCGAACCTCACCCGACGACAGGCGAATCTGGGCATAACCGCGGTCACGACCGATCAGCTGGGCATAGGTGCCAGCGGAACGAGCGATCTGGCCACCCTTGCCCGGCTTCATCTCCACATTGTGGATGATGGTGCCGACCGGCATGTTCATGAGCGGCATGCAGTTGCCCGGCTTCACGTCCACTTTCTCGCCGGCGACGATAACGTCGCCCGGAGCCAGGCGCTGCGGCGCCAGGATGTAGGACAGTTCACCGTCTTCATACTTCACGAGTGCGATGAACGCGGTGCGGTTCGGATCGTATTCGAGCCGTTCCACGGTAGCGGTCATGTCCCACTTCGTGCGTTTGAAGTCGATCATACGGTAGGTACGCTTGTGGCCACCGCCGCGGGTGAACGCGGTGATGCGGCCGGTGTTGTTGCGACCACCCGACTTGGTGAGACCCTCGGTCAGCGCCTTGACCGGCTTGCCCTTGTGCAGACCTTCACGGCTGACGAGGACGAGCCCGCGCTGGGACGGGGTCACTGGACGATATGATTTAAGTGCCATCGTTAGATCCCCGCCGTCACATCAAGGCTTTCGCCGGCAGCAAGTGTCACGATCGCTTTTTTGTACTCGGCGCGTTTGCCGGTTACACCGCGGAAACGTTTCACTTTGCCTTCCTGGCGAAGCGTGTTGACCTTTTCGACCTTCTTGCCAAAGAGCGCCTCTACGGCCGCCTTGATCTGCGGCTTGGTGGCGTCGATGGCAACCTTGAAGGTCACCTGGTTGTTCTCTGCGCCCAAGGTCGCCTTCTCGGTGATAACCGGGCTGACGATTACGTCGTAATGATTGATATCGCTCATTTCAGACGCTCCTCGAGGTTAGCAACAGCTGCTTTGGTGAGGACGAGCGTGTCACGACGAAGGATGTCGTAAACGTTCGCGCCCTGGCTCGGCAGCACGTCGATGTTGGGGATGTTCGAGACAGCCAGCTTGAAGTTGGCATTCACCTCGGCACCGTCGATGAAGAGGGCGTTAGCAAGGTTCAGTTTGCCGAGTTTCTCGACAAGAGCCTTGGTTTTGCCTTCGGTCATCTCAACGCTGTCGACAACGATGAGTTTGCCAGCAGCCTGTTTCGCGCTCAGAGCGCACTTCAGGCCAAGCTTGCGGATCTTTTTCGGCAGGTCGAAGCCATGATCGCGGGGGATCGGGCCAAACGCGCGGGCACCGCCCACCCAGATGTTCGACTTGCGCGAGCCGTGACGAGCACCGCCACCGCCTTTTTGCTTGCCGAATTTCTTGGTCGTGCGCGAGATTTCCGAGCGGAAGAGAACCGCATGGGTCCCCGCACGGCGCTTCGCGAGCTGCCAGGTGACGACACGGTGCAGGATGTCTGCACGCGGGTCTACGCCGAAGATGGCGTCGTTCAGATCGACGTCGCCAGCTTTTTTGGCGTCAAGAGTCAGAACATTCGTCTTCATGACCCTTATTCCTCATTGCTTTCGGCAGCAGGAGCTTCAACAGCTTCGCTTGCCGGAACTTCAGCTTCAGCCACTGCAGCTACACGAACTGCTGCCGGCGTCGGCACGCCCTCGGGCAGAGCAACTTTAACGGCGTCCGAAATGAACACCCAGTTACCCTTCGCACCCGGCACGCCGCCCTTCACGAGGAGGAGACCTTCCTCAGCGCGGGCTTCAACAACCGTCAGGTTCTGCACAGTGGTACGGACGTCACCGAGGTGACCGGCCATTTTCTTGCCTTTGAAGACCCGACCCGGGTCCTGGCACTGACCAGTCGAACCATGCGAGCGGTGCGAGACCGACACGCCGTGCGACGCACGCAGACCACCGAAGTTGTGACGCTTCATAACGCCGGCGAAGCCTTTACCTTTCGAGGTACCGACAACATCGACGAGCTGGCCCTTGATGAAGTGTTCGGCGGTGATTTCGGCACCGACGTCCACGAGGCAGTCTTCGCTCACGCGGAATTCTGCAACTTTCATCTTGGCGTCAACTTCGGCCTTCGCGAAGTGACCGCGCATGGCTTTCGAGACGTTTTTCACTTTACGGGTACCGACACCGAGTTGGAGTGCCGTGTAGCCGTCTTTTTCATTGGTGCGCTGGGCAACGACCTGCAGATTCTCGATCTGGAGGACGGTGACCGGCACATGCATGCCCGCTTCGTCGAAGATACGGGTCATGCCCAGTTTTTTGGCAATCAGACCAGTACGCATGTGGCTTACCCCTGAAGCTTGATCTCGACGTCAACGCCAGCCGCGAGGTCGAGCTTCATCAGCGCGTCCACGGTCTGCGGAGTCGGGTCAACAATATCCAGAAGGCGCTTGTGCGTACGCATTTCGAACTGCTCGCGCGACTTCTTATCGATGTGCGGCCCACGGAGAACCGTGAACTTCTCGATCTTGGTCGGCAGCGGGATCGGCCCACGTACCAGGGCGCCGGTGCGCTTCGCCGTTGCAGCGATCTCACCCGTGGCCTGGTCCAGGACACGGTGATCGAAAGCTTTGAGGCGGATGCGAATGTTTTGCGCGTCCATTTTTCTTTCCTATAAGAGGGCGCCGGTTTTCAGGCCGGCGCCATTACATGCCACCATTGGCTTTTTTGTTTAGGGACGACCCTTACTTACTTCAGGATCTTCGCGACAACGCCTGCACCGACGGTACGGCCGCCTTCGCGGATAGCGAAGCGGAGGCCTTCGTCCATGGCGATCGGCGCGATCAGTTCGACCGTCAGGGTGATGTTGTCACCCGGCATGACCATCTCGGTGCCTTCGGGCAGAGCGATGGTGCCGGTCACGTCCGTCGTACGGAAGTAGAACTGCGGACGGTAGTTGGCGAAGAACGGCGTGTGACGGCCACCTTCGTCTTTCGACAGGATATAGGTCTCTGCCGTGAACTGGGTGTGCGGCTTGATCGTGCCGGGGTGAGCCAGAACCTGGCCACGCTCGACGTCTTCACGGCCGATACCACGCAGGAGAGCACCGATGTTGTCACCAGCCTGGCCCTGGTCCAGAAGCTTGCGGAACATCTCGACGCCGGTCACAACCGACTTCTGGGTGTCACGGATACCGACGATTTCGATCTCTTCGCCGACTTTCACGATGCCACGCTCGACGCGACCGGTCACAACCGTACCACGACCCGAGATCGAGAACACGTCCTCAACCGGCATCAGGAAGGCACCGTCGATGGCGCGCTCGGGCTGCGGGATGTAGCTGTCAACAGCGTCCATCAGAGCCTTGATCGAGTCTTTACCGATATTGTCGTCACGGCCTTCGAGAGCGGCCAGAGCCGAACCCTTGACAACCGGAATGTCGTCGCCCGGGAAGTCGTAAACCGAAAGAAGCTCACGGATTTCCATCTCGACGAGCTCCAGGAGCTCTTCGTCGTCAACCTGGTCGACCTTGTTCATGTAAACAACAAGCGCCGGTACACCAACCTGACGAGCAAGAAGGATGTGCTCGCGGGTCTGCGGCATCGGGCCGTCAGCGGCGTTCACTACGAGGATCGCGCCGTCCATCTGGGCGGCACCCGTGATCATGTTCTTCACATAGTCAGCGTGGCCCGGGCAATCTACGTGTGCATAGTGACGCGCAGGCGTCTCATACTCAACGTGGGCGGTCGAGATCGTGATGCCACGCTCGCGCTCTTCCGGTGCCTTGTCGATGTTCGCATAGTCCATGAACGCCGCGCCGCCAGTCTCAGCAAGCACTTTCGTGATCGCAGCCGTCAGCGTCGTCTTGCCATGGTCAACGTGACCAATCGTACCAATGTTGCAGTGCGGTTTGGTCCGCTCAAATTTAGCCTTAGCCATTTTAAACCCTTTCTATCGGCCCCTTATCGGGGATCCATAATTAGTTCCGGTTATTGTTGTTCTTAGCCCGCGAGCTTCGTTTTCAGTTCGTCAGCCACGTGAGCCGGTACGTCAGCATAGTGATCGAACACCATCGAGAACTGAGCGCGGCCCTGGCTGAACGAACGCAGGTCGTTCACATAGCCGAACATGTTCGCGAGGGGAACCATCGCGTTGACTACCGTTGCAGGACCACGGGTTTCCGAGCCCTGGATCTGGCCGCGACGACGGTTGAGGTCGCCGATGACGTCGCCGACATACTCGTCGGGGGTCACGACTTCAACTTTCATCATCGGCTCGAGAAGCTTGATGCCGGCTTTCTGGGCCGCTTCACGGGCTGCACCGCGACCGGCGATTTCGAACGCGAGGGCGCTCGAGTCAACGTCGTGGTAAGCACCGTCGATCAGGCGGACCGAGAAGTCGATGATCGGGAAGCCAATGAGCGCGCCGCTTTCGGCAACGTCCTTGATACCCGATTGAACGGCCGGGATATATTCACGGGGGATCGAGCCGCCCTTGATTTCGTCTTTGAAGACGAAGCCCGAACCACGCTCGCCCGGTGCAACAACGATCTTCACGCGACCGAACTGACCCGAACCACCCGACTGTTTCTTGTGGGTGTAGTCAAGCTCGACTTCTTTGGCGAAGGTTTCGCGGTAAGCAACCTGCGGGGCGCCCACGTTGCACTCGACTTTGAATTCGCGACGCATACGGTCAACGATGATCTCGAGGTGCAGTTCGCCCATGCCGGCGATCACGGTCTGGCCCGATTCTTCGTCCGACTTCACGCGGAACGACGGATCTTCCTGCGCCAGACGGTTGAGGGCGAGGCCCATCTTTTCCTGGTCGGCTTTCGACTTCGGCTCAACAGCCACTTCGATAACCGGATCCGGGAATTCCATACGCTCGAGAACAACGATCGAGTTGTTGGCGCAGAGGGTGTCACCGGTGGTGGTGTTCTTGAGGCCAGCGAGAGCAACGATGTCGCCTGCGCGGGCTTCTTTCACGTCTTCACGGTTGTTCGCATGCATTTCAAGCATACGGCCGATCTTTTCCTTGTGGCCCTTCACCGAGTTGGTCACCTGGGTGCCAGCCTCGAGAACGCCGGAATAGATACGGGCGAAGGTGAGCGAGCCTACGAAGGGGTCGTTCATAATCTTGAAGGCGAGAGCCGAGAAGGGCTCGTCGTCCGACGACTTGCGCTTGATTTCGCTTTCGTCTTTGGGGTCGATACCACGGATGGCGGGAACGTCAACCGGGCTCGGCATGAAGGCGATAACGGCGTCGAGGAGCGGCTGAACGCCCTTGTTCTTGAACGCGGTACCGTTGAGGACCGGAACGAACAGCAGGTCGCAGGTACCCTTGCGGATTGCGCCGAGCAGTTCTTCTTCCGAGACTTCCTCACCTTCGAGGTATTTTTCCATCAGGGCTTCATCGGCTTCTACTGCAAGCTCGATCATTTCCATCCGGGCGGTTTCAGCGGCGTCCTTCAGGCTGTCGCGAATATCGACATACTCGAACGATGCACCGAGGTCTTCGCCTTTCCAGATAACCTCTTTCATCTTGATGAGGTCGATCAGGCCTTCGTAATCGCTTTCAGCGCCGATCGGCAGCTGGATGACGAGCGGCTTGGCGCCGAGGCGCTTGACGATCATGTCGACGCAACGCTCGAAGTTCGCGCCCATACGGTCCATCTTGTTGACGAAGCACATGCGGGGCACGTGGTATTTGTCAGCCTGACGCCATACGGTCTCGGACTGCGGCTCAACGCCGGCGACCGAGTCAAATACAGCAACAGCACCATCGAGCACCCGGAGGCTACGCTCTACTTCAATCGTGAAGTCAACGTGGCCGGGGGTGTCGATGATGTTGATGCGGTGATCTTTCCAGAAGCAGGTGGTAGCAGCCGAGGTAATGGTGATACCGCGCTCTTGCTCCTGCTCCATCCAGTCCATGGTAGCAGCGCCATCGTGCACTTCGCCGATTTTGTGGCTACGGCCGGTGTAATAAAGAATACGCTCGGTCGTGGTGGTTTTGCCGGCGTCGATGTGCGCCATGATACCGATGTTACGGTAACGATCCAGGGGGGATTTGCGTGCCATGGATTGGATTTCCTTGAACGATCTTACTGATTACCAGCGATAATGCGAGAAGGCCTTGTTGGCCTCTGCCATGCGGTGCGTGTCTTCACGCTTCTTCACGGCAGCGCCACGGTTGTTGGCGGCATCCAGAAGCTCGCCCGACAGGCGGTCAACCATCGTGGTTTCGTTGCGCTTGCGGGCAGCAGCGATGAGCCAGCGAATGGCCAGCGCTTGGCTGCGGTCCGAACGCACTTCAACCGGAACCTGGTACGTCGCACCACCAACACGGCGGGAACGGACCTCGATGGCCGGCTTTACGTTATCGAGAGCTTCGTGGAACAGCACGAGCGGATCGGTCTTGGCGCGACCCTCGACTTTCTCGAGGGCACCGTAAACGATGCGTTCTGCAGTGGATTTCTTACCATCCAGCATGAGGCTGTTCATGAATTTCACCAGGACGATATCACCGAACTTGGGATCGGGAAGAACCTGGCGCTTTTCTGCACTATGACGACGAGACATTGCGGTATTCCTCTCTCGACCTTATTTCGGACGCTTCGCGCCGTATTTCGAACGGGCTTGACGACGGGCCGACACGCCTTGCGTATCAAGGACACCGCGCAGAATGTGGTAACGCACACCCGGCAAGTCTTTTACACGGCCGCCGCGGATCAGCACTACGGAGTGCTCCTGCAGGTTATGGCCTTCACCTGGGATGTAGCTCGTTACTTCGTGGCCGTTGGAGAGGCGCACGCGGGCAACTTTACGAAGTGCCGAGTTCGGCTTCTTCGGGGTCGTCGTGTAAACGCGGGTACAAACGCCACGTTTTTGCGGGTTGGCTTCAAGAGCCGGCACCTTGTTACGGGTGGCCGGAGCCTGACGGGGCTTCCGGACTAGCTGGTTAATGGTAGGCATGTCGATCCTTTGCCGTTTTTCTCTTCCACCATTACTCGGGCGACCACATATGCAGCAAAACCGCCTTGTCCAGAGATATTTTTCTCTCCGGCAAGGCCGCCCGTGATAATTCGATGTCTTTTCAAAGCTAGCAAACCCCAGCGTCTAGCGCGGAAACACTACCACCTGGGCCCTAGCGAGGTGCGCCTTATAACCCCGGCGCCCTTGAGCGTCAATGAAAAAAGGGGTCGCGCAACTTTGTGTCCGGGGCTGTCCCAAAGTGGCAACTTTCCAAGGGTCCGGGCCCGAAACTACCCTGCCACTTCCCCTCGCCTGCCAGAATCGGTTTTCACCCCCGAAAAACGAAAGGGCCCACCATATTGGCAGGCCCTTTCTTCATTCTTTCAGCGCAGTGCCGCTCAGGCTTCCGGGGTAGCTTCCGGTGCTTCGGCCGGCGCCGGTGCCGTCACCACTTCGTCGTCCATCTGGGACTGGGCAATGGTGTCGCGCTTCTGGGCTTCGTGACGCAGGCGGTTGACCACCGAACCGGTACCGGCCGGGATCAGGCGACCCACAATCACGTTTTCCTTCAGGCCAACGAGCTTGTCTTTCTTGCCAGCGACTGCGGCTTCGGTCAGGACGCGGGTCGTTTCCTGGAACGACGCGGCCGAGATGAAGCTGCGGGTCTGCAAGCTTGCCTTGGTGATGCCGAGGAGGATCGGATGGCCTTTTGCCGGCAGGCGGCTCTGGCTTTCCAGTTTCGCGTTCATTTCCTCGAACTCTTCACGATCAACCTGCTCACCGATCAGGAAGGTGCTGTCGCCCGACGACGTGATCTCGACTTTCTGCAGCATCTGGCGAACGATCACCTCGATGTGCTTGTCGTTGATCTTCACGCCCTGCAGACGATAGACGTCCTGGATCTCGCGAACGAGGTAAGCAGCCAGCGCCTCGACACCCAGAACTTGCAGGATGTCATGCGGTGCCGGGTTACCGTCGATCAGATATTCACCACGCTGGATGAAATCACCTTCCTGAACGGCAATGTGCTTGCCTTTGGGGACCAGATATTCGATCGGCTCACCTTCGCCGTCACGCGGACGGATGATGATGCGACGCTTGTTTTTATAGTCGCGGCCGAATTCGACGATACCGTCCATGTCTGCGATGATCGCATGGTCTTTCGGGCGGCGAGCTTCGAAGAGCTCGGCCACGCGGGGCAGACCACCGGTAATATCGCGGGTCTTGGCAGCTTCGCGCGGAATACGGGCAATCACATCACCCGCCGACACACGGTGGCCGTCTTCAACCGACAGAATGGCATCGACCGACAGGAAGTAACGGGCTTCGGTGCCGTTGGCGAGCTCGACAACCTTGTCGCTTTCATCACGGAGGGTGATGCGCGGACGCAGGTCCGAACCCTTCGGCGCCGAACGCCAGTCGGTCACGAGCTTCGAGGTAATACCCGTAGCTTCGTCGATGACTTCCTTGACCGAAATACCTTCAACAAGGTCAACCAGACGCACAATACCCGACTGTTCGGTGATGATCGGGATCGTATAGGGATCCCACTCGGCGAGTTTCTCGCCCTTCACCACCATGTCGCCCTCGTCTTTCATGAGGTGCGCGCCGTAAGCGAGACGGTGCTTCGCACGCTCGCGGCCGTCGTCGCCCAGAACCACAACCTCGAGGTTACGGCTCATCACGACCTTGCGGCCCTTGCTGTCAACGATGACGTTGCGGTTGTCGATGCGAACCGAACCGTCAGCCGACGATTCAATCGCCGATTCCGCGTTCACCTGTGCCGCACCACCGATGTGGAACGTACGCATGGTGAGCTGGGTACCGGGTTCACCAATCGACTGGGCCGCGATCACGCCGACGGCTTCGCCGTGGTTGACCGGGGTACCGCGAGCGAGGTCACGACCATAGCATTTGCCACAGACGCCGCCTTTGGTTTCGCAGGTGAGAACCGAACGGATCTTCACTTCCGAAACACCGGCAGTTTCAACCGCGTCCGACGCAACCTCGTCGAGGAGCGTACCGGCTTCATACAGGATGTCGCCAGTGATCGGATGCTTCACGTCCACAGCCACACAGCGGCCAAGGATACGCTCGGCCAGCGGCACAAGTACGTCGCCACCTTCCGAAACCTCGGTGATGGTGATGCCGTTCTGCGTGCCGCAGTCGGTGGTGGTGATGACGCAGTCCTGGCTGACGTCCACGAGACGACGGGTCAGGTAACCCGAGTTCGCGGTCTTCAGTGCGGTATCGGCAAGACCCTTACGGGCGCCGTGCGACGAGTTGAAGTATTCGAGAACCGACAGGCCTTCTTTGAAGTTTGCGATAATCGGCGTCTCGATGATCTCGCCCGACGGCTTGGCCATCAGGCCGCGCATACCGGCGAGCTGCTTCATCTGGGCAGCCGAACCCCGCGCACCCGAGTGAGCCATCATGAAGACCGAGTTCACATTGCCCTGACGGCCTTGATCGTCGAACTTCACGGCTTCCATGCCCTTCATCATCGCGTCTGCGACTTTGTCGGTGCACTGTGCCCATGCGTCTACAACCTTGTTGTATTTCTCGCCCTGGGTGATGAGACCGTCCTGATACTGCTCTTCATATTCCTTGACGAGCGCACGGGTATCATCAACCAGCTTTTCTTTGGCTTCGGGGATGATCATGTCGTCCTTGCCGAACGAAATACCCGCTGCACAAGCGCGGCGGAAACCTTCCCCCATGATGCCGTCAGCGAAGAGGACGGTCGTTTTCTGGCCGCAGTGGCGGTAAACGACGTCGATCACCTCGGTGATCTCTTTCTTCGTCAGCTGACGGTTGATCAGGCTGAACGGCACTTTCGGGTGCTTCGGCAGATGCTGCGACAGGATCAGGCGGCCCGGGGTCGTCTCGATACGGACGGTCTCGATGACGCCTTTCTTGTTCATGATCGTGGTACGAGCCTGGATCTTGGAATGCAGGGTGATCGCCTTGTTATCCAGGGCGAACTGCACTTCCTCGAGCGTGCCGAAGGCTTTGCCTTCGCCAACATCGCCCTGACGTTCCATGGTCATGTAATAGATACCGAGAACGATATCCTGCGACGGAACGATGATCGGCTTGCCGTTTGCGGGCGACAGGATGTTGTTCGTCGACATCATCAGGACGCGGGCTTCAAGCTGGGCTTCGATCGAGAGCGGCACGTGAACAGCCATCTGGTCACCGTCGAAGTCGGCGTTGAAGGCCGAGCAGACGAGCGGGTGCAGCTGGATCGCCTTGCCTTCGATCAGGACCGGCTCGAACGCCTGAATGCCCAGACGGTGCAGGGTCGGCGCGCGGTTCAGCATGACCGGATGCTCGCGGATCACCTCATCGAGGATATCCCAGACCTCACGGCGTTCTTTTTCAACAAGCTTCTTCGCCGCCTTGATGGTGGTGGCGATGCCTTTCTTGTCGAGGCGCGAATAGATGAACGGCTTGAAGAGCTCAAGCGCCATCTTCTTCGGCAGACCGCACTGGTGGAGCTTCAGCTCCGGGCCCACCACGATGACCGAACGGCCCGAATAGTCGACGCGCTTGCCAAGAAGGTTCTGGCGGAAGCGGCCCTGCTTGCCTTTCAGCATGTCAGAAAGCGACTTCAGCGGACGCTTGTTGGCGCCGGTGATGGTGCGACCACGGCGGCCGTTGTCAAAGAGGGCGTCAACGGCTTCCTGCAGCATCCGCTTCTCGTTACGGATGATGATGTCCGGTGCACGCAGCTCGATAAGGCGCTTCAGGCGGTTGTTCCGGTTGATCACACGGCGATACAGGTCGTTCAGGTCCGACGTGGCGAAACGGCCGCCATCAAGTGGAACAAGCGGACGCAGTTCCGGCGGAATGACCGGGATCACGGTGAGGATCATCCATTCCGGACGGTTGCCGGATTCGAGGAAGCTCTCGATGACCTTCAGGCGCTTGACGATCTTCTTCGGCTTCAGCTCCGACTTGGTCTCGGCCAGCTCGACGATCAGCTTCTCGCGCTCGCCTTCAAGGTCGAGGGCTTCAAGAAGCTTGCGGATCGCCTCGGCGCCGATGCCGGCGGTGAAGCTGTCTTCGCCGTATTCGTCCTGCGCACGGTAGAAGTCTTCTTCCGACAGAAGCTGGAACTGCTTCAGCGGGGTCAGGCCCGGCTCGATGACGACATAATATTCGAAATACAGAACGCGCTCGAGATCCTTCAGCGTCATGTCGAGCAGAAGGCCGATGCGGCTCGGGAGCGATTTCAGGAACCAGATGTGCGCAACGGGGGCAGCGAGGTCGATATGACCCATGCGCTCCCGGCGAACTTTCGACAGGGTAACTTCAACGCCGCACTTCTCGCAGATGATACCGCGATACTTCATGCGCTTGTATTTGCCGCAAAGGCATTCGTAATCCTTCACAGGGCCGAAGATGCGGGCACAGAAGAGGCCGTCTTTCTCGGGCTTGAAGGTACGATAGTTGATCGTTTCCGGCTTCTTGATTTCGCCAAACGACCAGGAACGGATACGTTCCGGCGAGGCAATCGAAATCTGAATCTGGTCGAACGTCTCCGGCTTTTGGCTCGGGTTGAAGTATTTCATCACTTCCTGGTTCATGTCCGGCGTCTCTCTCGGTTTGTGACGGGGATGATAGAGCGTCCCCGTTCGCCTTCCAAATCAAGTGGCCGCTAGCGGTTCTATCCGCCGGCGGGAGGGCCGGAGCGAACCCCGGCCCATCGCGTCTTATTCGGCGCCCGAAATGAGCTCCACGTTGAGGCCCAGCGACCGCATTTCCTTCACAAGTACGTTGAAGGATTCCGGAATGCCGGCTTCGAACGTGTCGTCGCCCTTGACGATGGCTTCGTAGACCTTGGTACGGCCTGCCACGTCGTCCGACTTGACGGTGAGCATTTCCTGCAGGGTGTAAGCTGCGCCATACGCCTGCAGTGCCCAGACCTCCATCTCCCCGAAGCGCTGGCCACCGAACTGGGCCTTACCACCAAGCGGCTGCTGGGTAACAAGGCTGTAGGGGCCGATCGAACGGGCGTGGATCTTGTCGTCAACAAGGTGGTGCAGCTTCAGCATATAGATGTAGCCCACGGTTACCTTGCGGTCGAACTTCTCGCCGGTACGGCCGTCGTAAAGATCGACCTGACCCGACGTATCGAGGCCTGCCTGTTTCAGGTGCTCCACGACGTTGGCTTCACCGGCACCATCGAATACCGGCGTTGCCATCGGCACACCGTTCGTCAGGTTACCGGCAAGCTCGACGACCTGATCGTCCGACAGTTCAGAGATTTCGCTGTCGTACTGGCCTTCGCCGTAGATGTCCTTGAACATGCTACGCAGGCTGTCAGCCTTGTCCTTGCCGTGGCGAACCGCTTCGAGCTTGGCGTCGATCTGACGGCCAAGACCACGCGATGCCCAGCCAAGGTGGGTCTCGAGGATCTGACCGACGTTCATGCGCGACGGCACGCCCAGCGGGTTCAGAACGATATCGACCGGCGTACCATCTTCGAGGTACGGCATGTCTTCCTGCGGCAGGATGCGCGAAATCACACCCTTGTTGCCGTGACGGCCTGCCATCTTGTCGCCCGGCTGAAGCTTGCGCTTCACGGCAACGAAGACCTTGACCATCTTCAGCACGCCCGGCAGAAGCTCGTCGCCGCGTTGCAGCTTTTCGATCTTCTCGTCGAAGCGACGCTGCAGGGCGCCTTTGCTTTCGTCGAACTGTTTCCTGAGCGCATCGATGTCGCGCATCGAGGACTCGTCGTCCACGGCGAGGTCCCACCAGGTGATGCGCTTCAGCTCGGCCAGGCCTTCTTCGGTCACAACCGTGCCTTTCTTCATCTCCTTGGTACCCGACGTGATCGTCTTGCCAACGAGGAGCGGCTTCAGGCGGCTGTAGATGTTGCGCTCGAGGATCGCGCGTTCGTCTTCACGGTCTTTGGTCAGGCGTTCGATTTCCTGACGCTCGATCGTGAGCGCACGTTCGTCCTTGTCCACACCGTGACGGTTGAACACGCGAACTTCCACAACAGTACCCGAAACCCCCGGCGGCAGGCGCAGCGAGGTATCGCGAACGTCCGAAGCCTTCTCGCCGAAGATGGCGCGGAGGAGTTTCTCTTCCGGCGTCATCGGGCTTTCGCCCTTCGGCGTGATCTTGCCGACGAGGATGTCGCCCGGGTGAACTTCGGCACCGATATAAACAATACCGGCTTCGTCGAGGTTCTTCAGGCCTTCCTCACCAACGTTCGGAATGTCGCGGGTGATATCTTCCGGCCCGAGCTTGGTGTCGCGGGCCATCACTTCGAATTCCTCGATATGGATCGAGGTGAAGACGTCTTCCTTCACGATCCGCTCGGAAATGAGGATCGAATCCTCGAAGTTGTAGCCGTTCCAGGGCATGAACGCGACGAGCACGTTACGGCCAAGGGCAAGCTCGCCCAGTTCGGTCGACGGGCCGTCACAGATGATGTCGCCCTTCAGGATCGAATCGCCCACCTTCACCAGCGGACGCTGGTTGATACAGGTGTTCTGGTTCGACCGCTGGAACTTGGCGAGCGTGTAGATGTCAACGCCCGACTTGCCGGGATCAACGTCTTCCGTCGCACGGATCACGATACGGGTGGCGTCCACCTGCTCGACGATACCGGTACGGCGGGCAGCAATCGCTGCACCCGAATCCCGCGCCACAACCTTCTCCATGCCGGTGCCGACGAACGGCGCCTCGGCGCGGACAAGCGGCACGGCCTGACGTTGCATGTTCGACCCCATGAGTGCGCGGTTCGCGTCATCGTTCTCGAGGAACGGGATGAGCGCGGCAGCAACAGACACAAGCTGCTTCGGCGATACGTCCATAAGGTCGATCGTCTGCGGCTGGGCCATGATGAATTCACCGGCCTGACGACAGGAGACGAGATCATCGGCAAAGGCGCCTTGTTCGGTGAGGGCAGCGTTCGCCTGGGCGACCGTGAACTTGCTCTCTTCCATAGCCGACAGATAGATCACTTCGTTCGAGACCTTGCCGTCGATCACCTTGCGGTACGGGCTTTCGATGAAGCCGTACTTGTTGACCTGCGCATAGGTAGCGAGCGAGTTGATCAGACCGATGTTCGGGCCTTCTGGCGTCTCGATCGGGCAGATACGGCCATAGTGCGTCGGGTGTACGTCGCGGACTTCGAAGCCTGCGCGTTCGCGGGTCAGACCGCCCGGCCCGAGAGCCGAAAGACGACGCTTGTGGGTAATCTCGGAAAGCGGGTTGGTCTGGTCCATGAACTGCGACAGCTGCGACGAGCCGAAGAATTCACGAACAGCAGCCACAACCGGCTTCGCATTGATGAGGTCATGCGGCATCACGGTATCGATATCGACCGACGACATGCGCTCGCGGATCGCGCGCTCCATGCGCAGCAGGCCGATGCGATACTGGTTTTCCATCAGTTCGCCGACCGAACGCACACGGCGGTTGCCGAGGTGGTCAATGTCGTCGATCTCGCCGCGGCCGTCTTTCAGCTCAACGAGCGTCTTCACGGTCGACAGAATGTCTTCGCGGCGGAGCGTACCGATGGTGTCTTCGCAGTTCACGCCAAGGCGCATGTTCATCTTCACGCGACCGACCGCCGAAAGGTCGTAACGCTCGGGATCGAAGAACAGGCCGTAGAACAGGGCTTCTGCGGTTTCCTTGGTCGGCGGTTCACCGGGACGCATAACCTTGTAGATCTCTGCCAGCGCGCCATCGGTGGTTTCCACCTTGTCGGCTTTCAGCGTGTTGCGGATGTAGGCACCGACGGTGACATCATCGATTTCGAGAACCGAGATTTCGTCGAAGCCGGCAGCGGCCAGCGCTTCGAGGGTCGCGGCCGAGAATTCGTCACCAGCTTCGATGAAGATGGCGCCGGTTTTCTCGTTGATGATGTCGGCTGCGGCATATTTGCCAACGATCTCTTCAGCCGGCAGCAGGATGCCTTCAACCTTCGAGGTCTCGAGCTTCTTGGCAAGGCGCGGGGTGATCTTGGCGCCAGCTTCGGCAATCACTTCACCGGTGTCGGCATTGACAAGGTCAAACGCCGGCTTCTTGCCGCGCCATGCGTCGGCACGGAACGGCACACGCCAGCCACCTTCCACGCGGCGATAGGTCGCGGTCGCGTAGAAATACTGGAGGATGTCTTCGCTCGACATGCCGAGGGCATAAAGGAGCGAGGTTGCCGGCAGCTTGCGGCGACGGTCGATACGGACGTTGACGATGTCTTTCGCATCGAACTCGAAGTCGAGCCACGAACCGCGGTAAGGAATGACGCGAGCAGCGAACAGGAACTTGCCCGACGAGTGGGTCTTGCCCTTGTCGTGGTCGAAGAACACACCGGGCGAACGGTGCATCTGGGACACGATCACGCGCTCGGTGCCGTTGATCACGAAGGTACCATTGTCGGTCATCAGCGGAAGGTCGCCCATATAGACGTCCTGTTCCTTGATATCGAGAACCGACTTGGCTTCGGTATCAGGATCCACCTCGAACACGATCAGACGCAGGGTGACGCGAAGCGGGGCGGCATAGGTAATGTCGCGCTGCTGGCACTCGTCCACGTCATATTTCGGGTCTTCGAGTTCGTACTTCACATACTCGAGCGAAGCGGTGCTCGAGAAGTCCTGAATCGGGAATACCGACCGCAGCACTTTTTCCAGACCGGAACCCAGCCGTTCTTCTTCCGTTGCTCCCGGCTTGAAGAACTGATCGTAGGATTGCTTCTGCACCTCGATCAGGTTCGGCATACGGGTTACTTCCGCAATCCGACCAAAGTCTTTGCGCACGCGCTTACGACCGGTGAATGAAGTCGCCATGCTTCGCCTCGTCCCTTGAGTTACGCCGCGCCCGTCCATCCCGCATCGGGGGGACAGCCCGGGGGGCCGCCTAGCGAGGCTTGGGGTCAAGCCCAAACCTCAGAAAAATCCGGTACAATCGGGCCTGCTGCCCGAAGGAGAGCCTGTTTTTAACGTCCCTGCCCTATCAGGACGCCGAAAGGCCGGGAACGAATTTCGTTCCCGACCCCGACTTCAAAGAACCCAAGAAATTACTTGAGTTCGACTTTCGCGCCAGCAGCTTCGAGCTTTTTCTTGAGCTCTTCAGCTTCAGCTTTGGCAACGCCTTCCTTAACGGGCTTCGGAGCGCCTTCGACGAGGTCTTTGGCTTCCTTGAGGCCCAGGCCGGTGATGGCACGGACTTCTTTGATGACGTTGATCTTGTTGTCGCCAGCAGCAGCGAGGATCACGTCAAATTCGGTTTTCTCTTCAGCAGCGGCAGCAGCCGGGCCAGCAGCAGCAGCAACAGCTACCGGTGCAGCAGCGGAAACGCCCCACTTCTCTTCGAGCAGTTTCGACAGTTCAGCAGCTTCCAGGACGGTCAGTGCCGACAGTTCTTCAACGATCTTGGCGAGGTCAGCCATTTGGTTCACTCCAGTCAATTCGGTCCCAAGGTTGATACGGGACCTGCGATTGTTACGTATGCGGTTCGGTCAGGCGGCCATGGCCACCCGGTCCAGTTTCTGCTTAGGCTGCGTCTTTCGCGCCGTAGGCACCGAAGACACGGGCGAGTTGCCCGGCCGGAGCCTGCGTAACTGCGGCGAGCTTCTGGGCCGGAGCTTGCAGGAGACCCACAAGCTTGCCACGAAGTTCGTCGAGCGACGGAAGATCGGCGAGCGCCTTGACACCATTGATGTCCAGCACCGTCGAACCCATGCCGCCACCGAGGATACGAAGCTTTTCGTTTTCCTTGGCAAAGGCAGCAATGGCTTTGGGTGCGGCAACAGGGTCAGCCGCATAGCCGATGGCCGTCGGACCAGTCAGCAGGTCACCGATACCTTCGTATTCAGTGCCTTTGAGCGCGAGACGAGTCAGCCGGTTTTTGGTCACTTTAAAACTGGCACCAACTTCACGCATACGTGCACGCAGGTTGGTCATCTCAGCTACAGTCAGGCCGTCGTAATGAACGACAACAACCGACGCAGCGTCAGAGAAGACCTCGTGCAGGGATGCGACCAGCGCCTGCTTTTCGGCTCTTTCCACTCTCTCGTCTCCGATTGCGAGGCCGTATTCCCGAAGGAACCACGTCCTCATTCACTTTGAGCCACGCATCCGCGCCTGAAAGGCATCGGATGCACTCCCCTGTCCGGGGGTATGCAGGCGGGACATCCCAACCTTGGAGAACCGCGGCGACCATTCCCAGGAACGGAAATTCCGGGGAGATGTTCAATCTCCAACCCCGTCTCATACAGGCTGCAGGCCCGCGAGCCCTGCTTCTTTTAAACACCGATTCGGGCAAGCCCTTACCGGAGCACCTGTAATCTCGGACAGTCAAACGCTTGAAACGCCAATGGAATTACATGAATTCCTGGCGCCCAAGCGGTCGCACCGGGCTGCCTCTAGGGACAGTCCGGTGCAAACTCTTTACGCGTTCAGCGACGCGACGTCAATCTTCAGGCCCGGACCCATGGTCGAGGACATGGCGATTTTCTTGACGTAGGTACCTTTGGCGCCCGACGGCTTGGCCTTGACCACTGCGTCGATGAAGGCCGAAACGTTCTCGACGAGCTTGGCTTCGTCGAACGACAGTTTGCCAACGCCACCGTGAATGATACCGGCCTTTTCGACGCGGAATTCAATCTGGCCCGACTTGGCAGCTTCAACAGCAGCCTTGACGTCCATGGTCACGGTACCGAGTTTCGGGTTCGGCATCAGGCCTTTCGGGCCGAGCACTTTACCGAGACGGCCGACAACGCCCATCATGTCCGGGGTCGCGATGCAACGCTCGAACGCGATCTCGCCCTTCTGGATGATTTCCATCAGGTCTTCGGCGCCCACGAGGTCAGCACCCGCTGCCTTGGCTTCTTCAGCCTTGGCACCACGAGCGAAGACGGCAACGCGAACGGTCTTGCCGGTGCCGTGCGGCAGGGCAACAACGCCGCGGACCATCTGGTCGGCGTGGCGGGGGTCAACACCGAGGTTCATCGAAACTTCGATGGTCTCGTCGAACTTGACGGCGGTGCGCGACTTCAGCTCGGCAACGGCTTCAGCAACCGTGTAGAGCTTCTCACGGTCAAGACCGTCCCAGGCTTTCGCCATGCGCTTTGCTACTTTAGCCATGGATTAGCCCTCCACCTTCAGGCCCATCGAGCGGGCCGAACCTTCGATAATGGCGATAGCGGCATCCACGTCGTTGGCCGACAGGTCGACCATCTTGGCTTCCGCAATCTCCTGCAGCTGGGCGCGGGTAACCGTGCCAGCCGTGTCACGACCCGGAGCTTTGGAGCCCGAGTTGATCTTCGCGGCGCGCTTCAGGAAGTAGCTCGCCGGCGGAGTCTTGGTGATGAAGGTGAACGAACGGTCTGCATAGACGGTGATGATGGTCGGCAGGGGCATGCCCGGCTCCATACCTTGCGTCTTGGCGTTAAACGCCTTGCAGAATTCCATGATGTTCACGCCACGCTGACCGAGCGCAGGGCCGATCGGCGGGGACGGGTTAGCTTGGCCGGCTTTCACCTGCAGCTTGATATAGCCGGTAATCTTTTTGGCCATTTCTCTTTCCTTTCAACAATGCCCGCCCTGTCAGGGGCTGGCGCTCTAAGGACGCGCGGTACGGCCAATGGCATGGCCTCCCGCGCCTCACACCCGGACTGCCGAAGCAGCCGGATTTCGTTTCACAGGGTAAATGTCGCCTCAGGCGACCTTTTCGACCTGCGCATATTCCAGTTCGACCGGGGTCTCGCGACCGAAGATCGAGACCGACACCTTGAGCCGGGCCTTGTCTTCGTCCACGTCTTCCACATGGCCGACGAACGAGGTGAACGGGCCGTCGACGACGCGCACTTCCTCGCCCACCTCGAAAACGATATTCGGACGCGGGCGCTCGACGCCTTCCACCACCTGGTGGAGAATGCGGGCAGCCTCTTCTTCCGAAATCGGGCTCGGCTTGCCTTGCGGCCCGAGGAAGCCGGTCACTTTCGGGTTGCTGTTCACGACGTGGTAGGTGTCGTCGGTCAGCACCATCTTGATCAGCACATAGCCGGGGAAGAATTTCTTCTCGGCTTTGACTTTCTTGCCCTTGCGGACCTCGACAACCTCTTCGGTCGGAACAACGACTTCTTCAACGAGGGCCTCAAGACCCTGTTGCGCAGCCTGTTCACGGATGGCCGCAGCCACCTTCTTCTCGAAGCCCGAATAGGCGTGAATGATATACCAGCGAGCCTTGCTCATCGTCTTATGCCCCCAGGCCCAGGATCCACTGGACCCCGGCATTCAGAATGAAATCGACGCCCAGGAAGAAGATCGCCATGACGACAACCATGATAAAGACCATGACCGACGTAACCGTCGTTTCACGGGGGGTCGGCCAGGTTACCTTGGCGCCTTCCTGCCGTACCTGACGGACGAATTCACCCGGTGTGGTTTTCGTCATAGCTTGCCGTCCTCATACCATCAGGGCGGATAGGTCCTCCCGCCGCCTCCCGGCAGCGATACGGTCCTTCGCCCTATTTTGTCGCGTCCGGCTTCCGATCACTCGGCGCCGCGCAGACGCATCCTTTTCCTGGCCTTTTTGGCAGGGCTGGCCACCCTTTCGCTTGCGTCACTGGCAGGGGCGGAGGGACTCGAACCCCCGGCACCCGGTTTTGGAGACCGGTGCTCTACCAACTGAGCTACGCCCCTATCTGGCGTGACGCGCGCTGACGAACCATTTTCGGGGCTCGCCGCCACCGACCGGTTACGCCGGTCAGGCGTCGCGGTGTAGCCTTCACCGCGCTGCCTTGCAAGTGTTTTTTGGGAAGCTCCCCCAAATTCACCCGCAACTTTCACCCGCCCCGGAAAAGCTTCCGGAAAGGCGAAAGAGAAACGGGCCGGAGCATGCTCCGGCCCGCTTGCACTCAAGCAAGATTACTTGAGAATTTTGGCCACAACGCCTGCACCGACGGTACGGCCGCCTTCGCGGATAGCGAAGCGGAGGCCTTCGTCCATGGCGATCGGCGCGATCAGTTCGACCGTCAGGGTGATGTTGTCACCCGGCATGACCATCTCGGTGCCTTCGGGCAGAGCGATGGTGCCGGTCACGTCCGTCGTACGGAAGTAGAACTGCGGACGGTAGTTGGCGAAGAACGGCGTGTGACGGCCACCTTCGTCTTTCGACAGGATATAGGTCTCTGCCGTGAACTGGGTGTGCGGCTTGATCGTGCCGGGGTGAGCCAGAACCTGGCCACGCTCGACGTCTTCACGGCCGATACCACGCAGGAGAGCACCGATGTTGTCACCAGCCTGGCCCTGGTCCAGAAGCTTGCGGAACATCTCGACGCCGGTCACAACCGACTTCTGGGTGTCACGGATACCGACGATTTCGATCTCTTCGCCGACTTTCACGATGCCACGCTCGACGCGACCGGTCACAACCGTACCACGACCCGAGATCGAGAACACGTCCTCAACCGGCATCAGGAAGGCACCGTCGATGGCGCGCTCGGGCTGCGGGATGTAGCTGTCAACAGCGTCCATCAGAGCCTTGATCGAGTCTTTACCGATATTGTCGTCACGGCCTTCGAGAGCGGCCAGAGCCGAACCCTTGACAACCGGAATGTCGTCGCCCGGGAAGTCGTAAACCGAAAGAAGCTCACGGATTTCCATCTCGACGAGCTCCAGGAGCTCTTCGTCGTCAACCTGGTCGACCTTGTTCATGTAAACAACAAGCGCCGGTACACCAACCTGACGAGCAAGAAGGATGTGCTCGCGGGTCTGCGGCATCGGGCCGTCAGCGGCGTTCACTACGAGGATCGCGCCGTCCATCTGGGCGGCACCCGTGATCATGTTCTTCACATAGTCAGCGTGGCCCGGGCAATCTACGTGTGCATAGTGACGCGCAGGCGTCTCATACTCAACGTGGGCGGTCGAGATCGTGATGCCACGCTCGCGCTCTTCCGGTGCCTTGTCGATGTTCGCATAGTCCATGAACGCCGCGCCGCCAGTCTCAGCAAGCACTTTCGTGATCGCAGCCGTCAGCGTCGTCTTGCCATGGTCAACGTGACCAATCGTACCAATGTTGCAGTGCGGTTTGGTCCGCTCAAATTTAGCCTTAGCCATTGCCCGTTAACCTCTACAAGCAACCGCGCCGGGGCGAAACCCTATGCGCGTATTCGGTTGATCCCATGGCAGCTGCGCCCATCATGGACGGCATTTCTGCCAGAAGCTTAAATATGCGGAAATGGAGATCTCTGGAGCGGGTGAAGGGAATCGAACCCTCGTCGTAAGCTTGGAAGGCTTCTGCTCTACCATTGAGCTACACCCGCATCACCCGAGAGAACCCACTTCGCTTCAGCACCACCGGCGCGGACGCCGATAATGCAAAACTCTCCCACACGGCGATCCATGGGGAGAGAAGTGGTGGAGGGGACAGGATTCGAACCTGTGTACGCGTACGCGGCCAGATTTACAGTCTGGTGCCTTTAACCACTCGGCCACCCCTCCGCGAAACTACCGTTCGGACCAGAACTCGGGCCCGGCGGTGAGGCCGCAATATGCTTATATATCGGGGCATGTCAACATGTGTTTGGAACCTTTTCCGCATTTTTTGAAAAGCGCTTGACCCGCTTCGGCAAAAGCGGCCAAGTCAGGCCGGATGCACAAGGAGACCGCGGCCATGAGTGACAAGAAGGATCGTCCGGGCAAGCCCCGACACGACACCCGCAAAGGCCCGCGCCCGCCCTATCGGGACGACAAGCGCACTGACCAGCGCAGCGAGCAGCGCGGCCCTCGCCCGCCACGGCCCGAGCGCACCGAGCGACCGGAAAAGACCGCCAGCCTGCGCCCGCTTTCAAGCGACAGCATCTTCCTTTATGGCCGCCATGCGGTGGAAGCCGCCGCCGCGAATCCGGAGCGCGAAGCCCTGCGCCTGATCGCTGCCCCGCGCGCCGCCGAAACCGCCGGCATCGTGAAAGACCGCTGGCCGCGCCTGCCGGTCGTCAATGCCGAAGACGATTCTCTCTTCTCGGGGCTTGTGCCCACGGATTCGCCGCATCAGGGCATCGTGCTCGAGGTGCGTCCCCTGCCCGGCCATTCGGTTGACGAACTGACGCCTGAAGACGGCCGCCCCAATATCATCCTGATGCTGGATCAGGTGACCGACCCCCACAACGTTGGCGCTTGCCTCAGGTCGGCTGCCGCCCTCGGCGCCCGCGCCCTGATCACGCAGGACCGGCACAGCCCGCACGAATCCGGCGTGCTGGCCCGCTCGGCATCCGGTGCGCTTGAAAGCCTGCCCTGGATGCGGGTCGGCAACCTGTCGCACACCCTCGATGAACTGAAAGAGATGGGCTACTGGCATGTCGGGCTCGACGGCGATACCGAGACCGAGCTTGCCGACGTCAACCTCGGCCAGAATATCGTAATCGTGATGGGCTCCGAAGGCAAAGGCCTTCGCCCGCTTGTTGCCAAGCACTGCGACATGATCGCCCGCATCCCCATGAGCGGGCTTGTCGAAAGCCTCAATGTATCGAACGCCGCCGCCATCGCGCTTTACGAGCTTGGCATGCGCGGCCGCAAGGACTGACCCTGTATGACCGACGCCCGCACCATCATCGATGCCCTCGGACTTGAGCCCCATCCCGAGGGTGGCTACTACCGCCGCACCTACCGCCACGCCGAAGGCCCCGAAGGCCGCGGCCATATGACGGCCATCTATTATCTCCTCGAAGGCGGGGAGTTTTCACGCTGGCACCGCACCGACGGCGACGAAATTTACCACTGGTATGCCGGCGCCCCGCTGACCATTGAAACCGCAGCGGGCGATGGTAGCGCCAAGACGGCCCACCGGCTGGGCAATGATTTCGCCGCCGGCGAACGCCCGCAGATTCTGGTGCCCGCCGGCGTCTGGCAGCGCTCGAACGCCGAAGGTGGCTGGACGCTCGTTGGAGCCACTGTCGCCCCCGGCTTCAGCTTCGACGGGTTTGAAATGCCGGAAAAAGGCTGGTCTCCTGACGGCGCCTAGCTCCCCACAAAAGAAAAGAGCCGCCCGGAGGCGGCTCGTCGAGTGCTTGGAAGTGAACCTTAGTGCTTGGTTGTCTCTTTGGTTTCCTTGGCCTGGCGGGCCTTTGCGGCGTGGGCCAGAAGGCTGACCGGGAAACCTGCGGCCTCAAGGGCCTTTACACTGCTTTCTTTCATAACTGCGGTTTGCATCGTATTTCCCCTTTTCTTCCCTGATATCTGTCAGAGCGAGCGCTGGCGGAGCCGGACCGAGGCGTAGATGAAGCCGGCAGCAACCAGAAGTCCGAACAGGAACTCGACTTGGACGAAGCTTCTCAGGAAGCCCTGGAACATCTCGCCGGTAGTCAGGTAGCGCAGGATGTCAGCCGGGCCGTCGATATCCACGTTGCCGTGCACCACTTCGAACACCAGCCCCTGCCAGCCGCCCATATGCAGGCCGACCCATTCCAGGAAGTAGTTGCTGTCGAAGAAGACTTCCTCGGCAACCATCACCACGATCGGCGGCAGGACTGCGAACAGGAAGGGTGCGCGGTTCGCATAGGCCGACACAGCCAGCACCCAGGCCAGAAGCGGCAGCGCCCACAGGATCGCCAGGATATAGTAGGCGCCGAACGCCACCCAGCCACCGATCATCGTACCCAGCGGCCACAGGACCGACACCGGACCACCCTGCACAAGGGCAACACCCGAAAGCAGCATGGCGGTCAGGATATGCGCCGTCATGATGATCGCGAAGAAACCGATAGGAACGATGATCACGATGGTCACAAGCTTGGCCAGCACTTCCTGCCAGTCGGTCACCGGCAGCGACTTGAAGAACAGGATCGAGCGATCGCGGCGTTCTTCATAGAGCGTACCGAGGAGCGAGAAGAAGACCACGAAGGGCAGCGCCCCCCAGGCAAGTGCACTCATCGCCCAGTAACCGAGGGTGATGGCGGCAGGCAACTGGTCGCTTTCCTTGGCTTGCGCCAGCGTCAGGGCTTCACCGAAACTCTCGATGTTGCGGATGTCCATATCGCCGAACTGGACGTTACCAACCCCCATCACCGTCAGGACGACGAAGAAGATGGTCAGCGCCAGCAGGATCGCCGGCAGGCGGACATAATAGTTCCAGCCTTCAAGATACTCGCGTTTAATCAGGGCTTTCATCGTGTTCATTGCCCTTCTCCCGTCATGGTGACCACGAAGATGTCGGCAAGTCCAAGCCGGCGGGTTTCGCCGAGGCTACCGAGCGTTGCGCGGTCCTTGTTTGCATAGACACAGGTGGTACGGCCGAAGCTCGTGCCGGTGCGGATGGGTCCCATTGCGCGGGCTTCGTCTTCCTTGCCCGGTGCGACCATGAGCTCCGTATAGGTGCTCGTCAGTTCATCCATTTCGGCAGTGAGGACGATCTCGCCACCCTTGATGAAGATCACGTCAGAGAGGATATGCTCCACCTCTTCCACCTGGTGGGTGGTGATGAGGATGGTGCGTTCCTCGTCGAAATAATCTTCGAGGAGATTCTGGTAGAATTTCTTCCGGAACAGGATGTCGAGGCCAAGGGTCGGCTCGTCAAGCACCAGAAGCTTCGCGTCGATTGCCATCACCACGGCAAGGTGCAGCTGCACCGTCATGCCTTTCGACAGCGCCTTGACCTTGCGGTCGAGGGGGATCGAGGTGCGGGCCAGATAATCCATCGCCTTTTCACGGTGGAAGCGCGGATGGATGGAGGCCACATAATCGATCACCTGGCCGGCGGTCATCCATTTCGGCAGCGTTGCCACGTCGGCGATGAAGCAGACATCCTGCATCAGTTGGCCACGATCTTTGGAGGGATCAAGCCCCAGGACCTCAAGCTGGCCCTCGTAGGAGGCAAGGCCGAGGATGGCGTTCAGAAGGGTGGTTTTGCCGGCGCCGTTGGCCCCGATAAGGCCGACGATACGGCCGACCGGAATGTCGATATTGACATTCTTGAGCGCGGTGAAGCCGTTGAAGCGCTTTCCGACGCCGCGTGCCTTGATAAGGATTTCTGTCATTGTGTCCTCCCCGTCTGGCCGCCGCCGGTCGATTTCAGCAGGTCTTCGGCACTGAGGCCGAGCCGCCGGATCACTTCCATCACACGGGGCCATTCTTCATTCAGAAAACGGGTGCGCTCGGCTTCCATCAGCTTCGATTGCGCCCCTTCAACCACGAACATTCCGAGCCCGCGGCGTTTTTCAACCAAACCTTCCATGACCAGCTCCTGATAGGCTTTTGAGGCAGTAATCGGGTTGATCGACAGATCAACGGCGACGTTACGGACGGATGGAAGAGCCTCTCCCTCGCGGAGCGACCCTTCCATGATCGCTGTTACTACCTTGTCCCGGAGCTGCCGGTAGATCGGTTGTTCGTCCGTCCAATCCGGCGTCATATTCCTGTCCCTCCTGTTAGCGTTCTAGCGCGATGGCTGCGGCAGGTTCAGGCTGCGTGCGATACCGGGGCAAAACCCTTGTTATTCAGGTCGGTCCGGCGCGCCAGGCGGCGGCTGCGGCGGATGGAACGTTTCACGCTGCTGAAATTGTAAGTCGTGTTCATTGTATCTCTCCTCGCTATCTTCGGGGCTTTGCCCCGGTTTTTGATGTTGCTGTCGTTCGTTTGTTTGTTTTTGGCGGCGGACCCGGTTTCTGTTGTCTCCGGGCCCGCTGCCCACTTGATGCCCTCTTTTCGGGGCTTGCTGCCTTGGGCCTGTTTCCTCGCTATCGGCTTCTTGGCAAACTCTTTACTTCCTCGTTGTCTCAACCCGGGCCGGCTTTTGCCTTTATCCCGTCCGGCTCGCTGTCACTCTGTTTCGGTGATCTATCGTGCCGGTGTATTAGTTATGTATAACACCTAATCGGCACTGACAAGGGGATTCGAAGAAGATTCTTCAAAAATCGTATAGTACATTGATTTTAAATGGTTTTATTTTTCAGAAAGATCACCGGGCCTGCGGCGCCGACGCCTAAAACAAGCCTCAAGGTGTGTTATACCCCCTATAACACCCCCGAATCCGGGACAGGAAATGACCGGAATGCCAAACACCCAGCCGGGTGTCGGTGTTCACTAGGAATGACCATTTGCGTCACAGTTGGCGATAATTGCCAGGCCGTGAAAGATTCATAAAGGGGCCCCGGAAGCGGACCAGAAATTTAGGAAATATAATTACACGCGGTACAGGTGCCCGAAACCCAACGAAAACGGGCGCAGCGCAATAAAATAACGATCCCGCGAAATTTTTGTTTCTTCGATAATATATTATGGAGCGCCGTCAGTTTCCGCTAGCACCAGAACGCATCGAGCTTGACACCCGATCATGCGCCTTCAATCTGACAGCTATTGATGCACGTACCCTCAGAAAGGTCTCATGCGCGGTCATACAAGGAGACATAGAGTGCCCTCCACCTATCCCATTCTGGCCAACGTCTGCGT
Source organism: Gimibacter soli (assembly GCF_028463845.1). NCBI lineage: Bacteria > Pseudomonadati > Pseudomonadota > Alphaproteobacteria > Kordiimonadales > Temperatibacteraceae > Gimibacter > Gimibacter soli. The sequence goes on along the minus strand of NZ_CP116805.1, from coordinate 1,632,620 downwards.
GAGCCTCTCCGCTTTCAAGAAAAGTCCTATGGCGATTGTCGTCGAGGGCAAAGGGCGAACTATAGCCGTCATGAAACGTAGCGAACCCGCATTCTATGTCGTTCCCGCGAAAGAGTTTGAGCGGCTCATAGAATGCATAATAGATAGCGAACTCGCAGAGATTGTTCGGGGGCGTTTGAATGAACCGGAGATCGAGGTCGAGGTTGAAGACCTATAAAGGTGCCAATCCACCACTTTCTGCCGGAAGCAAACGTTCGTCGCGACAAAAAAGTCATCAAAAATCACCCCGACTGGCAGGCTATTGTTCCAAGAACCATTCTGAAAAATGCAATTTCCTGCGTCAGCCTGAATGACGACGTGTGACGTCGATTGGGAGCCTAGCCTTTGTCTTTCAGATAGAGGTTCAGCATCATCTGTACCCAAAGATCTCAGAATCGCCGCCAACGTTGTTTTGCCCCGACCATTCTCTCCACAAATTAGCGAGAGAGGACTACCTTAAAAGATTCAGAAAGTGACGTCTGGAGCAGATCTGAAATTCAGGAAATATAATTCCACGGCGAGTAGGCACCCGAAACCTAACAAAAACTGGCGTAGCACAATAGAATAACAATCCCGCGAAATTTTGCGATGTTCAGAAGATGCAACTCGCTATTTGTGCTCACCCGCCTGCTCAGCGATAAGGAATTGCCGCACCCGCCCCTCCACAGCTCGAGAGCGCTCCTGAAGTTGTTGGTATTGCCGGTGCAGTTGCGCTGCATCATCGCCAATGGGACGAAAGAGAGAGGGTAGCAGATTCATCGCGGCCATTTGCGCATCAATAAGCTCGGCAACCAGGGCATCCCACTCTTTCTGCCAAAACTTGATCCCCTTGCCATCTCCGGAATGCAGTTTTTCCAGATAGGTGTTCATAACCCTCTTGATGCCGACGGCGTCAAAAAAATCAATCTCACACTTCCCACCTTCAACATCCAGAACGCGACCTCTGCCAAACTTGCGATGCTCAACTATATCGCCATAGCTAATCTCAATATTCCGCTTCGACATGACCGCTCCTTCAGTTATCCCACGCTGTCCGAGACACTGGTGACTAGCAGGTACGCAGCTAACCACGACTTAAATCCAGGACAAATACAGCAATATCACCGCGCCGATGCTCTGGAAGCAATGCCTCCAAACTTTCCCGCATTTCGTCTGAGGTTTCAGGTACATCAATACCTCTTGGTGGGGGTTTGAGCCTTTTTCCCGCCACGACATTTTTGCCAAACCAGAACACGAGGTATATTCCTTTTGACGCGGCCCGATACTCCGTTGCATAGAGCCGATCCAGTTGAATTTCTGCGGCTGTCCATACGTCTTTATGCCATTGCCCCTTTGCCTCCATAGGTATCGCAATGTCATTGAAGCCAAAAATTGCATCGCTCCTCTTTCCGTTAGGCATCGCGGCCTCAGGACTAGACTGAATGCCAAATGGCAGGTTCTGGCCAAGTGCATTAAATAAACGATCCCGACATTCATTCTCCGACAGAGGCTGTCCTTTTTCATTGTAAAACAGTTTTACAACATTGAACCGATCACCCTTGACCCGAGCTTGGAAGTCAATAAGTTCGGCGATGACAATTGATTGAACGTCGGCCGCATTTTTGGGAGCCTTGTTCAAAGCCCCTGACTTTATTTCTTCCAGCTTCGGCGGCTTGTATTCAGCTTCACGCCTAGCTCGAATTTGACGAGCAATGTCAATTTGAATGGTCAGAGAGTATCCGTCATCGGCTTCATTTCGAAGTCCCCTCAGGACCTCCGCAGCATAAGGGCTTGGATGCTTGGCTATTTGTCCCAGCGCCCATTCAATGATGTTTGTGGCGTCCCAGGTATTTCTGTCACCCGATGTCGTTCCTCTCGGTCGTAACACCTTTGGCCATACAGATCTAAAGTGCCGCACCAGCCAAGCGGCTTGATCAATACTCAAAGGTAGAACGCGATCATCCTCACCATACCTGCCATGAAACCACGAGGCAATTTGCCACAGAAGGCCTCGGCTTTCCATTGTGATCGGAGGCAAAATCGTAGCCGCTTTCTCAAAATCCGTTGCGAATAACACCGACCCCCAGAGCCCCTTGTGGGAAATCTCTTGCTCCGAAAGGCCCGGGCCTTGCAGCTGCTCAAGCCTATCCATTGCAAGCTGCTCGAGGCCTTTAAGAACTTCGGCATCCCGGCTTATGGAAGATAGAAGTAGTTGCCCAACCATCTCGTGGCAGGCTTGAATATTGATATTTGGATACCGAGTGAGCCATTCGAGTATCAACGATCCAGTGATTAACGGCTCTTTTCTCGACCTAGAGAGGGCGTACAAACCCGAGACGTGAGCGCTCTCCGCGGCGAATTGCGGCTCAAATTTTTGCCGCAAATACCGTTCATAGACGCCATCTCGACCGATCATCTCATCGTGAAGAAATTTATCCAAGCCTATAGACTGGGCAAACGCTGACTCCGTTATGCCCTCCCTGTCTGCCGAAACTACAATCGATGTGAGTAAGTCATCGGAAAAGTCCGCCAGCCCCTCCCCACGCAGCAAACGCTGAGCCGCCCCAGCAATCATTGGGAAAACAAAATTCCATCGCTGCGACTTGGCATATCCTTCTGTGATTTGTAGCGTTGTTGGAAGATCACTTCGGTGCAAGACAGCCTCGAGCCCGGTTTGAACAGCAACGACGAACTTATCCTCCAGCCACAGCCTGACTCTCTCCTCAGGTGAAGCATTTTCATCCAAGTCGCGGTAGAGTCCCAAGTAGACTTTAGACGGTCGATATATCCATTCGAGTTGCCCCTTTTTAAGGTCCTCAAGGTGAGTGTCATATTCAGCGAGCATCTTTGCTCGCGCAATTTCTTGCGCTTCTTTTTCAGCTTTCTCGCGGATGTTCTCGCGAACTTTCCACTCTGGCAGTGGCCTTGGTCCATTCATCGAGGCAATAAAATCAAGCAAATCTTGCCTGTTGTTTGCATAAGTCAGCGCTAATGCCCGAACTTCTTTGGGCAACCCTGCTTCTCCCCAGAAATGAGATACGAGTGCCCTCCATAGCTCTTCTCTGGAAACATCCTTCATATCCGCTAGTTTGCGAAGAAATCTTAGAATGTCATCGTCCTGGAGTTTCAGGCCTATTGACAGGGATTGCAGTTTATAGCTCTCCCAATAAAAGTCTTTACTGCTGGCAAGATTGCCGAACGCAACATCCCACACAGCTTCTCTGAAATCCGCGTTGTCTTTTAAGAAGTCGGCGACACGATCGCGAGCATCCCGTTGATATCCTCTTTCACGCTCAAGAGCTCGCAACCATTTCAGAAACTGAAGTGGTGTAAACGAGCTTGCATCAGCAGCAATAAGTCGCGAAATCAACTCATTGACCATCACTGATAAATCAAACAGCGCAGTCGACAAATCATGCCTATCTTTGTAGCGCACATCGTCTTCAAATATGAGGGAAACGCGCGCCGAGAGCAGGTCCAAAAAGCTCTCAATTCTGTGCAATGGAATGTCTCGGTAAATTAGGTAAAGACCTCCATAAACGCGATCGCGCTTTTCTTCGTCCTCAGGGTCATTCTTGATCCCCGTCTCGGAAATAACCGCATCTACTATCAAAGCGTCTGAGAATTTCCCAAAGCCTACTCGATCCATAACATCGATAGCCAGACGAGAGGAATCCTCTTCATCTGCACATAGAAGACCTTCAATAAAGGGCGTCCAAACATCGCTATCCTGGTGCAGGCTAATCAATACTTCACTAGCCTCATATCTCTCGCGGTAGCTGTGCGCGGAACTGCGTAAAAGCTCCCACAAGTCCTTTTCGATCTCCGGCGTCACATCCGAATTCTTCAGCCCCTCAAGCAATAAAGAACGGAGCGGCCAAGATGTATCCGGAGACATCAAAATGCGCAAAAAAACGCCGAGAATGCTTTTCCGCACGAGGGTCGCACTAGATTGACGTTCCCAAGAATTCTCACGGAACGCAGGGTCTTCCGTCGACAATCGCTGCAGGGCGCAAAGTAGCCGCGATAGCTCCTCATCTGGCAAACTTGCGGCGTCGCCGTATTCATGAATGCCGTATGGGTCGACCTCAATGACATGAGGACCAAAGATTGTCGGGCTAAAATAGGCCAACCAAGCGTGGAGTCCACGTAGAGATGAAGGAACACCGCCTGCATGCGTGAATAAGTTGTGCACGCGCGATGCCATACGGATAGGCCGCTGATCCACACTTACGTGTTCCGCAAGCCAATATGCTCCTAAGAACTCCGCTATCGTCTTGTGGAAGGGGACATAATTTGAATTATGGCTGTCCTGTACCTTAAAGAGCTTGGTCTTTAAGACTAGGCGCATATGGTCCGCATCGACCAAATCGGCCAGATCAGAAATAGGCAACAGACTAGGCTCATCAATCGACGAAGTTGCCACGACGGCATCGCGACCCGACAACAATAAGGTAGCCATTATAGCGCCGGCCGTGAACAAAGCCTGATTGACAGAAATACCTTGAAGCTTGCGGCTTGAAGGATGTAGCGGATTTTTATCAACGCATAGACCAGATGCTGCGCGTCGATATAATTCACCTCGCCCAGATGGAAATTCGTCCTTGCCGTCCGAAATTGACGCGACAAATTCCAACATCAGTGGATTTGTACACAGTTCACCTAACCCCGCCGCATCAAGCTTGTCCAGCAGGGCATCAACCTCAACATCCGGCAAAATTTCCCTAAGGATTTCTGTTGCATCTGCCCTTTCCAAGGGCTCCAGTATAAGCTCTACGGGACGCGCACCATAGTCGTCCAGAATATCTGATCCTTGAACGACGCTGTCCCATTCCGCTGCCCGACAAGAGATAGCGAAATTGGGCCTGCCCCACTGTGCTAGTTTGCTCAAAACTTTATGAAGAGCATCTCCGTCGTCCGTAGAGGACACCTCATCCAAACCATCGATTATCAATCGATGGCCCGAAGCAAGAGGATGCTCCTCTTGCCTCAGAAGCGTCTTCGCGCGGATGTATTCTGCTCCTTGCCATCGCGCTAATTCTTCCATTAAACGCGTTTTGCCCATCCCTGGAGGAGCAAGTACGACTACGGGCGTTTGGAATTTTTCGAGGATATCTTTGTCTGCCAGAAGATGCTTCTTCTGCTTTTCATCCAACCAAGAGAGGCGGCGACCTATGTATTTGAGCCTACTCATGATTAGAAAGAACTTATTCCCACCAGGATGGCCTCAATCAGGCCATAAAGCGTTAGCAACTGTACGCCTTCAGAATTGCTGTAACGCTCCAATCCGCGATACATAATGAAACGCCTCTCCGGTTCGATGCCTCCAACTCCAGTTGATTCATTATAGCCTCGTGACACTTTAGGCATACGCTTTAAAGCTTTGATCTCAGTCACCCCGACATGGCCCTATCGAAAACTCAATTAGCAGACCAACTTCCGCCATAAGGTGTGTTCGATAGAAGCTAATCTACGCACTTGAAACCATGGTCTACACTCGCTGAAATTTTCACAAAATGAGTTAGTATCCGCGCTCAAGAATACTCTCGGAGTATCCCTGCCAACCTCAACTGGATGAGCACGCTGTCTTGATATCCAGTGATTGCAGTTGTGCCTCCCAGCAAACAATTTCGGCTTTGCGGTTAGGCTTCCACTATCACTTCCTCCACTCAAGTTTTTGAGTGCCACTATCAATTTTCAGTTCCACATTAAACTCACCCGCACCAATAGTGGATAAGTGCTTCTTTGCATTCGACAATGCATGCTCCATGAAATATTTCCTGATTGCATCATAGGAAAAGCGAATAGTAAAAAGTGATATCAATGCACTTATAATTGCGTACCACACGTTCAAAAAAGCAAAATACACCGGCAGAACAGAAATAAAAACAAACATTAATGCCGATAATTTCATAAATGCATCGAACTTTCTCACAGAGGATGAATACACAATATTTGCCGAACGTAGTGCTGTCGCCTTCCTCATTTTGTTTTCAGCAGTGGCAGACTCTTTAGCTGTCAGGACTTCTCTTTCAAGACTCAAATTGCTCCCCTTGAGCTCCTCCTGTCCTTTCACAAGATCTGAGACAATAGCGCCATGCACTAAACTCTGCTGCAACATCTTGTCTGCGGCGCTTTCCTCATATTTTTTTTCCAATTCGGCTTCCATAGCGGCGAGTAGCTCTTCGGCATTGCCGCTGGTAACGATCGATGCATCATTCAGAGTAAGATCCGACATTACCTGAGCTGAACGAGGCTTCAAAAGCAACGCCGCGAAGTGATCAGCCTTGCCGCCATTTAAGTTTTTCAGCCAATACTGCATCTTCTGAATCAATGCAGGAGAAGCTCGAACGACACGGTCACAGTTTAGAAGGATTTGGCGTCGTGACAGTTCTTTAATTGTTGCATTTCCATCATTTAGCCATAAGAGCGTTGCCATTCTACGTCTCATGATAATGGGCCCAGCATGCCGGTCGCTAAACAACCCCGAGCTAGTACAAAATCTGTGAGTTCTGTTTCGGAGGGTCACGTTATTCGTAATGAAAAGATATGTAGCTTCCAGAGCATCGACGACTCGTTTGCCCATACGCCGGCGCATTACATAGGCGACTGACCTGCTATCGCGCTCTGCCGCTACCGGATTGGACCACCCGCCGCCGCCGAGCAGGTCGTTCATCAATTCGTTTTCATGGCTCTCGTCAAAATACTTAACGGAATTAGGCGTAACGTTCTCCGTCTTGAATATCGAAATTCCTAAATCTTTGATTGCGGCTTCAGGATCCATCTGCACTGCACGCAATTCAGGTTCACGGACCTGCCCAGTACGCAGTGCATTGCCTATTGATCCCCTGCGTTCAAAGGATTGAGCCGAAAGTACCATTTTTAGAATCTCGGCGATTTCGTCGACAGAGTGCTCTAAAACACCAACTGTGGCTTTCAATGCCCTCAGCCTATCAAGAACAAATTTGCTGTTTTCTTTCTCTAGATGCCCAGCCAAACCAAGGGCATCAATCACCACCGGGGCATCTAATATAAACGTGCGACCTGCCAGTGATGAATGGCGAGCACCGGGATTTCGCATATCAGCCAGAGCCTCGGCGAGCATTGCGGCACCGGTCAATTTTATCGAAAACTCGAATAGTTCTAGATTGGCATCGGCTAGATCGGCAATAAATCTCCCAGCAAGGTATGTCAGTCGTTGCGATTCAGGATCGCTGTCTTCTTCAAGCGATCCAGAGTTAGCTTCACCGACCTCAACCTGGCTACCAATCGATGCTAGGACTTTGGTCAACCCCTCAAGTGCCCGGTCTTCGTCTGGCATGCTAAATTCGGCGAAGTTGCGCTCGACAAAAGACATGAACGCCTTCAAAAGCCTCGAAATTTCACCTTCAAGTTCTCCCTGAATGGCATCGAGGCTGGTATTTTTAGCGCGCCCCACCCATTTATAACTAACAGTCCCGCCCCCCCCAATTCTTGTAGTGGAGAGCATCCCGGCTTTCACTAAACGCGATATGAGAAATGTTGCTATTTCTTCTGAAATTTCTATCCCTAGTTCGGCATCAAAGTATGATCGGACCGATGCGGCTTCGAAATATTTTTCCGCATGATCATTTGCGTAATCGGACAAAAGCTCAACAAATCCAGAAATATAGTCACCTGAGTTGGCCATCGCATCCGCAACCAACGCCAAGCTATAAATCGAACTGTTCTTATGCTGACTCACGCTCTTCCCCAGTAATCAACCCCTCTATTAATTGACACATTTCAACCAAGAATATTCATCGGTCAAGAGGGCTATTCCGCAATCCTTCCCCAATAAGATGTAATTCGCCCTTGGAACATTTCCCGAACTCTGGTGCCCGATAACTATCACTTATCGGCCCCCAGCCAGGCCGTTGCGCCCCGAAATCCGGGGATGACGGCGCCGCAGAGCGCCCGATTCCGCGCCGCCAGCACCCCTCGCCGCGCGCCAGAAAAGTGCCGCCCCCGACCGGTCGGCCGCCATCGGATCGCGAGAGAAGAAAAGACGGAATGCCAACAGACTAACGGCCATTCTGCATCCTAACAGCCGCCCTGTTAGGATGCAGGGGCTTGTGAGGGCCGCCCCGCCGGCGCGCAGGCCCGGCGCAAGGTTGGGAGGGATGGGGCTATCGGGCCGTGTCCCCGGCCGGCCCCGCGCCGTCGCCCCGAACCAGCAACTCGTTCGGATGGTCGACCCCGGCCTCGATCAGGATCAGGGCCGCCGCCTGCCACAGGATCCAGGCAAGGTTTGACTGGCCCGCCAGGCCATAGCCCTGTCCCGCCGCCACCAGGTCATGGACCAGGCGGGCGGGGCGTTCGCTCCCCTCCCCGGCGACCCAGCGGGCGGCGCGCTGCAGGATAGGCGCCCCCTGGTCAGCCCCCAGATACGGCGCCATATGGGCGGCGAGCGCGGGCCGGTCGAAGCCGCGCAAGGGGTTGCTGACCTGCAGATGTACCAGCGAAAAGGACCGGACCCGGTGTCCCCGGCCGATCGTGATCGCGCGGTCCTCAAGACGGAAATGCGTCATCGCCTGCTCCTTCTTCCCCGGGCCGCGCCGATCGGTGACAGCAGGGTTCCTGTCGTCCGGGGCCAACTTCTGCTAGACTGCGCCTTTGGACCCCGGAGAAACTGGCCATGGCACGTCCGACAGACCCCATTCCGCGCCCGGCACTCGCGGCCACCGATGCCGCCGCCCGCCTCCTCGGCTGGCTGCCGGTCCGCGAGGCGCTCCAGCGCGACCTCGACGCCGTCTATGACCGCGCCGCGGCGCTGGCGCGCATGGCGCATGCCGACCATACCCGTCGCGCCTATAAGACCGCCTGGACCCAGTATGAGGCCTGGTGTCGCGGCGTCGGCGTCGCCCCGCTGTCCGGTGACCCCGGGACAGTGGCCCTCTATCTCGCCACCCTGTCGCTCAAGGTCCGCCCGACCACCCTCCAGGCCCGGCTGGCCGCGATCAGCGTCGCCCACCGACTGGCGGGCGTCCGCCTCGACACCCGCCACGAGGCGATCCGTCTGGTGATGCGGGGGGCGGCGCGCGAGAAAGGCCTGGCCCCAGCCCGCCAAGCCACCCCCGTCAGCCTCGACGACCTCCGCCGGCTCGGCCGTCTGTTCGGCCCGAGCCGCATCGAGCGGCGCGACCGGGCCGTCCTGTTCCTCGGCTTCGCCGCCGCGCTGCGCCGCGCCGAGATCACCGCCCTGACGCTGGCTGACATCAGCTTCACGCCGGACGGCCTGACCGTCACCATCCGCCAGGGCAAGGGCGACCCGGCGGGTCGTGGCGCCAAGGTCCCCGTCAGCCGCCATCCCGACCCGGCCGTCTGCCCGGTGCGCGCCCTCAAGGCCTGGCTCGCCGAGCGCGGCGACCGCGCCGGTCCGCTCTTCTGCCAGATCCACCGTAGCGGCAGCCACCGTTACCAGCCCCTGGCGCCGCGCGCCGCGGGCCGCATCGTCAAGGCCGCCGTCCAGCGCCTCGGCCAGGACCCCACCACCTATAGCGGCCACAGCTTGCGGGCCGGCCTCGCCAGCGCCGCCGCCGACGCCGGGATCGGCCTCCATAGCCTGATGGAACAGACCCGTCTCAAGAGCGCCGCCCAGGCGGTCACCTATATGCGCGGTCGCGGCCGCCGGACACTCACCCGTCATCTGTTTGGCCTCCCTTCGCCGGCACGGGACGATAGACCGGATCGAAGCGACTGCTCGGCATGACCCGTGCAGCAAAGGCCGAGAGCGCCGCCACCGCGGTCGCCGTCGCGGCCTTGGTTGCCATCCCGGCCAGTCCGCTGCGCAAGCGGGGCGTGACCCACGAGACCGCCCCGAGGCCATCCCGATACTGGCGCGCCAGCAGGTCAAGCAGGGCATAGGCCATCTGCCGCCGCTTGCCGATCGCCGGCTCGGCCAGATAGCCCGGCGGCTGAGGGCAGCTTGGCTGAACTCCGGCCGGATCGTGCCCGTCGTCCGAACCGAAAAGCAGTTCCCACGGCAGCGCTCCGCGTGCTTCGAACCGATAGAGCCATAGTCGCGCCTGCCACCGGCGCTGCCCCGTTGACTGGAACAGGACCCGCCCGACCCGGTCGAGCAGTCCACACACCAGATCGAGCGAAACTGGCGCGTTGGGCGCCGCCAGAAAAGCCTCAAAACGCAGCAAGGCAGCCACCGGCGCCGATATATGGGCGGCGGCGATCGCCCCCCGGAACATCAGGGGCTCGAGGTGCAGCCGGCATTCGGCTTCACCTGCCGGCACGCTCCCGAGGTCGAGATAGGGAAAACGGTGTCGCGGACAACACCAGGCGGTCGCCCGCATCCAGCGGCGGCGCCGACGCGGCGGCTGGCCGGTTACCAGATCGTCGAGCCAACACAAGGGACAGGCAGCGGTGCACCCCGTTGCCGTCACCCAGCCATCCCCGTCGAGTGCCAGCTGCCGCAACAGCCGCGATGGCATCCCGACGAGGCGCGCCAAGCGGTATTCAAGGAGGCGTGGCAGCGGTCGATCAAGATCGTACGGGGCGGCCAAGCCTTCAAAGCGGAGATAGGGGTCGTCAAGAAAGGCCAAGATTTTTTCATAACCATAGATACCGGCCAACCGCGACAACCAACTGGACACGGTCTCATCCGGACACGGCCAGGGATGGAAAGGCAGGCGTTTAGTCCTCAGAATGGAGAGAATAGCCATAGGTTGCCGCCGCCAGCCTCAACGCATCGAGGCTCAATCTGTCGCCGTCTTCTTTCATGATCATACGCGTGGCGAACTTGATCAGACGGACGAGCGATGACGTTTCGTAGTCGGTTATACGCAGGAGGTAGGAGAGGCCCTCATCCTCAAAAATCGCTGCCTCTGGTGGCTCGGCGAGCGGCATATAGGCCATGATCGTACTGACCGCACGTGCGTAGGCGTCGTCCAGCTGCCACTTGGCGAGATGGTAGGGCCGGAAACGGCGGGCATATTGATGGTCGGCTTTAAATAGTTCACTTTTGCCCGGTGTCGAGCCAAGCACCAACGGTATACCCAATGAGTTGTTCAGCCACTTAAGCATATTGAGAATTTTTATCGCGATGTCATCCGGCAGATTCGTAATGATATTGATTTCATCGACCATGAGGATTTGGATGTTCAATTCCTCGAGATCCGCGATGCACCGGACCTTTCTTCGATCAAACGAACCGCTCTGATACGGGGCCTTCAGGGCCTGATAAATCATGCTCATCACATCAGTAACGCCGGAGTGCCCTGGCGCGATCTCCATGAAAAGCGCCGGGGTGATGGTGACGCGCGCCTTTTTATCCTGATAGGGCCGGTGTTTGTCACAATAGTGTCGCATGATCAAGGATTTGGCCATGCCGCTTGGGGACACTATCCGCATGCCGATTGCCTCTCTCGAAAGCCTCGCCTCCTCTCTAAGTTCGTCGAACCGTTCTTCTAGCGCGACAGCATAGTCAAGATTGTACCAATGCGGCGAAAACACATAGTCAAGGCGTCGCTTTAGCGGCATGTCGACCATTTGACGGACGGCATCATTGATGAGGTGAGTCCGATCGGGGGCTGTCGCGCTGTCGATATCTGGCGCCGTCGCCTCTTCACTCACAGGCCTCGTCGTCGCTTCCCGCTCAGCTCCTCGCCGGCCATCCGACCGGCGCTTCTGGCTGCCCCCGGAAACCTGCTGCCGAGGGCGCGCGGTATTCGGCTTCCAGACGCCATTTGGCAGTGTCTGCGGAACGCTATTGCCAACAGCTTCGTTCAACCGGACCATGACTCACCCCCTGTTCCGCAGGCGCGTCGATGGCGCCGGCTGGCTGGGGGCCGGTCGACCTGCCTGGGTCCGCAGGGAAACCTGGGGTGTCGCGAGCGCCTTGGCGGGTGTCCGCCGCAAGCGGTGTCCCCGGGCCCGTTCAACCAGGGCATTGCGTTGCACCATCAGGCGCCGCGCCACCGCGGCCTGACGCTTGGTTTCCGCTGCCATTGCCGCCGTCGGCAGGCGATCGACCAGAGCCTCCAGGTACCGACACCGGCCGGCGTTTCGGATCGGCAACGCCTCGAACGTAGGCTTCAGGCCGTTCAGGCAGACATAGAGCTGGTTGATCCTGGCGGGGTGATATTTGACCGCGACCCGCCGCCCCACCAGCTCCGCGAGGCCGGGGTGATAATAGTAGCGGTTGGCGAAGCGGATCCCCTGCTTGCCGACCATTCTGTTTTCTGTCGGGAGGAAGGCCGTGCGGATGTCGACTTCGTCAGGAATCATCGGAAAGCGGTGCGGTCGTTGTGCTTCGAGATGCTGAAACTTCTGAAGCGGAGTGATGCCATCGAGACCCTTGTGCGGGGTCAGGTGATACTCGAGGATCTTAGCGACAAGCCATTGCTCGACATCTTCGAGGGTCAGGAACGCCTTCCCGGCACTGTCATAGGAACCTCGACATTTCGGACTAGAGCTCGTGGTGCCCGGCAGTTCGTGTACTGCCTTCATGAAGGTGCCGATGAGACGCTCGATGTGGCCGCCATAATGGGGGGCACCGACCGGCCGATAGGACGCGCGGATGCCGAATTGGACATAGGCCATCTGCGCCGCCCGGCTCCTGAAGTCCTTGCCATTGTCGGTGGCGATCACTTGAGGCACGCCAAAGATCGGCCAGGGATCTACCTCGATCGCCTCAACAACCTCCTCCCAGGAAACACCGCTTGCCTCGACGACCGGTCGCTTGGGCAGCATCCCCATCATGACTGTGAGCCCGACCGTTCGTGCGGTCGGCGCCTTGAGCCCCAGATGGAAGCCATAAATCATGCGAGACGCGACATCGATCGCGAGGGTCAACCAGATCCGTTTCAAACCAAGCCCAAATTCTTCGAGGTCGACGATCAGGTCCATAAGCGTGTGATCAATCTGCACTTCGTCGAGGGGCCAGGCGACGTCATGATGGTGCGGGGTCGGCTTATAGTCGCGTACCTCGCCCTTGATCTGGCGGGCGCGAGCCTTGCAAATCTTGGAGAGCTCCGCGACCTTTCGGCGCACGGTACTCAAACTCGGCACCAGCGTATTTGTATCGAGGCAAGCCGCCTCGATCTCGGCATGCAGAGCCTTCCGGCTTTTCCATTCCGCCGTCCCGAGCAGAAAGGACTGGATTTTTGCATAGAGGATGATCCGGGTTTGCCGCGGTAGCCGCGGCTGGCGCGGTCTGCCCTGCTGCCGTGCCGGATCGACGCTGTCGGCGATCGGATTGTTACGGAGGTCGGTGACACAGCGTCGAACATGCCTCTCACTCAGGTCGAGGCGGGCGGCCGCGGCCTGAACCGCGTCACGCCCTAGATTGGGGTCGACAGCGAGGGGCCGGAGGGTCTCCATCCTTTCCCTGAGATCTCTTAGTTTTTCAAGATCGAGCTGATCGTACATAGCTTATTCCTTCCGTCTACACCGGGGAAAGCGCCATACATCGCCACAGGCAATCAGCCTCTCGCATAAAATTAACCACGATCAAGTGTGCAAAAATTAATTTTTAATTAACATACACTTATATAAGAAAATAAAAATTTATTGCAGTGCACAATTAAAACGAATCAGGTGCGAATCACACATTCATTAACAATATTGCACCGCAATATATAATTATTTATTATATCTAAATATTCGCGATACATACATGCGTATCACGAATATTTAAAAATAAAATCCGCATACGTTTTTTACTATAATTAAAAGAGTGACCATTTCGTCGGCAGGCCAGATTCCCATCACCGTCACGACAGAGAGAGCCTGCCCATCCTTGAAGCAGGGCCTGACCCCATGCAAGGCCCCGGACCCACAGGAGCCGTCCGCCCGATCGGCCCTGGACTTCAACCGGCCCACTGAAGGCGCTACAATTTTAGATTGCCTTTGGGCGCAACACCTCAATATCCTTCGACATTAAAGGTCGGCAATTGTTCGCAGGCCGCCCCAAGCCGGCGCATAAAGCGCCGGCATGAGCCGACATCGCAGGGAAACACCATGGCCACTTTTTACGGAACGAATTCTGCAGATCTCTTCGTCGGGACGCCTGGGAATGACGAATTTGTCCCCTGGGGTGGCGACGACACGATCTTTGGGGGCGGCGGTGACGACATCTTCTACCTCGACTTCGGCAACGACGTCCTTGAAGGCGGTAGTGGACGCGACACCTATACCTATCTTGACCCGGTCAGGGGCGGGCTGGTCATCACGGGACATGAGTTCATATCGGATTTTGCGGCAGGAGATCAGATCGGGCTGGCACCGATCTATGCCGACCTTGGCATTGAGAGCGACTTCTGGGGGGTTCTCTTCCTGGAAAATGGTCTCGGCGAAACGGTCTTGTATCTGGACACGAATGGTGACGGCCTGCCCGACTATTCCGACTTTTCCATTACCTTTGGCGGGTTATCGGTGTCCCATTTCGAAGGCGCTACGCTGTCCGAAGGCTATCTGGCCCTTGCCACACCGACATCAGACATCCCCGAGCCGGCAACTTGGCTCATGATGCTGCTCGGTCTCGGCCTTTGTCACATTGCTACGCGCTTCCGGAAGCGCCAACTTGCTGCCATTTGATCGACCTCCTTGGGAGCGAGCAGCGTCCTGAGGCTGGTGGCTATCGGCCATGGAGTGTGATCAGAGATCCTTGGACGGATGCGCCTACTGGTTCAACGGAGCGCCCAGCGACCAGCCATCGAGATGGTGTCACCATTGGGCGCCAATGGCCAATTCAGGACCCAGCTCCTTACATGAAAATGTGAACGACTTCCGAATTTCCGTTCACAATATCATGTTCATAATCGACGGGACTTTGCCCCACTCGGCATGCTTGTCCTTCGGCTATCCAAGCATCACGGAACGTACTTCTGCCCACCGCAAACCGCCCCGCTCCAGTATCGTGTATCCACCGACCACAGGCTCGAGGTCGCCTCTGGATCAGCCGCAGCGGCGGTCACAAGCGCGTCCGGGAAAGTCAGGCCGGTCTTTTGCATCAGGTCACTGAGCGCGACCAGTCGCGACTTGTGATCATAGACGTGCTGCTTCTTTTTGACCTGATTGCATTTCACCCAGCCAGCTGCGGCAGTCGCCGTGGGCCGCGGCTTGCCATTGGCGCCAAGTTCAGCGGGCTGGTCGAAGCGAAAGGCCCGAACCAGCGGCACGCCATCCGGGCCTTCCATGACAATCACCTTGAATAGGGCATGGGGTATGGAAACCGGAATTTCGCCCTCATCCCCGATCGCCAGGATGGGCGTGTCGGGATCATAGATCGGGCCGGCAATCGTCCAGACCGCGCCGTACCGATTGGACAGAGCTGCGACATAGGATTCAATGTGAAGCCATGGACCCTGGTTCATCGCCGCCGCCTGTGGCACGGCGTTCCAGTAGATGTGGGTGTTGCAGCTGGCTTCCCAGGAGACCCGTTGGGCATGGTCTGCCATCATCAGGTGGCCCCGGTTCCAGATCGAACCGATCCCGTCGTAACTGTTGTCGATCCGGCGCTTGGTAACGGCCGGGTTTTGGGTCCACAGAAAATCATAGCCCGTGCTCTTGTACCAGTCGCCGGGCCGGTTGATCGAGATATCGGGCTCCTTGAAGGAGAGGTCCCCGCCCGGATCTGCAAGGCCCTTGAGTTCATAGGAGACCCAGACGGGGCCGGCGCGCATGTCGAGAATGCCATCCCCATCATCATCGGGGCCGTCGAACCTCGACGCAAAGACGCCATAGTCCCTGACGCCCTCGCGGTCGAGGGGCGCGTATTTGAGATGGTCAAAGCCGAGCGTTGCCGCATCGGGCAGGGCGTAGGGACTGAATCCCTGATCTGAGCCACAGGTGAACTTTTCAGCCGCCGCCGGCAGGCTGCTAGCAACCAACAAGACAAGGCTGCAGATGCTGTTCTTGAAGTACATGGCCACCCTCCAAATCCCGTATAGTATGCGCATAATATACCTTAAATTGTATTTCGCCCACAGCCTATCCAATAGCAGGACAGAAACCTGCAACGATTTTAGGCGGCGAGGCCGGCCAACGTCTGTTGTAGGGCGGAGAGCGACGGCGGTATCTCAAGAAGGGTCAGACGCCCGTCCGGATAGCCCGCGCCCGTATCGAGATAATAGACATTGCCAAGCTGGAGAACCGAAGCTCCCGGCGTATGCCCCACCAGCACAAGATCAACATTCTGGACAAGTGACTGGTCTTGGCAGGCTGACCGGGTGCGCCCCCAGAGCGCACTATTTCTCGGATGGCTGCCATCCACAGCCCTCAGCCAGTCATGGGGCGGGTCACCATGGATCAGGCCGACCTTGCCCCCGTCGGGCAGGACGATGGTCATGCCGAGGGGCAGGCGCGGCAACGGGTCGTCGACAAGCCACCAGACTCTTTCCTGCTGGTCGGGCGTGAGCCCTTCGAACCAGGTCCCGCCATTGCTGCGCCACATCGGCAAGTCCCAGTCCGAGTTCAGCGCGCGGACCATCATATCCTCATGGTTGCCGAGGATCGAACGGAACCAGGGCTCGTGCAGCAGCATCAGGCACTCGAAACTCTTAGGGCCGCGATCAATCAGGTCACCGAGGGCCAGCACCTGATCGCATTGGCGGTCAAACGCTGCTGCGTCCAACGCTGCCATAAGCTCGTCATAGCAACCCTGAAGGTCGCCGCAGACGAAGAGCCTGCCGTCATCCGCAGGATGATCGATCAGCTTATGCGACGATGCCGGACGTTGAAACGGATCAGACATGCATTCCTCGATCAGATGGCCGCTCAGCGCCGTCCCTTCCCTACCGCACAGGCACCCTCAATAGCGTACTGTGTGCCGGCTAATGTGACCATTGGGGGCAGAAACGCAAAGCGTGTTTCTTGATACCATGGAAGGTACGGAGAAGGCGGCCCTACCCTCCCTAGCCCCCGTCGAAGGACTGGAAGAAACCAGCCCTGTAGAGTCCAAGCAACTGGGCGTGAGAGACACCCCTCTGGCGTAGTGTGCGATACGCCTCGAAAGTCAGGCGGGTCTCCTCAAGCTGTCCGATCAACTCATAAACACTGTTCAGAGTAAAGACGTAGGGTAAGGCCAGTCGTTCGATCAGGGATGTGCAGATCAGTCGGCCCGGCGGCCAGCGGCCCTTATAGTCCTCGACAAAGGTGGCAACAAGAACCGTGCCTTCCCCGCCTGGGGAAAGTCTGTCGGGGACGGTGGCGAGAATGCCGTCCTCAAGAATGCCGGACAGACGCAAAATACCCTCCCATGATCAGGAGCCACGATAGCAGAAACGACTTGCGGCGGCGAGCAAACTGAAGCGGCCGAGGTTCCATCACGCCCGTGCGGCGGCCGAAGATTGCCATTTCTGTCTGAGTGTTCTAGAATCCATCGCAACCGACAAATTCTATATTCCGCATAGCTTGAGAGAGCCATTCTTGCCCGAGGGACGCAGTCTCTACGGGGCTTTTTGTTTGCCTCCCATCCAGTACCGATCGCGCAGAGGTGCCGTCTTCTAGGTAACAACCTAGGAGACCATCAATGAGTCGTACTTATCGTCTTGACCACAAGACCGGGCAAAGGCTGCGCGATATCGGCCAGGTGAGCTTTCCCGGCGGCTCGCCTTGGGCCTGGCGCAACCTCTTTATGACCCGGCCCAAGCGTCGCAAGATCAAGTTCCTATGCCTTCAGGTCATGCGCGGATGTGACGCCGAAGCGATCGCGTGGCCGCTCGGAAACAGGAAGCCGCATATCTATTATTGGTGAACGCACTTGATGCTATGCAACTGAATGACGGATTCCAGCTATAAGAGGGCCGCAGAAATCTGCGGCCCTCTGAAACGGTTGAGCGCTACTGACATATTGTCCAGGTTGGACATAGCCTCAATCGAAAGCGACCAGACCTGCCGAAGGTTGATCCACTCCCCTTTCAACTAATAATGCATCTCGCTCGGCATTGGTCGCGCCTTAAGAACCCACATAAATCCACGCCGGGCTCCCAATTGCATATTGTCACATCAAGGTTTCTGGGGGCGTAACGAGTTTCCGAGCTCGCATACCAACCTCGGACAGACTCGTGGACCAAGGCGCCCACTGGAATTGTTCGGACGCGCTTCCCCATCTCACGTCAGAGCCAATTAAAAGCTTCCCTCAACACGAAAATCAATGAACCAAAATCTTCGGCGCCCGCTGCCGGCACCATAGACCTATTGATATCAAACAATTACAAGCACTTGGCGCAAATTTGGCGCACGGATTTTTGAGGTTATGGATCTGTATCAACCCCTGTAATGGGCCACAATCGTGGCGGCAATGACGAGCTGGATGGCTAAAAATATGAGCAAATCTTAAAGGTCCCGACCGACTACTGCCCGCAGTCCCCAATCTCAACACAGAGGGGACAACATTAGGAGGACATTGTTGAGCCCCCGAGGCAGTCGCGTCAGATGTCGTTTCGCAAACTTGAAGAAACCACCCTAACCATGATGGGATGCCATCATATGACAGTCATTTGATCCTATGCTTGGCGACCTCTGCAAGAAGCATGTTGATCAGTGGACGCGAGAGTTTCTTCAAGTTCTGGAAAAAGACCAACTTTCTCGCCTGGTGCAGAGTAGCCGCCCCATGAAGTGAAATCCAAACAAGGTTTGTCAGTACGGATGTCTCTTCGGTGCTATGCTCCAAGCGCAGATAGGAAATGATTGACGCTTCGATTTCTCGCCATGATTCTGGTTGCCAGTGAACACCTTCCCCAAATTCCTGCTTCGCCCGGGATACGTTGTCAAATACCCACAGGTCAAACATCAGCCGATACAGGTGTGGTTTCGACGCTGCGAAAATCAGATAAGCGCTGCATACATAGGCCAAGCTATCTTCCGGTCGTTTTGCCTTCAGACGTGCTCGTCGTAGCGAAGCCGTAAACTGGCGGAACGCGACCACGCGCATTTCCTGCATGATATGATCTTTGCTGGGAAAGTATCGGTAAGGCATCATGGGAGAAACACCGAGACGTTTGGCAACATCGCGGATACTCACCGCAGGTAGCCCCCCCGCCTGATATAAATCGAACGCAGCCCCACATATCAGCTGCCGCGTCTTATCATGATCTGCTGCGAGAGCTGTCGAATGGGCCCGCGGGCGTCCACGTCGCTTCGTTGGCATTGCAGTTTCGGTCACGCGCTCTGTTTCTCCATAACATCATCTAACCTATAGTCACGCATAAGCTTTTCAGCCCAACCCACATGCAGCGCGACATTGGCATCAACACAAGTATCGACATTAACCAAGCATATTTTTACACTGTATGCACTAAATATATTGACTTATAATTTTACAGTGTAAATTATTATATACGACGTACACAAACCCACCGATGTTTGGGGCATCAGGGGTTTCAGATTTTATCCGGGGAGGGAAGTCATGAAATATCTAACTGAACAACGTTATATGTTGGCCGCAACACTGCTGACAGCAGTATCGCATACATCGATAGCAAGAGCGGAGGTGGCTGGCGAAGCCGAGGCGGAATCCGCAACGGAAATCTCTCCGTTTGAAGAGATCGTCGTGACCGCCCAGAAACGTGAGCAGCGCCTTCAGGACGTGCCGGTTTCGGTAGCGGCCTTCAGCGAATCCGCGATGAAGAATGCGCGGATCGACAGCGGCACCGAGCTTGCCAGGCAGACGCCAAACCTGCGTGTCTCTGTACTCGGCAACGAAACCCAGCCGAAATTCTCGCTGCGCGGCGTTTCTACCCCGGATTTCAACTTGAATGCTATTTCGCCGACCGGCGTTTTCTATGACGAGGTCTATATCGGTGCCCAATATCTTGGCGGCGCCCAGATGTTCGACATGGAGCGGGTCGAAGTGCTGCGGGGCCCGCAAGGGACACTCTATGGCAAGAACACGACAGCTGGCGCCATCAACTTCATCTCCAAAGGCCCACTATTCGAACCCGACGGCATGCTGCAGGTCGGGTACGGTTCCGAGAACTTCAAGGAAGTGAAGGCCGCTGGTGAAGTGCCGCTCGTCGCCGACAAGCTTTCGGTGCGCGTTGCCGTCAATTATTCGAACTCAGACGGCTTTATCAAGAACGCCAACCCCGACGGGCAGGATCTGTCAAACATCGACCACAAGGCCGGGCGCTTGACCCTCGGCTACCGTGACAACGAAGGGTTCGATGCCACCTTGCGTCTGTTCTTCACCGACTCTTCGCCGAAAGCGATCGGGGCAGTTAATACCGGGCTCGCAGCAGGTGGCCTAAACGCACTAGGCATCGATCCGCGTTTAAATCCGTTCACGGGAGCGCCGCTCGGTGACCATGAAGTGGCAACCGACAGGTCGGGCGACATCAAGGCGCGAGGCGCCGGCGGATACCTCACCCTGAACAAGGATCTGGGGTTCGGTACCCTGACATCGATCACTTCTTATGTGAATGGCAGCTTCCTCAATCTCGTGGATGCCGACGGCTCTATTGTCGACTTGCTGCATATAGACTTCCATGCAGACAATGAGGAAATCAGCCAGGATCTGAGGATTGCCACGAACAGCGACAGCGACCTCTCTTTAATTGGCGGTGTGTATTTCTATCAGGACAAGATCGGCGTCCAGACTGTTTACAGTCTGTTCCATGAAGTGGGCGGACCTACACTCGACCAGCGGTACGACCAAAAACGGACCTCGTATGCCGCCTATGTTGACGGCAATTACAGGATCAACGATGCGATCTCAGTCTATGCAGGATTGCGCTATACCGACGACAAGGGCGTCCTGAGCAATTTCCAAGTAATCCCGACGATCAACCTGCAGCCGGACCTCAAGTACCATGACAAGGAGCCGACAGGACGGCTCGGGCTTGAAGTACGCTTGAGCGACGATGCCATGGTCTACGGCCAGGTTGCGCGGGGGTATCGCAGCAGTGCTTTCAATGGAGGTGCCCTCGTCGACCCGAACGATGTGAGCGTCGCCGATCCCGAAAAGCTCGATTCGTATGAAATCGGCATGAAATCGCAATGGTTGGATCGTCGCCTTACCCTCAATGCCTCCGCATTCCTGTACGATTTCAAGGACCAGCAGTTCACCGATGTGGTGGGCGTGACCTCACAGCAATTGGTCAACGCCGGGGCGTCCCGCATGAAGGGGCTGGAACTTGAATTGGTCGCCATGCCGACCAGCAATCTCCGGATCAGCGGCGGCCTCGGCATTCTGGACGGCGAGTTCAAAGACCTCGTGCTTGCAGGGATCGATCTATCAGGCAATCGCCTGATAGAGGCACCGAAAGTGACCTACAATCTGGCACTGGATTACAATGTGCCGCTTGGCGACAATCTTGAACTGCTCGTGCATGGTGATGCCCTGCATTCTTCGTCGCAATTTATCACGGCGGCGAACGACCCGAACATCAAGATCGGCGCATTCTGGGATGTCGGGGCACGGATCGCAGTAGCCGATGTTTCTGGCAAGTATGAATTTGCGATCTACGGCAAAAACCTGACCGATAACAGCGAGCCGAGTGGCATCGTTGGTGACGCCACATCGGCAACGCGCTTCACTGTACTGCCCTACCCGCGCAGGTTTGGCGTAGAATTCACCATCCGTTATTGAAACCGTACTCGGAGGAAGGTGAAATGGTGCGTGAAGCCCGGTTTGTACTAGCAAGACCAGACGGTGAAAAAATCGCCGTCTATCATTGGACATCAGGCCAAACACCAAGAGCGGTCGCCGTTGTCGCTCACGGCATGGGAGAACATGCGGGACGCTACAAAAGGCCGATGGCCGATCTGATCGCAGATGGCATTGATGTCTATGCGATGGACCACCGAGGGCATGGCGCAACAATAGACCTCGGTGACCGCGACCCCGGGGACTTCGGCCCCGGCGGTTTCAACGCCGTTGCTCGCGACGTCGGAGCCGTCATCAAGCTCGCTCGACTTGCTAATCCAGGCCTGCCTGTGTTGCTGATTGGCCATAGCATGGGGTCCTTCATTTCTCAGGCAGTAGCACTCGAACATTCTGGCCAGTTGGCGGGGCTTGTTCTGATCGGCACGGCAAGCGTCGATGTGCTTATGGAGAACCTCGCGGACGAACCAGATGTGCTAGCGGCTTTCAACCGATGCTTCGAACCAGCTCGCACGCAGTGCGACTGGCTGAGCCGCGACCCTGACGAGGTTGACGCCTATATTGCCGACCCCTTGTGCGGGTTCTCTCTGGTGCCAGCTTCAATGGCGACGCTGGCCGCAGCCGGCTCTCTCCTGGCTGACCCTTCTGCCCTCAAGGGCATCAGGCGGAGCCTTCCGATCCTAATCATGGTCGGCTCTGAGGACCCTGTCGCCACGACTTATGGCCGGTATAAGGAGCTGGTAAAGCGATATAAAACTGCTGGCCTGGATCCAAGCACATTGGAATTCTCGCATGCTCGCCATGAAATCCTGAATGAGACCAACGAGCGGGAAGTCGTTGCAGCCCTGTTGAGCTGGGTCAATGTGGCGATTTCCAATGATGCAGACCGCGCTGCACGGTCTGATGTTGGCAGACGGGCGACCAAGTAATGACTCGTGGAACGGTAGTTGCGATCGATCAGGGAACGACTTCAACCCGCGCTATCAGGATGGATGGCTTCGGTCACATACAACACAAATCCACCCGAGACCTGGCCTGCATGTATCCGCACGCGGCATGGGTCGAACAGGACCCGGAAGACATCTGGCAATCCGCGCTCGCCGTCCTTAGCGATGTCGTACAGGACGACACCCTCGCTATCGGCATTGCAAACCAGCGCGAAACGATAGTTGTATGGGACCGTAAAACGGGCGTCCCTATCTACAATGCTATTGTGTGGCAAGATAGGCGAACGGCCGCTCTTTGTCTGTCACTTGTAAACGAAGGAGCGGAAGCCGGTGTGCGATCAAAAACCGGTTTACTGATCGATCCGTATTTTTCAGCGTCGAAGCTCGCCTGGATCCTCGATCATGTGGCCGGGGCACGTGAGCGAGCGGCCCGCGGCGAATTGGCCGCTGGAACCATTGACAGTTTTCTGCTTTGGCGCCTGACAGGAGGAACAGTACATGCAACAGACGCCACTAACGCTGCTCGCACGATGCTTTACGATATCACCACTCATTCGTGGGATATGGATCTACTCCACCTATTTGATATCCCGGCAGCACTTCTACCTTCGGTACGTGATAACTGCCATCTATTTGGAGAGACCTCACCGGAGGTCCTAGCTCGTCGCCTCCCGATCACCGGAATGGCGGGCGATCAACAGGCGGCAATGATTGGTCAATGCTGCTTCGCCCGCGGCACCATAAAATCGACTTACGGAACAGGTTGTTTCATGCTGGCCAACGTGGGGGCCAGTCCCGTGATTTCCAAAGCCCGCCTTCTGTCTACGCCAATCTATAAGATTGGTGCCGAAAAAGCCTATGCCATAGAAGGATCCATTTTTTCCGCCGGTGCCACGATATCATGGCTACGTGACCGCCTAGGCCTTATTTCAAGCGCTGCAGATACTGAGGCTTTGGCAGCAGAGGCCCCAGCCGATCACGGAATTCACCTGATACCAGCGTTCGTTGGCCTAGGAGCACCTTATTGGCGACCAGATGCGCGAGCTTCGATCATCGGCCTAACCTTCGATACGGATCGGGCTACCTTAGTGCGAGCAGCGCTAGAGGCCGTGGCATTTCAGACGACCGACCTCCTCAGCGCCATGATGGATGACAGTCTTGCCAACGTCGGTTCTGTTCGAATTGACGGTGGTGTATCCACCAACAACTGGTTCGCACAGTTTCTTTCAAACATGTTGAATATGGATGTCGAACGCCCAGAAGACCATGACTCTACTGCTATTGGGGCTGCTTTCCTGGCCGGCCTGACAATAGGGCTCTGGTCTGGCTTCGCAGATCTTGAGGCAATGTGGCATCGATCGGCAAGCTTTTCCCCTCAACTATCGCCAGACGAACGACAGGCACGACTTGCGGGCTGGAACTTGGCTGTGCGCCAGACCCTGACAACGCCTGTCGGGGCGTTATCGGCGGCCTGAACATCTTTGACAGCGGCTGGTCGGCACCGGCTAAGCGGAAATCGAGGAAAAAATGACAAACAAAGGCCAAAGCTTCAACTCAGCTACATCGAGAACGCCAGAGTTGCTTTGCCAGTTCGGAGCGCTTGGCCATATGCCTCCATCCGCTCCTGCCATTTGCTGTGACAACCTGACCCTTACATATGACGAACTGAATGCTCGTATTGCGCAGGCCCACGGAGCATTTGTTGAATTTGGACTCCTCCCTGGTGACAGGATTGTCCTATTGCTGCCAACCTCACCAGAATTTGTGATCGCCTATTTCGCCGCACATCGGGCGGGACTCGTCGTGATTCCACTGAATCCGCTGCTTGGGACTGCGGAGCTAGATTTCATATTATCATCAATGCTGCCGTCACTGATTGTCATCAGTGCAAGCAGTGCCGACATGCCCGCAGCAGGGTATTTCTCAAGCCAAAACGAAAGTCTTTCGGGTATTGCGCCGATCTTGTGTTTCGGAAGCTCGGACGACGAAATAGTGTCGCTTGACGTTCTGATGGAGCGTGCGGATCCAACGCTACCCTCCTCTCCCCGCGGTCTCAGCGAGGAAGTCCTGATCCTTTTCACGTCGGGCACATCAGGTCGCCCTAAGGGCGCCTCCCTAGTGCAGCAGGCGGTCATCAACAATACACGCTATTCGAATGAGACCCTTGGCATAACAACACAGGATACCCTTCTGTGCCCGTTACCATTGTCGCACGTTTTTGGGCAGATGGTCCTGATGCTAGGCGCACTTATGGCCGGAGCTGCCCTGGTATTGGTGCCACGCGCAAACCCGAAACGCGTGCTTGAAGCCATGTCTCGGACGGCTCCGACGCTGATGGCAGCTGTACCCACGACATTTGCAGCTCTGGCAGACCTTGCCACCACCGAGCGCGAACGCGCCAGCCAAGGCTGTCGCCGCCTCCGCTGCGCCCTCACCGGAGGCGCTCCGCTATCCGGAGCCATTGCCGAGGCGTTTGAGCGAGCCTTTGGCCGACCGCTCCATAAGGGCTATGGCATGACCGAAGTAGGATGTTGCATTGCCCTTGAGAATGTAAACAAGCCTCCGACCCCCGGCGTTGGGCGCATATCTGACTTTCTGGACTTCCGGGTCGTGCCACTTGCTGACGATAGCTTGGACAGGGGAGAACTTGAGCTGCGCGGCTCCAACATATTCCGCGGTTATTATATTGACGGCATTCTTACGCCACGACAGTCAGAGGAATGGTTCCCCACTGGGGATCTTGTGCAAATAAATGACGACGGTACGATTACTATCTTCGACCGGCGCAAAGAGCTGGTGATCCGAGGTGGGTATAATGTTTACCCCTCAGAAGTGGAAGCAGTGTTACTGCAGCACCCCGACGTACAGCTTGCCGCGGTGGTAGGTGTCGAGGACGCAAAGCTCGGACAGGAGGTCGCTGCCTTCTTGCAGCTAGTACCAGGAACCAAAATCGAACCTGCGGAACTGGCTGACTGGTGCCGCGCGCGGATAGCCCTTTACAAGTATCCACGCCTGATGGCGGTCATGGCCAAGCTTCCCACCAATCCGACCGGCAAAATCGTCAAACGTGACCTTGACCGGACACTGTTGCGCCCCGTCGCAACAATTGCAGAGACCTATCCAACGAATACCCCTCAAAATTGAGGGGACCGCTGAATCTACTCTCAGCCCCGCCAAGCCCAAAATTCAATTCTACGAAATTAGAAAGACCGAGGATCGACGATGAAACGACCACTGGAAGGTAAAACCATTTTTATCAGCGGCGGTTCGAGAGGCATTGGGCTCGCTATCGCATGCCGGGCTGCACAGGAAGGGGCCAATATAGCCCTCGCCGCCAAGACCGCCCTTCCCCATCCCTCGTTGCCAGGTACGATCTATTCGGCGGCCGATACGATCAGAGCAGCCGGCGGGGTTGCCTTGCCGCTAGTTTGTGACATCCGCGACGAAAACAATGTTGAAGCCGCTATTGCCAAGACCGTCGAGGTATTCGGAGGTATCGACATCTGCATCAACAATGCAAGCGCGGTGAAACTGACTTCAATCTTGAACACTCCGGTCAAACGGTTCGACCTGATGCACGGCGTTAATGCGCGAGGGACATACCTTGTTACACAAAAGGCCCTGCCGCACCTCTTGAAATCCTCAAACCCTCATATCCTGTCCATTTCTCCTCCACTTTCAATGGAGGAACGCTGGTTCGCCCCACACGTGGGATACACAATGGCCAAGTTCGGCATGAGCATGGTTATGCTAGGAGTAGCTGGTGAGTTTCGAGGGCGCGTCGGCGTCAATGCCCTGTGGCCGCGCACGGCAATTGACACAGCAGCAATGGCGGAATTTGCAAGCCACATGGATACAAGCCACCTGCGCTCCCCTGATATATTAGCCGATGCAGCCTATCTCATAATGACCTCGGACGCTCGCAGCGTGACCGGCAACTTCTTTATTGACGACGAGCTTCTCGCGGCGAATGGCATTACTGACCTGACACACTATGGCCCAGACGGCGTGGCCGATATCGACATCATGCCCGATTTCTTCGTGCCTAGCCTCCGTGAGCTGCAGGGTTTGCCTGATCCTGACAATCCGTATGCGAAAAGCTTCGGCGCCAAGAACAGGTAGGCTGACATGTTGGACATTGGAGCAAAGGATGCTCTGGACGCGGACTTTGATGTCGTCGTAATCGGCGGTGGGGTCAACGGCACCGGAATTGCGCTAGATGCCGCTGGACGCGGACTAAAAGTGCTTCTTTGTGAGATGAACGATCTTGGCGGCGCAACTTCATCTGCGTCGAGTAAGTTAATCCATGGCGGACTAAGGTATCTTGAACAATATGACTTTGGTCTTGTTCGAAAGGCGCTTAAAGAACGGGAGCGGCTACTAAGGAACGCTCCCCATATCATGCGGCCGCTTCGATTCCGCCTGCCACACCGACCACACCTAAGGCCAGCGTGGATGATCCGAGCCGGATTGTTCCTATATGACAATCTGGCCCGGCGGTTGGTTTCAGGACCTAGTCACGCTATCCGCTTCCGAGAGAAGAGTCCCTTAAAGCGTGAAATGCATTGCGGTTATGAATATAGTGATGGCTGGGTCGACGACGCACGGTTGGTAGTCCTTCTGGCCCGTGGCGCCAAGGCACTAGGTGCAGAAATACACCCCCGTACAAAGTGCATAGCGGCGAGACGCGAGGCCGGCATTTGGCTTGTCACACTTCGCAACCAGCAGACTGGCGAAGTTTTGACGAGAAGCTGTCGCACACTTGTCAACGCAACCGGCCCATGGGTCGAGAGCCTGTTTCGTGAAGTCATCGACTCCTCTTCGCCGCACAGTATCCGTTTAGTGAAAGGGAGTCACATCGTGGTTCCGCGTCTGCATGACGCACCTGAGGCCTATATCCTGCAAAATCAAGACGGACGTATCGTCTTTGTCATACCTTTTGAAGATGTATATTCCTTGGTCGGGACTACGGACGTTGATTTCGACGGTGACGCTACCGATGTTGCCATTTCGAGGGATGAGATCGACTATCTTCTGTCAGTCATCAACGCCCACTTCATGACTCAGACAACATCCAATGAAATTGTCTGGTCCTATTCAGGGGTCCGGCCGTTGATGGACGATGACACCACAAAAGCCCAGATGGCTTCACGGGACTACGAACTAGAGTTGGACGTAGGCCAAGCGGGTAATGAGGCACCATTATTGTCCGTTTTCGGCGGCAAGATTACTACCTACCGTATATTGTCGGAGGCTGCTGTCGATCACTTGCGGGGGACGTTCCCCGGAATGGGTGAACGCTGGACTGCCAGAAATCCGCTGCCAGGTGGTGCGATAGAGAGCATAGACGCATTCAAAGCTGAACTGGAAGCAAGCTATTCGTGGCTACCTAACAAGATGCTTTCTCGCTTTGCGCGAAGCTATGGCACACTTTGCCACCAGTTCCTGAGCGGCTGCCAATCCCTTGATGATCTCGGGCAGCACATCGGTGACACTCTTTACGAAGCAGAGGTTCGATATCTGGTCGAATTGGAATGGGCTAGAACATCTGAAGATATTTTATGGCGCCGATCAAAACTTGGCCTTCACCTCACGCTAAAGGAGATCGCTGTTTTGGAGCAGATATTGGAATCGATACTTCTGCAAAAAACCCCATACGATTAAAGTCTCACGCCATTTCAAAAAGGGAAATACTCACTATTCTGAGATATTTTTGATGAGAATTTTGGTCTTCCCCAACAAATAAAGAATATTACTCCACATAGCTACGCCGCAGCATGCGCCAAGTGTTCTGGCAACGGGCAGGCTTCACCTACATCAGACGGGCTGTCAGGTAGGGCGGTGACAATTAATCGCGAACGCCGACGCATAAGCTTTGACCGAGCAAGAAATGTCCCCCTTGAGATTATAGAGGGACATTTCACACCTTGCGAAGCTCCTCATGCCAATCTTGGCATCGAGCTTCAGTCGGCCATATGGAACGACCGACCTTTCCTGCGCCTACTTGGACTGTTCCATCAGCCGTGAGCCATGGGGATTGTCTATCACCATCTTCCACGATCCATCGGCCTGCCGACGCAGCACCGCGATCGAAAGACCGGCCTGCTTGATCTCCTGCCCATCGGGCATATGCGCCGTCATCTGCCAAGGCGCGATGTGTATAGCGGTATCGCCGCTCACCACAACTTCGTGGCCCGAATAGGTGAAGGTAGGCTTTGCCGCCGCCATACCGTCAAACATCTGGCGGGCCTGCTGTACGTCGGTCACTGGCTGGCCCGGCTCGAACAAGATCGCGGCGCCGGGTTCATAAGTAGCCATCACCGCGTCAATATCGTTCTTCTCAAAGGCTGACGTCATCCCTTCGATTGTGTTCTGAACGTCTGCTTGGTCCTTATTCATGTTTTGTGTTCCTATGTGTTGGATTGGTGCGGGCTCGGTCTTCGATTCCATGGCGCAGCCCGCAGATAACGGCGCCAGGCAAAGCAACAGCGTCCACGCAAATGCGCGTCTCATTTCTCATTTCTCCTTTGTGGTGGGTTCGGCGTTTAATCGGGTGGATCGACCAGGCTTAGCACCTTGGCAGCAAAATCCTCGGGCGCGCGCAGCGGCCCCATCGCGCGTTGCAGCTCGACCGCGGCGAGACCTGCGTTGACCGCACCGGCCATTGCCTTAGCCGCTGCATATCCAGGCGCGTCGGCAAAGACGCTGTTGGGCCCTGGACCCAGCCGTCCACAGGTGAGGGCGGCTGGCAAGCGGCGCGGGCAAGAACATGGCGCAGTGGCGTCAACGAGGCCGCAATGCGTGCTGGCGAATGCCTGTACACTGGTCCGCGCTCGCGAAAGCTGCTTGCGAAATGTGGCCGGTTCGACGCTCAATATGGCGGCGGCCTCCGCATGCTCGAATTCGAGCACTTCGCCAAGAACGTATGCTGCGCGGTGTTTGTGATCGAGGCACAACAGCATGGCCATCGTGCAGTTCAGCCTGAGGTCGTTGAGCATGGCATGGTCTTCTGGTGACGCCATGTCTTCGTCGACCAGCCCATCGATCAGGTCAGCACCGAATATGTCGAACGTCAGCCCAGGATCGCGTGCCATCACCTTTTGCGCGGTAAGAAGATAGTTCACCGCCACACGATGTACCCACGTCTCGAACCGACTTTCGCCGTTGAATGTCGACAACTTTGTGATAACGCGGATCAGGATTTCCTGTGTCGCGTCCTGCGCTCCGTCTGGATCCGCCAGCATACGCAGCGAGAGACGAAAGACGTTGTCCTGCACCGCGCGCACCAACTGGGTGAGGGCGGCGGCGTCACCATCCTTTGCCTTTCGGACAACAATTTCCTGGTCTTTCGTCAATTTAAACCTCTCGAAATGAAGTTCTAGATTATTAGACACCACTCGGTGGGACAGTGTGACAAACTTTTTCACGCCTAACTGCTCCCCCATTCTGAGTGTCCCCCGACAGCACAAATGACACAGATTTGAGGTCGCAAGTTCAGGAGGATTTGGGTCTCGCGTCAATCGAGCCCAAGTCGCCATCAGCCTTGGTGGATAGCATGCAGACTTGTGTTGCTGGCGGGATTGCTCACTGGCTCGCTGAAACAGCGATATGCGGAGCGACATTGGTGGATTTGAAGAAATCCACGGCAGCAACAACGCCGCTGCCCCGGCACCGAACGCGAGCCAATACCAACCGCATAGATCATCAATGGCGCAAATCTGGCGCAGTAAAACGTATGCTTTTGGCGTTTCGGCTATCTGAGACTGAGCCAATTAGATTAGTTCACTAATCAAGTCCGAAAAAAAATGGACACGACAAATGACCTTAGCGACGGGACACATTCGTTTGAAGTGCGCCACACTTGTGGAACATTATTAAATCACTTCAAGATGTGGGGTAGTTTACGGACTTACGACATGACGCCCGACACCGGGTAACCGTGATAGTCTGACCAGACGTCCGAACTGCCCTAAGGTGTTTTATGACAACCGCCCTTTCTGCCGACGCCACCGACCTGCAGCGCCAGCCCCTCAGTCGCTACCGCATGGTTGCCACGCTGATGCTGCTGGTCATGGCGCTAGTCTTTGGCCTCACGCATCTGGCTGATGCGCCGGGCTTCTGGATATCCTTCCTGCAAGCCGGCACTGAAGCCGCGATGGTCGGCGGCCTTGCTGACTGGTTTGCGGTGACCGCCCTCTTCCGTCATCCGCTTGGCCTGCCCATCCCCCACACCGCCGTTTTGCCGCGCAACAAGGCCCGGCTTGCCGAAGGCATCGGCAATTTTGTGGAGCGGCACTTTCTGGACCCCGGCCTTCTGACGGCAAAATTCCGCTCGATCAATGTGGCGATGCGGGTCAGTAATGCCTTGTCCAGGCCCGACGTGGCCGACAAGGTTGCCGCCGGGATCATCGACGCCGTGCCGCATATTCTGAATTCGGTCAGCGATGCCGAAATCCGGCAGTTCATGGCCCGCGCGCTTGAAGGCGAGCTGAAGACCATTGATCTCGCCGGCCTGACCGGCAATGTGCTCGCCCTTCTAAAGGATAGCGACCGCCATCATGAATTGCTGGACCACGGGCTCATCGCCGCCCGCCGTTATCTGGATGAAAACCGCGGCGCCATTTTCCTCGCTGTCGAGGAACGCAGCCAGTGGTGGATGCCGGCGAGCGTCGACAAACGGATCGCCGAAGGGCTGATCACCGGCATTTCGGACCTTTTGGGCGATCTGTCCCACCACGACCATCAGGTCCGCCGTGACTTTGATGCCGCCGTTTCTGACTTCATCGAAAAGCTGAAGCATGATCCCGAAACCCGCCGTACGGTCGAGGAGATGCGGGAAAAGCTTTTCGGCAGCGAACCCGTGCAGCGATACCTCGCCACCCTTTGGGATCAGGTCCGCACAAAGCTGTCGGAAGCCACCAGCGCCCGCTCTGCCCCCCTTCAGGCCGCCCTCAGCGCTGCTGTGCAATCGCTTGGCCGGGCGCTCGGCGAGGACGCCGCGATCCAGAAACGCTTCAACAAAGCCGTGCTTGTTGTGCTGCGCAGCTATATCGTGCCGTGGCGGCATGAGATCGGCGCTTTCATCCGTGAGGTCGTGGACAGCTGGGAAGCAAGCACCCTGACCGAACGACTGGAACTGGAAGTGGGCCGCGACCTCCAGTTCATCCGCATGAATGGCACCATCGTTGGCGGCATCGTCGGGTGCATCCTGTTCCTGCTGACTGAGCTGCCGAGGCTATAAATGGCGCTTCAGCTTGTGACCCGGCGGAAGTGTGTTTATGGAGACGCTGAACAACCCCACTGAAAAGGCCCTGCCCGCATGACAACCGACACCGATCTCGAAATCTTCCTCGCCACCGTTCCGGGGCTGGAGGCCGTTCTGCGGGCGGAAGTGGCCGAGAAGGGCTTCCGCAAGCCGCAGGTCACCAAGGGCGGCATCACCATCAAGGGTGGCTGGAAGGATGTCTGGCGGGCCAATCTGGAGCTGAGGGGCGCGAGCCGCATCCTTGTGCGCCTAGGCAGCTTCCGGGCCGTATATCTGAACGAGCTGGAAAAGCTCGCCCGCGAGTTCCCGTGGGGTGAAACCCTGCAGCGCGAGATGCCGGTGCGCGTGGAAGCCAGTTGCAGCAAATCGAAAATCTATCATTCGAAGGCGGCAGCCGAGCGGATTGAAAAGGCCATCACCGCGAGCCTTGGTGTCCCCGTCGACGCCGAAGCCGACATCTGCATCAAGGCGCGGATCGTGAATGATATCTGCACCCTCAGTGTTGATACATCAGGCGAAGCGCTGCACAAGCGCGGCCACAAGGAAGCCGTGAACAAGGCGCCGATGCGCGAAACGCTGGCGGCCCTCATGCTGCGCCACGCCGGTTTCAACGGCAAGATGCCGCTTGTGGACCCCATGTGCGGCTCCGGCACCTTCGTGATTGAGGCCGCCGAGATTGCCATGAACCTCGCCCCCGGACGCGATCGCGCCTTCGCGTTCGAGCAGCTTCAAACCTTCGATGCGAGCGCCTGGGACGCCATGAAGGAAGGCCAGTTCCGCCGCGAGACCGACTTCCGCTTCCACGGCTTCGACCGCGATGAAGGCGCAATCCGCCGCAGCACGGCCAATGCCGACAGCGCGGGTGTGGCCGCCATCACGAGCTTCGCTCGCCAGCCGATCAGCGACCTGACACCGCCTCAAGGGCCGGCGGGCCTCGTTTTCATCAACCCGCCCTACGGCGTACGACTGGGCGACGACAAAAAGCTCCTGCCGCTTTATCAAACTCTCGGCCGCGTACTGACGGAGCGTTTCGGCGGCTGGCGGGTCGGCATCGTCACAGGCGCCGACAAGCTCGCCCGCGCCACTGGCCTGCCGTTCACGGGCGAGCCCTTGGCCTTTTCCCACGGCGGCATTCCCGTGAAGCTGTTCACAGCCTCACTTGCGGCAGCCTAGACCCGGTCGAAATCCGGCAGGCTTGCGAAGGCCGCCTTGAGGGCATCGGACCAGCCATCCGAAATGGCGCGGTAATAGGGATCGTTCTGGTCGATCCGGAATTCCGCGCCCGCCTTCAGGCTGCCGTCCTCGTAAAACTGCAGGTCCAGCGGCAGGCCGACAGAGAGGTTGGCCTTGAGCGTGGAATCGAAGGACAGAAGCAACAGCTTGGTCGCTTCCGCGAAGCTCATGGCAGGGTCGTAGGCGCGCAAGAGGATCGGCTTGCCATATTTGTGCTCGCCGATCTGGAAGAAAGGCGTGTCCGCCGTTGCCTCGATGAAATTGCCTTCGGGGTAAATCTGGAAAAGCCGGGTCGCACCGCCCTTGATCTGCCCGCCAAGGATGAAGCTGGCCCCGAAGGTAGCCTCGCTCTCGGGGCCATTCTTGGCACTATCCGAAATGACTTCCTTCAGCGTCTCGCCGATCAGTTTGGCCGTCTGGAACATCGATGGCATCTGCAGGATCGAAGGCGCGCGCTCGTCTGCTGCCTTTGAATGCTCCTCCAGCATCCCGACAACAGCTTGCGTGGTGGCAAGGTTACCGGCTGCCAGCAGCGTCAGCACCCTGTCACCCGGGCGCACCCAGCGATACATCTTGCGGAAAACGGAGACATTATCGATGCCCGCATTGGTTCGGGTATCGGACATGAAAACAAGGCCCTTATCGAGGCGCAGGCCGACGCAATAGGTCATGTCGCTCCATCCATCAGAAGGGGCGGCGGATACTGCCTGCCCGTGCCTTCATTACTGCTCGACCCGGATCGAAACGGCAAGCGATTCTTCGGCATTGCCCCGCCGGATACCGGCCACGGGGGCGGCATCGGCATAGTCGCGCCCCACGGCGACGCGCACATAGCGGTCGTCGGGCGACATGCCGTTCGAAACATCGAAGCCGACCCAGCCAAGCCCCGGCACATGGGTCTCCGCCCAGGCGTGGCTTGCCGCCTGATGGGCGGTATCATCCAGCAGCAGATAACCGCTCACATAGCGGGCCGGGAAACCGATCAGCCGGGCTGCCGTGATGAAAAGATGGCTATGGTCCTGGCACACACCTTCGCCGTGGGCCAGCGCCTCTTCCGCCGTCGTCGCGGCGTGCGTGATGCCGATATTGTAGGCGACCGCCTCCCGGATCGCGGCCATCAGTGCATGCAGGCGGGGCACATCCTCACCCGCGTCCAGCGCCCGCACCAGCTGCTGGATACCCTTGCCGGGCGTGGTCAATGCGGTCGGTTCTTCATAAAGCCAAAGGGGCACGGGGCCGGTGTTCAGGCCGTGGACGCCTGCCCTGTCCATCGTTTCCACTTCGCCCGACACATGGATGCGGATCGTGTGGCTTTCGCCAAGGCAGGAGATCAGGTCCACCGCATTGCCGAAATGATCGATATAGGCAACCTCGTGCGTGGCACCCTCCAGCGTCAGCTTCCAGTCCAGCACCTGCTGGCACGGCGTGGAATGCGGGCGCAGGCGCAGGCGTTGCAGCGCGAAATGCACGGGGGAATCGTATTGATATTCGGTCGTATGGGTGATCTTCAGCCGCATCAGTAAAACCTGTATGCCTCCGCCACCTCGCTGCCGAGCTGGTTATTGCGTTCGATGAAACCAAGCAGGAATTCATGCAGGCCTTCATCGAAAATGTCGGCCACCACGCGGTTCTCGAGGGTTGCGAGCGTCCGTGCGACCGTATCGTGCGCCGCGTGCCGTTCACCGTACTCGCGTTCCAGATTGGTCAGGCTATCGCGGATCTTCTGATAGCAGAAGGTCAGCGCGCGCGGCATGCGCTCCGACAGGATCAGATATTCGGCGATCTTGGCGGGTTGGATATCGGCGTCATAAACCCAGCGGTAGGACCGGTGCGCGGACACCGAACGAAGGATCGATTCCCACTGCACGTTATCCAAAGACGAGCCCACAAAGGAAACCGCCGGCAGCAGGACATAATATTTGACGTCCAGAATACGCGCCGTGTTGTCCGCACGCTCGATGAAGGTGCCGATCCGGGCGAAATCGAAAATCTCGTTCCTGAGCATCGTGCCGTGGAAGGCCCCGCGGATGAGCGCGGTGTGCCTTTTGATGGCATCCAGCGTTTCCGGCAGGTCCGACGGCTTCACGGGCCGGGCGAGCATGCGGCTCATTTCCAGCCAGAATTCGTTGGTGCTTTCCCATGCGTCGCGGGTAAGTGCGGTGCGCACCGTGCGGGCATTGTTGCGCGCCGAATAAACGGCATTCAGCACGCTTGACGGGTTATCACAGTCGCGCAGCAGGAAATCGATGACCTGCGGCCCGGTGACACCTTCATATTTGGCGCAATAAGCCGCGTGGCCACCCACGCTATTCAGGACCGAATCCCAGCCGTCATCGGCGGGATCGGTGTGGGTCAGCGCCATATGGGCGGCTGCATCAATCAGGCGCGCGATATTCTCCGCCCGCTCCGTGTAGCGGAACATCCAGTACAGACCATCGGCGGCGCGTCCGAGCATCCCGTCAGTCCTCCAGAACCCAGGTGTCTTTGGTGCCGCCGCCCTGGCTCGAGTTCACCACCAGTGACCCTTCCTTCAGGGCCACGCGGGTGAGCCCGCCGGGGATGATCTTCACCTTGTCGGAAACAAGCGCGAAGGGGCGCAGGTCCACATGCCGGGGGGCGAGGCCCTTTTTGACGAAGATCGGCACGGTGGAAAGCGACAGGGTCGGCTGCGCGATATAATTCTTCGGGCGCGCCTTCAGCTTTTTGGCAAACGCTGCCAGTTCCTTCTTGCTGGCTGCAGGCCCCACGAGCATGCCGTAGCCGCCCGAACCATGCACTTCCTTCACCACGAGTTCAGAGAGGTGATCCAGCACATAGGCAAGGCTGTCCTTCTCGGCGCAGCGCCATGTGGGCACATTTTCAAGGATCGCCTTGCGGCCGGTATAAAACTCGATGATGTCCGGCATATAGCTGTAGATCGCCTTGTCGTCCACGATCCCGGTGCCGGGCGCGTTGGCGATGGTGATGCGGCCCGCGCGGTACACATCCATGATGCCGGGGATGCCAAGCGCGCTATCGGGCCGGAAAGTGAGCGGATCAAGGAAATCATCATCCACCCGGCGATACAGCACATCAATCGGCTTGTAGCCGCGCGTGGTGCGCATCGCCACGCGGCCATCCACCACGCGGAGGTCCGATCCTTCCACCAGTTCCACGCCCATCTGGTCGGCGAGGAAGGAATGCTCGAAATAAGCGCTGTTATAGATGCCGGGGGTCAGCACGGCGACCGTCGGCGGGCCATCGCACGCGGCGGGTGCCAATGCCGAAAGGCTGCGGCGCAACAGCGTGGTGTAATTCTCCACCGGGCGCACGCGGTGCATGGCGAAAAGTTCGGGGAACATTTTCATCATGGTTTCGCGGTTCTCGAGCATATAGGAAACGCCCGAAGGGGTGCGTGCGTTATCCTCCAGCACATGGAACTGGCCTTCGCCGGTGCGCACGATATCGGTACCGATGATATGGGTGTAAACGCCGCCCGGAGGCCGGAAGCCAATCATCTGCGGCAGGAAAGCCTCGTTAGTGGCGATCAGTTCCTTCGGCACGCGGCCGGCGCGGATGATTTCCTGCCGGTTATAGACATCCTCGAGAAAGGCATTGAGCGCGATCACGCGCTGCTCGATCCCCTGCTCCAGCCGCCGCCATTCGGCGCCCGAAACAATGCGCGGCACGATATCGAACGGGATCAGCCGCTCGGGCGAGCCATCCTGCCCGTAAACCGCGAAGGTAATGCCGGTGCGGCGAAAGAAGCGCTCGGCCTCAAGCGTTTTGGCGGCCAGCCCTTTCGGGTCCTGCGCCGCAAACCAGTCGGCATATTGTGCATAGGGTGGCCGGATACTGCCGTCACCCGCCAACATCTCATTGAAAGCCATTGCCTTCCCGCCTCCGTGACACGCCAATCAGAACATCCCGGAGCCCCGCTTGGCAAGGGACTTTCTTCGCAGGTGCAACATTTTTGTAAAATCGGCTGCAGCAAAAAGCCTGAGGCCGGGTCAGCCCGGCACCGGCAGATGCGCCTCCAGCCACTGGGCCAGCATGCCGGCGGGCATGGCGCCCGATTGCCGCGTCACCTCGCGCCCCTTGTGGAAGATGGCGAGCGTGGGGATCGACCTTATCTGGAAGCGCGCGGCCAGCTGCTGCTCCGCCTCCGTATTCACCTTGGCGAAGCGCGCGGCGGGCTCCACCCCCGCGGCAGCCGCTTCAAAAACCGCCGCCATCGTGCGGCACGGCCCGCACCAGGGCGCCCAGAAATCGACAACAAGCGGCAGGTCGGCCCCGGCGTGCCGGTCGAAATTCGCAGCCGTCAGCTCCACCGGGCGGCCATTGAACATCGCGGCCCCGCACTTGCCGCATTTGCCATCGCCGGTCAGGCGGTCAATCGGCATGCGGTTGCGGCTGGCGCAGCGCGGGCAGGCAAGGATGATGGCGCTCATGCAAGGGGCCTCCGGCAGGGGGTAAAAGGGCTCTCACCCCTTCAGATAGGCACGCGCCCGAGTGGCCGCAAGCCCCGCCCGGCAGGCGCGTGAACACCAGTCCGCTTTCCCCCTTGCACCCCCCGCCGTTTACGACTAAAACACCGCCACCTACCTTCAAGGTGCCGGCTTAGCTCAGCTGGTAGAGCAGTTGATTTGTAATCATCAGGTCGCGGGTTCGATCCCTGCAGCCGGCACCATTTAAATCAATAAAATCAATAACTTATCGACCCCGCGATTTCGCGGGGCGCTCGTGCTTTGCGCCGGGTAAGCAATAGGTAAGCAAGTAGGACTTTTGTCGTCTGATTAGAAAATATGGCCTCCTCGCGGGAAGATCACCGCTCACCACGATAGATGTCAATGTGGCCTGAACGTGATAATCTTCCCACGCAATCTGTCCATGCAAATTGGGGAGAGCCATCTTGAATCTCTTGAAGCGCATTTTCCGCAAAACATCCAGGCGCACAGATGACCGTAGCCGCCGTAGATATATACCCCCAGAACCACAAGAAGCCCCTGACGCCCTTAAAGCCTTGACGGGTGATTTTGATGATGAAGCTGCCATTTCAGCTATTCGCGATGCAGCGCTTGCAACCAGACCCTCTCACGATATTACAGATTACCTAAGCATTTGGGTGATGATCAATGGCTGCACCTCAGACCGAATTGACGACAGCCTCGAATTGCTCACCCTTTGGCTTCAAGATGTGATGGCGGCGGAATTCGAGTATTCTCGGGTGGAGGGTATACGGGTCCCTGGAGAAACTCGTTTCCAGATATTCTCGAGGTACGCTGCGCCTTCGTCTGAGACAACCGATATCGGGCTCCCTCCACGAATTGAATTCTACGAAACCCATTCCCATAGCATATGTGGTTGGCTCAAGACTTTCGGCCTCATCACTGAAAAATGTCAGCTAGAAATTGGCGACTTAGTTTCAGGTTACCAAAGGTGCAGTTCAGCCGAAGATTTGGCCGCCCTCGTCCACACCGTCTCACAAATCAATCTGAGGCATGACCTGGCCATCACCGAGCGTTCATTCAATCATCTCTTCATGATAAAGCATGACTTTGCCGATTGGCTCAAACGCCGCGGCATCCCTATTCCCGCAGGACTCATCAATGCTGGGGCCAATCCTATCAAATCGTGGCCGCATCGCTTTCGCTTCACGCTTGGAAGGCGAACCACGCCGATTGCCCGCAAGATAAAAACAGCAGATAGCCCTTTATATAAAGATATAATCGACCTGCTTCCCCCAGACACCTTCGAAAACTATAGGAATTCCCGCCAATCCTTGCATCCACACGTCGAGATACTCGCCCCTGTCCTGGTAAAGGTGAAGGAAATGCACGGGCGATATCCGGCCCATCGTCCTCTAGCAAAGGCGCTCATCGCAAATTTTGGGATAAAGAAGGACGCACAAACAGTAGCGAAACTAGTAAAGGAAGCAGTTTCAAGGGCATATCAGCTTCAGCAGCCCGCCCGATGACAAGTGCGAGAAGCATAAAAAGCGATCTCGGTGGCCAATTCTTATTGAATTATATTTTCTACAAGCCCGAATTCTGATCGGATAACGCCCTCCTACACCCATTGACCGGGCGTAGCTTTCTCTTGGTCAAACCGCCAAAAGGAACGTGCTATGTCGTCTCCTGGAGCAGAAACGCGGGTCTCCTTACTAACGACTGATGAAGCAGCCGAATATCTTAACCTGTCACCAAACACATTAAGGACTTGGCGTTGCAGGCGATCAGACGGCCCAAGCTATGTAAAGCTTGGCGCCCGTGTAGTTCGGTACAGAGATATCGATTTGGAAAAGTGGATGAAGAACAACACACATTAGGCCCCGTGCCCTCTTGTCAGC
The DNA here is from genome assembly GCF_028463845.1 of Gimibacter soli. Lineage (NCBI taxonomy): Bacteria > Pseudomonadati > Pseudomonadota > Alphaproteobacteria > Kordiimonadales > Temperatibacteraceae > Gimibacter > Gimibacter soli. The sequence continues at coordinate 1,593,252 of NZ_CP116805.1, read as the reverse complement.
CCAGCCGTTCGTCTACTGATGGACGGCATCAAACCCTCTAGCCGATAACAGTGCAGTGCCATAATCGCGCTCGAAAATCCGTTCGAACGTTTCCGCACTCACTTCCTTACGCCCTATGACGTGCCCCTGGTGCATTAAGACTGCGACCAGCGGCGGGCGGCTCGATCCAGTCGCCAGGCCATCATAGAACGCATGCGTACTAAGCTCAGACTGTTCGGAAGTCGCGGCGAGAAAAAGCTCTTCGTCCGGTAAGCAGCAAAGAAAATGGATCACCGCCGCCGCAACCTCTCTCTATCCTCGGGGTCAGCATAAAATTTAGCCTCGGACCTTGTTGCCGGGTCCAGGATCATGGCCGCGGCCGGAAATTTCGCAAAATATTCCCTGAGAGATATTAGTTCCTCTTTACCAGCCCCACATCGGCACCAGTGATCGAGCCCCCTTTTGATCCTGAAGTGATCAGATGCGTCAAGAATGTTGCTTGGCACCGCAGCTTTCCTTCTCAGCTCCCAAATATCCTGTTCCTTTTTTCCACTATACCCGCTCCCGAACAAGTCACAGACATCCCAATCTGACAACAACCCCGGCGCGTTGTAACAGCCACCTGCCATAATCTCGCAAAATTCCGACCATTTGCTACATCGCGGATTTTCCGTCTCCGCATTTTGCTACAGGAGGAATTTTCGTTGCTACACGGCCCAAAAGTCTTGCTACACCCAAGAATGAGCCTGCTACACCCTACTACCATCATGTAACAGCCCTCGCACAATGCTGGAGTAAGTCGACAGAAGGTTGAAACGCGGTCTATTCAGGCATCTCATGGCTCAGTCACGTCCCCAATCAAACACCTGTCCCTGCGACCGGTGGCTTCAAGCACACTTGACAGCATCTCGAGATTGACGAAGGCAAGAGCGATGGGAATTTAAAAAAACGCCTATAAAACAATACATTATAAAGAGTCATGACACATCAGTAGCCGTATACACTAACCATATACAGTAGTCGTATTCAAAAACCCGGAATTGCGCACTGGATGCTGCCTACTCACTCCGGGTCTTTATACTTCTCATTTTCTATTGGGCGATCATGAAAAGCGCTTCGTTCACCAGCCAAGGAACCGACTTCTCTTTGGCTGCCAATCACGCAAATACTGCGAAGCTGGCCCAGACGGTGACAGCTCTACCTTTTCCCCGGAATCCATCCTGAGCCAGGCTTCTGCAGCCTCCGCCAGATGCACTTGGCCCTCCGCTTCCCACAGCAACTTGTCAGCATTGGCCCCAACCGCATCAAGATGCCTCCTCTCCACGGAGTGAGCAGCCTCATACCGCTTTGAAAAATGCTCGCGCATCACATTAGCAAGCTCGGCAAGCCTGCCCTGCTCTAGGAACACAGGCCACACATCCCTCAGCAGGCTTAAGCGCCAATCAGCGAAGACGCTCCATCCCGGGATTGGCATGGCCCACTCAATTGATTTGATCGATGTCTCGATGGCCTCAATAGCCTGAGCTAAGGAAGCTTCCACCGGGCGCGCCCTCGCGTGCCTTTTTGTTTTGGGCGGCTCTCTCCTGGCCAAGCGCCAGCCCGCACCCTCCTCAGCAAAAATACTCAGCACCCTACGATGAGCCGCAACCAACCGGTCTTTGATTTTCTGCGCGTCTTCAAGCGCCTTGTGTATCTTAGACCGACGGCCCACATAGGCGTCTCTCGCAAGGTTATAACTGCGTTCCAGTGCAATATGGAAGTTCTGATCACCGCTTGCGGTTCGCTGCCCGGAACGCTCAAGCGCTGACGCGTCCTTACCGAGATGTTTGGCAGGATGAGCCTCTATCCCCAGCTCTTTATAACTTGCGGGGTCAAAGCGTCGTGGTAATCCCGCCCATGCAAACTGCTCGTTGCAGAGGTCTGCATACAAACGGCGCAGTTCGACCACAGGACCATTTGACTTTTTGCCCGCATAAAATCTCGGATCTTTACGGTTTTCCCACCACAGATCGCCATCAACTATCGAGATCGACCGATCATGAAACACGACGTGCAAATGATAATTCCGTTGGTCACCATGATCGTCAGGGCGATGCACCACAATAACGTGCGGCAAGCCTAGTTCCTCAAACCAGACAGCAAACTTTCTCGCAATCTCACGGCGGCCCCAAGGGCCTATTTCTGACTCATATGGCAGCTCAGCAATAATACGTGTCTGCAAGCGCCCATCGCCGCGCCGTTCAATATCTTCGATAGCCTGCCACAGTTCAGGCTTCAGAGCATCGCGACTGGCATAGATCAGCGCGCCATGCTTATCCGTCTCCACCGCCTCAGCCCGTATTAAATATTCTGTCGCAAACCAGGCATTCGTTCCTGGAGCAATCCCCTTTCTCAAAAAAACTGCCTGCGTTCTGGGAACAGGTGACCAGTCCTTGGGAGGCATGGCTCTGATGGGCAAAGAAACCAGAGTGCGTCCGGATTGCTTGTCGCGAATTCGCTCATGACGTCTCGTCCCTTTCGGCCATTCCGTGCCAAGAGGACGATAGAGAAGACGCGAAAGCGGCAGCCCCTCTTGCCGCGCTCGACTGTGCGACTGGTAGTGAAAGTGAAAGGGCTGACGGTCATTCACGGACAGGCGTTTCGGTCCAAAACGGAAGGGAACGACCTGCCGACCACCTGTGCCCTCAAGCAAATGCCGAAGCTGCCTTTCGAGCTCTGTGCTTCTGACAAGCGCCAATGCCTCCCGTTCTTCATCGTGCGTAAGACGCCCCATCTTCACACGCTCAAAGTCATCGCGACCAAGCGACAAGTTCGCCAAAAACTCATCAAATGACATGATCTGGCCCTCCCCTGAGCGGGGCAGGCATATTGCTCAACCCCAAGGTCCAAGCCGAAACCATGTGTATGATTAGGGAAATATAATTCAGACAAACTTGAAAGAATTATAGGGCGTCTATTATGGCTATCAGGGTAGCGTCGCGACTGCAGGCATCATTTCCAAGCCATTGCAATGCCATAGTGACCGCACCGCTCTCCCTGTCATACTTACGGCGCCCTCTGCCGGCACCAGAGTTATAATTATATCAATCAGTTACAATGACTTGGCGCAGTTTTGGCGCACGAAATTTCAGGATTTTAACAACGGTGCGGCGGCACCTTTCCTCGCGAGACGCACGGCAGAAGGCTAGGTTCGATCTGATAGCTGAACTCTGAATTCCGGTGAAAGCTTCTCCGCGTCACATGATGAAGATAAAAGATGGCTCTCCGGCTTCGACAGGAATGCAGCAGCAAGATCTGTCTGGCATTCCCTATAACCGCTGAGGACGGAATGCCCCCAGTTGCCAAAGCGGACTAGCTGGCTGTTGGGCAGGGTTCCAGCGATTTCTTCGGCGTAGACATCAGGGGTCATTGGATCAAAACGTCCACTGAGGATCAGGGTCGGCGTCTGGACACGGACGGGTTCGGACGACTGCATCCTGCCGTAACCGCGCACAGGATCGGCGCAGACATCTTGCATGAAGCTGATGATCGCGAAGTGGCCGAAGCGTCCTTTGCCGAGATCGCGGCCGCGTGACGGCCGATATTGGTCGGCGCACACAATGGCGAAAAATGCTCCTGCTGCGCTGTCCCCCACTGCGGCGGGAGCGGGGTAAACGCTATTCATCAGCGTTGTCAGCGGCCCCAAATCTCCTGATGCCGTAGCATCGATCAACATTGGCACCAATGGCAGTGCCTGCGGGCTATAGAGCATCCAATGGATCAGGCTCAGAAAATCATGATCGTTGACCACTACCCGAACATCAGCTTTGCCGTCCTTGCCCGTCAGCATCACCGTGGGCGGGGCTTTGGCGAGGGCGGCCACGATAGCGTCTAACGAAGCTGAAAGATTGGGAAAATGACCGGAACAGGACTCGCTTGCCGCGCAAGCCTCCACAATGCGGCTGATGCCACGTTCGAAATTGCCGCTGGCTTCCGACATGAAAAGATCGCTTTCAGGCGAGACAACGGAATCCAAGATCAAGGTGCGAACGCCTTCTGGGTCGAGCCGAACCGCTTCAAGGGCCATATAGGTGCCATAGGAGACCCCAAGGAGGTTCCATTGCCGCACCCCGAGGGCTTGCCGCAACGCTCGCATATCATGCGCGTTCTGCTTGGCTGAGAAAGCATGGAGCGGGATGCCTTTTGCAGCAAGGGATGCGAGGCAGGCTCGCGCTGCCGACGATATTTTCGCGTCGCGTTCAGCCATGGTCATGTCGTCCGCCACAATCGACAGCCGGATATCACGCAACGGATCGCACCGCAGTTCGGGCTCAGTCGACTGGGCACCGCGCTGGGTGAACAGGATGATGTCCCTGTCTTTGCCGAAGGCGTGCGCAGCGAACAGACTGAAAGAATGAGCCGATGTGGTCGGCGCGCCGCCCGGACCACCCGATAGAAAAACCACCGGGTCAGGCTGCGGGGTATCAGAGAGGGTACGAATAACAGCGACTGGCAAACGGGCGGCTGCCGTACCACTCCCTGACCAATCAAGCGGGACGGTCAGCACACCACATTTCACGCGGTCAGGTGCAACGTCTTTTGCTGCTTCGAATGCACAAGGCTCTTGCCACTCAATCGCGGGGTCGGTCGCTGAGACACCCGGCGCACTGGTAAATGCGCACACCGCGGCGATTGCTGCTCCGATCAGTTCTCCGGCACGCATGCGACAACTTCGATTTCGACGCGCGCGCCAGGAATGAGCAGATCAGAAACAACCGTCGACCGCGCAGGAAAACATCCTCCGAATGCCGCCGCATAGGCCTTATTGAAGGCAGGAAAATCGGCCTTGTCGGTGAGCCAGACGGTCGCCTTCACGACATGCGACATGCTGGAGCCAGCCTCATCAAGGAGCCTTGCGATATTGGCAAGCGCCTGCTGCGTCTGCACGACGACGTCATCACCGGCCAGCGTCATCTCGGGTGTGAGGCCGAGCTGACCCGAAAGAAAAACGAGATTGCCACAACGAATTCCCGGACTGAGCGGCACTTGAGTACCGTCCTTCAGGACGAGTGGCTGACCAATCACATGCATATCAAGACTCCCGACGGTTCAGGCAGAACCCGGCATAGACCAGCCGAGCCCGTTATAGTGCCACAGGATGAGAAGGGCGACGGCCGCATTGGCCAGCGTGACGATTGCGATCAACCTCACACCGCGTTGCTGCAAGTGCCTGACGCCCAACGCGAGCCAGACGGCCGCCAACACAGCGAGATTTGCGCACATTACCACCAGGCGTGTACGGCCAAGCTCGCCCGCATACAGGTCGTTCATCATCGAACCAGCTGCGTCATACCCCGCAAAGGCGAGCACCGGCAGAAGGACAAGAAGAAGGCTCGGCAGTGCCAGCGAAATGCGCTCTGCCCCCTCAGCGGGGCGCACGAATACTATGGCTACAATGCAAAGCGCAGCAACCAGACAGGTCACGATGAAAATACCTGTATGGAGAGCCGGGTGCATGAGGGCCGGTACACGCGAGAAGGTGTAAATCCCGATATCAGGTGTGAGCGTCATCCTGCCGGTCAAACTGTCCGGCTCTATCTGTATCGCAGCCCGTGCAGTTTCATGCATGAAGATACCTTGCCCTTGCGGGACAAAGGGCCCGGCACCTCCGAGATACAGCCCCTTTTCATCGGCGGTGACGTCCAGCAGGCCTTGCCCGAAATAGATGAGTTCACCCAGCTTCTCAGCGCTTGTGAAATTGCGTCGGTCTGCCTGATACGAACCGGCATATTGTTCAAGGTCCGTCTCCACAGCCGGCCCGAGCGGTCGCTTCTGGCCAAGGAAGTGCCGCATGAAAGCGTCGTTCAGGCTGCTCGCGGAAAGCAAGGCGGTGGATGGCTTTGCAGCACGCTCGGGAAAAAAGGCCGAAAGGAAACGCTGACCGACTGTCGGCAGTGGGGCTTCGCTCATCAGCGAGATGAAAACGCCCGCATGCTCATCTGGAATCATCGTCATCCAGCTGTGGAAGCCAACCCAGTTGCCACCATGAGCGATGGTCGTATGACCATTCCAGTTATCGAGGAAAAAGGTCATACCAAGGCCCGTGAGCGCTGGCGAGTTTTCAGCATAGCGCTTTGCCATGCGCGCGAAGCCCGAAGGCGACATGATCCTGTCCGACGTGCGGCCGGCATCAAGATGGGCGAGCATGAATTTGACCATGTCAGGCGCCGTCGAGACGATTGAACCAGTCTGCGCTGCAGCCGGATTGATCGGCACGAACCGGGTTGCGGTAACTGAACCATCCGGCGCTATCGTACCCGGCACCCCAATGCCCGCTGGGACCTTGGTGTCGACCAACAGGTCAGTATCCTTCATCTCGAGAGGATCAAAGATATAGCGCTCCATCAGTTCATTGATCGGAGCGCCCATCTGGTCTTCAACGAGCAGCCCGAGCGTGGCGACCCCGAAGTTGGAATAATTGACGCTGTGACCGGCAGGCCGAACAAAGGCCGGGCGCATCCGGTCAAAAATCTCGGCAGGAATCGGAATCGGCTGTGATTCTTCCGATCCGAGGAAATGGAATGTATCCTCGAAACCCGCCGAATGCGTCATCAACTCGCGAATGGTGATCGCGTGACCGTCATTGTCCGGCAGCTGGTAACGTTTCAGATAGTGATTGGCGGGGTCGTCGACCGATTTGATAATGCCCTGATCAATCAAACGCGCAAGCAAGGTGGCCGTGAAAGTCTTGGTAATGGAGCCGATGCGAAACCGGGTTGCAGCGGGGTCCACAACACCTTCAACCATCGCATTCGCACGACCGTACCCTTTGGCCATCAATAGGGCGCCGTCTTTAACCACACTGATGGTGGCGCCGGTGATCTGGCCTTTGTCGAGGGCGGCACCGAACGTCTCGTCGGCCCAGGCTGTCACCGCCTCTTCAGTGATCTGCGTACCATTTGCGGCGTCGGCCTGCGCCTGCCAGCCAACGGCAACAGCCACCACAGCCATGCCGTGACAAAAAAGCTTTGCTAAGGATCTCATGACACTCCCCTATGCCAATCGTTTACAGGCCCCCTCAAGGGAGAAAGCACCCCGCTTGGGCAGGGTGCTTTCCTTTTTGCCGCATTCGCCTGCTGCGGTCAGAACTGATACCGGACACGTGCGCCGATGGTGCGCGGCCGACCGCGATAGGTCCGGCCATCGGTGAATTCGGTATCGACCACTATGTTCACGGTTTCATTGAACAGGTTGTTGGCAAACAGTTCGAAGTTCAAGCCGTTGAAGTCGGTGTTCCAGCGCAGGTTCACGGTCGCATAGTCCCCTGCCCGCTGCCGGACAGCTTCGGAAGGCAGGAAGTTGTAGTAACCGCCAACATATTGCGCATCCAGACGGATCATGCTGGCCCAGCGGCCGGCAAGCTCAAAGCTGTAATCGGTGCCGAGACCCAGGGTGAGCTCAGGTACGCCCGGTGTCTGGCCACCTTCGTTGCGCAGCTCGCCGGTATCGGGATTGAAGGATGCATCGAGATGCGCGTCCGTGTAGGCACCGCCGATATCAAGCCGCCAATTGCTGCTGATCTGTGCCGCGAGTTCGACCTCAAGGCCTTTGCTGGTCGCGGTATCGGCGTTGAAGCCAAAGGAGAAGCCGCAAGGCAGGATGTAGCTTGTCGGGATATTCTTCCAGTCAATGTAGAAGACAGCCCCGTTGAGCGCGACCCGGCCATCGGCCAGCGAGAGCTTGGTACCAGCTTCATAGCTCCACAGGCTGTCAGGCGTGGTGCCATCGGGTGCCTTGTCGAAGCCTCGTGCCTTCAGGTCGGCCGTGCAGGCATCCGGCAGAGGATTGTTCGGATTGCCCGGACGGAAGCCCTTCGTGGCCGACACATAGTAGAGGTGGTCATCATTCGGCGTATAATTCAGCGCCACTTTCGGGTTGAACGTATCAGCTGAAGTCGTCAGCAGGTCTGTGCTGTTGCTGAAAATCCCCGACACGGCCAGTTCGCGGTCGTCCGTGAACTTGAACCAGCGCAAGCCAAGCGTTGCCTTCAGCTTTTCGGTGAACTGATAGCTCGCCTCACCGAACAGCGCATACTGGTTGGCATTGTGTGTGTTATTGCGCGCATGCAGGACCATGTCCTTTGTCGCGCCGAACAGCACGCCAAGCAGCGAGTCCTCTATACTTTGCGCGCTGCCAAACCATTGCAGGCCGTTTGAGAAGTCGAGTTTCTTGTCGAGAAGGAAGCCGCCGGCCAGCCACTGGAATTTGCTATCCGTGTTGGAGCTGAGGCGTGCCTCATGCACCCAGAATTTTTCCTCGTTGCCATCATAAAGCTGCAAGGGCGCATCCGGCAGGAAGGCAAATAGCCCAAGAGCGTGGATATCGCGCAGCTGGTTCCAGTCACGTTCCACATAAGCCGTGGAAGCCGTGAGGTTGACAGCATCACCCTCATAGTTGGCAACAAGGTTATAGACCCTGAAGTCGTCATTCAGGTCTTCCTGTCGCCAGCGATTTTGCGTCCAGCCGCCATCGGGCAAAGAAACCTCGGGCAGACCATCCACATTCTGGTTCTGGACAATGATCATGGTATCCAGCGAAAGCTTTTCGGTCGCCTGGATCTTCATTGCGAAACGTCCGCCTTTCGTCGTTTCGCTGGCCACGTTGTTCGTCACTTTATCCGGAATGCCATATGCCGTCGCGCCGCTCGCGACATTGTCGACGTAACCCGTGTTTTCGTAACCGTAGGCAACAAGGCGCACAGCCATCTTGTCTTCCGCTATCGGTACGTTCACCGCACCGGCACCGCTGTAATTGGTGCCACCATAGCGAGTCTTCGAGATTACGCCCTCGACGGTCCCTTCAACTTCGTTGAGTTTGGCGCCCGCCGGAACGACCTTGATGGTGCCTCCCATCGAGCCGGCGCCATAGAGTGTGCCTTGTGGACCGCGCAGGATTTCAACCCGTTCCACGTCGAAGAGCTTGAGGTCCGGATTGCCGCGGGCAGTTGCAGACACTGGTACATCGCCGAAATAATAGCCAACAGTGTTGGGGTCGGCGGCAAGCGCGCCAGTGGTGATCCCGCGGATGGTGATCTGGTTCCGGCCACCACCCCGCTCATTGTAGGCAATGCTCGGCACAGACGTCAGATAATCACCCATGCCCTGCAATCCGCGAGCATCGATTTCCTCGCCACCGATCGCACGGACGCTCATTGCTACATCACTCAGATTTTCAGTGCGCTTGTTGGCCGTAACAACAATCTCCTCAAGCGTGAGATCCGCTTTATCGGCATCAGCATCAGCGGCTTGCACCGCTGTATTGCCGGCCATGGCGAAAACACTTGCTCCAAGCAGAAGCGAAAATTGAAGACCTTTATATTGCGACATAGCCACCCTCCCCAGAATGCGATCGGTCGCGATCATTATTTGCATATATGAAAATCATTTCATAAACAAAAAATTGGTCAAGGAAATTTTCACGAAAACCGACATAATGATGCAGACACTCCATACGCGCGTCGCCCCAGAAGCGTCAAAAGCCATTCAGATTCGCGATTTCACGCACCAATGTTGAAAAATTTTCCCCCAAGAAATATGGGATGATATATAAGCGAAAGAACGAGAATGGCTCGGACAGACATTGAAAGCCGGAGGCACGCATGATCGCATCGACATCCATGCAAGAAAGGGATGAGACTGAAACGTCCATTTTCCTTCTGGAGGTCGGCAACAGGATTCGGGCGCGGCGCAAAGAACGCAAGATGACGCTCAAGGACCTGAGCGAGGCAAGCAATGTGCCCCTTTCCACGTTATCGAAGGTCGAAACGGGCGGTATGTCACTCAATGTCCAGAAGCTGGTCAGCGTCTGCAAGGCACTTGACCTCGATGTAATGCAACTGGTTTCCCCCGAGGAGCCCGACCAAAGCGGCCCGAAGCTGGTCACAGGGCGCCGCAGTGTCACTCACCTCGGCCAGGCCCGGCGCGTGCAAACGACCCATACCTTGTATGAACACCACGCTGCCGATTTCCGAAACCGCCGGCTCGTGCCCACCGTAATGTGGATCGAAGCTGGCCTTGAGCCTGAACTGGTGCGCCATCAGGGCGAGGAATTCATTTTCGTTCTCGAAGGCGAGGTAGAGGTTCAGACGGAATTTTATGAGCCGACAAGGCTTTCTGTTGGCGAAAGCATGTATATCGATTCAACCATGGGCCACAACGTGCGCGCTCTTGGCGGTAAACCGGCCAAAATCCTGAATGTCATGACCGCCCGCTTCGAGGAGGCTGTACCGGATGCAGTCGGCTAGCGGCTGAACCGTTCCGGCGAGAATGCCGCTACCGGCATTGCGGTCGCCTGCCCCAATATCATTTGCCGCAACAGCCGCGCAGTCCCAAGCGACTGTGTCCAACCAAGCGCGCCGTGCCCCCCCGCAAGATATACTCCCTTCACCTTGCCCGCACCGAAGATCGGCAAGCCATCCGCACTCATCGGCCTGAAGCCTGCGCGCGCGCCAAGATCGCCCGTCAGCAACGTGCCTGCATGTTCCGGCAGGATCTGGCGCACCAGCGCGCAGAGGTTATCCACGCGTCCTTTTGCGATACTCGCATCCAACCCCACGAACTCTGCAGTTCCCGCGATCCGCAATTGATCACCAAGAGGCGTGATGGCCGCGTGCAGATCGTCATCCAGCATCGGAATGGCCGGTAGCGGTGCCTGCGCCCCTGGGGTCGCCTGGCCGACAGGCAAGGTTATCGAATAGCCTTTGACCGGACTGACCGGAACCCGAATCCCGCCGTCGGCAGCAAGCAGGCCAAGTGCATGACCGGAAGCCAGAACAACAATGTCACCCCGCGTAATTCCGCCTTCATGCCGCACACCAGCAACACACCCCTGCTCCACAAGCAGCCCACTCACGGGCGAGGAGAAGTGATAGGTGACCCCGGCATCTGCGGTGTGCCGCGCCAGCGCACGCGCAAACAGTGGCGCATGTCCAGACTGGTCTTCCGGGAAATGCAAGGCACCGGCAAGTTCATGTCGTATTGGCCGCAGGGCGGGCTCCAGACGCACTGCCTCCTCTGCATCCAATCGTACAGACACAACGCCAAGATCAGCAATCTTGGCGCTTTTTACCACTCCTGCCTCAAGCGCCGCAGAATTTCGATATATCTTCATTGTGCCCACTGACTTGTGGGCAAAGCCCAGCCTTACCGCCGACCGGAGCTCGTCCAAACACTGCAAGCTGAAATGACCGAGTTCGGCATTGAGGCGCGATGCCCGGTCAACCAGATCCGGACGGGAGGCGATCAGAAAGCGGATGCCCCAAGGAATGATACGTGGAAATGCACTTAGCCGCAGCAACATCGGTGCGTCGTCACGACCAATCCAGCGCAGCAAATCCTTCCATATCCCTGGCGCATTCCAGGGGTCCGACATGCTGGGGGTAAGGAGACCACCATTGGCGTCAGTCGCCCCAAGGGCTGCATCAGCGGCCTGATCGAAGACCGTGACATCAAACCCCGCATGATTGAGCTCGTAGGCCACGGTAACCCCGATAACACCAGCTCCGACCACAATCGCCTTCATCAAATCCCCTCCACGCGCCAATAAACTGCAATACCGGTCCATCCGGAACTCGACCTTGCAGCAATAAAACATCATTTTTCATATTTGAAAATATTTTTCGTCATGATAGGGTCCAACCAACAGTCGTTCCGGGGAGAGAAGGACGCAGTCTCGCAAGCAGGCAAAAATGCCTGCTTCATGTGCGTCATCTTACCCCCGGGCCAAAACAGCGTGCCGGGGGCTTTGCATGAAGTGTTTCACCTTCTATTTCGCACATGAGACGAACAGCTTCTCTCCCGTCGCCACGAGTATCGCGAATTTCGAGGAGACGGGGCTCTATCGTCCCGGACATGGTGATCCGCGGCAGCATCTGGAATCCATCAAGGGTGCCGGCGACTTTGTGCGTGAGGCAGACGCGCGCGGCCATGACATCGTCGTCGGGACTTGCGCCGGGGCGCAACCAAGCGCGCCCTGCGTGCGCGCGGACTACGAAGCCCTGCGCGATGAGATTCTCGGGCAACTGGAAGCAGCGATGCCTGTCGATTTCGTCCTCGTCATGATGCATGGTTCGATGATGGCGGAGGGTTATGACGATTGCGAAGGAGACATCCTGACACGTATGCGGGAAATTATCGGGCCCGACATTCCTGTCGGCGTACTTCTTGACCTGCATTGCAACATTACCCGGCAGATGCTTGCGCATGCGACGGTCATCATGCCCTGCAAGGAGTATCCGCACACCGACTTTGCGGAACGCGCAGGCGAATTGTACCATCTGGTCGAAGCCGCAGCACAAGGGAAGGTACGGCCAGTGCCGAGCTTTTTCCGCGTCCCGGTCCTCGGCCTGTTCGAAACTGTCAGGTCGCCCATGAAAGAACTCGTCGAGCGCCTTTCGTCCGCTGAGAAACAGCCGAGCGTGCTCACTGCAAGCCTTGCCCACGGCTTTCCATGGGGCGATTTTCCTGAAGCTGGAGCTGGCGCGCTCGTCTATACGGACAATGACAAGGTCACCGGTGATGAAATGGCTGCCGAGCTTGGCCGTGCTTTCTTTGACCTTCGGGAATGCGCACAGGCCACTCTGTTGTCTTCGTCGGAGCTGGTGGAGCGCCTCCGTCACCACCGTAAGGATGTGGGCGGCACGATTGTCGTCGCCGATATGGCAGACAATCCGGGCGGCGGATCAGCTTCGGATTCCACCTTCATCCTTTCGGCTTTCATTGAGGCCGGCATTCGCGATGCCGTGCTCGGCTATTTCTGGGACCCCGACATGGTCGACCGCGCCTTTGAAGCCGGAGAAGGAGCGACACTCGAGCTTGGCATCGGCGGCAAAGTCAGCCCTTCCTCTGGCGAACCAGTCACCATGACAGTGACTGTAAAGGCTTTGCGGACCAATGCAAAACAACCCCATATTGCCGATGGCACCGCCTGCCCGCTGGGTCGCACGGCACTTGTCGAGGGCAACGGCATCCACATCTTGCTGAACGATCTCCGCCAGCAGCCTTTCCATCCACGCGGCTTTGAGACAGCTGGGATCGACCCATGGAGTAGCGGCATCGTCGTCGTGAAGTCCTCACATCATTTTTTCGCGGGATTTGGTGAAAGGGCATCGGCAATCCTCTATGTCGATACGCCCGGCACCCTTCATGCTAATCCGAAAAAGCGTCCATATGTCCGTATCGGCAGGCCGATATGGCCACTTGACGACATCAACTTGTAGGATTGCCCGTGGTCGCACTCATCATCGCATCTGTCGTCGCCTTACTCCTCATCTGTGGAGTGGCTGTCGCCTATGTGACTGGCGCGGGGATCACCCTCGCCTATTTCCTCACCGATCACGCAAAATATCTGGCTATCGCCCCACAGCGCATGTTCGCCAGCATGGATGTGTTTGCCCTGATGGCGATGCCCTTGTTCATCTGGGCCGGCGAACTGATGAACCGCACTGGTATAACGCGCAGCCTTGTTGACTTTGCGATGTTGTTGATGGGTCGGTTCCGGGGCGGCCTTGGCCATGTGAATGTCGCGACTTCTGTTTTCTTCGCCGGGATCAGCGGCTCGGCGGCGGCCGACGTTGCCGCCCTCAGCAATACGCTCGTTCCGCAGATGGAGCGGCAGGGATACGACAAGACATATGCGGGCGCCATTACGGCAGCATCTTCAGTAATCGGGCCGATCATTCCGCCGTCGATCATCATGATCCTTTACGGCGCCATCATGTCGACCGACGTAGCGGCCCTTTTTGCGGCCGGCCTTGTGCCGGGACTGTTGCTCGCGCTCGCACTTATCATCCTCAATGCCTGGCTGGCCTGGAAGGAAGGACACCCGGGTGGAAAAAAGGAAGATATTCCACCTTTCTGGCCGACCTTGAGACTTGCCCTGCCGGCGCTCAGCCTGCCTGCCATCATCCTTGGAGGCATCGTCTTCGGGGTGACAACTCCGATTGAGGCAGGGGCTCTCGCGGTCATAGCTGCACTTGTCATCGGGGGCACGCGGCGCACGATCAGCCTTGGCGATTTCCTGACATCCCTGCAGCGCACCCTTTTTCTCATGGGGTCAATTTTCGTCATTCTGGCTGCCGGATCGCTCATCGCCTACCTGATGGCCCTGGCGCAAGTACCGGAAGCCATCGCCGGCGCTGTACAAGCAGCCGACATGACAGGCTACAAATACCTCATCCTTATCATGCTGGTTTATGTCGTCATGGGCATGGGGATCGACCTCATGGTGGCGCTTGCCATGGTGACCCCGCTATTGATCCCCGAGGCGATTGCGCAAGGCTTCCATCCGGTGCAGCTTGGTGTCCTTGTCTGCTTGAACCTGACGATCGGGCTAATCACCCCGCCGATGGGTGGTGCCATCGTGATGGTTTCAACAATCACCGGCAGCTCCTATTGGGCCCTCGTCCGGCGGCTCATCCCTTTCATGATTGCCGAGTTCGCCGTGCTTATCCTTGTCATGGCCTTTCCGGACCTGACGCTGGCCCTGCCGCGTGCCATGGGGCTTCTGTGATGCGTGGTCTTCTCATAGCACTTACGGCATACACAGCCTTCGTCGTCCCCGGCGTGGCTGTCGCCGATGAGCCGGTGAAGTTCGCGCTCAGCACACCGACCGATCTTAGCGGGAACGGCGTCTATGTCTGGGTTGATGCCTTCCGTAAGGCATTTGAACGGACAGGCAGGGAAATCCGCATCTATCCGAACGGAAGCCTTGGCGGCGATCAGGAACGGGTGGACCAGATGCGCCTCGGCCTGCTGGAGATCAATGTCACCAACCCGGATGAGATCTCCCGTCATTCTCCCACCTATTACGGCATAGCCATGCCGTTTCTTTTCCAGTCATACGACCATATGGACCGATTTCTGGAACAGACCCCGTTTGTCACGCAGGTGAACAGCGAACTGGCCGCCGCCAAACAGGACTTCAAGTTTGTGGATATCGCCTACACAGGGGCGATGGTCGGCCTTCTGACCCGCAAGGTACCGGTGCGCACTGTTGACGATCTGAAGAAGATCCGTCTGCGTTTCCTCAGTGCGCCAGACCTGAAACTGTTCGCCGCCTGGGGCGTGCGCGGCGTTCAGGTTTCCTGGGGCGAAGTGGCGCAGGGCCTGCAGACAGGCATGATTGACGGATACCTGAACCCCCCTGCCGTCGCCACCATGTTCGGGCACGGCAGCGTGCTCGACTATTTCACCGACCTCCGAATGGGCCCCTCCGGGCGCATGATTGTTGTTTCAACCCGCTGGCTCGAAAGCCTCACCCCGGAAGAATTGGCCGCTTTTGAAAGCGCCGTCGTTGAGGCGCGCACCGCGAACAGAAACTGGAACCGTCACTATATCGCCAAGGAACGTGATGCTTTGGCACGGGTCGGTATCGACTGGGTCGAGCCGAGCGGTTCTGAACGTCAGACATGGAAAGATCGAACGGTCAACTTCTACGACCCGAAATGGTACGACCCGGCCAAGACTGAACAGGTCGGCCGCTGGATCAAGGATACTGCGGAGGGGCCGAATGACTCTCATTAGCCTCCTGCGCGCCATTATGCGCTCGATTGATCGCCTGTGTCTTGGCCTCGGTCTCGCCGCGATGCTTCTCATGCTCGTTTGCGTCTGCCTGCAGATCGTTGCGCGATATGTCCTCAACTCCCCGCCGGCATGGACAGAGGAACTGGCCCGGTACGCCATGGTGTGGGGAGCAATGCTCGGGGCGACCTGTGCCTATTACCGTCGGCTGGACCCCACCCTTTCGGTTCTGCGGCCAGACCTGACACGGAGACAGGCGCTGCTCCGGCAGATTGTAGAGACTGCCGCCATTGCGCTCTTCATCGGCCCGGTCCTCTGGTTCGCCCCTGCGACAGTTGAACGGCTTCTGGACCGTCCAACCGAAACACTCGGTTTCAGCACCGGGGTCATCGTGGCGATCATTCCGGTCACGATGGCCATCATTCTCCTTTATGCCTTTGTCCGCATTGTGCTGGTTCTTGCCGATCAAGACGATTTTTCTAAGGAAACAGGTTCATGATCCTTGCCACACGTCAGGCCCCGCTTCTTGTGACATCACTGCTTTTCCTCGTTCTTTTCGGGCTCAGGAGCATCGTCGTTGCCCCGGTTGATATCGTTCCGGCCGATGCACCGACCGATGTTTTTTCGGCCGTGCGCGCTCACGCGGCCCTGACTGACATCCTTGGCGACGGCGCACCACCACACCCCTCCGGGAGTCCCGAAAACGCCTTGGTTCGCGAACGGATCGAAGCGAAGCTCGATGCACTTGGACTGACAAGTGAAATACAGCGCACGTTCAAATGTTCGCCACTGGCCCCCGGCTGTTCCCTCGTTGAAAATATCATCTCGGTCATCCCGGGCAGTGCCGCCGACGCCATAGCGCAGCCTGCCCTGCTTGTGACATCACACTATGACAGCGTACCGGGCGCGCCCGGCGCAGGTGATGCAGGCTCAGGCATTGCCGCGATGCTGGAAATCGCCGGCAACCTTAAAGCTGCCCCCGTTGCAAATGACGTCATCCTTCTGTTTGCGGATGCCGAGGAAACGGGCCTGCGAGGTGCCATGGCCTTCGTCGACAGCCACCCGCTGATGGAACGTGTCGGTTTCGTCATCAACGCCGAAGCTCGCGGAGTCGACGGTCCGAGCACCATGTTCGAGACCGGGGACAATAACCTCGCAACTGTCCGTGCTTTCCGGTCAACAGCCAACAACCCGGTGAGTGCGTCACTGATCGTCGAGATGTACAAGCGCATGCCAAACGGCACCGACTTCACCATCTACAAGATGAAGGGCGCACAGGGGCTCAATTTCGCCTTCTCAGGCGGTGTCTCGCTTTATCATTCCTCACGCGACAATCCAGCCAACCTCAGCCTGAAAAGCCTCCAGCATCAGGGCGACAATATGCTTAATGCGGTGCGCACCGTGGCCAACCAGCCGATTGAGGTGACCCGGGCTGACGAGGACGCTGTCTATTTCGACCTGTTTGGACGGGCCCTGGTTCTATGGCCGGCCCATATAGGATCGCTGCTTGCCGGCATTGCGCTTGTTGCATTAGGTGCGTCCCTCGTCGTCCGTCGGGGAATAAGCTTCAGGCAAGGCGCTTGGGCATTCCTCTTCTTCCTGTTGGTTCCCGTTGCCTTCGGCATCGCCGGATACCTGCTCTCGTTCCCGCTATCGCAGTTTGGCGACCTTCATCCCCTTGACCATCCCCATGCATGGCCGGGCCGCATCGCCCTGGTCGTGGCAGCCTTGCTGGTATCACTGGCCATCGGACATGCGGCGGCAAGGCGCGCAGGGGCGTCAGCGCTTTTTCATGTTGTGTGGATCATTGCCGCCCTCGGCGGACTGACACTTGCCTTGGTCCTCCCTGGCGTCTCCTACCTGCTGATCGCTCCGAGCCTTGTCGCCGGCATTGCGGCCCTTGTGACCGTTCGGCGAAGCGTTGCGCTTGCAGCGGGCCTGGCTGTTCTGGCGGGTGGATACATGGCTTTCTATCACTTCCTGATGTTTGAGGCCGTGTTCAATTTCCAGCTCAGCCATTTCAAGATGCTGCCCCTTCTGTTGCTGGGCTGGCCTTTCATGGCGGCCGCCGCCGGCTGGTTCACACAAGACGGGGTGACCGTTCCGCCCCTTGGGCGCGCCCTCGCAGTTGTCCTGTTCGCCGCGACCATCACTGCGCTTGTCGTTCCGGCATACACACCAGCGCGGCCCCGCAGCGTGAACGTCAACTATCTGGCCGACCTGTCGACCGGCACCTTTAACTTGGAAATCCAGACACTTGGTCCAGCCGACCTCGATTTTGTAAGGGCAGCGGGCTTCGAAACAGCCCAACAACCCATCACCCGCTACGGCGTGCAACAGGGCAAGACCCATTTAAGGCCGACGATTGACCTTGGCCTCACCGGCCCCGAGATCGTCATCACCTACGACGTGTCGGGTCCTGATGGTCGCCTCATCGAAGGCACCATCCGGTCGCCCGAGGGACGCATCTACACCGGCTTCGGCATCGCGGACGGCGCCAATGTGACATCCATGAAGATTGAGGACCAGCTCGTACTTGGCCTTCCTGACCGGCCGCTTGCGGGTCCCATCGTGCTGCGCCTGCAAGGCGCCGGGACCGAGCCAAAACGCTTTGCACTGCGCCTTAAAACGACTGCAAGCGACGGCCTTTATGCCTTCGAACAAGGCGCCCTCCCGCCGAGTGAAGACATCGCTGCCGTGCAGGCCCTTCGCCCTGATGACGCGGCCCCCATTCATTTCGGCGACCATGCCCTGATCGTCAAACCCCTGCTTCCGTGACCGGATGAGAAAGACACCGCCATGATTTTCAGCGACCCGAACCCCTTCAACATCCCGACCCATCTGCAATCGCGATCCATCTGCTTTGAAAATATCACCGGTGCCAAAGGAGAAGGCGGCAAGGCAGCCAGCCCCCTCGGCATTGGCCGCAAAGGTGCCCCGGCACGTCACTTGTTTCCCGGCGAAACGATCGAGCTTGCTGCCATTGATGGTCCGGGCATGATCCGCCATATCTGGATGACCTGCCACCCGAAGATAGAGCTGTTGCGGGGCGTGGTCCTGCGTTTCTACTGGAATGGCCAGACGCATCCCTCGATCGAGACACCGGTCGGTGACTTTTTTGGTTTTGCCCACGGTAAGACGCCCGCCTTCCAGTCTGCCGCTCATTCGGTTGGCGAAAAGGTCGGGATGAATGCCTGGATTCCGATGCCGTTTGCGAAGCATGCCCGGGTCACGATCACCAATGAGGGTGATGTCCGCATGCCGCTCTTTTACCAGATCGACTATACGCTCGGCGACGATATCACCGATGATACCCCGCATCTGCATGTATCCTTCCAGCGCCAGAACCCGACGGCTCTAAGGGAAGACTTCGAATTCCTGAACCGTTCGGGCAGCCGCGGTCGCTATCTCGGTGCTGTTTTTGGCGTGATCCCCCACGATCCCCGATGGTGGGGCGAAGGTGAAGTGAAGGTATTCCTTGATGGTGACAGCGATTTTGCCACCATCGTCGGCACCGGCGCGGAAGATTATGTAGGCCTTTCATGGGGCATCCAGCAAACGCCGTTCCTTTATCACGGCGCCAACTGGCGCGAGAAAGATGACATGGCCGATACAGGAGCCGTGTCCATGTATCGCTGGCATTTCCCGGACCCTATCTACTGGCAATCCGACATCCGTCTGACCATCCAGCAAATAGGGCATTCACCGGGCGCCGGCGCCAATTCCATAGCCGAGTATCAGGCCGAGCTTTATGAGCGGCAGGACGACTGGAGTATCGCCACCTTCTGGTACGAAACGCTGCCGAGTGCGCCACTGCCACCGCTACCGGATGTAGCCGCACGCCTTGCCGCTCTCGACACCCTTGCTTCTATTGACGCCTGAGGACATGCATCATGCCTGAAACCATCCATCTTTTCTGGCCCGGCGACTATCGCCCGCATCCCAACAATCTCGCCATGCCAATGATCGAAGCCACAACGGCACGCATGGAAGCAGCGCTTGACCGGCTGAACGTACGGCATACGCGCGTGCCTCATGTGCTCTCCAAGCCGAATGCCGCCATCACCCACCTTGGCCCCATTGATGCGCCGATGATCGGCATCTATTCGCATTGGGTCTATGGCCCCCACACGGTGGACGGTGTGGTCGGCAAGGACAGTCCCCTGCTCCTCGCCAGCAATTTCGATGGCACATGGCCAGGCCTTGTCGGCCTTCTGAATACTGCCGCCTGTCTTGAAATGGTTGACCGCAAAGCCAGCCGCATCTGGACCGATGCCGACGACTGGACCGCCGATGATCGTTTCATGAACCAGCTTGAGGAATGGGTAAAGACCGGTGCAATCGCGCATGACCGTTCTGCCATCCGGCCAGCCCCTGCGGTTTCGCCATCAGCAAGTGCAACGGCTGATGCCGTGCTCGCGGAGTTCAGGGCGCGGCGGCCTCTTGCCCTCATGCTCGGCGACACATCGATGGGCATGACGAACGGCTATTTCGGCCCGCGCATGCTATCAAAGGTCGGCTTCTCCGAGCACAAGGTCGATCAGGCATGGATCATCGAGCGGGGCAGGAAGGTCACCGATGAACGCATCGAAACGGCCTACAAATTCGTCTGCGACAAGGGCGTCACCTTCCATTATGGCGGTGACTTTACGCCAGATGCCACCAGGGAACAGCTTCGCGACTATCTTGCCGTCCTCGACATGATCGAGGAGTTTGAAGCCGACTGTCTCGGCTGGCAGTATCAGCTTGGCCTGATCGGGTCGCGCCCACCGTCAGACTTCAATGAAGGTCTATTCAATTCGACCTGCCGCCCGGAATCGAACGGCGACGTCATCACCACAGCGACGGAAGCTGATCAGGGCAACCTGTTGCCACAGGAAATGATGAAGCGACTGCTGAAGCGGAAAGGCCTGCATCAGGCGGTGTTCTTCCACGATATCCGCTGGGGGGCCGAACATGATGGTCAGTTCCTGTGGGTACTGCTCAACTCGGGGTCTTCAGGCGCTTATGCCTTCAACCACAATCCCGACACGCTTGAAGGCGTTCACTCCTATCGTCAGCCTGCGGCCTATTTCCCGATCCCCGGTGGCACGTTCGCAGGTGTTTCCAAGGCAGGCGCCATCACATGGGCCCGCGCCTATCTGCAAGACGGCGAACTGTGGATGGATATCGGCACCGGCCACGTAGTCGAACTCCCCGATGATGTCTGTGAAGTCTGGTGGCAGGGTACGACCCGCGAATGGCCCTTCATGGCAGCCGATCTTGGCATAGGCCGCGACACGCTGATGGCCCATTATATGAGCAATCATATCGCCGTCGCGTATGGCGACATTTTCGAAGAAATGGTGGCGCTTTCCCGGGCCATGAACTTCAAGGTCCGTATCCTGAAGGACGGAAACTGACGCCATGGCCGGTCCCTACTTCATCGGAATCGATGGCGGCACCGAAGGCATCCGTGCTGGCATTTTCGATGCCTGCGGGCGCCCCCTCGCGTTTGCGGCCACGCCCTACACAACCCGTTTCCCCGCGCCAGCCCATGCAGAACAGGACCCGGTCGACTGGTGGGCCGGGTGCGGCCAGTCGGTCCGCAAGGCAATGGCGGCGGCAGGCATCCCTGCGGATCAGGTAAAAGGCCTTGCCGTCGACACCACCAACTGCTCGGTCGTCTTGCTCGACACGGAAGGTGAGCCGGTCAGGCCGGCAATGATCTGGATGGATGTCCGCGCCTCCAAAGAAGCCGATGAGGTTGCAGCAAGTGGTGACAAGGCTCTTCGGGTGAACAGTGGTGGGCGCGGACCCGTTTCCGCCGAGTGGATGATCCCGAAGGCGCTGTGGCTGAAACGGAACGAACCGGATGCCTTTGCCCGCGCCGCCTATGTCTGCGAATATCAGGACTATCTGAACCTCAAGCTGACCGGACGACTGGTTGCCAGTGTCTACAACGTGAGCGCACGATGGCATCATGACGTCACCAACGGCGGCCAACCAACCAGCCTGATCGACAGCCTCGGCATCGGTGAGCTAGCGACAAAGTGGCCCGGGGAAATCGTGCGCCTCGGAGAGGTGGTCGCCCCACTCAGTGCCGAAGCTGCCAACCATCTTGGCCTGAAGGCCGGCCTGCCAGTCTCGCAGGGCGGGGCGGACGCCGGCATCGGCATGATCGGCCTCGGGGTCATCCGGCCGGGCAGCCTTGCTTTCATCACCGGCTCGTCTCACCTGCATCTTGGCCTGTCTGAGAAGCCATTTGCCGGAGAAGGCATCTGGGGCACCTATGCAAATGCACTCCTGCCCGGCCTTCATCTGGTCGAGGGCGGGCAAGCCTCAACCGGATCCGCGATCAACTGGTTCAAACGCACCCTCGCAGCAGAGACAAGCTACAAAACACTTGATGAGGAAGCTGCTGCCGTTCCAGCAGGTGCAAACGGACTTACGGCGCTCGATCATTTTCAGGGCAATCGTACCCCTTTCACTGACCCGCATTCGCGCGGGGCCTTCGCTGGCCTCTCACTGGGGCACGGTCGAGGTCATCTGTTCCGGGCGCTTCTGGAAAGTGTGGCGATGGGTTCACGTCTCATCCTCGACACTTTCGAAAAGGGAGGATTTACGCTGAATGATATCGTCCTCGCCGGAGGAGTCCCCAACTCGCCCCTCTGGCTGCAGATCCATGCTGACATCATCGGCAAGCCGATTGCGCTGACCGAAGTTCCCGACGCTCCGGCGCTCGGCAGCGCCATCCTTGCCGCCGTTGGCAGTGGCCATTATGCGAACATCACCGAAGCGGTTTCTGCCATGGTACGCCGGTCCCGCACCATTGAGCCGAATATGGCGGTTCACGGTGACTATGCCGAACCATATGCACGCTACAAGGCGCTTTACATTACACAGAAGGACTTTCGAAAGGCTGTCGCCTGATGCCCTCTGCTGCCGCCGAGGCCTGGATTGCCGCACTTCCTGCGTTCAGTGAACGCCCATTTCCGCCGGCTGCCGCAGACCTCGAGGCCTGGCAGGCATGGCAGGCGCGCGCTGAAAAGCAGGGACAGCTTCGCTCTGCGGCGGTAATCAAGGCGCTCGCAGCAACAAATGCGGTCACCGTCGAACCGATGGATGAAGCAGGAGCGGCGATCAGGATTATCCCGGCCATTCACGACATGAACGGCCTGCAGCTGGCTTTCCTGCATGGTGGCGGCTTTACGGCCTTTTCCGCCGCCTCGACCCTGTTTGCGGCAGCTCCTCTCGCCAGCCGCTTGGGCGTCGATGTCATTTCCATCGACTATCCCAAGGCGCCTTTCAGCACGTGTCTTGAGATTGTCGAGACTACATGCGCACGCCTCCTGCCGCATCTCAACAACAGGACCATCCTTGTCGGCGATTCCGCAGGCGGCGGGCTGGCGCTTGCCACGATACAGCGTCTGAAGACGCAGGGGAGCCAGCTTCCCGCTGCACTGATATTGTGGTCACCATGGGTCGATATGACGGCCAATGACCCTTCAGCGGATGATCCGGTCCTGCGCTACAAAGATGATCTCGAGATATGTGCTGCCTGTTACGCGGGCACATTGCCTCATGACGATCCGATTGCCTCGCCGCTGATGGGCACCTTCGGGCCGTGGCACCCGCCGACCCTCATACAGGCAGGTGAGCGGGAGATATTCCTGCCCTCTTTACGCCGCCTGATGACAAAAATGACCGCCGCTGGCGCCGATTGCAGTTTGCAGGTCACCGAAGGCCTTTTCCACTCCTTCGTTGCTCTCGCCTACGAACTCCCTGAAAGCGAAAAGGCCATCGCCAACATTCGCCGCTTTATTGACGGTGTGATCGGATCACATGGTTGACGAGCCCGAAGCCCGCATATCGGCTTGCCATTTCCGCATGCCAACGCCAATCCCAGCGGCGATACGCGAAGACGCGCCCACGCGAAATTTTAAAATAATCAAATAAAATCAATGACTTAAAGTCATTGGTGCCCGCTGCCGGCACCAGACTCTTATGTGTAACAATGAGTTACAAGCACTTGGCGCAAATCTGGCGCACGGATTTTAGCGCAAAACTGTTGGCAGGGTATCAAGCAGCATACCCACTTAGATCTCTGGTCGTGCTTGTGCGTATGATGATAACTGCAACGCTTCGCAAACGCTTTCTTTACGTCTGTCACCGATCGTCCCATTCTAGTCGCGGCGATAGACACTCTGGACTCGAGTGAACGATGACTCCTGAAACGACAGATCAGCTCCCTG
Organism: Gimibacter soli; assembly: GCF_028463845.1. Lineage (NCBI taxonomy): Bacteria > Pseudomonadati > Pseudomonadota > Alphaproteobacteria > Kordiimonadales > Temperatibacteraceae > Gimibacter > Gimibacter soli. The sequence goes on along the minus strand of NZ_CP116805.1, from coordinate 1,569,482 downwards.
GCATCATACTGGCCGGTGGTAAGTCGTCACGGATGGGCGGGATCGACAAGGCACTCGTCAAAATCGATGATCAACGCATGATCGACGTGGTGCGGCAGCGGCTGGTCGGTCAGGTCGGCGAGATTCTGATTTCCGGGGCCGATGATCGCGGCACTGGCCTCGCCTGCATCGCTGACTGTCCGGACGGCCCCGGTGGACCGGCCGCCGGGCTCTTCGCCGTCTGGAAGCAATTGGCCGCGTATGAACCCAATGCAGCTGGCTTCGTCACCGTTCCGGTGGACGGGCCATGCTTTCCGCCAGACCTTGCGGCGAGACTGACAGCCAGCGGTTCACCAGCAATCGCCGCAGACGAGACCGGCACACATCCAACCTTCGGCTATTGGCCGCTTGCTGCACTCGGGAACATCTGGCCTACCCTTGATTTGAGCCAATCGCTCTCCCTCCACCGCCTCGCCCGGATGGTCGGCGCATCAGAAGTGTGCTGGCCCGGTAGCCACAGCTTCATCAATATCAACACGCCGGGGGAGCTCGCCGCCATCCGCAGCTGGCCCGAAGCTGGCGCCTGACACCTCTCCGTAGTGGCCGGCAAGTTCGGCGACAAACTCCGGCATCAACTGAGCATGAACGTCCGCGCTTGCCCAGAAAGGGTTCATGAAGACGCAGCGCAGCAACACCATCGCGTCCGCATCCACAGCCCCGCCGATTCCCGCCATATGCGCCGCGATGAGCTGTTCATAGCTTTCCCGCGACAGGCTGGTCCTTGATACGGAAAAATGCGGGCTTGCCACGAATTTCCTGAAAACAGCTTCGGTCCGCCGGTTGGCCTCGGCGAGTGACATGCCGGGTTCGGCCAGATTGAAGCAGAAGATGTTGGTGTCAAGCGGCTGCAAGGTCCGTACGAAGGGCAGCGAGGTCGTAAGCGTCTTAGCAAATAACCGGCAGTTCTCGATCGTGGAAGCGATAATCTGGCCGAAGCCGGCCGGGTCGAAGCCGAGCGCTTCCGACGTTAGCCACACAGCCGTTGCCCCGGCGGCGGACCGTGACCCTTCCAGGGTATAAGCCCACACGCTGGCCCCGAGGTCGGCGCGGTCAAGATAGGGCGCATGGAAGGAAGACACCGAATAGGCTTCCCGGTCCCGCGCCAGAAAAGCACCGCAACTGTAGGGCACATAACCAAGCTTGTGGGGGTCCAGCGTGATCGACTGCGCCCGGCCAAGCGCCGCGAGCGCCGCCCGGACGCCGGGCGCCAGCAGGTTTTCCCCGACGCCACCCAGAAGGCTGGCAAAGAAGCCGCCATAGGCCGCGTCCACATGGTGCCAGATATCCTGGCCGCGTGTCGCTTTCCGCTCGTCGAGCAGGTCCTGCACCCTGTCCACAGGGTCTACCTCGCCCGCCTCCGTGGTGCCGGCCACGGATACCACCATCAGAACCGGCCGCCCCTCCTTTTCCGCCCGGTCAAGGAGGTCAGCCAGTACCGCCACATCGGTGCGGCCTTCGCCGTCGAGCGGTATGGTCCAGAAAGCCCGTTCCCCGAACCCGAAAATGCTGACGCCCTTGAGCCAGGAGAAATGCTTGTTGCCGGGCACCAGAACGACCGGGCCTTTGTAGGGCGACCTCGTATGCGCAGAAAGGAGCGACGCGGCCTCGAATGGGTTGCTGGCAACGAGGCTGTAATGACGTGTCTTCCCTTCATCGACGCCATGCATGGCGATCAGCTCGAAATAGCGCTTCCAGCCCATGTGGGCGGCCCTGAACACGTCAAGCGGCAAGCCGTGTTCTTCGGCCAGATAAAGAGCTAGGCTCAGCCAGTGATCGAGCCGGAAACGCGCACGCCAGATCGCCTCGAAATTTGCGACTGTCCCGCCCGAAGTGAAATGACCGGAGGCTCCGGCAGGATCATAGCCAACCATGGCGGCGAGGGCCGTAATCGCCTCCGCTTCAAGGACAGACGTAACCTTCGAGACTTCCTTCGACGTGTTGTTCGGATTGTGAAGGAGCGCCGAAAAATGCCCGAGGAGAGCCGGCATGCTGATTTCGGAAACCATATGACCGATATAGCGCGGCGTATGCTTCGGCACCTCGTCCCGCAGGATATCCGTCAGCCGGCTGATCTGACGGGCCAGCTTCTCGCGCTGCTGCAGGAAGGGTACCGAGACGCGCTCGTCATAGGGGATCGCCTCGGGATCATCCGGGAAAAGATCGCGGCGCCAGCCGAACCAGCTGTCGAGGATGGCCTGCATCTCGGACCGCAGCCAAGCCTCGTTCTCCGAGCGGGGCCCGAGGAAACAGGCGTTCATGCGAGACAGGTGGTCGATATCGGTCATGGCGCGCCCCGGTAAGGTTTCTGTCCTCCACCTTAAAACATCCGCCGCCATGCGATTTGATCCGGGTCAAGGAGGTGGCGCCCAAATCGCCGTTCCCTAGGGGCCAAGATCAACAAGGAGAAGACCTATGTCCCGACGTCGGCCGGCAGGCCCTGCCTTTTTCACCTATGGCTTCAGGCCATTTTTCTTCAGCGCCTGGGCGGCGGCCTTTCTTCTGGTGCCGGTCTGGGTCCATGTGTTTCTGACAGGCGCGGGGATCGCCGGACCGGACCCGCTTGTCTGGCATGCGCATGAGATGATCTTCGGTTTCCTGTCGGCGGCCATCGCCGGGTTTCTGCTGACTGCTATCCCGAACTGGACGGGCCGGTTGCCTGTCGCCGGATGGCGTCTCGCCCTCCTCTTCCTGCTGTGGCTCGCCGGACGGGGCGTCATGCTATCCGCCCATGCGGACGATCTTTCGGGGGCGGCGCTCGACAGTGCCTTCCTCGTCATCTTTTCAGCGCTTGTGTGGCGCGAAATCCTGGCCGGAAAGAACTGGCGCAACCTGCCGGTTTGCGTGATGGTCAGCCTTCTGGCCACTGCCAACATCCTGTTCCATGCCGAACACCTCCTGGCTGGCACGCCGGACTATAGCCTGCGTCTCGCACTTTCGATGGTGCTGTTGCTAATCAGCCTGATCGGCGGCCGTATCATCCCGAGCTTCACGACCAACTGGCTGATCAAAGCTGGCAAACCGCAGCGTCCACGCGCCTTCAACGGGTTCGACAAGCTGGTGATCGGCGTCACTATCCTTGCTCTCGCGGGGTGGACCGCCTTTCCTGAAAGCGAACTGACGGGCAATCTTGTTGTCGTTTCCGGCCTTCTGCATGGGTTGCGGATGATGCGTTGGTGCGGCTGGAAAACGACCGCCGAACCACTCGTCTTTATCCTGCATGCCGCCTATCTCTGGATGCCCGTGGGGCTGGTGCTGACAGGGTACGGTGCTATCGCTCCGTCCATCATCCCCGCCACCATGGGCTTGCATGCGCTGACGGCAGGCGCGATGAGCTTGATGGTCGTTGCCGTCACCACACGGGCGACACTGGGGCATACGGGGCGCCCCCTCGCCGCGACCCGTCCCATGAATGTGGCCTATCTTGCCCTTTTCGCAGCTGCCATCGCCCGCACGCTCGCTCCGCTGTTCACGGATCAGTATCCGGCCGGCCTCAGCGTCAGCGCTGCCCTCTGGTCATTCGCTTTCCTTGTCCTTGTTGTGTATTTCGCGCCGATGATCTTCCGTCCGCGCCCCTGAAGGAGATCCCATGCTTTCCTATTCCGACGCCCTCGCCCTCGTCCTTGATCACGCAGCGCCGGCTGCAGCAGCCGAATGGCCGCTCGGCGAAGCCATAGGCTGCGTGCTCGCCGGTGACCTGCATGCGAAGACCGCCTCCCCCTCCTTCGACAATGCAGCGATGGATGGTTATGCCATTCGCTCGGTCGATACTGCCGGGGCCAGCGCCGAAAAGCCGGCACACCTGACAGTATCGCGCACATTAGCGGCGGGGGATCCCGGAACGAACGTTGCGCTTTCAGCCGGTGAAGCCGCCCGGATCATGACCGGTGCGCCCGTCCCCCCTGGCGCCGTAAGTGTCATCCCGGTCGAAATGACACAGCAGGACGGCGAGACAGTTCTGATCAGCGCCGCCTATCCCGCCGGACGCAATATACGCCTCAAAGGCAGTGATTTTGCCGTTGGCGACCTGCTGTTGGCCAGCGGCACATTGATTACGAGCTCGGCAATCCCGCTCCTTGCCGCTTCGGGGCATGAACGGTTCCGGGTGCGCCCCCGCCCCGGCGTCTGGTGGATTTCAACGGGCCGCGAGCTGGTCGACGAACCCGGACGGCAGCTGCTGCCCGGCCAGATATACAATAGTTCAGGCCCCTACGGCGAAACCGCGTTGAAAGCAGCTGGTTGCGACTGCCTCGGCCGCACCACGGTGGGCGATGACGGCGAGAGTTTCCGCCGCGCACTGGACGCTGCCCTCGCAAGCCCGGTGAATGTGATCATCTCGACCGGGGCTGTTTCGGTCGGCACCTATGATTTTGTGCGGGCGGAGCTCGAAGCCATGGGCGCTGAAATCCTTCTGCACCGTGCCCGCGTGAAGCCGGGCAAGCCCATCCTGTTCGCGAAGCTGCCCGACGGTCGTCATTTCTTTGGCCTGCCGGGCAATCCTGTCTCGACCGCCATGGGACTGCGGATGTTTGCCATCCCCTTCCTGCGCGCGCTTGCTGGTCTGCCTGCCGAACAGCCGGTGAAGGCCCGTCTGTCCGACGCGGTGTCCGCCACGAAGGGCTTCACGGTCTTCCTGAAGGCCGGGCTTTTTGAAGACAACGGCAAGCTCATGGTCACGCCCTTCAACGGGCAAGAGTCCTACAAACTGCACTCAATGGCCCTGATGAATGCGTGGATTGTTCACCCGGAGGGGATTGAAACCCTGAACGGCGACGAGATGGTAAACTGCTTCCCGGCCGACCGTAGCCTTTTCGCCTGAAAAGGACGGGAATGAATAGAAAAAGGAGGCGGGAGCTAGGGGTTCCCGCCTCCTTCCACACCGGAGCCTATCCGTCCTAAAATTCGGCCCCGAGTGTAAGCCAGACCTTGTCAGTATCGGTTGCAAAACCACCCGTCCGATAGTGTACGCCCTTGAGCGCCAGGCTCAGTGACTTGCCAAGCTTTTTGGATATCTGCCAGTCGATCTCGTCGCCATAATCCGCGCCGCCATCCTCGGCGGCGAAGGTGTGCCATGTGACCTGCAGCGCAAGCCCCGCCAAGGCACCGGTATCGATCTTTGTTGCGGCACCTGCATAGAAGTCGGTGAGGCCGCCCACCGGCGTGGTCAGGAATCTGTCTGCCCAGCCGTTGAATTTGTGAAGGGTGGCAAGCGGTGTCTGGAATGCCATGCCGTCTGCTGCTGCCAGGACCTCATAGCCCGCTGTAGCCGTGATGCCGGACACTGTCAGCGCGCCTTCGATGGCGTAATAGTCAGTGCTGTAATCCACAATGGCATCACCATAGTCATATTGCCGGGCATAGTCGGCACTGTAGGTAAACTGAGTGCCCGCAGCGAACTCCGCGGCACCGGCAGCCCGCAGGCCATATGTCTGGCTGGACAGCGCCGCATTCACAGCCGGCGTATCGGTATCGAGGTCGATCAGCAGGCCGAAAGCCGTCAGTTCAAGCGCGGGCGACGCCTTGTAGCTGAGCTGCAGCACTTCGGTCGCCGTTTCGAGGCTGCCGAGCGGATGCCTGTCGGAAAATACCCGGTTAACGTTCCAGACATGGGCGGCGACAGCCGTCAGGTTACCGTTCTGAAAAATGCCGGTGACCGCATCGAAGGTCTGGTCGTTCTGACGCCAGCCGACGGTGCCGACGAACCGCTGGGTACCGAGATTTATTCCCTGCCGCCCGGCCTGCAAGGTCAGGCCCGACCCGTTCGTATAAGTGAGATACGCCTGATTGAGTTCCGTCCCGTCCGGATCGGCGACAACGGGATAGCGTGTCTTGCCATTGATCGTGTCGTTATAGGTCGTCTCGCCGACCACCGTGACATCCTCAAATTCGAGATAGGCCGAGAAACCCTTGAAGGTACCCGTCCGGTACCCGAGCCGCGTCCGCAGCGTCGAGGCTGTCGCATCCTCGGCAAGACCGTCCTGATCAACCAGTTCGAGCCGGTAGCGGAAACCGAGGTTCGGGTCGCCTTTGGTGAGCGCCTCGGTCAAGCTTTGGGCGTCATCGGCATGGGCTGTGCCCGCAGCGGCAAGCGCCAGTGCGATGAACGACAGGGGGAAGTTTGCGAGCTGCATTTCTTGTCTCCTCAGAGCAGATAACGCAGTCTCGCCGGGTCGGGGATCGTCTCACCTGATCTGGGTCAAGCGACTGGTTTTATTGAAAGAATGCGACGGAATGTCGCACCCGGCACTTCAGCCCAATGGTCGTATCAGGCGGCAGTATTCGCCCTTCTCATAATCGTAGGAGAGCATGTCGCCGCTTTCGATCATGAAGTACCAGGCATGAAGGGAAAGCCTGCCCTCATCGAAGGCCGCGCGCACGAAAGGATAGGTCAGCAGATTGCCGATTGACACCAGCACCCCTTCCAGTTCGCAGACCTGACATTGTTCCTCAAATGGCACGTCGGGCATGTCGGCAAGAACGGCTGCACGGGCTGGTTCCAGTTCGCGGATCCAGCCAGCGACATAATCGTCCTGTGTAGCCTCGTCGATGTCGCCGATCCCCGACATCAGAGCGCGCACACCGCCACAGGAACTGTGCCCCATCACGATGACATGTTCCACCTTGAGGACCGTGACAGCATACTGGAGCGCCGCGCCGACCGATCGGTGCGTGTGCCGCCCCTCGGCGAAGGCTGGCACGATATTGGCGATATTATTGACCACGAACAGGTCGCCGAGCCCGGCATGGGTCAGGATCGCAGGATTGACCCGGCTGTCGCTGCACCCGATGACCATGATCCGGGGTGCCTGCGGCTTGCCCGCCCAGTGACGCCAGTCTTCGGCAGCGTCACCGAGATATCTTTTGCGGAACGCCCGGTAACCATCGATCAGCAGATCGTAAGCGTCCATCGCTGCCTCCGGCTCAAAGCGCCGCCGATATGTCGAACCCGGCGATCCGTGTCTGTTCAGCAAGCGAAAGGACATAGGACCGGATGCCTTCCCGCATGCTGCGGGTCTGCAGATAGTCTCGTATCTTGTCCTCCACCGCGTCGAACGGCACGACCTGATCCGGCATGTTCGATGCGCGGAAACGGGCTTCGTTCTGCTCGTAATAATGGCGGCAGATTTCGGTTGTCGCCGCCGGCACGCAGACGGCCTCCTCGATCAGCCCCATCAGCCGGGCGTCCTCGTCCCCGATCTTGCGCTTCTGCCGGCGTGCTTCCTGCCGCAACAGTTCACGCACCACCAGCGCCTGCGCTGCCGCATTCCGCGCCGCCTCCATCGACGGCGCGGGGTGATACTGCATTTCGTTGAAAACAGCGTTATCCGTGATTTCGACATCACCTACGAAAATCGGCATTTTCATCCCCTCTTGCGAACGATCTGGTAGCCGGAACGGAACAGATATTTGAACGGTGCACTGAACACATGGACAAGCCGGGTGAAGGGGAAGATCAGGAAGATGGTCAGCCCCAGCACGATATGCAGCTTGAAGACAATCCCCTGCCCCGCAACATAGTCGGCAGCGCCTCCCCGGAAGGTCACGATATGCTGCGCCCACTCGGCGAGCGCGACCATCGAGCTGCCGTCCAGGTGCTGGGCGGAGAAGGGAATGGTGGCAAGGCCAAGGATCAGCTGCACATAAAGGATCACGAGGATCAGGAGATCGGCGGGCTTGCTGGTTGCGCGCACGCGCGGGTTGGTCAGCCGCCGGTGCAGCAGGATGGTCATACCGATGAAACAGAGCGTGCCGAAGACACCGCCCGCCACCATCGCCAGCATCTGTTTGGCCGCCGGGGTGATGGCCATTTCATACAGCCATTCCGGCGTCAGCAGCCCCACGAGGTGCCCGAAGAAAAGCAGGATGATCCCGACATGGAACAGGTTGCTGCCGACCCGCAGGCCCCGGCTGGCGATCAGCTGGCTGGAATCCGCCTTCCAGCTATACTGGTTCTGGTCGTACCTGAGGATGCTGCCCCCGAACATCACGACAAGCGCGATATAGGGATAGATGCCGAACAGGAATTCATTGAGATAATGGCTCATCTTGCTACCTCCTGTGCGGGTTTGGATGCCGTGGGCGTTATGGCGCGTGGTGGTTGCACGGTGGGGCAGATGGAACAGGCAGCCTCGCCTGCGCCATCAAATGCCGGTGCTTCGGCCCATTCGCGGTCGAGCGCTTCAAGGCTTTCGTCGCGCCGACGATCTTCCTCAAGCGCGTGACTGACGAAATCGGCGTCCACCTTCGCATTGGCAAGCGCGATGACGGCATCAAAAACCGCCGAATAAGGCGATTCCCGGTCCTTCAGCTTGGCCGCCAGCGCCGCCACGATATGAACGGCCTCGCCAAGCGTTTCGCGGGCTTCGGCCGGATCACATGCCGACAGAAACTCAAGGAACAGTGGCAGATAATCGGGCAGTTCGGCCGCCGTGATCTCGAAACCTTTCGATTTATAGAGATTCATCAGATCGACCATGGCCTGCCCGCGATCACGGGATTCACCGTGCACATGCTCGAACAGATGCAGGCTGAGGCCACGCCCGCGATCAAACAGCGCCACATACCTTTCCTGCAGCGTCAGGAGATCGCTGACGGTGAAACTGTCCAGAAGAGCAACCACATTGCCAAGCTGCTTGGGCGGCAGCAGACGTTCTTCGATCAGCGCCTCTTTCAGTTCGCGGTGATGCGACAGCCAGTCCGCTTTCGGATAGCCAAGCAGAAGCGACAGGGTTTTATAGGTTTTCATCATCCCCTCCTGATGTTGCCGGACATGGTGTTTTCGTGGGTCGGCGTGCCGAACAGGCTCTTCTTCGGACGACCGCCGTGGCAGCCGTCACCGAAGCTGAAGCCGCAGCCCGACCGCGAGGCAAAGGCGATTTCGTTCTCGAACGGTGTATCGCCCGAATATTCGCGGTGATTGGTCGGGATCACATAACGGTCCTCATAGGCGGCAAGCGCCATGATCCGGTACATGTCCTCGACCGTTTCGGTATCGAGCCCGACGTGATCAAGGATGCCGGTATCAATGACCCCCTCCACATGCTTGGTGCGCATGAAGGCGCGCATGGCCAGCATGCGCTCCAGCGCATGGGCCACCGGCTGCTCCTTGCCGCCGGTCAGCATGTTGGCGAGATATTTCACCGGAATCCGGAGCTGCGACACATCGGGAATGACGCCATCACCCGCGATCTTGCCATCTTCATAGCGGCTCTGGATCGGAGACAGAGGCGGCACATACCAGACCATCGGCAGGGTGCGATATTCCGGGTGCAGCGGGAAGGCGATCTTCCATTCCATCGCCATCTTGTAAACTGGCGAATTGCGGGCGGCTTCCATCCAGCTATCCGGCACGCCGTCGACCTTGGCCTGGGCGATGACCGCCGGATCATGCGGATCAAGGAAGATATCGCACTGCGCTTCGTAAAGCGCTTGCTCGTCCGCCACGCTCGCCGCTTCCTGAATGCGGTCGGCGTCATACAGCATCACACCGAGATAGCGGATACGCCCTACGCAGGTTTCGGAACAGACGGTCGGATCGCCGTTCTCGATGCGCGGGTAGCAGAAAGTGCATTTCTCCGACTTGCCGGACTGCCAGTTGAAGTAGATCTTCTTGTAGGGACAGCCGGACACACACATCCGCCAGCCCCGGCACTTGTCCTGGTCGATCAGGACGATGCCGTCTTCCTCGCGTTTGTAGATGGCGCCCGACGGGCAAGCCGCGACGCATGCCGGATTGAGGCAATGTTCGCAGAGGCGCGGCAGATACATCATGAAGGTGTTCTCGAACTCGCCGTACATCTCCTTCTCGATGTCCTTGAAGTTATAGTCGGCGGACCTTTTCTCGAACTCGCCCCCAAGGATTTCCTCCCAGTTGGGACCCCACTCCGGCTTTTCCATCTTCTGGCCGGTCAGCACTGAATGGGCCCGCGCCGTCGGCACATCCTTGGCCTCGCCCGAGGTTTGCAGATGGCCATAATCGAAGGTGAAGGGCTCGTAATAGTCGTCGATTTCAGGCAGGTCAGGGTTCGCGAAAATCTTGGCCAACAGGCGGAACTTGCCACCCATCTTGGGCTGCAGCTTGCCATTGTCCTTGCGAACCCAGCCGCCGTTCCAGCGCGACTGATCTTCCCAGTGGCGGGGATAGCCGACACCGGGTTTCGTCTCCACATTGTTGAACCAGGCGTATTCAACGCCGGCGCGGCTGGTCCAGACATTCTTGCAGGTCACGGAGCAGGTATGACATCCGATGCATTTGTCCAGATTGAGGACCATGCCGATCTGTGCACGTATCTTCATCTTGCCCCTCCTATTCGGCAGCCGTCGCGGGAACTTCGTCCCCGAAATCGACGTCATGAAGTTTGCGGACGGTGACAAACTCGTCCCGGTTGGTGCCGCAGGTGCCGTAATAATTGAACCCGTAGGCAAGCTGCGCGTAGCCGCCGATCATGTGGGTCGGCTTCACCACAACCCGCGTCACGGAATTGTGGATGCCGCCCCGGTTGCCGGTGGCCTTCGATTTGGGTGTGTTGATGATCTTTTCCTGGGCGTGGTACATCATCGTCATGCCTTCCGGCACGCGCTGCGACACCACGGCCCGGGCGACGATCGCCCCGTTGGCGTTGTAAAGCTCGATCCAGTCGTTGTCGGCGACATCGATCTTGCGGGCATCAATCTCGCTGAGCCAGACGACCGGCCCGCCCCGGTTGAGGGTCAGCATCAGCAGATTTTCGGAATAAGTGGAATGGATGCCCCATTTCTGGTGCGGGGTGATCCAGTTCAGCGCCACTTCCTTGGAGCCGTCCTGCTTGCCTTCCACGGATTTCAGGGTGCGCGTATTGACCGGCCCCTTGTAGACGCAGAAGCCTTCGCCAAAGTCCCGCATCCATTCGTGATCCTGATAGAATTGCTGGCGTCCGGTGAGGGTACGCCACGGGATCAGCTCGTGAACGTTCGTGTAGCCCGCATTGTAGCTTACATGTTCGTCCTCAAGGCCCGACCATGTCGGCGAGGAGATGATCTTGCGGGGCTGGGCCTTCAGGTCGTGGAAGCGCAGCTTCTCATCTTCCTTCGGCGTGGCGAGATGGGTGTGATCGCGCCCTGTGGCCTGGCTAAGTGCCGCCCACGACTTGACCGCAACATGACCGTTGGTTTCGGGTGCGAGCGACAGGATGACCTCGGTTGCATCGATGTCGCTGTCGATCTTCGGCCGCCCGGCGGCTGCCCCCTTCAGATGGGTACCGTTTAGCTTGCCGAGGAATTCGACCTCTTCTTCCGTTTTCCAATTGATCCCCTTGCCACCATTCCCGAGCTTTTCAAGCAGCGGCCCGATCGAGGTGAAGCGGGCATAGGTGTTCGGATAATCGCGCTCGACCACGACGACAGACGGCATCGTCTTGCCGGGCACCGGGTCACATTCACCCTTCGTCCAGTCCTTCACGTCATAGGGCTGGGCCATCTCGCCCGGCGTATCGTGCAGGATCGGCACTGTCACGAGATCCTTCTCGACTCCGAGATGGCCGGGGCACAGATCCGAAAACTTGCGGGCAAGGCCCTTGTAGATGTCCCAGTCGCTGCGGCTTTCCCACGCTGGGTCAACCGCGCGGGTCAGCGGGTGGATGAAGGGATGCATGTCGGATGTGTTGAGGTCGTTCTTCTCGTACCATGTGGCGGAGGGCAGAACGATATCGGAATAGACGCAGGTGGTGGACATGCGGAAATCGAGCGTCACCACAAGGTCGAGTTTTCCTTCCGGTGCCTGCTCGTGCCAGCACACATCCTGTGGTTTCTGCCCGCCGGATTCGCCCAGATCCTTGCCCAGAAGGCCGTGCTGGGTGCCGAGCAGGTGCTTCAGCATATATTCGTGCCCCTTGCCCGACGAGCCGAGCAGGTTGGAGCGCCAGATGAACATGTTGCGCGGGAAGTTGACCGGATTGTCCGGATCGCTGCAGGCAAAGCCGAGCTTGCCGTCCTTCAGCTCCGACACAATGTAGGCATCGGCCGCTTGCCCGGACGCCGCCGCGCCCTTCGCGACCTCAAGCGGGTTGCGATCAAGCTGCGGGGCGGAAGGCAGCCAGCCCATGCGTTCGGCGCGCACGTTGCAGTCGATGAAGGTGCTGCCCTTCCACTTTTCCCGGTCCGCCGTGGGCGAAAGGATTTCATCCACATCCAGCTTCTCGTACCGCCACTGGTCGGAATGGGCATAGAAGAAGCTGGTGGAGTTGATCTGCCGGGGTGGACGGCACCAGTCGAGCCCGAACGCGAGCGGCAGCCAGCCGGTTTGCGGCCGCAGCTTCTCCTGTCCCACATAATGGGCCCAGCCACCACCGGACTTGCCAATACAGCCGCACATCACCAGAAGGTTGATGATGCCGCGATAGACCATGTCCATGTGATACCAGTGGTTCACGGCGGCGCCGAGGATCACCATCGAGCGGCCGTGGGTCTTGTCGGCATTGTCGGCAAACTCGCGTGCGACCTGGATGACACGGGCTGCCGGCACGCCGGTGATCTTTTCCTGCCAAGCAGGCGTGTAGGGAATGTCCTCGGAAAAGTCCTTGGCTACATTACCGCCGCCAAGGCCGCGGTCGATGCCATAGTTGGCAACAAGCAGGTCGAAGACGGTAGCGACGAGAATCTCCCCATCCTTGGTTTTCACCCGCCGCACCGGGATATTGCGGTCAAGCACGCTATCGTGTCCGGTGTGATGGAAGATCGGCTGGTCGTTTTCGATATTGCCGAAATACGGGAAGCCGACGGCCACAACATCGTCATGCTTCTTGATGAAGGTCACTTCCGGCCACAGTTCGCTGCCGTCGGTGGCGGCACGCATTTCGAGGTTCCATTTCGCGCTTTTGTCCCAGCGCGAGCCGATGGTGCCATTCGGCACCTTCACCTTGCCGGCATTGGCGTCGAACACGACCGGCTTCCAGTCGGCATGCTCGCCGGCGGCGAGGCCGTCCTTGAAATCGGCAGCGCGGAGCGTGCGACCGGCGACGAAGCGGCCATCCCGTTCCTCAAGCTGCACAAGGAAGGGCATGTCCGTATACTGCCGGCAATAATCGTCGAAATAGTCGCTCTTTCCGGCGAGATGGAATTCCTTCAACACCACATGGCCCATCGCCATGGCGAGCGCGCTGTCGGTGCCCTGGCGCGGATTGAGCCACAGGTCCGTGAGCTTGGCGACTTCCGAATAGTCGGGCGTCACCGAAACTGTCTTGGTGCCCTTGTAGCGAACCTCGGTGAAGAAGTGGGCGTCGGGCGTGCGGGTCTGCGGCACGTTCGAGCCCCAGGCGATGATATAGCCCGAATTGTACCAGTCAGCGCTTTCCGGCACGTCGGTCTGCTCGCCCCACGTTTGCGGCGACGAGGGCGGCAGGTCGCAGTACCAGTCATAGAAGCTCATGCAGACGCCACCGATAAGCGACAGATACCGGCTGCCAGCCGCATAGGACACCATCGACATCGCGGGGATCGGCGAGAAGCCGACCACCCGGTCGGGGCCATAGGTCTTGATCGTGTGAATATTGGCCGCCGCGATGATTTCGTTCACTTCATCCCATTCAGCGCGGACAAAACCGCCAAGGCCACGCACCACCTTGTAGGATTTAGCCTTTTCAGGATCGGTGACGATGCTGTTCCACGCAGCCACCGGATCGGCGTGCGTTGCCTTGGCGTCCCGCCACAGGCGCAACAGGCGGCTCCGGACCATCGGATATTTGAGGCGAGCGGCGCTGTAGAGATACCAGCTGTAGCTTGCCCCCCGCGCGCAACCGCGCGGTTCATGGTTCGGCAGGTCGGGCCGGGTGCGGGGATAGTCCGTCTGCTGGGTTTCCCAGGTGACAAGCCCGTTCTTGACATAGATCTTCCACGAGCAGGACCCCGTGCAATTGACCCCGTGGGTCGACCGCACGACCTTGTCGTGTGCCCAGCGGCCGCGATAGGCCTTTTCCCAGTCCCGGCTTTCGCCGGTGGTGATGCCGTGCCCGTCTGCAAAAGTTTCGGGCGTGCGGGTCAGGTAAGTGAGCCTGTCCAGAAAATTGCTCATGATGATGATCCTTGTTCCGCAGGTTGTTCAGGAAGGGTGGCAAGCGGCGCGGCACGGCCCCGCTCGATATCGTGGAGAAGGCCGCCCTTTCGGGTGTAGACGAGCCAGGTGATGACGGCGCAGCTGACATAGAAGATCATGAAGCCCCACAGCGCGCCCTGAGGGCCGCCGGTGAGCGCGATCGAACTGCCGTAAGCCTTGGGGATGAAGAAGGCGCCATAGGCGGCAATCGCCGAGGTGAAGCCGATGATGGCCGCCGCTTCCTTCTCTGCCTGACGCAGCCGGTCGGCCGGGTTCAGGTGCGGCATCAGATGCTCCATTTCCTTGCGCATGATCACGGGGATCATCTGGAAGGTCGAGGCGTTGCCGACCCCCGTGGCAAAGAACAGCACCATGAACATGGCGAAGAAGCCCCAGAAGGCGCCCGGTTGATCCTTGATGTCGAGGAAATAAAGGACACCGACAACACCGAGGATCATCAGAATGAAGGACCAGAAGGTCACCCGCCCGCCGCCGAAACGGTCTGAAATCCAGCCGGTTGCGGCCCGTGCAAGCGCACCGACAAGCGGCCCGACAAAGACGAACTGCAGCGAGTCAACCGCCGGGAACTGGCTTTTCGCGAGAAGCGGCAGGCCGGCCGAATAGCCGATGAAGGAGCCGAAGGTGCCGGTATAGAGCCAGCACATGATCCAGTTATGCTTGCGCTGGAAGATGACCGACTGCTCGGCGAAGGTTGCCTTGGCCGATGCGATGTCATTCATGCCGAACCAGGCCGCGACGGTCGAGGCAAGGATGAAGGGCACCCAGATGAAGCCCGCATTCTGCAGCCAGAGCGAGGCGCCATCCGCCGTAGCGCGCGGCTCGCCGCCCATCACGCCGAACACACCTGCCGTGATGACAAGCGGTACCGCAAACTGCATGACCGACACACCAAGGTTGCCGAGCCCGGCATTGAGCGCCAGCGCGTTGCCCTTCTGGCTTTTCGGGAAGAAGAAGCTGATGTTGGCCATCGAGGACGCAAAGTTACCGCCGCCAAAGCCGCACAGCAGTGCCAGCACGAGGAACAGGACATACGGCGTTTCCGGGTCCTGCACCGCATAGCCGATCCCAAAAGCCGGGATGGCGAGCGACAGGGTCGTCAGCGTCGTCCATGTCCGCCCGCCAAACACCGGCACCATGAAGGCGTAGAAGATGCGCAGGGTCGCGCCCGATAGGCCGGGCAAGGCTGCCAGCCAGAAAAGCTGGTCGGTCGTGTAGGTGAAGCCGATGCTCGGCAACTTGGCCACAACCACAGACCAGACCATCCAGACAGCAAAGGCCAAGAGCAGGCACGGGATCGAAATCCAGAGGTTGCGCCGGGCAACGGCCGCGCCTGTGTCTTTCCAGAAAGCAGGGTCTTCAGGCCGCCAGTCGGTCAGCACGTGATCCTTGGGCTCGGCCGCACCTTTCGGGATTTCGACGCCCTGCAGTTCCGGGAATTGCGGCAAAGCGCCAAGTTCGGTGCCAACCGCCTGACGTTCCATCTGGCGAACCGCCACATGCATCCAGCCAAGCGATGCGACAACGATGGCAAAAAGCAGCATGAAGCAACTGGTCCAGATATTGGTCAGGTCGTTCATGACCCCGAAGGCGATGGGCAGGACGAAGCCGCCAAGACCGCCGATCATGCCGACTACCCCGCCAACCGCCCCGACATGATCGGGATAATAGACCGGGATATGCTTGTAGACCGCAGCCTTGCCGAGCGACATCACGAAGCCGAGGATGAAGATCAGCACGACAAAGGGAACGAGCCCCATCGACGTCGAGAAATTGATCGGTCCGTGGATGCCCTCGATCGTGTAATGGGTCGCGGGATAGGACAGCATGAACAGGCAGATCAGCGACACGATGAAGGTCACATACATGACCTTTCGGGCGCCGATCTTGTCCGAAAGGCTGCCGCCATAGGCACGGAAAAGGCTTGCCGGCACGGCATAGGCCGCCGTGATCATGCCGGCCGTCTTTATATCAAGGCCGTAAGCACCGATCAGGTAGCGCGGCAGCCACAGCGCCAGCGCCACGAACGCACCGAAAACGAAGAAATAATAGAGGGCGAAGCGCCAGACCTGCTGTTTCCGCAGTGGCTCCAGTTGTTCAAGGAACGATGCATGCGCCTTGTGACTGGTGCGCCGCGCGCGGGTGACAGGGTCATCCTTGGTGACGAGATAAAAGACAACACCCGTGATGGCGATTGCCACAGCATAAACGCGGGCAACTGCCTGCCACTCGCCGCCGAGGGCCGCGAGCAGGATCGGCGCACCGAAGCTGGTGATGCCAGCGCCGACGTTCCCCATGCCGAAGATGCCAAGCGCCGTGCCCTGGCGTTCCTTCGGATACCATTTGGAGACATAGGCAACGCCGACCGCAAAACCGCCACCCGCGAGGCCGACCCCGAGGGCCGCCACGAGGAACATTTCATAGGTGGTCGCCAGCGTCAGCAGCCAGGCGGCAACCGCCGTCAACAACATCTGGACACTGAAAATCACCCGTCCGCCGAACTGGTCGGTCCATATGCCAAGGAAAACGCGGCTGATGGAACCGGTGAGAACGGGCGTCGCGATCAGGATACCGAACTGGGTATCGCTGAGGCCCAGCTCCGCCTTGATGCGGACACCGATGATGGAAAAGATTGTCCAGACAGCGAAACAGACGGTGAAGGCGAGCGTGCTTGCCCCCAGCGCCCAGTGCGAAGCCGCCAGCCCCCCGGCGGGGGACATTCCTTTGGCGGTCGGATCGGTCATAGTTGCCTCCTCTTCGTCAAGAAGTGGCACCATGCTCCGCCCGTTTTGCCGGTTTGGGTTTGACCGAGGTCAAGCGGCGCGCGACAATCTGCCGCTGTGATTTGACCTGAACAGCATGATGATGCATGCTATCTGAAGGCGAACCACCTGATGAAATGTGAGGAATGATCGCCCCGTGGCCAGCGTGACACCAATTCTACTAGCCGGGGAAGCGTTGCTGCATGCATTGCAGTATGAGCGAGGCTGTGCGGCGCTTTTCCTCGATAGCCGCGGCAAGATTTTCAAGGAACGCCTTGCCCGCCGCCGTGCTGAAACCGACGCGGCAGCTGCAAACTGCCTTGACGCCATCAAGCGTGCCGAGCAGGCGGCAACCCTGCCGACGCTCAGCAAGGCGCGTCTTGCCGACCTCCGGCGGCGCATTGGTGCGATGTCAGGGCTGCGCGGCGATATCGACAAACTTGCGACAAGCTACACGGGGGCGCTCAACGCCTTCACGTTCGAGCTCAACATGCCGCTTCTGGACACGATCATGATCGTCGCCCACGAGCATAAGGCGCTGAATTCCGCCCTGATCAGTGCGTTCGCCTATTTCCTGCAATGGAAGGAACGGATCGGGCTTGAACGCGCGCTCGGCTCGCGCGGCTTCTATTCCTTCGCCTTCCGCAACCCCGAATTCTGGGACAGGATGGCCGCCCTGTCGGCCGAAACCCGCACCTATCTTGATGGCTTCATCGGCCTTGCCGCACCGAGCCAGATCGAAATTGTCCGCGATGTGCTTGCCAGCCGGGAGATGGGCGCACTCGATGAAGTGCATGCCCAACTGAAGGAGGCCTCGGCGCCGGCGCATTTCGAGAAATTCGATGCCGAAGAATGGTTCGATCTCGTCAGTCGCGTGCTCGACCAATTGCATATGGCGGGCCAGCGTATGATTGCCGGGCTTGCCGGCGCCTCTGCCCCCGAGACCGCGGATACCACGCCACCCGCCTTCCCCACCCATATCACGCCGGGGGCGGAAAGGGTGCGTCCCTACCTGCGCTCGCTGCCGCTTTTCGCGGGCATCGACGACGCCGACCTCGCCGAACTGCTGACCCACGCCCAGATCCGCGATTATCCGCGCGGCAAGCTCCTGTTCCTGCAAGGCGAACAGACACAGCGCATGTATGTGATCATCCGGGGATGGGTGAAGCTCTATAACGGCACCGAAAGCGGCGATGAAACGATCCTGCAGATGCTGACAAGCGGCGACACGCTCCTTGAGGCCGCGGTTTTCCTGAACACCGAATCGCCCGTGAGCGCACAGGTGATCGACGATGCCACGCTGCTTTCGATCCCTGCCCCGGTGATCCGGCAGCGGGTCAATCGCAACAACACGCTGGCCGTCAGCATGCTCAATAATATCTCGCTGCGCTCCCAGACGCTGATCTATCAGATCGAACAGAACCGGCTGAAGGATGCACGAGCCCGCGTCGGCTGGTTCCTCCTGAAGCTGAGCCTGGCACAAGGCAGCGAAGACGGGCGAATTCGCCTGCCCTATGACAAGTCGATCATCGCTTCCTATCTCGACATGCGGCCCGAGACCTTCTCCCGCGTCCTCAAAAAGATGCGCGACGAAGGGCTGGACGTGCACAATGACGAGATCACCCTGCCGAACCTCAAGATCCTGTGCGAATATTGTGACAGCTATGTCGCGCGCGACTGCAAGCGCGCCGGCACGCACGAATGCCCCTCCAAGGAACGCCTGGGCGCTGCCTGACCTGTCGTTCCTTGCTGCTTGACCCCGGTCAAGTTGACACTTCCCCTGCCTCCCTATCCTCGCCCTTGTCCCGCCGCGTGCAATGCACTGCAGGCGGGCGAGGAAAGGAGCCACAATGCAGGCGGCAATGCTTCAGGACCGGTATAACCGGCGCTTCCCTTACCTTCGGCTATCGGTGACCGAGGCCTGCAACTTCCGTTGCACCTATTGCCTGCCGGACGGGTACAAGAAGACGGCACCGCACAATTTCCTTTCGGTCGATGAAATCCGCAATCTGGTGCGCGCCTTTGCCGGGCTTGGTATCCGCAAGGTACGGCTCACCGGCGGAGAACCCACGCTGCGAGCCGATCTTGCCGACATCATCTCGGTGATCGCCGAAACGCCGGGGATCGAGACGGTGGCGCTGACGACGAATGGCTACAAGCTGACCCGGTCGCTGGCCGATTACCGGGCCGCTGGCCTTTCCGCCCTGAATGTCAGCGTCGACTCGCTCATACCCGATCGCTTCAAGGCAATTACAGGGCACGACAGGTTGCTGGAAGTTCTGGATGGCATCGCCCTCGCCCAAGAGCTGGGATTTCGCGCGGTCAAGATCAACACTGTCCTGCAACGCGGCGTCAATGACGACGAACTGCCAGGCTTCCTGAAACTGATTAAAAAGCGGGCGCTTTCGGTACGCTTCATTGAGCTGATGCGCACAGGCGACAGTGCCGCTTATTTCGCCGAACGTCACCTCGACCCCGCTCCGATGATCTCCTTCCTGGCGACGGCAAGCTGGGCGGAACAGGAACGGCGCGCAACTGACGGTCCGGCCCGGGTGTTCCGGCACAGCGACTACACCGGCAGCATCGGCTTCATCGCTCCCTATTCAAAGGATTTCTGCTCCACCTGCAACAGGCTGCGCATTTCGGCCCGTGGCGGTCTGCAACTGTGCCTGTTCGGTAACGACATTTTCGACCTTCGCCGTTTCCTCGCGCGCGAGGACACGCTGGAAACGATGCAGGACCGGGTGGCAACACTGCTTGGCCTCAAACGCGAAACTCATGAACTGACCGAAGGCAAGAGCGGGCGAACCCGTCATCTCGCCATGATAGGAGGATAGTGTGTCGAGTCTCAAACTCAGTGAATCGTCGCTTTGCCTCAAGATGTCGCGCGATGAGGCGCATGCCCTCCTGGCGCAGGGCACCCTCTACGAACGCTGCATTTTGCCAGGTGGCCATGTCGTGCCATGGTTCATCGAACTGAATGACCGTATTGAAGTCATTGAAGCCGATGGCCTGCAGTTCACCCTGCCCCGCCAAATGCTCGCCGACGAGATTGCAGAGCCGAGCCGGGACGGGCTGATCGCGACGGCAGGCGGGTTCCAGGTTCAGGTGCAAATCGATCTGCGCAAACCCAAGGCAGCAAACAAACGCAAGCAGGATGAGAATACTCCGCCGAGAATAGACTTGCCCCTCACCAGCCGCAAAGCCGCGGTGATCACCCTCAGCGACCGGGCCTCGCAAGGCATCTATGAGGACAAGTCCGGGAAGCTCCTGAAGGAAGGGTTGGAAGGGATGGGTGCCATCGTGGCTGACCATATCCTTATTCCCGACGAATCGGACGCGCTCGAAAAGGAAATTCTGACAAGGATCGGCCAGTTTGACCTGATCATGACGACCGGCGGTACCGGGCTTGCCCCGCGCGATATCACCCCGCAAACGCTTTCGGCCCTTGGCGGCCTGCCGGTGCCTGGCATCGGCGAGCTTCTGCGGGCAAGCGCTGCAACGCATGTACCAACCACATGGCTCAGCCGGTCTGTCGCCTATGTCTATGGCAGCACGCTTGTGATCGCCCTGCCTGGCAGCACCGGCGGCGTGAGGGACGGCCTTGCCGCCCTTGGCCCCGTCCTGCGGCACGCCCTGACCCATATCTCGGGGAATGCCAGCCATGCATCCCCTATCGATTGACCCATCCCCAAAGGAGCTCCCCCATGACCCTTCTCGATCAATCCCTTGGCACCCTTGCACAGGAAATTCCAGGCGCGACCGCCGTCTTCAACCGCTATGGCCTCAGCTTCTGCTGCGGCGGCAGCCACACACTTCTTGAGGCCGCGACCAAAGCTGGCATCAATCATGTCGCCCTCATGGACGAACTGATGGAGCTGCAGCATCCTGTGGATGAAGCATCGACGTGGGAAAGCGCGTCGACCGCCGATCTGGTCCAGCATATCCTCGGTCGGTATCATCTGGTACACCGCGCCCAACTGAAGGAACTGGTGCGGCTCGCCGACCGGGTCGAGCAGGTCCACGGTGACAAGCCGGAGGCACCGAACGGCCTTGCCGACCACCTGCGACTGATGACGGTCGAACTGGAAAGCCATATGCAGAAGGAGGAACAGATCCTGTTCCCCCTGCTGACGAGCGGGCAGGCGCAAATGGCCGCATGGCCCATCCGCGCCATGATGGCGGAGCATGAAGATCATGCCGGAGCGCTTGACGTGATCGACAGGCTGACGAACGGCCTGACACCCCCGGAAGGCGCCTGCAACACCTGGCGCGCCCTTTATAGCGGCCTTGCCACCTTCAAGGCCGATCTCGAAGCGCATATCGACCTTGAAAACAACGTCCTCTTTGCCCGCGCGCTTCGCGAAGCCTGACCCTGCAAGCCTCACCAGACAAAAAGGCGGTCGCCCGGCACCGGGGAGCCGCCTTTCCTGTATGCCATCAGGCCTTCAGGCCGGAATGTCAGCAAGTCCCGCCGCATCATGGAAAAATCCGTTGGCGAAAGAGGCCGCCGGCAGCAGGCAGGCCAATCGGGCGTTCGCTTCCTCGCCACTGACCCGGCCATTCAGACGGGCGCGATAAAGATCGGCAACTTTCACCATATCCGCCGTGTGCGGCGATAGCCGGAAACCGCCAATGCCTATGTCCTGAAGCAGCGGCAATTCGCCAAGCAGGTTCAGATAGCGGTGCGACAGTGTCTGCAAGCCATTGATCGCAAGGAACGACTGGTCATCGAGGGTATTGACCGTCAGGCCGTCCCTGTCCTGTTCACACACATACTGGCAGCCGCTTTTGGCCAGCCGGTGCGCGCGGGCGTGAAAACACCGCGCCGAAATGGCAAGCGGAATGCGCCCAAAGACCTGCACCTCAAGACGCGCCGTCGCGGCGGTCGCCAGCGCCCGGAGGCTCGCCTCCGGCAGTTCGGCATTCAGGCTGATGCGGACCGCCCCCTCCTTCTCGAAGAAACGAAGCGTTGCTTCGTTATAAACATTCACCGTAGGCCCAATGGCAAAGGACCGCCCACCAAGCAGGCTGCACGCGGCCATGTCATTGGCCTCGACCAGAAAATCGTCGGCCATCGCCACCATGTCGGCCACCGCCGCCATATCCTTGCGGTCCATGGCAAGTTGCAGGCTGGACAGGATCACCCGCTTTTCGCCCGTCTGCAGGCGGGTCACGATCTCCTCAAAATGCGGCGCAATGAATGGGCGGCGCTTGGCACATACGGCTTCGCCGAAATACACCACATCGACATCGGCTTCATCGGCGATACGGCAATAGAAATCCCGCACCTCGGCTGCCGGCCAGTTGAACAGAAGGGGCCCAAGGGAGAGGTCCGGTTTCGTCACATCCATTTCTTTGCATATGCTCCTGTCGTATTCTGCTGCCCTTCGGACAGGCCTTTCATATCCAGCGATACACGGGTGCCCTCGGCCGCAGCGTCGATGGCGCGCCGGAATTCGGAAACGACCTGTTTCACGTAGGCCTTGCTGCGCTGGCGCCCCTCGATCTTGAGCGCCGTCACGCCCGCTGCTGTCAGTTCTGGAAGGATCGCCGAGGTATCGAGGCTCGTCGGCTCCTCGAACAGATAGCCCGCCTCGCCGCCAGCGCTGAAACGCCCCTTGCACAGCGTCGGATAGCCCGCCTGCTCGCCCACCCCGAAACGGTTGATCGTGAAGCCGCCCAGCCGGCTCGCGAGGCTCGACCCTTCATCGACATAATCGACATGGCTGGCCGGCGAACAGACCCCGTTACGATTGGGCGACTTGCCAGTGACATAGGAAGAAAGCGTGCAGCGCCCCTCCGCCATCGGGCACATGCCCCCAAAGGCGAAAACTTCGGTTTCGATTTCTATCTCCTTGTTCAGGCGGGCAATATCGGCAACCGTCAGCACACGCGGCAACACCACACGCTGCACACCGAACCGCCGGGCATGGAAATTGATCGCCTCTGCATTCGAGGCTGATGCCTGGACGGAAAGGTGCAGCCTGAGATCGGGATAGGCTTCCCGCGCATAGTCAAGGAGGCCTATATCCGCAAGTATCAGAGCATCGACCTTCAACTCGCTTGCTGACCGGATGGCCGTCCGCCATGCCGCGTCATCGCCCGCGCGGGCATAGGTATTGACCGCCAGAAAGACCATTGCGCCGCGGGCATGGGCGTAGGCAAGTCCCTCAGCGAGTTCCTCGCGTGAAAAATTGAGACCAGGGAAGTTGCGCGCGTTGGTTTCGTCGCGAAAACCCATGTAAACGGCATCAGCCCCTGCATCGACCGCTGCCCTGAGGGCAGCCGGGGTACCGGCCGGGCAAACGAGTTCCAGTTTTTTCATCGGCCAACCCTCTCGCCCGGGGCCAGCCCAAAAGCGTGTCCTGTGTGCAGCAGCCTAGCCCACGTCCCGACGGCCTCGGTTGCGAGCCTGTCGACCAGGCCAGCGAAGGGCCCGAACAAGGTGACAATCTCGCTGCGCAGGTCAATATCCTCGCTGTCGAGTGCATTCCTGAGGGTTAAAAGCGCCTCGGTATCGCCCTCCACGCTGATATCGCGCGAGAAAAACAATGCGTCACCGTCAAGTTGCCCTTCCAACAGATGAAGGAGCGCCATAAAGGAGCCCCGCACACGAACATCCGCCGCAACATGTTCCCGGCGGACCGCTGTCACCGACACCGAGCCTGGACCGGTTTCCATGACGAAAGAAAGCCCGAGATCGGTGGCGGTGATAAGAAATCGCTTCCCGGTAACGGGCTCCAGACGGCGGATGACAGCCGGGTGACGGCGTGTCAAATGGCGGGAGAAGTGAACGAGAAATCGGTTCAACGGCAAAAGCGGCAAAGGGCTCAAAAGCCGCCGGGCCAAGGCGACCCCGGCACGTGTATCGGTCATGAATGGATGCTCCCTTGGATTGACGGGAGCAATCTAGCGAACGGCTCAGTATGACGTCTTGATGTCGGTCAAGCCTGGTCCGACTGCGGGAAAAACATGCCCTGGGTGGTCAACCTGCCGACTGGCCACCCCAAAAGCCGCAAAGGTCAACACTCATTGCTTCAACAATAATACGGCATGTTTCATGTCACGCTAGGAAGCAAGGGAACACAATTGAAACAACACAATAGAAATCAATAACTCATGGTCGTTAGCGCCGCTGCCCCGGCATCGAAGGCGGGCCTTCGTCAATCGCTTAGACCTTGGATAGCGCAAATCTGGCGCAGAGAAATTCGGACGTATAGCTTCTGCCAAGCTGTCGGCACCCATATCGCGCAGACAAAATATACTGTGATCAGGATCGTCTACTAGCGAT
This sequence comes from Gimibacter soli, assembly GCF_028463845.1. Taxonomy (NCBI): domain Bacteria; kingdom Pseudomonadati; phylum Pseudomonadota; class Alphaproteobacteria; order Kordiimonadales; family Temperatibacteraceae; genus Gimibacter; species Gimibacter soli. The sequence goes on along the minus strand of NZ_CP116805.1, from coordinate 1,545,307 downwards.
ACGGGCGTCGCGACTTCTGGGTACGCTAGGCAAACTTCCAAAACTGCCAAGAACCTATCGGCCTAACCTCCGCTAGGACACATCACGCAGCTTTAAGTTTTCAAAAGACCCACTACAATAGCATCAATCTGCTCCCACCTCAGGAGACTGAGATGCTTTTGCCGGATTTCAACGGATTGGGTCTATCTTGTTATTTTTCATACAATCGAGGCCGAGTTATAGACCTGCGATCCTGGCAACTCGCTGGGCCTGAAAGCTTATCTGGCCTAGCAATCATCGCACGCCCAGACATCGGCGATTCAAACTTTATGGCGCTTTTGCCAGCCACAAACGCCCGTGTGAATATCGGCGATCAGGTTACAGTATTGCGCGTCAGCAATTACCGACGCCAAAGAAGCTCAGTTGTGTTAATCGCCAATCACACTTTAGGTGAAGTTTGGACAAGTGAACCCTACCGCCAGCTCTTGCAGAAAATTGGTCGTGCCCAATGGGAGCGATGGTTGCAGGTCGCGCTGGCTGTAGTTTGCATACTTGCCCTCCTTTGCTTCTGGAGGGAGTGGCTTCCGTTGGCTGCGCAAATACCTATGGCAGTGATCATCATTGTTGCGCTAAGGGCGGCGACGTTAAAATTGATCGCCGCTAAAGAGCTCACGTCTGTCCGTTTCTTCGAACACATGGATCTACTTGCCAAGTGGATGGCAGATCGTTCTGGTGCCCATTTGCACCCACCATCGCGTTAACAATCAAGGCGTGTCTATCACGCCACACTAATATAGATACTGTGGGGCCGATGCAAAAAATCAAATAAACTCAAAGGCCCTACCATTTTCAATTAACTCAAAAACGACACTCTTTGCCTCATCAATAGAGGAATAGGTCTTTATTCCTTGGGTCGTATTGATTGATATTTTTAGCCCATTCAGCCCCTCGCTAATAACGATGTAAAGGGCGTCTTTTTTGAAAAAATACTGGTTATTAAGAGCCCTCCACTTACGAGAGCGGATAAAATTCTCTTTTCTTATAAATTTCTTTCGGAAATCAGATGCCACTGTGGTCGCTGTCAATTTGTCACAGCAGACAGTTCCAACAACCATGGGTTCCCAGTTGGGGTGATGAATATGGAATTCATACCTAAGTGCGGTGTTGCATAGGTCACATTTACCTGCGAGGTCCTCTAAGTCATTTTCGTAGAGGAAGTCCCATCCATGATTTGGCGGGATTATTCCATGATGCCTGGCATGGCACCCCTTGCATAAAACTTCGCAAGCGCCTTGGGGGTATTCCCAAGGTAGCTTCCCACTTCGATATTTTTTGTGATGGACTTGTAAAACGACATCCGGACCTGATCTGCCGCAATCGCTACATCTGTAGCCGTCTGCTTCCAGAATAGCTTCTCTGAAATCAGACCATTGTTGAGCTCTATAGAGGTTGCCCAAAGGTCAATCGCCTTCACTATGCCGTTGTCCATAACGCTCATGCCAGCGCTTCATGATGTTGGTCACGTGATGTTCAAACAGTGATTGTTCGTCACCCAAAAATGGCACGTCTGACACAGAAAAGCTTCTTCCGCGAAGTACGTCCAAGATGCGGACTTCCTCCAATTTGACGTGTGGCAGCGCCTTGTGAATTTGCCATAGCGCCACGCGAGCGGCTTCGTCGGACAGGGCCGGTTCTGCGCTGAAATAAGGGTAGATGTAACGATTGCTTTGCCCGACAATTTCGAGCGCAAGAATGTTATTCACTTTAAAGGACAAATCGGGACTGTTCAGATCAACCGTGCCTGTGGGGCTTTTGATGCGCTTGATCTCTTCGTTCATCCAGCGCCGCTTCTCCAGGCCCCATGACTTTAGCCCTGCTGCTAGTAGGGGGAAAAGACGCTTGCGTCGCGAGTTTGCTTTGATCAGTGCTGTGACAATCAGGTCAAAACCTTCGGCGTCATGTTCAAAAATACAATCTTTGAACCTCGCCCATAACTCACTATGAAAGTCTCCGCCGCCCCCACTGGATTTGTCAGTGACTTTACCTTTCTGGATATGATCTGCGACATCTGCATGGATATCCCGGCGAGCCAGCTTTTCGTCGGTGTAGGCGATTTTTATGATCTTACTTAAGCGCGCAGTGTGTAGGGACATAGTGCACTCCTACACTATGGGTAGGCTTTTAGGAGTGATGGAGTCGCGCAGCAGATGCGATGCGTAAGCAGCCCCCGTGACGAGCAGTGCCCATTTCAAAACCTTTTGATTGGTTGCTTCGGGCTCCCATTCCCAAAGCTTAACCATGCCTGCGCCCAAGACAGAGAGAAACAGCCACGAATGGAAGAATCCTCGATGGTTTGGGTGAATAGCTGGCTCAAGCAGATCGGGCAGGCGCGCTGCAACTTTGCCTAAGAATGCACCTGCTGCAAAATTTACAGCATATTGGTCCTTGGCATCATTATTCAATGCGGCGACGGTGCCGCCAGCAATAGCGCCGATAATTTCGTGTTCAACGCGGTTCGCCACTACTTTTCCTTCCTGACGCCCTTGAAAGGCGCTTTGCTGGATGTCTTTACGTCCATGAAGCGACCTGTCGACGTGTCGCGTTTAACATAGTGACCACTGGTCGTTTTGGTCTGTGATCGACCGCGAACTGCTCCGATGCGCCGTCCATCACCTTTTGGCGGGTTAGTAGCCATTTCCAATTCCTCCTCTGTTTCAGATTTTACGAGTCCATTGACCCGACCCTGAATCTAAATCAGGGGGGTGACAAAATTGGACGCGGGTATAAACTTTCGCCAAGGTTGTCTATTTTGGAGTGGTAAGCATGACTTCAGATAGGTTTGAAAAAGTGATGCGAACGTTGGATTTGGCCGTGACCTTGCAATTCCGGCATGTAGGCATGACAACCCGAGAAATTGCTGATCACATGGATGAAGATATCCGCACCACACAAAGACTTATGCGGAGCATGGAATATTATTTTCCGCAGTTGGACATCCAAACAGGCGATAATGGCGTGAAGAGGTACCGCATTCCCAATGGGACCTTTGACAAGTTGATTGGGTTTTCAATTGATGAGCTGATGGCCCTAGAAACAGCCGCACAAAAAATCGACCTAAAGGGCTATGAGGACGACGCCAAACTGGTTCGTTCATCAATTCGCAAGATCAAGGCATTGATGAAGCCTGATGAGAGGAACCGGATTAGCCCTGATCTTGAGTCATTATTGCAGGCAGAAGGATTGATTGCCTCGCCTGGGCCGCGCAGAGCGATACCAACCGAGCATGTGTCAACATTAAGGGAGGCCATCAAAGGGAGCAGCGTATGCGAGCTGTATTATACTAAGCGTGATGGCACCAAGCGATGTGAACGGGTTCACCCATACGGTTTCCTGTATGGGCATCGCCACTATTTGGTAGCCCACAATCCCGTTAGAGCTGATGGAAAGCTCCGAAAGATCATTTTGTCATCTATCGAGAAGGTACTTTTGACCGACGAAATGTTTGAAGTGCCCGAAGGTTTTTGTTTGCAGGAATATGCGCACCAATCTTTCGGGGTCTACTTCGATCAAGTTTATGATGTTGAATGGCGGTTTGACCCCGACGCGGCCTCAACCGCGAGGGACTATATTTTCCATCCCGATCAGACTGCCCAAGCGAACGACGACGGATCACTGACGATTAAATTCAAGGCTGCAGGCCTACAGGAGATGGCATGGCATTTAATCAGATGGGGCCGGCATGTAACTGTCATGAGCCCTCCTGAGCTTAAATCGTTGATCGAGAATCGTCAGATTGATTGGGACATCTTGCCCTAAAATTGGCGGCTCAGCTATTCTGTCCTGCATCAAAAGATATCAATATGGGGGGCTAAAGTTCCTAATTTGGGAGCTTTGAAAAGGGCTGTAATGCAGACAGCTTATTTCTCGATTGGCTTGGCTGCTGGAAACCTGAGTAGCTAGGTCACTCAATAATTTGCATAATACGCTTAATAGTAGAAATTTGAATCAATCTTACGGTAATGGCCGATCCTCATGAAGACCATCAGGGTAAAGGGAATGATCTATTGTGACAAATGAACCTTTGGATGTGGTGGCTAAAATTGCGCAAGATTGTTTCCAGCACTTTCCTGTGATTGTTCTTGGCAGTGGGGCATCGGTTTCTCACCAAATCCGTGGAATGGGGGCATTAGCCCAATACCTGCTTGATCACGTGCCACCTGAGGGCGACAAAGAGCTTGACGCATGGACCCTGATCAGGGGAGCACTCGCAAATGATATGGGGCTTGAGGAAGCCCTTCAGCAGACGGCAGCCCCAGCCTCTTTGGTCAAAAAAATTGTCAATTTCACATGGAAAGCCATCGCGAGCGATGACTTGTCAGTATTGCGGCGGGCAGCCTCGGGGGAAGAAGCGCTTCCTCTTGCGGCATTGATACAAGGCCTGTTCAGGTCCACGAATCCCACCTTGAACATTGTGACACCAAATTATGATCGGGTTGCGGAATATGCCTCGGACATGGCCGGGGTGGTGCATAATACCGGGTTTATTCCCGGTTTTATCCGTCAAAGGGAAGGCGCAGACAAAATTCTGGTCAGGCGCGGGAATGCTCCGGCGCGGACGGTTCGGATATGGAAGGTTCATGGCTCACTGGATTGGTTTCAAGACCCTCAGGGCAGGGTCTTGTCGTTGCCTCTGTCTAGTGAAATTCCGCAGGGGTTTAGTCCGGTAATTGTGACGCCGGGGGTCAGCAAATATGAGCGCACCCACGAAGAACCCTTCCGGTCTGCCTTGCAAGGTGCCGACGAAGCGCTCGGTGCGGCTTCAGCTTTTCTGTGTGTTGGTTATGGCTTTCGTGATGCCCACATTCAGCCCAAGCTTGTCGAGCGGTGTCGCCAAAGGAATGTCCCGATCGTCATTCTTGCCAAAGTGCTGACGGATGAGGCGAAAGAATTCTTGGCGAAGAGTGCGGGTACTTCCTATCTCGCCATGGAAGAGTGCGAGGGTGGAACAAGGGCATATTCGCACGCATTCAAGGACGGCGTGATCTTGCCCGATGTCACGCTATGGTCTTTCGAAAAATTCAACGAACTGGTTCTGTGAGGCATGGCATGACGATTCTTGATTATCAGGATAATGACGCTCTTGGAAAAATCATCGCGGTCGATAGCGCGGTTGTTGTTGTGAGGGTTGATGAACTGGAACGCTTGAAGCGTGTACAGGTCAACCGTCTTGTCGCCCTACAAAGTAGCAAGGCCGGTCAGCATTTGATCGGAGTTGTCTCGCGGATTACCAGAAAAGCACCAGACGGGGGTGTTGATCCGACAACGGACGAATCTGAAGACGTTATCTTGCCGGAAAACAATCTGGTCAGGGTGTCGCTGATTGGGACGTTGATTGATCGTCTGGGGCAAGCCCAGAATGTTTTTCGCCGTACTTTGGAGACGGTACCCGAGATCGATGCAAATTGCTTTGCCTTGGAGGGCGAGCGCCTCACCAACTTTATGCAGGTCATTTCCAACGTGACGGGCGATGGCCCACAGTTGGAACTTGGTAGATACACTTTGGACGAGGATGCAACCGCCTATCTCAATGGGAACAGGCTGTTTCAACGCCATGCGGTTGTTGTAGGCAGTACCGGTTCAGGCAAATCATGGACGACAGCCAGATTGTTGGATCAGGTGGCTGTACTCAAACAAGCGAACGCCATCCTGTTCGATGTCCACGGAGAGTATAAAACGCTTCAGGGAGACGAGTTCCGGCATTTCAGAATTGCTGGGCCGGGCGATCTTGATGGGGGCAACGCCCTAGATACGGGCGTGTTGTACCTGCCATATTGGCTCCTCGGATATGAGGCGATGGTTTCGCTGTTCGTGGACCGCTCTGATCAAAATGCACCCAATCAAGCAATGGTCATGTCCCGGTGTATCACTGATGCCAAACGCACTTATCTTACAGCTGGTGGGCATCATGAAATCTTGGAGAATTTCACCGTTGATAGTCCCGTTCCATTCAGTATCGATGAGGTGGTGGAGGAGCTGAATCGGCTTGACACTGAGCGTGTACCAGGCGCTAAAGCTGGCACCGACAAGGCGGGGGATTTCAATGGGAAACTCAGCCGCTTGATTGCCCGCTTTGAGTCGAAGCGTTTGGATCGTCGGCTTGGTTTCCTGTTCCAACCGCATGCTGAATGCATGGAAATGGCATGGCTCCCGAGGATGACCCACCAACTGATCGGTGGGCGGGGATCGCAAACGGATGGAAAGGGTGGCATTAAAGTAATCGATTTTTCTGAGGTGCCCTCGGACATCCTGCCGCTCATGGTGAGCCTTCTGGCGCGCCTTATTTTCACGGTCATGCAATGGACAGATGTTGATAAGCGGCATCCGGTCGCTTTGTTCTGTGACGAGGCGCATCTGTATATCCCTGAGCGAGGTAAAAAGGACGGAGTCGACGAGATTTCGGTTGGGATTTTTGAACGTATTGCAAAAGAGGGCCGAAAATATGGTGTTGGATTGGCCGTTATCAGCCAGCGCCCATCCGAGGTTAACCGGACTGTTCTGAGCCAGTGCAACAACGTTATCGCCATGCGCTTGACCAACGGAGAGGACCAATCGGTCATTAAGCGGCTACTCCCCGACAGCCTTGGCGGATTTGGTGATTTATTGCCGGTTCTCGATGTAGGCGAAGCCCTTGTTGTGGGGGATGCAAGCCTCTTGCCCACGCGGGTGCGTGTATACGAACCCAGATTCAAACCGAACAGTGCTACCGTAGAATTCTGGGATCGGTGGAATGAGAACGAGCCAGTTTCTGATACTGACCGTGCAGTTCAATCCTGGCGTAAGCAGAGTGCGCAATAAGATATCCGCCGCCTAGATGGCCGAACTTTCATGAGCCACGCCAGTTATCTCCGAAGGGCTGACAGTGAAAAGCCGCCTTGGAGGTTCTTTGAACCTCAATTCCAAGGACCTGTGCGAAGTCTTCCACATGAACCTTAGAACCACTTCCTTCGCGACCAAAGGGGCGGGCCGCATAGGCGCTTTCTGCAGATCACTAAACACTTCTGGTCACGCTCCCATCTCGCTAAATCATCCCTCCAATCCGATCGGACACCTTCTCTGTCGCGTCCTTAAGTGTATTAACCGCAAGATGCGCATAAACCGCTGTCGACTGCACTGATCGATGCCCAAGCAGTGCCCCGATCACCGGCAATGATGCCCCTTCGGCAATCGCCTGGCTCGCAAAAGTGTGGCGCAGGTCGTGGATACGTACATCCTCCAGCTTTGCGTCCGCACGTACGCGCCGCCAGGCTTTGTGGAGATTGATATAGGGCTGCCCTGCCCGCACACCGACGATCACATAGGGATTGCCTGACACTTTGGTCAGCCCCTCCAGAATGCGGCGGCTGGTGGCGTTGAGTGGGATGACCTTGGCGCCTTTGCTGCTCGTCTTGTGCTCATCGAGAAGGATGATGCCACGGTCGAGGTGAACATCTTCCCACTTCAAGGTTCGGATCTCGTCGTGACGGGCGCCGGTTGCCACGAGCAGGCGAAATGCGGCGGCCACGTATGGCGAAATGTCCTCCGCCTCTTCGAGTTTCTGGATCGATTTACCCAAGCGCTTGATCTCATCTTGCACAAGGAAACGCTGCTTCGGCTTCTCGGGATAGCCTTTGACCCGCTTTACCGGATTTTGCCCTTCATCCAGCACACCCCATTCGATGGCGCGATTGAAGATGCTGGAGAGGACGGAGAGGGCCAGGTTGGCCATCCGGGGGATTTCGGCCATCGAGGTATGCAAAGCAGCGATATCCGCGCGGGTGATCGAGGCGAGTGGCTTTGTGCCGAACGCCGGTACCAGATGGCGGTCGATCATGGTTTCATAATTGCGGACGGTGTGTGGTTTGCAGCGGGTCGCGCAATGCTCCTTCAGGAAGCGCTTGGTCATATCATCGAAGCGGACGGCGCTTCGCTTCTCGACCACCTCCTCTCGCGGGTCCGCACCGTTCGCAACACGGCCGAGGAGCGCCTTGGCCTTCTTGCGAGCTTCATCGAGCGTCAGGACGCCGTCCCGACCGACCGTCGCACGACGGCTTTGGCCATTCTCGTTGCGATACTGAATGAGGTAGGATTTTACACCCGTCGGCTTGATCCGGACGCCGAAGCCCTGCAGAGTATCGTCCCAAAGGAAGATGTCCTTATCGGTCGCCTCAATGGCCTTCAGGGTCGCCTTGGTGAGCTTCATGGGGTGGTCTCCGGGTAAGCAATAGGTAAGCAGCGTGGCTCAATTTCGCGCTACCAAGGGAAACACCCATCAACCAAGGAGTCAATATAACCAATTGATATTATTGGTGAATATCAACATACCGCAACATAGAACATCATCCGACAACATTACTTTTTCTTCTTTGTAATCATCAGGTCGCGGGTTCGATCCCTGCAGCCGGCACCATTTAAATCCCTGAAATCAGAATGTTGGATGTGCTGCGACTGTGGCATGCTGCCGCTTGTGGTTTTCGCGGAAGCACGAAGGAAGCAGTTGGGGACATGTTTTTTCAGACCGCTCTGATTTCTTTAACGAAGCCATACGCCTCTCCACTCAAAACTTCCCGAACCTGTTCATCGCTCCATTCATTCACATGCGAAGCATCAAGGATAAAATTGCGCCACGAAGAGTTCAGTAGCGGCGAGGATTGCGAATAGAGGGCTTTCAGTCGCAACATCGTCTGGTCTATCCGTTCTTTGGTCACGTGGCGGGAGAAGACATAGTCTAAAAGCTCAAGCGCATAGGACGAAAGCATCTGCTCAGCAACCCAAGCGATATCGTCAAGAACGATCCAGAATTCCTCGTCAGTGATGGCATTTGTCCGCCTCAGGTAGGCCGCCATGTAATCGACGATATCCTGATCGACAGTTTCCTCGCCTCCGAACCCATCGCCCAAAAGATATGCCCGGTTCAAAGAACGAATTTCTTCGAGCGGGCGAGACAGCTTGACCATTTGCGGACGAACCCATTGATCAACCTCAAGGTCAAAAGCCTTCTGACCGAGTGAAATTGCGTCAACAACATGCTTGGTGATTTTCATCCGCGCCACTCTTTAGCAGGTAGCTACTTGTAGGCAGCGACTGTCGCATCGCCACTTTCATCGAACGTAATAATTACAACTCCCCCCATCGACATAGGAATGAATGTTGACATCGTGCGGGTAGTTTCGTTCCAAGCCAAATACGAATCCTTCTGTAGCGCCTCTGGGTATTTTTCAGACAAGAGGTCATAGGACTTTTTCCAGAAAATTGCGTCCGTGGCCTTGATAACGACTTCCTTCTGCTTGTTTTCCAGAATCTGGATTTCTGCTAGCTCGTCGATGCAATATGGATCCCAATCCAAGAACAAGCCCACCAGCAAAATGGCAGACACTAGCCAGCCCGATATCTTAAGCATACGCGCCCTCCCAAAAGTCCAATTACACGGAGTGAATAAGGAAACACCCGAGCGAAAAATGCAACCGTGAGCTTCCCCAACAATCCCCTAGCTCGCCTTAATTCCAGCCACTAGGATAGCCCTGATCCTTTCACTGGCAGGGCGGCGGATATGGGTGATCTGGTGGATAGCGTTGATCTCTTGTCCCTCAACGCGGAATGGCATGCGCGGCCGGGGATGCAGCTGGCGAAGGGCTGCCGGGTGGTGCATATCGTCACCCCGCGCGGGCGGCGAATTCTGGAAGGGATCGGCATCCCGCCGGACGCCGGCTTCACAGCCGCCGAGGCCCGCCACCATATCGCTGCCACCCCCGCCTTTTCGGTGAAGTGGGAAGGCCATACCGAGGTTTCGAATTATACCTTCGCGGTACCTGCCGAGGCTGATCAGGCGGCCTTCACCGCCCCCGCGCTCGGCTTCCTGCCGGCGACAGCCGCCGAGGCTGTCCTTGCCGCCCGGCAACTCGGCGTCAGGGTCGATTTTGTGGCGGCAGGGGCGGATGTGGAAGCGGGCGGCTACCATGCGGCACGGCAGCAGTTCGGCGAGGTGCCCCTTTATGGCGGGCTGATGACCGATGGCAACGCCGCCGTCTGGGCCGATTTCCGCCCCGACGCGGAGGGCTTCCTGCGCTTTCTGGTGATCGATATCAGCCTCACCGAGCCGCGCATGTCGCGCCTTGCGCAGCGGCTTCTGGATATCGAGACCTATCGTTTCCTCGCCGCTGCCGCCCTACCCGTCGCCCGCCGCACCATGGAACGGCTGGACGCGCTGGAACCGCAACTGGACCGCCTGATGGCGGACCTGCGCAGCCGCGCAGGGAACGAACTGGAGCCCCTCTTGCGGCAGATCACCCATCTGGCTGCCGAGGGTGAGGAACTGGTGTCCTCCACCGCCTATCGCTTCGCCGCCGCCCGCGCCTATGAGGATATCGTGGCGCGGCGGCTGGCAGATGTGCGCGAAGAGGTGGTGCCGGGCTACCAGCGCATCACCACCTTCCTCAACAAATCCTTTCGGCCCGCCATGCGCACCTGCGAGGCGGCAGCGGTGCGCGCCGACGGCTTCACGGGGCGGGTGTCCCGTGCCGTCAATCTTCTGAACACCATGGTGGATATGGAGCAGAAACGGCAGAACCAGGCGATCCTGCAATCGATGGAAAAGCAGGCCGCCACGCAGGTCCGCCTGCAGCAAGCGGTGGAGGGCTTTTCGGTCTTCGCGATTGCCTATTATGCCGTTTCGCTGTTCGGCTACATGCTGAAGGCGCTGAAAGGCATGGGGCTGCCCGTGCCCGTGGAGGCCGCAACCGGCGTGATCGTGCCTGTTGCCATCGTCTTCACCGCGCTATCGGTGCGCCATATCAAGCGGCGCATGCACGGCGAGTGACAAGCCCCGGAAAAGCAGAAGGGCGGCACCTGTCAGGATACCGCCCTTTGCGAAGTCGTGGCAGCTTCTTAGCCCTTAGGCCATCGAAACGCCGGTGCGGCGGCGCGAAGCCATGCCGACGAGGCCGAAGCCCATGATCATCATCAGCCAGGTGGCGGGCTCGGGGATTGCCGAGGTCACGTTCATGGCATACTGCATGCCGAACACGTCGCCGCCCGTCTGGAAGCTGTAGATATCAAGGGTGTAGTTGCCGGCTTCGAGGCCCGAGAAGGACCACGAGCCCATGTCGCCTTCAACGCAACCGACCGGGTTGCCAAGGCCGCCACCGGCGCAGGGGTTGATCTGGCCGGCGAAGGCCGGGAAATCAAGTACAGCGCCATTGAGGCCGGTGATGCGTACAAGCGCGGTATCGTCAGCCAGTACCCAGAGGTTCAGGTCGCCAGTGCCGCCCACCGAGAAGGTGTTCGAGAACAGCATCGTATAGTTGCTGTCGTCACGCGGGCCGCCAAGGCTCGGCAGGACGCTGCCACCGATGCCGGTGTTGGCGAACGAGATCCAGTCGGCAGTGTTTGCTGCAAGGCCGGCATTGTCGCTGACATCGCCCCAAACGCCGTGCGGGGTGATCGATACGCAAGCACCACCGTTACAGGTGCCGTTGCCGTCGCCCGAATAATAGGTGGTGGCGGCTTCTGCGCTGGTCAGGCCTGCGGTTGCAAATACGGCACCGGTCAGCGCTGCTTTAAGGTTGAAGTTCATTGTCTCTCTCCTGTCATCCGGTGCGCCCTCTCCCTGAGGTCACGCTCATCAGATTATGTTCAGGCTTGGGACTTGATACTGGCCCGGCGCGACAGCCTTTAAGACGCGGGGCTTGGTTAACGGTTCGTTTGCCACGATTTTCATTAAAATCCAAAACAATGTGGCCAAAACCCGACGCGCAGCTGGCAATTTCCGGGCCACTCGGGCGAGGTTGTTTCAATTTGGGGCAATAGGCGAAATAATCCATCGGCTTATGTCCCGCATCGGGACAACCGCGGATTTTGGCAGAAATGAAGAAATTGCCGGTTCGAATCAGCCGTTGGCGCCAAATTTGTCCATCAGGTCCAAAATCATGTCCCGGCTGTTCGGCAGATGCTCGACCTCGGCCCGGAGGATGGCGGTGAACAATCGTTGCCGCCACATGTCGGGGTCAGTGTGCGGCATGTCGCCCGCTGCATCGAAGATCAGGTCCACCAGCCGCGAGGCTGCGTGGAGCCGTCCCCAGAGATAATCATTCTCGCGCGCCGTGCGGCTGAAGAAGGCCCCGAAGCTGTGCAGCTGGGTGCCCTTCAGGGGGGTCGGGAAGTGATGGCCAAGGAGCGTCATACAGTCGCGCGGGGAAATACGGTCCACCTTGATCCGCTCCATCTCCGCCACATCGGTATTGCCGGTGACCGGCAGGAGCAGCGCGTCATGGAAGGAAAAGCCCACATAGGCGCGGATGATATCGTGGCGCAGCGCATCCTGCTCGAACCCGTTGACGACATCGATCAGCTCGGCATCGAAATCAAGGTCGATATCCTCAAGCGCCATGCATTCCTGCACCGCTGCCACTGCCTTGCCGATGGCGTCGGGTGTCATGCCGGTGGCTGCGGCACTGATCTTGGTGCAGGCCTCGGCATAGTGATCGGCGGTCCAGCGTGCTTCCAAGGCCTCGATATGATCATAGATCAGCCGCTTCAGCTGGCGCAGCACCTGATAGGCTGCCTCGTCAGTGCCGCCATTGCCGACACCGTCCATCCGCCACATATGCCGGTTCACCTTCCGCACCAGATAACGCAGGCGGCGGATACGATAGTCGACGTCCGTTGTCCGGAAGAAGCCGATCTGGGCCATCTGGCGCGTCTCGATCGGGCAGGTATCGTCGCCCGAGATCGCCACGATCCCCTGCTCCTCCGCCCAGCGGCGCACGGCTTCGCGCATCAGCCGGCGCGCGCTGGCGGGTGCCGCGGCACTCGCCGTCAGCCGGTGCAGCAGCAAGGGCAGCCGCTCCAGTATCTGCGAGGCCTTCACCTGCATATAGGCGCGGTAAGCGATGCCAGCCTCGCGGTGGGTCAGCTCGTGCGCCTGCTCCCGCCAGGAGGCGAGCATGGCGCTATCGAGCTTTTTGCCTGGCTGGAAATAGATGGCTTTCTCGATCAGGCAGCCAACTTCGGTTTCAATTGCGCCTGTCAGCGTCTCGAACTGGCGGACGCGGGCGTTGTGGTCGGCGATATCCGAAAGGTCATCGAAGATCGGCTCGTTGCGCGGGATTTCGGCGATGCTTGCGAGGATGGTGCGCACAAAGCCCGGTGCCCTGCCCGCCTTTTCCTCCGACCACGCGGTGCGATCGGGGTTCGGGTCCACGAAAATCAGGCGGCGGTCAACCGGCCGGTGGGCCGACCGGCTGCCGATGGCCTTGATTGCGGCAGCAAAGGGCTTGTTGTTCGTCACCCCGCCATCGATGAAATACATCTCCTGCAGGGCTTCCCGGTCCTCCAGATAGGTGGCGAAGTTGCGGGTGAGGAACACTTCCTCCATCGGCCACGGGATCTTGCGGCGGGTGATGTGCGCCTTGAGATCGGCAAGGCTGACAGGCGGAAAGGCGCCGGGGAAAGATGACGTGCCCCGCGCCGCGAAGCCAAGGCCCACGGCGTTCGCATCCTGAAAGTCCGACCGGGTAACGCCAGCGGTCGTGGACCGGTGGCTGAAATGCAGGGTCAGCTGGTGCTGGGGTTCGTAAATCTCCTTGGGGTCATGGAGTTCCACAATCCGGCGCTGCCCGCCGAAGTTGGTGAGGCTGACAAAGAGATCGAGCGAGTGGCCGGGCGGCATCAGCGTGCCCGCCTTGCCGCTTTCGCCCATATTGAGGCAGGCATCGATCATCCAGGTCAGCATATGCTCGCCCGAGAAGGGCGGCTCGAACCAGCGCGACCGCACGAAGCGCGACAGCTTGCGGCGGATTTCGGGGTCGCCCGCGCGCCCGAACATGCGGCGGCTGTACATCCACATGAAAGGGCGCATGTAAAACTTGCTCAGCACATCGGCGAGCGTGTCTTCCTCCATCAGCTCTTCAATGTCGCCAAGGTTCAGCCACATGTCGCGCAAGGGGGCAAAGGAAAGATCGTGGGCGATGGCGCGGGCGAGGAAGATGCCGTTGATGCCACCGGCGGAAGCGCCGGAGATCACATCGACGACGACCCGAAGTTTCACCTTGCCGGACACGACCCGAAGGAGATCGAACCAGACGGCTTCGGTATCCATCGTTTCGGGGCGTACAAGACCCGAGGCCTCGGCGCTCGTGGGCGGCGGCGTGCTGGCATGGAAGGCGCGCGAGGCCCGAACAAGCTTCAGGATCTCGGCGCTGATCCCGTTCATATAGACGGCCAGAGACGCGCCGCCGAAACATACGAGCGCCAGTCTCAGTTCAAGTTCACGCATGGATAACCTCACCTGCCCTGACCCGAGTTTGCCACGTTCGGCGAAAATGTAAAAGAGTCAGAGTGTTAACTTTAAGTGATCAGCCCCTTGGCAAAGGCCAAACCGCGGGCGATATTCAGGAGGCAACCGTGACAAGAGGGCAGTATGACGAAACCGGACCAAAGCTTTGACGTGCTGATTGTCGGCGCCGGCCAGGCTGGCGGAAACGCGGCAATCGCGCTGAGGCAAGCCGGTTTTGAAGGCAGTATCGCGCTCGCGGGCGAGGAACCCGATGCGCCGTACGAACGCCCGCCCTTGTCGAAGGAATATCTTTCGGGCGAGAAACCGGCCGAACGGCTGGCCCTGCGCCCCTTGCACTTCTGGGCCGACAAGGGCGTGGAACTGAAGCTTGGCCACGCCATCACACAGGTGGACGCCGAGGCCAGAACCGCAACCGACAATCTGGGCCACACCTATGGCTGGCGGCACCTTATCTGGGCCACCGGCGGCAGCCCCCGCCCGTTGTCGGTCAAAGGCGCCGAGCTCGACGGTATCCATTCGATCCGCAACCGCGCCGATGTGGACGCCCTGAAGGTGGAACTGCCGGTTGCCGAACGGATCGCGGTGATCGGCGGCGGTTATATCGGGCTTGAAGCCGCAGCGGTGCTGACCAAGCTTGGCAAGAAGGTCACCGTGCTTGAAGCGATGGACCGCGTGCTTGCCCGCGTGACCGCCGAACCCGTTTCCAGATTTTTTGAAGACCTGCACCGCGGCCACGGGGTCGATGTCCGCCTTGGCGTGACGGTCGATCATCTTGTCGGCACCAACAAGGGTGCGATTTCGGGTGTGATGCTAAAGGACGGCACCCAGATCGACTGCGAACTGGTGATTGTCGGCATCGGCATCCTGCCCGCTGTGGCGCCGCTCGCCAAAGCCGGTGCCAAGGTTGGCAACGGGGTCGAGGTTGACGCGTTTTGCCGCACCTCGCTTGAAGGCGTCTATGCCATCGGCGACTGCGCGGCGCACGAGAACGCCTTCGCAGACGGCGCCTGTATCCGGCTTGAATCCGTCCAGAATGCCAACGATCAGGCCCGTGTGGTGGCCGCTGCCATCACCGGCAATGCGGCGCCTTATCATGCGGTGCCCTGGTTCTGGTCCAACCAGTATGACCTGCGCCTGCAAACCGTGGGGCTATCGACGGGTTACGACGCCACAGTCCTGCGCGGCGATGTGGCGGCGCGTACCTTCAGCCTCATTTACCTGAAGGAAGGCCGCGTGATCGCTCTCGATTGCGTCGGTGCCGTGAAGGATTATGTGCAGGGCCGCGCGCTTGTCGAGAAGGGCGTGAAAGCCGATCCCGCCAAGCTTGCAGATATCTCGATCCTTCTGAAGGACCTCGCGGTTTAGTCCGCGAGGTTAGGCCTTAGGAAGCGCTTCGCCTCGTCGATGCTGATACCGCGGCGTTCTGCGTAATCCGCCACCTGATCCTCGCCGATCTTGCCAACACCAAAGTAACGCGCTTCCGGATGGGCGAAATAATAGCCCGACACGGCAGCCGTCGGCACCATCGCGAAGCTTTCGGTCAGCACAATGCCGGCCTTTTCGGTCGCGTCCAGCAGGCGGAACAGTTCGGGCTTTGCCGAATGGTCCGGGCAAGCGGGATAACCGGGCGCCGGGCGGATACCCTGATAGCGTTCCTTGATCAGGTCTTCATTGGCGAGGGCTTCATCCGGCGCATAGGCCCAGAATTCCTTCCGCACACGTTCATGCAGGCGCTCGGCAAAGGCTTCGGCCAGACGGTCGGCAATCGCTTTCAGCATGATGTCCGAATAGTCATCGTGCGCGGCCTTGAAGCGCGCCAGATGCGGTTCGATCCCGTGACCTGCCGTCACGGCAAAACCGCCGACCCAATCGGGCTTGGTGCCGATGGGCGCCACAAAGTCCGACAGGCAATCGTTGGCGCGCCCTGCCCGCTTCTCCACCTGCTGGCGCAGGCAATAGATACGGGAAAGCTCTTCGTCCCTGTTGTCACCGGTATAGAGAACGATATCGTCGCCCTCGGCTGCCGCCGGCCAGAAGCCGACCACGCCTTTCGCCGTCAGCCACTTTTCGGCAATCACCTGCTTGAGCATCGCCTGCGCGTCGGCAAACAGCGACCGTGCGCTTTCGCCCACCACCGCATCATCAAGAATGGCCGGGTAATTGCCGGCGAGTTCCCAGGTGCGGAAGAAGGGCGTCCAGTCGATCCGCTCGACAAGGTCTTCGAGCGGATAATCGTCAAACACCTTCACGCCGGTGAAGGTGGGCCGCACAGGGGTGAAGCCCTCGAAATCGGGCATCGCCTTGTTTTCGCGGGCAGCATCCAGCGTCACCAGCCGGTCAGCCTTCGGGGCGGCAGCGCGCTTCACACGGATATCTTCATATTCCGCCGCCGTCTTCTCGACGAACGGCGCCTTCAGGTCCACCGACATCAAGGTCGATGCCACACCAACCGCGCGGGAAGCATCCAGCACATGGACAAGCGGCCCTGAATAATTGGGCTCGATCTTCACTGCCGTATGCACACGGCTGGTGGTCGCCCCGCCGATCAGCAACGGGATTTTCATGCCCGCGCGCTCCATTTCGGCCGCGACCGTGCACATTTCGTCAAGGCTCGGCGTGATCAGGCCCGACAGGCCGATCATGTCGGCGTCGCTATCGTTCGCAGCCTTCAGGATATCCGCCCACGGCACCATGACGCCCAGGTCGATCACCTCGAAATTGTTACATTGCAACACCACGCCGACGATATTCTTGCCGATATCGTGCACGTCGCCCTTCACGGTCGCCATCACGATGCGGCCCTTGGCCTTGGAGCCCTCCTGCTTCTCGGCCTCGATAAACGGCTGGAGATAGGCAACCGACTGTTTCATCACACGGGCTGATTTCACCACCTGCGGCAGGAACATCTGGCCGGAGCCGAAAAGGTCGCCGACCACATTCATCCCGTCCATCAGGGGGCCTTCGATCACCTGAATGGGCGCCGAGGCTTCCTGACGGGCTTCTTCGGTATCTTCCTCGATATAGTCGCTGATGCCTTTGACGAGGGCATATTCGAGCCGCTTGGCAACCGGGGCTTCACGCCACGAAAGGTCAGCCTTCTGCGCCTTCACGCCGTCGCCCTTATAGTCGCCCGCGATATCAAGCAGCCGTTCGGTCGCGTCAGGCCGGCGGTTCAGGATCACATCCTCCACCCGCTCGCGAAGCTCCGCCGGGATATCAGCATAAACCGCCAGCTGGCCGGCATTCACGATGCCCATGTCCATGCCAGCGCGGATGGCGTGATAGAGGAACACGCTGTGCATGGCTTCCCGCACCGGATCGTTCCCCCGGAACGAAAACGACACGTTCGAAACCCCGCCCGAAATCTTGGCATAGGGCAGATGGGTCTTGATCAGCCGGGTCGCCTCGATGAAGTCGACGCCGTAATTATTGTG
This sequence comes from Gimibacter soli, assembly GCF_028463845.1. Classification (NCBI taxonomy): domain Bacteria; kingdom Pseudomonadati; phylum Pseudomonadota; class Alphaproteobacteria; order Kordiimonadales; family Temperatibacteraceae; genus Gimibacter; species Gimibacter soli. The sequence goes on along the minus strand of NZ_CP116805.1, from coordinate 1,527,565 downwards.
TTCCTCGATCCCCGTCGCCACGGCGAAGATATTGGGATCGAAGATGATATCCTCTGGCGGGAAACCGATGCCGGTGAGCAGTTCGTAGCTGCGTTTGCAGATATTAAACTTGCGCTCCACCGTGTCGGCCTGCCCCTTTTCGTCAAATGCCATCACGACGACGGCGGCGCCGTAGCGCATCACGCGCCGCGCCTGCGCGAGGAAGGGCTCCTCGCCTTCCTTCAGGCTGATCGAGTTGACGACCGCCTTGCCCTGTACGCATTTGAGGCCGGCTTCGATCACATGCCATTTGGAGCTGTCGATCATCACCGGCACCCGCGCGATATCGGGCTCAGCAGCGATCAGCTTCAGGAATTTGGGCATTGCCGTTTCGGCATCCAGCATCGCATCGTCGAAGTTGATGTCGATGATCTGGGCGCCGCCCTCCACCTGTTGGCGGGCGATGGCAACGGCCTCGTCATACTTCTCTTCGAAGATGAGCTTCTTGAACTTGGCGGAACCCGCAACGTTGGTGCGTTCGCCGATATTGATGAATTGTGCGGTCGGGCGCGTCATGGCTTTTTCCGGTCGGTCTGTTCAGGCGGCGCTTTGGCCGATGATGGTGAGAGGATCGAGGCCGGAAAGCCGCATCTCTGGCTCAAGGGTCGGGATCTTGCGAGGGCCGTACGCTTTCACCGCATTGGCAATCGCCCGGATATGATCGGGCGTGGTGCCGCAGCAGCCGCCAACGATGTTGAAAAGGCCTTCCTTGGCCCAGCCTTCCAGCTGCTCTGCCGTCATCCCCGGGGTTTCATCATACTCGCCAAGCTCGTTCGGGAGCCCCGCGTTCGGATAGATCGATACGCGGGTGTTTGCCACACGGTTCAGGGCCACCGCATAGGGCCGCAGCAATTCCGCACCGAAGGCGCAATTGAGGCCCACTGCAAAGGGCTTCGCGTGCCGCACCGAATACCAGAAGGCTTCGATTGTCTGGCCGGAAAGGTTGCGGCCCGAGCGGTCGGTGACCGTGCAGGAAAGAATAATCGGCAGCTTCAGCCCGCGTTCCTCGAACACTTCCTCGGTCGCGAAGATGGCGGCCTTTGCGTTCAGCGTATCGAAGATCGTCTCGATCAGGATGATATCCACCCCGCCATCGATCAGCGCTTCCACCTGTTCCTTGTAGGCTGCCGCAACACCATCAAACTCCACGTCACGGTAGCCGGGGTTGTTCACATCCGGCGACAGCGACAGGGTCTTGTTCATCGGGCCGATGGCGCCCGCCACAAAGCGGGGTTTTTCAGGCGTTTTGGCCGTGAAAGCATCTGCTGCCTTGCGGGCCAGACGGGCGCTCGCGAGGTTATAATCCCGCGCCAGCGCGCTCATGCCATAGTCAGCAAGTGCCACGGCAGTGGAGCTGAACGTGTTGGTTTCAACGATATCTGCACCGGCCTCCAGAAAGGCCGTGTGGATGCCCTCGATAACATCGGGCTTGGTGATCGACAGAAGGTCGTTGTTGCCCTTCAGGTCGCTCGGCCAATCCGCAAACTGGCTGCCGCGATAATCAGCTTCGGTCAGTCCATGCCGCTGGATCATGGTGCCCATGGCGCCGTCAAGGATCAGGATGCGTTCGGACGCGATCTTTTCCAGAAGTTTCGTCTTGTCGGTCATGCGGTCGCTCCCTGCTGCAGAGGCGCGCGGTGGCCCAGCATATGGCACACGGCAAAGGTCAGTTCCGCCCGGTTGAGCGTGTAGAAATGGAAGTCCCGAACCCCGCCCGCATAAAGGCGGCGGCACAGTTCGCCGGCGACGGTGGCGGCCACGAGCGCGCGGGTCTGCGGGCGTTCGTCGAGCCCTTCAAATAGCTCGCCAAGCCACGCGGGCACGCTGGCCCCGCAGGCACCAGCAAAGCCCTTCAGCGACTTGAAGTTCGTCACCGGCAGGATGCCCGGCACAATCGGCACATCAATGCCGTAAGACTGGCAGTGATCGAGGAAGCGGAAATATTGCTCGCTATCGAAGAAGAACTGGGTGATGGCGCGCGTGGCGCCGGCGTCGATCTTGCGCTTCAGGTTATCAAGGTCAGCGGCCAGCGTTGGGCTGTCAGGGTGCTTTTCGGGGTAAGCGCCGACCGAGATTTCAAAATCCCCGATCGCGCGGATACCGGCGACAAGTTCTGCCGCATTCGCATAGCCACCCGGATGGGCCTCGTATTTCCTGGCGCCTTCCGGCGGATCGCCGCGGAGCGCCACGATATGATTGACACCCGCTTCCTTATAGTCGCGGATCACGGCGTCCACTTCTTCCCGCGTGGCATTCACGCAAGTGAGGTGGGCGGCGGGCTTCAGCGCGGTATCGGTCAGGATACGCTTCACCGTATTGTGGGTGCGCTCGCGCGTTGAGCCGCCTGCTCCGTAGGTGACGGAGACGAAGGCCGGATCGAGGGGCTCCAGCGTCTTGATGCTTTCCCAGAGGGTGCGTTCCATCGCTTCGGTCTTCGGGGGGAAGAATTCAAAGCTGATGCGCACGTCCTTCACGCTTTCCGCGAAAAGCGAAGTGCGGTGGCGCGGCCCAAGGCCATAGCTGTCGGCGGGCGGGGTCATAGGTCTGTCCTCGGTTTGTCGAATTGCCAGATGGTGACACCAAGTTTGGCGCCGCCCAGATGGCGGATATCGGTGGGAATGAGCCCGGCGGCAGCGCCCCAGGCTTTCATGTCGTCGTCCGCGAAGCCGAGGCGGCGGTGCGCATGCTCGGTCCGCAAGAATTCTTCTGTGTGGGGCGCGAAGTCGGCGACCAGCACTCGCCCGCCGGGGGCCAGCACCCGGGCAGCTTCGCGAAGCGCCAGCGCGGGGTCGTCGGCATAGTGCAGCACCTGATGGAACAGCACGAGCGTGCGGCTGCCGTCCTCAAGCTGCAGGTCATACATATCGCCCTGCCGGACGATGGCATCGGTGAGGCCCGCGTTCGCAAGCTGCCCGCGCGCCACAGCCAGCATGTCGCGGCTCATATCGATGCCCACGGCGCGGGCGGCCTTGGGCGCAAAAATCTCGAGCATCCGGCCGGTGCCGGTGCCGATATCCAGTACACTGCCGGTGGCCGCCTCGCCTGCCATCTCGACTAGCGCTTTCTCGACCTCGGCTTCCGCCACATAAAGCGAGCGGATTTCGTTCCAGCGCGCTGCATTATCGCGGAAATAGGCCTGTGCCTCGGCGAAGCGCTCGTCGCGGATATTGGCAAGGGCTTCAAGGTCTGCCGCCACTTCGGCACCCGCCTCATCGATAGGGGCGAGCATGGCTCTCAGGAGGGATGCCGCCGTGCCGCTTTCACTGAGGCGATAGAAGACAAGCGTGCCTTCCTGAACGCGCGTCAGGAGGCCAGCTTCGCCCAGAAGCTTCAGGTGGCGTGACACGCGCGGCTGGCTCTGGTCCAGCACCTGCACGATTTCCGACACGGTCAGTTCACCGTGACGCAAAAGGGCAAGGATGCGCAGCCTTGTGGCTTCGCCCGCCGCCCGCAGGATTGTCAGCACATCGTCCATCGAAACCTTCCGAATTCCGCTCATGACAATCATATATAAAGATATCTTTATATTTGTAAAGCCGAGTTTCGGTGATGCTGCCTCACGAATTCTTGACGCTGACTGTAACAAAAATATTTTGACCCGCCGGGTGCACAACCGTATGTGGATCGAAAGGTACTTGACCCATATCTTGAATCAGCAGCGCATAATCCCCTGAAAGAGTGCACTGATCATGCTTAAGAACTTCCCCATCCGGCCCGTCTCGGCGGGCTTGGCGCTATTGGCGCTGTCGGCATGCGCAAGCGTGCCGCCGCCGTCCGGCGTCGTCAATCCGGATGACCCCTACGAAGGCTGGAACCGCAAGGTTCACTCCTTCAACATGGGCGTCGACAAGGCCGTGATGCGCCCTGTTTCCAGCACCTATTCGGCGATCACGCCGAAGCCGGTGAAGGAAGGCATCACCAATATCCTCCGGAACATCCGCCAGCCGTGGATTTTCGTGAACGACCTGTTACAGGGTGAGTTTGGCCGCGCCAAGGGCACGTTCGACCGGTTCTTCCTGAACACGGTGTTCGGCCTTGGCGGCATCTTCGATGTGGCCCACGCCGCCGGCCTTGAATATCACGAGGAAGATTTCGGCCAGACGCTCGCCGTGTGGGGCGTGAAGCCCGGCGCATACCTTGTGCTGCCCTTCCTTGGCCCCTCCAACCTGCGTGACGGCCTCGGCTTCGGTGTCGATTTTGTCGGCAACGTTGGCGAGATCGGCCTCGACAAGATGGATGTGGAAGGCCTGCAGCTCACCCAGTTCAGCCTGAAAGTGATCGACGCCCGTTACCGCGCCACCGGCACGTTCGAGGCGCTGGATCAGGAACGCGATTCCTACACCTTCATGCGCTCGGCATGGCTGCAGAACCGCCAGTTCGAAATCCTGAACGGCAAAATGGCCAAGCAGAATACCGAAGAGCCTGATCTCTTTGACGAGCTTGAAGGCGACGAAACGGAAGAATGAAAAAAGGGGCCGTGAAGGCCCCTTTCCTTTTTGACTGTTGCCTGTCCGCTCAGCGTTCGAAGCGGCGGAACTTCAGCCGGTGCGGCTGGTCAGCATCCACACCAAGGCGGCGCTTCTTGTCTTCTTCATAGGCTTCGAAGTTACCTTCGAACCATTCCACATGGCTGTCGCCCTCAAACGCCAGGATGTGGGTGGCGATACGGTCGAGGAAGAAGCGATCGTGGCTGATGACCACGGCGCAGCCCGCGAAGTTTTCAAGCGCTTCTTCAAGGGCCGACAGGGTTTCAACGTCCAGATCGTTGGTCGGTTCGTCAAGGAGCAGAACGTTGCCGCCGGACTTCAGCATCTTGGCCATGTGAACGCGGTTGCGCTCACCACCCGACAAGAGGCCGACCTTCTTCTGCTGGTCGCCGCCCTTGAAGTTGAAGGCGCCCACATAGGCACGGGTGCTGATCTCGGTCTTGCCGAAATAGAACATGTCGTGCCCGCCCGAGATTTCCTCCCAGACGTTCTTGTTGGGGTCGAGCGCATCGCGGCTCTGGTCCACATAGCCAAGCTCGACGGTGTCACCCACGGTGATCTCGCCCGCATCCGGCTTTTCCTGACCGGTGATCAGCTTGAAGAGCGTGGTTTTACCCGCGCCGTTCGGCCCGATGATGCCAACGATGCCGCCAGGCGGCAGCGAGAAGGACAGATTGTCGAAGAGGAGCTTGTCGCCAAACGCCTTCGTCAGGCCATTGGCTTCGATCACCTTGCCACCAAGACGCTTGGGCGGCTGGATCTTGATCTGGGCGGTGCCGGCGACGCGCTCGTTCTGCTGTTCCAGCATTTCGTCGTAGGCCTTGATACGGGCTTTCGACTTGGCCTGACGGGCCTTCGGGCTCTGCCTGATCCACTCGAGTTCCGAATTGAGCGCTTTCTGGCGTGAGGCTTCGGCGCGTTCTTCCTGCGCCATACGCTTCGCCTTGGCTTCGAGCCATGCCGAATAGTTGCCCTCGAACGGGATCGGACGACCGCGGTCCAGTTCCAGCACCCAGCCCACCACGTTATCGAGGAAGTAGCGGTCGTGGGTGACGAGGATCACGCAGCCCTTGTAGTTCTGCAGGAAGCGCTCGAGCCACGCGACGGTTTCGGCGTCAAGGTGGTTGGTCGGTTCGTCGAGGATCAGGAGTTCCGGCTTTTCAAGGAGCAGCTTGCAAAGCGCCACCCGGCGCTTCTCGCCGCCCGAAAGCTTGTCCACCGACCAGTCGCCGGGCGGGCAGTTCAGCGCGTCCATCGCAACTTCGGCCTGGCCTTCAAGGTCCCATGCGTCGGCGGCATCAATGATTTCCTGCAGCTCGCCCATACGGGTCAGCAGGTCCATATTCTCCGGGTCTTCGGCATATTGCATGGCGACGGCGTTATATTCGTCGAACTGCGCCTTGATACCGGCGAGGCCTTCCATGACGTTGCCCAGCACGTTTTTGGAGGCATCAAGCTGCGGCTCCTGCGGCAGGTAGCCAACGCGCACGCCTGCGGCCGGCCATGCCTCGCCCGTGAAATCCTTGTCGTAACCCGCCATGATTTTCATCAGCGTCGATTTACCGGCGCCGTTCGGGCCGATGATCGCGATCTTGGCGTCGGGCAGGAAGTTGAGCGAAATATTGTTCAGAACCTGCTTGCCGCCGGGATAGGTTTTCGACAGCTTCTGCATCTGAAAGACATACTGGTAGGATGCCATGGAAAAGGTCCTTCGAATTCGAGGGGAAAGTTGGCACTCTGTTAGCCCAATACGGGCCGGATCACAAGACCGGACCCACATGAGGGGGAGAAGGATATGACCGGCGTGACACTTCACACACTCCTGCCCGTCGGCCTGATGGTCGCCATGGGCGGCGGCATGATCTGGCGGTCGGAATGGCTACGGCGCACACAAGGGGTAAACCCCTACCGGCTTGTGTCGGATGACAGCCCGATGGGGGAGATCGGCCGCTGGTACAAAATGGCGGGCCTCATCACCACACTTTATGTGATCGGCCGCCTTTTCCTGCCGCTTGACGGCCTTGTCGGCTGGATTCACGCCGCCAGCGTGCCTGGCGTTTTCTGGGCCGGCACCATCATCGCCGCCGGCGGCATCGCCTTCGCACTGACGGCACAGGCGACAATGAGCACCAGTTGGCGGATCGGCATCCCGACAGACGAACCCGGTGCGCTTGTCGACCGCGGCCCCTACGCCATCAGTCGCAACCCTTTCTTCCTCGGCACCGCCGTCTATCAGATCGGCCTCACCCTCATGATGCCCTCATGGCTGATGCTGGCCACAAGCCTGTTGATGGCAGCCTGCGTGAATATCCAGGTGCGGATGGAAGAAGCGTTTCTCGAAGCGCATATCGGGGAGGCTTACAAGGCCTACAAGGCGAAGGTGCGGCGCTGGATTTGAAACTTCCGTCCGCGCCGCAAGAAGTAGAGCGAAACTATCGCTCATCATGCATCACAGGAATATTTCTATGCATTGCTTTATCTTCGATGACGGCGAGAAAGCACTGGAATTGCCTAGGCGTGAAGTATGCAGACTGAATTCTGGCTTCTGAGCCATCTTTCAGACCGAAGTGCAGCCTGCGCGCTGACCAACCCGTATCCACCACGGTGATTGAGCAGACTGATTCCCATAGGGTCTTATGATTGCGCGACAGGCTCAGCCCAATGATCCCCTCTTCATCAAGTAGAAAAGCGGGACCGGGACGACACCACCTTATCAAGGCAGGCACTAATCCAAAAAGGACCAACGGAAGAAGGAAGAGCGCTCGAACACGGTGCTTCACGGCGGGGTCATCCAAAGGCAAGCCCGCAAAAAACCCCTTGTAAATGTAGTAGAAGCTCAAGCCTAGCATAGCCGTGCAGAAGAGTAGCGTGACTAGCAAGCGCCAGTTCCTATATGTAAGCATCTCTTGGGTCATTTTATTCACCGGAAGATTCTAGGCAAAACACGCCATATTCATTGCAGAAAATAAACCCAGTCGTGCCAGCCTGACCCGGTATCCGGCGGTGCCCACACCAAACATGGCCCCCAGATCAAGTCCGGGGTGACGAAGCCAGTAAATCACCCATGCGGATCCGCCGGAAAAGTATCCGTCCCGTCGAGCTTCGCTTCCAGATGCGCCCACGAGAGCCGCGTTGAAAGATACGTCTCGCCGGTCGGCACCAGCTTTTCAGGTTCGTCCATGAAGCCCACATGCAGGTGGATTTCGCCGGGCCAGCGCTCGCCTTCGAAGCTGACCGGGCTGCCGCAATCGGCGCAGAAGCGGCGGATGACGCCGGGGGACGAGACGACCTTTTTGGGCGCCTTGCCCCTGAACATCACGGCATGCGCGGCGAAGCCGGCATAGGTGGCGAACGCGGCGGACGTCGCCTTGCGGCAGCTGGGGCAGTGGCAATGGCCGACCCACAGGGGTTCGGCCACCACTTCCACCTTCACATTGCCGCAAAGGCAGCGTCCGGTCAGTTTCACCATGCCCTCACCCGGCCTTGCGCGCGGCGGCGGCCACGACGAAATCGAAGACCTTCTGCATGCGGCCATGGCTCGCCTGCACCACGGGTTCGTCCTTCACGCTGTCCCACCAGGCGGCGACATCGGCATTGATCGCCAGCGCATCAACATCGAAGCGCGCCACCGCATTTTTGAAATGGAACATGATGGGGATCATCGCGCAATCGGCAATCGTCCAGCTGTCGCCCACCGCGCGTTTGCCGCGTTTTGAAAGCGCCCAGCCCAGCAGGTTGACGGCTTTGGGGAAGTCTTCGGCCTTCGCCTTTTCGATCTTGGCATCATCACGGATACCGCGGAACACAGCGACCGACATGGGGCTCATGCCCGCCGCGATATAAAGATCGACGACGCGGCAGATCATCTGCACCTGCGCGCGGGCATCGGGGTCCGCCGGCAGCAACTTTGGCCCGTCCAACAGGCCGTCCAGATACTCGGCGATCACCTGGCCTTCGATCAGCTGCGAGCCATCGTCTTTCAGCAGGAACGGAATCTTGCCCGTGGGGCAGATGCGCAGATGCTCTTCCGATTTGAAGCCGCCCGGCACCCCGGGGGTTTCCACCTTGTCCGCCTGCCCCTTGAGGTCCAGCAGGATCAGGTTGCGTTCATAGAAAGGCGACAGGCTAAGGCCGCAAAGTTGCATGGATTTTCCCTCCCTTGATCGCGGCCACCGAAGCACCGCCGAATGGGAGCTTACAACCATAAACGCCGCAGGCTCAAGGCTGGACCGCAGCGTCCAAAAAACGTGATAATACAGTCTGAAGTTGTTACAATGAAACCAGAGGCAATCTGGAGGGCACGATGCACCGCCATTTCCTGATCCTGCCGCTGGCATTGGCGGCCGCGGCCTGTTCTGTCAGCTATGAAGCACGGGTGGAACGGTATAACGCGCACCAGCTGTCCCTTTTCGACGCCTGTCTGGCAGCACCGATCGGGCATGAGGATATTGCCCGGGCTGAGGCCAGCATCCCCTATTCCAGTGCTGATGGAAAATGCTCATACAGTTATGCCCATCGGAGGCCCGATGACGGTCGCTACTGCGAGGCACACCAGTTTCGCAAAATACCCGATCTCCCCATCAAGCAATGCGAAGATCAACTGGATCAGGCCCTGAAGCGGTAAAGGTGCCCCTTCAGGCCGTGAACGTTTTCAGCCAGTCAAGCAGGGCTCTGTTCACATCGTCCGCGCGTTCCTGCTGGCTCCAGTGGCCGCACCCTTTCAGGTCAAGCCGTGTATAGGGGCCGCTCACCCGCTTTTCCATGCCGTCGGCAAGGGCGGGCGGGCAGGCGCGGTCCATTTCCGCCGTGATCATCAGGCAGGGTTCCGGCACTTTCGGCAACAGGCCATCGGCATCCAGAAACTGTTTCTGGTCCTGCCAGTTGGCGGCCATGTTGCGGTACCAGTGGATCGGCGCCTTGAAGCCGCCTGCGGTGTAGGCCGCCACATAGGGGGCGAGGTCGGCATCGCTCATCAGTGCTTCACCGCCCCAGTGATCTGCGCCTTTCTGCAGAAGCGTCAGAAGATCGAGGCTCTTTTCCGAGAAGGGTACTTCATCGGGCCGGCGCGAGGTCGGCGCGGGCTTGCGCATGAAGAAGCGGAAGGTATTCAGCACATCGGCTTCCAGAAGCGGCTCACACGCGCCTTCTTCCTGGAAGCGGACGATATACATTTCCTCGCCAAAACGCTGGCGGAACAGCGTGATGGGATCAACCGGATAATGCGGCATCAGGGGCACATTGAGCCCGGCGTAACCAAGCGCCCGGCCCGGCATATAGAAAGGCAGCGACCACAGGAGCAGCGCGCCCCAGTCGTGGCCCACCAGAACGGCCTTTTCGATCCCGTAATGATCAAGCAAGCCCCGGACGTCACCCGTCAGCTTCGCCATCGTGTAATTCTCGCGGCCCTCGGGCTTGGCCGACGCACCGTAACCGCGCAGGTCCGGTGCGAAAACGGGATAGCCGGCGGCAGAGAGCGCCTTCATCTGGCTCCGCCAGCTGTAGGCAAGTTCGGGGAAGCCATGCAGGAAGAAGACCGGCGGTTTGCCGGCGCTGCGCCAGTCCTTCGGCCCCATGCGATAGACGGCGAGGTCGATATCCTTCAGCCGGACGGTTTCAGGCGCAGGCCAGTCTGTCATGTCTTATCCCCCGAATTGTTCCCTCACGGCGCGCACCGCCGCATCGATGGCCCCGTCCACATAGGCGAAGGCCGAAGCATCGCTCCCCGCGATGGATATATTGCCGACCTGCTGGCGTGCCCGAAGGTGCGGCCCCATGGCCGGGCTCCAGGTCGGGTCGTCCCACAGTTCGTTATATTCGTAGGCATAGCCGTGCGGCCAGCGGTTCACCGTGATGGCGGCAATGTCGCGCTCGGCATCGAAGGCGCTGCCAAGCCCGCCCTTGAGGAGCGACACGACCTCGGCCTCATAATCCTCGAACGTCATGGCATACATTTCGTGCCGGCCCGCCACGTGCTGGTCGCGCGAGGGCATGCCGGGCGCGCAAGGCACATGCGAGAGGTGCGCGATGATCGGATCATCCGGATTGTCGGCAAAACGGTAATTGCCGATGCTGACCGGGAAATCGAGCGCAGCCTGATGCAGTTTCTTGCCCGGCGCGAAGAAGGAACTGACACCGTTTTCGGCAAAGGCATGCCAGTTGGTGAGCGCCACATTAATATAGGCAAGCGGCACTTTCTTGGGCCAGCGGATCGCCTCGATCTGCTCAGCCGGCAGCTCGGGCAGGATGTAAGGCAGGATATGGGCGTATCCGGCGAAGATGACCTTCGCGCCCGTCACCCGTTCCGCCCTTCCGTCGCGCACATAGGTCACCTCCGCGCCCTCGCCCGTGTTGGCGATATTGACGGCGGTGGAACGCAGGCGGATGCGCACGCCATTCTCGGCACGGTCCAGCCTGTCATAATGCGCGCGGGCCTCGACGCCTTCTTCCATGCTGCCGGCACGGAGTGCATCGGGCAGCAGGTCGGCAACGATCATCCGCGCTACCCCGGCGTTGCCGTCCGGGAAGTGGAAGATATAGGGCTCTTCCCCGTGCGGGCCATAGTCGAAGGTGCCTTCGTCAAGCTTGACCCCTTCGGTCGCGAAATGCCCCTCGCGCACGGCTTCAAGCGCCGACACGGCATCCCAGCCGATCCCCCAAAGGCCCAGCGACGTGCGCCCAAAGAGGCTGTAGATGCCGTCCGAAATCCCGGCATGGTTTTTCAGGCAATACTGCAGCGAATGCGATTTCAGATAAGAAGCCCGCGCCTCGATGGGCATGTCACCCAGCCAGTCCGGCTTATCAAGCACCAGACGGCGGAATGCGGCAAGTTCCTCGGCCGGGAACGGCAGGCTGTCGATCAGCGCTGCATATTCGGCCTTTTCCTCTTCCGTAGACCAAGACCAGCCGAGCCCCCAGTTGCCAGCCTCGCGCACCTTCAGCAGCCGGTCGCTGCCGTAGGTTTCCTTATCAAGGTAAGTGGCGGTGCCAAGGTTGCGGCGCGATGCCCACGAGCGGTCGTAGTAGCGGTAGAATTTCTCGGTCTCGATCCCGAGCGACTGGATGAACTCGCGGGCCGCCGGGCTGTAGCTTTTGGGGCTGTCGATCGACTGGCTGCCGCCATAACCGATCAGCCGCTTGCCCTTCACCAGAAACTCGTTGCGCTTGGCGTGGCCGCCAAAATCATCGTGGTTATCAAGGATCAGGATGCGCGCACTGGCGCCCAGCCGGTCGCGTGCGAGCCGCGCCGTCGTCAATCCGCTGATGCCGCCGCCGACGACAATCAGGTCATAGGGGCGGTCCAATGCCTTCTTCGGCCGGTCAAACACCTTGCCTTCCCACGAAATCGCATGGGCGACCTCGAAGCTGCCTTCATGGCTGCCGCGCATGCCGGTGCGTTCGGGCGGATAGACCCATTTGGGATCGCCCGCGATCAGGCCTTTTGCGAATGCCTCTGCAGGGGCAAGGCCGAAGGCTGCCCCAGTGATCGCGACCCCGTTCAGGAAGTCGCGCCGTGTGATCGATCGTCTCGCCATCATTCTCCCCCCGGCGTGATGCTGGATACGCGCCTTAACGGCGTCTGGTTTTTGGGCCCTAAAGCAGGGCCTCGATATCGGGCCGGATTGCCTCGGGCTTCGAGATCGAGGCAAAACGCCGGACCACGTTGCCGTCGCGGTCCAGAAGGAACTTGGTGAAGTTCCATTTGATTCGCTCGGACCCGAGGAAGCCTTTGCGGGCCTTCCGCAGGAACTTGTAGAGCGGCGCTGCACCCCGCCCGTTCACATCGATTTTCGAGAACATCGGGAAGCTGACGCCATAATTGATCTGGCAGAATTCGCCGATATCGTCTTCCGAGCCCGGCTCCTGCGACCCGAACTGGTTGCAGGGGAAGCCAAGGATCACAAGGCCGCGATCCTTGTAATCCTGATACAGTTTCTCAAGCCCCTCATATTGCGGCGTGAAGCCGCATTTGGACGCCGTGTTGACGATAAGAAGCACCTTGCCGCGATAATCAGCAAGCGCTTGCGGCTGGCCATTCAGCCGCGGCATTTCGAAATCATAGACATTGGTCATCACACTTCCCCCGAAAAGCAGCCCTCACCGCCACCCACATGGCAATCACCGGCTTTCAATGGGAAAGGTAGAGCGCTCCGCGCATGACTTCAACGGCTGATCCTGCAAGCTCGATACGATCACCCTTAACCGTGATCCAGAGCTCCCCCCCGCGCGCTGAAATCTGAAGGGCATGCAGCTCGCTCCGGCCGAAGCGTTCGGCCCAGTAAGGCCCCGAAAGGCAGTGGGCGGAACCGGTGACCGGATCTTCCGGGATACCGTGGTTCGGGAAGAAGCAGCGGGATACGAAATCGACCCCGTCTGTCCCCGGCGCCGTCGCGATGAAGCCATAGGGCGCATAGGCCTGCAGAGCGCGCATGTCGGGATGCAGGCGCTGGATGATCTGGGGCTCGCGGTAAATCAGCAAATAGTCCCGTCCCCGGTGCAGCACCGCTTCCGGGATCGCACCCATCGCTTCGGCGAGGCCATCAGGCGCTGTCACGGGGGTCGGCATCAGCGTCGGCATTTCAAGCGCCAGCTTGCCGTCTGCCCGTTTCGTCACCTGAAGGATGCCCGACCGCGTGGCGAAGCGGACGGTCTCAAGGGCCGGTTCCAGATGCCGGATGACAACAAGTCCAGAGGCAAGCGTGGCATGGCCGCACAGGTCAACCTCGAGCGACGGGGTGAACCAGCGCAGGTCATAGTCAGCCTCGGCGCGGTCCTCGCGCGGCACGATGAAGGCCGTCTCAGAGAGGTTATTCTCTCGCGCGATCGACTGCATCACCGACGGGTCAAGAAACGCCGGCACCGGGCAGATTGCCGCCGGATTACCGCCGAATGCCCTGCTGGTGAAGGCGTCTACCTGATAAATCGAAACTTCCTGCATCGCTGCCTGTCTTCCCTGTTCGGTTGTAGGATATCACGAATAGACGGTCTTTGGTGCCGTCCTTGTCTCAATGGTTTATCAGGCCGCCGCCCATGTACCGATGGCATCCTGATCCTTCGGTGCGAAACCAAGCCGCCAGTCGCCACCCTTGTGCCAGACAGGGCGTTTGATCACCGACGGTTCGGCCAGCATCAGCGCGATGGCACCATCACGGCTTTCCGCCGCCGCCTGCCGGGCCGCATCAAACTTGCGCCATGTGGTGCCACGCCGGTTGATCACCTGATCCCCGCCGAGCGCATCAAGCATCGCCCCGGCCAGTTCCGCCGTCAGCCCGTCCTTGCGAAAATCGTGGAACTTGTAGGCAATGCCCTGCCCTTCAAGCCAGGTACGGGCCTTTTTCACGGTGTCGCAATTGGGGATGCCGTAAAGCGTCAGCATAGGTCAGGTTTCCTTCTCGGGCATAGGCACTTCGGCCGCTGTCATCTGGCCGGAATATTCTGATGGCGGATCGATATGGATCAGTATTTCCGCGTGCGGGAAGGCTTCGCTGAGGGTCGCCTCGATCTCGTCGCCCACCAGATGCCCTTCGCGGACCGTCATCTCGCCGTCGACCTCGATATGCAGCTGGATGAAACTGTCGCGGCCCGCGTGGCGGGTTTTCAGCTCATGCAGGCCGCGCACATCGGGGCTGCCCATCACCAGATTGAAGATCGTCTCGCGGTCGGCATCGCTGAACTCGCGGTCCATCAGCATGTCGATGGCATTGCGTCCGATGCCGTAGGCCCCGTGACCGATATAAAGCGCGATCATGATGCCGAAGATGCCGTCGGCCTCGGTGAAGCCGGTGCCGGCGATCAGCACAGCGGCGATCACCGCCGCATTCATCAGCAGGTCACCCTGATAGTGCAGATGATCACCCGCCACCGCGATCGACCGCGTGCGCGCCACCACATAGCGCTGGAACATCACAAGGCCGAGCGACAGGACGATCGAGAGAACCGAAACCGCGATAACCGGCCCCGTCGCCTGCACCGGCACCGGGTTATAGAGCCGCGCCGAGGATTCGAGGAGAATGAAGAATGACGAGGCCATGATAATGCCGGCCTGGATAAGCCCCGCAATGGCTTCCGCCTTGCCGTGGCCAAAACGGTGATCGTCATCGGGCGGCATCACGGCCATGCGGACGGCAAGGAAGGTGATGGCAGAGGCGAGCAGATCAAGCGCGCTATCGGCCATGGAGCCGAGCATCGCGACCGAGCCCGACACCCACCAGACAAGCGCCTTGGTGACAACAAGGATCGTCGCCACGCTCATCGAAGCGAAGGTCGCAAGGATCATCAGTCTGTCTTGTGCCGCACGGGTCATGGTCGTTCCGTCATGGAAGTTTGGTAACGTTTTCTAGCCCCTTACCACGCCTGCCACCAGCCCAAAAAGAAAACGCCCCGGCAGTGAGGCCAGGGCGTCAATCTTGTGGGCTTGCGTGCGGCTTAGTGCAGCAGCGTGTCGATATCGCCGATTGCAGCGTCGATCACCTTGCCGCCGGCCGCACCCTTGAGGGCATCCGCCAGCACGTCGGTGGCAGCTGCCACGGCAACGGTCACAGCCACAGCTTTCACTTCCTTGACGGCAGCAGCTTCGGCCTGTGCGATCTTCAGCTCTGCCGAAGCAGTGCGACGCTCGACCATGGCTTTCATGTCAGCCTTGGCTTCCGCGATCAGGAGCTTCGCGTCTTCCTTGGCCTGGGCCACGATGTCGGCAGCTTCCTTCTCGGCGTCGCGTTTCTTGCGCTGGAAGTCCGACAGAAGCTTGGCGGTTTCTTCACGCAGCGCAGCGGCTTCGTCGATCTGCGCCTTGATGGCAGCAGCGCGACCGTCGAGGGCAGCGGCGATGGTCTTGTGTGCCTTGGCGTAGATCACGCCGCCGACAAACACGACAAACGAACCGGCAACCCAGAAGGTCGGATCAAGGTAGAAGGGTTCACCAGCAGCCATGATCAAGCCCCTTTCGCGGTTTCGAGCGCAGCCTTGACGGCGGCGGCCACAGCCTTGTCGTCGGCTTCATCACCGGCGAGCTTGGTTACGATCTCGCGGGTCACGTCCGTCGCAACACCTTCGATCGAGGCCATCGCTTCGGCTTTCGCTGCAGCGATCCGCTTCTCGGCGGCTTCGGCTTTTTCACCGAGCTTGGCGTCGAGATCGGCCTGAACCTTGGCGATTTCAGCTGCCATTTCGGCCTTGGCTTCAACCATGACGGCCTGGGCCTTGGCGCGGGCTTCGGCGAGGGCGGCTTCGTAAGCGGCCTTCACTTCTTCGGCTTCACGCTTCTGGACTTCGGCTGCGTCAAGGTCTGCCGCGATCTTTTCCTCGCGCTCTTCCAGCACCTTGGTCACACGCGGCAGGGCCATGCGCGACACGATGATGTAAAGAACGACGAAGGTGAGGAACAGCCAAACGAGCTGCTCTTCATAGGTACCGATATTGAGCTGGGGCAGACCGCCCTCCTGGCTCACTTCGGTATGTGCCTCGACTGCGGCGTCATGTGCGTCTGCCACAGCCTCTTGGGCCCCGGCAACGGCTGCCTCGGTCTCGGTGGTGTGCGCGTCTTGAGCTTCCGCCATCACATGCCTCAAAGGCTAGATATTCAACAGAGGGACGCGGGGCAATGCCCGAATCCGTTCAGGATGCGGCAGGGCGCGACAGCGAGTGGCGTCGCGCCCCGGCAACCTTGGCGTCTGATCTTCTTAGGTGAAGAGGATCAGGAAGGCGATCACGAGCGCGAAGAGGCCGGTTGCCTCGGTCAGCGCGAAGCCGATCAGCAGGTTGGTGAACTGGCCTTTGGCAGCCGACGGGTTGCGCAGTGCGCCGCCGAGGAAGCTACCGAAAATGTTGCCGAGGCCGATACCGATACCGGCGAGAGCGAGGGTGGCGATGCCAGCACCGATCATCTTTGCTGCTGCGAGTTCCATGGTGTTTTCCTTTTCGAGTTGGATAGGGTCAGATGAACCGAGTTTTCCGGCCTGCTCTTAGTGCGACGGATGCATTGCGTCGTTCAGATAGATGCAGGTCAGGATGGTGAACACGTAGGCCTGCAGGCAGGCTACGAGAATTTCGAGGCCCGTCAGAAGAACGTTGACGGTGAAGGGCACAACGGCGCCGAGGTAACCGGCAAGGCCGACAGCGCTCATCGAGATGATAAAGCCCGCGAACACCTTCATCATGATGTGACCGGCCAGCATGTTCGCAAAGAGGCGAACCGACAGGCTGATCGGACGGGTGCAGTAGGAGATCACTTCGATGACGACAAGCAGGGGCAGCAGCCACACCGGCACGCCCGACGGGGCGAAGAGGCGCAGGAAGCCGGCGCCGTGCTTGATGAAGCCGATGAGCGTCACGCCGAGGAAGACAACGATCGCCAGGCCGAAGTTGACGATGATATGGCTCGTCACGGTGAAGCTGTAGGGCAGCATCCCGGCAAGGTTACAGCCAAGGATGAACATGAAAAGCGTGAAGATGAAGGGGAAGTAAGCCTTGCCTTCGCGGCCGACGTTTTCCTTCACCATACCGGCGACGAAATCGTAGAAGACCTCAACCATTGCCTGCCAGCGGCCCGGAACGAGCGCGGCTTTACGCATGCCACCAACGAGGAAGAAGGTAATGGCCACAACGACCGCAACCATCCAGGCCGAGCTGTTGGTGAAAGAGGCGTCGATCCCGCCAATCGAAAACTCAGCGATCGGTTTGATCTGGAATTGCTCAAGCGGACTATGTGCCACGAGTATCGCCCCTGTTGTTGTCGCACCCTGTAATTGGGCACGGACCAAGAATAAAATCACGCCTGGCCGTCATCCGGCCCCTGCAGCTTGATAGCCTCGCGCATGATATTGCGGATGCCTGCTGCAAACCCGAGTATCAGGAAGACGATCAGGAAAAGCGGTTTTGTCTCAAGCCAGCCATCGATCGCATAACCGATGATGGCCCCGACAATCGCCCCGACAACCAGATCAACGCCGATACGGAAGGCAATTCCAAGGGCGTTCGAACGGCTGCCATCCGGTGCCGCGCCGTCCCCTTGCGTTTCCGCCGGGTCGTCGCCGCGTGCTTTCCTCAGCCGTTCCTCGAGTGATGTAAGGCGGGCGTCCCTGTCTTCGTCAGCCACGTCTCGCATCCTTCCCGATGGGCCAGCCTTGGCCTGCTTCCGGACCTAGTTTCGTCCTGCCTTCCCGGACGGGTCGCCGGCAGCCCTGTCCCTAACAAGACAAGGCCGTGAAGGCGCCTGCAACATAGTGGCAGGCATATCCGGTGTCAAGACGCATTAGAAATGTATTAACCAATTGAAATCATTGGAAAACATTTCAATTTCATTACGAACTGACAGTGCATCCTTGCACTTATCCCGCTTCGCGCAGCTCGCTTGCGCGCTCAAGATCGACCGAAACAAGGGTCGAAATGCCCCTTTCCGCCATCGTCACGCCGAAAAGCCGGTTCATCCGCGCCATGGAAACCGCATTATGGGTCACAATCAGGAAGCGGGTGTCGGTCCGCGCGGTCATTTCATCAAGAAGATTGCAGAATCGCTCCACATTCGCATCGTCAAGCGGGGCGTCCACCTCATCAAGCACGCAGATGGGCGCGGGATTGGTGATGAAGACCGCGAAAATCAGCGAAAGCGCCGTCAGTGCCTGCTCACCGCCCGACAGAAGCGACAAGGCTTGCAGCCGTTTGCCCGGTGGGCTCGCGAAAATCTCGAGGCCTGCCTCAAGGGGATCATCGGATTCGGTCAGTTCCAGATGCGCGGCCCCGCCGCCGAACAGGGTGACAAAAAGCTCGCCGAAATGCCTGTTCACCACCTCGAAAGCGGCCAGCAGGCGCTCGCGTCCCTCACGGTTCAGGCTGCCGATGGCGCCGCGCAGCCGCGCGATGGCGGCTTCCAGGTCGTCACGCTCCCCGCTCAGGTGCGTCATCTGCACCTCGATTTCGGTGAGTTCCTCGTCCGCCCGCAGGTTCACCGCACCCAGCCGGTCACGCTCGCGTTTCAGCGATTCGAACTGATGTTCGATCACCATCGCATCAGGCAGGCTGTCGGAAGTGGGTGCGCCGACCTTTTCGAGCACGCTTGCCGGGTCGCATTCGAACCGCTCGCCAATCTGCAGGGCGATATCCTTGCGCTTCGTGCCGGCAACTTCGACCGCCGCCTCGGCGCGGATCATGCCTTCGCGGGCTGCCGCATGGCGTTCCTGCACATTGCGCAGCGCGCGGTCTTCATCCGCCAGCGCCCGTTCGGCGGCGAGAAGGGCTTCAGCGCTTTCGTGGCGGGCGGCTTCAGCCTTTGCCTTGGCGTCCATCAAGGCCTGCTCGCGCGCGGCCATTTCCTCCGGCGCGGCTTCCACAGCGGCAAGCTGGGCTTTGGTGGATTCGGTGCGCTCGTCAAGTTCGGCGATCTGGCGAATCGCCCCTTCGGCGCGGCTTTCCCAGGCCTTCATCTCTGATGCGATGGAAAGAAGCCGTTCGGCCCGCGCTGCCGCTTCACGCCGCAGGCCATCATAGGTCGCGCGGGCAGCAGCAAGCCCGGCCCTCAGCGCTTCCACTTGCGACCGGCGGGAGGCAAGCTCGCCTTCAAGCCCGGCGATATCGGGTAGGCCAGCGAGCCTGGCGTCGATTTCCTCAAGCTGCGCTGCCACATCCGCCGCTTCGCGTTTCAGCCGCTCGGCCGTATCCGTCAGCGCGGTCAGCCGGTTTTCACGGCGGGCGGCAGCTTCCATTGCGGCCATATGGGCGCGGCGGGCGTCAGCGAGGGTTCTCTCGGCGGCCTGCCGCGCATCGCGAGCGATCCGTTCCGCATTCCGGGCCGCTTCATGCGTGGCAATTGCCGCTTCGGCAGCCGCCACGGCCTCCGCCATCGCGGCCTCGCGCGCCGCCAGTTCCTTTTCAAGCTCGGCCAGCCGGTTCGCATGCGCCAGCCTCTGTGCCGCGCGGGTCGGGGCGCCAGCCTTGACGACAAAACCGTCCGCCCGGATCAGAAGCCCATCTTTCGTCACGACCATCTGGCCCGGCTTCAGCAATGCGACAAGCGCTGCCAAATCGCCAAGAAGCGCGTCATTGGCAACAAGGCCAACAAGCGAAAGGCGACGACTGAGAACATCAGGCCCCGAGACAAAACTGGTCAGCGGCACGATGCCCTGCGGCCAATTGATGCCCGCGAAGGCAGGGGCTGCCAGCCAGTGACGGGCCGCCGCGGCATCAAGGCCGGCTTCCGCTTCCTCGCCGAGTGCCGCGCCAAGGGCTGCTTCAAAGCCGGGTTCGGCTTTCAGGTCAAACGATACCGGCCGCCCTGCCCCGGCAGCGGGCTCAGCGAGCAGCGACCGCAAGCCGGACACTTCCGCCGTCAGCGCTTTCAGCGCACCGGCCAGTTCTGCCCGCGCGCTGTCTGCCTCGCCGCGCGCGGTGCGGGCTTCCTGCGTGGCGGCCTCAAGCTCGGTGAGCTTCAAGGAAAGACTGGCGAGGGCTTCTTCAGCAACCGTGATGGCCTTTTCGGCGGCGGTCACGCTCGCGGCGGTTTCATCGTCGGCGGCAAGGGATTCTTTCTCGCGCTCGATACGGGCGGATTCGGCTTCCAGCTGCTCGCGGCGACGGTTGACGGCGATCCGGTCGCTTTCAAAGCTCGATTTCCGGGCGCGAGTTTCGGCTGTGCGCTCGCTTTCCTTGTCATAGTCGGCTTCGGCAGCACTGGCCGCACGGGCGGCGGCATCGAGCGCCTCACGGGCTGCGACCTCGCCGTCTTTTTCGGCATCGCGGGCCGCTTCCAGCCGTTCGCGTTCACCCTTGAGGCGCGTCAATGCCTCGGTCGCATCGCCGCCATTCACTTCCTCGCGGGCGCGGTCAGCGGCGATCTGTTCAAGCGTGGCCCTGAGCGTGGCTGCTGTTTCACGGCGGCGCTGCAGTTCAGCGGCGAGATTGTCCCGTTCTATGAGCACGCGCTGCAGGGCGGCAGCGGTAACGGCATCCGCTTCACGCAGGGCCGGGAGCGTGGCGGCCTTTTCAGCGCTGCGCTCGGAGGCGGCAGCCAGTGCCGCCGAAACGTCCGCGACCTCGGCTTCAGCCGCCCGGAAGGCGCGTTCAAGTTCCAGCACTTCGTCCGCCGCCATTTTCCAGCGCAGGAACAGAAGGCTGCCTTCAGCGCGGCGGATATCGGCCGAAATCTCACGGTAGCGCACTGCCTGCTTGGCCTGACGCTTCAGGCCCGCGATCTGGCTTTCCATCGCCTGGATCACATCCTGCACGCGGACAAGGTTGCCCTCTGCGGCCCTGAGGCGCAGTTCGGCTTCCTTGCGGCGGGTATGCAGGCCGGAAATACCAGCAGCTTCTTCGAGGATCGCGCGGCGGTCCTGCGGTTTGGCGTTGATCAGGTTGCCGATCCGGCCCTGGCTGACGAGCGCCGGGCTGTGCGCCCCGGTGGCGGCGTCCGCGAACAGCAACTGCACGTCTTTCTGGCGCACATCCTTGCCGTTGATGCGGTAGGCAGAGCCTGAATCCCGTTCGATCCGGCGGGTGACCTCGATCAGGTCTTCATCATTGAAACCGGCGGGGCCGTTCCTGTCCCTGTTTTCAAGAACGAGGGTGACCTCGGCCAGATTGCGGGGTGAGCGGCGGTCGGTGCCTGCGAAAATCACGTCATCCATGCCGGAGCCGCGCAAGCTCTTGGCCCGGTTTTCGCCCATCACCCAGCGGATGGCTTCAAGAAGGTTGGATTTGCCGCAGCCGTTCGGCCCGACAACGCCCGTCAGGCCGGGCTCGATCAGAAGCTCGGTCGGATCGACAAAGGATTTGAACCCCGAAAGCCTGAGCCGCGTGAACTGCATGGGCCGGAAGCCCCTCCCCCTGAAACAGGCCCCGCACCCTGTGATGCGGGACCCGCATGTCTTTACTTCAGCGCTGCCTCGATAGCCGCTTCAACCGTTTCGCCAAAGTAGTTGTCGAGCTTCTTGCCGTTGACGAACAGCGTCGGCGTCGAATCCACGCCGAATTCCTTGCTGCCCTCCTGCGTCATTTCCACCAGATGCTTGTGCATGTCGGTGTTGGCGAGGCAGCGGTCGAACTCGGTGCGGCTCATACCGGCGCGGCGGGCAGTGCGGGCGAGCGTGTCAAGGATGGCGCGCTGATCCTGCAAGTGAGCCCATTCGCCCTGCGTTTCGAAGAAGGCTGACATCAGTTTGTGGGTCATTTCCATGTCGCCACAACGCGCCACGGTAGATGCCGCAAGGTCCACCTGATTCATGACGAAGTTCCGGTAAGTGATTTTCACTTTACCGGTATCCACATATTTTTCCTTGATGGACGGCAGTATATCGTTCGTGAAGAAAGCGCAGTGGCTGCAGGTGAGCGACGCATACTCGACGATCTCGACGGGGGCGTTAGGGTCGCCGTAAAGGATCTCCCCCCAGGTGCCTTGCGTGGCCTCGGCCGGTGCCGTCACGGAGCTGGCGCCAACCGAATCGCCCCCTTCCGCCTTGTCAGCAGCCCCTTTTTCGGCCTTGTCGCCGCAAGCTGCAAGGGAGAGCGCGATAGCCGCAACGCCCAGAAAACGCTTCATGTCTTTCTCGTCCTTTTATCTTTGGTTTGGCAGCCCGAAGGCCCCTTGATCTTTGCCAATGCGGAACCGTGCGCGAAAGGGTTGCCTTTCGTCAATCCCCATTGGCATCAGCGGCTTCGCGGGGGCCGGTTACTTGAGGCTGAGCCCGATGGCGGCTTCGATGGATTCCGCCGAATAGTCAGGCAGCACCATGCCGTTCACAATCACGGTAGGGGTCTGGCGTACGCCATAGAGCTGTGCACCGCGCTGGGTCATTTCCACAAGGCCCTTGCGCATGTCGGCGTCCGCCGCGCAGCGGTCGAACTCGGTGCGCTCCATACCCGCCGCCGCCGCAACCGTTGCAAGGCTATCAATCATCGCGGCTTCGCTGCCGAGGTGAATCCATTTGTCCTGCGAGGCGAAAAAGGCCGCCGTCAGCTTGTGGGTCATCTCCATATCGCCGCAGCGCGCCACCGCAGAAATGGCAAGGTCAACCTGATCGCGGATGATATTCCGGTAGTGCAGCCGCGCCTTGCCGGTATCGAGATACTTTTCCTTGATGGCGGGCAGGATATCGTTCGCGAAATGGGCGCAGTGCGCGCAGGTGAGCGAACCGTATTCGATGATCTCGATATCGGCCTTCGGATCACCATAGATGATGTCGCCCTTGGTGCCGTGCGGCGCTGCCGCCACATCCGCTGCCTGCCCGGCCGCAGAAAAGAAAAGGGCGATCAGTGTGCCCCCGATAATTGCCTTCATCTTACGCATATCCCTTGTCTTCAACTTCCTGCACGTTGCGCCAAGCCGACCGCGGGGTCAACCGCCCGCCTTCGGCTTCGATGTATTGACCGCAAGGCCCAGCTCATAAAGGGCGGTGCGCAGGGGGCTTGCCTCCCGCCCGCCAACCAGCAGGTCAACCCCCGCCACGGTTTCGGCGGACGGCGGCACCGGCTTTTCAAAGCGGCGCTGGTAGCGTGCCGGCAGCGGCCCCTGCACCACCTCCAGCGCTGCCACCGCCTGAAAGCCGAAATAGGCGTTCACGGCCTCGATCACCCGGTGCGCCTGATGGGTCATGAGGGGCGCGAAGGCAGACGGGCAGCGCACCACAAGCGTGCCGCCCGTGCGTTCGCCGCGCCGGAATTTCAGGGCTTGCGGCAAGGTGGCGGCGGCGAGTTCCACGCCCACGATCTGACCCCAGCGGCGCACGACCTCGACACTCGCGAAACCCTGCCGGCGCACGGCACGGTCCACAAGCGGCGCGGCCACATCGGCGGCCTTCGCCATCTTCATGCGGCGATACTGCTTCTGCTCCGGCTTGTCTTTTTTATCGCTCACGTCTTGCCCTCGGGGTTGCGCCCGCTATGCTCGCCCTCCTTGCTACAGGATCAGCGCCCCGCGCTCAAGGAAACCCGCACCCGATGACACCCGCATCCCGCCTTCTTGCCTGGTACGACCGCCACCGGCGCGACCTGCCCTGGCGCGCAAAACCGGGCGAAGTGGGCGATGCCTATCATGTGTGGCTGTCGGAAGTGATGCTGCAGCAAACGACGGTTGCCACCGTCAAAGGCTATTATGCCGATTTCCTGAACCGCTGGCCAAAGGTCACCGACCTCGCAAACGCGCCGCTTGAAGACGTGCTGAAGGCATGGGCGGGGCTGGGATATTATGCCCGCGCCCGCAACCTGCATAAGTGCGCCGAGGCCGTGGCCCGCGACCATGGCGGCCGCTTCCCCGAAACCGAGGCGGCCCTGCGTGCCCTGCCCGGCGTTGGCGACTATACAGCCGCAGCGGTGGCCGCCATTGCCTTCGGCGAGCCTGCCACCGTGGTGGACGGCAATGTGGAGCGCGTGATGAGCCGCCTTTTCCGCATTGAAACGCCGCTTCCGAAGGGCAAAGCAGAGATCAAAACAAGGACGGCGACGCTGGTGCCCCGTGACCGCCCCGGCGATTTTGCGCAGGCCTGCATGGATCTGGGCAGCAGCATCTGCACGCCCAAAAAACCGAAATGCCTCCTCTGCCCGCTGCAGCCCGACTGCGCGGCCCATGCAGCAGGGGAGCCCGAACGTTTCCCGGTGAAAGCCCCGAAGAAGGAAAAGCCGACCCGCCGTACGGTCGCCTTCATGCCTACCCATAAGGGCCATGTGTTGCTGGAGCGCCGCCCGCCCAAAGGCTTGCTAGGCGGCATGCCGGGGCTTTATTCAACGCCGTGGGAAGCGCAAGCCGATTTCCCCGATAACTGGGCCGCGCATGCGCCTGCAACCGGGGACTGGCAACTCCTGGACGGTATCGCCCGCCACACCTTCACGCACTTTCATCTGGAAACCCGTGTGGCGGCAGCGGAGATATCCGGGCGCATCAACCTGCCAAGCGGCGAGTGGGTGCCGATCGAGGATCTGGATGCAGCCGGCCTGCCGACCGTGTTTGTGAAGATGGTCGCCCTTTACCCTTCGCCCTGAAGCCCCCCACAATTCCGTCACCCCGGACCTGATCCGGGATCCATGTCAGCCATCTGCGCCGCTGGATGCCGGATCAAGCCCGGCATGACGAAC
The DNA here is from genome assembly GCF_028463845.1 of Gimibacter soli. NCBI lineage: Bacteria > Pseudomonadati > Pseudomonadota > Alphaproteobacteria > Kordiimonadales > Temperatibacteraceae > Gimibacter > Gimibacter soli. Next base: position 1,502,990 of record NZ_CP116805.1, on the reverse strand, counting down.
AGACATAAAAAATGGACGCCCCCATGGGCATGAGGGGCGTCCAACGGAGGGGTCGGGGCGGGCAAGCCCCTTCCCAAGGAGTCCGCCATCCTGCGCGGGATGTGAGGATGGCGAGGGCGCCCGCCGCAACACTGGCAGGCAACTGGCTGTCCGGGCCGGCGCGCGGCAGGCCCGGAGCTGTCTCAGTGCATCTCCGCCCAGATTTGCTGGCGGAACACATCAATCGGGTAAAGCTGGCCTTTCTTCTCGACGTGCCAGAAGGTCCAGCCGTTGCAGGCCGGTGCGCCTTGCACGCTCGCGCCCACCTGGTGGATCGAGCCTTTGCTGTCGGCAGCCACCAGCGTACCATCGGTGCGCACACGGGCAGCGAAACGGCGGTGGCTGTCGTAAAGCGTGGTGCCGGGCGTGATCATGCCGCGCTCGACCAGGGTGCCGAAGGGCACACGCGGCTGGGCGCGCTTGCCTTCGTTATAGCCAAGGGCTTCGGCGTCAGCGGGTGAGGCGTCTGCGATGCGGGCCTGCGCCACCTTGATATAGTCGGTTTCACGCTCGATACCGATGAAGTGACGGCCAAGCTTCTTGGCAACCGCACCCGTGGTGCCGGTGCCGAAGAAGGGATCAAGGATCACGTCGCCCGGTTTGGTCGAGGACATCAGCACACGGTAGAGAAGCGCTTCGGGCTTTTGCGTCGCATGGGCTTTCTTCTCGCCGTCCTTCAGGCGTTCCTTGCCCGAACAGATCGGGATCACCCAATCCGAGCGCATCTGCGTGTCGTCATTCATCGACTTCATCGCATCATAATTGAAGGTGTAGCCGCCCTTGTCGGCCGATTTGGCGGCCCAGATGAGCGTTTCATGGGCGTTCGTGAAGCGGGTGCCGCGGAAGTTCGGCATCGGGTTCGACTTGCGCCAGATGATATCGTTCAGGATCCAGAAATCCTGGTTCTGCAGTTCGGCGCCTACACGGAAGATATTGTGGTAGCTGCCGATCACCCAGATGGTGCCGGTGTCCTTCAGCACGCGGCGGGCAGCGGCCAGCCAGCGGGTGGTGAAGTCATCGTAAGCCGAGAAGCTTGAAAACTTGTCCCAGGCATCATGGACGCCATCGACCTTGGAATTATCCGGCCGGTGCAGCGTGTCCTTGAGCTGCATATTGTAGGGCGGGTCGGCGAAGATCACGTCCACCGATTTCTCGGGCAGCGCGTTCATCACCTCGATGCAGTCACCCTGGACAATACGGTCCAGCGGAAGGTTCATTGCGGATGCGGAACCCTTTGCTGCAGCCTTTGCAGCATTCTTCGTCTCAGCCATGTCATTTCTCCGTCCCGAGCCTTGATGCGGATAGGGCCTTATGGCCTCTCGGTCGTTGCCTCCGCATCGCTCTGTGAGACGGACTATGAGTCGGAATCGATTCGGCGTCAATCGATTCTTACACGTGAATCAATCAGTTAAGGTATTTTGTTGATGTAAAATATCGCGAATCGGCGCGAAGGATTTTCGGTGAAATGGGGTCACGCCCACAAGTTTTAGAGCCTCAAGATGGACCGGCACACCATATCCTGCGTTTCGGTCCCAACCGTATTCGGGGTGTTTTTCGGCCAGATTTTTCATCAGTTCGTCACGAAAAACTTTTGCGACAATCGATGCCGCGGCGATCGAAAGGGACCTCGCATCCCCCTGCACGAGGGTCTCGGTGGTGATGCCAATGAGGGGGTCGCGGTTGCCATCGACCAGTGCGCCGAGGGGGCGAACGGCGAGCCCGGCGACCGCCCGCCGCATGGCAAGCATGGCAGCTTCAAGGATATTGATCGTATCGATCTCCTCAACGCTCGCCTCCGCGATTGAAACCGCGAGCGCCACTTCGCGGATTTCAGCGGCCAGCCGCACGCGGGCTTTTTCGGTGAGCTTCTTGCTGTCATTGAGCCCCACCGGCACGCGGGCCGGATCAAGGATCACTGCAGCCGCAACCACGGGACCAGCAAGTGGCCCGCGCCCGACCTCATCAACGCCGCAAACAGGCCCGCCCAGCTCTGCCATCAGCCGTTCCTCGGCGCGCCAGTCGGGGCCGGCGGAAAGGTCGATCCCGGCGTGATCAAACAGCGTCATAATTTCTCCCGATTTGGCGTCAAAATTTTAGCTATCACTACCGGATGGCAGCGGCCCTCCGCTATGATAGAAAAAAGAATGGTAGCGAGTAACGCATGATGCAACAGGCAAGGACACTGACCGGTATGACCTCCCCCATCCCCGGCCATATCGAAGAGGCGGCGCGTGCCATCCTCGGCGACCGTTTCGGCAGTGCCGACTGGGGTGTGAAAGACCGGCGGATAGCCTCCCGCAAATGCGATCTCTATTTCCTCGATTCAAAGGCCGAGAAGCGCATCGTGGTGCTGAAAAGCTACCGTGATGACGTGGGCCTTGGCGGCGCCTTTCCCGCCCAGCGTGATGCGCTGATGAAATATCATCCGCTGATGAAGGGTACCGACAGCGGCTTCATGGTGCCGGAACTATACGGTCATGATGACGCCCAGCGCCTTCTGGTGATGGAATGGGTGGAAGCGCCGACGCTCACGAAGGTGCTGGTGCTCAATCTGGTCAATCGCTGGCGCCAGTTCGAGGCGATCAAATTGACCGGCGGCTGGCTTCGCCGTTTCCATCAGGCGGCCCACACCGAAGTAAAGCCGTTTGATGCCGACCATTTCCGCGCACTGATTGCCCGCCGCGCCGACCAGCATGCCGACGCCGCCAAGCGGCTGGCGCGTGACAGCGTGTTTCAGGCGGGCATGGAGCGCTTCGAGGCGGGCTCGGCTGCCCTTGATGGCCGCATGGGCCGGCACACGATGAGCCACGGCGATTTCACGCCCAACAATATCCTGATCAGTCCGCGCCGGGTGATCGGCATCGATATCTGGGGCCGCAAGCAGGTGCCGATCTGCACCGACATGGCCCGCATGATCACCTATCTGCTGACGACCGACCTGTTGCCGCTTCGCGCCCGCTTCCAGCCGATGCCGGTGGAGGAACGCCCCTGGTGGCGTGCTTTCGTGAATGGCTACGGCCCCGACCTGTTCCCGGACGGTGATATTCTGAAGCATCTGATCCTGTTCCAGACGCTGGCGCGCTGGCTGACACTTGAGGACCGTATCCACGAACGCGACAAGCCGTTCGATAACTGGCGCGCCTCCGGCCTCCGGCTCCTTGTCCGCTCGCTCGTCGAGGCCTGATCCCCACATCTTTCTGTGCCGCACAAAAGAAAAGCGCCTCCCGGGAAATGGAGGCGCTGGTCAAGTGGGGTGGTATGGATAGGCTCAGAAGACTTCCCCGAAGGGAAGTGTACTCGAAACATATTGGAGGCGGCCGGTCCGGCACGGCAGTGCGAAGGCTATGGGGGACGCTGCCTTGGCAAAGACATCCCGCTGCCGGAACCGGCCTTCGACGTTGACGGACTTTTCCTAAGTTCAGGGGGCTAGGGGTAGAAGCCCGTCACGTTCGAATGTCTGGTTCAGGCGGCGATCCGCGCCAGGCGCACATTGCGGCGGCGGCGGCGTGCGACACGCACATCCATCATCGGCACACTGCTCGGGGCAGTACGGGTGCTCGACGGTCTCGAAACGGTGATGAGTTGGGTAAACATGGTTATATCCTCGCTGTGTATGGAAGGGCCGCCCGTTTTGGGTCTGGTCACCTTCGCTGTTGCTGTCGTCGTTTATCGGGCCGTTTTTATTTGGTGACCCTTTTGTACTCGTTTGTACTCGGTACACAGCCTATATATGTCAGACTTGACTTGTCTTCAAGAAGACCCACCGCAAAAATCGCACGCTTTATCGCAATAAAGCCTGCATAGCAGCTATTCGTTTTCGTCATGGCTGCCGAGAAGGGCAGCGGCCTGCCCCTCTTCAAGCGTTTCAACGCCTTTGAGCGCGCGAAGCATCTGGCGGCGGCGCACATCCAGCTTTTCAACATGATTCTGGGCAGCCGACAGGCTTTTGGTCAGCGCGCCGACCTGTTCGCCGTACCGTTCGAACTCGCCCTTCACGGCCCCGAGCACCTGCCAGACCTCGCTGGCGCGCTCGGCCAGTGCCACCTGCTTGAACTGCATGCGGAAGGTAGAGAGGAGCACCTGGAAGTTGGTGGGGCCAGCGACCGTCACCTTCAGGTCGCGCTGCAGGGCCTCGAAAAGGCCGGGTCGGCGCAGCACTTCGGCATAAAGGCCTTCGGTGGGTACAAAGAGGATTGCCCAGTCAGTCGTGTAGGGCGGGTTGATATATTTGTCGGCGATATCCTTGGCAAAACGACGGATGGCCCGCTCGATGGCCGTGCCTGCCGCATCGATGGCGTCCTTGTCGCCCACCTCAACGGCGGCCAGCAGTCGTTCATAATCCTCGGTCGGGAATTTGGCATCAACCGGCAGGAATACATCCTGCGCTGTACCCGGCACCTTGATGCCGAATTCCACCCGCTCCCCGCCTGATCGCTTGCCGCAATCGAAATTCGCCAGAAACTGGTCGGGGGTGAGGAAATCATGGATCAGCAGTTCCAGCTGCACCTCACCGAACGTGCCACGCGATTTGACGTTCGTCAGCACGCGTTTCAGATCGCCCACGCCGGTTGCTAGCTTCTGCATCTCGCCAAGGCCCGCGTGCACGGCTTCCAGCCGCTCTGACACCGTCTTGAAGCTTTCGCTCAGGCGGCGCTCCAGCGTCGTTTGCAGTTTTTCGTCAACCGTCTTGCGCATTTCCTCAAGCTTGGCGCTGTTTTCGGTGCGCAGTTCGGCCATTTTCTGGTCGAGCTTGTCGCGGAAATCGGTTTGCGCCTGATTGGCTTCCGCCCCCATGCGGCGGATCTGTTCGGCGAGATTGGCCACGGCTTTGGATATTTCATCGCGGTTGGCGCGGAACTCGTCGCGGATCGCCGCCTCGCGCCGGTCAGCCTGCGCGCCCATGTCGGTCAGCCGCGTGTCCAGCCGGATCAGGGCCGCAGGGTCACCCGCATCGGCCACCTGCTCGCCAAGGTTTGAAAGCTTGCGGATCACGGCCACAAGAAGGAGCAGCAGAAGGACAACAAGCCCGCCCGTGACGATCGGCAGAAGTTCCGTGATGCTCATCGATGCTCCCCTTTTGTTCTCCTTTCCGAGTAGGCTGAAAGGGCGACAAGATCAAGCCCTTCGCTTGACGGATTTCGCGCCGCGTGCTTCATCTCGGGCAATAGGAGACACGCCCATGACCCTGCCCCGCTTCGACGCCCGCGATTTTGCTGCCGCCACACCCGAAATGATTGCCGCTTTCGCGCGCGACGGTGTGCTGGTGCTGGAAAATTATGCAAGTGTAGCGGAATGCGATGCCATGAAGGCGCGGATGGCGGAAATCACCACGGGCTTCGACCCCGATGCCCACCGCACGGTCTTTTCCGCCACGGCTGACGAACCCTCGCGGGACCGCTACTTTCTGGAAAGCGCCACCGATATCCGCTTCTTTTTCGAAGCGGGTGCGATTGACGCAGGCGGCAACCTGACACACCCGCTGAATGTGGCGATCAACAAGGTGGGGCATGCGCTGCACACGCTTGACCCCGTTTTCAGCGCCTTTTCAAACAGCGCGAAGATGATGGGCCTCGCGAAAGCACTTGGCCACGCGAAGCCCGATCCGGTGCAGTCGATGTATATTTTCAAGCAGCCGGAGATCGGCGGCGAGGTGGTGTGCCACCAGGATGCCACCTATCTCTGGACCGAACCGCAAAGCGTGCTTGGTTTCTGGCTCGCGGTTGAAGACGCGACAGAGGAAAACGGCTGCATGTGGGCCATCCCCGGCGCGCACGCCGGCGACGCGCCCAAAGAACGGTTCCGCCGCACCGGCGACACCGGCACCTATACTGAAACGCTGGATGCATCCCCGTTCGAGGAAGAGAAAAAGGTCCCCCTCGCTGTGCCGAAAGGGACCCTCATCGTGCTTCACGGGCTGTTGCCGCATCTTTCGGGGCCGAACCTTTCGCCCCGCTCGCGGCATGCCTATACCGTCCATGTGGTCGACGGGGCAGCGCACTACCCCGCTGATAACTGGCTGCAGCGCGCCTAGTTCAGCGCTTTTTCCACGGCGGCTTTCAGCTCGGGGCTATCCGGCTCCACCTTGGTGCCGAACCAGGCAACCGTGTGGCCGTCGCGGCCGATCAGATATTTGTGGAAGTTCCACTTCGGGCGGCTGTCCTCGCCCTGCTCTTCCGCCATCCAGTTATAGAAGTCGGCGGTGCCTTCCGAACCATTGACGACCATTTTCTTGGTCATCGGGAAATCGACGGCGAAATTGACCTTGCAGAAATTCTTGATATTGCGCTCGGAGCCCGGCTCCTGATCGCCGAAATCATTGGCGGGCACACCCAGCACCACAAGGCCCTTGTCCTTGTATTCGTCATACAGCTTCTGCAGGCCTTCATACTGGGGCGTGAAGCCGCAATAGGATGCGGTGTTCACCACTAGCACGGCCTTGCCCTTGTAGGCTTCCATCGGCATGTCGGTATAGTCGATGGAGGTCAGCGTGAAGTCCCATGCGGTCTTTTCCGCGGCGATGGCGGTGCCTGCAATCACAAAAGCGACAGCGACCCCTAGACATTTTCTGAACATGGCCCAATTCTCCCTTGGTGACATTTTTTCAACCTAGCTCCCCGCGGCCGGTTGGACAACGGTTGGCCTATAGGCCAGCCCGGCCGCTGACGCATTTGTGAAGATCGGAAATCTTATGACCCATTCGACCGACGCCTTGTTCACCCCGTTCAAAAGCGAAAAGCTGGAACTGAAGAACCGTGTGGTGATGGCGCCGATGACCCGCACCTATTCGCCGGGCAATGTGCCGAACGATCTGAACGTTGCCTATTATGAGCGCCGCGCAAAAGGCGACGTGGGCCTCATCATCACCGAGGGCACTTGCATCGGCCACCCGGCGGCGAGCGGTTACCCGAACGTGCCTTTCATCTATGGCGACAAGGCCCTTGCCGGCTGGAAAAAGGTGGTGGATGCCGTGCATGCCGCCGGCGGCAAGATCGCCCCGCAGCTCTGGCATGTGGGATCGGTGCGCAAGGAAGGGATCGAGCCCGACCCGACCGTGCCGGGCCATGGCCCCTCGGGCATGGTATCCAAGGGCAAGAAGCGCTGCCATGAGATGACCGAGCAGGATATCGAAGACGTGATCAACGCCTTTGCGCAAGGGGCGGAAGACGCCAAGCGCATCGGCTTTGACGCGGTCGAGATCCACGGCGCGCATGGCTATCTGGTTGACCAGTTCTTCTGGGGTGACCTCAACGAGCGCACCGACAAATGGGGCGGCGATTATGTGGCCCGCACGCGCTTCGCCGTGGAGATCGTGAAAGCCATCCGCGCCCGTGTCGGTGCCGATTTCCCGATCATCCTGCGCTGGTCGCAGTGGAAACAGCAGGATTATGCCGCCCGCCTTGTGGTGACCCCGGCCGAGCTTGAAGCCTTCCTTGCCCCGCTGACCGACGCGGGCGTCGATATCTTCCATTGCTCCACCCGCCGTTTCTGGGAACCCGAGTTTGAAGGCAGCGACCTCAATCTCGCGGGCTGGACCAAGAAAATCACCGGCAAGCCGACCATCACTGTCGGCAGCGTCGGCCTTGATGGCGGCTTCATCGATGAAAACGCCAAAGGCTTCGCGAATGCGGCCCCGGCCAGCCTCGACAAGCTGATGGACCGTCTGGCGCATGACGAGTTCGACCTCGTTGCCGTCGGTCGTGCCCTCATCGCCAACCCGGACTGGACCAAAACGGTGCGCGACGGTGCCTTCGACAGCCTCGCCGCATTCGACAAGGCCAAGCTTGGCGAGCTTGTCTAAAGAACACGCACCGTTCGTCCTGAGGAGCGCGGCAGCGCGTCTCGAAGGGCGCCGCTTCGACACTGCGGTCTTCGAGACGGCCCTGTGGGCCTCCTCAGGCCGAACGGAAATTCCTAACCGAAAAGATCCATCTGGCCGCCCCTCGCCGGTTTGAGGGGCGGCTCGAAGGCACCTGTATCCAGCCGGATACGATCCTTGTTATAGCCGAACCGCTTGCACATCAGCGCAAACCGCTGACGCAACAGTTCCGCCTCCAGCCCCTCACCCTTCATCCGATTGCCGAAGCGCGGATCATTCAGCCGCCCGCCCCTCATGGCGGCAAGGCGCGACAGGACCCTGTCCTTGCGGTCCGGATAATTGGTTTCCAGCCATTCCTCGAAAAGCCCGGCGACCTCAAGCGGCAGCCGCACGAGGATATAGCCCGCCTCCCGCGCCCCCGCATGGGCGGCGGCGGCCAGCACCCGTTCCATTTCATGGTCATTGATGGCCGGGATCACTGGCGCCATCATCACACCCGTCGGCACACCCGCGTCCGTGAGCAGCCGGATCGCATCCAGCCGCCGCTGCGGCGTTGCAGCGCGGGGCTCCAGCGTGCGGGCAAGCTTCGGGTCCACGGTCGTCACCGACAGCGCCACCTTCACCAGATTGCGTTCCGCCATGCGCGACAGGATATCGATATCGCGCACCACAAGGCGTGATTTGGTGACGATCGTCACTGGGTGACTGGCCTTGTCGAGCACTTCAAGAAGCGCGCGGGTGATGCCCCGCTCCCGCTCGATCGGCTGATAAGGGTCGGTATTCGTCCCCATGGCGATGGGGGCGGGCGCATAACCCTTTTTCGCAAGTTCCGTTTTCAGGAGGTCGGCGGCATCCGGCTTGGCGAACAGCTTTGTCTCGAAATCGAGGCCGGCTGAAAGGCCGTGATAGGTGTGGGTCGGCCGCGCGAAACAATAAACACAGCCATGCTCGCACCCCCTATAGGGGTTGATCGAACGATCGAAGGGAATGTCCGGCGAGGCATTCTTGGTGATGATGTGCTTCGGGTGTTCGTCCGTGACCTCGGTCCTGAGGCGCGGCAGTTCGGCCAGGGCTTCAAGCGTGCCCTGCACCGGCCCCCAGCCATCATCGGCGATACTTTTCGCAAAGCGCTCGAACCGGCCGGAACGGTTGCTCACAGCACCGCGCCCCCGCAGCATTTCTGCACGGACTGTCGGATCGCTCGATATAGCCATACTGTGTCTCATGCCCTTTCATAGCATGAGAACAAAACAAGAACAATGGCAGAATTCAGCGCCTATTGGCGGTCCAGAAGCTCTAGGAATTCAGTGCCAACCATCGGCTGGCCCAGCAGGAAGCCCTGTCCGACATCGGCGCCGAGCCCCGCCACCAGATCGCGCGTTGCCGCGTCCTCGATCCCCTCGCAGGTACAAACAAGGCCGAGCTTGTGGATCACGCCGATGGCGCCTTCCAGCACAGTGCGCGCCGGGCCGTCGTCCACCGCCGTGCGGGTGAAGCGGCGGTCCACCACGATTTCGTCGAACTTCACTTCCGATAGCTTCATGAGCGAGGCAAGGCCGGTCCCGAAGTCATCCAGTGCCAGCGGGAAACCCCGCCCATTCAGGCGCTGCATGGAATCCTTCAGTGGCGCATCATCCCAGTTGATTTCGCTTTCGGTGATTTCAAGCTGGATAAGATGCGGCGGCACCTTGTGAACGGCGGCAAGGTTCGTCACCACATCCACAAAATCGCTGCGGCGCAGGTTTTCGGTCGACACATTGACGGAAACCTTCAGCTCCAGCCCCATCTGTACCCAAAGGCCAAGTTCGGCCACCACCAGTTCCAACATGCGGTGCGCGAGCACGTCCATATAGCCGCGCTGGCGGGCAAGCCGCAGCACTGCCCCGGCACCGAGGATACCGCCCGAAGGCCCCCGCCAGCGAGCAAAGGCCTCAGCGCCCACGATCCGCCCGGTTTTCAGGTCGATCTTCGGCTGGTAAGCCGCAACCAGCCCGTCGGTCATCAGCCCGCGCAGAAATTCGGCTTCAGACAGGATCGCCGCACTCCCCGCCCGCTCGGGTTCTTCGGTCAGGCTAACACCTTCCAGAAGTCGGGCGATATCACTGGCGCGGATCGGGCTCACCAGAATACCGACAAGATTGACGCTGAGGGCGGTCGCCAGATCACGCGCCGCGCGGGCGCGCGCCGTGTTCATGTCGCCGAAGATCAGGACACCGGCGCAAAGGGGGGCAGAAGCGGCGAGCCGGATAACGGAATCGACCTCCACACCGGGTGTATCGAGGTCGGCCACGATGAAATCGAAGGTTTCGGTGGAGATGATATCCCGCGCCGAGCCCATATCGGGCACAGTGGCAACGAGCGTCTTGCGCTTGGCCTCCACCGCCGCGAGCGCGGGGGCATAGGCTGTTCCGCCAATCAGCAAGACCCGTCTGTTCATCTCCGCTCCTTCCCCGTCACTCGAAACCCGCTAATTCTGGTCACCCGCTAGTTCTGGTCACCCCAAGGCACCCATATATTCTTGACCTCAGTAGCCCGTTCCATCAAGGCCTTGCCGCTTGTCAGTGTGCCATTCTCCCAGTCCCACGCCTTGGCCATGCCCATCCAGGTGCGTTTCATATTGTCGGCGGCTGCGGCTTCCTGCACGGCCCCGTCGCCCGCGAAGGACCAAAGCGCATCCACCATACCATGCCGCGCCAGCAACAGGGCGCTGGCGGCGGGATCGCCCGTCACGATGCTCACCGGCAATCCGGCGAACAGCCCTTTCAAATCGGCGACCAAGGCAGCGCCCGGCACCAGCACAGTGGCGTTCCCGGCGGCAAGCGCATGAGCGGCGAGCGTAACGGGCGCCAGAAGCGATGCTTCGGGCGGGCATGCGATCCCCAGAACACCGAAGGGCTCATTCATTGCAAAGGCCACCCCGCGCAGGGGTGCCGTATGCACCACGCCTTCGAACTTGTCGGCAAGGGCCGCTGCTGTGAACAGGCGCCGGATGGTGGTTTCCACTTCGGCCTTCGCGGCCTTGCGGCCGCTGCCTGTGGCTTCCAGCTTGCGAACGAACTCATCCGCGCGGGCATCCAGCGTTTCGGCAATACGGCGCAGTGCGGTGCCGCGCTCGGCAGCGGCTTTGGACGCCCAAGCGGCTTGCGCGCCTGATGTGGCCTCGACAGCGGCGTCGATATCCTTGGCGTTGCTGCTGCCCGCAGGGGCAGCGTCAGCCTTCAAATCCTTCAGCTTGCGTTCGGCCTTCGGCACCAGATAGGCCGTCATGCCCTCGCGGCCGCCTTCACGCCCGAAACCGGATTCCCGCATACCGCCAAAACCGACCGACGCATCGAACATGCTGGCGCCGTTCACCCACACGGCCCCGGCCTTCAACGCGGCGGTAACCTCAAGCGCGCGGGAGACGGTTTCAGACCAGACACTGGCAGCGAGGCCGTAACGGCTGTTGTTGGCCAGCGCCACGGCTTCCTTCTGCGTGCGGAAGGTGAGGACGCTCAGAACTGGCCCGAATACCTCTTCCTGCATCAGGATATTGGCCGTTCCCGCCCCGGTCACGAGTGTCGGGGGATAATAGCAGCCATCCTCAGGCAATCCGCAGGGGGCATGCCATACCTTGGCGCCGTCCGCGGTGCCCTCGGCCACCATCCGCTTGATACGCTCTAGCTGGACAGGGTCAACAATCGCCCCCATATCGACGGTCTTGTCGAGCGAGTGGCCGATGCGGATTGCTGCCATCCGCACCTTCACCTTTTCAAGGAAGCGCTCGGCGATGCCTTCCTGCACCAGAAGGCGCGAGCCCGCACAGCAGCTTTCCCCCTGATTGAACCAGATGGCATCGGCAAGGCCGTCTGCAGCCGCATCCAAATCCGCGTCATCGAACACGATGAAGGGCGACTTGCCGCCAAGCTCCAGCGTCAGATGCTTGCCAGTGCCGGCGATCCGGCGGCGGATCAGTTTGCCGACCTCGGTCGATCCCGTAAACGCGATCTTGTCGACATCGGCCTCCACCAGTAGCGCGCCGGTTTCACCCGGCCCTGTCACGATATTCACCACGCCATCGGGCAGGCCTGCGGCCATCACCAACTCGGCAAAGTAAAGGGCGGTGAGCGACGTGAACTCGGCAGGCTTCAGCACGACCGTATTACCGGCCGCAAGCGCCGGCGCCACTTTCCACGCGACCATCAAGAGCGGGAAATTCCACGGGACAATCTGCCCGGCCACACCAACCGGTTCATGCCCCGGAAACTCGGTTTCAATCAGTTCAGCCCAGCCGGCGTGATGATCGAAATGCTGGACGGATGCCGGAATATCGACATTGGTCGTCTCGCGGATCGGCTTGCCGTTATCGAGCGCTTCGAGAACAGCAAGCACGCCTGCATGCTTTTCAATGAGCCGGGCAAGCGCGCGGAGATAAGCGGCGCGTTTGTGCCCGCTCGTTTTCGCCCAGTCCTTTTCCGCTGCGCGCGCAGCCTTCACGGCAGCAGTCACTTCCGCATGGGTGCCCACTGAAATCTCGGCCAAAACTTCGCCCGTGGCGGGCGCAAAGCTCGGCAGCATCTGCGCCTTCGCGGGCTTCAGCCATTTGCCACCAATGAAATGACCGAAGCGGCGCTTGTGGCCATCGAGCCAGGCATCCGCCGCCGCACGGCTTTCAAACGCGGGGTCATAGTCCATGGTCTGCAGCTTGTCTTTCACACTCATCGCCCCGTCTCCTCAGGCCATCGCATGGCGCCACGGGGCAGAGGGAATGCCCGTCGCCAATGTTTCAAGCTGGCGTTCGATATCGCCAAGCAGGGCCGACGCCCCGAACCGGAACAGGCCGGGCTCCAGCCAGTCGCGGCCCAGTTCTTCCTTCATCAGCACCAGATAGCGCACGGCTTCCGCCGCCTTCCGGATGCCGCCCGCGGGTTTGTAGCCAACCTTGATGCCGGTGCGATCCGCAAAGTCCCGGATCATCCGCGCCATCACGAGCGACACGGGAAGCGTTGCATTCACCGCCTCCATGCCCGTCGACGTTTTGATGAAATCGGCGCCGGCCATCATGACAACCATCGAGGCCCTGGCAACTTCGGTGAGGCTGCCATGCTCACCCGTTGAAAGGATAGCCTTCATATGGGCAGCGCCACAGGCTTCCTTGAAGGCTTTCACTTCTGCGTAAAGGGCCGGCCAGTTGCCGGTCAGGACATGGGCCCGGGTGACGACGATATCGATCTCCGCTGCCCCTGCCCCCACCGAGCGGCGGATTTCCTCGATCCGCGTTTCCATGGGCGCCAGGCCCGCCGGGAAACCGGTCGAAACCGCCGCCACGGGGATACCGGTGCCTTCAAGCGCCTTCACCGCCGTTTCGATCATGCCGTGATAAACGCACACCGCACCGGTGGTGAGGCCCATGTCGGCCATATCGAAAGCGGCGAGAATATCCCGGCGCACCGGGTTCCGCGCCTTGGCGCACAGGCGTTCCACCCGGCCCGGCGTGTCGTCGCCGGCAAGGGTCGTGAGGTCGATACAGCTGATGGCCTTCAGCAGAAAGGCAACCTGTGCCTCACCGCTGACCGGACGCGCAGCACCAAGTGCGGCAACCCGGCGCTCGACGCCGCTTTTGTTGACACGGATATCTTCCAGCCAGTCGGCATGAAAGTCCGTGCCGACATTCACATATTGGGGCGAGGTCATCAGGTTTCTCCCGCCTTGTTAAGGTCTCAGGCCCTGGGCTTTTCGCGGTCCAGCGAGAACAGGAAAAGCATGATCGCGGTGATCAGGTAACCCGCCGCCAGCCGATATGGCAGCACGCTCGCAAAGCCGTCCATCGCGGGCATCGCCCACGGCAGATACATGCCCGAAGACGGCAGCACCGAGTGGATCACGCCAAACAGCGTAAAGGTAGCCGCTGCAATGGCGGCGAAGGCCGCGCGTTTCATCGAGCGGTCGATGATCCACACCAGCATGGCACCCCAGATAAGGCTTGTAAGGATATAACCGCGCGACATGGCGCCAAGGAGCAGATAGCTGTTCTGCCAGTCGGTGCCGAGGGTCTGCTGGACCGCCTCGCCGATGCGGCCGTAAAGGTCCGACACTTTCGAGAAGGCATAGTTGAGGATGCCCGGCACCATGGCAAAGAGAAGCGCCGGCGCATGGCGGGCATCACCGCCGGCGAAGGCCAGTCGCAGGATATCGCTCGCCACCACCACAAGGATCGGCTTCAGCACGCCTTCGGGGATCATCTGCGAGGCAAAGGCGATCACCCCGCCGAGCCCGCCGATGGCGATCATGCTGACCGCCCCGATGGCATAGCCGGTGCGCGCGCCCATCCGCTTGTAGGTCGTGTGGCCAAAGTACGGGGTCGTCTGCACGATGCCGCCGAAAATGGCACTGATGAAGGTGGCAGTCGCATCGATCTGCACGACCTGACGCGGGTCGAAATGATCGCCCACGATGCGCGCACCTGCCACGATATTCACCGCAGACGCCGCGATCAGCAGCGCAAACGGGAAAACGATCCCGAGGCTGTTGGTGATTTCGCCCGACATGGCGCTGATGCCAGCAACCGTGAAGGTCGGGATCGCCGGGATCAGTTCAGGCGCTTCACGCACCACATAGCCGTTCCCGACACCTGCGAAGGCGAGCACATAATAAAGAAGCGTCCCGACGACGATGGCGATCACCGCCCCCGGCATCGAAAGCGGCAGGCGGTGACCGGCGATCAGGGCAAAGGCCATGATCATCATGGAAACGAGGCTGACTTCCGGCAGCGCGAACACGCCAAGAAGCGCTTCAGCGCCGAGCCACACGGTCGCGATACCGGCCATCGCACCAACGAGCGCCATCTGCGGCATCTGGGTCTGCATGGCGCGACCGAAGAAGGAGAGGACAAATTTGATGATTGCCATCCAGAAGGCGGCGGCCATGCCGATCTGCCAGGCATGTTCGGCGGCCGGCAGGCTGCCCATGGCCTCCACATTGGAGACATAGGCCGGGCCGACAATGAAGAAGCACATGCCGAAGATGGTCGGCAGGTCGATACCGAGCGGGATGCTCGTCAGCGCCGGGTTGCCCGTCGCCTTCGATGTCCGCTTGGCCTGCCAGATGAACAGCGCATTGCCCGCAACGATACCGACGATGGCGCCGGGGATGATCTTGCCGAAGACCACTTCGCCCGGCATGCCGAACGCACCGATCAGGATGCCGGAGAGAACGAACAGATTGACCACGCAATCGAGGAAGAAGGCGAAACCCGCATTCAGATCCGAAAACAGCTGGCCCGAGGCGCTGCCCGTTGCCGGAAATGCTGCTTCAGTGGCTTGTTCGCTCATTATGATTGCCCCGTTTGGTGTTTTCCCTTTGGCTTCCCCTATCAGGAAGCAGGCATCAACACAATCGCCATGAGAAAGCCGCGCCCCAAAAGCGCTCGCTGTGCTTTGACTTGCCGTGAAATGGGGTTGCGGCTATGGTCGCGCCTTGTTCAGCCATTCGCCCGGAGAGTGTTAGTGCGTTTGATCTCGTCGAGCATCAGCCTTGCCACCGCTGCAGCCCTTCTTTCGGCCTGCGCTACCTTGCCCCAAGGGACAAGCAGGGACAGCACCAACACCGGCCTTGATGTCCGCACCCGCTATGTTGGACTGACCAGCGATGCCGAAGTCGCAGAGATTCTGGCAAGCCCGCTCGGTGAGGAAGCTGCCGTCCGCCTGGCCCTTTTCAACGATCATACGCTGAGAGCCCGATACGATCAGCTGGCCATCACCGAAGCTGATCTGCGGGCAACTGGCCTGCTGCCTGTTTCCGATGGCGCCCGGACCCCCGAGGCTGGCATCGCTTTGCCGGTTCTGGATATCTTCCTGATACCGCTGAGAAACAAGCAAGGCATCACAATCCCTGAACGGATCGAGATCGAGGTCACGGATCATGCCGTCGCGCTGATTGCTGATGTCCGCCGGGCATGGACCCGGCTTGCCGTCGCCAAGCAGGCGCACAATCTGGCCAAAATGTCGGAAAATATCGCCCGGGCCGCTGAAAAGGTCGCTGTCGAGCTTGCTGACAAGGGCAACCTCCCCGCTGACGAACTGGTCGCGCGCAAGATTGCGGTGGCAAACGCCGAGCATGCCGTGATCATGGCAGAATCCGAACGCCGCGAGGCCCGCGAGGACCTGGCCGGCCTTCTGGGTGTTGATTTGATGGGCGACTGGTTCGTCCACAACGCAGACCCCGCCACCATCCCTGCCGACCTGAACGCTGTCGACATGCAGGCTGTGATGGACAACAGTCTGGCGCTCGCCTCCAGCAAGGCGGAAGTCGCCCGCGTTGGAGCCTCGCATGGCATCACAGACATCAGCTCCATCCTGCCGGACATCGATCTTGCCGTTTCGGCGGAGCGGGACGACCATCAGTGGGAAGTCGGCCCCTCGATCGAAATGCCGGTTCCCGTCTTCAATTTCGACGGCCCGAAACGCGAAAAAGCCGAGGCAGACGTCCGCGCCGCACAATATGAGTATGCCCATTCCCTTGTGGTGACCGCAAACCGCGCCGCCCTTCTGGTGCGCGAACGCGATGCCGCCCACAAGCTCGTCAAGCTTCTGAACGAACAGGTTACCGTTGCGGCCGATCAGGCGGTTGCCGCCTCACTGCGGCAGTATAATGCCATGCAGACCGGTGTTTTCGGGCTGTTGGCGATCCGCGAGAATGCCGTTGAAGCACGCCGCCACCAGTTGCAAGGCTGGCAGCGCTACAGGAATGCCGAGGTTGCCGTGGATGCCGCCCGTGCTGGCGTAATCCTTCCCCTCAAAAACTAGCCGATAGTCAGCGCTGAAGGATGGTCCAAGGGATAGCTCCGGCGACGCCAGCCGCTGCCTTTGGCATCAAAATGCCTTGCGACGTTTCAATCCCCGGCCAAAGAACTTGCGCCAGAGGTTGGGGAAGAAGCGCTGGAAGCGATCCGCAAAGCGCGCATCCTTGCCCACGATGATCCTGTAGTCGCCGTTCGCGACGCCCGACAGGATCACCTTTGCTGCTTCATCCGGTGTAGTGATGGCCAGCGGCTGGAAGGAACTTTGCATCTTTGTCGTATCGGTGTCGCCCTCGGCGTTCCGGCGGTGACGCCCGCCGCGCACGATATTGGTATTCACCCCGCCCGGATGCACGCTGTGGACGCTGACCCCGGTCCCTGCGAGTTCGTAATGCAGGGATTCGTTGAAACCCTTCACCGCATGCTTGGCAGCGCAGTAAGCCGATTGGCTCGGCACGCCGATCAGGCCAAACAGGCTGGAAATATTGATGATATGGCCACGGCCCTGCTTCAACATCAGCGGCAATGCCGCCTGTGTGCCGTGCACCACCCCCCAGAAGTTGATTTCCATAAGCCAGCGGAAGTCGCTTTCCTGCATCGTCGAGACAAGATCGGTGAGCGTCACACCAGCATTGTTGGCTATGAAGCCGATGCCGCCGAAGGCCTCGTTCGTGGCTTGGACCGCCGCCATCACCGCAGCGCGGTCGGAGACATCCAGCTTGAAGGTGATAGCCTTGCCGCCTGCCGCTTCAATCTCGGCAGCAGCTGCCTTGATGCCTTCCTCGTTGACGTCAGCGAGGGCGACGGGGGAGCCCGCAGCCGCCAGCTGGATGGCCATCGCACGCCCGATGCCGGAGCCTGCCCCGGTGATGAAAGCCGGGCCGTAATTGTAACTCATGTTGTTTCTCCCCCATCCCAATGGGCTTCATAGTGACGCGCCATATCGACAATCGCCTTGCGGCCTTCCGGCACCAGCCGGGCGACCATCGGCCAGTCATGGAACAGGCCTTTCCAGATATCGAGCTGTGCCTTGCCGCCCGCTTCCGTGATCTTTGCTGCGAGCCTGCGGCTGTCATCGAGCAATATCTCGCCCGCATCCACCTGCAGCAGCGTCGGCGGCATCGTATCCATGCGCCCGAAAAGCGGTGAGCAGCGCGGATCGGATGCGGCAAGGCCGCCCCGGTAAAGCTCCGCCGCCCGGCCAATGCCGCGCGGGTCCAGCATCACGTCGCTTTCTGCGTTCCCGGCGAAGGTGGAGCCGCCAAGCCCAAGATCGACCCAAGGCGCGATCAGCCCGAGGGCAGCTGGCCCCTTGATGCCTTCAGCGGCCAGCGCCTGCACAAGCGCGACAGCGAGCCCACCACCTGCGGAATCCCCGCCCAGCATCACAGGTGCACCGCCCATTGCCAGCGCCTTCCATGCGGCAACGGCGTCTTCAACTGCCGCCGGGCACGGATGCTCGGGCGCCACGCGGTACTGCAGCAGAAAGACCTTCGCCTTTGCCGCTGCCGAAAGCCGCATCGCGAAATCACGGAAGCCGCCGATACCGCCCCACACATAGCCGCCGCCATGGAAATGCAGGATGCTGCGAGCGGGCAGCGCGCCCGGTGCCTCGACCCATTCACCGCGAAAGCCTTCGCCTTCAACTGGCGTGACCTTGACAGACGCCGGCAGTGCTGGCGCCATTTGCTCGGCCTTCGCAAGGAGGCCACCGAAGAGTTTGACAAGCTGGTCAGGCGCGAAGTCGCGTGTGGCTTTCCCCCGAAAGGCACGACGGATCTGGCGGCGCGCCAGCCAGGCGCGGATTGACATGAACTTTCCCCTTGATTTCCCAGCCACAGATTGCCGCCTCGTTCCCGGCTTGACAAGAACTGAACTGACCAGTCTAATTTTTCACGGGAGAGACACAGACGTCAGGGGAGAGGGACGATGGCCACAGCCAGCGTACGGACGATCATTCATGGCCTGATGGCCGGCGCCTGCCTTGTGGCACTCGCTGCTTGCGACGAAAAGCCGACCAAGGCTCGGGTGCTGAAGCCTGCTGACTTGCCAGCGGAAGCCGTCGAGTTTTTCAAGGACCATGGTAACGGACCGTTCCTCGTGGAGGATGCACCCGTCTGGCAATATATGAATGTGAACGGCGGCATCCCCAATACGATCGTGATCGAGGGTGACACCGGGCTTATCATCGTTGACACCACACTCAGCCGCACAGACGGCGATGCTACGCTCGAACTGATCCGCCAGAAGAGCGACAAGCCCATCGTCGGTGTCATCTATACCCACCATCATATCGACCACACGGGCGGCGCCGGCGCCTTTGTAAGCCGCGAAGATGCGGCAAGCGGCAAGGTTATGGTGATCTCGGCTGACGACCTGCCCGAAGAATTGCTGGACGAAAATGCCGTCACCGGGCCGATCATGGGGCTGCGCGCGGCTTATATGTACGGTGTGCTTCTGGACCCTGAAACCGATGGCAAGGGATACAAGGTCGGCCTTGGCGGCAATATCATCCCCGGCCCCAGCGCCTTCATCGAACCCAATCACCTGATCGGGGACCGCGAAGACCTGACGCTGGACGGTGTGCGCATGCATATCTTCCGCACCGGCGGCGAGGCGGCCTCGCACATCGCCGTCTATCTGCCCGACTATGGCGTGATGCTTTCGGGCGATGAAATCCAGGGACCGACCTTCCCGAACCTGCATTCGCTTCGAGGCACCAAGCCGCGCGACGCCCAGAAATGGATCAATGCGATTGACCGGATGCGCGCCTATCACCCCCGCGTGCTGGTGCCGAGCCACGGCCCCATCGTCAGCGGCGAGGCCGAGGTTGAAAAGCTGCTTGTCACCTACCGTGACGCGATCCAGTGGACCCACGATCAGGCCGTACGGCTGATCAACAAAGGCTATACGCAGGAAGAACTGGCCGAAGCCATGCCTGCCCTGCCTGAACATCTGACCATGATCCCGTGGACACTTGAACTTTATGGCACCGTCAAGCATTCGGTGCGCTCCTTCTACACCAGCTATATCAGCTGGTTCGACGGCGATGCCGCTACGCTTGACCCCACACCGCGTGTCGAGGCTGCCCGACGCACCGTTGCCCTGATGGGCGGGCGCGACAAGGTGTTTGCCGAGGCCAAACGCGTGTTCGATGGCGGCGACCCACAGTGGAGCGCCGAACTCACCACGCTTCTGGTACGGATCAACCGCGAAGACCGCGAAGCGCGCCACTTGAAGGCTGAAGCCCTGCGCCAGATCGGTGAGAATACACTCAATACCAACTGGCGGGGCTTCTACCTCGTCGGCGCGCGCGAACTCGACGGCCTTGTCGACAGCGTTGCCCTGCTGGAAGCTGGACGGGCGCGCTTCAACACAGATGGCCTGCCAAGCCGCCGCCTGTTGGAACTGATGCGCTACCGGCTGTCGCCGGAAGCCGCTGCCGACAAGCATGTGAAGGTAGGCTATGTGTTCCCGGACCGGGACGAGCAGTTCACCATTGAGCTCAGAAACCAAATTCTCGATATCCGTACCGGGCTTGAAGACGGCCTCAATGCCACCCTCACGGTGGACAGGTCGACCTACGACCAGATCGTGAAAGGCGAAACCGGCTTCGTGGAAGAACTGGCAAGCGGCAATGTGGCCATCGATGGCAGCAAGCTCGATATGCTCGCGTTCCTCAAATGCTTTGATACGAGCATGGTAGCCATCCCCATCGCCGCCCGCTGAGCGCGGCGGCGGACGCGGCGAAGGCCTCAGTCAGATCTTGCCGACGCGGGCAGGCACCAGCCCGGAGACGGGCTTGCCGAAGAAATAGCCCTGGCCGTAGTCGACGCCAAGATCGCGCAGTAGCGTCGCGTGGGCCTGGGTTTCCACCCATTCCCCCACCGTTTCGATGCCAAGGTCCTGGCAAAGCGTGACCATGCTGCGCAGGAAGGCGCGGTCCTTGGCGCTGTCAACCGCGTTGCGGATATAAACACCGTCAATCTTCAGGGCATCCACCTGCAATTCGCGCAGATACTGGAAGCCCGCCGCCCCGGCGCCGAAGTCGTCCAGATAGACCTTGAAGCCTGCATTGCGGATATCCCGCAATACTCGACCAAGGGAGGCTAGATCATCAATCCGGGCGGACTCAGTCACTTCCAGCGAGAGGTTATCACGGTAGCGGTCAGCATTATGGAGTTCCAAGAGGAGCTTCTTGATGAAGCCGCGATCCGAAAGTGATCGGCCGGACAAGTTTACCGCAAGCTTCGGGATATGGCCTGACTTCTCCGATTCAGCGAGCTTTGAGATGGCCCGGCGCAGCACAGCCAGATCGAACTCGTCAATCAGCCCCACGTCCTCGGCAAAGGTGATCATCTCAAAGGGCGAGGCATTCACGTCGCTCAGCTGCAGTCGGGAGAGCGCCTCGAAATGGTGGGTCTTGCCGGTCTTGAACTCCACAATCGGCTGGAAGACGAGCGAGAAGGCACCGTCCTTCAGTACCTGCCGGAATTCCTTCAGCTTCTTCGTATTGTCGCCGATCATCTTGCCGCATTCGGCCTGCAGGTCCTTCAGCGCAAAGCCCTTCTGGGCGCGGGTGAATTGCTGCAGGCTGAAGACCAGCGCCTTGACGCTGTCTTCTTCGGCGAGGTGCGCGTCATGGGCGTCGATAGTGGCGCTATCGATCTTCACGCCCGTCGCCTCGCTGATCTCATGCGTCAACAGGGCAACGGTCGAACCGTCCTCGTCCTTTTCATGCACCAGCGCGAACTTGTCATCCCCGAGCCGGGTGGCAAGGTTGCCGCCGACCGAACAGGATTTCAGATAACGTTCTACCTCTGCCTGCTGGTTCTCGGTGAAAGGCTTGCCGATCGATTGCAGCACAGTAACAAGCATATTGTCCTGCGCTTCCGGGTCGTTCTTGAAAACCGTCTGCAGATTTTCATAGAAGTCTGCCTTGGCTTCAGCGACAGATTGCGGCGACGAACGGGTTTCCGGCTTCAGGCCAATCCGGTGCGGGCGCGCCATCACCAGATACAGCCTGTCATCCCGCATCGGCAGGGCGCCGATAAAAATGGAAAAAGGTTCGCGGTCCTTTTCGGCTTGCCCCACCTTCACAGTGAAAGGCCCGCTGCGCATCTTTTTGCCGGAAAGGGTCTTGGCTGTTGTCTCGAGGATCTTGCGGTCGCTCGCGCCCATCAGCGACATGAAATTCTTGCCAACGAGCGGCCCCGGCACCTTGCCGAGAAGGCTTTGGCTCGCCCCGTCAGCGCTCAGGATCGTGAAATCGCGGTCAAGCTCCAACAGGAGATCGCCGACGCAGAACGCGTACCCCACAAATCGCTCGGGAATCTTCGACATGTATGCCCCAAAAGAATACGAGACAGTTTCAGATTAACGTTAGCAACCGAACAGATACAACACTTTATTGGACCATTACTCAACTTGCACGGATCGATTGTCGTTCGAATTGAAAAGGGCGCGCCATGCTGGCACGCCCTTGTCTGAAGCTAGATCATTTCGCCAAGATCAGAAGCGGAAACGACCGGTGATGCCGTACATGCGCGGCTGGCCAAGGAAGGCACCGAAGCCGTCGTCAGCCTGCAGCGGGATGTCGAAAGCGTTCTGCTGGTAGAACTGATTAAAGAGGTTGTTTGCCCACAGTTCAACCGACCATTTGCCGTCAACGTCCTGAATACCGACACGCGAATTGACGAGCGCGAAGCCCTTCTGCAGCTTCTCAGGATCAAGGTCCGAACCGGTATTGATCTTCGTCTGGTAACGGACGTTACCGCTGATGAAGAATTCCATACCGTCCGAAACTTCCTTGTGCCAGGTGGCGCCGCTGGTCAGCACCCAACGCGGGGCGTTGGTCAGTTGCTGGCCAGAAAGGCCGCTGACTTCCGGATAGGCGGTGCCGAAGCGATCATTCTTCAGGATATTGACCGTGGCCGGCAGATTGTCGCCATAGTCAGCCTTCGAATAGGCCACACCCAGCATCATGTCGAAGCTTTCGCTGAAACGCGCCTGCGTTTCGATCTCGAAGCCCTTCGTCTTCACGTCCTCGATAGCTTCCGGCAGGAAGTTCGAGCCGTTGAAGGTATTGAGCTGGAAGTTATCGAAGTCCATGTAATACAGCGCGACGTTAACCTGTGCGCGATTGTCGAACATGGTCTTCTTCATACCGATTTCGAACGAGTCCACTTCTTCGGCGCCGATCTGCGGGCTCAGATAGTTCCGCGGATCGGTATTGTCGCCCGGACGCGTCAGGATCGTACCGGCGCGGTCGAGGTTGATCGTGCCCGACTTGTAGCCGTGCGCGACGTTACCATAGATCATGGTGTCGTCATCGAACTGGTAGCTGAGGCCGAGAACGCCAGAGAATTCGCTGTCGTTCAGGTCCTGGTCTTCCGGTGCGATATCGAACGAAGCCGAGGTGATGCCAAGGCAGCCGAGGGTGGCGAGCACGTCGATCACGCGGCGAACGTCATCGGTGCCGAGGATCGCACCAAGCGGTGCTTCGGCAATCGGCAATTGGGCAAGCCGCGGCAGGGCGAAGTTACAACCCGGTGTGTTCGGGGTCGAAAGGTTCGATTCCGCATGCTTTTCATCACGGGTGAAACGCAGGCCGAAGATCATGTCCAGCTTGTCGCTCAGTTCAATCACGTTGTGCGTGAAGAGCGAGTAGGACTTGTTCTTCGAAAGCCAGGTATCGCCGTAAACGCCAGTGCCTTCACCCCAACCGGTACCCGGCGGAATGGCGCCGCCCGAGAAGACGTTCACATAGCTGCTCCAGTTGGTGACAAGGCCACCGGTCGGGCCAGCGAACACGGCCGCGATCAGCGGGCCGGTACGGGCATTGAGGAAGGCTTCATAGTCAGCACCATGGAACAGGTCGCCACCTACACCGATTTCCTCATCCGAATAGAAGGCACCGACAACCCAGTCCAGTCGGCCGTTCTGGCCCGACAGGCGCAGTTCCTGGGTGAACATGTTGATATCGTTGAGCTGCTTCAGATACAGAAGGTCGGCGCCGGTGAAATCGATATCCTGGCCGCGGTTGGACTCAAACTCGCGGTAGGCACTGATCCATTTCAGCTCGACTTCGCCAAGCTGCCAGCTCAGGTCCGTGGCGAGGCCCCAGTCCTTGCTCTTCTGGTAGTTCGGACGATCCGGGCCCGAGGTCATCTGGGCTTCATAGGATTCCGGATCTGCCGGCATCGTCTGGGCGCCCGGCATGATGGCATTGATGATGGTGCCGGCGATGCCGCCACGATAGGCGTAAGGCACCGCATAGCAGCAATCCTCATCCACGTCGCGATAGTCGGCGATCACACGCAGGCGCACATCCTCGTTCGGGGTCCAAAGCAGTTGGCCCTTCAGCTGGAAGCGGCCTTTGGAGTTCAGGTCATCGCCCGAAATCGTGTCGGTCATCCAGCCGTCCTGCTGCACGTAGGACGAGGAAAGGCGGAAGGCGAGCTTGTCTTCAACAATCGGGCCGGTTACCGAGCCGCGAACGTCGAACGCATTATAATTGCCATAGGTGCCTTCAAGGTAACCGCCAGCTTCGAATTCGGGCTGCTTGGTTACGATATTGATGGCACCGGCCGAAGTGTTGCGGCCGAAAAGCGTGCCTTGCGGCCCGCGCAGCACTTCAACGCGCTCAAGATCAAGGATTTCAGTGAGGGCTGCACCGGCGCGCGAACGGTAGATACCGTCGATAAAGACGCCGACCGCGGATTCAAACGCCGCGTTGTTACCCTGCGTACCGATGCCGCGCAGGCGGATCACGGTGCCCTGGGCTTCGCTGTTGGTCGAGGATGCCTGCAGGCTGGGCGCCAACTGCGCCAGTTCCTTCAGGTCATCGACGCCTGCCATTTTCATCATGTTTTCAGACATGGCCGTTACGGCAATCGGCACGTCCTGCACGGATTGGCTCCGCATCTGTGCCGTTACGACGATTTCTTCGAGTGTGAAATCATTGCCGGATTGGCCCGCTTCCTGCGCCAGCGCTGCGCTCGACATGCCAAGAAGGCATGAGGACGCAAGCAGACGAGCCACGGTCGTACGTGTCATCATAGTTTCCTCCCTAATTTAACCGGCCTCCCCAGACCGGTACGTCTTCCCACCTGACATCAGAACGCGATTCATGGTTAAAGTCAAACCGGCCAGTATGATCAAAGCTGTAAATGCCTCAGATTGTTGCGTTAATGTCGCACTTGGTTTCATGTGGAAGTAAATGTGCGTTAACTATATCGTTCGTTGAGACAAGTTGTTACTCTGTACCCATCCAATAAGGTCGGACCAGCGTAATGGAACCGACCCCGGTGACTTGACCAACAGCGAGAGACGAGAGCCAGCCAAGTGAACGACCAAAGCGATCTTTTGAAATCCCTCCGTATTGACAATGACGAGCGGGGCACGGCGAAAGCCGCGCGCGGGCTGGGGCCGAAGCAACAGCTTCTGGCAGCCGCCACCATCACCGCCCTTGCCATCGCAGGCACCGCAGCCTTCATGGGCACCGGCAGCGAGGAAGCACCGCAGGCCACAACGCCTGCCAGCAGCAGCACAAACGGTAGCAATAGCGCGGCGGCAACCGAGCCCGTCGCAGCGCCCGCTGCCCCGTCTGCCGAACCGGCACGGGCCGTGACGCCGGCCGGCGAAACCGTACTCAGCGCCTCGGGCTATATCACCGCGCGCCGCATGGCGACGGTGGCCGCTGAAATCACCGGACTCTTGACCGATGTCCTCGTCGAGGAAGGCATGACCGTCGAGCAAGGCACCGTGCTTGCCAAACTCGACAGCGCCATTGCGACCGTCGATGTGGACCGCGCCCGCGCGCAGCTCAAGGCCGCCACCTCGCGCATAGCCACCGTCGAAGTAAACCTCGCCGAAGCCGAGCGCGTGCTGAACCGCGTGTCGAAACTGAATATCCAGGATTTCTCGAGCGAGGCAGCGCTGACCCGCGCCAAGGCGGATGTGGACAGCCTGAAGGCCGAACTTGTCACCGCCCGCGCTGACCGCGAGGTGGCCGCCATCACCGTGCGCGCCGCCGAAGAACAGCTCGATAATCACACCGTCCGTGCGCCCTTCTCGGGCGTGGTGACGGACAAGAATGCCCAGCCGGGCGAGATGGTATCGCCCATCTCGGCTGGCGGCGGCTTCACCCGTACGGGCATCTGCACGATCGTCGACATGGGCTCGCTCGAGATCGAGGTCGATGTCAACGAGGCCTATATCAACCGTGTGAGCACCGGCCAGAAGGTCACCGCCACGCTCGACGCCTACCCGGACTGGGATATCCCGGCCCATGTGGTTGCCATCATCCCGACCGCCAATCGTGAACGGGCCACCGTTCGGGTGCGCATCGGGATCGATACCGAAGACGCCCGCATCCTTCCCGAAATGGGGGTAAAAGTGGCGTTCCTGAAAGCCTGAACAATCCAAAATCGACAGCAAGAGGGGCTAATATAATGACGGACAACCTTTTCG
Organism: Gimibacter soli; assembly: GCF_028463845.1. NCBI lineage: Bacteria > Pseudomonadati > Pseudomonadota > Alphaproteobacteria > Kordiimonadales > Temperatibacteraceae > Gimibacter > Gimibacter soli. The sequence goes on along the minus strand of NZ_CP116805.1, from coordinate 1,476,885 downwards.
AACTGAAAAAGGTCAGCAAAAGCTTCGTGAAGGCAAAAGAGACGATTTCGATCTTCGAAGGGCTCGACATGACCATCAAGTCGGGCGACTTCATTGCCATCATGGGGCCGTCGGGCTCGGGCAAGACGACGCTGCTGAACCTTCTGGGCGGTGTTGACCAGCCAACGAGCGGCGAAATCCATTTCGATGGCAAGCGCATCGATAACCTCAGCGAAAACGGCCTTGCTGCGTGGCGCGCCGCCAATGTGGGCTTCATTTTCCAGTTCTATAACCTGATGCCGATGCTGAGCGCGGCCAAGAATGTGGAACTGCCGCTGCTGCTGACGGGCCTTGGCCGGTCGCGCCGCAAGGCAAGCGTTGAAGCAGCCCTCAAGCTTGTTGGCCTTGACGACCGCGCCGGCCACCTGCCGAAGGAAATGTCAGGCGGCCAGCAACAGCGTGTCGCCATCGCCCGTGCAATTGTTTCGGACCCGAAACTGATGCTCTGCGATGAGCCGACCGGTGACCTTGACCGCGCCACCGCCGACGAGATCCTGAAGATGCTGCAGCTTCTGAACCGCGAGTTCGGCAAGACCATCGTGATGGTCACGCACGACCCCGAAGCCGCCAAGTATGCCAAGAAAACCCTGCATCTCGACAAGGGTCAGTTCGTCAAAGAGGAACTGATGGCATGAGCGACCTTTACCTGATTTTCAAAAATCTGACGCGGCGCAAGCTGCGGCTCAGCCTCACCCTGTTTGCCATCTTTGTGGCCTTCCTGATTTTCGGCGTGCTGTCGAGCTTCAACAAGGCCTTCAATTCGGGGATCGAGCTTTCGGCCGATGACCGCATGGTGGTGGTGAACAAGATCAACTTCACCCAGCCCCTGCCCATCGCCTATGTGAACAAGGCCCGCGCCATCGAAGGCGTGGATGTCCTCACCTGGTGCAACTGGTTCGGCGGCTATTATCAGGACCCGAAGAATTTCATCGCGGCCATGGCCTGTGACGCCGAAACGCTTCTGGACGTTTATCCTGAAATCGTCCTGCCGGAAGACCAGAAGAAGGCCTTCATGGCAAACCGCCAGGGTCTGATCGCCGGTCAGGCAATCGCTGTCAAGTTCGGCTGGAAAGTGGGCGACCGCATCCCGATGAACTCCAACATCTTCTCCCAGAAAACCGGTGGTACGGCGTGGGATTTTGATGTGGAGGGCATCTATACGGGCTCGACCGAGCAGTTCGACACGAACTCGGTCTATTTCCACTATAAATATTTCGATGAAAGCCGCAGTTTCGGGAAGGATTATGCCGGCTGGCTGATCCTGCGCACCACCGATCCGGCGCTCAATGACAAGGTGGCGAACACGATCGACACCATGTTCGCCAACAGCTTCTTCGAAACCTCGACCGACAGCGAGAAAGCCTTCAACAAGGCCTTCATCGCGCAGATCGGCAATATCGCGATGATCGTCACCTCCGTCGTCGGTGCCGCCTTCTTCACGATCCTCCTGATCGTCGGCAACACGATGGTGCTGGCGATCCGCGAGCGTACCGGCGAAATCGCCGTGATGAAAACGCTCGGCTTCCCGGCTGCCCGCATCTTCAAGCTGGTGCTCGGGGAATCGCTTCTTCTGTCGCTCATCGGTGGGCTTCTGGGGATCGGCGCGGCATGGCTTATCGTGGGCGGCATGAAAGCGGCCCTCGCGGGCATCCTGCCGACACTGGTGCTGACGCCTGACGTGGCGCTGACGGCGCTGGCGATCATGGTGGGGCTTGGTTTCCTCACCGGGATCGTACCGGCCCTTTCGGCCCACCGCCTGAACATCATCACCGCCATGAGCCGGCAATAGGAGGACGCTATGGGATCGCTTATCTCCCAGATCAACGCCGTTGTGGCGATGAATGTGAAAAGCCTGCCGCAGCGGGCGTGGATGTCGGCAGCAACCGTTTTCGCGGTCGCCATCGTCGTGGCCGTCCTTCTGGCCTTCCTCGCCATGGCGAACGGGTTCCAGGCGACGGTTGCGGGCACAGGTGCACGTGACGTTGCCATCGCCATGCGTGAGGGCGCGCAGGCCGAACTGAACAGCGTGCTGATGAAGGAACAGGTCGACCTGCTGACAGCCGGGCCCGGCATCGCCAAAGGCGACGCTGGCCCCATCGTCTCGCCTGAACTTTATGTCGTCGTCGACGGCATCAAGAAGGCGAGCGACACCAAGGCCAACCTGCCGCTACGCGGCCTTGCCGACGCCGGCATGAAGATGCGCGGCGACCTGAAAATCGTCGAAGGCCGCATGTTCATGCCCGGCACCAACGAGCTTATCGTCGGCGCCGGTGCCCTGAAGGAGTTCGAAGGCTTCGAGCTTGGCCGTGAAGTGACCTTCGCCCGATCGCGCTGGACGGTCGTCGGTGTCTTCTCGATGGATGGCAAAGTGGCTGAAAGCGAGCTTTGGGCCGATCTCGGCTCCGTGCAGTCGCTTTTCCAGCGGGGCAACAGCTTCCAGACGGTTCGCCTGAAGCTTGATGACCCGGCTGCGATTGAAGCGCTGAAGGCCTATAACGAAGCCGACCCGCGCCTGAAGCTCGATATCAAATCGGAAGCCGACTATTTCGCCGATCAGGCCTCGGGCATGTCCGACCTGATCATGTATCTTGGCTGGCCGCTTGGTATCGCCATGGCATTCGGTGCGCTCGCCGGTGCCCTGAACACCATGTATACCTCGGTCGCCAACCGGGCGCGCGAAATTGCCACCCTGCGGGCCATCGGCTTCGGCGGCACGGCAGCCTTCGTGGGCACGCTCGCGGAATCGATGGTGCTGGCCCTGATGGGCGGCCTTCTCGGCGCAGTTGCCGCTTACCTGTTCTTTGACGGGATCACGGCATCAACGCTCGGCGGCAGCTTCACGCAGGTGGTGTTCAGCTTCAAGCTCTCCCCTGCCCTCATCTGGCAGGCGGCAGTGCTGGCGCTGATCATCGGCTTTATCGGCGGGGTCTTCCCGGCGTGGCGGGCAGCGCGCCTGCCGGTCGTCGTGGCCTTCCGTTCCGCCTGATATCAGGCTCACACAGAAACCCTCGGCAGCACGAATGCGTAGATCGCAATGAAATGCGCGATGCTGCCGAGGACCACAAAGCCGTGCCAGATGGCATGGGTGAAGCGCTTGCCCTTCAGGGCATAAAAGATGGCGCCGACGGTATAAAGCAGCCCACCCGCGACGATCCAGCCAAGGCCCGCACCCGGCAGGCGGTCATATAGCTCACCCGCGAAGGCAACAGCCCCCCAGCCCATGGCGAGATAGGTGCCAAGCGAAATGGCGCGGAACACCTTGCCTTCAGCGTGCCCCGTGGCAAAGCCGATGATTTTGGCCGTCGCACCTGCCGCCGCCGCGCACCAGACAAGCACAAGAACCCATAGGCCGAGCGTATCCGAGAGCACCAAAAGGGCGATCGGCGTATAGGTGCCGGCGATCTTGGCGTAAATCGCCACATGATCGAGCAGCTCGTAAAAATCCCGCCGCTTCGAATAGACCATCGAATGGTAAAGCGTGGACAGCGCGAAAACGAGCAGCACCGAACTGCCGTAAATCGCGGCCGCCGTGATCTCCAGCGCACCACCCGCCGCCACCGCCTTGGCGATAAGGAAACACAGCCCCACCACCGCTGCAATGGCCGCAAGGCCATGGCTGATGGCATGGATGATTTCTTCCAGAATGGTATATTCGCGCAGTTTCCCTGAGGCGGCTGTCATGGCTGGCTTCTCCTGATTGCGGGGCCTTTGATCATTGATACCACAGCCGCGTGTCAAAACGACGGCAAAATCCCGTGAGATCAGTCCAGCTCGAACATCAGGAAGGTCAGGTAGCGCGTCTCGGGCAGTTGCGGATGCACGGGGTGATCCTTGTCCGCGCCCGCTTCATGGATAAGCGTGGCCTTGCGCCCGGCTTTGGCAAGGCCACCCGTGATCGCTTTTTTCAGCGCACCGGGGCTTGCATGATGCGAGCAGGCGGCGAAGGCAAGAATACCGCCCTTCGCAATCAAGGGCCCAAGCTTCACGGCAAGCTTTTCATAGCCCGCCATGCCGGCTGCCTTCATCGTGCGGTTCTTGATGAAAGGCGGCGGATCGGCGCTGACGATTTCAAACGTCCGGCCCTTCGCAGCGGCCGCGTCCAGCCAGTCATAGGCCTCGGCGACCTCAAAGGTGCAAAGATGGGCGAGGCCGTTTCGCTCCGCCGCTTCGCGGGCCTTGTCGATGGCAGGGGCAGACCGGTCCACGATTGTGACCTCGCGCGCACCTGCCTTGGCGGCTGCGAGCCCGAAAGCGCCGGTGTGGGCATAAAGATCAAGCATTGTCGTGCCGGCGGAGCGTTCCATCACCGTGCGGCGATTGGCGCGCTGGTCGAAATACCAGCCGGTCTTCTGTCCTTCCACCACATCGGCGCGGTAGATGACACCATTTTCCGGCACATCGATCTCGCCTTCCACAGGCTTGCCGATCATCGCCTTTTCAAGCTCCAGCCCTTCCGAAAGCCGGGCCGAGGTGGAAAGGTCCATCACGATAGTGGCGGGGGAAAGCAGCCGGTCGATCACCGGCAGCCACACAGGCGTCAGCCATTCCATCCCGGCCGTCGTCACCTGCGCGACCAGAATGTCGCCGTAACGATCGATCACCAGCCCGGGCAAGCCGTCCCCTTCGGCGTGGACAAGCCGGTAGAAGGGGGCATCAAACAGCTTGTCCCGCTTCTTCAGCGCGCGGGCAAATTTGTCCTCGAACCAGCGGTCATCGATCACTGTCTTCGGATTGGTGGACAGAACCCGCACCGCCAGATTGCTGCGCGGGTTCAGGTACCCCACTGCCATCGGCACCATCTTGGGGTCGGCAAGTGTCACCAGCGTGCCAGGATCGGCAATATCGCAGGCTGACGACCATTCGGTATCCCCCTTGAAAACCCACGGCTTGCCAGCGGCGACAGCCTTGGCGGCATCGCGTTTCAGGATCAGGGTCAGGTCAGGGCGTCCGTTCATGGCGCGGAGCATAGTGAGGCACCCTTTACCTGTCCATCACCACAATCGCGATTTTATTACCCGGATATAATTGACAAGACATTTTAACCCGGATAATAAAATCACACAAAACAAGGACCCGAGTCATGACAGCAGATAAAAAAACAACCTACACAGCCTTCGCGGGCGAGGAACGGATCGGCGGCGGGGATCTCGCCAAGGTCGCGCTTCTTGTCCGCGAGGTGGTGAACAGTGGCGACAGCCGCCTCATCCAGATTTTCGATGATGCCACTGGCCGCGTCACGGATATCGACACACGCGGGACGGAGACTGAGACCATCGCCCGCCTTGGCGTCGAAGCGCTCGAGGAAAAACCGGCACGCGGCAGGGGCCGCCCCAAGCTTGGCGTGGTGCCGGGTGAAGTGACCCTCCTGCCCCGGCATTGGGACTGGTTGAAATCGCAGCCCGGCGGTGCCTCGGTAACATTGAGGAAACTGATTGAAGCCGCCCGGCACGACCCGAAGGCTGCAAAACGCGAAGCACAGACCGCAGCCTATCGTGTCATGTCCGCCATGGCGGGCGACAGGCCGGGCTTCGAGGAAGCGTCGCGGGCCTTCTTCGCTGGCGACAAGGCCACATTCGATGCTCTGACAAAGGACTGGCCAGCCGATATCCGCGCCTATATCGCCAAACTCGCCAAACCGGCCTTCTGAAAACAAAAAGGGAGCGAAAATCGCTCCCTTTTTTCATGCCGGCTTTTTTGGCCCGGATCAATACATATGCTGGCCGCCGTTGATCGACATGGTCGACCCGGTCACAAAATCAGCATCCTTCGCGGCAAGGAACGACACACCACGTGCAATATCATCAGCCTTGCCCAGCCGCCCGACCGGGATCTTGGCGATGATCTTGTCCAGAATATCCTTCGGCACCGCAGCCACCATGTCGGTATCCACATAGCCCGGCGCAATGGCGTTGACAGTGATGCCGAAACGGGCGCCTTCCTGTGCCAGTGCCTTGGTGAAACCATGGATGCCCGATTTGGCGGCGGCATAGTTCACCTGGCCATACTGGCCGGCCTGACCGTTGATCGAGCCGATGTTGATGATGCGACCGAACTTCCTGTCCTTCATGCCGGGGAACACAGCATGGGCCATGTTGAAGCAGGAGCCAAGGTTGGTGTCGATCACTTCCTGCCAGGCATTCCGGTCCATTTTCAGGAGCGTGCCATCGCGGGTGATACCAGCGTTGTTGACGAGCACACCAACAGGGCCGTGCGCGGCTTCGATATCAGCAACCGCCTTCTGGCAAGCGTCATAATCAGACACGTCGAACTTCGCGGCCGGAATGCCGGTTTCGGCGGTAAAGGCCTTCGCCTTCTCGTCATTCCCACAATAGTTGGCAACGACCGTATAGCCATCGGCCTTCAATTTACGGCTGATAGCGGCGCCGATCCCCCGTGTTCCGCCGGTAACCAATGCAACGATCGTCATGTCTGAAATCCTCCCGTGAATGAAGTTAGGCCCCTCGACGGTCCCATTGTGCGAAATTCAGTGCGCAATTTCAAAGCGATAATGAGACCGCTCCCAACTTTGATCACGCGCCGTTTCATTGACATGACAGCAGAAGCGTCTAGTCTAAAAATGGTTGCTGACCAGCCCGTATTCGTATGCACCCGAGGTGTCCGCTTGATCCGTCCTGCCCTGCGCCTGTTTGGCATCCTTACCGCACTGGTTGTGCCGCAGGTGGCGCAGGCAGATGACCAGACCAAGAAGCCCGCCCCCCTCGTCATCGGCACGATGCAGGAAGTGCCGCCCTATGTGTTCGAACATCCCTCCCGCGGCATTGATATTGATATCATCCGGGCAGCCTTTGCCCGCATGGGGCGCGAGGTTGTCATCATGCATGTCCCGACGTTGCGGCTGGAGCGGCTTCTGTCCTCCGGTCGGGCCCATGCGATTTCGGTCAACAGTGCGGATGTCAAAGGCTGTATCCCGAGCCAACCGTTCTCCTATTGGCGCGACGCCGTGCTGGTGCGCAAGGGGTTACCGAAAGGCGTTTACAGCATGATCGATCTGGCCGGGCTGAATGTGGCGACCTTCCCGAAGGCCGAACGTGCGCTCGGCAATGCGCTCAAACCCTTCATCCGCTATTTCGGCAGCTATAATTATCTGATCAACACCGATGCGCTTGATCTTCTGCAGCGCGGACGGCTGGATGCCTATATCGGCGACCGGCTTCTTGTCGAATATTCCCTGAATGAGCGCGGCTGGGAGGGCGAGTTGCCCTACGAACTGGCGTTCGACCTACCACCCACCCCGCGCCTTCTGTGTTTCAGTGACAAAGCCATGGCCGCGCGCTTCGACGCAGCCCTTGCCGAAATTCAGGCCGCTGGCGCCGATCAGCAGATCAACAATGTCTATCTTGGGAGATTGCGTGGGGAAGACGATACCCCCGCAGATGAGGCGGGCGAAGACCCCGCACCGGAGGCACCGGCGGCGCCCTGAGGCACCACCGGTAAAGCATTTCAGTCAGTTGGCCTCGGCGAGGGCGGCCTTGATCTTGGCGCCCAGCGCATCGGCTTCGGCTTTCACCTTGGCGCCATCGATTGCCAGCACCTTGCCATCTTTCATCAGCACCCGGCCATCCACGATGGTGGTAACGACGTCGCCCGAGTTGGTGGCATACACAAGGTGCGAAATCACATCATAAAGCGGTGCAAGGCGCGGGCTTGTCAGGTCCACCTGGATCATGTCGGCGCGCAGACCCGGCACCAGCTTGCCCGTCACATCACCAAGCGTTGCCGCCTTGGCGCCTTCGGACGTTGCCATCTTCAGGGCGCTGAGGGCCGGTACAACGGTCGGATTGTGCATGTTGCCCTTGTGCAGGAGGGCCGCGAAGCGGATCTCTTCCCACATATCAAGGTCGTTGTTCGAGGCCGCACCATCGGTCGCAAGGCCAAGCGTGATGCCGTCATCCAGCATCTGCGGCACCGGCGCGATCCCGGCGCCCGTCTTCAGGTTCGACGTCGGGTTATGGATCGGCGACATCTTGCCTTTGGCCATAAGCGCGCGGTCATGCTCGCTCGGCCACACAACATGCGCGGCGATCACAGGATGATCCAGATAGCCGATCTCGCTCAGAAGCTCGATCGAGGTCATGCCGTATTTGTCGGCAATCGTTTTGGTTTCTGACTGGTCTTCCGCCACGTGGATCGAAATCGGCACGTCCAGTTTTTTGGCAGCGCCCAATACCTCGGCCAGATGCTCTTTCGAAACGGTATAGGGCGCATGCGGGGCAAGGCCCGGCTTCACCCGGGCCGATTTGCCCTTGTGGCTTTCCACGAACTTCACGCCAGCGGCAAAGCTGTCTTCCCAGCCCTTGAAACCGGGGCTCGGGAAATCAATCATCGGGGCGGTGACAACGGCACGCAGGCCGCACTCCTCCACCACGCCCGCAATCACTTCCGGGTAGAAATACATATCGACGAACGAAGTTGTGCCGCCGCGGATCATTTCCCAGCAGGCGAGGCTGGTGCCGATGCGCACGAACTCGGGATCAACGAAACGTCCTTCCATCGGGAAGATGAATTTCGTCAGCCAGGTCATCAGATCCAGATCGTCCGCAACACCACGCAGGAGCGTCATCGAGGTGTGGGTATGGCCGTTCACAAGACCCGGCATCAGCACCTTGCTGTCGCCGTTCATGATTTCCTTGGCGGTGTATTTCGCCTTGATCTCGTCAGCCTTGCCGACAGCAACGATGGCACCATCCTTCACGGCGACGGCGCCATGCTCGATCACGCCTGCCGCATCGTCCATGGTGACCACATAGTCGCCAAGCACAATCATGTCAGCCGTTTCAGCCGCCATCGTCGTCTCCTTCATCGGGTTGAGGGCCACAAGGGCCACGGCAGCGGCCAACGTCCGCGCCAGGGGGGTCAGTTTCTTCATTGGGTCCATTCCTCGGGAAGATGGCACCGGGGGCGGATTGTCCGCCCCGTTCACGCGGCGACCATATAGCAGCATCAAGGTCTTGAAAAGGGGCGGCGGCTGTGGGAAGGCTTTGGGGAGAGATGCGGCAATCCCCTGCCGCAGAGAGGGAACTGACACTTATGGCCGGGGCCTCCTCCCCTATCAAGCGACTGGCGGCAATCCTTGATGCCGTGGCAGCAAGCCCATCAGGCCTTGCGCTGAAGGAAATCGCTGACGCGATCGGGCTGCCGATGGCGACCACCCACCGCATGATCCACAGCCTTGTCGATATCGGCTATGTGGAAGGCGGCAGCGGCCGGGCGACCTTCACCATCGGGCCGCGCCTTTTGCGCATCTTCCATCTGGCTTTCGATACCGACACGCTCGCTACCCTTGTGGAGCCGGCGCTGCGCGCGCAAACCGAAGACCTCGGCATCGCGGCCTATCTGGTGCAGTTCAAGGACAGCCGGATCGACCTTATCCACACCACCATGCCGGTGCATCCAAGCCACACGATCATGCATCCGGGCGACGCCTTCCCGATCAATGCCTCGGCCGCTGGCAAGGTGCTGTTTGCGCACCAGCCGCGCGAACGGCAACTGGAAGAGCTGAAAAAACCGCTTGTTGCCTATGATGACCTCACCCTCACCGATCATGAGGCCATCCTTGCTGACCTTGATGCCGTGAAGGCGCGCGGCTATGGCATGTCGGACGAGGAACTGGACCGTGGGGTACTGGCCATCGCCTGCCCGGTCGAGCTTGAAAAGATCGGTGTCATCTATTCGGTCGGCGCGCTTGGCCTGAAGGCCCGTATGCTGGCCGACCGGGACGTGCCTGAAATAGCCGCCCGCATCGCGCGCACCGCGGCAGAGATAAAAGCCCTCCTTGAGCCCCTTCGGCGTTCCGGCGAGGCCAGCTAATCCAACCGTAACATCCCCGCGTAAAATTGCTGCCGTTCGTGCGGGAGTTTTTTGATGCTGACCACTGCCCTTTATCTTGTGACTGCCCAGTCGCTGCGCCTTGATGACAATCCGGCGCTGGCCGCTGCCGCGCGCGAGGCTGACCATATTGTCCCCGCCTATATCCATGACGAGACCCGCCCCCGCCCGACGGGCGGTGCCGCGAAATGGTGGCTGCATCATGCCCTCGCCGATCATGCCCGCGACCTCGCCCGCGCCGGTGCGCCGCTTGTGCTTCGTCATGGCGCTTTGCTCACAGAAGTGGAAAAGCTGGTCGCAGAGACAGGTGCCCGGACCCTGTATCTGCAACATGACCCTACCCCCGGCATGCATGCGGTGGAAGATGCCCTGCACCATTGGGCCGAAGAAAACGGGATCGTCTGCCGACGCTTCGGCGGGCATCTGTTGTTCGACCCTGTGGAAATCCGGACTGGTGCCGGCAAGCCCTATTCGGTGTTCACCCCCTTCTGGCGTGCCTGTATCGAGCTTGGCCCGCGCGCTCCCATCCCCGCACCCGAAAAGCTTTCGGCGCCCGACAACATGCCCGCGACCCTGTCGCTTGATGCGCTTGGCCTGCTGCCCCGGGGCGTGGACTGGACGGGCGGTATCGCAGCCACATGGGAGCCGGGCGAGACGGCGGCCCACAAACGACTCGACCATTTCATCGAGGCAGGCCTCAGGGGCTATGGTCATGACAGGGACTTTCCCGCGCTCGAGGACGGGACCACGACACTTTCCCCCTATCTACGGTTCGGCAATATCAGCCCGCGGCGGCTGTTTGCCCGGCTTGCCGATATCGCCGCGATGGAACCCGCGCTCGCGCAAGGGGCAGCCCATGTCCAAAGGGAGCTTGGTTGGCGGGAATTCTGCTGGCATCTGGCTGTGGCCAAACCCGACCTTGCCACGCGCCCGATCCGCGAGGATTTCACCGCTTTCCCTTGGCATGAACCCGACCCCGCCGACCTGAAGCGCTGGCAGAGGGGGCAGACCGGGTTCCCCATCATCGATGCCGGTATGCGGCAGCTGTGGCAAACCGGCTGGATGCATAACCGGGTGCGGATGATCGTCGCCTCGTTCCTCGCCAAGGACATGCTGACCGACTGGCGGCACGGCGAAGCATGGTTCTGGGATACGCTTGTGGATGCCGACGCCGCCAGCAACCCCGCCAACTGGCAATGGGTTGCCGGCTGCGGCGCCGATGCCGCACCCTTCTTCCGGATTTTCAATCCGACCCTACAGTCTGCCAAGTTCGATGGGACTGGCGATTATATTCGCCGCTTCGTGCCAGAGCTTGCCAATCTGCCCGACGCCCACATCCACGAACCACACACGGCCCCCGCTGGGGTTTTGCACGCGTCGGGTGTTGCGCTTGGTAGAACCTACCCCCTACCGATGCTTGACCGGTCAATGGCTCGCGCCCGCGCCCTTGACGCCTATCAGGCAAGAGGAACCACCCCCTAGCGGCATTCCTGCCAGAAAAATGGTTACAACCCAGCCGATTAACGCTATCCTCCAGAACTCGGGGGCATATTGGCACGGACAAGATCAGTGTGGAAATTTCTGATCGGATTTGTGGCCGTTTGCCTGTTGGGCACTCTGGTCGCCACAACTGAAACCCGGCGAATGCACGCAGAAGATGCGCTGCAGGCGACACTTGAAGCTCAAGTCCAGCGCGAGAATGCCCTCTCCGCCCTTCATCAGCTGATGGGCTACGGCGGCTTCATCCACAATTTCAAAAATTATGTCCTGCGCGGCGAAGCCGACCGGGCGGAAGAGACCCGCCGCCAGATCAACGGCGCTCTGACAGCACTCACTGCCCTTGAGAAATCTTTCAATCAGGAAAGCTTCGGCTTTGGCAAGGGTCGCGAGGTACGTTCGACCCTGCAGGCCTATCTCGCCAATCTTGATGTGGCTATCGAGATGAAAGAGGCGGGCGCCGCGATAGCCGATATAGACAGGCGGGTACGGATCGATGACCGGATGGCCGGGCGGGGACTTGCCGAAATCGCTGAAACCAGTCGCCAGATTGGTCTGGTCACACTGACGCGGGCGCAAGAAGACATCGCAACCTGGCAGACCTCGCGCGACTTTGCCGTTGCCTTCTTCTGTATCTCGATCCTCGTCTTGACCTTCGGCCCTGCCCTTTGGCGCCGCGTTCTGAATGAGCCGCGCAAACAACTTGCCTTCACCGATGACCTGTTGACCTCCATGGAGCATGCAGCCGGATCAGGCTATTTTGTCCGTGATCTGGCGACCGGCGACCTGAAATTCTCGGAAGGCCTGTTTGCACTGCTCAAACTGGATCCCGTCGACGGCCACCCCTCGTTCGAGCGATTGACGGCGCGCTGCACACCTGAAGAGCGCCATATATTCGAAGACGTTTTCCTGCGCGATGATCTTGACGATGACATTCTTACACGAGAACTCGTTTATCGCTCCAAAGCTGATGAAGAACGCATTCTGAAGGTCCGGGTCCGCCAGCGCACAAAGGACCGAAAATCACTCGTGGTCGGACTAGTGATGGATGTGACAGAGGAACGGCGCGATGCCCGCGAATTGCTGACCGCTCGCCAGCGTTTTGAACTGGCACGGCAATCCATCAGCCTTGGGCTTTGGGACCTGAATGTCCTTGAGGAAACAAAGGAATGGGATCAGGGCATGTTCGATATTTACGGGATCGACCCTGCGCAATTCACAGGGCGACGCGACGCGACGATCAACATGATCCACAGCGAGGACCGCGCATCAATCATCGAAGCCTTCAAGCATTTCCTGCAGAGCGACATCAGCACCCTCAGCCTTCGTTACCGCGTCACACGGGGCGACGGTCGTGAAATCTGGATCAACAGAAGGGCCGTCGCCAAATGCAATGACCACGGCGAAGCGATCCGCGTCGTCGGGATGGACATTGATATCACGCGCGAAATCGAGGTGGAGGCAGAACTTCGGAAGGCGTTGAAGGCGGTAAGCACCGCCAACCGCGCCAAATCAAATTTCCTGGCCATGGTCAGCCATGAAGTAAGAACGCCGCTTACTGCCATGCTGGGCATGCTGGACTTGATCTCGGTGGAAACGGATGACCCGCAAATCACCGAATACCTTGCCATCATCCGGGAGAATGGCGAGCACCTGACGCGTATCCTGAATGACATTCTCGATATGTCGAAATCAGAAGCCGGAAAGCTGAAACTGACGTCAGAGCCGTTCCTGCCATACCGGGTGGTGACACAAGTTGCCCGGCTATTCGAAGCGGCGGCGGCAGAAAAAGGCTTGTCGCTTGCCGTTCAGGTATTGGGCGATAGCGGGCTCTATCTCCTCGGTGATGGCGGTCGCATCAGGCAGATTGCCAGCAATCTCATCGGCAATGCTGTCAAATATACGGCAGGCGGTAGCGTGACGGCGACGCTTGCAATCGACCCGCCGGCAGACCCCTTGGCCCCCGTTGCCCTTCGCCTGACCATCGACGATACCGGCACCCCGATCGATCCGGCCATTCTGGACCGGCTGTTCCTTCCCTTTGAACGTGGCACGATGGAAGCGGACAGCAAAATCGGGGGAACCGGGCTTGGCCTTTCCATCAGCCGTCGCATCGCACAGATGATGAATGGCGACGTAACCTATACCGCTGTAAGCAGATCCGGAAATCGCTTCACCTTCACAGCACTGCTGCCCAAATCGCAGGAACAACGAGACCTGCGCGACCCGACGCCCGGCCGGCAGCATGAGCATGCGAAGTCCCTGAAAATCCTGATTGTGGAAGATATCGCCATCAATCGCCGGATTCTTGAGAAGAAACTGGCCGGCCACTGGGGCATGCAGCTTGTCATGGCTGAAAATGGCCTTGAAGCCGTCAACCTGATGCGGTCCGGCAGTTTTGACCTGGTCCTGATGGATATCCAGATGCCGGAAATGACGGGCACAGAAGCGGTGGAATTGATCCGCGCCACAATGCCCGAGCATGCCGCCACACCGATCATCGCGCTAACAGCAAATGCCTTTGACGATCAACGACGGGAATATTTGCGGCTTGGCTTCAACGATTGCCTGACCAAGCCGTATGACTGGAACGAAATGTACCAGTTGCTTTCAGCCATCACGCCGATAGCTGCCGCGAAGGCGTCAACTGGCCGGAGAAAAAACCTCAGCGCTCCGGCAGGGGAATGAATTCATCGTCGCCCGGTACGGGATCAAACCTGCCCTCGCGCCAGCGGTCCTTGGCTTCCTCGATCATCGACACGTCGGTTGCGACAAAATTCCAGTACATGCGGCGCGGGCCATCTAGTGGATCACCGCCCAGTACCATCAGCCGCGCCGGCCCGCCCGACGCTGTCACCGTTACAGGTGCGCTCTCTTCCAGCACCAGCATGGCGCCGGGTTCGTGCCTTTCGCTGCCGATGGTGACGGCCCCATCCAGCATATAGACCGCCCGTTCGGTGTGATCCGCCGGCACATTCACCGAAGCCCCGTCTTCAAGGCTGATATCGGCATAAAGGGTGCGGCTTTGTACTGTCACAGGGGATGTTTTGCCCCAGCCTTCACCGGCAACCAGAATGCCGCGCATTCCCGGCCCCTCGAAGGTCGGCAGGCTGTCGGCAGGGTAATGGTCGAAGGCCGGGTCCATCGTCTCCCGGTCTTTCGGCAGGGCCATCCATATCTGCAGCCCGTATAGCTTGTGGCCTGCTGCCCGTTCGGCGTCCGGCGTGCGTTCGGAATGGACGATGCCATGCCCCGCCGTCATCCAGTTCACCGCACCCGGGCGGATTTCCTGCACCGAGCCCAGACTGTCGCGGTGCATGATGGCGCCGTCCACCAGCCAGGTAAGGGTCGCGAGCCCGATATGGGGGTGCGGGCGCACATCGATCCCCGTGCCCGGCGCGAATTCGGCCGGTCCCATCTGATCGAAGAATACGAAGGGACCAACCGACCGCGCCTCAATGGCCGGGAGCGACCGGCGCACCGAAAAGCCGCCAAGATCGCGCGGTTTCGGCCGGATCACATAGCGGATCGCCTTTTCGTCACCTGCGGTATCGCAGCCCGGTGTATCGCAGTCGGTCCAGCTCATGGCAGTTCCCCTGTTGGATTTCAGCCTCCAGTCTAGTCGCAATCACAGCCCTTGCAACCTCGTGCAAAACCACGATCAAGTGATGACCAGACACCCCGCCACCGGCAAAGACAGGATTGCGCTTCGCGCATGTCATTGGCTAAGTTGGTCAATGCCTACGTTATTCCGCACAGGAAAACCGGATCAGCCGAATGTATGGATCACGCCTTCACACTTTCTTGACAGCCTTCTTCGCCCTTTGCCTGCTGCTGGCACCTTCCGCCACCGCGCAATCGGAAACACGGCACAAGCCGATCATCTTTGCAGCAGCAAGCCTTGTGGAGGCGCTGCCTGCGATCCTTGGCCCCAATGAGGCGACCTATGTGTTCGGCCCGAGTGCGACCCTCGCCCGCCAGATCGAGGCCGGCGCCCCGGCGGATATCTATATTTCCGCCAATGCAGACTGGACCGACTGGCTTTTGAAGGCGGGCAAACTGCATGACGTGCAAGTGATTGCCGGCAACCGGCTGGTCCTTGCCGTACCTGCAGACGACAAGGTGAAGGACCGCGCCACCATCGATGCTGCCGCCTTCATGGAAATCCTCGGCAACCGGCGCCTCGCGATTGCTGACCCGCGCAGCGCCCCCGCCGGTGTCTATGCACAAGCCTTCCTCAAACATCTCGGCCTTGTCGATACGCTGAAAGACCGCCTCGCCATGGGGGAAAGCGTGCGTGCCACCCTGCGCCTTGTGGAGCGCGGCGGCCTGCCTGGCCTTGTTTATGAAAGCGACACAGCAGGCAATCTGGCTGTCCGGGTCATCACCCCGATCGCCGCCGAGGCAAGCGGTGCTGTACGCTACTCAGGCGGGGTCGTCTCCGACCGGCCTGACCTCGACACCCTCCTTACTCGCCTTGCGGCCCCCGAAGCAGCACGTACATGGAAGCGCTTCGGATTCCTGCCTGCGGCTGAACTGTCTCATAATAGCACAGAATAAAATGTCCCATTTTGGCACATCTCCCGACCAAGTCCCGTTTCGGGACGCTTTTTAGCGGCGTTTCATCGCTTTTTTCGTGCCAAATGGCGGAATCTCTGGTTTGCCACAATTTGGCACGGGGGTTGCGATACTCCCGACAAGTGATCCGCACGACCCACCCGGCTGCCACCGGACGTGCGAAGACACAGCATCCCGATCTTCAGCTGCCACTGAATGGGATGCGGCGCCCGCAACCAGCTGCCACTGACGCGGGACGCTCGGAAATAGAGCCGGTTACGCCTGCCTGCCGTCCACTGCCTGCCTGCAAGGACGCCCGCGTAACCGGCTCTAACCATTTCAAGGCCTTCCCTTTCTGATTGGACACCGGCACCTGCCGCGCTAAGCTCCCGCCCGAACGGACAGGGACCAAGGCATGCCCATCGATTTCAAACAGGATTTCACGATGAACCCTGGCGTGGCGGAGGCACTGAGCCCGCTTGTCACCCGCGTACTGGCCCCGAACCCCAGCCCCTTCACCTACACCGGCACCGGCACTTTCATCGTCGGCACGGAAAAGCTTGCCGTCATCGACCCCGGCCCCGAGATGCCGGCCCACGGCGAGGCGCTGATGCAGGCGATAGCGGGCCGCAAAGTGAGCCATATCCTTGTCACCCACACCCACCGGGATCATTCGCCCCTGTCGCGCTGGCTGAAAGACCAGACCGGCGCCCCGATCCTCGCCTTCGGCCCGCATGGTGCCGGACGGCGTGCGGGGCTGGAAGGTGAAGATGTGGAAGCGGGTGCCGACAAGGACTTCGCCCCGGACGTGACGCTTGCTGACGGAGAAGTGATCAAGGGCCCGGACTGGACAATCACGGCCCTGCATACCCCCGGCCACACATCCAACCACCTGTGTTTCCATCTGGCGGAAGAAGACACAGTCTTTGTGGGCGATCATGTGATGGCATGGGCCACCACCGTGATCCTGCCGCCGGACGGCGACGTGCGCGCCTATCTCAAAAGCCTTGAACGGCTGGTCGCGATGAACCCTGCGCTCCTGCGCCCCACACACGGGCCGGAAGTTGACAAACCCGCGCGTTTCATGCGCGCCATCATCGGCCACCGCCGCATGCGCGAGGCCCAGATTGTCGGTCATCTTGAAGCCGGCATCGACAATATCGATATGATGGTGGAGCGGATGTACAAGGAAATCGACCCAAGGCTGTTTCCGGCCGCCGCCCGGTCGGTCCTCGCCCATCTCATCGCCCTTGTCGATGACGGGCGGGTGAGCGCCGACCCCGCCCCCGGCCTTGGCGCCCGCTACCGCCTATCCTGACAGGCAAGAAGCAATTGATTGCATGCGGGCCGCCCCGCCGCTATCAATGCCGCCAGTCTAGGTTACGCCCGGCCCGCCGGGCAGGAGAGTGACGATGAATCTGCCCCTGAACCCCGCCCTTGACCCGAGCCTCGATCTCGTTGCCGAGATCAACCGCCTCAGGAAGGAAAAGAACGCGGTAATCCTCGCCCACTATTATCAGGATGGCGCGATCCAGGATATTGCCGACTTCGTGGGCGACAGCCTCGACCTGTCGCGCAAGGCAGCGGCCACGGATGCCGATGTCATCGTCTTCTGCGGCGTGCGCTTCATGGCGGAAGTCGCCAAGATCCTGAGCCCCGAGAAAATCGTGGTGCTGCCCGATCTTGAAGCCGGCTGCAGCCTGGAAGACAGCTGCCCGCCCGACGAGTTCGAAGCCTTCGTCAAGGCCCGCCCCGATCATATCGTGCTCAGCTACATCAACTGCTCGGCAGCGGTGAAGGGGCTTTCCGATATCATTGTGACGAGCTCAAACGCCAAGCATATCGTGAACAGCCTGCCAAAGGACCAGAAGATCATCTTCGGGCCGGACCGGCACCTTGGCGGCTATCTCGCCCGCCAGCTCGGCCGCGAGGACATGGTCCTGTGGCAGGGCACCTGCATCGTGCACGAGAAATTCAGCGAGAAAGAGCTGATCAAGCTGAAAGCCCAGTATCCGGATGCCCCCGTGGCCGCGCACCCCGAATGCCCGGACAATATCATCGCGCATGCCGACCATGTGGGCTCCACCCGCGACATCCTGAATTTCTCGATCAATAGCCCGGCCGACACGATCATCGTGGCGACCGAACCCGGCATCATCCACCAGATGGAAAAGGCGGCCCCGCACAAGACCTTCATCGGTGCACCGGGCGCGGACGGCAATTGCAGCTGCAACACCTGCCCCTTCATGGCGCTGAATACGATGGAGAAGCTCTATCTTTGCCTGCGCGACCTCGGGCCCGAAATCCAGCTGGATGAAGAAACCCGCGTGAAGGCTGAAAAGCCGCTGCGCCGGATGCTGGAAATGAGCCCGACGCAAGGCCCCGCCCCCGATGTTTCGAAGGTCGAGGTCTGACCCCCATGTCCGCCTTCCCGCTGACGCAGGCCGAGATTGACGCCTTCATCGACGCCGCCTTTGCCGAGGATATCGCCACGGGCGACGTAACGGCTGAGGCGACGATCCCCGCTGATGCCATGCTCACCGCCACCATGAACGCGCGGGAAGACATGGTGATCGCCGGCCTGCCGCTTGTGGCCCCCATCGTCCACCGGCTGGACCCTGAAGCGACACTCGATTTTCTGGTGAAGGACGGCGACAAGGTGCCGGCGGGCACCGCACTTGTGCGGATGACCGGCAAGGCACGCGCGCTCCTGTCGGCCGAGCGCACGGCGCTCAATATCCTGCAGCACCTATCGGGCATCGCCACGCTCACGCGCACCTATGTCGACAAGATCGAAGGCACGAAGGCACGGCTGCTGGATACCCGCAAGACCATTCCGGGCCTCCGGAAGCTCGCCAAATATGCCACCCTGATGGGCGGCGGGGTCAACCACCGCATGGGGCTTTTCGATGCCGTCCTCATCAAGGACAATCACATTGCGGTTGCTGGCAGTGTAACCAAGTCTGTGGAAGGCGCCAAGGCGCACGGGCAGGCGAAAATCCAGGTTGAGTGCGACACGCTTGATCAGGCCGAGGAAGCCATTGCAGCAGGCGCCACCAGTCTTCTTCTTGATAACATGACGCCCGACACACTTCGCAAGGCTGTGGCGCTGAACGCGGGCCGTGTACCCTTGGAGGCCTCGGGCGGGGTGAACCTCACCACCATCCGCGCGATTGCCGAAACCGGCGTCGATTTCATCTCGGTCGGGCGCCTCACGCAATCAGCCCCAGCCGTCGATATCGGCCTCGACTGGGGCTGAAACTGATCGCTACCTGCTATTTCGCAGGCATGGTTTCCCATGAATCGTAAACTTCGTTCTTCTTGCATTCGGATGCCGCATTGAACTCGGCTTCAATCGCTTTGCCCTCGTCGGACGACATCATCCATTTGCGGACATCCTCATAGGCACTGAGCGACGGATAGCTGTCGACAAAGACAAAATGACCGATCTTTCCGAAGACCGCGTTTTCGAGATAGCTGTTGAGGTCACCCCCCTTGACCTTCGTACGGGCCAGCTTCAGCCATTTGCCATTGATCGCCAGCAGATCCTGCGGCCCCTTGCCTTCCTTGTAATGGCAGTGCCAGACAATGCTGACGCGACTTTCGGCAGATGCAGACAGCGTGAAACCGGCCACCATGCTGGCAGCCACAATCGTTTTGAGAAGACGGCTCATCGTATGTTCCTTTGCCAATGAGATAAGACTCAGGCAGCCGGAAGGTCCGAGGGAAGCAAAACGGAAGGAACAAAAACTGCGGAGAGATATCGAAGTCGCGTGCCCCTACACGCGCCGGGTCCGGCAGCCGGCGGCAGGCATATCACGATTGACCCGGATTTTCAATGAAACGGACGGCTAATCCACCACCGTCATCAGCATGAGGTCGGTATCGTCGGGCCTGGCGCCGGCGGCCGTCAGCATGGCATGCACCTGCCCCCGGTGATGGGTGGCATGGTTGAACATATGGGCAACCAGAAGCGCGCGGGGCTTGGTGATGTTGGCTTTCAGGAGGCCCGAATACCATTCAAGGTCGCCTTTCAGCCAGTCGTCATCAAGCATAGCCGCCCAGTCCTTCGCGACCTCATCCATCGCCGCGCGCTTTTTCTTATAGGCTTCCCAGTCAGGATATGCGGCAGTGGAATCTGCGATGCCGGGGGCAGTTGGCGGCTCCCCTGTGCCAAAGCGGCTGAGCCAGATCTGGTCAGCCCAGAGGATGTGGCTGAGCGTTGCCGCAATCGAACCGAAGAAGGCACCGCGGTCGGCTTTCCGCGCCTCATCCGTCAGCCCGTCGGCGGCTATCACGAGAGAGGCGTTCTGCCACGCATTATAGGGCGCCATCTGGCGGGCATAGGCCGACGTGATCAGGGTCACGATTTCTTCGCGCGCTGATATTCAGCCAGATAGTCGGCCATCTTGGCCGACAGGCGGTCGATACGCTGCTGGTCGGTCGGGTGGGTTGAAAGCCACTGGGGCTGGCCGCCCGAGCCTTCCTTCATCTTCTGCATCTTCTGCCACAGCGTCACGGCTGCACGGGGATCGTAACCCGCACGGGCCATATAGCGGGTGCCGATATCGTCGGCTTCAAGCTCCATCGAGCGGCTGTGGGGAAGTGCCACAAAGCCTTGCGCGGCCACATTCGCGAGTGTCGCGGCAAGCTGCGCGGTTTCCCCGCTTTTGGTGTAGGTGCCGACCGCCAGCCCGAGGCCGGCAATCGCCATATTCTGGGCCTGCGCGCGCGACAGGCTTTCAGCCCCGTGGCGCAACACAGCGTGACTGATCTCGTGGCCGAGCACGGCAGCGAGCTGGTCGTCACTTTCCATCATATCGAGCATCTTCTTGTAAACGGCCACCTTGCCGCCCGGCAGGGCCCAGGCGTTCAGCACGTCTTCATCAATGACCACAAATTCCCACTGCATGTCCGGCCGGTCGGAAAGCGCCGCGATCCGCTTGCCGATCCGCGCCACGCGCTCGGCCGGTTTGCCCTTCACGAGCTTCACGGACTGCTTCACCTCGTTCATGGCCTCAAGGCCGAGGGCGGCATCCTGGCTTGCAGGAATCATCAGGAACTGGTCCCGCCCGGTGATCGTATTTGTCTCCGTGCAGGCGATGGTGAGGACTGCGGCGATGGGCGCGATGAAACGGAAGCGCATGAGGGTTCCTCCCGGCTTGGATGTTGCGTGCCGATTAAACACAAAAAACCCGGCAGGAAAAAGACCTGCCGGGTTTTTTTGAGCCGAAGCCGGGCTGGACTTAGTAGTCGCCCTTGGGCTCCAGAATCTGCTTGCCACGATACATACCGCTCTTCAGATCGATATGGTGACGCAGCTTGTACTCGCCGGTGTGCGAGTCTTCTTGCACGTTGATCGCCTTCAGGGCGTCGTGCGAACGGCGCATGCCACGGCGGGACGGCGTCGTTTTTCTCTTAGGTACAGCCATTTCTTCTACCTTTTCCGCTCAGAGGGCATCGCCTCAGGGCGTCCCTTGATAGTTTCGCGACCCACACACTGCGTGCGCCACTTGATTCGAGGCGCGCACCATAAGAGGAGAGCACCCAAATTGCAAGGGAAAGACTCGCAGACGCCAAAGGCACACTTGCAAGACAATCCATCCGGGGCGGTGGATACAGGCTTTAGGGCTGGGTTTCAAGCCCAATCTCACCGATTTCCGGCCAAGAAAAGGACTTTCATCCGGCCTCCGCCACATGGCACACTCGCCCTGTCTGAACGGGAGGCAAGATGACACGGATTCTCTTCTATCTTGATGGCTATCCCCACGATGCCTGGCGCCATGCCGTGCAGGCGGCGATACCGGGCGTGGACTTTCGTGGCAACCCCGACTGGGGCAATCCGGAAGATGGCCCCGCCTATGCCTTCGTGTGGGAACCCGAGCCAGGCCTTCTGGCGCGCTATCCCAATATAAAGGCCATTTTCTCGCTCGGCGCCGGGATCGACCATCTGATGCGCGACCCCGACCTGCCCCGTAACGTGCCGGTCATTCGCATGGGCGACGACGCGCTGCATGAAGGCATGCGCGAATATCTGACCATGGCGACCCTGATGTTCCACCGCCAGCTACCGCAACTGATCGCCGCACAGCGCCACGGCAAATGGGGCCGTGTTTTCTCCCCTGCAGCCTCGCACGTTCGCGTGGGCATCATGGGCTACGGCACGCTTGGCCATGTGGTCGCAGACTCGCTTTCCGCCTTCGGCTACCAGATCAGCGGATGGACGCGGCGCGAACGCGCCCCCGAGCCCGGTCGCACGCTTTATCATGGCGACGAAGGGCTTCGCCCGTTCCTGCGCGCCAGCGATATCCTGCTCTGCCTGCTGCCCGAGACCCCCGAGACCAAAGGACTGCTCGAAGCTGAAACGCTCGCCGAGCTTCCCAAGGGGGCTGCCATTGTGAATGCCGGTCGCGGCGGGCTTGTGGTGCTGGAAGACCTGATCGCCGCGCTCGACAGCGGCCATCTGGCCGGCGCCATGCTGGATGTATTCCCGGTAGAGCCGCTGCCGGTAGATCATCCGGCATGGGAGCATGAGAAGATCATCATCACCCCGCATGTGGCAGCAATCACCCGCCCTCACACGGCGGCTGAATATGTGGCGCGCAATATCGCACGGATCGAACGCGGCGAACGACCTGAAAACCTGCTCGATCTTGACACCGGCTACTGAAGCCTTACTTCAGCGAAACAAATTCGGGGAGCCGGACGATGACGACAGCCAGGAGAGAAGGGGCCGCCCTCGTAACGGGTGCGGGCCAGCGCATCGGGCGCGCCATCGCGCTTGATCTCGCGGCCCACGGCCACGCCGTTGCCCTCCATTGCCGCGAGCATGGGCTTGCAGGCGCCGAGGAAACGGCAGCGCTCATTCGCGGGAAGGGTGGCGAGGCCGCCATCGTGCAGGCCGATCTCGCGGAAGCAGCCGTCGTGCAGAAGATAGTACCCGAAGCAGCGGCAGCCCTCGGCCAGCCGATTGAAATCCTCATCAACAATGCCTCGCTCTTCGAGCCCGACGAGATCAACACGCTGACAGCGGCAAGCTGGCAGGCGCATCTGTCGGTCAACACGCTCGCCCCCCTGTTGCTGACCCAGACGCTGGCCGCCGGGCTGCCGGCAGCGTGCCAAGGCAATGTGATCAACCTCATTGACCAGCGCGTCTGGCGGCTCAATCCCACTTTCATGTCCTATACGGCCTCGAAAGCTGCCCTCTGGACCCTGACGCAGACAACAGCACAGGCGCTGGCACCGCGTGTTCGCGTCAATGCCATCGGCCCCGGTCCGGTGCTGCCAAGCATCCATCAGACAAAGAAAACCTTCGATCAGGAAGCGGCCAAGGTGCCCCTCGGCCACGGCCCCACGCTTGATGAAATCTGCGCGAGCGTGCGGTTTCTGCTTGAGACTCCGTCCATGACGGGGCAAATGTTGGCGCTCGACGGGGGCCAGCATCTAGCCTGGCAGACCCCTGATATCGTGGAGAGTTGACATGGCCGACGAGGCAATGCCCAAATCGAACCCGCTTGCGAATGTGCTGCGCCTGCCTTACGCCGACGCCACCCGCGGCGTGCGTCATGTTTTTGTCCGCGACTATGAGACCTCGGCCGAGATCGGCGTCTGGGCACACGAGAAAGGCGCGCACCAGCGTATCCGCATCAATGTGGATCTTTCCGTGAAAGAGACGCTGGAGCATCACGAGGACCAGCTGGCCAACGTCGTCTGTTACAACGAGATCGTGAAAGGCATCCAGACCATCCTGGAAGCCGGTCATATCAACCTCGTTGAGACGCTCGCCGAGCGAATCGCCGACCTCTGCCTCGTCGATCTGCGGGTGATCGGCGCACGCGTGAAGGTGGAAAAGCTCGAAGCCGTTGAAGGCGCCCTCAGCGTCGGCGTCGAGATCGAACGCCACCGTCCCAGCTGAAATCAATACTTAACAGTTCGGTAATATTTCGGCTTTTCAACGCTTTGACCGGATTCCGGGCACTTGAGTTGTGCACACCGAATCGCGCGCTGCCACAGCCCATATGGTCAGACAAGATGCCATTTTTATTTTAATATAGTGGCAGGATGAAATAGGCCCTTGACCCAATGTTTTCAAACACTTAACTCGAATGCACAAAAAATGGGCAATCAGCTCTGACCCCAGTGTTACAGCGGCGTTGCGGCGACAGAACCAAAGTTGCCCACATGGTTATCCACAGGATTCGTGGAAATCTTTTTAGACGAATCAAAGTCGGTTCCGCAGCATTGATTCCCGACGCGCCAGACGCCAGAATTGCCACCGCACTTCCTGCCCCAGTCCGGATATGACACCTGTGATCGAAAACGACGGCGTAGCCACCATCAAGCGTCACCTGAAGACAGCCCCCACCCAGCCGGGGGTCTATCGCATGTTCGATGCGAACGGCGATGTGCTCTATGTCGGCAAGGCAAAGAACATCAAGGCGCGGGT